>NEWT02000001.1 GCA_002869925.2 Nitrospira sp. CG24A
ACATTCTACGTTTTCGCGTCAGTCTGTTCCATGCCTGAGAGGGGTGTCTTTCGGGAGGAGCTCACCTTGCCGTGATGAATCTTATATACGGATGGCGAGCTGGGAAGAAAGTCAGCTGACGTTCATGATTTATCTCAACGAAGGGATGACAGGTGGGGAGACGCGTTTCTTCGCCGACATGGAACAGACATTCCTACAACATCCCTACCTGTCTGTAGAGCCGAAAGAAGGGATGGCACTCGTGTTCATGCATTCCATCTGGCATGAAGGTGCTGTCGTATCCAGTGGCGAAAAGTATGTGCTGCGCACGGATATCATGTATAGGCAGGTCTTGAAGCTATAGCCAGGAGTATTAGGGGGGAGGGAATGCTTATGAAAAACCGTTCGACCCGCCAGGCATCTTGGAATGTATGATCCCAATGCTGTCCCCATGCGTCTCGATTGAAATGTTGGACATTTTTCACGCTTCTCCAATGTAGCATTACAAGACTTGACGTTTATTAGTCTGCCGTTATGTGAAGGGGCTGCCATACAGCCAATTCAGCTGAGTTGCGCGTAGAAACATCTAGCAGCAAACAATGAACCCCTTAAGCCATTGGATTTATTATCCCTGTGCCCACTCTCATTGCTCCGTAGGTTTGGTCGAAGAATTGCTCTTCCGTTGTATGGACGTTCGGCCCTAGGCATCGAACACGATCTCCCACATAGGTGCGTGTGATAGTCAAAGTGAAACAACCATAGGGTCGTTCACGAGACGCTCAACGAAAGATAATAATCTATGGAAATGCGTTCGACGATTAAACGATGTTTCAGCATTCCGTCGACACCACATGACCATCGTGCTCAGGTGGCATACCAAGATCAGGTACGAATTGTAGTTGGAACTGCAGAAGGTCGGTGCAATGGCTGGATCTCTACGGACAAGAATCAGTTCAATTTATCTCAAGAAACCGATTGGGCCCATCAGTTTAAGTCAAATTCGGTGGATGCCATTTTAGCTGAGCATGTTTGGGAACACCTCGATTGCTTTGCAGCGGTCTTGGCGGCGCAGAACTGCTTCGAGTATCTGAAGCCGGGTGGATACATGAGAGTGGCGGTGCCGGATGGATGGCACCCGAATAAAGATTATATTGATTGTGTGAAGCCGGGTGGATGGGGTGAAGGGGCAAGAGATCATCAGGTACTGTATACGTACAGAAGCTTGAGAACAGTATTTGCCTTGGTCGGGTTTGATATTCTGTTTCTTGAATATTTTGATGAACGCAGGGCTTTTCACTATCTGGACTGGTCTCCGGCTGACGGGATGATCAAGCGATCGAAACGATTCGACAGCAGGAATCTTACTCACGCATTGGCCTATACCTCTATTATTCTAGATGCCAGAAAACCAGTGTAGATGATTGAGAGATGCCGGCCCTGTATCACTCCTTCACGGTAACGCTGAGCGGGTGTTGGCAAACCGACTTTATGTGAACGAGAATCTTCATCGGACACCTCGCTGCTTCCTTCCCTCCCGTGCATCATCTTTTTCTTTCCCCATAGATTGCCTTCATAACCCCTTGGCGTACGGACTCCTTCTTATTATTCTCTTTCGCCGAATACCTCGTAGCTTCCCGCCTTCGCAGCTGAAGCGACTGCTTCGGCGGAGTAGGCTGCTACGGGGATGAAGGCGAGGAGAACCCTCCGTAGCCTTGGCGAAGGAGGGTCA
>NEWT02000010.1:0-341 GCA_002869925.2 Nitrospira sp. CG24A
GAGCTTTGTCCCAAGATAGGAACAAATCTCATGGGCCAGCGCCAGATTCGAGTTGCCAGAGAATATCTTTAGCTCTCTGCTCATCGACTCCTCAGGGGTTCGTATCTACGACTGCGTCACGATCTGATCACGTATTATTATATGGTTCGTCTCGACGGCGGGCCTCGGTGGGCGTACTGTGACCCGCCACCTCTATGCACTGCGCGCTGTTGAGGAAGCCAACTAAGGGGTCAGACTCTAACGGAATAGACAGGGGGTTGTCAATTGAGCCAGGGATTAGCGTGGGGGGTTCTCTCGCCAACAGAGAGGACCAGTACAGGTGGGAACAACGAATACTTTCA
>NEWT02000010.1:369-969 GCA_002869925.2 Nitrospira sp. CG24A
CCGTGGCTCCACTTCCAGACAGCAACGCAATCTCAGCTCCGTAATTCAGTAGATTCCGTTTAATCTCCCGAAGCTTCCCATGCGCAGCGAAAACCGGCGCTTCAAAATCATTCTCTGCTGCGGCAACTACATGCGCCCAACTCATCCTCGATTGCCGGTCGAGTTCCCGATGGACCGGCGAGAGCGGTGTCACAGCAGCCCTGGTGGCGGCCAATTCTTGGTAAGCCCACTTGGTATTGACTCCAAATCCTGGATTGACGAGCACGACCCATCGCTCCCCTTCAACATCGACCGATGCCTGTAGCCAGAGCTGTTTTTGCTCGACGTGATCGGGCTTGTCGACTGTATACGTGATCACGCTGCGCTGCAGGCGCAGTGGCTCACGCGAGGTGATGATTAGAGGTGATTGCGACGCTTCGACAAAGCGGCCGACTGCATGGGCAGACGTCGAATCTGCGCATTGCAGCAGTAACAGCGCAGGCTGCAGCCGCGCTTCGCGATCGCAGAGAATTTGTAATTGTTCCAGTTCGCCGCCTGTGGTGGGCAGATCGTCTCCGCGCAGCATGAACAGACGCCAGCCGAGTCGCGCAGCGACAGCAG
>NEWT02000010.1:979-100502 GCA_002869925.2 Nitrospira sp. CG24A
TGAATCAGCCCCGAGGCATGCCGATCGTCGCACAGCCGTTCGGCCAGGGTGTCAACAAGGGATTCGTGCGCAGCGGATATCAGTCGCGGTCGCTCATGGGCGGTGAGCAGAGGCCGCACGCGAGCATCAAGCAGATTGATACCGGCGATGAAGTGCAGGATGCGCTCGTCGACGCGCAGCGGGCTCTCGACCAGTCGCACGCCTGGCTCGACCTCGATCAAGCGCCAGCGCCGCAACGGCCGCATCGGCGTCAGCGCGCTCCAATGGGCTTCCGGCAGCGCCGCCAATGCCATGCCGAAATTGGCATGGCGTTGCATGTGGTTGCCATGAATACGCGCGCAGGCCGCGGCAAGCTGTGCGTCCAGCTCGACGCCGCAGCACAACAGCAGCAGATGGCGTTCGAATCGCGATAAGCCGAATAGTTCGCACAGGAGGTCGATGGCAGCCGTGGCAGGCATGGCGGCCTGCGCCTGTGCGAGCGCCTCGTCCAACTCCGTCGTGGTGGGCGCCTCATCTGGTTTCGAGCCGGCGTCCAGCCGATGCCGCAGCCAGGCCAGCTCTGCGCTGAGCAGACGTTGGTTGGCTTCTGTCCAATCTGTGGCGACGGTTGTACTGGTCATGCGATGTCGATCCGTTGATCAAAAAATTCCGGTGGCGACGCTGCGCGATTGATTAACTGGCTATCGACACCATCCACCCGAAGACGCACGTGGTGCGTCCCAACTGGTGCATTAATCACGGTGAAACTGAGGTTAGAGGTGGTCGTCGGATGATCGTCGGCGATCACTTCGCGGCTGCCGAGAATTAAGGATACGCGCTGTGTCGAACGGACTTGGGGCGCGCAGGTCAGTGTGACCAGTGCAGTTCCATCGACGTCGCGATTGAACACTTGCGGCGGCGAGGTCAGGCTGGTGATCTGCGGTGCGATCTTCAACAACAGTTGATTGGACACGCGTGGCGCAGTTTCGCCAGGACGTATCAACTGTACGGCCAGCAGGTAGCTCCCGGCTGGGACATTGGCCGGCTGATTCTGCAGCACGAAGCTCACCGAGTTCGCGCCGGCCCCGCTGGCTGGTGTGATCGCGCGCTCAATGTTCAGGCGCGGCAGGTGGAGCAGCAATGTGTGGTTACTGCCGTCCAGATGATGGCCGGACAGGGTGATCGTGTCGCCCAGATGCACGGCGATCTGCGCGTTGGGCAGGCTGATGTCTTCGATCTCCGGAAACGGCGGCATCAGGTCCGGTCGCACCACCACACCGCGTTCGCGATCGACGGCTGGATCGATCAATGACGGTTCGCGCGGGCCACGTGTGAGCACCGGCAACGGCGCGCGCGCCGGCTGGGTCGCTTGTATCAGCGCCACCGACACCTGATACGCCGCGGTCGGCCGGTAGTGCGCCTGCATCGCCGCCCACAGTTTCGACAGCTCCTCCGTATTCATCGGCGCCGGCGTGATCTTGATCTGCTCATATTGCTCCGCTAAGTCGGAGGCGCGCAGCGCTTGGTAGACGCTCGGCAACAAGGCGCCATCGACGGGGACATTGGGCGGATTCAGCGCCGTTCTAATGGCCTCGCGTGACGGGACGGGCGTTTCGTGCAGCAGCTGCATGGCATAACCGAGCAGCACTTCCGCTTGCAGGTCACTGGTGCCGTAGGCGGTGACGAGGTAATGCAGATCAAGCGCCAGCGGCGGATTGCTCATGCGCTGGCCGTTGCGATCGCGTGAAGGCAGGTCGCGATTGCGTAATGCTGCATTTGGCGTGGCTTGGTGCAGAAAAATATTGAGTTGCGGTTTTGCGTCCGCGCCCTCGATGCGGACCGTATCGGGGGCGACGGCTGACACGGTGACGCCTTGGCCCACCGCATCCGTGATTGCATGATCGATCAACCCGCTATCGAGCAAGTCTCGTAGCACAGCCGTCACACCGGCGATCGCGAGGGCATTGCTCATGGCGCTCTCCTCGACTGCCGTTGGAGATATTCCTCCAGCGACATGGGCTTCTTGGTGGCAGCAGACTCGCGTTTACTAGCCGGCGGTGGCGTCACCGCGGTGAGCTCAATACGACCGATGTGGATATGGACCTCGGGCGCAGCCTCCGCTTCTCTACGCGCTTGGGCGTTCGCTTCCGATCGTGCTTGAGGTACCGCCGGCCGGGATGCGAGGACTGAGATTGGTCGCAGTGGGGAAGACGTGTGGTCCTGACGCGAGATGGATGGGCGCAACGAAGAGGAGGGAGTCGGGAGCGTTGCTCCGAGATGATCACGCTGATGTCCCTGCGCACTCTCCTGCGCCGTGCGATGCTCCTTGTGCCGCTGCGGTCGCGCATGGTCACGTGTGAGCTGGGTCTGCGCATCGTCCTGCGGATGCTGGCTGAATGGGCGCGCGTCCGCTTGGGGTTCTTCTTGGTCTGCTGCCATGAGCGCCGGCGGCCGTCCTACGGCACGCGGCTGCTTGGAAGGCATGTGCGATTGCTGTTGCGATGAGGTTTCAGCTTGGTCGTGATCGGCGGTCCGCATGCCGTGCGTCGTCTCCGGCCAGACTTGTTCCTTAGAGGCATCACGTCTTGGTTCGCGGCCATACGATGCCAAGGCAACGGGACGCAGTTGCGGTGCTGGATGGAGGGCCTTTTCGGCGAGCTGACGGAACGATCCACCCATCACTGCACCCTCGCGAGATAGGCGTTGCGACGCGCCTCGCCCATGGCAAGGATGTCGCGTTCGCTCCACCCATAGGCAGATGCCAAGCGGTGGACGTCGTCCAATAAGGTCTGTGCGCGTGCGCGGACTTCTTCCCAGAGGTAGGCGCCCGGGTCGAACACCAACGACCATGCGTGGTCGCACAGGGCGCACGATAGGTGGAGTTGATAGTTTCGTTCGTCTGCCAGCGCGGATAGACCACTGTCGACTTCATCGACATCGACCTCGTCGAGACCGGTCTGGTCAAGACGGCAGCGTACGAACAACTCACGTTCCGCCGCCGCGGCATCTCGCATGGAAGCCATCGCAACCAGGTCGTGGCTGTTCGGTAGGCGGTAGCGACGGCCCTTGCGATCGATATAGCAAGGCGCCGGTGGAGGCGCGTCACCCTGTATTGCCTGCGCATCCAATTCGACTTCTAGCTGTTCGCCGCATCGTGGACAATCGGTGTAGCTACCGAGCTTCGGGCCGAATAGTACGGACCGCAGCCGCAGCAGGTGCCAATCCCGCACACCAAGATCCAGGTCGGCGAGCGCCTCGAAGCTATGTTCAGGTAATGCCCACGCCAATAGGTGCACCGCACGCTCATGCGGACCGCAGCGCGAGGCGCGTTCCCACAAATCGAGCAGGTCGGTCGTCGCAAGTCCGCTCATGCGTTACACCGCAGGTTCGCTGAGGGTGGGTTCTGCCGGCTCGGGCACTTCGTGGTCGCGCTCCCAGCCTTCGTTTTCCAGCTTGAGCATCTGGATCGCCACGGCGTTCGCGTTGGCATCCAGGTCCGGCAGCGCCTGAAATTCAGACACCCAGCAGCGGTAGACCTTATAGGCAAGGGCAAGCTGACCGGCCTCGTTGTAGACCTCGATAATCAAGTCCCTGCGAAAATCTTTCAGTGACACCTCTGCGCCGTCCTTGGAATTGAGATTCCAGACCTTGTTCGCCCATTGTTCGAACGCGGTATCGTGGGTGACGCCGCGCTCGAGGGTGATCGGCTCGTATTTGCTACGCCCGGGTGATTTTCGCGATGTCGATGGGTCGCCGCCGTTGCGGTGCTCGACGACCTCCGTGCTGCGCTTGAGCGCGCTGACTTTGGACACGCCGGCGACGGGCTTGCCGTCCCATGTCACACGGAACTTGAAATTCTTGTACGGATCGAGCCGGGTCGTGTTAACGCTAAACTGTGCCATGACATTCTCCTTAGGCTTGTGCTTGCAGCGCGATCTGCTGAATCTTGATGACGACGAACTCCGCCGGCTTCAGCGGCGCGAATCCGACCTCAATGTTGACGATGCCGTTGTCGATATCGGTCTGAGTCGTCGTTTCACGACTGCATTTCACGAAGTACGCTTCGCGTGGTGTTGATCCCTGGAATGCGCCGTTGATGAACAGCGATTGCATGAATGCGCCGAGGTTGAGACGGATCTGCGCCCACAACGGTTCGTCATTCGGCTCGAAGACCACCCATTGCGTGCCGCGGAACAGGGTTTCTTCGATGAATAACGCCAGACGCCGCACTGGCACGTATTTCCATTGCGAAGCGAGAGCATTGGCTCCGGCCAACGTGCGTGCTCCCCACACGACGTGGCCAATCGTTGGCAAGTTGCGCAGGCAATTGATGCCGAGCGGATTCAGTAGGCCGTTTTCCTGGTCGGTGAGATTTGCGGCCAATCCATTAATACTCAGGCCGAGCACACCCTGTAAATTTGCTTCGATGCCGGCAGGAGCTTTCCACACGCCACGCTCCGCGTCGGTGCGGCTCATGATCCCGGCCACAACGCCGCAGGGAGCGAAGTCCTCTAGTTTGTTCTCTTGGAGCGGATCCGACATGCGCAGTCGTGGAAAGTAAATGGCGGCGTGAGTTCGCTCTATCGCGCTGAAACCGCTTATACCTGCGACGGCGTCAGCGACCGCCCAGTTGTTCGGCGCATCCACCAGCAGAAAGGCACGACGCTCTTTGCAAAACAGTGCTGCCGGACTCCAGGTCTGAGCGATACCGTTGTCTGCGGTGGTAGGCGTATAGGGCGGGATACAGAGCAGGTTGAACAAATCTGTGTCCAGGAGTGCGTACATCCCTGTTTTGGCAGTATCGTTGGGTGGATCGATGACTTCCGTCGTTCCGATCTCGCCGCCATCGCTGCCGGTTGTAATGTCCGCCTGGACGCTCGCGGGGAGTGGGCGCGCACCCCCTACGCTCGTAACGCGAACGAGGTTGGATTGCTGCTCCAGAACTTTCGTGACAAAGCGTGGGCTCGCCGAATCGCGCGACACATTGAGGAAGGTTTCGCGTGCACTGCTCCCGCCTCGCCCCGCAACGTCGGCGTTGAGGTCGGGACTGTCCAGGATCGACAGATTGAACAAATTTGCATCGGGCGTAGGTTCGTTCTCATCTTTGGTGTGGTGGTCCACGGTCACCACCAGATTGCGCCCCCACGTGCCTACATTCGCCGCTGCGAGTACATTCCCGCCACCGAGATCGATGGAGGCCGCTGATGCCACATTTCCGACGCTGCGGGTCGCGACGCGCACGATCACGGCTTGTGCACCGCCGTTCGCGAAGAATTGCTGTACGGCGTAGCTCATCGTGCTGTCACGCCACAAACCTCCGAATGCTCGCCCGTAATCGGTGAAGCTGAAGATGGTTATTGGTTCATTGGTCGGCCCGCGCCAAGCTCGGCCGACGAAAGCGGTAATCGAAGTGGCGACACCGGTAAGCGTGCGGACCCCGCTGGGAACCTCTTCGATGTAGACACCTGGATAGGTCCGTGGGCTTGGCATTGTTCTCCTCCACTGCTGAGATTGAGATTAGGTTTCTTGGTTTCTGGCTTTCACAGTCGGCATATTCTCTGCACCGTTCCCAACAGTCGTCTTGGCAACCTCAGCTGTTTCGTACGCTACACGAATGTCGCACTGCTTCCCGAAGTGACTGAATAATGTTTTGCTGTGGCACAGTGACACAATCTCGCCGGCTGGAGCGGAGTTGTTGCGTAAAACCAGACGCTAAGTCGGGCGTCACGCTTAAGATGGTGAGGTCTGGATACACGGCCAACAATTGGCTACAAAGGCTTGTCTCCTTTGCAGCTTCATGCGCGAGGATTACAGCATCCGCCTTGGTTCTGCCGGTTTCTTGCAGAATATGCATCGGGCCTCGGCAATCACCCACCAGCTGCATGTCCTCCTGTTCCTCCACCAACTGTCGGATGACATCGGGAATCATCATGGGATGATTCGCTAGCAGCACCCGGATTGTGTTCACTAGCTCACCTCGCAACACAGTTACGGGACGCACCCTAGACCAACCGATATGAGATGCAAATAGATCTTGAGATCTAAAGAGGATCTAGATGCGACGAAAAAAAGATCTAGTTCGGATTGACCCTGAGGAGAAAAATTGGCCCACCGAGAAGCACATGGGAGCTAGCAGGAAACGGTGTCGCGTACAAAGGAAACGACGGGTGAGGTCTGCGGTGGGTGGTCAGCGATGATTGGCGGTAAGGCCATGCTCCTTCACGTATCGCGCAGCCGATCGCCGGTCCTGCAATTTGAGTTTGTCGAGGATGTTATGGACGTGGTTCTTCACCGTTGACACTTCTATTCCTAATCGAGCAGCGATTTCCTTGTTGCACAGACCTTTCTCAATCGACTCGATAATGTCTTGCTCCCGGAGTGTGAGAGATTGCGGCTGATTGGCCATTTTTGCATTCGCTTGACGAGCTAGTGCTGAAATCCTAGTAAACGCGAGATTGGCCACATGAGGAGAGCATACAGTTTCTCCTGCCGCCACTGCCCGAATATTCCTGACCACATCGCTGAACGATCCGCTGTCCAGCACATATCCCGACGCGCCACCGACTTCTATGCAGGCCAGGACTGCATCGTCAGTGTCTGGGACTCCCAGCATGATGGTCTTGCAGTCAGGCACGATCGTCTGAAGGCACCTGACCTGCTCCAAACAGCTCCGTAGGGGAACACTTGCCTCGACGAGGAAAAGATCACATTGGAACTCCGCCCCGTCTGCATGTATCCGATCCAGGCTGGACACTTCATGGCTGACGGCTATTCCCTCCTGCTGGGATAGGGTCATAGCAAGTGTTTCGCGGAACAGTCGACCGCTGTGCAGAATAACTACGCGGATATCGTGAGGGACCATGTCATCCTCCGACACATGTCTCCGCCGATGGTCACGTCGCCTCACGTACGAGTAACGCTTTTCCAGACCACTCGTTGTCGACGCGCAGAACGCAATTAGGCCGCAAGAGGCTGACCCATCAGCACACGTCCTCACTGTATGAATCAACTACGACATAAGTAGCAACCCTACGAATGGGGCATCAGGAAAGACAGCATGTATCATGCCAAATTTTCGAGAACTTGATGAGTGCGTGCTGACACAATATGTAGGTCTGGCGTGAGAGGGAGGGGGTCTACGTAGTTTTATCGTCGTGTAAGAGCGAGTCTACTGAATGCTTTTCGATCCATGCTGTATTGAAAGTGATGCCGATAAAATAAATGAGGCGGCACCTTGATTTCCAATTCCGGCCATTCCACAGATGCTTTTTCCCTCCTTGGCATCTGCTACACACGAGACTTCCTTTGGCAGGTGGGACACACAAACGAGCTGCGTTCGCTTTGGAGACGACGAATGACTCGCCCACAGTTGTTGGGACAAAGTTGACCTTCTTTGCCGTACACGAGATGGTGCTGCTTATAGTGGCCTTCTGTACCGTCCGGTGCAAAGAAATCCTTGACGCTTGAGCCACCACAGGAAATCGCATCCCGCAACACCGTCTGCATGGTGTCATAGAGTCTGATAATCGCGACCTTACGCAGCCGACTCACTTCATGGTTCGGATGGAGCTTGGTGCGGAAGAGGACTTCGTTCGCGTAAATATTCCCAATGCCTGCAATCACTTGCTGATGCATCAACAGCGGCTTTAGCCGTCCACGCCTGGCTTCCATCAGATTGATAAACTCATCACGCGGTACCGTGAGGGGATCGACTCCGAAACGGCGAGCACGGTAACAGTCGAGGCCGGCCTGATCGAGCAGGGATAGCCTCCCGAAACGGCGAGGATTCCAGTAGTGCAGTTCCGATTCACGCCCTCCTGTGAACGACATGCGGACATGCACATGCTGCGGGTATTTTGTCTGCGTCGCACGGAAGAGCAGGAGACCTGTCATGCCAAGTTCCGCGACGACATACCTGAGTTCGTTCCCTTTGTGAAACCCGAGTGCGACGCTCTTTCCGTATCGCGCCACCCCTTCCAGGCACGCACCGAGATACCAAGAGAGCGTGGGCAACCCTTCTCGAACGATATCCGCCCGCCCAACCCAACAATCGTTGAGCTGCGCACCGAGGAGATTGGCCCGTATCTGCCGGGCAACGACCTCGGCTTCCGGCAATTCAGGCATGGAGAAAGGCCCTCAGTAAAGTGGTCGTGTCTGTCCTATACGATTTTGGATTAGGCCACGGGCGACACAAGAAAGGCAATGTGTGAAGAGCAGCTGCGAGGGAAAACACTTCGACTATGGTTAGGCGCCGGAGTCTGGACGTCAAGCGCGCTTCTTCTTGTTCTTCGCGTGCGCCTCGCGAAGAAGACGAACCTGGCTGATGGCTTTTTCGAGATTTGGAAGAGGCATGGCACCGGGTCGACGCCGCATGACCAACTTCAGGACCTCAGCATACTCCATTCCTTGGACACAACAGAGGTAGGCCATCACCACCGACACGGATCGGCCCATGCCGGCGCGGCAACAGACCATGACCCGATTGGCGGGCTGGTGCTGCTCAATCCAGCTCACTGCTTGATCCAGCAAGAGTGGTTCAGCTTGGGCATACTCCGAAAATGGAATCCTGCCGGAGACCAGCCAATCAGGAGACTCTACCGTATACTCAGCAGCGACGAGGAGCAGCGCACCGATCTTGACCGGCAGTTCTCTCGCATCATTGATATTCCCGACCAACAGATTCTCAGTGATCAAATGCATTATGGAACTAGTATATGCGGCACTCTTGCCAGGTCAAGGGAAAACCTGGGCTCTCCCGTTGCGATCTCTTCCATATGACCGCTATACTGCCAATACGATATCGACGACCGCGGCACAGGGAGCCTGCCAGATGCCAAACCCGACGGTAAAAGAAGTGGAAACCAGACTTGGAACCGTTCAGTGTGCCATTTGCAAGGGATCAAGCTTTGGAATCGATGAACGCTCTATGCAGGCAGATGGTGAATGGCGCGGTATTTGTAGAAAATGCTACTATACCTTCCCGATCTACACGGACATGGAGTTTTACCTTCGCACACAACCAGATATTCCCTATCGCCTTAAAGAAATGTCCTGTCCGACCTGCAATCACAAAGGCGTGGGCCTCAATTTTCGCGCCACAATGTCCGTCAGGGAGTCCATCTATTTCCTAACCTGTACCTCGTGCCAGAACACATACCCGGAGCAGTCCTCCCTGGAAGCGTTTGAATGACGCTCCCCGCAGCATGCTGCGGGGTATTCAGCAAAATTCTCCGAAGCCGCTACCCTCCTCGCCAAGGCTACGGAGGGTTCTCCTCGCCTTCACCCCCGCAGCAGCCTACTCCGCCAAGTAGTCACTTCAGCCACGAAAGCTGAAGCTACGGTGTATTCGGCGAAGGAGAATAACTCCCCTTTTCACCCCCTGCGTGGTGTATACTCTTCTCATGAGTGAGACACCAAAAAGCCAAGCCAAGGCCCCCGAACCTCCCGCTCCAGAGCCAGTGGCCAAGCCGAGAAAAGAAATCCCGCTCATGGCCATCCAAGACGACGGTGACATGATCGCCGAGGAAATGGCAGAGATGTTCGACGAAGATCGGGTCAGTCACCAGCACGGCAGTGCAGAACCAGAAGCGGATTAGTCCTCGCCTCCTCTAACCATCCTCGGCCATAAGCCTTTCTAGCCTCACGCAGGTGACCACTTCTGCCCTGCTCAGGCACTTCGGCTCAACCGCACTAAGCCTTTCACCTAATTGGCTAAATTCAAACAGGACGAACCATCTCAACTGCCGCATCGCTCTCGATTCTTCCCACTGGCGAAACCTTCCCCTCTCGTTCCTTGCGTACAATCCGTTCGATTTGCACGATCGCGCCACGATGCCAGCTGTCGACAGCCGCATTGTGAGGAGAAGCTTTCCGGTCCAGCCGACCGACTTCAGGCCGCCCTGTCTCATTGCACAACCAGGCTCGCTTCTCCCCCTTCAATTCTCGTAGTTCACTCACAACCCGGAAGGTCTGCGGGCCACGCGTCACAATGGTGCGGCCATCTGTGCGCAAGAGCAGATAGGAAAATTTCAACGCGTCTTTAATGAACCCCACGTCCCGGTCGAGCGCGGCAATCGCAGGAGGCGTCTGCCAGGGTCGCTCCTCATGACACCAATCGTCTGGATGGTCTAAGGCAGGACAGGCGGCTTCATGCAAGCAGGGGCTGTAGACGGTACACAGGCTCTGCTTGAGCAGATGATTACGCATCTGATGCAATGATCGGGCTGTCTGCCGTAAAGCCGGTTCAACGATCATGATGGTGCCGTGCGGCGCAAGAAAGGGCAGGAGCTGCGCGACAACCGCAGCCCGCTCTACTGGAGGATCGCCCGCTGTCGGAAACAATTCATTGAGGCAGTTCGCGATAATAATGAGGTCGTAGGGCCCGCCCCGCACAATCTGCTTACCAAGATCGCCTTTGAGTGGATGTTCTAGATTGCCCTCGACACAGCGAAGGCCTGCGTTGGGTATTCCAACCTCATTGCAGTAGGCCTCCCACAATTTCTTCACATCCTGCAAAGAGGCCTGGGACGCATCAGCAGCCACGACTGATACAGACTTTGCCCGCGCAGGACTCCGATGCCACAACCAATCCAGCAGGGCTAACGATCCAGTCCCTGGGCCACAACCGAGATCGAGCACCGCCATCGGACGGTCTGGTATTTCATGACTGCTGTCGTTCGGCAGCTCATCCAGCAGGACTTGGATTTTCGAGAGGTTTACGGGGAGAAAATACGAGAGATAGGCCGAAGCGTGTGCGGGATCATCCAGGTAACGGGGCGACAGCGATGGGCGTGCGGTTGTGAACAAACGTGAAAGGTTCACGACTGCCTGCGCCAGAGCTTCGCCTCGGAGGCCCCTGTCTGGCGATACCTTCGCCAGAACCGTGAGAATCTCCGAAGACAGGCAAGCCGGTTTGTTCTCGTTGAAGGGTTGCATGGGCATAGTGTAAGCTGATGACGATTAGGAGGACAACCATGACAGACGAAATTTTATTGTCTTACAAGGATGTGGAGCGTTCGATGGAGCGATTCACCCAACTTCTTCAAAGCCATGTGGACACGATGGGGGCCGTCCCATCCCACAATCCCGATCAAGTTTTTCGCTTATCACAAGGCACCAAAGCGATGAGGGATAGCGCAATGATCTATCTCTCCTATGCCAAGTACGTTGCCTATGGCATGCCGGAGACTGAAGAGATGGTGCAAGACGAACTGCAAGGATAGCCTGGTTTGTTTGATTTCTCTGGTTGATCTGGTGTTCTTGTTCAACCAAACAAACCAAATGAACGAAACACACCATGAAACACCACGGGCCCATCCGGATACCGGATGGGCCCGTGGTATTTCTACTTCTATAACCGTTCTAGATGCTGCGCATAAAATGGGCGACGTCATCCTGATTGACGGCCCCACCCATAATCGAAGACTGGGCGACATTGCTGGATTTCTTCCCGGTCAGACCGGACTCCACTTCGTCCACGATCAGCTCCACCGGCATCGATTGACCACCATACACACGCGGCCCGCCGATGATTTTGGCGTTGGAGTATCCGTAAATCGCAGTGGCCACTTCCTTTGCCAGCCATCCGACATAGTTGAACTCCGGAACGACAATAAGTTTTGCTTTACCACAAAGCTTCCGTAATTCCTGTGTCGGGAATGGACGGAGTGACCGGACCTTAATCAAACCGATCTTAATACCTTTTTCCGCGCAAATGCGAACGGCTTCCCGCGACTGAGCCGCGGCACTCCCTGAGGCAATGATCACCGCCTCGGCATCCTCCACATTCTCAGCCGTGAGCAACCCGCCCATATACTGATTGATGTACTTGCGTGACCGTTCGACTGCCGCCCACACTTCTTGCTGCCAGACCGCATGGATGTTGTAGGCCATGAAGTTCGACTTTTGAACCGGAGCGTCACGTGATAAACGAGCGGGAGGATTCTCCGCATCGAGTACCGGCACCGCGCCACGCCAGGCTTCACGACCGGGAAGCTTCATGCTGCGGTCCTGCATCCGAACGTACCCACGGGCATGGGTCACGAAGAACCCGTCGCAGCAGACACCGACTGGAAGCGTCACATCGTTCTTCTCGCTGATCGCAAACCCCGCCATGATGAAGTCGTACATGTCCTGTTGATTCTCAGCATGGAAGACGATCATGCCGCAGTTCAATAGATAAGCCACTTCGATATTGTCAGGCTGAATGGCCAAAGGGGCATTGACGACGCGGCAGGTAAACATGGCGACAATGGGCAGCCGATGCCCAGGCCAGGACGCGATGCCTTCAAGACCTCTCAGCGTACCGGGACCTGCTGTCGCCGTAAAACAGCGGACACCGGCTCGAGATCCGCCTGCCATCGCCGCCATGACGCCGACTTCTTCTTCACCGCGATAATACTCTTTCACATACCCTTCGCCGTAGAGCACGCCGATGAGCTGCATCGTTTCGCTCTGCGGGGTAATGGGATAGGCAATGGCCAGGTCCACATTGGAACGCCGAACGGCTTCTTTCGCCGCTTCACTGCCCGTAATAAACTCTTTCGTTCTCGGGGCTTCGAGAAACAAGTATTCCGGCGTGACCACCTTCTGCCGTTTCGCTTCGGCATGGGGGTCTTTCCTTGCACCAGCCGCCTCGACTGGTTTAGGGGCCGCGACACTCGTGATGGGATCGCCCTGGGGGTTTGTCTTCTGTTCTGCTTCGAGTGCTTCGCTCATGATGACACCTCTTCGCTATATCGCCCGTGCGGTTCGACCCTGCTCAGCCTTCACGCTTCATCTGCTCGGCCGAATGGCCGAATGCAGCCGCGCCAGCAACACCCGCGGCAACGGGCGCAAAGGTGAGGGGATTGGTGTGAGTTTTCCCACCGTGAACTCTTGTTTGTGTGCCGGTAAATCTCACGTTCTCGCCATTTTCCGGCAATTTAATGCCCAACTCTTCACGCACCCGCTTGAAAACCTGCGCAGTCTTCCTCAGCTTTATCGTGTCCGAATCGCGAATCGTCAACATCGCATCTTCGTGCCCCTGCTCCGCACAGATTGCCATGGTGAGACAGTTCGTCCCGGCACGAATCATTTTCAAGGTCAAGTTGGCATAATGACAATGTACACCGATGAAGATACAGGCCTCGATCTTATTGCCCCAAATCGTCAAGTTCGGATGGTTTGGATTGATGACCTCTTCCGGATCGATTTTCGGGTACTTCGGGCGATAGTCCGGCATGGGGATGATCATGACGTCAGGAATCTGGGCGGCGATTTCCAGAACGGCCTTGGCCTTTTCAATGGCATGCTCGTTCCAGGCCCAGAGCACCAACGGCCCTGGGAAGATCGTGGCGTTGGGACTGGTCAACATTTTACGGGCCATCTCTTCAATGACCTTGTCCTCATTCTCCTCCAACAAGCCATAGTATAGTCCCTGCCCTGGGTCAGGCAGCGCGACCCCCAACTGAGCCGCGGACGGAGGATGGAATCCAGCAGGACCAGGAACAATGATGCGTTCTCTTGTATCGGTCGTCGTTGCCACTCCCGTACCTCCCTAATTACCTATTACAATCATTGGATTTGACAGGACTGCAACGGTGGTCTTCTCTTCATACCGAATGTTATCGGTAACAGCAGCCATCGGTAATTGATCGATCATCGTCATTTTAATGGCATTGTTTTTTGCCAGCGTGTCGCACACCCATACACAGAGCGCACAGCCCTTGCACCGATCCACCGCGATGTAGGCAGTGCCATACTTGAAGCCCTTATCCGTCCCCATGGTTTCGCTATACTGAATGGTATTCGCTTCAGGACAATATTGCGTACAGAGTTTACAGCTCTTCGAGGCACATATCTCGACACTGATATTGGCTACCAGATACATGGTACTCCTTCGTGCTAAATCCTAGTTAGGCGCTGACGGTCGCGCGGGCTTCCGACCGTTTGACCGATGTTGCAGCCCAACCGTGATCGACTGCGTAGTTCCAGCCGGCCTGAATCACCGCCACATTTTTATCGATTAGCTCCTGCTTCTTTTTGAATTTCCGCTCGACGACACTGTCCAAGGCCGCTGTTCCGCCGGAGACGACAAATCCTTTACCAAGAAACCGATCCTTCACCGACTGCTCCAGCGCATCAACCGAGGTCAGCCCCGTGATGGCTCCAATGCAACCCATCAAGGCCATGTTCGTCGCGAGGTCCATCCCCGCAACTTCGAGGGACAGTTTGGTGGCAGGGAAATAATAGAGCTTTGCTCGGCGCTCTTCCAACTCACGCTGCTGATCTCGATGAAGACTCATCGGACCATCGTTGTTGATCAACGCAATCCCATCTTCCTTCAACCCGAAGTAGAATGGCATCGTATAGGACTTGCCGTGGGTAATCACTTGTGGATGGAAGATAATGATGATGTGCGGAAAGGTAATTTCTCCGATTTCATAAATCGGTTCGTCCGACACACGGACGTAGCTTTCGACCGGTGCCATCCGTTTTTCCGACCCATAAAATGGGACGATCGTACTTTCACCACCGGCATGGATCACTGCGGTGCTCAGAATGTGTGACCCCGTCACGACACCTTGCCCGCCGACCCCTGCCATTCGAATGTTGAAGCGCTTTGCCATATCCGAGCCTCCCTCCGAGTCGTTTACGCCTGGGTTGGAATTGCAGCGGCAGGAGCAGCCGCCTTCGGAAGATAGTCTTTGTAGCCATACCGCTCGGTCAGGTACTGCTTGGCTTCATCGCTCACATATTCCGTAAACTGATACCGATCGTTCTCAACGGTCTTCGCGTCTTCCATCACTTTGTCGGTGGGAATCGCGTACTCGATGTTGCAGGAGGTGTAGGCCTGAATGTAGGTCGAGCCCACTTCGCGGGCGATCAACACGGCTTTCTTGATGACGCTCTCGACGCGGCGGGGATTGTTCGGAACCACAGTGGCCACGTAGGCGCATCCGGCCACCTTCGCCATTTGCAACATGTCCATCTTCTCAAACTTCTTCCCTAACGGGGCCATCTTCAAGACGGCACCACGGTTGGTCATCCCGCTCTCCTGCCCGCCGGTATTGCCGTACACTTCGTTGTCCAACATGATCGTGGTGAATCGTTCCTTTCGGAACCAGGAATGGAGCACTTGCTGGAAGCCGATATCCGCCGTTCCGCCGTCTCCCGCCATGACGACCACATCTTTCGGCTTGTCGCCGAACCGCAGCCGAAGCCCACGGGACAGTCCGCTCGCGACGCCATTCTGATCGCCGTAGTTGCCATACACAAATGGAATCGCAGCCTGTGAAATCGCTAACCGTCCACAGCCTGCCGTGCCGACAGTGATAGTATCTTCCGGGTTAGGGAAGGCAATGATCGCCAGCCGGATGAACAATGTCATCGCGCAGCCGGCGCACATGGGATGCTCTTCAAGAATTTCCTTGAAGCTTCCCATTTGAGAGACGGAAATTTTCTTTCCGAACGGGCCATGTTCAACCATGTCCCGATACTCTTTGGGCATGAACTTCTCGAATCCACCGGAAAATTTTACATAATCAAGACTCATCGGAACACCTCCTTCTATCGCGGCAACAACAATCCATTGCCTGTCGGAAAGATATTATTATATACAACAAGCCCGCAGGAGTTTGAGAGTGAATGAGCTGGACTACATTCCGCCCACAAGATGTTGCATGGTAACAAAGCCTAAAAAAGACTGTCAACGAGAAACGTCTGTGTATCTCCTCAAATCATGCGCCAGCAAAAATATTATAACTTCCTGATAATCAAAGCAACTTCTCAGAAGGCCCACCATGCAAGAAAGAAGGCCTAGCACACTCCAAGGCTGTAGGCCATTCGCCCCAACAACTTGTGATTTACCGTATTTCCACACGAACTGAGCGTGCAACTGACTTCGAGAGAGAGGAAAGAGAGATTGCCGATTTCATGAAACCTGTCTACACTAGGCCCATATGTCAACACGCGTGATCATTCCAGGTGAAAGCGAAGGCGCTCAGCACGCCGGTGGAGTCCATAAGCGGCCTCCTATTCCGGACGATTCGCTCAAAGCCGAGTGCCCAAAATTCATGAGCCACGGCCCCTGCGGAGGCGTGCGAAAAGGGGGATTGTGTGAGGTATACCCCGAGATGGCCTGCCCCTGGGTGACCCTCTACATTCAATTGGAAAAAATCGGTCAAGTAGAATGGATGAAACAAGTCTAGGAGAAAGACGTGAGGAGTGAAGCGTGACACGTGAAACGGCTGGGGGAAAATCGAAGACCACCAAACTTGGCTATAACGAACGGCATGCGAAAAGCGGTATTACCGCTCCGCTCCCGGATATCGAAACATTCCCGAACCAATACAAGGGCTATGACATCACGATCGAGATTCCTGAATATACCGCAATCTGCCCGAAGACCGGCCTTCCGGACTTCGGCACCATCACCCTGCACTACAGACCCGGCAAAAAGTGCCTAGAGCTGAAGTCGCTGAAAATGTATCTCCATGCATACAGAAACCTTGGCATCTTTTATGAAAACGCGGTCAACCGTATCCTGCACGATATCGTGAAGGCCTGTCGGCCCGTGTGGGCCAAGGTGACCGGAGAATTTGCTGCTCGTGGCGGACTACGCAGTGTAATCGAAGCCAAGTACCCCAGGTAACTTCTACCGCCTTATCTCCTGCCCGACATCACTGTCCGATCTTCTCTCGCTCGAAGATGGAAATTCCCTAACCCCACTCCTCGACCTGCCTACGTCCCCAACCTTCATCGATCACAACTTTCACCCCCATCCCAAACTAGCCTGCACGGGTCCGACTCTATCAAGAACCAACCTCGACTATCCGATAACGAGATACGGAAACAAAACCTGATCCTATCCTGAAGCGCGTGCACTGGAGCCAACCCAGTAACGCATGGCTGTCCTTACGCAATTGAGATCTATGCCAAATTATTCAATCCCATTGTCGAACTGCGGTCTCGTTGAAAATCTGCTCTCGGAATGCGCGATCGCGTTGGATATGGCCGCCAATACCCCAATCTCAATTTCGACGTATAGGCACAGAGAATCAATCTGGAGGCTCAGATGACCCGCCGCAACGCGACACCTCGTCTCTCAAGCCGCGAGCGCGGTCTCATTGTTTCTCTGGGGGCAGGCCTGATGCTCATGGTCAGCATCACCGCCTTCCCCGTCACCGCCGCCCCTGTTCCAGTGACCGACCTGACCGAGCTGAGCCTCGAAGAGCTGATGAACGTCCAAGTGACCTCCGTCACCAAACAAGCCCAACCGCTCGCACAGACAACAGCTGCGATTTTTGTACTGACACAAGAAGACATCCGACGCTCCGGTGCCACGAGTATTCCTGAGGCACTCAGGATGGTTCCTGGACTCCAGGTAGCCCGACTCGACTCCAATAAGTGGGCCATTTCCTCCCGCGGATTTAATAACCGGTCCGCCAACAAACTCCTCGTCCTGATCGACGGCCGTTCCGTCTACTCTCCGCTCTTTTCAGGAGTGCACTGGGATATCCAAGACACCTTGATGGAGGACATCGACCGGATCGAAGTGATTCGTGGACCTGGCGCCACGTTATGGGGAGCCAACGCCGTCAATGGCGTCATCAACGTCATCACCAAAAAAGCGAAGGACACCCAGGGCGGTTTGTTGGTCGGCGGAGCGGGAACGGAGGAACGCGGGTTTACAGGCGTCCGATACGGCACAACGCTCTCAGACAGTACGCACATTCGGGCCTATGGAAAATTCTTTGCCCGAGATGACCAAGCCACAGCCACGGGGAATCCAGCGACTGATTCTTGGCATCAAGCGCGCGGAGGCATGCGGATGGATCATAGTGCAGCGAATGGCGACTTTTTGACCCTGCAAGGGGACTTCTACCAAGGAGAATACCGGGAGCGCAACGCACTACCGACTCTGACTACGCCATTTTTTCAGACAGCCGATCAAAAAGGGCAAGTCACCGGAGGTAATCTGTTGGGGCGCTGGACCCACACCGTCTCTCCGACATCGAGCTTTACCCTGCAGGCTTATTACGATCGCAGCGAGCGATCCAGCCCGCAGAACGGAGAAAAACGCGACATCGCCGATATCGACTTTCAACAGCACCTGGCCGCCGGTCCCAACCACAAGCTTGTCTGGGGACTGGGCTATCGATTTACCAACGACCAACTCACCAATAGTGAGACGCTCCAATTCTCGCCCTCCAGTCGCGTACTGAATCTCTGGAGCGGCTTTGTCCAGGATGAGATCACCATCGCCCCGAAGACCCTCGCCCTCACCGTAGGGTCAAAGATCGAACACAACGATCTGACCGGCCTCGTCGTGCAGCCCAACGGGCGTCTGCGCTGGACCCCCACAGACCATCAAACCGTTTGGGCCTCCGTCTCACGCGCCGTGCGCACCCCTTCACGAGCCGAAGACGATGCCCGGATCAGCCAAACAACAGTACCCCCCAGTGCCGCAACCGGAGGGCTTCCCGCTCTACCCACATTCGCCGGAAACCGTGGGTTTGGGAATGAGAAAACAATGGCTTACGAACTCGGATACCGCAATCAACTCAGCGCCACAATCTCAGTTGATCTGGCCGCTTTTTACAACAATTATAAAGACCTCCGCACAATAGAAGCTGGAGCGGCAACAGTAGAAACAACACCAGCTCCCCTCCATCTTTCGCTCCCGTTTAATGCCGGCAACAAACTGCGCGCGGAGACCTATGGAGTCGAGGCCGCGGTGGAATGGCATCCGTTGGACTGGTGGCGCATCCAGCCGTCGTACACCTATCTCCACATGCATCTCTATACCGATCGCACCACCGACCCCACTGCGGGAGATGCCACAGGCCAAAACCCCGCGCATCAGTTTTCGATTCGGTCCTTAATGTCGCTGCCGAACAACATCGAGTTGGATCTGTGGGGCCGCTACGTCGATCGGCTGGCGGCCCTACAGGTTCCTTCGTACATCACACTTGATGCTCGCCTGGGATGGAGACCGACAAAGCAGCTGGAACTCTCGCTCGTTGGGCAAAACCTTCTGGATTCGCATCGTCCGGAATTCAGAGAGCAGATTCTTTCCTCAGCTCCAACGGAAATTCAACGCGGCGTCTACGGGAAAGTGACCTGGCGGTTCTAATGAATTCACGCCGTATAACATGTCAACGAACAAGCCGGGACCGAGGCCTCGTCGCGCCTCTGGGATTGGCCCTTGCGCTCCTATTCGGCGTCACCGCCCTACCCACCCTGGCCGCGACGCGCTCGCCAGAAGATCTGACCGAACTCAGCTTGGAAGAGTTAATGAATGTCGAAGTGACCTCCGTCTCCAAGAAAGCCCAGCCAGCCTCTCAGGCTGCTGCTGCCATTTTCGTCATCACTCAAGAAGACCTTCGGCGATCCGGCGCCACCTCCATCCCAGAGGCCCTCCGGATGGTCCCGGGCCTTCAAGTAGCCCGCCTCGATTCAAACAAATGGGCAATTTCTGCTCGTGGATCCAATAGCCGCTTTGCCAACAAGCTGCTCGTCCTGATCGATGGCCGCACCGTCTACACCCCCACCTTCGCGGGCGTCTATTGGGACGTCCAGGACACCCTGATGGAGGACATCGACCGGATCGAAGTGATTCGTGGACCTGGCGCCACGTTATGGGGAGCCAACGCCGTCAATGGCGTCATCAACGTCATCACCAAAAAAGCCAAGGACACCCAGGGCGGTTTGTTGGTCGGCGGAGCGGGAACGGAGGAACGCGGGTTTACAGGCGTCCGATACGGCACAACGCTCTCAGACAGTACGCACATTCGGGCCTATGGAAAATTCTTTGCCCGAGACGACCAAGCCACAGCCACGGGAAATCCAGCGACTGATTCTTGGCATCAAGCGCGTGGCGGCATGCGGCTCGACCATACCGCCAACAACGGCGATGACTTCACGTTTCAGGGAGACTACTACCACCAACAATTTCTAGAGAACACGACCATCCCCACTCTTGTGACCCCGTTCAAACAGGCCCTCGACTTCACGGGGCGGGCGACGGGGGGCAATGTACTAGGGCGGTGGACTCACACCATCTCGGCCACATCCGGCTTGAGCCTCCAGGCCTACTACGACCGGCTTCAGCTCGACAACGGCCGGCAAGATGTGAAGACGGACACCGCCGACCTCAACTTTCAGCACTACGCCGCCTGGGGCACCAGACAGAATGTTATGTGGGGACTCGGCTATCGCTTTGCCAACAACCAAACGAGCAACAGACCAGACCAACTCACCAACAGCTATGCCCCGCAAAACCGCTACATCAATATCTGGAGCGGGTTCGTCCAGGACGACATTACGCTCCTCCCCTCGACGATGACGCTGACCCTCGGCACGAAAGTCGAACACAACGACTTCACCGGCCTGGTCGTGCAGCCCAGCGGGAGACTGCGATGGACGCCTACGAACTATCAAACCATCTGGGCCGCGGCGTCACGAGCCATCCGCACGCCGTCAATCGCCGAAGATGACGTTCGCATCAATCAAGCTACCGGACGCCCTCCACTGATCGCAGCCCTGGGCAATCGAGACTTCGGCAACGAGAAACTCCTGGCGTATGAAGCGGGCTATCGCAATCAGATCACACAAACCCTCTCTGTCGATATCGCGTCGTTCTACAATAACTACAAAGACCTGCGCACCCTCGAGCGCGGAACGCCCTTTACCGAAGCCGTCCCAGCGCCGACTCACACCGTCGTGCCGTTGAATGTCGGCAACCGGCTGCGAGCCGAAACCTACGGAGTCGAGGCCGCGTTGGAATGGCGGCCACTCACATGGTGGCGGATTCAACCGTCCTACACCTATCTCCGGATGCATCTGTTCACCGATCGCACCACTGATGTGAATGCAGGCAATGCCCAGAGAGAAAATCCAGCCCATCAAGTCTCTGTGCGTTCGCTGATGTCGCTCCCCTACAAAACTGAACTCGACGTATGGGCGCGGTATGTGGATCAGTTACCTGCGCTCAATATTCCCTCCTATATCACTCTGGACGTTCGTCTCGGGTGGAGACCAACTCCGGAACTGGAATTCTCGCTAGTGGGACAAAACCTGCTCGATCCCCACCGGCCCGAGTTCCGTGAAACGCTCGTGTCCTATGCGCCAACGGAAATTCAACGCGGCGTCTATGGAAAGGTGGCCTGGAGATTTTGATGAAGCCACGCCGCATCACATGCCAACGAAAAAACCGGGAACGGCGCCTCGTCGTTCTCTTGGGAATGGCCTTTGCCCTGCTGGTCAGCGTCATGGTCCTGCCAGCCGCCGCCAAGGCGCCTCTCTCAAACGACCTGACCGAGCTGAACCTGGAAGAGTTGATGGCCATTGAGGTGACCTCTGTCTCGAAGAAAAGCCAACCAGTCTCTCAAACCGCTTCCGCTATTTTCGTCATCACACAGGAAGACATTCGCCGCTCCGGAGCCAACAGCATTCCCGAAGCACTCCGCATGGCCCCAGGGCTCCATGTCGCACGAATCGACTCACAGAAATGGTCCGTGACGTCCCGTGGATTTAGCGGGCGCTTTGCCGATGATCTCCTGGTCTTGATCGACGGACGAACGGTGTATTCTCCCCTCGTTGCGGGGGTCTTCTGGGAAGTACAAGACCTCCCACTTGAAGACATCGATCGCATTGAAATCATCCGTGGACCAGGCGGAACCCTATGGGGTGCGAACGCTGTCAACGGAGCCGTCCATATCATTACGAAGAAGGCCAAAGAGACTCCGGGCGCCTTGGTCACGGTTGGTGGCGGAACCGAAGAACGTGCCTTCACAACCCTGAGGTACGGTGGAACAATCGGGAACAGTGTGTCGTACCGCCTGTACGGGAAAGGATTTGAACGGGATCGCACGGTCAGTGCCAACGGCAGTCACGACGACTGGCGAATGGGCCGAACCGGCGGACGACTCGACTGGGACGCCGGTGCGCAGGATTCCGTCACCCTGCAAGGAGACTACTACCAAGGGCAAGCAGGCCAGCAGACCTCGTTCCCGACCATGATCGGACCGTCCTTTTCGACCAGCGCGGTTGAAGACCTGCGGATGTCGGGCGGGAACATGCTTGGGCGGTGGAAGCATACCTTCGGCCAGCAACACGATTTCACTGCACAGTTCTACTACGACAAGACACGCCGCGATGAACTGTCGTTCAAGGAAATACGGAATACCGTGGACATTGACCTCCAGCACCGTTTTCCGCTCCCACTGGGACAAGACATCGTGTGGGGGATCGGTTATCGAATCAGTGGGGACCATCTACGCAATAGCGAGAGCCTATCTTTTGATCCTGCAGAACGGCGCCTCCGGACGTTCTCCATGTTCCTTCAGGACGAGATCAAGCTATTTCAGGAAAAGGTTCGTCTAACGGTCGGAGCCAAATATCTCAAGAATACGTTTACGGGTGGGCTAATCCAGCCGAACATACGGCTCTTATACAACCCGAGTCCTGACCAGACCATCTGGGCTACGGTGACACGATCGAACCGTATACCCTCACGGTTTGAACGCGATGGCCGACAAACCATTGCCGGCACCCCGACGGAATTTGTGGACCTCCAAGGAAACCCGGCGGCCCAAAGTGAAACACTCTGGGGGTACGAACTCGGATACCGCGCACAACTCGACAGCACCCTCTCCTTCGACACAGCCGTTTTCTACAACCGTTACAAGCATTCATCTGGTGAACAAGAAATTTCCGACTCACTCGAACAGATTCACACCACCGTCACCACCCACACATACGGCGGCGAACTGGCAGGAGAGTGGCGCATGCTCTCATGGTGGCGCCTTCGACCAGCATTCTCGTACCTCCACATTCGCCGTTCGGCTCCCGAAGGCATCGAATTTGAATCTGGTGAGGACCCCGCGCATCAAGCATCGCTGCGATCCCTCATGAACCTTACCGACACCATCGAAGTTGATACGACCTTTCGATTTGTCGACCGGCTTCCAGGAATTGGAGTCAGCAACTACCAAAACGTAGACATCCGCCTGGGATGGAGACCCAGCAGCGGTCTCGAGATTTCCCTGGTTGGGCACAATCTCTTAGAAAACCGACATGCGGAATTCAAACCGGAATTCATTACGACTGCCGCCTCTCAGATTCAACGAGGCGTGTTCGGAAAGGTCACGTGGCGATTCTGATGACACGAGACGGTTGGGTAAGTCATGAGACTCACTATGAGTGATAGATCTCAGGCCGAACCACGAGGACGAAGTCTGCCGGCGTGGGCAGGCAGCATCCGTGCTGCCCTTCGCGTGGCCCTGATGCCCCTTGGCATCGGGTTCCTGTTGTCGTTGAGCATCGAACCAGCCGTACTGGCTACGGAAGCCAACGGAGAATATCGCCTGAAATCCGCGTTCCTCTACAACTTTGCAAAGTTTGTCGAATGGCCCGACAGCACCTTCTCCACCAGTTCCACGCCGCTGACGATCTGCGTGCTGGGGAACGATCCCTTTGGATCGAACCTGGATGTCATTACGGAAAAGGCCGTCAAAGGCCGGGCCTTGGTGATTAAGCGACTTCGCACCGTCGGCGGGGTGAAAGAGTGCCAGATGCTCTATGTGAGTCCGAACGAACTCACACAAACGGCAGAGATTGTTCGCACGCTCCAGAAGGCCCCGGTCTTGACCGTCTGCGACGTCGAATCCTGCGCAGAGGAGGGAGTCATGCTCAACATGCGTATGGTCGAGAACCGGATACAACTGGACATGAATCTTGATGCGGTTCAGCGTACGCCGCTGAAAGTGAGCTCTCAACTGATCAAGCTGACACGGATTGTGAAAGGGACTCAGTAGGATGTCGCTGCGGATGACGCCGTTCCAAAACTGGTCGATTCAACACAAGCTGACAGGGATGGCTCTGCTTTCAACCGGACTCGCCTTGGTCCTGGTCCTCGTGGCGGTTGTCACTAATGACATCGTATCGTTCCGCGACACGATCGAGTCGCGTATGGCGGCGTTGGCCGATGTCATTGGGAGCAACAGCACAGCCGCCCTGACATTTCGAGATCAGAAAGCCGCCACCGACACGTTGACCGCATTGAGTCAGGAGCCCCACGTGCTCTCTGCAGAAACGTTTGCCGCTGACAGGACTACGTTTGCCAAATATGTGCGATCGAATCCAGCACAACTCGGCTCGGCACCCCCTCCCGCGCCGCCCTTGGTGGAATTCACCACCATGAGAAAGACCTACACGGCGGGGGACTATATTGAGCTGGCCTCACCAATCCGTATCGATGGACAGGTCGTCGGATGGATTCTCCTTCGATCGGACCTCACTGAAATGGACCAACGGCTGAAACGATCAGCCGTGATTGCATTCGTCATCTTCTTAGCCTCTGCGCTGCTGGCCCTGATCGTCTCGCGCAAACTCCAGCGCGTTATTACCGATCCGTTGCTCAGTCTGGTCTCCACGATGCGCGCCGTATCGGACACCAAAGACTACTCGCTCCGCGCGATGCAGGTCTCCTCCCATGATGAAATCGGGGTGTTGGTCACAGGGCTGAATACCATGCTGGTGCAAATTCAATCCCAACATACGCAGCTGCGCCAGCACCGAGAGGGGCTCGAACACGAAGTCTCAGAGCGTACAGCGGAACTCGTCAAAGCCAAGGAGGCGGCCGAAGCGGCGAGCCTGGCCAAGTCGCAGTTTCTCGCCAATATGAGCCACGAGATCCGCACCCCGATGAACGGGGTCCTCGGCATGGCCGAACTCTTACTCAATACCGCGTTGACCGAAAAACAGCAGCACCTGGCCAACAGCGTGCACCGCTCCGGCACCGCCCTCCTCAGCATCATCAACGACATTCTCGACTTCTCGAAAATCGAGGCCGGTAAACTGGCGCTCGAGCGGCTGGAGTTCGGGTTGCGAGACACGGTGGAAGAGGCCGTCGAGCTGTTCGCCGAACCGGCGGGGAACAAAGGCCTGGAACTCACCTGCTTCCTGCCTGACGATCTCCCGGACAGTGTCATCGGCGATCCCGTTCGTCTCCGCCAAGTGCTGCTCAACCTGCTGGGCAATGCCGTGAAGTTCACCGCACGCGGCGAGGTGGCGGTATCGGTCCGCCTCCTGACGCAGGACGCCCACGCCCTGAGGTTGAAGGTCGAGGTCACGGACACGGGCGTCGGCATTGCTCCTGAGACACAAGCCCGTCTGTTCACCGCCTTTACCCAGGCTGACGGCTCGACGACGCGACACTTCGGCGGGACAGGACTGGGGCTGGCGATCGTGAAACAGCTCGTCCTGCTCATGGGGGGAGAGGTCGGCATCACCAGTACCCCAGGCCACGGCTCCACGTTTTGGTTCACCATGCAACTTGGCTGTGCCCCGCCACGGCAGACCCCCCTGCCCACGCCCGTTCGGTTCCTCAGCGGCCAGCGGGTGCTCATCGTCGATGACCATGCGACCAATCGGTTCATCCTGCACACCCAGCTCACTGCCTGGGGCGCCGAGACGATGGACGCCGACACCGGCGCCGCGGCCCTGGACCTCTTGAGGCAGGCGGCCCACGCACACCGCCCCTTCGATCTGGCGATTCTCGACATTCACATGCCCGACATGGATGGCATCATGCTCGCCCAGGCGATCAAGGCCGATCCGGCCATCCACGGAATATCTCTGGTGGCCCTGAGCTCCGTGGATAGCCACGCCCAACGCAGCACGACCGAGCAACTGGGCTTCGTCGCGTGGCTGCAGAAGCCAGCCCGGCAATCCACGTTGCGTGACTGTTTGCGCCGCTATCACCAGGGGGCTGCCGCAGCGCCACCCGCGGTCAGGCCGAAACCTCTCGCGCCGGCGGCGACCGGCGGACACGTGCTCCTGGTCGAAGACAATCCGGTCAACCGCGAAGTGGCGGTCGGGCTGCTCGAACTGCTCGGCTACCACGTGGACAGCGCGGAACAGGGGCGCCAGGCCTGCGACCTCTCCGCCACCAGCGCCTATGACCTCATCCTCATGGACTGCCAGATGCCCCTCATGGATGGCTTCGCCGCCACAGCTGCCATCCGCGAACGGGAACGGCAGACGCAGGCGGCACGCATCCCGATCATCGCCCTGACCGCCAACGCCATGGAGGGGGACCGGGACCGGTGCCTGGCCGCCGGGATGGACGACTATCTCAGCAAGCCATTCTCGCACCAGGCTCTGGCAGAAATGCTTGTCCGCTGGTGTCCGCCTCGGTGCCCGCAACACCCGGGAAGCCCCGCGGCGGCCCCCACTGTGACGGGGGGCCACAGAAACCCCGCACCGCCGGTCCCGCCACCGGAGCCCGTCGATCGCACCGCCTGGGAGACGATTGCCACATTCCAGAGACCGGGGCAGCCGAGTGTGCTTCACAAGATCATCGGCCTATACCTCACCAGCTCACAGGCCCAGATTGTTCAGCTTCGACAAGCCCTGCAAGGACAGGACGCCGACGCCCTACGAGTGTTGGCCCACACCCTCAAATCATCGAGCGCCACCCTCGGCGCGCATCGGCTGGCGGCCCTCGCCAAGCAACTGGAAGAGACCCACTGGACTGAGCACGGGGAGCAAATCGAAGGCCTGATCGCCCTCATCGAAGGGGCACATCGAGACGCCTGTGTCATTTTCCGCAACAAGCTTGAATCATCACCCAAGGAGGCCGCATGAAACTCTCGACCTTTACCTATTCAGACACCAACCCAACTGCCATCCCGAACACCACAATCAAGAACCCGGATCGAACCTTGGTCGTCATGTTCGGGCCATCTCACTTGCTTGATGCCCCAGCCCCCGTTCAATCGGTCCTGGCTGCGTACCCGGGAGCCCCTGCCATTGGGTGCTCCAGCTCCGGGGAAATTTTCGGGACGCATATCCAGGACGACACGTTGGTCGTTGCGCTCATCCAATTCGAGCACACAACAGTCCGCACAGCCTCCGCACCGGTTACAGACCCCGGACAGTCGTTCGAAGCCGCACAATCCCTTGCCCGCCAACTTATGGCCCCAGGGCTACGAGGAGTACTGGTCCTCTCGGACGGTTTGGGCGTCAATGGGAGTGAGCTCATCCGCGGACTCAACGCCGTCCTTCCAGCACACGTGGTGGTGAGCGGGGGACTTGCCGGCGATGGTGAACGATTCAAACGGACGTGGGTCGTCAAAGACGGTCTTCCTCTCGGGGGTTATGTGACGGCGGTCGGACTGTATGGAACCGCCGTCCGTCTCACTCACGGGTCCAAGGGTGGATGGGACCTCTTTGGACCAGAGCGGCTCATCACACGTTCACAAGGGAACGTCCTCTATGAGCTCAACCACAAGCCGGCACTCCAGCTCTACAAAGACTACCTTGGTGAACTCGCAAGTGGACTTCCCGGCACAGCGCTGCATTTCCCCCTCTCCATCCGACAGAAACAGGAAGATGCCAAACGCCTTGTTCGTACCATCCTCGCCATCGACCACACGGCTCACTCTCTCACTTTTGCGGGAGATATGCCGGAGGGCGCCTATGCCCAATTCATGCGGGCAAATTTTGATCGCTTGATACAAGGCGCATCGGATGCGGCAACCTTAGCCACACCGATCAGCACAGACTCTGCCCCCACGCTCTCCATCGCCATCAGTTGCGTCGGACGCCGAATGGTCCTCGGCCAACGCACCGAAGAGGAAGTCGAAGCGACATTCGATGTCTTGCCGAAAGATGTACAACAGATCGGATTTTACTCGTACGGAGAAATCTCCCCTTACTCCACCGGACAATGCGACCTGCATAATCAGACGATGACATTAACCACCATCTCTGAGGCCGCCTGAGACTGACGATGCACCCACTCTTGCAGCGACAACTCAAACGCCTCATGCTCGATCCCGACTGCTGCCCGACGGACGTGGATGTCTGGCGGACGACGCTTGAGCGAATCAGTCAGAGTTACATCGAAGGAGACCAAGGCCGAACGCTGCTGGAACAATCGCTCGATGTGATGTCGCGGGAAATGCAAGGGTTGTACGAAGAACTCCGTTGCTCCAGTGAGACAGAACTCTCGAAAGAACGCACGAAGCTCGAGGCGGTCCTTCATTCACTCGGAGACGGCCTGTGCGTCGTCGATGGGCAATGGAAAATCCTCATCATGAACCCACAGGCTGAAGCCCTCTTCGACGTTCCACTCGCTCAACTGAAAGGCCAACCGATCTATCGTTTTTTAGCTCCTGGACCCGAAGAATTTAGCCACGAGTGTTTGATTACCGACGCATCGATTCCGCCGCTCAAGCAAGGTATCCCCTATCGAACCGAGGACGGCATTCTCGTCAGAAGAGACGGTCAATTACTTCCTATCTCCCTGGCCGTCACGCCAGTCTCGCACGAGGGCATGATCGACGGCGCCGTCCTGTTATTTCGAGATATCACAGATACAAAACGTGCAGAGGCAGAGCAAACTGAGAATGCCGCCCTGCTCCACCGTGTGCAAGCTGGGCTTCTCGAATTGGCGACTAACCCAGATATCTATCGGGGACAACGCACTGAGGCCTTTCAAATAATTTCGCGGGTTGCGACGCAAAGCCTCATGGTCGCTCGAGCCAGTATCTGGTTTTTCACCGAAGCGCGAGCCGCCATTCGGTGCGCCGATCTCTATGAGCAGCAAACTGACCGTCATTCGAGCGGGATTGAGCTTCCCGCCGTCTCCTTTCCACGCTATTTCTCGGAACTCGCCATAGAAGGCATCATTGTTGCCAATCAGGCCCAGACGGACTCGAGAACCTCTGAGTTCACGGACAGCTACTTAGTCCCACTGGGAATCACCTCTATGTTGGATGTCCCCATTCGGTCGGAAGGTAAGATGGTCGGCATCATATGCCATGAGCACATCGGCCCATCTCGACAGTGGAAGCTGGAAGAAGTGCAATTCGCGACGTCGGTCGCCAATACCGTCTCCCTCGTCCTGGAAGCTGCCGATCGGCGTAGGGCAGAAATCGAGACGGAACGCTCGAAGAACTTTCTCAATTCTGTGATCGAAAATCTGCCCATCATGGTATTCGTCAAAGACACCGAACACCTCCGGTTCGTACGATGGAACAAGGCCGCGGAAGACCTGACCGGGCTTGCGCGAGAGTCCGTCCTCGGAAAATCGGATCACGACTTTTTCCCTCAGGACGAAGTCTCCTTCTTCATACAGAAAGATCGTGACGTCATCGAGTCACAATGTCTACAAGACATCCCGGAAGAACCCATTGCCACCGTTCACCATGGCACCAGGATTCTTCATACACGCAAGATTCCCATCTTCGATGCACAGGGGAAGCCTGAATACCTTTTGGGGATTTCTGAAGACATTACCGAACGGAAGCAAGGGGAAGAGACCCTCCGCAAGGCCAAGGAAGCTGCCGAAGCAGCCAGCGTAGCCAAATCGCAGTTTCTCGCTAATATGAGTCACGAGATCCGCACCCCCATGAACGGGGTCCTTGGTATGGCTGAACTGTTGCTCAATACCCCCTTGACCGACAAGCAACGACACCTAGCCCAGAGCGTGCACCGTTCCGGCACCGCCCTGCTCACCCTGATCAATAGCATTTTAGATTTCTCAAAGGTTGAGGCCGGCAAGCTGGAGCTTGAACGCATCGAGTTCGCGCTCCGTGAGACGATTGAAGAGGCGGTCGATCTCTTCACCGATCCGGCAGATCGCAAAGGAGTCAACTTGACCTGTTTTCTCCCTGAGGAGATCCCCGACCAAGCCATTGGCGATCCAGCCCGGCTCCGCCAGGTGCTCTTAAATCTAGTGGGCAATGCCCTAAAGTTCACAGCACGCGGCGAGGTCACCGTGTGGCTCCATCTCCTGGCGCAGGACGCTCAGACGCTGACGTTGAAATGCGCGGTCACCGATACCGGCATCGGCATTCACCCCAAAGCGCAGACAGGGTTGTTCACCGCGTTCTCCCAGGCCGACGGGTCCACCACCCGGCAGTTCGGCGGCACGGGGCTCGGGTTGGCCATCGTGAAACAACTCGTCCAGCTCATGGGAGGGGAGGTCGGGATCGCCAGTAGGCCAGGGCAGGGCTCTACGTTTTGGTTCACCATCCAGCTGGGGCGTGCGACGCCACGGGACAGCAGCCAGCCAGCACACGAACAGTTCCTCCGCGGCCTGCGGGTGCTGATCGTCGATGACCATCCCACCAATCTCTTTGTGCTGAACGCGCATCTCACGGCCTGGGGGGCCGAGGTGCTCAGCGCCGACAGCGGCGCCTCCGCCCTAGAGCGCTTAACCCAGTCTGCTGCCACCTCTACCCCCATTGACTTGGCCCTGCTCGACCTCCACATGCCCAATATGGACGGCCTTACGCTCGCCCACGCCATCAAGGCGGACCCAGCCCTCCGCCGCATCGACCTCCTCGCTCTCAGCTCCGGGGATCGAGACGCCCACCGTGAGGCAACCGACCCCCTCGGCTTTGTTGCGTGGCTACAGAAACCGGTACGCCAATCAACGCTGCGAAGCTGCTTGCGAAACTATCGCCAGGGATACGTCGCGGCGCCGGCCAATGGAGGGGGGGAGGCGCTCACACCTTCGGCGCTCGGTGGACGCGTGCTCCTGGTCGAAGACAATCCGGTCAACCGTGAAGTTGCGATCGGGCTACTCGAATTACTCGGCTGCCATGTGGACAGCGCCGAAGACGGCCGTCAGGCCCTCGAGGTCTCCGCTACCAGCGCCTATGACCTCATCTTCATGGACTGCCAGATGCCCATCATGGATGGGTTCACAGCGACAGCCCGCATTCGCGAACGGGAGCGTCAGACACAGGCGGCGCGCACCCCGATTATTGCCCTGACGGCCAACGCCATGGACGGTGACCGGGACCGGTGCCTGGCGGCCGGGATGGATGACTATCTCTCTAAACCGTTCACCCAAGATCAGATGAGGGAGATGTTGAGTCGTTGGCTCAGTCAGACAGACCATTCATCGTCACACAGAGACCAGACAAACACCCCAAGGACAGCCGTGCCTGAGTCTTCAGCGCCGACAACTCCAGTAGAACACATAGAGTCTCGCAGCGTGGTCGATTACAGTGCCTGGACTCCTATCCGGATGCTGAAGCGACCGGGACATCCCGACCCGCTCGGAAAATTGCTGGCCAGATACGTGGAGGACTCCCGGAAACTCGTCGACCAATTGCGCCAGGCAGTCGCATCGAACGATCCGGCGACGCTTCACACTGTCGCACACCGCCTCAAATCCAGCAGCGCCACGCTGGGCGCCATGACCGTGGCGGCCCACTGTAAGGAACTGGAGGCCCTGGGTCGCAGTCATCAGATCGAGGGAGCCTCAGACCACTTTCAGCACCTGGAACGGGATTTTGATGCCGTCTGCTCCATCTTTCAAGCCACACTCAACAAGGAAACAGCCCATGACGCCTGATCAACAGCACACCCCGCTTGCCTTAATTGTGGACGACGATGCAGTGAACAGACTCATGGCTCGCGCCGCGCTGGAGAGCGCTGGATGGAGCGTCGAAGAAGCCGAGAATGGCAGGGAGGCGTTGGCGGTGTTTCAGCAAGTCCACCCGGACGTGGTCCTGCTGGATATCATGATGCCGGAAATGGACGGGTTTGCAGCCTGTGCTGCGCTCCGAAAGCTTTCAGAGGGAGAACACACGCCCGTTCTCATCATGACCGGTCTGGACGATTACGACTCCATCACGAAAGCCTACGATGCCGGCGCCACCGACTTTCTGACCAAACCGCTGAACGGACTGTTGCTCACACACCGCGTCCGATACATCGTACGGTCGAGCCGAACCTTGCAAGAGTTGCGGTCCAGCCAAGCGAGCTTAGCTCAGGCTCGCGATGCGGCGCTTGAAGGCACACGCCTCAAGTCGGAATTTCTTGGCACCGTGAGCCACGAAATCCGGACGCCCATGAACGGGATCCTCGGCATGACGGAGTTACTTCAAGACACGTCCTTGACGCCTGAACAACGTGACTATGCGGATACCATCCGCACCTCGGGCGAAGCACTGCTCTTGATCGTCAACGATATTCTGGATTTCTCGAAATTCGACTCCGGCAACTTGCAGCTGGAAGAGGTCGACTTCGACGTGAACCGGCTGCTCGTAGACATCGTCGGCCTGTTTCAAGAACGCGCGCGTGGCAAGGGAGTGAAATTATCCTGCCTCATCCAGGCTCAGGTGCCGACATGGCTGCACGGAGACTCCGGTCGATTACGCCAGATCCTGAATAATCTGTTGTCGAACGCCGTCAAATTTACCGAGTGTGGCGAGATCGTCGTCCGCGCAGACGTGGAGGAGAAACCGGGCAAGCACAACCCGCTTGACTCGGAACTTCCAGCCAGGTTAACCCGCGTCACGGGAAGAACCGGACATCTCGTCAGCGTGCGTTTCTCCGTCTCCGACACGGGGATCGGCATCGCAAAGGAAGCCTGTGCGCGGATCTTCCAACCGTTCGTGCAAGCGGATGGATCGACCACAAGAATTCATGGAGGAACCGGATTGGGCCTCGCGATCTGCCAACAGCTTGTTGAACTCATGGGAGGGTCCATCAGCGTCGACAGTACGCCGGGCCGTGGCAGTGTCTTTCAGTTTACCGTCCCCTTTGAGCCCAAGACGGAATAGGCCAAGGACGCACAATATTCCTTAGCCTCGCGCGACAATCCTCGCCTTGTTTTCCTGCGGCATGCAGGGTAGGCTCAGCCCGTTACGGGAACCCTCCATTCATGGCTATTTATGCAATCGGCGACATTCAAGGTTGCCTCGATCCATTCAGACGGCTCCTCGATCGGATTTCGTTCGATCCCCGGACGGATCGATTGTGGCTAGCCGGCGACCTCGTCAATCGAGGCCCCGACTCTCTCACCCTCCTCCGATTCGTGCGTGGGCTCGGCGATGCCGCCCAGATTGTACTAGGCAACCACGATCTCTTCTTGCTCGCAGCAGCTGAACACATCGCCGCGCTACGACACAAGGATACGATTCACGACATCTTGGACGCCAATGATCGCGATGAACTGATCGCCTGGCTCCGCCGCCAACCGCTCCATCATCGCGAGGGATCGTTCCTGATGGTTCACGCGGGACTCCTCCCGCAATGGACCATCGATGAGGCTATCGGCTTGGCGCGTGAAGTCGAGACCGTGCTGGCAGGCCCGAACTATCGTCTGTTCCTCAAGAGCCTGTTTCATGGACCGTCTCCACAATGGAATCCATCGCTTACAGGCTCGGAGAGGCTGGTGAGTATTGCGCGGGTGTTCACCAGGCTACGCACCTGCACCCCCACCGGTGAGATGTCCGGGTTCTCCGGCCCTCCGGATCAGGCGCCCGCGGGCTATTTCCCTTGGTTCCGAATTCAAAATCGAAAACAGACCGACGCCACAATCATCTGCGGACATTGGGCTGCGTTGGGATTGCACATCGAGCCCAACCTATTGGCCATCGACAGTGGCTGCGTATGGGGGAAAGAACTGACTGCGGTGCGGCTGCACGATCGTCACATCTTCCAGGTCACGGGCATCCAACGAGCGTACACGTGATCGAGCCTCATCCTCCTGATCCGACTTGGCCTCGTTACTCAACGAGGCCGTTTCCATCCTATCGATTCCTTCCAGGGAAGAATCCTCACCCACGGCGCAATCCCCTCGGCCATTCCTATGGTCAACCGGAGCCGAAACCAATGGCATTCTTTACGGCCCAATGGCAGACCTCGGAGGAATATCTGTATGGGATCGACCTCTATAACTACGCCTACTGGTGGGAATGCCACGAAATATTCGAAGGACTTTGGCATGCCGTTGGCCACCACACTGAACAAGGGAACTTCTTCCAAGCCCTCATCCAGTTCGCCGCCGCCAATCTCAAACGATTCACCGGTCACCACCGGGCAGCAGGGAATCTAGTCACCAACGGCATCGTTCGATTGCAAAAGATCCCGACACTCTACATGGGAATCGACGTGGCCAGACTCACACAAGATTTTCGGCAGCACCTAGTCGATTCAGACTTTCGCACACCACTCCTTCGCCTGCATGAGCGGGAACCGGCGTAGGACTTCGCCGCACCGGCAGCCCTCAGACACCCAACGCCAGACGAACAATTGGGACCTTCTCGCCGATCCCGAACGTCAGTGGCTCCTTCACGTCGTCCGGGTTGACATACGTCCCGAACAATCGGTCCCAGATGGTAAACAACGCCGCAAGATTCGCCTTGTAGTGGGCAGGGTTGTCGCTATGATGAATATGGTGATACCGCGGCGTCACGATGAACCACTCCAACCAATTGGATCGCCACGTCACGTTGACATGCATCCAGTCGTTTTGCAGGGAATTGAACACACCGATCATCAACCCCATCCACCAGGGCCCCCCCGCGAGGAACGACCAGGCGAAGATATACGGCAAGTTCACCAGAACCTGTTGCGGCACAGTGGTACGTGTTCCCGCGAGCCAATACATATAGGTCGGGGCATGATGCCATTTATGAATCCGCCAGACATGCGTCGTATGCATGAAGCGATGTATCCAATAATGACCGAAGTCGGCGATCACGAAATAGCACAATACGCGGGCCGGAAACGGCATGGCCAGGATCGTCTCGGGCAGTTGAGGGCGGAAGGCGATGTACCGGTCAATGTATTCCGCCGATGGGAAAATGACAAACTGAAAGACGACGAAGACCGTCAGATCGTACAGAATCACCTTGCGATAGGACACCTCTCGCGCCGGCCGCAAAAGCTCGATCGCTGTAATCCCGATCAATCTTCCGAGAAACAACAACGGGAAAAACAGATCGTGATCGAGGAGAAATTTCCGGAATTCGCTGCTGAGCAGCCACTCAACCCACTCCATTACGCATCACCTCGATTCCCTGATCAGCCCGACACGAAGTGTATCAAACCTCAACAAATCTGCCCAACGCTCGTCAAGGCACGAGGGAGAGGTCCGTGAATAAGGGAGAGCGAGGATGGGCGGCACGAGGCCGAACCGGCTGGCCTGTCAAGTTCGTCAACGGTCAATGATAGCTCTCTGCTTCGCTCGGGAACTTACCGTCCTCCACTTCTTCCTTGTAACGGCGAAGAGCTTGCAGCGCATCCGCCTTGAGATGGGCATAGGGTTTGACAAACTTCGGCACGAAGTCGTCGAATAGTCCCAGGAGGTCATAGAGGACCAGAACTTGGCCATCGCAGTGCGGACCGGCTCCGATCCCGATTGTGGGAATGGTCACCTGTCCCGTGATGGTCCTGGCCAGCTCGGTGGGAATCGCCTCGAGCACGATGGCGAAGGCGCCGGCTGCTTCGAGGGCCTTGGCATCATTCACCAAGGTCAGCGCATGATCTGATTCTTTGCCCTGCACTTTGTAGCCGCCAAATTGGTGAACGGATTGAGGCGTCATGCCGAGATGTCCCATCACCGGAATACCGAGACTGGTCATCGCAGCCACTCGATCAGCCATCACTGCGCCGCCTTCCAACTTGATGGCCTGTGCCCCGGCCTGTAGAAACCGTCCGGCATTGCGGAGCGCGTCTTCCAGGCTGGCTTGGTAAGACATGAACGGCATATCGCCGATCACGAGCGCCTGTTGCGCAGCCCCAGCCACCAGCTTGGTGTGGTAGAGCATGTCGTCCATCGTCACCGAAAGCGTATTGGCTTTCCCCTGCACGACGACGCCGAGCGAATCGCCGACTAAGATGACCTCGATGCCGGACTGCTCCACGATGCGTGCAAACAGCGCATCATAGGCCGTGACGACGATCAGTTTCTTCTTGTCGCGCTTGCGGCGTTGAAACTCGAGGACCGTCATCATCCCACTTCCGCTTTGGTGATGATCTCGGCCAGCCGATGTGTCGCCTTGATCGCCATAATGTGAACCCCGTCGCAATGAGGCCTCACAGCCTTGATCGTCCGCACGGCAATGTCCACGCCCACATCCTCAGCCCGCTCGGGGCCGGCTGCCCTGAGTTCGTCGATCATGTCCTGAGGGACCGACACACCGGGAATATTGGCATTCATGAACTCCGCCATCTTGGCGTTGCGAAGGACGAGAATACCTGCCAGCACCTTGGCCTTGAATGGCCGAACGGCTTTCATGAAGGACGCGAATTGCTCCGGATGATAGATCGCCTGGGTCTGAAAAAACTGGGCGCCGGCCTTCACCTTGACTTCAAACTTGGTGAGCATGGGACCCAGCGGGTCGGCCTCCGGCGTGACAGCCGCGCCGATCGTATACGCCGTCGAGCCATCCAGCTTATTGCCGGCCATATCCTTCCCGTTATTGAGCCCTTGCACGAGCTGCATGACTTGAACGGAATCCAGGTCGTAGACCGGCTTGGCTTCTTTATGATCTCCGACCGTCGGATAGTCCCCGGTGAGGCAGAGAATATTGCGGATGCCGAGCATGGACGCGCCCATGAGATCCGACTGTATCCCGATCCGATTCCGATCGCGGCAGGTCATCTGCATGACCGGATCATGGCCCAATTCGTAGAGAAGTCGGCAGACGGAAAGAGATCCGGCTCGCACCACAGCAGCCGTGTTGTCCGTGACATTGACGCCATGGACACGCCCCACCAATTGTTTGGCATTCTCTAATACGCCGGAGATGTTGGTCCCTTTGGGAGGATTGTACTCAATTGTGACAGCAAACTGTCCCTGATCGAGCACTTCTTTCAACCGTCTTGGCTCTCGACTCATTTTTTCCTAACCCCTTCACTCTCACGCTGTGAGGTGGCTGGGTTGCTCCATCGTGCGCGCGTCCAACGAGGGGAGTCCGCGACCGCGCGTTGCGCGAGCACAGGAGCACCCAGCCGTCTCACAGCATCCCCGCTGCTCTCTTCGCAGACTCCACCGTGTTGTCCAGCAACATCGCAATCGTCATCGGCCCGACGCCGCCCGGCACAGGACTGATCCAGCTTGCTTTCTGGCTGACCGGTTCAAAATCAACATCGCCGCACAATTTGCCCTCAGGAGTTTTGTTTGTGCCCACGTCGATGACGATGGCCCCCTCGCGCACCATGTCGGCTGTGACAAACTTGGCCTTCCCAATTGCGACCAGCAACAACTCGGCTTCGCGACAGACCGCCGGCAGATCCTTCGTCTTGGAGTGACAAATCGTCACAGTGGCGTGGCGCTGAAGCAGCATAAGTGCCAACGGCTTGCCGACGATGTTGCTCCGCCCCAGAACGACAGCGCGCTTTCCTTCTATACTCACGCCGGTGGATTCGATCATCTTAATGACACCCTTTGGCGTGCAGGCTTCGAATACCGGATGCCCCTCGACAAGCCGGCCAAAATTGTATGGGTGGAACCCGTCTGCATCCTTGTTGGGCGATACCGCTTCGAGCACTACCTTGCTATCGATATGCTTCGGAAGCGGCAATTGAACCAATATGCCATGGATTCTGGGGTCGAGGTTTTCTTTTTCGATCAAGGCCAACAACTCTGTCTGCGTGGTGCTCGCCGGCAATTTGTGGTCATCGATATAGATACCCGCAGCATCACAAGCTTTCTGCTTGCTCTTCACATACAGATGCGAGGCAGGATCGTCGCCCACCAGAATTGTGGCGAGGCCCGGTTTCATACCGGTCTTCGCCAGCACGGCTGCAGATTCAGTTGCCAATCGTTCGCGCACGTGTAACGCCAAGGCTTTGCCGTCGATCAATCGTGCCGCCACGGATTCCTCCTCCTTTGAGAGACTGCTCAAAAATTATGGCACCATAGCAGGGCATTTTTGGGCAAGTCAACGACCTCTCCGGCGTGAAACGTGAAACATAAAAAGTGAAACGATGCCTCACCTTATAATACCTCTCACGTCTCACCTTTCACGTTTCACGCCTCTTTCTTGACAGGCTCTTCGCCTGGCAGCTACGATGTTTTGATCACCCTGAATCAACAGCCGTCTACCTTGGGAGCAGAACCTCCTCCGTGATATCCCTTCTGACACGCGCCATCACACATCCAGCGGCGTGGCTTATCTGGATGATCTCTCTTGTCATCGCTGGCCCGCTCAGTGCTCAGATCACCGTGACGGAACTGCAATCCCCCTATAGTTTCGTCAACGATCCCGTCGAGAAGAGCTATTTCATTTCAAGCGTGAACGGCGAGGCGGAGACTGCCGACAACAACGGATTTATCACCAAGCTCGATCACAACGGCAAACTCCTTAACCTGAAATTCATTCAAGGGGGAAAGGACGACATCACCTTGCATGCCCCCAAAGGCATGGCCTTAGTTGAACACGTACTCTACGTGGCCGATCTCAATACCCTGCGTGGCTTCGACACGGCCACCGGCAAGCCGGTCATGGCGCTCGCCATCCGACCGCCTGCGACCTCTCAGCCTGAGCCGTTACAGACCTCGTTGAGCGACGTGACCTTCGATGGCAAGGGACATCTCTATTGTTCCGACCAGAAAGCGAATACCATCTACCGCATTGATCTGACCACACAGACGGTTTCGGTCCTCATCACAGACCGCTCCCTCGCGGGCCCCTCCGGTCTCGCCATTCATCCTAAATCCGGACACATCATCGCCGTCAGTTGGGAGAAGGGCAAGATTTCAGAAATTTCTCCGGAGGGCGTGGTGACGGAGATTGTCTCCAATGGATTCTTCTCCAACCGCTTTCAGAATCTCCGCGGGGTAGACTTCGACCGTTGGGGCAACATGTACGTATCCGACTTCACAACGGGAAAAGTCTGGCGCATGAGCTGGGACAAGCGATTTCAAGTCATCGCCGAATTCTTGCCCTCGCCGGGAGATCTGAGTATCGATCGCGCGAATAACCTCATCCTTGTTCCGTATGAATTGGCTCATGCGGCCGAGATGAACGGGCTCGAAACCCCCAGTGATGGGAAGCCCAAGAAAGAAAAACGGACACTGGCAGACTATGGCTTTATCCCGCCTCCGCCTAAGCCAGCATCGGAAGGATCCGCCACAAAATGAGCCAGTGCGCCTATTGCACACAACGAAAAGGCAAGCGGCCTTGCCCAGCCTTAGCAGGGCCGATCTGCAGCCAGTGTTGCGGCGAACATCGAATCGTGCGGGTCTCATGCCCGGCTGACTGCATCTATCTCGAATCCGGGAGCGACTATCAGCAAAAGCGGCTGGCCGTGCAGTTCATGCCGGTACGCCGGGATTTCTATCGTGAGCTGGAGGAGCTGGGCAGCAAGAAGGCTGTGGCCCTCTTCAATCTCGTTGAAGTGGTGATGTTCGGTTACTTCCACAGCCGCCGTGACGGGCAAGATGCGGAGATTGTCGCAGCGCTGCAAGCCTTGCGGCGAACACTCAGTCCCCTACACGTGCCGGCCGGCCCGATGCCGGTCTTCGCAGAACATTTGAAGAAGGAATACGACACGTTTAAAAAGCAGAATCCTCAGGACATCGCCGACATGTCATCTGCACCGGAGATACTGGACCGTGCCATCGCCTTCGTCTCACGCTTTTCCGGTACGGACTTTCAGTCGCAACGGTTCCTCGGTGGGCTCATCGGCTATGTACGGGCCTACCATCCTGACATTGCAGAACACCTGGCTAAACAGCGTGAGCCTGGCCATATCATCTTGCCAGGGCAGCAGTTCATGCCACCCCCGGCACCCGAGCCCCATACCCATGGACCGGGATGTCACCACCACTGACAGGCAACCATTCTCGAAGATGATGGGCCGGAAACCATGAGCACAGGAGACGAACGACAGATCAGAAAAGCACGCCGGGTACAGTTACGCTGCATCGTGAGATTTGCTTCCGGCGAGATCGAAGGCGAGGGTACGATCACAAACATCTCGACATCGGGCTGTCGAGCCGAGTCCGACATCAATATGGCGGAAGGACTCGAGGTTCAGATCATCATTTTTCTTCCCGACCAATCGCCACCGGTGAACGTCGAGCGAACCTCAGTACGGTGGGTCTCCGGCAACGCATTCGGCCTGAGCTTCATCCTCTTTTTCCCGTCTGAACGAGCCCGCCTCCGCACGTTCATCGAACGCCTCAAATAGACTGTGTTCCTTTACCCTTCACTCTCCACACGCAGCGCGGTGGCATGGACTCCAACCACACACATCGAGCCAGCACATTCTTGCTGTGTGCGCTCTGTGAATCCGTGAGCCCGCACAGCTACTCAACAATCGTCACCGTCACCTCGATCCGATCGTTCGGCAAATCTCGATCGTTTCTTGGCAACATCACAATCTTATCGGCCACGCCAAGACCTTTGGTCACCTCGCCGAACGCCGTGTACTTTCCATCGAGAAAATGCGACGGTTCGACGACGATAAAGAACTGAGACCCCGCGGTATCAGGTTCGTTCGCACGCGCCATCGACACAATGCCACGCTTGTGAGGGGTGTCGTTAAACTCCGCCTTGAGCAAGACGGGGTTGCCCTTCTCGTCCTTGGGTCCACCCTGTCCATAGGTGTCCTTGCGCAGCGAGTTCCTCGTGTTAGGATCGCCCCCCTGGATCATAAATCCCGGGATCACACGGTGGAAGATCGTTCCATCATAAAAACCTGATTTGGCCAACTTGATAAAGTTTTCAACATGCTTCGGAGCCATATCCGGATAGAGCTTGATATGGATATCTCCAAACTTCGTTTTGATTATGGCTTTCGGGCCAGGGTCTACTTGAGGAGCTGCCGGTTTCACATCGGCCGTCCCTCCACAACCAGTGAAAAGGCCGATCCCCAGCAACACTCCGCACAATACGAAGATTCTCATGACAGCAGTGTCACGCATTAGATCCCACCAAGCTTGCACTGGTTACTCGACCACCATAAGCGTCACCTCCGCCCGTTCATTCGGAAGATCACGGCTATTTTTCGGCAAGCTGACAATTTTATCCGCAACCTCCATCCCCTTCACCACCTCGCCAAAGACCGTATATTGCCCATCGAGAAAATTCGAATCCTTGACGACGATGAAGAACTGGGAGCCGGCACTATTGGGATCGTTTGTACGTGCCATGGAAAGAATCCCTCGTCGGTGGGGAATATCGTTAAACTCGGCTTTGAGCTTCTGACTTGGCCCCCCCTGACCGTACGTTTCCGGTTTATTCAGGTCTTTGGTGTTGGGGTCACCACCCTGAATCATGAACCCGGGAATCACTCGATGAAAGATCGTGCCGTTATAGAAACCTGATTTTGCCAACGCAAGAAAGTTCTCCACGTGCTTGGGAGCCTTCTCAGGGAAAAAGACAATCTCCATATCGCCAAACTTCGTTTTGATCGTGGCTTTGGGAGCTTTCGCCCCTTCCCCTTTCCCTGTCGAGGCCTTGTCAGCTGCGGAAAGAGCACCCATACCCAGCAATAAACTCCCACCGATCACGAGTATCATCGCCGTCATTTTCACGATCATTCGTCTCTGCATTATCACCCTCCCTGAAATATTCATTGATCCCGTTGTGAAGTCAGCTAATCTGCGTTGATCGCATCAGGCCTCCCGCTGCCGGAGGGCCTGCTTCGCGGCCTGCTGTTCTGCTTCCTTTTTGCTTCGCCCGGACCCTAGACCCATAATTTTCCCCTGAATGGACAGTTCCACTTCAAATATCTTCTGATGGTCGGGCCCTGTTTCTCGAACAGTTTCATAGCGAGGCAACGTCTCATGTCGCTTTTGACACCACTCCTGAAACTGGGTCTTGTAGTCGCCTGCTCCAGGCAGTTCCTGCTGGGTGGCGATATTCGCAAGTTCCTCTGAGAAAATACGGCGCGTCACTGTACGACTCGCGTCGAAGCCTCCATCAAGATGAACGGCCGCCAGCACGGCCTCCAAGGCATCGGCCAGTAGGGAATCTTTCTCACGCCCTTTCGAACGTTCCTCTCCACGCCCGAGCTTCAGATGCTCCCCCAGTCCGAGTCGGCGGGCGACTTGGGCTAGCGATCCCTCGCTCACCACCTGCGCCTTCAGCTTCGAGAGAGTCCCCTCAGAGGACTGCGGAAACGTAGAAGCCAGATATTCGCTCATCACAAGCGACAACACGGCATCACCGAGAAATTCAAGCCGTTCATTATGTTGAGCCGAGGCGATTTTCTGCTCGTTGACGAGAGAAGAGTGTGTCAAGGCTTCATCGAGCAGGGCCAGCGTATGAAACCGATAGCCCAGCGAGGATTGGAGCGCGTCTCCGGAAGAAACCGAAGTCATAGTGGCGAGTATATCCCTCGCACAGGCCGGTTAGCAGGTTTCGGAAAAACTTGGTTCATACGGAACATGCCGATGAAATATCTCCGAATGGCACTGATGCCACAATAACGCAGGATGCTCAAAAAGGCTGTCCAGCAAGGCCGCAGCGAGCAAAGATCCGAAGGCGTACCCTCTGGGGTACGTTGAGGATCTGAACGATGCGAGAACGCCGCTGGCAGACTTTTTCGGCATCCTGCTAGGCGTCTGGTTTCCTGAAAAGCAGACAGGCATTGACCCCGCCGAATCCAAAAGAATTCGACAGTGCGACTGTCACTGCAGCCGGCCTCGCCTTGTGCGGAATATAGTCCAGATCGCAGGCAGGATCGGGATGATCCAAGTTGATCGTCGGAGGAAGTATCCCGTGGTGAAGCGCCAGCACGCTAAACACCGCTTCAATCCCACCGGCTGCCCCGAGTAAATGACCGGTCATCGACTTGGTCGAACTCACCGGAATGCTGGAGGCGTGGCCCCCGAACACCTGCTTGATAGCCTTGGTCTCAATCGCGTCCGCCATCGTCGACGTGCCATGCGCGTTGATGTACCCGACCTGGCCCTTGCCGATTCCGGCGTCCTTGAGCGCCAGCTCCATGCACCGGACTGCGCCCTCGCCTTCTTCTGACGGGGCCGTGATATGGTACGCATCGCTGTTCATCCCATAGCCGATGAGCTCGGCATAAATCCGGGCCCCACGCCGACGCGCATGATCCAGTTCTTCCAAGACAACAACTCCGGCGCCTTCGCCGAGCACGAACCCGTCGCGGTCTTTATCGAACGGCCGACTCGCTTTCGTCGGCTCGTCGTTACGAAACGACAAGGCTTTCGATGCGGCAAATCCTGCAACCCCCAACGGGGTAATGGCGGCTTCCGCCCCGCCCGCAATCATGACATCAGCATCGCCCGCCTGGATCAATCGATACGCGTCACCGATACAGTGATTGCCCGTCGCACAAGCCGTCACCGCGCAGGAGTTCGGCCCCTTGGCGCCCAGTCTGATCGCCACCTGTCCCGAGGCCAGGTTGATGATGGTCATCGGAATAAAAAACGGCGAGACGCGCCCGGGGCCTTTTTCCTGCAGAATCTTATGGTAGTGCTCGATCGAGCCAAGCCCCCCGATACCCGATCCGATGTATACACCGACTCGCATCGCCTCTTCCGGCGCCACGGTGAACCCCGCATCATCCACTGCCAGCTGGGCAGCGCCCACGGCGTAATGGATGAACGTGTCCATCTTTTTGATTTCTTTTTTCTCGATGAATTGAGCCGGATCGAAGTCTTTCACTTCACCGGCGATTTGGGCATCGTAGGCGGCAGGGTCGAATTTCGTGATTCGACCGATCCCGGATTCACCGGCACAGATAGCCTTCCACGTTTTTTCGACACCCGTCCCCAGAGGTGTGATCACCCCCAGACCAGTCACCACTATCCGTCTGGTCGAACGAGTACTCATCGCGTCCTATAACCGCTAGGCCTTTTCCTTAATGTAGTCCAGCGCTTTCCCGACCGTCAGAATCTTTTCCGCGTCTTCGTCGGGAATCTCGATGCCAAATTCTTCTTCCAGGGCCATCACCAGCTCAACAGTATCGAGCGAGTCGGCGCCAAGGTCTTCCACGAAACTGGCTTCGGGCGTGACCTCGTCCTCTTCGACTCCGAGCTGCTCTCCGATAATTTTTTTCACCCGTTCATCTACAGTACCCATTGATTTCCCTGCCTCCTTCCCCATCTTAGATCCTCCTTCTTGCAACAAATCTGTCGTCGCAGCATCTTACAATACTCTGTCCACAGAGTCGTCAAGGCATCAACATCCCACCGTTCACATGCAACACGTGCCCGGTGATATAGGCTGCCTCGTCCGACACGAGAAAACGCACCGCCGCGGCAATATCGGCTGGCGTACCCAATCGTCCCAACGGGATTTGCTTTTGGAGTGTGTCTTTCACCTCCGTCGACAATCCCTGCGTCATGGCGGTGTCGATGAATCCTGGGGCCACCGCGTTCACGGTCACGGCTCGGCTCGCATATTCCCGTGCCACCGTCTTGGTGAGTCCAATCACCGCCGCCTTCGATGCCGCGTAATTCGCCTGGCCCACATTACCCATCACGCCGACGATCGACGCAATGTTGACGATACGACCATACCGCTGCTTGGTCATCGGGAGCAAGACCGCCTTGATACAATTGAACGTCCCGGTCAAATTGACTTGCAACACCAGGTTCCAGTCTTCTTCCTTCATCCGCAACAGCAACCCATCGCGCGTAATCCCGGCATTGTTCACCAGAATGTCGACCTTCCCCCACTCCTTGATCACCTGATCGACCATGGCTTTAGTCTCAGTGCCGTCCGCCACATTGACTTTGATGTTCAGCGCCTTACGCCCCAACTGCTCCACTCCTGCAACCGTGTCTTTCGACCGGCTCGGATCAAGATCGGCGACCACAATATCAGCCCCGGCTTGCGCCAACGCTTCTGCAATCGCCCGGCCGATTCCTTGCGCCGCCCCCGTCACAATCGCTACCTTACCTTGAAGTGACATCCGCTCGCTCCTCACATTCCTTCCGCACTGAGCGCAGCGCGGGTCGCCTCGAGCGACTTAGGATCAATGACATTCATGGTCACTGCGTCCGGAAGAATCCGTTTGATTAAGCCGCTCAACACGGTCCCGGGCCCAACTTCGACAAAGGTCGTCACACCCATCGCGGCCATGGCCTTCACCGAATCTTCCCAGAGCACCGACGAGGGAAGTTGTCGTACCAGCGAGGCCTGGATGTCACCCGCCTTCGTAAGGGCTCTGGCTTCGGCATTGGTAATCAACGGCGCCTTGAGATCAGACCAGGTGATCGCCGCCAAATCTCCAGCAAGTCGATCGGCCGCTTTCTGCATCAGCGGCGTATGCACCGGCACACTTACTGGCAGCACGATCGCCTTCTTGCAGCCCTTGGCCTTTGCCAGCTCAATAGCCCGCTCCACGGCAGCCTTTTCCCCGGCAATGACGATCTGGCCGGGCGAATTGAAATTTGCCGCAGCCACAACCCCCACAGATGACGCGTCACGACACACCTCTTTCACCACGTCTGCCGTGAGGCCAAGCAGCGCGGCGACAAGCCCGGTTCCTGGTAATACCGCTTCGGCCATATAACGACCCCGCTTCTGTACGATCGCCACCGCCTCAGGATAAGTCATTCCCCCAGCGGCAACAAGAGCCGAGTATTCACCCAAGCTATGACCGGCCACTGCGATCGGCGCAACCCTCAACGGTTGAAGTGCATGGAGCGCAGCCAGACTGCTCACCAACAACGCCGGCTGAGTATACTCCGTGAGATTCAATTGCTCCGCCGGCCCGTCAAAACAGAGCGCGGCAATGTCATACCCCAATACCAACGAGGCCTCATCGTACACACTCCTGATGCTCGGATAGGCCTCAACGAGCGCCTTCCCCATTCCAACCGACTGCGATCCCTGACCGGGGAAGACCAGTCCGATTCCACGTGACGTTGTTGATTGGAGTGTCGTCATACTACCGGAGTGAATACGTCAGACTGCTGGTTACCTTCATCCGTCGTGATATTCAAACCTGGGACAGACGCCCAGGCCGACTCCGGGGGTTAGATATCGTCGAATCTCCCTTGAATGTCAACGGGAAAAATTGGCGGCACACAGACGAGCGACGCAGAGGAAGATGATGACTTCCATCCGTCACATTACCACCGAATAAGAGCTGATGCCCATGTCAATCCAGCGCCGAAGGCCCCTAACATTACGAGGCTCCCTTCTTTGATTCGCCCCTGCTTCACCGCCTCATCCAAGGCAATGGGAATCGAGGCCGCTGACGTATTTCCATATCGATCCAGATTCAGCATCACTTTCTCCGACGGGAGCCCAAGACGCTCAGCCACCGCCCTGAGAATGCGCACATTCGCTTGGTGCGGCACATACAGATCGAGATCCTCAACACGAAGATGATTGGCCGCCAACGTTTCCCTCGCGACTTCTTCCAAAGTCCGAACCGCTACCTTAAACGTCTCGTTCCCCTTCATCTTGATATACTGCATCCTCTCCGCCACCACCTTTTCGGAAGGTGGCAGACGTGATCCCCCTCCTGGCACCGCAATCAAGTCGCAGAGCGCCCCGTCGGAACGAAGATGCGTAGACAGAATGCCACGGTCGTTCTCACTGGCGCTGATGACTGCAGCTCCGGCTCCATCCCCGAATAGAATACAGGTATTGCGATCGGTCCAGTCGAGAATGGCCGACATCACTTCCGACCCGACGATCAACACATGGCGCATGCCGGTTTTCACATAGGCATCCGCCACCGATAATGCATAAACGAACCCGCAACAGGCGGCTGACAGGTCACAGGCCGCTGCGCGCGTCGCCCCCAATCGATGCTGAATCAAACAAGCGGTGGCAGGGATCGGATAGTCGCCGGTGCAGGTGGCCAACAGCACAAGATCGAGATCGGCTGCACTCACCCCCGCAGCCTTTAACGCTTGCTCTGCTGCCTTGATCGCCAGATCGGAACAGGCTTCCCCGGGGCCGACGACGTGCCGTTCGCGAATTCCGGTCCGTTCGACAATCCACTCGTCCGAGGTCGCGACCATCCGTTCGAGATCGGCATTGGTCAACACCTTGGCCGGCACATACGATCCAGTCCCTGAGATGCGGGCTCTCATGACGGCGTATCCTCAGTCGGCTTAGCCTGAGAAACACTCTCTTCAATATCGCGTTGGATCAACTCATCGACACGACTTTCTGCCAATCCCTTTGCCCGTCGGATCGCATTCTTGATCGCCTTGGCGGACGAACGGCCATGGCAGATCATGGTAATGCCATTGACGCCCAGGAGCGGCGCGCCGCCGAATTCCGCGTAATCGATTTTCTTCTTTAAGTTCAGCAACGGCTTGGCAATGAGTGGGTAGGCCAAGCGGCCCAAGAAGGACCCCGAGATCTCCTTGATCAGCAACTTCTTGATCGTATCCGCCACTCCCTCGGAAATTTTCAGCGCGACGTTTCCAATAAAGCCATCACACACCACCACATCCGCGCTCCCGCTGTACACATCACGGCCCTCGATATTCCCGATGAAGTTGAGCGAACTGGCTTTGAGAAGCTTGAACGCTTCCTTCGTCACTTCATTCCCTTTGCTGTCTTCTTCCCCGATACTCAACAGTCCAATGCGTGGGTTAGGCTTTCCAAAAAGATGCTTACCGTACTCATTCCCCATGATGGCGAATTGGGCCAGATGCTGAGCCGAACAGTCCACATTAGCCCCCACATCCAACATAATCGCCGTACCAGTCAACGTAGGTAGGCTCGTCGCAATCGCCGGGCGCTCGACACCCTTCGTCAGCCCGAGGACAAAAAACGACGCGACCATACTGGCGCCGGTGTTTCCAGGACTGACCACGGCGCTCGCCTCGCCGCTCTTGACCAGCTCAGTGGCAATCCAGATGGAGGAATTCCGCTTTTTGCGGGCAACGGTCGCCGGCGACTCGTGCATTTCGACGACTTGGGAAGCATGTCGAATAGAGAGGCGGGAATCCGTACAGCCGAGACGGCGACACTCAGCAGTGATCATCGTTTCGTCACCGACCAGCAGTACTTCGACATCACATTCCTGGGCAGCCTGGAGCGCTCCCTCAATAGCCGGAGCCGGTCCATGGTCACCGCCCATGACATCAAGCGCAATCTTCATAGGGCTGCTGAGTGTTTATCGAACGATGACGTATCGCATGGCCGGAAAAGAAGAGCAACCGTCGCCACGCTATATGCGGCAGGAGTGTAGAGCAGTGGATTGATCGACGCAACAGGTACACAGCGATTATCCCGTCACGATCCCTGGAGTCAACTGGGCCCAGTCAGACGGCCCCCTCACAGACCCGACTAGGACTCTTCGACCTGAATGACCGCCTTACCCTTATAGGTTCCACAATGCAAGCAAGTGTAATGCGGCAGCTTGATCTCGTGGCACTGCGGACAGACGGACATGCCCGGCGGGGTGATGCGCAACTTTTGTGTGCGCCGCTTGTCGCGTCGTTCTCGTGAATGTTTATGCTTCGGATTCGGCATGGCAACTCCTTCTCACTCTCGATAGCAGACGGTCACGCTATGATGCTGACGATTCTCCGGTCTTGTGTTTCATGCTCTGGACCACCCGAAATGTCGGGATCGGTGGTTCCTTGGCGCACCGACAGGGGCCCTCATTCAAATTTTTTCCACATTGCGCGCAGAGCCCCGCGCAGTCGTCGCTGCAGAGCGGCTGCATCGGCGCGGACAGGATCACATGTTCGCGTAACATGGGAGCCAGTTCCAACTGATTGCCCTGATAGTGATATTGATCGTCTGGCTCCTCTTCGGATTCGGCCTCCACGACTTCCGCACGCCCTTTTCGGGGATCGATCCGCTTCGGATGACGAGGCGTCGACTTGGGCTCCTGGATAAAGGCCGCCCGAACAGAAAACGCCAACGGATCTTCGTATTCTTTTAAGCACCGCACACATTCGCGGACGATCGTGCCCTCCAGAACCCCCGTCACGGCGACCAGCCCTTCGATATTGGTCAGGTCCAAACTCACAGCCAAGGGACCTGAGAGCAGCGCATCCTCTCCGGTGAGATCCAACTCTTCAGCCGTCACCTCACCGATCAGCGAGAGGCCATCGGCAGTGATGTCAGCCAGCAGCGGCCTGAGCAGTTCCATCGTGGCACCTACCTGCATTCCTATCCCCAATGTGACCAGATTATCGTTCTTCTGCGAAACTGATGAGCGCGATGTGTCGAGCCCGCTTGACGGCAGCCGTCAATTCACGCTGGTGCCTCATGCAATTGCCGGAGATACGCCGCGGAACAATCCGGCCGCGCTCAGTGAGAAAGTTTCTCAGCAGACCGACATCCTTAAAATCGATCGACCCTTTGTCGATACAAAATCGACAAGGCCGTCTCCGCTGAAAAAACCGCCCGCCACCACCACCCTCTCGGTCTCCGCCTTGTTGCTGTTCACGTTCCATACACCGTCTCCCTATTTGTTAGACGTGCTCGTCGGATTCATATACGCCATCATCGTGCGCCGGGGCCTCAGCTCCACCGCCGCCACCATCCTGACGTTTCGGCATGAACGTGACCGTTTGGGCCACCACCTCATGCTTACTGCGTTTCTGACCGTCTTCAGTTTCCCACCGGCGCTGTTGGAGCCGCCCGTCAACGATGATTCCGCTTCCCTTGCTGAGATACTGCCCGCAATGTTCCGCCTGCTTGCCGAAGACGACAATATCGACAAAGCAAACTTCTTCTTTCAATTCATCGCCCTGCTTGTACCGCCGGCTGACCGCCAGGCCTAAGCTGGCCACCGGCGTCCCGTTCGGCGTATACCGCAGCTCAGGATTCCGCGTGAGGTTCCCGAGGAGAATGACTTTGTTAAACCCGGCCACCGGCGAACTCCTCCGATGATGTTTCGATCGGCCGTGGTGGCACCAGTTCTTTTTTAAGATGGACGGTCAAAAACTTGATAATGGTGTCTTCCAATCGATAGGATCGCTCTAATTCACCAACGGTGATGTTGGGTGCCCTGAAGTAAAAATAGACGTACGTGCCCTTGCGCTCCCGCTTCACCTCGTAGGCGAGTTTCTTCTTGCCCCAGTTTTCTGATTTGATGAACTGCGCGCCGGTCTTCTCTGCCACCGCCTTCATCTTTTCGATCAAAGCAGTGGTCTCCTGGTCGGAGACAGACGCACGAATAATAAACAGAGACTCGTAGAGCTCCATGCAGCAATCCTCCTGGACAAAGGCCCCCAACTCAATGCTGGGAGCGAGGTGTAGGCACGCTGGATTCAGCCAGCGCGAAGCGATGAAGCTACCATAGGCCTCGAGAACGTGTCAACGAGTATGCCAGGATGTTCGCCTCATCTCGTTCTATCGTCTGAACATTCGTGACGGGGCATTCGCCGGAGGCGAAGGACGAGGGCTTGACCCGCCGGGGTTAGAAAACGACCCACCTGGAGAAAAGCCGGAACGGGGATAATAATTGGGATAGCCTGATCGATACCCCGACCCATATCCTCCTGGCCCATATCCCGAAAATCCTGGATAGTACGCAAAGGGGCTCCACCAGAATCCCGGACTCCGGTAGAACGGACTGGCTTGGTCATACACGTCGGCGTACCCATTCTCCGGGGCCTGACCGAGCATGCTCATTCGCTGTGTCTGATGCACCGACTCTGCGCAGGCTGTAAGACTAAACAGTAGGACTCCACCGATCATCGCCTTCATCCATCGAGTCGACATGGCACCCTCCCCTAAAAATGGTACGAGACGCCGACAAACAGTTGATGCGCCCTATAGGTACTGTTGAATCCACCGAACGAACCGAATGCGCCGTTAAAGTCGAACTTCGCATCCGTGAATTTGTATTCCGTGAACAGCGCCACATTCGGTGTCACAAATGCGCGAACCCCTGTGAGAAAATTGAACCCAACCGAAACCTGTGTATCCGGCTCAGTCTCCACCGAACGACCCAGGCGCGCAATCAGAATACCAGGGCCGAGGCCCAGATAGGGCTGAAAGGTCGTGCCAGGATACCGGAACAGCACATTCAAGCCGACATTCGTCACCCCCAGATGAATGCCGGGGGTATTGTCGATATTCTTGACGTGCGGCGTACTGTGATTGACATCCAGTTCGAATCCAAGTGAGCCGTGAAAAGGATACACCCCGACCTTTCCACCATACGCAACACTGTTCTTCATGTCGAAGGCTTGCAACTCTATCCCACTGAACGGACCTGTGGTGGTGACGTTGCGCAAGGAATCAGCAAAGCTGTGCCCGGCTTGGCCCGCTACGTACCATTCAGCCTGTGCCGGAATCGTTATCGAGAATAAGGTTGCCAGTAGGAGGACACTGAGGAAGAACTGTCGTCGAACGCAACGGTGCAGCATCATGGTGTACTCCATGAGCGAGGCTTGGAATTATTCTACTATGAAGTTTTGGCGAAATGTGAGGAGTAGGGCAGGGAAACCGCTTGGATTAAGGAGATTTAATAATGGTGGGTCTGCCTGGGCCCAACCGTTCCCTTGCCTCCGGAGCGACCCTTCCGGGCTTCGTCGAGTGGAAACCTTCCGGAATTCCTTCAGCCGCGATCTGACGATCACGTTGCTTCAGTCAGTTCCAGCTTTCCCTCTCGCCGAAACCTCGGTGGGTCCCCGCTCCTCTGGCAAAGCCCGCTCTGAGCCCTGGCAAGCCGCCAAAATATTACGACATTGGCTTGTTCCCACTCAAACCTTCAATAAAACGATCAATTGCCACCGAAGCTTCTTGAGGCTTCCGCTGTAATATAAAATGCGGCGCCTCGATCTCAATGACTTGAATGGTGGGTTTGATATTTCTGATGTCATCAAAACATTTTTGCGAGACAAGACGATCTTGCTTTGCCATGAGATAAAGGATTGGGACAGAGCATTTTTTGAGTGCTTCGCTAGCATCAACCGCCTGCACAGCTCGAACCCTCTCAGCAATCACTCTCGGACTCACTTTCTGTTTTACCTGACGAAACAGATCAAGCAAGTCTCGCGGTGAATCCATTCCAGCCGCAATAAACCGCACGAATATATCAGGAGGACTCAAATTTCCCATCAAGGCAATTAGTGGCCGTGGAAGCCACGCTACCCAAGCAAGGCTCGGAGGTAATGGGTTCGCAATAAATGATGCACATAAAATAACCGCCCGCAGGTTGGCGGGATGTAGCGCTGCAATCTCGATCGAGAGTGGCCCGCCATATGATTCACCCAGTAGAACGAAAGGCTCCACACGCGGCAACGCATCCTCGACGAGAGGCACTAATTCCTTGTATGACAGAAATTGTTCACTTGGATAGGAAACTACTTGCGGCTTCAATCTTGGCGGCAAAACTTTTAACAATGATTGGAATAGTTCTCCCGTTCCATCCAACCCCGGAAGCAACACAAGACGCATAACTTCTTCATGCCAGAATAAGCCGTTTCCTGCAAACCTTTGTTGAGTTGCGTAGCCCTCTCCTGGAGAATGGGCAAATGCGCCAAGACCCTGAGAATCGAATGTTGCCTGGAACGCAGAGACTAAGCGTGACTTTTAAGGGGTGAGTGAGAGATCTCCCCGTGCAGGCTGCTCAAAAAGGCGGATAACAAGGCCGCAGGGAGCGCGGCGACTGAGGCGTACCCTTGTGGTACGTCGCAAGGAGACAGGCGACTGAGAACGCAGTGAGCCGCCTTTTTCAGCAGCCGATTAGACGTTGAAGCGGAAGTAGACTATGTCGGCCTCTTTAATGATGTAATCCTTGCCTTCGAGGCGAAACAACCCCTTCTCCTTTACCTTCGCTTCCGACCCGCAGGACAATAGATCATCGTAATGATAGACTTCGGCGCGAATGAAGCCGCGCTCCATGTCGGAGTGGATCTTGCCCGCCGCTTGGGGAGCTTTCATGTTTTTCGGAATGGGCCAGGCTCGCGATTCGATCTCTCCGGCAGTGAAGAAGGTCACGATGTTCAGCAACTGGTAGGCCTCACGGGTCAGCCGGACAAGACCCGATTCTGTCAGCCCCATTTCCTTGAGAAAATCCAGTCGTTCACTTTCAGGCAACGTGGAGAGTTCGGCTTCGAGCTGGCCGCAGATCGTGACGACGCGCGCGCCGCGCTTGTCGGCGAACTCGCGAACCGCCTTTACCATCGCCTCGTCGGCGCCAGACTGCTCCGACACATTCGCCACGAAGAGCACCGGCTTCGCTGCCAACAATTGACATTCGTCGAGCACCAATCGTTCTTCTGGAGTGTAGGTCAGGTTGCCCAGCCATTCCCCCTTGTCGAGCAATCCGATGAGTTTGTCGATAAACGCCATCTCAAAGGCGGCCTTCTTATCGCCCGCTCGGACTTTCTTTTCCGTTTTTTGCTTCCGCCGATCGAGCGTGTCGAGGTCAGCCAACAGCAATTCGGTTTCAATGATGCCGATGTCACGGAGAGGGTTCACCGCTCCGCTGACGTGCACGACGTCTGTTCCTTGAAAACAGCGGACGACATGGAGCAACGCGTCGACTTCTCGGATGTGGCCAAGAAACTGATTGCCGAGTCCCTCGCCCTTGCTTGCCCCTTCGACCAAACCAGCGATGTCGCGAACCTCCAGTGTGCTATAGGTCGTCTTCTTCGACTTAAAGAGGTCGGTGAGGACTCCGAGTCGCGGATCTGGTACCAGGGCAATGCCGGTATTAGGGTCGACGGTCGCAAAGGGATAGTTGGCTGCCAGCGCACCGCTACCTGTGAGCGCGTTGAAGACGGTGGTCTTCCCCACGTTCGGGAGCCCAATCATGCCGCAACAGAGACCCATTGATTCCTCCGTGATGGGTGATGTGTGATCAGTGACGAGTCAGAACATTCTCGGATGCCAGACTCATCACTCTTCACCCATCACTCTTCACTTTCCTCTCGCTCGCGCACATTAAACTCATTCATCGCTACGGCAACTCCCCGATGAATTAGACATTCTAACGCATCAACCGCGCGATCGAGACAGGGATTCAAGACCTCAATCTCTTCTTTCGTGAACGCTTGCAACACATAATCCGCCGAATCCTGACGCGGCGCCGGTCGGCCGATTCCGATCTTCACCCGCACAAACTGTGGCGTCCCAACTGCATCGATGACTGACTTGATCCCATTATGTCCTCCATGCCCGCCGGCTTGTTTGATCCGGAGACGCCCTAGATCGAGATCGAGATCGTCATGGACGAGAATGAGATCATCCGCGGTGAGCGAGAATTCACGGAGTAGGCCTTTGAGCGGAGGGCCCGTGATGTTCATCCAATCGAGGGTGCCGGCAAGTTCGAGAAGTTCCGACCCAAGCCGCCCCGATCCACGATGAGCCGGGCCGCGTCGGGCGAGATGGATGGACCATCGAGCCGCGGCCCGCTCGATGACCCACATGCCGACGTTGTGGCGGGTTTGGGCATAGGCAGCGCCCGGATTGCCCAGCCCAACGATGAGACGCAACGTTATTTCTTCTTTTCAGCTTCTTTCTTCTCACCTTTGGGCGCGGATGCGCCCTTCTTGTCGCCGCCCTTCGCATCAGGAGCGGCAGCCGCCGCGCCGGCTTTCGCCGCATCACCACCCTCAGCGCCTTCACCCGCCACTTTACCCTTCGCCGCCACTTCAGGCTCTTTCCCGCCCTCTGGTGCAGCTGCACCGCCTGCAAGAAGCGATTCGAGCTTGGCTTCCGTCATCGGCGCGGCCACGCTCACAACCATTTGCTCAGGATCATCGAGATAACGGACCCCTTCACGCGCGGTCAGATCTTTGAGATGGAGGCCTTGTGCAATGGCAAGCCCTGAGGCATCGACTTCGATAAAGTCCGGCAACACTCCCGGCAGACACTCAATATGCAACTCGCGCATATTGTGATGGAGAATACCGCCTTCTTTGACGCCGGCAGGTACCCCACCGGTTAAATGCAGGGGCACCTTCACGCGAATCGGCTTGTCCATAGAAATTTCAAACAGATCCGCATGCAGTATATGTCCTTCAACCGGATCGACCTGGAAATCGCGTAACAAGGCAGTACGGTTCGGTTTCGATTTCGCACCGGTGAGGGTGAGTGACACGAGCGCAGCGCCACCAGCCTGTGCTTTTAAAATCTTGACGAGGCGATCTGGCTCAATGGTTAACAGCAGGCATTCGCCCTGCCCATACAACACGCCTGGGACCTTACCCTCACGCCGAAGTTGGCGCGCCGCACCCTTTCCCGTTTTCTCTCGCACTGTGACTGCTAGATCGAACTTCATGATAAACCTCCGTCCCCTTCTCGCTGATCTCTACGTGTCTCTGTCTCACATTAGGCAAATAGTGAACTCACCGATTCATCTTCATGGATTCGCCTGATCGCCTCACCTAACAATGGCGCGACTGATAATTGATGCAACTTCGGACAGATCAGCTCTTTGCCCCGCAACGGAATAGAATTGGTCACGATCACTTGCTTCAGACAGGATTGCTGGATCCGCTCCAATGCAGGCCCGGTCAGCACCGCGTGAGTACAGGCCGTCCACACTTCCCGAGCCCCTCGATCCATGCAGGCTTGCGCCCCCTTGACGATCGTGCCGGCCGTGTCGATCATGTCGTCAAGCAACAACGCACTCTTGCCCGCAACGTCACCGATGATGTTCATAATTTGCGTTTGATTCGGCCCTTCACGTCGCTTGTCGATAATCGCCAAGCTCGCTTCCAGCCGTTTTGCAAAAGCGCGAGCCCGCTCGACTCCACCGGCATCCGGCGAGACGACCACCAGATCGTCCACCTTTTTCTTGGTAATATAATCCAACAAGACGGGCAGTGCGTACAGATGGTCCACCGGCAAATTGAAGAACCCCTGGATCTGCCCGGCATGAAGATCCATGGTCAGCACCCGATCAGTACCCGCTGTGCTGATCAGATCGGCCACAAGCTTTGCTGAGATCGGCACACGTGGTTGATCCTTGCGATCCTGGCGAGCGTAGCCGAAATACGGGATGACCGCGGTGATGCGTTTGGCAGAGGATCGTTTCAGCGCATCGATGATAATCAACAACTCCATCAGGGAATCGTTGACCGGCTGGCAACTCGACTGCACAACGAACACATCGCCGCCACGAACATTTTCCTCGATCTTGACGCGAATCTCGCCGTCGCTGAATGACCCGACCGTCGCCTCCCCGAGCCTGGTCCCAAGGTAGACACAAATCTCATGGGCAAGGGCCGGATTCGCGTTGCCGGAAAATACCTGCAGCTCTCCGCTCATCGATTCCTCAGAGGGTCTCTTGATGCACGTGCGTCACGTTCTGATTTCGTATCGGGTTCGTCTCGACGGCGGGCGTCGGTGGGCGTGATGGTCACCCGCCTACCTCTATTCGCTACGCGCTGTTGAGGGAGCCAACTAAGGGGTGTGACTCTAGCGGAATGTGCGAGGAGTTGTCAACCGAACTACAGCCTACGGTGATCGGTCGTACCGCCAGGCAAGCGGACCTGAACAGGCGGGAATAGTGAATACGTTCGTGAACTTTTCACTCACGAACTGGGCATGGGCGCGACGTGCGCGCGCTTCGTCCACGAACACCCCGAACACCGTCGCTCCACTTCCAGACAGTAGCGCGATCTCGGCACCGTGGGCCTGCAAGCTCTGTTTAATCTCTCGCAGTGTGCTATGCGCGGCAAAGACAGGCGCTTCAAAATCATTCTCTGCCGCAGCCATCAATTGAGCCCAACCCATCCGTGATTGTCGGTCGAGCTCCTGCTGGGCGCGCGATAGCGGCCTGACAGAGGTCCTCGTCGCAGCGAGTTCTTGATAGGCCCACTTGGTATTGACCTCAAACCCCGGGTTCACAAGCACGACCCATCGCGCCCCTTCAACGACGACCGGCCGAACGGTTTCTCCCCGGCCCGTGACACAGGCGGCGGGGGCAAAAAGAAAGAATGGTACATCGCTCCCTAACGATTGTCCGACCTCTGCCATCTGCGCCGGAGACCATTTGAGCTGCAACAAACAGTTCAATCCTATGATGGTGGCTGCCGCATCACTGCTTCCGCCCCCGAGCCCTGCTCCCATCGGAATGCGCTTTCGCAATTCGATGTCTAGTCCAACCGCTTGCTGGGCCCGCGCCAATACTGCAGCCGCGGCCCGATACACGAGATTGCTCTGGTCTGTAGCCAGATCCGTTGCATCACATCGCAGCTGAATATCTTGTCGGTCAGCTCGCAACCTGATCTGGACTTCGTCGTCGAGGGCGACCGTCTGCATGACCGACCAGAGATTGTGGAAGCCGTCGGAGCGGCGGTCGAGGATGCGCAGGATCACGTTGACTTTGGCAGGGGCACACACAGTGATGCCGGAGGGGTTCTGCGGCAGATTAATCACGGCCTCCCTTGATCGCATACTTCTCTAGTCGATAGCGAAAGGATCGCGTATTGAGCTTGAGAAGCCGTGCGGCCTTTTTCTTCACCCACATCGTCCGTTCGAGTGCCTTCAAAAGCAAATCCTTTTCAATCCCGTCAATAAGCCCCTCCAAATCCAACCCGTCTTCGGGCAAGTCGGTAGGAACACCCTGCTGCTGAGGAGACAGGACTCGATGAAGCCAACCGCGAATGTCGTCGTCTGAGACGGGGGTACCGGCGGAAAACGTGACGACACGTTCCATCAAGTTTTCAAGCTCGCGCACGTTGCCTCGCCACTCATGTCCCAACAAGACATGCATCGCCTCCGATGTCAAGACAGGAACCGCCTTGCCGCCATCCTGGGAAAACTTCTCGAGGAAATGCTTCACAAGAAGCGGGATGTCTCCCGTCCGAAGCCGCAATGGTGGAAGCCGAATCGGAATCACATCCAAGCGGTAGTACAAATCCTCTCGGAATGAGCCGTCAGCCACGGACTTTTCAAGATCCTTATTGGTCGCGGCGACAATGCGCACATCGACCTTGACATCCTGATTGCCGCCCACACGACGGAACTCACGTTCCTGAATCACGCGCAGCAGCTTGACCTGAATCGTGGGAGTTGTATCGCCGATTTCATCCAAAAAGATCGTGCCGCCGTTGGCAACTTCAAATAACCCTGCTTTATTGGCCATCGCGCCGGTAAAAGACCCCTTCATGTGCCCGAAGAGTTCACTTTCAAGCAATGTTTCCGGGACGGCACTGCAATTCACCGCCACAAAGGGCATCGAGCTCCTGGCACTATTATAATGAATCGCCCGTGCCACCAACTCTTTACCCGTTCCGCTCTCCCCACATATCAGCACATTGCTCTTGGCGTCCGCGACTTTGCGGACCACGTCGAACACTTTCTGCATGCCTTCACTCTGCCCGACGAGCTGCGCGAACGACGACTGGCTCGCCATTTCACGCTTTAAGAGAATATTCTCTGCCGAAAGACGTCGCTTTTCTAAGGCATTGCGGATGATCAGCTGCACTTCATCGACCTGGAACGGCTTGGTCAGATAGTCGTACGCGCCCTGTTTCATGGCATCGACCGCCGAGTCGGCGGTCGCAAATGCCGTGACCACGAGAACCACGGTTTCAGGAGAAGAAGATTTCACCGCCTTCAAGACCGCCATGCCGTCGGCTTTGGGCATACGGAGGTCCGTGATGACGAGATCGAAGATTTCTTTCCCGACATGACCGATGGCTTCTTCACCATCTGATGCTTCGGTTACGGCATAGCCCGCACGTTTGAGCATAATGCTCATGACTTCACGCAACCCCCGCTCATCATCGACAACTAGGATCTTTTCCACGGTGTCCGCCCCTCATGCCATAACCGTACTCCGGCCCCCCCGGAACACGGCATACATACGACAAACCGTGAGCCTTGATGCTCCCGGCTTTCGACCTTGATCCACCCCCCGTGCAAATCGACAATTCGATGCACGGCGGCGAGACCCAATCCTGAGCCTTCTTTCTTCGTGGTGAAAAACGGAAGAAATATTTTGTCTAAATTCTGTGCCGGAATACCTTCCCCTGTGTCTTGAAATGCCACTTCGATCACGTCGCCCTTACGGCCGCCGGCATCGACATGGCGACAGCTCGTCGAGATCGTCAACTGTCCACCATCCGGCATCGCCTCACACGCGTTCGTCGCCATATTCCAGAAAACCTGCCGGAGCTGATCTTGATCGACTAAGGCCAAGAGCGTCCCGGTCGCCAACGACGTGACAATCTTAATCTTGGAACGTGTTCGCGCTTCATGTTGAACGAGATCGAGCGTCTCGGCAAGTACTTTGTTAAGATCATGCTCTGCAAGATTGAGCGCCGGAGGACGTGCATACTGAAGGAATTCAGTAATAATATTGTCGAGCCTGGTGGCCTCCCGAATCGCAATGTCCATCAACCGGCGATTGGTTTCGTCTTCCACGGCATCTTTTCGCAGCATTTGCATCGCGCCGGCCAACGCACCTAATGGATTCCGAATCTCATGGGCCATCCCGGCAGACATTTCACCAAGACTCGCCAGCCATTCCTTGCGCCGCATCTCCTCTTCAAGCTCCCGAATCTCCGTCAAGTCTTTGAACACACCAACCAGCCCTGTCTGCTTCCCCTGCTCGTGTAATGGGGAAAGGGTCATTCCGAGAATCAAACGGTTCCCATCTGCCCGCTTACATTCCACTTCAAATCGGGTTGTCGCCGACAGGGTGCTATTCAATTGCTCGTCTGATTGCTGGTGAGGGTGCCAGTTGAAGACCTCGCGCCACTGACGCCCGGACACGTGAGCGATCGTGTACCCGATCGCTTCCTGTGCCGCCGGATTGAAGGACGTAATGCACCCGGTAGCATCGGCTGTAAACACGCCGCTGCTGATGCTATGAACAATATTCTCATGGAAGGCTTGGAGACGGGTCAGTCCCTGCTCCTTTTCTCGCAGCGATTGATCCGCCTGCTGAAGCTGCTCAGCGAGGGTCCCACCCAGGATTCCCACGACAAGAATGGCCAGCGCATAGACGCCGAAGGTCTGGAACGTTTCAGGCACCGTCAGCCGACTCGGTGGCAGCCACCCCCACCCGCCGATGAGGCCATGCAACTGAATGTTCGTTAAGAGCCCGAACAGAATAATGCAGAAACAGGCGGTAAGTAGCCCCACTCGTCGGCGGGGAACAAGACTAGCCACTGCCACCGTCATGACATACAGGACCGCAAAGGGACTCTCGATCCCTCCTGTCCTGGCAACCAACATCGTCTCAAGGAGGAAATCGATACCTACTTGTATCCAGAAAAGTATGGTGAGAGCCGTTGAGGAGGTAAGCACACGGAGTAAAATGGCGGAAGGAATCGTGAGAGCGTAGGTGGCAATAATCAAGACGTAGAATGTTTCGATCCACACGCCCTTCGCAACTTGAAAGGCGAGGGACAGACCGAGCATCAAGGTCACGAAGGCCATCCGGAGCCCCATGATCCAGTACAGTCTTGTTCGGAGATCATTCATGATTGGAAGACCACTGGGTAAGAAGGAAGTCGGCGGGGCATGAAGAGAGGGTATCTTATTCATTCTCCTCGGATTTGGAGCCTAAGACCCTGTCATGGCCCATGCGACGGAATGCCGCATGGTGTGGTCGGAAAGAAGGCACAGAGCCTCATGCTGGACACGAGGCCCCAACTTCGTGAGAGGAACAGACTGAACGTTGTCCTCTACCCGATGGCATCAGACATTTTGAAGATTGGGAGATACATTGCGATCACAATAAATCCGATCACAACTCCCAGGAACACCATCATGATGGGTTCCAGCAACGACGTGAGCGAGGCAACCGCCTGATCAACTTCGTCCTCGTAAAAATCTGCAATTTTCCCCAACATCGCGTCCAGCGCGCCCGTTGACTCCCCGACAGCAATCATATGCGTGACCATTTTCGGGAAAACCCCGCTTGCAGCCAATGGATCGGCGATGGTCTTTCCGCCACTGATACTGGCACGCGCATTGATCAACGTCTCTTCAATCACCTTGTTGCCCGCCGTCTTTGCACAGATGGTCATCCCGTCAAGAAGAGGCACTCCACTCGCAAGCAGGGTTCCAAGAGTCCGTGTAAACTTAGCGACCGAGGCCTTCCTGATAAGGTCCCCAAACACCGGCGTTTTGAGAAGGAGCTTGTCGATAGCCTTTCGTCCTTGGACGGTCGCATAGTATTTCTTGACACCGAAGATGATTGCCGCAAGGCTCCCGAATATCACGTACCAATAGGACGTGAACGCATTGCTGATATCAATAACCAACTGCGTAGGACCCGGCAGCGCGACCTTCCCCCCGGACAATTCAAGGAACATTTTTGCGAAGATCGGAATAACCCAAATCATTAAGACGCTGATCACCACCACCGCAACACCCATAATCGCAGCAGGATAGATCATGGCAGACTTGACCTGCCCTTTCAGCTTCATCGCTTTCTCGATGTATTTGGCGAGACGCGTCAAGATCGTATCGAGCAAGCCACCCACCTCGCCCGCATGGACCAAGTTCACGTACAAATCGTCGAATACTTTAGGGTGGCGACGTAACGCATCCGAAAAAGTCGAACCGGCCTCTACCTGCGTCTTCACTTCCCCGATAGTCTCCCGCAGCACCTTGTTTTCAGACTGGGTCGAGAGGATTTCGAGACACTGCACCAAGGGCAGACCGGCATTAATCATCGTCCCGAATTGTCGTGTAAATACAACCAGATCTTTATCCGTAAGGCCGGACCCAAAACTAAGGTTGACCTTGAATCCACCAACGCCACTCTTCTTTTCTTCAAGGCTCGTGACGACGACGCTTTGCTTACGCAGTTGATCCACCGCCTCATCTCGGGTTTTTGCACTCAGCTCGCCCTTCTTGACGGCACCCGATCTGGTTCGTCCGACATACGCAAAGGTAGCCATACGCAACACTCACCCTTCGATGTGGCCATGTACTTGGCCGGTTGTAGATTGACGGGAATATCTATCGGCGAGTCTACTGGCGACCTCAAAACCTGTCAAACAAATGCACAATCTCTGCGCGGTAGACAGGCATACAGGTTGACGTCACGGAAAGCCCTAGCTCCTGATTGCACTCGTCTGCCGAATACCTCGATAGAGATAATGCAACCCGGACAATAACGTGAAGGAGACCATACCGAACAACAGCGGCAGGATATTGGCGAGATCGATGTGACGGGAGCTGAGAAAGATGACCATCACAACATAAGCCAGCTGAAGAAACGTTGTGCCCTTGCCCAAGAAGGTGGGAGTAAGATCCACGCGATACTCTGTGAAATGCGCCACCGCCGTCCCCATGAGCAAGATGACGTCCCGGCTGGCCACAAGGATGGTGACCCACAACGGAATCAAATGAATCAGCGAAAGGGTGATGAACCCGGAGGTGAGCAGCAGCTTATCGGCTAAAGGGTCTAACACCGCGCCAAGCCGAGTATGCTGATTCTTCATACGGGCGATCAGCCCATCAAGCGCATCTGTAAGCCCAGCCACAAGAAGCACAATGAGTGCTTGATCGAATCTGCCGTAGATCAACAGCCCGATGTAGCACGGAATCAGGAGAATACGGAGGATGGTCAAGCTGTTGGGGATATTCATATCTTTAAGGACATCGCGGCGACGACAGCGGGGGGAGATGATAGGAGGGCGCTACACGGTTGTCAACGGCTTGCGGCCGGCGCGGCCCCACCCTATAATCAATCCCTGGGCTCTATTATTTCGTGTGACTGCGATGGAGGGCATGATGAGTTCGTTGCCGCTGCTTTTCAAAAAAGAAGGATTGATTGAAAAGCACCAGATTGAAGGGGTTGACCCGAGCGATCGGTATTTCAATCGCATGATCCTTGTCAATCGAACACCCTCTGGTTACGCCGCGAAAGTCATGTATGAAGCCCTGAACGTCGAAGGCCATCCCCATCCCACCATTACGGCTGCGGTACAAGAGCTCATCGACATGATGCAGCGATTCGGCTTCACTAAAATGAGGACGCGCGCCAATTTCAAAGGTGCGAAATATCTCGCCGAAAAAGAAACCTGGGTCGATTATCAGGACCTGGCATAGCGGTACCTCTTACGCAGAGACATACTCCCGATAGACCAGATCGTGAATCCGTGGGCGGAAGGCCTTAATCTTCTCGTTCCTTCGGTTCGGATGTACTCGATTGGATAACAGCACCACCTCCAATTCATGGAGTGGATCAATCCATAGCGACGTCCCCGTAAAGCCGAGATGACCGAACGACCGCTCAGAAAAACTAGACCCCGATGAAGACGGCGCAGACGGAGTATCCCATCCCAACGCCCAACTCGATCGAGCGACAGATTCCTGGCGGGTCGTAAACTGCCTGACAAGGTCTCCATCCAGAATCGATTCTCTTCCATGATATCCGCGGAGCCAGGCTCCGGAGACCGCCAGTACTGATTCAGCAGTCCCGAATAATCCTGCATGACCTGCAACACCACCCAGCGCTGCAGCATTCTCGTCATGCACCTCCCCCCATAGGAGTCGATTGCGCCGCTCATCCCATTCGGTCGGGGCGATGCATGACACATCGACAATTGGGCGAAGGCTACCGCATTGCACTCCCCCTGCCGTAGGGCAAAACATCATAGGGTCCGCCCGTAGCGGTCGGACGATGGCAACTTCGCACCAGCGGTCCAACGGCATTCCACTGAGACGCTCCACCAGAAACCCCAACAACATGAATCCAAGGTCACTATAGACGCAGCGCTCCCCCCGCGCATAGAGCAGCGGCTCATCTCGAATCATCTTCAGTACCAGTTGCGTGACAACATGATTTCCGCCGGAAGGTTCAAGGCCAATCCCTCCGGTCCCCAGCCGCTCGTAGAAGGGCCGCCATCCTGGCAGGCCTGAACGATGAGTTAAAAGGTCTTTCACCGTTGCCTGACCGATTGGCGTCCCGTCAAGTTCAGTCAAGACTTCCTGTACAGGATCTTCAAGCCTTACCTTGGCCTGTTGCGCCAGAAGCAAGAGAGATGTCCCCGTTACTACCGGCTTCGTGAGAGACGCGAGGTCATATAGGCTAGCGGGTTGAACCGGAAGGCCCGGAGGCTCTGACGACAATCGCCCAGCCACCATCACACATTGCAGCTCCCCACGAAGACGCACCGCCAGCTGAGCACCGGGGAAGACACCCTCGTCGACAGCCGATTGCAATGCCGCCTGAATGACATGATGAGTAGCCATGGGCGGAATACCCTACTGTGGGTGGGAAATAATGCGGTTTCGGGGAGCCGCACGAGCCAGCTTAGAGAACGCCTGAGCAAGCGAGAAGTAGTCGCTTCGGACGAGTTAGAGCCTCGGGCTCGATTCTCCTTCGAGCTTCTCTGCCGAGGCGGTTGCGGCGTCTTGAAACGCCTCATGCTCTTCCACTTCCAGCATCCGTTCGAACATGCGCAACGACGCCCGCAAACGTTCGACCATCAGCAAGCGTTGTTTTTGGAGCGACGTGAGGTCACGCTGTGTATCGGTCAGCTCGACCCTGGCCTGATGGATCAGTTCGCCCGCCTTCTGTTCTGCCTCCTTAATGACGAGATCCGCCTCCCGATGAGCATTCCGCTTTACATCTTCTGCCAGCGATTGAGCAGACAACAGCGTAGTCGACAATGTAGCTTCCGTCCGTTTCAACTCGGCAAGTTGCTGTTCTAGAAATACGATCTTTTCTCGCTGAACCGCATCGTCTCGATTCAACAATTCGACCGTCCGCGCTATTTCTTCGAGGAAGCGATTGACCTCTTCCTTGTCATATCCGCGAAAAGCGACCGTAAACACCATTTGCTGGATATCAAGCGGCGTCATTCTCATGGCATCCCCCATGCTCATCTCAATTCATCCTCATGGCCAATTCCTTGAGTGACTGCACAACCGCGATTTGCAGGAAATTGATAATCAGGATCACGACGATGGGCGATACATCCATGCCAATCCGCGTGCCGATCAGTCGTCGAATTGGAGCGAGGACCGGTTCGGTCGCACGATTGAGAAATTGGACGATCGGATTCCATGGATCCGGATTAACCCACGAGATCAGGGCGCGAGCAATGATCACCCACATATAGAGCCATAATACATAGTCAAGAATCGAGGCCATTGCCGAAAGAACATTCCCCGCGACAAACATCAGCGCCCCAACTCTTTCGATCGCATGGTGGCCGCTTCAACCGCAGCCATTAATGTAGCACGAAACCCCCCCTGTTCAAGCCGATGAAGTCCGGCGATGGTGGTGCCTCCAGGAGACGCCACCCGATCTTTCAGCTGAGCAGGGTGTGCGCCTGATTCGAGCACCAAGCGAGCCGCGCCAAGTACTGTCTGTGCCGCAAGGAGTTCGGCGGTCTGCCGCGGCAAGCCCATCATCACTCCCCCATCCGCCAACGCTTCAATGGCCTGAAACACATAGGCCGGGCCACTCCCACTCAGGCCAGTCACCGCATCCATCAATCGTTCCTCAACCAGGACCACACGACCGACCACTTCGAATACCATTCGAGCCACATGACCATCATCCTCAGTGACCGTGCTACCAAAAGTTAGCGCAGTCATACCCTCACGGACCAATGCTGGAATATTCGGCATCGCACGAACAACCCGCCCCCCCCCGGAAATCTGTTCGGCGATTGTCGGAATCTTTACCCCTGCCACAATAGAAATCACAAGGGCATGGGCCAGGATTGAGCCTAGCTCCCTGAGCACAGCAGAGAGCGCCTGAGGCTTCACGGCCAAAATGACCACGTCGGCCCAGGCAACCGCTTCAGGGTTGGCAGAACCAACCCGAATGCCGAACTGCCCTTGTAAGCGATCACGACGTTCAGGAACGGGATCCGTTGCCCAAATCACGTCAGCAGAACATACCTGCCCTGCAAGAAGACCACCGATCATGGCCTCGGCCATCTGGCCGCCACCGATGAACGCAATCTTCTTTATGATCGTTGAACTAGACACACCCCGCGCCCCCAATACCTATGCCGAACCGTATCATCGTAACATCCTCCCCAACCGTACCACGATACTCATCCGACATACCGATTGCGCGCCCCCTCAAAGACATGCGACTGTGTGCTTGACATGAAGAGGTTCAGAGCCAACTCATACAGATATCGGAAGTAGGCCGACCAACGCCCAATGCACCACCACTAAGCCGATTATTCCTACAACCCCTCGGTTCCAGAGAATACCGACCTCAGAAGGTCTAACGTATTGTACAGAACCTCCCGGATAAATGTCAGCGCGCACGCTCCGACTCACTCTGAGTTGTGAGAGAGTAGCGTGATCCCACTGACCATCGTCCCGTTCACCCGTCCTTCCCGTCGATAGGAATAAAACAGCTGATCGTGGCAGATTGTGCAGACATTCACCGCTGAAACAGCGGATGTGGACACACCCGCTCCCTCCACTTGCCGGCGGATCAAGGCCTTGAGGTCGAGGCGAGCTTTATGGCCTCGATAGTCATGCACAACCGACTCCCAATCAGACAATCCCATTCGAAGCTGGTCGAGCACCGGATTGTCTACTTCATAGCAGCAGGGGCCGGCCGATGGTCCGATACTGACTCGCAAATCCGACTGGGTCGACCCGAATCGGCTCGCCATCAGTGTGAGCGTTTTCGAAACAATCCCAGCAACCGCGCCCCGCCAACCGGCATGAATCGCCGCGACAACACGCCGGCGTGGGTCATGCACGAGCACGGGGACACAATCCGCCGTGCGCACGGCTACCGTCACGCCTGGTTGATCCGTCACCAACGCATCCCACCCACCCGGAAACTGATCCGACTCAGTGAGTGGACGATCTAGGACCAAGGCCTCAGTCCCATGTACCTGCTTGACGGACAGCAGCCAGCCGTACCCCTGCGCACCAGACTGACGAGCGGGAACTCCGACATCGAATTCCAGTGAGCGTGCGTGACGGCGCGTGCCAAAGAAATGCCGAACGCCGTCGCGCGTGGATGCGAAGGCAGGAACCGTGATGACCGCCACACTCATGACCATCTCCTGATATGATGACTTACCCTAAAACCTGTCGAATTAGTCAACCTGTTTGCGCAGGAATGTCGGCACATCCCACTCATCATCCGTGACTGCCGTGGCTCGCTCCATCGCGTCTCTTCCATCTCCCATCCGTCGCAAGTAGGTTGGGCGATCGAAATCTTTAAAGGGCCGCTCCGCGTACGATCGTTCTCCCACCGTCTGTGGTACAGGACGGGACACCCGAACCGCGGCCACGGGAATCGGAGCCGGCTGATCCTCCCGTTCAAACCCTGTCGCAATCACGGTCACCACCAAGTCATCGCCCATATCGGGGTTGATCACCTGTCCGACAATAATGTTGGCTTCGGGGTCAGCGGTCTGCTGAACAATCGTTGCCGCTTCCTCGATTTCATGCAACGTCATGTTGGGCCCACCAGTGATATTGAGCAACACACCGCGCGCACCTTCGACACTGCCTTCTTCCAGCAACGGACTGCAAATCGCCTTTTGCGCGGCCTCGATCGCTCGATTCGTTCCGCGCGCTACACCCATCCCCATCACTGCTCGGCCCGTATGGGACATGACGGTTCGGACATCGGCGAAGTCCACATTGACATGGCCGGTGGTCGTAATGACATCCGCAATCCCCTGAATGGCCTGCCGGAGCACGTCATCAGCGACCTTAAACGCTTCGAGCAGCGGCGTCGCTTTGTCGACGATGCCGAGCAATCGCTGATTAGGGATTATCAGTAAGGTGTCAACATGCCGACGGAGATCGCGGACCCCTTCGTCCGCATGGAGCATCCGGCGATGACCTTCATACGAAAAAGGCTTCGTGACGACCCCGACTGTCAAGATCCCGAGTTCACGCGCGATACTCGCCACAATCGGCGCGGCGCCCGTTCCGGTTCCACCGCCCATTCCGGCGGTCACGAACACCATGTCGGCACCCTCAAGACACTCCCGAATCTGATCTTTGCTTTCCAGTGCTGAATCCTTTCCGACTTCCGGCTTGGCCCCGGCGCCGAGCCCTCTGGTCCGTTCAGGGCCCAGCTGAACTTTATACGACGCCCGCGATCGTTCCAACGCCTGCAGATCCGTATTCGCCGCGATGAAATCGACCCGAGCTAATCCGGACGTAATCATGGTGTTCAACGCATTACACCCGGCGCCACCAACACCGATCACTTTAATCCGAACGGGAGACACAACATCCTCTTCAAACGAAAACATCAGGACACCTCCCTTGATAAAATCCGCAAGGCGGACATTCGCCTCGCGCACCGGTTAAAATAACTCGAAGAACCATCCCCTCATACGAGTCAAGACCTTATCCAACGGCCGACCGCTGCGCAGGCCCGCGATGGCCATTTCCTCCATATGGCGGCGGGCATGGAGCAGCAATCCGACACCCGTGGCATGCATGGGATTGCTGACGATGTCGCGAAGCCCTCCGAGACCACCGGGCGCGCCACGGCGAGCCGGGAGATTCAAGACCTGCTCTGCCGCATCAGGCATCCCTTCCAACAACGATGTCCCACCGGTAATCACCACTCCGGCTCCCACCATGCCCTCGTAGCCGGCACGTGCGATTTCCCGACGAACCAGCTCGAATATTTCTTCGACCCGCGGCTCAAGAATCTCAGCAAGATCGCGGCGCGAGCACGTCCGTGCTGGACGGTCGCCGACCGACGGAACCTCGACCATTTCATGGCCCTGCACCAACCCTGTTCTGGCGATTCCATGCTGCAATTTTATTTTCTCGGCTTCCGTCTGAGAGGTCAGCAATCCGATGGCAAGATCCTTCGTCAAGTTCTGCCCACCGATCGGCAAAACCGCCGAGTGCCTGATACTCCCGTCTAGAAAGATCGCGAGGTCGGTTGTCCCACCGCCAAGATCAATCATGACGACGCCCAGATCGCGTTCTTCCTGGCTGAGGACGGCCTCACTGGACGCCAAAGGCTGCAAGACCATGTCGATAACATCGAGCCCCGCGCGATTCACACACTTGATGATATTCTGCGCCGACGTCACGGCGCCGGTAATGACATGAACATTGACTTCGAGACGATTGCCGGACAGGCCTAACGGCTCCCGAACCCCTTCTTGCCCATCGACCATGAATTCACGAGGGAGCACGTGAAGAATCCGCCGTTCATGGGGAACGACGGCCAGAGTCCGCGCGCTTTCGATCGCACGCTGAATATCTTCCCGCGTGACCTCTGCCTTTTTGAGCGCGACGACCCCCTTGCAGTTTTCCGCAGAGATGTGGCTGCCTGCAATGCCGGTATAGACGGAATTGATCTGAACCGCCGCCATCAGCTCGGCTTCCTCCACCGCCTTCTTGATCGATTCCACGGTGCTCTCGATGTCGACCACGACACCCTTGCGAAGCCCTCGCGACGGACTGGATCCCACCCCGATAATATTGAGCACGCTATCATCGGTGATTTCCGACACGATGGCGCAGATCTTCGTGGTCCCGATATCCAATCCCACAAGAATCTGATCACGCTTCGGCACAGCTCTCACACCCTTTCCCGCACAATGACGCGGTTGTCATACCGTAAATCAATCTCGTTCACTGCGCCCGTCCGATCATTGAATGGGCTTGTTTTAAATGACGGATTCACCCTCCGAAATCGCTCCCATTGATCGACCAGAGAATCGCCTCCAAACTGAAATCGCACCCCGTTGGCCGACGCCACCACATTCGAGACATTCGTGAGATCGATCTCAACCCTCCCGTCGAACGTATTGGCGATGAGCTTGGCCAACACGACCCCGGACTGAACCGCGTGACGCACTTGTCCCTCGCCGTGCTGAAGAGACTGAACCTCGAGTCCGATCATCAAGGGTAGCGCCTGATCGTCCTGCTTCCCCAACTTGGCAAGAAGATACCCATTCTCATCACTCAACCAATGGTCCGCGCCTGCGCGAATAATCGCGGCCGGCGTGCGCTCCACGACCGTGATATGCAACAGATGCAGCGGCCGGCGTTCGACCGTCGCCTCCTTAATCCATGCGTGCGCCTGCACTCGCTCAGCAAGAAACGATGTGCTGATTTGATGAAGTCCCATGCCTGGCTTCAACACGAGCCGCTCTAATATTTCCGGTTTCGTGACTCGGTGCATACCCTCAATCTCTACGTCACGGATTTCTAGCCAACCCTGAACCATGGGTCCCATCTCTTGCATGGCGACAGTCAGGCCCCATGCCAGTGCCGCCAGACCGAGAACCCATCGCCCGACGAACAACGCACGCCTACGCCGTGAGAGCAACGTCTCCCGACGCGCCTGTTGGCGTTGATCCGCAATCTGACTGGCACGCGCGCCCTTCCATTGGTTCGACCGTGGACCGATGGGAGGCGCCGCTCGTTTCCGCATGAGTATCTTCATGGCACGTTCACTTCCCCTGACGAATGGTCAAGGCGACCGCGCGAGTGAGTGCGGACTCAAGAATCCGTTCGGTCAACTCGTCATAGTCGATTCTGGCCTGTGCCGCCGCCATCGGGAGCAAACTCGTTTCAGTCATGCCCGGTGCGGTATTGATCTCCAATACGACCGGGCGGCCGCGCGGGGTGATACGGAAATCGACTCGGGCCGCACCCTCACAGCCCAGTGCTTGATACGTGCGCAACGCCAACATCCGAATCTGCCTGGTCACTGCGACGCTTACGGGTGCCGGACAGAGATATTGGGTTTTCCCCTTTTCATACTTCGCGGCAAAATCGTAAAAACCTCCCGGCGCCACAATTTCCACAGCAGGAAGGACCAATGGAGAAACATCGCGTCCTCCGATGATCGATACCGTCACCTCATGCCCAGGAATATAGGCCTCGACCATCGCATCCACGTCATAGCGATGGGCCAAGGCCAACGCATCACGCCATTGCGACGGTTTGCGCACAATCGTGACCCCAATCGTGGAGCCTTGCGAAGCAGGCTTCACCACAAGAGGCCAGCGCAATTTTTCCGCTCGCAACAGGGTGGCGCTGGAGACGTTCCCTCCTCGCTTCACAACTGTACCGGCCGGCACAGGAATACGAGCTGAAGCCAAGAGTGTTTTCGTCGTAACTTTATGCATACCGATTGCACTCGCCTGGATGCCGGATCCGGTGTAGGGAATTCCCAACGTCTCCAGAAATCCTTGAATCGCTCCATCTTCCCCGCCCGGTCCATGCAAAGCCAGAAATGCCAGGTCGATCTTCCGATCGCGCAGGTCCTGAGAGAGCGTCGGCCCGACATCAATGACAACCGCATCGTAGCCGCGGCGGACCAACGATCGATGAACCGCGGCGCCTGTCCGGAGCGACACCTCGCGCTCAGCCGATTGTCCGCCCATCAGCACCCCGATGCGGGCACGGGTCAGAAGCGGCCGCTCTGTCGCATGAAGCTCACTCATACCGCTATGTCTCTCCTACGATTTTCAGTTCAAGATCTAACCGCACCCCCACCCGACGGCGAATTGCGCTGCGGACCTTCCCGATCAACGCCGTCACATCTGCCGCATTCGCCTGCCCCCGATTGACCATGAAATTGGCATGCTTCATCGAGACTTCCGCATCGCCGACACGTGCACCCTTGAGGCCGACTGACTCAATCAGTCGCCCGGCAGAATCGTTCGGAGGATTCTTGAACACACAACCGGCACTGGGCATCGCGAGCGGTTGTGTGTCTCGTCGATAGTGGAGATAGTCCTTGACCACTCGCTGGATTTCCGATCGGACTCCTGGCTTCAATTGAAGCCAGACTCCCACAACGATGCCGCGTGGCAGCAAGGCCCGTCGATATTCGAACCTCACCTGAGCTGCCTCCAGGTCTACGATCTGGCCTTTCATATTCACCATGCGAACAGCCTTGATCGAATCCTTCATTTCACCGAGCTTGGTCCCGGCATTCATGACGACACAGCCGGCCGCTGTCCCGGGAATTCCCGCCGCCCATTCCAGTCCCGCAAGGGAATGACGGATCGCGTACCCAATCAATGTCGGCATCCCGACTCCCCCTTCGGCATACAACACCGCCGTCGGTTCTTCTTTGATAGCCCGCAGCCGCGCCAAGCTGACCACAATGCCGCGAATGCCTCCGTCTCGGATAAGGAGGTTCGTTCCGCCCAGGACGAACATCGGAATCTTGTGCGCACGCGCCTGCCGAACCACCAGACAGACATCTTCAATATCCGCGGGCTCACAGACGACATCCGCCGGCCCTCCAATCTTAAACGAGGTGTACTCTCGCAGCGGAGCCCGGAAGGATGTGGACCCCCTGAGACCGGCCACCGCAGCGCGCACATCTGTCTGCGTAAACTGCGCATGCGCGTGTGCGGTTGTCCTAACACCTTGGCTCCCTCGCGTCATCGCATCATCCGACCGGAGTCAATCGGGCCAACAGTCCAACCCCCGTCTTCCAAATATCTCCTGCCCCTAACGTCATGACGAGATCCCCCGATTTCAGATGGGGGAGCACCTGATCCACCATCTGCTCTTTGTGTTCTATAAACGTCACAGACGGATGGCCCGCCGCACGAACAATGTCGGCCAACCTGGCTCCGGACACTCCGGGAATCGGCTGCTCCCCCGCCGCATAGATGTCCGCCAAGAACAAGACGTCTGATTGGTCGAACGCTTTCGCAAAATCTTCCAGCAAGTCTCTCGTCCTGGTATAGCGATGCGGCTGGAACAGTACGACCAACCGGCGGTCTCCCCACCCTTGCTTGGCGGCAGCCAACGTGGCTTTGATCTCCGTCGGATGATGCCCGTAATCGTCTACGACCATGATCCCATTGGCTTCCCCCCGCAGATGAAAGCGTCGTTCAACTCCGGCATAGGCCGCCAACGCTTTCCTGATGAGATCGACCGGAACATCCAATTCGAGACCGACTGCAATCGCCACGAGCGCGTTGGCAACATTGTGTCGGCCTGGCACCGCCAGGCGGAACGGACCCAAGTTGCGACCACGGAACTGCGCCCGAAACTCAGTGCTCCATTTGCTTAAGCTGATGTCCGTCGCAAAGAAATCCGGCGCGACCCCGTCACGTTCCGAGAGTCCATACGTCTGATAGCGCTTCACGATGCTCGGGAAGAGCGCCCTGAGCCGATCATCATCGGCGCACAACACGGCTAACCCGTAGAACGGCACCTTATTGATAAACTCGAGAAAACATTCGTTGATGCGTTCCATACTGCCGTAATGATCGAGGTGCTCCCGGTCGAGATTCGTCACCGCGACAATGGTCGGTGATAGACGGAGAAACGATCCGTCGCTCTCGTCGGCTTCCGCCACGAGGAGATCGCCTCGACCCAGGCGCGCATGACTCCCCAATGCATTCACTTTCCCCCCGATCACCATCGTCGGATCCAATCCACCCTGGGCCAGAACATTGGCCACCATCGACGTCGTCGTGGTTTTCCCATGTGCGCCGGCAATGGCGACCCCGAATTTCAGCCGCATCAACTCCGCAAGCATCTCGGCCCGAGGAATCACAGGAATTTGCTTTGCCTTCGCTGCCACGACCTCTGGGTTCTGTGCCGACACCGCAGAGGAAATGACGACCACTTGCGCTTCCCCGACATTCGATTCCTGATGGCCGACAAAGATACGCCCGCCGAGCTCTTCCAATCTTCGCGTCGTATCGGAAGCGTGCAGGTCCGAGCCCGTCACTTTGTACCCCAGCGTCAGGAGGACCTCGGCGATGCCGCTCATTCCCGATCCCCCGATTCCGACTAAGTGAATCTGTTGCGTCTTACGAAACATCGGCGTGCGCCTTACTCCACCAACAGGTGGATACGATGGTGATCTCTGTCCACGTTGCCCAATACCATTAGTGTCCTGCTGCTCCAACAGACCGGTGAACGTCATGACGACCCCCCATGAGCGCGTAACATTCGCGGACAATCACTTCAGCTGCATCAATTCGCCGCAGAGAAAGACTCGCCTCGCCCATTGCCCGTAATCGGTCACGATCTCCAAGAATACCCGTCACGGTGCGGGCCAACAGGGCGCCGGTGAGGTCAGATTGCGGAAGCAACACCGCTGCCCCGGCTGCTTCCATCACCTTGGCATTGTGTGTCTGGTGGTCGTAAATGGCAGACGGCAGAGGAACGAGGATAGCCGGCTTTCCGCAGGCCGTGAGTTCGGCCACTGTCATAGCACCGGCTCGCGCCACCACAAGGTCCGCCTGCCGTAATGCCGCAGGCATGTCGTAAATAAATGGGACGACCTGCGACTCGATGCCGACGCGACGATAGGCCCCGGCCACCCGCGCATGGTCGGATTCGCCAGTCTGATGGGTCACTGTGAACTGCGGCAGCTGTGTCATCAAATCGGGCAATCCTTCTATCACTGCGGTATTTATCCCCTTGGCGCCCTGACTTCCTCCGAAAATCAACAGATGTGCCGATCCTGACTGCTCCCGGCTCTGCTCAATGCTCTCAAGGAATGCCTTGCGAATCGGCGTCCCCACCACACGTACCTTGGAACGATCAAACGAGTCGGATGCAGATTCGAACGCGAGAAACACGCGCTGAACAAACGGCCCCACCGCTTTGTTCGCCATGCCTGGATGTGCATTCGGCTCCAGAATCACTCGTGTCACCCTGGCTAACGCGGCCGCCAGCAACATCATGGGACTTGTATAGCCACCGACTCCAATCACCAGATCAGCCTGTCGTGTTCGTAGGATCCGCAGGCACTGCCTCAAACTAACCGGCAGCGCGCACAACCCTTTCAGTGCCCCGAACAGACCTTTGCCCATCACAGGCTTGGCACTGATCAACGCCAGGTCGAACCCCTCATGGGCAAGGACCTTCGATTCAAGCCCACGTGCCGTCCCCACGAAAAGAACCTTGGTCGTGGGATCGCACCGGAGAAACTCTCTTGCCAATGCCACAGCCGGATAGAGATGGCCACCGGTTCCTCCTGCTGCAATCACGATCGTCATCCGTGACCCGACCCACCGCGCGACCCACCGGTATGCCGATCTCGAGAAATACTGAGCAAGATCCCCACCCCGACCAAACTGACTACCAACGACGACCCTCCGTAACTGACAAACGGTAAGGTGAGTCCTTTCGTCGGCAACAGACCCGTCACCACCGCCGCGTTGACCAACGCCTGCACGCCGACTAACAAAGTGATGCCCATGCCCAGATAGCGGCCAAACGGGACTCGCGCACGCGCGGCGATCTGAACCCCTCGCCACACAAAGAATGCGAATAGCAGAATGACCGTCGCAGTACCGATCAACCCCAGTTCTTCGCCGATCAGCGCCAAGACAAAATCTGTGTGCGCCTCCGGGAGGAAATAGAGCTTCTGTTTGCCTTCGCCCAGCCCCACTCCAAACGAACCGCCGCTGCCGAAGGCCAGGAAAGACTGTGTAATTTGGAACCCAGAATCCGATGGATCCTTCCATGGAGCAAGAAAGGTCATGAGCCGTTGGCGCCGATAACTGGATCCAAGAACCAGCGCCAGCACCGCCGGAATCGCACAGAAACCTAACGCCATGAGATGAAACAGGCGTGCCCCGGCGAGAAAACACATCCCGACTGTCACCAATCCAAGCACCACAACCGTCCCAAGATCCGGTTCGAGCAACACCAATCCGCTCAGCAATCCAATCACGATCAGCGCCGGCAGCAGGCCATCGCGAAATGATGTGATCCTGTCTGCCTTTTTGCTCAGATACGCTGCCAGATACATCACCGCGACAAGCTTGACCATTTCTGCCGGCTGCACCGAGAAAGGCCCCAATGGCAACCATCGTCGGGCTCCCTTGGCCGACATGCCGAAAGACGGCACCAGCACCATGATGAGCAACACCAGGATGCACGCCAATATTGGAATGGAGAGTTTCTTCCAAAATATGTAATCGATACGCGACGCGAGATACATCAACAGAACGCCGAGGGCGAGCCAGGCGACTTGCCGCTTCAGATAAAATCCCGGATCCTGAAACCGGTTGCCTGCCACAATGGCGCTGGCGCTGAACACCATCACGAGTCCCACCAATGCCAGAATCATCGTGACCGCCAAAAGCGTGCGGTCCACCGCAACCCGTTGTGTGCCAGACCGTTGGCTGGTGGTCTGGGACCATGGAAGCGCCAGAGTCCCCGCTGATCGATGCGCCATAGCTCAGAATCGCCCCTCCCTTGCCTTGCACGTCACGCCGGTAAGGCATGAATGAATGCCTTGTATTGACGACCGCGGTCTTGATAGTCCGCAAACATATCGAAGCTGGCACAGGCTGGAGACAACAACACGACATCGCCCGACGACGCCCCTTGCGCCGCGAACTCTACGGCCTCCCGTAGAGTGGAGGCCTCCGTCATCGTCGCCACACCCTCCCACGCCTCTCGCAATAGCGGCGTGGCTTCTCCAATCAGGATCACGTGTGTGACCCGTCGGCTGACTGCCTGGGCGAGTCGAGAAAAATCTCCCCCCTTATCCCGCCCTCCTGCAATGAGCCAAATCGGTTGATCAATACTCTCCAGCGCTTTGAGCGTGGCATCGACATTCGTGCCCTTCGAATCGTTCACATATCGGACCCCTCGACGCTCGCGGACGATTTCAAGCGCATGTTCGAGTCCAGGAAACGTCGCAAGCACTCGGCGAATCGCATCGAGCGGACAGCCACACAGTAGGGCGTAGGTTGTCGCCGCCATCACGTTTTCCACGTTGTGGTTCCCGATGATACGGATCTCGCGTCGATGACAAATTTCCTGCCGCACCCCGGTCACCGTCGTCACGATCCGATCGCCTTCGAGATACGTCCCGCCATGCATCTCGGCGCCGATCGTTGCCCCGCGTGTAAACCCTAATCGTGTCGCATGAACCCGATGCCGCAAGGCTGCCACACGATCGTCATCAAGATTAAATACCGCAAAATCCGACGCGATCTGGTTCTCGAAAATCCGTTGTTTCGCAGAGACATACTCGTCCAGCGACTCATACCGGTCCTGGTGATCGACTGTCACGTTGAGCAACGCGGCGATCCAGGGATGGAACCGATCGATCGTTTCCAGCTGAAAACTGGAGACCTCGACGACAAGATAATCGAACGGACTCGGTTTCCCTGTCTGTCCGGCACGAAGGTCTTCCACCGCCGCTTCGCTCAAAGCCGTCCCTAAATTTCCTCCGACGAACGCCCGCTTGCCGCTCTCAGCGAGAAACTTCCCGATCAGCGTCACGGTCGTGCTCTTGCCGTTGGTGCCCGTGACGGCAAGGAGCGGGCTTCGGGAAAACTGTGAAGCCAGTTCCAATTCGCTGATCACTTTCACGCCACGCTGACGCGCTGTTTCAAGTGAGGCTAACCGATACGGCACTCCTGGACTGATCACCACAAGATCCGCTCTCTCAAGCGACGATTCATATCGCGCTCCGACGGTGATAGCGACGCTTTCGCGGTCGATACCGGCGAGGGCCGATGTGAGCTCCGCCGATTCTTTCCGATCGGCCACGGTGACACGCGCTCCCGCAGTCTGAAGCAATCGGCAAGCCGCGACACCACTTCTGGCAAGCCCCATGACGGTGACATGTGCCCCCGCGAGTTCCACAGCCGCTTCTCTCACCATGCCATCACCGAAGCTTTAATGTGCTCAAACTCAACAGCGCCAACAGGATGGCGATGATCCACAAACGCACCACGACCTTGGGTTCCTCCCACCCTTTCATCTCAAAGTGATGATGGATGGGCGCCATGAGAAAAATGCGTTTCCCTCGTGACTTGAACGAGATCACTTGAAAAATGACCGAGACCGCCTCAATGACAAATACTCCGCCGACCATCAGGAGCAGCAACTCATGCTTACTGATCACCGCGACTGTGCCCAACGCCGCTCCCAGTGGAAGCGAGCCCACGTCTCCCATGAACACGGTAGCCGGATAGGTGTTGAACCACAAAAATCCCAAGCTCGCTCCTAGAATTGCGGCGGTGAACACCGCGAGTTCACCGGCACCTTCGATGTGCGGGATGATCAGATAGTCCGACATGAGTCGATGGCCGGTGACATACGCCACGATCGTGTAGGCCATCGCTGCGATCATGACGGGTCCGATTGCGAGCCCATCGAGGCCATCGGTCAGATTGACGGCATTGGAACTCCCGACAATCACCATCACCGCAAAGGCGACATAGAACCAGCCAAGATCCGGAACGAAATTCTTAAAAAACGGGATGCTGAGCTTGGTCGTATAACCAGGTAGAAAATAGAGAACCAGTGCGATTGCCAAGGCCACCGCCACTTGCGCCGTAAACTTCTGCCACGCCGATAGTCCCTTTGATTGGGCTTTGATGAACTTAAGATAGTCGTCGATAAATCCAATCGCGCCAAACCCCAGCATGGCAAGAAGCACAAGCCAGACATACGGTCTTGCAATATCGGCCCAAAGGAGCGTCGAGAGAACAACCGCGAAAAGAATGAGCATCCCGCCCATGGTAGGCGTCCCACTCTTCGCCAGGTGACGTTGAGGGCCGTCAGCCCGAATCTGCTGGCCCAGCTTAATCTCTTGCAACTTCTTGATCACCCAGGGAGCCAGCACAAAGGCGATCAGAAACGCCGTCACAGCCCCGTAGATGATCCGAAAGCTCAGATACCGAAAGACGTTCAGAAACGAATATTCTGTATGAAACGGATACAGCCAGTTGTAGAGCATGCGGCCTTTACCTTCACGATGAGCCGATCGTCCCACCAACTCTTGAGCCGATGGCTACAACCCCTTACGATGCCTGCCTGATGACCGCCCTCATCCCTGCCAACGTTTGCACGACCTGTTCCATTTTCATACCGCGAGAAGCCTTTACCAGCACGACGTCACCCTGCCGCAGAATCTTCTTAAGATGATCCGCAGCCGCTGCCGCATCGTCCACCTCATCGATCTGCACACCCGCCATCCCACCTTGGCGAGCTCCTTCCGCAATGTCTCGGCCCAACGCCCCGCAGGCGATCAGCCGCGACAGCCCCTGCGTGGCAAGAAACTGTCCAACCTCTCGATGCAGGCGACCGGTCTCAGCGCCAAGTTCGAGCATGTCTCCCAACACGGCAATCCGATCACGTGCAGGGCGCCACTGTGCCAGCAGCTGAAGCGCCGCGTTCATCGACGCCGGGTTGGCGTTATAACAGTCGTTGATGAAATGGACGCCGTGAAGAGTCACCACCTGCGACCGCATCGCGGCAGGACGGAATCGGCTCAACCCTTGGGCAATCATCGCACCGGAAAGATTCAAGGCAGCACCCACCGCAGCGGCGGCGAGCGCATTGGTGACGTTGTGGGTCCCATGCACTTTCATTCGCACGATCGTGGGACGGATTTTCCCAGGGAGGTGCAAGCGAAAGGTCGTGCCCTGGCGGGCATCGGACGTGACCATACTTGCGCGGACATCGGCCATGGCTGAATTTCCGAACGACACCACGCGGCATTGCGCGCGCGCCGCAAGGTAGTCAAAATAAGGGTCGTCGGCATTCAGCATGACCATGCCATCGGAAGGAAGCAGATCCAGCAATTCCGCCTTAGCCTGCGCAGACCCTTCCATGCTGCCAAAGAACTCGAGGTGATCGGGTCCAATATTGGTAATCACCCCGATTGTGGGCCTGACAATCTCACAGAGTCTGGTCGTCTGCCCCTGCTGGTCCACCCCCATCTCAATCACGGCTGCCTGATGGCGAGCCGTGAGCCGAAACAGGGTAGCGGGCACACCGATGCGATTGTTGAAATTTCCTTCGGTCTTCAGTATCGACCACCGTTGAGCCAATACCGCCGCTACCATCTCCTTCGTCGTCGTCTTGCCGTTGCTCCCGGTCACCGCCACCACTGGAATCGTGAATCGACTGCGATAGTGCGTCGCGAGCTGCTGGTAGGCAAAGAGCGGGTCGCGCACACCAAAGAGAAAAGGTGAAGATTGCCTCGCGATCCGGCGTACTGCAGGAAAACTTGAAGGAAGGTGGTATCCGTCATGAACGATGGCTCCCGCCGCGCCCTGCGCGAGCACAGCCGGCACAAAGTCATGGCCATCGAATCGCTCGCCTCTGAGTGCGACAAAGAGATCGCCCCGACGAATCGATCGTGAGTCCGTGCTGATCTGCCTGATTCGGCGCTTCCCCGATAGCGAGGCCTGCCCTGCAAGGACTTTCACGCTGATCACTTCTCGTAACTCATCGACCGTAAACAGGCCCATTGATTTTTCACCTTCCACGGCTCCGGCCATCGCCTGGATACTCACGCGCAGTCTCGCAATTGCTGAATCACCTCGCGTGCCACTTCACGGTCATCAAAATGAAACTTTTGAGTGCCGATGATTTGATAATCTTCATGCCCCTTCCCGGCAATAAGCACCATATCGCCTGGGCGCGCTTCACGGATGGCGGTACCGATTGCCTCTCGGCGATCCAGCATCAAGTAATATTGCACGTGTTGCCGCCGCATGAGCGCATCACGCACACCAACCTCAACTTCATGAAGGATCGCCAGCGGGTCCTCGGTTCGAGGATTATCGGAGGTCAAGATCACCACGTCGCTATATTCAACAGCAGCGCGGCCCATCTTGGGCCGCTTTCCTCGGTCCCGGTCGCCACCACAGCCAAACACGGTAATAATCCGATCGGTCTTTAATGCTTGGGCGGCCGTGAGTAACCTGAGGAGCGCGTCTTCGGTATGGGCGTAATCGATCACAACAGTAAAGTCTTGCCCGGACGAGATCCGCTCGAAGCGGCCGGGAACATTGTCGATATGGGCAGTCGCTTCGCGGATCTGATCGGCCGTGGCCCCGTCGTGGAGCGCCACTCCGATTGCTCCCAGCAAGTTATAGACGTTGTGCTCTCCGACTAACCGGCTCTCGACGGGGAACGATCCCGATGGAGTGGCCGCCGTGAACGTGGTTCCCGTAAGCGAAAGACGCACGTTTTCTGCCTTGAGGTCTGCCCGGTTCTGAATGGCGTACCCCCAAACCGGCACAGGACAGGCTGTTCGAATCGTGTCCCCTCGGGGGTCGTCCAAATTGACGATGGCGCGCTTCCCGGACTTGTGCCCTCCGGCCAATCCAGTAAAGAGTCGCAACTTTGCCTCAAAATACTCGTCCATGGTGCGATGAAAATCTAAGTGATCTTGCGTCAGATTTGTGAAGACCGCCACGTCATACTCGCAACCCGCCGTCCGGTCCAACGCGAGGGCATGAGACGAAACTTCCATCACGGCAGCGGTGAGTTCACTCTCGACCATCTTCGCTAACAATGCCTGGAGATCAAGTGCGCCGGGCGTTGTGTGAGAAGCAGGAAGTGTTTCTTGTCCGATCTGATACCCAACCGTACCGATCAACCCTACCCGCCGACCGATCCCTTCCAGTAAGGCCTTGCAGAGATACGTCGTTGTCGTCTTCCCATTTGTACCCGTCACGCCAATCATCTTGAGGCGGACGGATGGGTCACGATAAAACCGGCTACCGAGAAAACCGAGCGCCTTGCGCGAATCGTTCACCCGCACAAACGGTAATCGTCCTGACGGCACAGGCGTCTGAGCGACCACCGCAACTGCTCCGGCCTGGATGGCCCGCTCGACAAATTCGTGCCCGTCAACGCGCTCACCCGTCACAGCCACAAAAAGACTCCCACCCGTCACAGTCCGCGAATCATCTGCGATCCCAATGATCGGACAACTCATCTCGCCACGCTGCTCCAGGATATCGACTTCCCCCCAGAGCGCCGTAAGCAACTGTGAAAGGGGAACGGGGGCATGCGTCATGGCTTTTTAGTGGTCCTTCATCGCCAGTGCGATTTTCACAGTATCTTCCCTGGGTACGCCAAGATACATAAGCACCTGCTCCCCGACTCGTCGAAATACGGGCGCCGCCACGACCCCACCCCATGACTCACCTTGAGGTTCATCGAGGACGACGATCATCGCCAGCCGTGGCGATTCTGCCGGAACATATCCAACAAACGACCCGACAAACTGCGTCGAGGAATAGGCGCCGGTTCGTGAGTCGACTTTTTGAGCGGTCCCGGTTTTACCCGCCACACGAAATCCAGGAATGGCCGCTTTCGCCCCAGTCCCATTCGTCACAACACCTTCCAGCATCGTCGTCATCGCTCGAGCTGTCTCCGGCGACACGACTCGTCGCTTTACTTGTGGGAGCACTTCCTTGAGAACGCGACCTTTCTGATCGCGTACTTCGGATACCACGTACGGCTTCATCATCACGCCTCCATTGGCGAGAGTCGCAACCGCCGACACCATCTGGAGTGGCGTCACCCCGACTTCCTGACCCATCGAAATCGACGCGAGCGATCGCCGCCCCCACTCTTTGGGGGCTTTCAAAAGCCCGCTCACTTCACCCGGCAGATCAATCTCAGTACGGTGGCCAAATCCAAACGCTTGGAGATACCGATAGAGTCGCTGGTCTCCGAGGGCCATCCCGGTTTTGGCGGCACCGATGTTGCTCGATTTTTGAATCACCTCGGAGAATGTCATCCAGCCCAGCTTGTCATGGTCATGAATCGTCGTATTCGCGACCACCATCTGGCCATTTTCACCGAAGACCATAGAACCGGGCGTCATCACCTTTTCTTCAAGCGCCGCGGCCGCAACCATCGCTTTCATCGTCGACCCTGGCTCGTACGTATCCGTCAGAGCACGATTGCGCCACCGATCAGGTGTCAGCGCAGTCACAACGTTTGGGTCGAATCGTGGACTGACAGCCATCGCGAGAACCGCACCCGTTTGAGGCTCCATGACGATGATTGTCCCGGACTTGGCACGAGAATGGGTGACGGCCTCTTCAAGTTCTTTTTCTGCAATGTATTGAATCACCTCGTCGATGGTCAGGGTGAGTGCATGTCCCGGTGTCGGCGTTTGCTCCGCCACATCCTTAGGAAACACCGTACGGCCTAACGCATCTCGCTGCAGCACGGTGACACGCTTTTCTCCATGCAGATGCGAATCGTAGAGGCGCTCAAGACCCTCAAGCCCTTGCCCATCCATCCCTGAAAACCCTAGGACATGAGCCAACAAGGGGCCCTTAGGGTAAAACCGCCTTCCCTCCATCACCACGCCGATGCCGTCCAACGACAACTGTTGCAACCGGCGGCCTTGCTCAGGCTCAACCTTTCGCGCCAACCACACAAAACTTTTGTCTTGCCGAAGCTTTTTATCGAGCTCCTCTCTTCGAATATTGAGCACTGGAGAAAGATGACGAGCAACGGTCGAAGGGCTCTCAAGCGACGTGGGCACGCCGAACACCGATGGAACCTCCACATTCATCGCCAGCACTTTGCCGTGGCGATCCGATACCATGCCTCTAGCTCCTTCGAACGACACGGTCTTTTGATGTTGCCGATCAGCCTTGACCGTGAGCTCTGCAGCTTGGAGCACTTGGAGCGTAACCAGCCGAAAAAGAACAATGCAGAACCCGCACAGGAGCAGGAGCAGCATCACATAACGACGACCGCGCGAAGGTCCGGCAGTCACTGGCGAATTCTCCCAATCGAATCATGTCTCGCCACACGGATGAGCTCCGCGGGTGGGGGCGTCAGGCTCGGAATCTCTCCCGGCAAATGCACCATCAGCACTTGCCCTTGCTGAGGTGGAACAAGCCCCAGTCTTTCAGTCGCCACCTTCGCAATCCGCTCCGGGGCCGCCAACGTAGAAACCTTCACTCGCAATTGATCCCTCTCTCGCTCCAGCAAGATTTTCTGCGTCTTCAATCGTTCGATCTGATAACCCAATCGAACGACATCCACACGTTCCCATACAAATACGAAGACCAACAGCACTCCGGCCACTAGTGTTATCGCCTTCATGAACGGTCCTCCTTGGATACCCGTTGGGCAGCCCGCAACTTTGCACTGCGAGATCGAGGATTCCGGCCCGATTCTTCCCTGCTGGGAACCTGTGGCTTCTTAGTGAGAACCACCACCTTAGGGTCGTCTGTACTGGAGAGTGTCCGTAACGTGTGTTTCACAATTCGATCTTCGAGCGAGTGGAACGAAATGACGCAGAGGCGGCCGCCGGGAGAGAGCACATCCACTGCGTCACGCAACGCTGGTTCGAGACAATCGAGTTCTTGATTCACGGCAATGCGAAGAGCTTGAAATGTGCGGGTGGCACAGTGGAGTCGGCCATGCCGATAATTCGCTGGAACAGCCCCTTCAATCACTGAGACAAGCTCTTTCGTCATCGTTAATGGATGACGTTGACGCGCACGGACAATGGCACTCGCAATTCGTCGTGAAAACCGTTCTTCCCCGAACTGAAAAATTGTATCGGCCAACTGCGCTTCCGGCCAACGATTGACTAGCTCAGCGGCGGTCCCACTCATTGACTGATCCATACGCATGTCCAACGGACCGTTCCCTTGAAAGCTAAAGCCCCGAGCAGGTTCCTCCAACTGCGGGGACGAAACCCCAAGATCAAACAGAATTCCATCAACCTGACTGATGCCACTCAATGTAAGGTGCTGTTTCAGATCCACGAAATGACCATGAAAAAGAAGAACGCGATCACCAAACCGTGAGAGCTTTTCTCGACTGGCTGCAATTGCCACCTCATCACGGTCAAATCCTATAAGCCTGCTATTGGAACCACTGGCTTCAAGGATTTTCTCAGCATGCCCACTATACCCCACCGTACAATCAAGATAGGTTCGATTACCCTCACGAACAAGCAATAAAATCACCTCTTCTGACATAACTGGAATATGTCGTGATACCTCCATTAATTATTCTTTACCAGACCTCCCCACTTTTTCCCACTAAAATAGGAGTATACACCCACTCAAAGACTTGTCAATAGAAAATTCATGTACTTATGAAGCGGGGAGGCTCTCGGTTTTACCTAAAATTTAAGTAAAAGAAAGAGAGGGCGATGCGGGAATAAGTGGACACATGGGATGAGGATATCTCGACTTTACTCTCTTTCAAGTCATACGGAGAGACCAGGTTCAGCATTGACTGAGGGTAATCGCCCCCACGATGGTCAAAAAGCAGACCAAGCGACCACCCAACACTCACGGTTCGCTCTCCTGAGACATGGAGAGCAACACGACACCCCTTCTCGACCAACATAATCGAGCCGTCGCATCAAGAAGGATCGCCATGTGGATATTTTTAATTTTCGATAGAAACAGACAAGCCCTTAGCTTAACTCGTGGATCGATCAGTCAATCCGTTAAACACGCAAAGTTGGCGAGTTTCGTTGACAAGGATTCGAGTCGGATTGAAAATGGTTTTATGCGCTCGCTCACAACAACCAAAGTCCTCTGCCTAATCCTCTTCATGGGGGGAGTCGCCCTCACGTTCGGCGGCGTCGCCGCCACCAAGGCATCGGCGGCATCACTGCTCTATTGGTGCCCCGATCAAAAAACCGATCGACAATATTCAGCAAAACAAGAGCCAGGATGCGTGCCGCTTGTTGACAAAAAAGAAACCCCGTCAACAGAGCAAGAAGGGGAAACACCTATTGGTGATAAACCGCCACGCGACTTCAAGATCGAGAATCTACAAGGTGACGTCTCGACATTCCTAAGCAAGTATCACCAATTTCTCGATTGCTGCAAGACCGACCTTTCAGAACTTCAGCAGGTCAAAGAAATGGGAGACGAGGTCGGGGATTTGCTCATGTCCACTCAGGCTAATCTCTCGAATCATTCAATGGCCTCGCGCGGCATCATGCTCCGCGAAATGATCCCGGCAGTGGCAAAGGCCCGCGCTGATCTGAAAAAGCTGCGCGCCACACTCGAACGCATCAACACCTCAACCAATACCCGCGATGCAGGAGACTTCGAATCCTCCGGTCGGGAAGCCCACGCGATTCGTGAAATGGAAGCATCAATCGAGAGAGACATCCGTGCACCGAAGCTGTCGACAGGGGCAAAAACAGGCGCCAGCATCGGGACCGCACCAGCCGCAGGGCCCAGCATCGGCAAGACACCGAAGACCGGCGATGCGATCGGCGGCCGAGGCGTGACTGGCCAAGATGTTGGAGCCTCTTCACGGAGCAGCCACGACATTGGCTCATCCGGTCCGACCGGCTTTGCTATCGGAGGAACCGGTCGCGCCGGACCTTCGATTGGAGAATCGAGACTCAACAGCGAGGAGTCCTCGTCGGTCGGCTCATCGCTGCAACGTTCCACCGTGGGGTCGAGCCTGTCGGATTCGACGGTAGGATCGGGTTTCGGCGGCTCGAGCGTGGGCTCAAGCCTGGGAGAGTCAGGTGTTGGCTCTTCGTTCGGATCATCTTCCGTCGGTTCAACCATTCAAGAACGCAGCATCGCCCCTCAGCAATAATCTCCTTTACTGGTTTGACAACGCAGTCGGCACCGATTCCCAATTCTCTCCCCGATTGTGACTTCGATACAAGCCACTCCCATTTGTACCTGCGTAAAACACGTCCGGATCGGTTGGACTCTGTACGAGCGATCGAATATTCAGTGTCGCAAGACCCGTATTCAGCGTGACCCACGTCGCTCCACCATCTTCGCTCCGATGGATGCCTTCCCGGCCACCCAGATAAATGACGCCCTTCTTCGTACGGTCCAGAATCATCGAAAATAACATCTGATCTTGAAGTGACTGCCCAATCCTCACCCAGACCTTCCCACCATCCATCGTCTTATACAGCCCTGTCAGTGTGGAGGCGTACACCGTCTCCGGCTCAAACGGATCGACCAGCACCGACGTGACGCTGAGCGCGCGCGACGACTTAATGATATCCGGCGACACAAGACCGTTATTCACCTTCTCCCAATGGCCGGCTTCGTCGATCGTCTTATACACTCCGCCACTCGTGCCCGCGTACAAGATCGCTGGTCTCGTCGGATCCATCCCCAGCGTCACCACCATCAGCACTTCCTTTATCCCTTCCATTTTCTTCACCCAATGCTCGCCGCCGTCTTTCGTCTCGGACACCCCCATCGTCGTGGCGAGATAGATATGATTGTTGTCCGTCGGATCGAAGACGAATTGATTGACCACCGACGTAATCGTGGCATCGTCCAACCCCGAACGCATCGAAGCCCAGCGCTGCCCTCCATCGTAGCTCTTAAAGACCGCGTCACCCTTCGTACCCGCATACACCGTCGCGGGATAGGCCGGATCGATCGCCATCGAAATCACTCGCGAGTGGCTCATCCCATGCGACAGATTCGTCCAGGTCTGCCCGCCATCGCGTGTCTTATAGATATAGTCGTTCGTCGCAACGTAGATGATGTCAGGATTCTTCGGGTTGAGCTGAATGACGACGATGGGATCGCCGCGATCGCAGCCCGCGAGGGAACCGGCCAGAAGGAGAGCGAGGATAAGAATTCTAGCCATGCACAAGACAAGGCCTTGCGGGATGGTCAAAAATGTCGTCCAGCGAGGCCGCAGCGAGTGAAGGCCCGAGGCGTACCCTTGCGGTACGTTGAGGGTCTGAACGATGCGAGAACAAAGCTGGCGGCATTTTTCACCATCCCGTTACCGGTTAGCGGTAGTTGGTGAACTGCAGATCAATCCCAAAGTCTTGCCCCCTGAGAAACGCCATGGCCGCTTGAAGGTCATCCTTGCTCTTGCTCAACACGCGCACTTGCTCACCTTGAATCTGCGCCTGTACTTTCAATTTCGACTCCTTGATGGCCTTCGTCACCTCTTTCGCCTTGTCCGCCGCGATGCCGCTTTGAATCTTCGCCACCTGGCGCACCGTTCCACTCAGCGCCGGCTCCACAGTCCCGTAGGTGAACGCCTTCAGCGAGACCCCGCGCTTTACGCATTTGGTCTTAATAATATCGTTCACCGCATTGAGCTTATACTCATCGTCTGAGACCACAACTAACTCCTTTTCCTTCTCCTTCAACGTAATCTCCGTCTTCGAGTCCTTGAAGTCGAAGCGTTGCTTGACCTCTTTCGTCGCCTGATCGACGACATTCTTCATCTCCTGCATGTCCACTTCCGACACCACATCGAACGAAAATTGCTCAGCCACGATCCCCTCCTCTTCTCGCCCATTTTTCCTACAGGACACCCTTCAACATGCCAAGCAATGTCCGAGTAGATTCTCCACACCTCTCCAAAGGGAGTGGCCGAGGCTGCCCTTTACTGCGCGCATCGAACGAGCACATTCTGATCGTGCGCGTTCTGCGAGCAAGAAGGGCACCTGGCCACTCCCGCTATCCCTTAACAGCACCCCCCGCCGGGCAGCTGCAATCGCTTCTCCTCATCATCATGATGATGAATGGTCGTCTGCATTCTTCCCGGCGAACTTCCTCCTGCCATCACTACCACTTCGCTGCTGGTGAATGGCCGCTTCAAGACCAGATAGCCATACCACTGCCTAATACTATCGCCCAAGACGATCACCGCGAGCAAGGCCACCAATGCCACCAGCCCTGCATCCAGGTACAAGGCAAAGGCCTGCCCGCTATCGGCGAGGGACGAAGCCTTGCTCACAAACATGCCGAACATCTCATAGGACCCCATCAACGTGATCGTGCCGACAAACAACATCGGCAACGCGGTGATCCACAGAAATTGCGCCTTCCGCATCTTGATCAGCACCGTCGTGCCGATACAGAGGGCCAAGGTGCCGAGTAACTGATTCGCTGCGCCGAACATCGGCCAGAGCGTCGAGATGCTGCCGGTACCGATGAGATAGCCCCAGGCCCCCACGATCAGCCCGCTGCTCACCGCCACGCCAGGCCACCAATTCATCCGCCGCAACGGAGCGTAGAAGCGCCCGCCCATCTCCTGGATGAGATAGCGCCCCACGCGCGTGCCTGTATCGATCGTCGTCAAAATAAACAAGGCCTCGAACACCAACGCAAACTGATACCAATAGGCCATCAAACCGGCCATACCAGGGAGCGCGGAAAAAATGGACGCCATGCCGACCGCGAGCGACACGGCCCCGCCAGGCCGGCCCGCCACATCCGCCTCGACGAGTTGCGAGAGTTCCTGAATCCGCGAGACGGGAAAGCCCAACGCAGCCAGCGCATCGGTGGAGAGCATCGTATTGATCGCCAGGTAATCACCGGGAATCAACACCGAGGCCGCAATCAAGGCCATGATCCCGACGAAACTCTCCAATAACATCGCCCCATAACCGACCGTAGCCTGGGATTCCTGCTCGATCATCTTCGGCGTCGTCCCTGAAGAGACCAGTGAGTGAAAACCCGACACGGCTCCGCAGGCAATGGTGATAAAGAGAAAGGGAAACAGCGTGCCGGGGATAATCGGCCCGCCTCCGCTTGCGAAGATCGTGACGCGCGGCATCTCAATCGTCGGCGCCATGAGGACCACGCCCACTCCCAGCAACACCACCACCCCAAGCTTCATGAAGGTCGAGAGATAGCCACGCGGCACGAGTAACATCCAGCCAGGCAAGACAGACGCGAGAAACCCGTAGCCGGCCAATGCCCAGACCAAGGTCACCCGTTCGAGCTCGAACCAGCCTGCAATCGAGGATTGTGCAACCACCCGCCCGAGAATCACAACCGCAACTAACAACACCACCCCCAGCAGAGAGACTTCCGCCACCTGACCAGGCCGAAACCGTTGAAGATAGAAACCCATGAGCAAGCCGATGGGAATCGTCATCGCAATCGTAAACGTGCCCCAGGCATTCAGATAGAGTGCATTCACAACGGCAAAGCCCAGCCCGGCCAGCGCCACAATTACGATGAAGAGCACCGCCACCGCCGTGGCCGTGCCGGTGACCAGGCCCAGTTCATCCCGCGCAATCTCAGGGAGTGAGCGGCCATTTCGCCGCATCGACGCAACCAGAATAACGAAGTCCTGCACCGCCCCCGCTAAGACCGCCCCAATCACCAGCCAGAGAAAACCGGGAAGAAAACCGAACTGCGCCGCCAACACCGGCCCCAGCAATGGCCCTGCTCCAGCAATCGCCGCGAAGTGGTGACCGAACAGCACGTATTTATTGGTGGGATGAAAATTGACGCCGTCGTTCAAACGGATGGCCGGTGTCACCCGCTGATCGTTCAGCTCCACCACGCGCCGCGAAATCCAGCGGCCATAGAAGCGAAAAGCGAGCACATAGATACAAGCCGCCGCGACGACCAGCCAAAGCCCATTCACTTTTTCGTGGGGATTCACGAGACCGACAACAAAGGCGAGCGCAACCGAGCCAAGAACGGCAAGAAAAGCCCATAAGACCAGCTTTACTGCGGACATGCCGGGCATCCTAACAACCCGCTGTGCGCTTGTAAATCAAGGAGCAGAACCCGTTTGCGTTCAGCCCGCGAGGCGAATACGATGGAAAGCAGTTTGGGAGGCTGGCATGAAATCCCGCATCGCTCGCACTGGAAATTCACAAGGCATTCATCCACCCAAGGCATTGCTCAAGAAAACGCGGCTGGGACCGAAAGTCGAACTCCGAGCTGAGCCAGGCAGGATTTTGATTTCCAAGGCCGCGAAGCCAAGAGCTGGCTGGGCCGAAGCCGCTCAGCGCATGCGGGCACGAGATGAGGATGGCCTCCTCGATTCCCCAACCTCTACACGATTCGAGAAGGAAGAGTGGAAGTGGCGCTAGAACGTGCGGTGCGCGGCAATGCCTCTCCCGGGAAACTCACTGCGGTTCTTTCCGTCGCGCAGGAAATGTTCACACCGTAACTCTTCACACGTCCCCTATTTCTCATTCGTTCAACAGCACCGCGGGCGTCACGCGTAGTTGATCGTTCAGCTCAACTACGCGCCGAGAAATCCATCGCCCATAGAAGCGAAACGCCAGCACATAAATACAAGCCGCCGCCACGACCAACCAAAGCCCTTTCACTTTTTCCTGTGGATTGACGAGACCGACAACAAAGGCGAGCGCCACCGAGTCGAGAACGGCGAGGAATCCCCAAAGCACCAGCTTTAACGCCGACATGCGGGCATCCTAGCACAAAAGAAAGAGGCGGGAGCGACCCAGGTTGCCCTTCGTGCTCGCGGAACGCGCGGCCTCAGAAGGCCCTCGTTCGACGCGCGCAGTCAAGGGCATACCTGGGTCACCCCCGCTGATAGGGGTAACGAGCAAGCTTGGAAGGAGCATTTGGATGCTGACTTGACCTGCGGTTTCGTAAACCGCAGGTCGTCCGTTCAATCCGGATCGCCGGCTCCACAGATTTCTCTGCAGATTCAAACGGGTAGCGGTTTACGACATCGCTGCCTTCTTCCCTGCCATTTGCCGGTGGAACCGTAAGTGTAACCGCCTGCTTATTGAAGTAGACCGATAGTGATCGTGCCGCCCGTTCGAGGTCTCGTTCATCGACAATATTATACCGATCGAAGACACTTCTGGTTTTGTGTCCAGAAATGGTCATGACAAACTTGCGGGTACTGTTTAGGGTGGTGTAAGTCCCGGTCTACAGCGATTTTGACCCAGCGACATCTCTATTTCTGTAATATCGTCATTTTTTTCATTCCCCTTTCTCCCTATAGGAGGTTTTTGAGCTATTTTCGTATCTTTGTCTGTGGATAAGTCCAGTCCGAGGAGAGAATTACTTACGCATCTCCCCGTTTTTAAGCCGTTGTTTGCATTGTTCAACTTATCAACAGGATATCCTCAATTTTACCAGCTACCCACTAGATATAGATTTGACAATTCGCGATGATCGCTATATATAGATTAAAATTGGTACAAAACTTGCTGGGGTGAAAAAGAAGGGAGGCAAACAGATGTTACCTGATGGGGTCGTCGTGATTCATGCTCACCGACACGGCGGCCTAAAAGAGAAGGGCCACCTCTCTAAACCTTCGCGGGGAGAAAGAGGCGGCCCTTGGTGAGCACAAACAAACTTGTAGACTGTTGTGCCGCAATGCAGGATATCTACACTTCTTCTGAGACGGAGTCAAGGAAGGCTCTACATGAGCGCATTGAGGCAGGTGTATATGGAGAAGACAATGCCGAAAAAAGAACCTGAGACAAGCTTGAGAGGCCGCGAGGCCGATAATGGGCGGTTCATAACAGTAGAGGAAGCTCGGAGCCGTCCCAAGACGACGGTAGTCGAAAGAGTTCCTCTTCCTGGTAAAGGTCGGAAGTAAGATCCAAGTGAAGTGACACCCCAGCGACGCCCGCCAGCAATGGCGGGCGTTTTTATTTGGGCATTATCCAAGTGGAGTGTGCCGTTGGTAGGCTGTGGTACGGTGTGCCAGTTCATCCTTATTGAGGTATTTAATGGCAAAAAAGATCAAAACCAGTCGAAACAAATCCGATTGCATCATTCCTGATCATCCCGTACCGGCGCGAGAGCTGTCTCAATACAGTGTTGATAACGATCCGCACAGTGAGAACGACATTGCTGACTACGTTCATACTCAAGCGTCTGATGAGACGGTTCAGCACGTGGAAAAAATAAAACAGAAGGTCGTTCTCAGAGACAAATACGAAATTTGGGATGTAATCACAGATAGAGATCGGTATTGGGTTATCACAAACTCATCACTGGATTTCCCCTGATATTGCAGTTTTCTCCCGCTTCCGTCATATAGGTTCCATGCTTACGCTCATTCAGTTTCCCTGGTCGCCGTTTTGCGTCACCGTGCGGCATATCCTTGAACGGAATGCCATCCCGTTTCGGCTGCGCAACATCCCCTATCATGAGCGGGCCTCCATTATTAAAGCCACTAACGGACGTGGCTACACAGTGCCCTGTGTGGTCGATGGAAAACAGGCCGTCTGTGATGTGACTGACTTTGGGCAAGAGGTCGCCTGGCATATCGATCGACGCTATACGCTCAACCTGTTTCCGAATGAGGTCGAGGGTATTCAGCTCATCCTCTCGCGCTTTATCGAAAACGACCTGGAGATGGTGGGCTTCAAGGTCAACGACAGCTATATCGTCCCGGCACGACCTCTGGTCGAACGGGTCATGCTGATCCGACACAAGGAACGGAAGTTCGGGAAGGGCTGTGTCCAAGCATGGACGAACCAGCGCAAAGACCTATGCGCTCAATTTGCAGAACTGCTGAAGCCCTTCGACAACATGCTGGCACAGTCGCCGTTTCTAATCGCTGATCGACCGTTGTTCGTCGACTACGATCTCTACGGTGCGATCGAGAACTATCTGTTCAGCGGCAAAACGAAGCTTCCGAACCTCAAGCACCTTCGCCGCTGGCACCGCGCAATGACGAACCCCTCCCTCTAAAATTGAATACCTCAGGCAGATGTTACATCGTCAGATCCCGGTGAGAAGCTTTCAACTGGGCGCACCGAACGAGTACCTTCTGAGCATGCACGTTCACCAGCTAGAAATGCACCTGGCCGCTCCTTCTCTGTCCTTACGCAAGCCGCGAAAAATTCCAGCCCGATCCGTATCAACTCCAGGAACCGCCGCAACAAATTGATTACTTACTCCGCCAGCTTCTTCAATGCTCTGCCATATCTGCGATTTCCATTTTCCAGGGCTTCTAGAAATTTCTTTTTGCGATCATCAGCATGCACTGGCGTCACAACCAAGCTCTTTCCCTGAATCTGAATATCAAGGAAGGTCTCCGCATCAATATGCAATAAGTCGAGGGTTGGGCGATCGATTACGAGTGCTAGGTTATTGCCGCGTTTGACCAGTCGCTTAAACATCCGTAGACCTCCCCCGATGCCACTACGGCTCAAATAGGCTTTAGGAATAGCATCTCCTAATCAATGAGGTAAAGTCAGTCAGCAGAAAGCTGGAAAAGGGGTGGGCATACATCAGGACCCATTTCCTGAGTCGCAAGTCTGACGACTGAAGGTATCGCCTGTCGACGAATGCCTGGCAAAGCAGCCCCGCATTCCAATCCAGGCCAGTTAGCGAAATCGACAAAGCGAGACCATTCTGCTTCCATAACCCTCACGTTAAAGAGAGTGGCCAAGGCTGCTCTTCACTGCGCGCATCGGACGTGCACCGTTTCATCGTGCGCGTTCTGCGAGCAGGAAGGGCACCTGGCCGCATCTTTCTCTGGGCTTTCCGTCTTTCCATTCCTCTTAGGGGACGGCCTCCGTGTCCTCTACTGCGCGCGTTGCGCGAGCAAGGGGGACATCGGAGGCCGCCCCCCTCCCTTCCCCTCCAAGCTCGCTCGTTCCATTCTCTCAAGGACAGTCGTGACTGTTGCTGCGGGCATCAGAGCCCTGTTGGTGTCTTGCCGTAGCGAAGCGCCGCGGCCCGTTCTCACGGGTGGCGCAGCCTGTTCGACGTTCCGTTCGACGATGAGTCGGAACGGAACGAGTTGCTGCGTCAAGCGGAGGTTCGCTAGGGCAAGCAACAGGGCTCTGGCTTTAGCGGCGGCAGCACGACTGTCCTCCCCGTCCTTCTATCCTTCCAATTGATCCTCCCAAGCTTGCTCGTTACTCTCTCCCAGGGGGGTGGCCTCCGACTTGTCCTCAACTGCGCGCGTCGAACGAGGCCCTTCTGAGGGCGCGCGTTCCGCGAGCAAAGAGGACATCGGAGGCCGCCCCCCTTCCCACCCCTCTATTGGGGAATACCCTCCACCCTTCAGACTCCGTACACTCTGCTCCTCAATGGAACAGACCAGACCCTACCAACGCAGCCTCTATCGCCTGCCGGTCACCTACCCGACCATGTACTGTGTGACAGCGACGGTCGGCGAAGGAATAATGACAAACCTTTCAGCGACGGGGTGCATGATCGAAGCGGATCAACCTCTGCTGGCAGACCAGCGTATTGCATTGCGCCTCATGCTCCCCGATCAACCCGAGTCGCTGCCGATCGATGAGGCCTATGTGCGGTGGGTGAATGGCAATTTGGCTGGGATCGAGTTCATCCAAGTGGAACGTGCCGCAAACCTCCGGCTACATGCGTTCATATGGGACGGAATGGCCCAACGCTTCCACGCGATCCAACAAAAACGCGCGACGTCTTAGACTTCCTCCTCAATTACGCCGTTCTCCCTTCATCGCCACGCCGTTCAATCAATTCCATCAGAATGATCTTCTTCTCTTGGGAGCGAAGGCAGGGCACGGATTTACCCCCAAGTCGGCGCTCTACCTCCTGGACTTAGTTGATCTATCCTCTCTTGGCGTGAGGGTGGCCTCTTGCCTCACCCCTTACGCCTTCGCTATACTCCCTAGCATGAGTATTAGAAACGCGGGCGGGGACTGGGAGCCGATGCTGCTGGGGATTGAAGCCCGCCACTGTAAGGTCTGCAAGGAAGAACTCTATCGCAACAAAACGTTTTTCAGCGGCGGCTGGTCTCGCTGCGCCCTGTGCGAGGACTTTGTTCATTACAGCTGTCTGGCCAGCGGGAAAGTCTCGTTCTTGAAAGCCCGCCCCCGTGTGTGCAAGATCTGCCGTACGGCTCAAGAGAGCACTCCGTCCTCTCCGCCGAAGCCAGCAATTCCGGTGGCCGTCGGGTCGTGATTCCCCACACACAATCAAGCCCAATAGAAGCCCCCCGGGGCTGGCGTCATACTTTTTTTTCAGACTCAGTCCGGTTCGTCCTTGCGCCGTTGATTCTCTTCTTTAGTGGATTTTTCACGACGAAGTTTATCCTCAGCGGCGCCTACACCTGGCCACGGACGAGTCAAACCTTTGCGCTCATGCTTATTGTCTTAATCCTCTCCCGTGAGTTCGTCTACAAGGAGCAGCGGTCACGCCACGCAGCGCCAGGCCGTGCGTGGGCAGCCTTGGCCTATTCCTGCGTACTCCCTTACATGATCGGCGTGGTGGCCGTGTTGACGCTGTGGGCGAGATAGCCCGATTCGAATCTTTGGCGCGAGGACGAGATGACAGAGATTATCCGCAGTGGAGCGTTTCTCCAACAATGTTGGTCGGTCCATCCGCTCTGTCTGACGGTGAAGCGCATCGAGCCGGATCGCATTGTGGTGGTCACGTGTAGTTCCTGCCGGATGGTACACCGGGTGACCACCGGCGCGATCACGAGACACATCTCGACAGGGAACTCCTCCTTGCCCGCACAGGAGATTACGCAGCCGGACGGGCTCATGGCGCTCAAACACTGCTTGGGAGCCCATGCTCCCGCCCTATCGGTTCGAGAGATGGATGTGTTTCAAGATGCGGTGTGGGTCCGCTGTGCAGAGTGCCGTTCACAGTTCAACCTGGTAGTCTCCCAGTTCGAAACACATCAGAAATAGCCCGTCCCTTTCAAGCCAGTAACCCAACCGATCATTGACCATGCCATCACAGTTTACACATGAAGAAGCGGCCTTGATGGCCGACCAACAGTTCTTCCTCGCCAAAGCGCAGATCATGGTGAAGGTGCGCAACTTACTCGGGCTTACTCACGAGGCCTTGAAAAAGGAGGTCGCGTCGGCTGCTCTCGTCACTCCACCGGACTTCGATCCCGCCAACTGCCACTTCGTGAAGGGAGAAGCGCTCGAATGCTTTCCCTATCAATATCTCGACTTCCCGAAACACTTCCATCACTCGAACGCCTTTGCCTTTCGAACACTCTTTTGGTGGGGACACCACATCGTGTGCGCCTTGCTGCTGGAAGGGGAAGGGATCAAACAGCACAAGGTACGGATCGTGAACCGGTTTCATCAACTTGCCGGGCAAGGGCTGGAACTGTCGTTGGCTCCGACGTTGTGGGAATGGAAGCGTGGCGAGGGATATACGTTGCCGATCACTCACGATCGCAAGGCGCAAATAGCCGCCGTGTTGGCTGAACGGTCTTTTGTGAAGATCGTTCGCTTCCTGCCGTTCACCGATCCAAGGATTCACTCGGGCCAAGTGCCAGAATTCAGCCGCGAGACCTTTCGAGCGCTCCTGCCGATCGTCACTCGCTAATAGGCTGCGAAGACCTATGCCGCCTCGCTAGATGATCAATGGCCTGCACAGTCTCGCAGGATGCTCAAAAAGGCCGGACTTCTCACCCTCCCTACCCTGGCGCGCCGAGACGCGCCTTGTCCCAAGTAAGGCCGCAGCTCCTCGGCGGGCCTTCGTTTTACGTTTCACGTTTCACGGTCCCTGAGTGAGAACGATGCTGGCGGAGCTTTTCAGCATCCTGCTGCTGGACAGAGGCTAAAATCCTATGCTAGTCTCGCCCCCTTGGTTGCGGGAGCGCCTGTAGCTCAGCTGGATAGAGCATCAGCCTCCGGAGCTGAGGGCCACAGGTTCAAATCCTGTCAGGCGCACCAAACACAGGCAAGGGACAAGGCCACACACAGATAACTGCCACATACATACCCGGTGGGCCGTTAGCTCAGTTGGTAGAGCAGCTGACTCTTAATCAGCGGGCCGTAGGTTCGACCCCTACACGGCCCACCAAAAAATCAACCACTTACACACCCTCCCTCTTCCAGCCCGCCTCCGTGTAGGCGCAGTGTAAGCAGTAAAACAGAGAAAATATTTTTCTGTCCCTCTTCTGCCGATCTTAAGATTTCCTAGTAGCGATCATGTGACGATAAAATTCCAGGGTAATCTTTGGAAAGAGTACTTTACCCCCACTTTTCTTTTGGTCATGATCGCCTAATCCTGTGGTTTGGATTGATGCCGATGTGAGACAAAGTATGTGGCATCGCATTGTTGGTAGTGGCGGATGAGGTGAACTAATCGGCCGGATGGGTAACGAGTCTTCATTCAGATAAGCAAAAGCCTACCCTACAACAAGCTGGGGAACCAGAGCCGTTTTCATCGATCTTGGGAACTGTCCTGCTATTTATTTGACTATCTGTTCGATCAAATTTTCATTAGTCAACTTTTCAAGGCAGTTACACGGGTTCAAATCCAGTTGGGGACACCACGTCGAGTGCACGGCGGAACTCGGTGGCAAATTCATAAAGTTGCGATAAGGTAGAACATCAGCAGTCAGATAGAAGAATCAGGAGAGTGAGCGTTGGGACGCAACAAGAAAAACATGAAAGCCTCGCAGGGAGGCGTATTGTAGGAGGGATGCTAACTAGGCGCAAGGGCTGAACGGCACGAAGGGTGTCTTAGTGATGTTTCTGTATTTCACGAATGGATCATTTAGGCGGATTTACTTCAGGAAGGAATATCGAAAAAGTACTGCCATGCCCGAGCCGTGTTTTCACCTCAATCCAGCCACCACACTTCCTGGCAACTTCTCGACAGAAATAGAGACCCAAGCCTACTTTGCTTTTCGAAGAAAAAAAGAACGGTTCGAAAATATGTGGCAGGTCTTTCGCTGAGATCCCACATCCGTTGTCGGACACCGATAGGCAAACAAACGGTCCAACCGAAGCATCAGGATGGTCCGCAAGGTATTCGTTAGTTATGGAAACACCGGTGCTTTCTATGGTGATCCCTCCTTTGTGTGGGATGGCGGCTCGCGCATTGACCACTAAATTCCATAACACTTGTTGAAGCTGTGAAGGCTCACAGGTTACCCAAAGAGCGTGTCTACACAGTTCCAATGTCTCATTTACTTGAAAAAAGGAAGAAAACGGCCCCTTCATTTTGAGCAACAAATCATTGACATTGAAGGGGGCTCCGGGGTCAATGGGATAATAAATCATAACGATGACCAAGGGGTTGGGTTGTGCTTTGGGGGACTAGGTGAGTATGCCATCCAGAAAGCGTCAAGAATGAGAGAGACAAAATTGCCACTTCGATCGTGAAGAGCATATAGCGCAAGAATGCCTCTGAAGCAGAGAAGATCCCTACATACACCCCTGAGGTATAAGACACGAACTGGTTGCCTATTAGCCATTGGATATATATGGCAAGCGTTTTCTCTAAGAGAAGGAACAAGGCCGGAATCCATCCAACAAGAAGAGCGATTCGCCAGCCATTTCCCTTCGATTGCGCCCAAACAGAGCGCAGACTTACTTGGAGATCGACGGCGATTGCTGGGAGCAATAAACTTAATCGACCGATGACATAGCCAAAAGGTATGAGGCCCAACCACATCCAGGGATCTAAGGACATTTTGAGTCCCAATAGTGTGATCGACAGTTCATTCAGCCCTTTCCCAAGAAATGTGTCAATAAAGTCTCTAACCCGTATTGCGACCTCGGAAGCTAGGAGCATAAACATCATTGCGATTGCGTAAATAACAATGAGCCAGAGGAAGAACCGGAATTCCCTGCGAGACCAGCCGGGGATGCCAAATCTTGGCACTGAATGTTCCCCAATAAGAATGGAGCGATGACAGGAAACGGCAAAGAAGCTAAAAATGAGGGCGTTTGATATCCACATCAGTATGCGTACCAGGACTGACACATTTCGAGACACATCCGTTAACAGCCAATAATCACAAAGGGAGAGCAAAGTCGACAGGACCACGGGTAGGGCGAGGAGTGGCCAAAAATGTTGGCGGCGATTCCAAGGGAGCAATACAGCTTCTTTGATAATCGGCCAAATTCGCATCGCTGACCCGAATGTCCCTGTGACCGCAATGCGTGCGGATGATCGCGTCCATTCGCCTTCCTGATCGTTCTATTCGATCATAGCCAGTAAGTGGGCACATCTGTCGAGCGATTTCTATTTTCATGCCTGTTGCTGGTACGGTCCCAGGTATAGAAGTCGGCGATGCTGTTTTGGCGAGGAACGCGAGCCGCGCTAATACCCTTCAAGCTCAACCAAGATAATCCGTTGGCTCGCGGCGGATGAGAGCAAGGCGAGACAGCCACAACAGCTATTCGCGTGGTCATCGTGGCCTTGTGACGGATGGTCGACGGAATCCCGGCCACTGCGAGCCGTCCGTCGCTCCAGTTGCATCAGCTCCGTCGTGAGCGGTTGATAGTCGAGGAGATCAACGGCCCCTGTGGTGAACAAGGGCAGCGCTTCCAAATATAACTCGCTCTTGCTCATTTCGCTATGCCGGTAGTCGATCCCGACTTTACTGAATTGTTCACGAACCCATTCACCCGCATGCCGATCTCCCGTCACTGAATGACAGCGGTAGGCCTTCAATAGTTTCGCAAACTCTGCCACGACGCGTGACGGATCGAATGGCGGGCGCACGCCTCGGCACACGTCGAGCACTATCCGCTCCCCCTCACGATGCCCTACGGCCAGCGCAAATCTATCGTGACTGCCTCCCGATGGATCGCGTCACAGTAGTAGGGTCGCGTCTTGTATTCGCACATTGGCACGACG
>NEWT02000010.1:100598-149889 GCA_002869925.2 Nitrospira sp. CG24A
CCCGATGGATCGCGTCACAGTAGTAGGGTCGCGTCTTGTATTCGCACATTGGCACGACGGCCTAACTAATGCGCACTTCATCTCACCCCAAAAGCAGGCCAGCGGATCAGCATCGATTTCTTGCACCATGTTCCGTCTGCCTCTGCGATAGATCATTTTCATTCAAATCACCTCCTGTTATCCTCTCCAACGAGTCGATTTCATCTGGCTGATCTCACCTCTTTCACATTCGATTCACGATTTCTTCTGCCATTCGACATCTTCTCGTCTGTACATCACCCACTCTGGCCGACTTCTCACACCGTGTCATAGTGTATTAACGGAGGTGGTCGAAGATCGTTCGCCGCAGTAAAACGATCATTATCGGACAGGCTCTCCGCAACATCAAAGCACCATCTGGGAGAACACCAGCGAGAGGGGTCCATTCTTCTCAACGACTTTCTCTCGTCCGTTCAGAGATCAGTCAGGAGCGTGCTGCAATGGAACCTCATTCGGTATCACTGACATCGAAGGTCATGTCATCATCCCGCGTGATGCAAGGAGTGGATCTTCCCTCATGCCGTGAAGTGCCAAACCGCTTCACGGGGGAAGGCGGCAGCCATCCGAGGCTCCGCCCTCTCACCTGTTGCTCCTTGTGCTCTGAGTCACCCATCCCTTGATACTGGACAGGTTATATGTGACAATGTGCAACTTTGCGGGACATTAAAGAGGACATTATTAATATATCTATATGTTAACATTGCTATATTAACGGACATAAATATGGACTTCTTATATGTCAAGTAAAAGGAAATACGAAGAAACTCATCCTTGGATTAAGTACTCCATAGACATCACAGGGCGAACCCAATGGCTCTGGATGATGCTAGGAGAAGCGAAGTCCAAGTGCGAGCATATTGCGAGAGCAATCCTAGAGCCGGATACTTCTAAGCAACTCCACACGGTATATTTGGCAAAAGGAGCGTTGGCAACGACAGCAATCGAAGGCAATACGCTTTCCGAGGAGGAAGTCATAAGGCAGGTGGAGAAAACCCTGGAGCTTCCTCCATCCAAGCAGTACTTGGCTCAGGAAACTCAAAACATCATTGATGCTTGCAACTTCATTCTCGATGAACTCACACAAGGTAGATCGTTGGTCTTGGACGTGGCAACGATCAAGGGCTTCAACCGCCGCGTCCTGGATAAGCTCACTCTTGAGGAAGGCGTGATGCCAGGAGTGACACGATCACATTCAGTAGTCGTGGCTCAATATCGAGGAGCACCGGCCGAGGATTGCGAGCATCTGTTAGAATGTCTATGCGATTGGCTTAAAAGTGCCACGTTCACACCGCCTCCTGAACAGCCTCAATTGCGCCTGATCTTCGCCTTTCTTAAAGCAATCATTGCTCACCTCTACATCGCCTGGATACACCCTTTTGGTGATGGCAATGGTCGAACAGCTCGGCTTATTGAGCTCCTGATCTTGGTAACCTCTGGAGTGCCAGTTCCAGCCACACAGCTATTGAGCAATCACTATAACTTGACTCGCTCAGAATACTATCGGCAACTTGATCGATCCAGTAAGTCGGGTGGAGATGTGTTGCCGTTTCTCAGTTACGCAGTACAGGGCTTTGTTGATGGACTCGTTGCTCAGTTGGAATACATTCATCGGCAGCAATGGAAATTGGCTTGGGAAAACTATGTTTCTGCTCAGTTGGTTGGCTTATCGTCAGAAATAAGGGAAAGATGCATTCTCATGGTTATGGCACTATCGGATCATAAAGATCCCGTCCCTGTACCGAAGCTACCAGAATTGAATCCCCGAGTTGCAGCGTTCTATGCCAGGAAAACGCCAAAAACGCTCTCGCGCGATATCTCCCTCCTCATAAAGAAGGGATTAATCGACATGAGCCAAACAGGCGTAAGGGCAAAAAAGGAAACAGTTTTGGCGTTTCGCCCCTTTGTTGCTCCGTCAAAATCACAACCAGGATGACATTCTCTGGCTAAGGCATTACATCCTACATAGTCATCGGAAATTATTATTGTCACTCTGTTTATGGTTCCTCTTATCTGAGAAGGTTTAAACGGAAAACTTCTAACCCACACCTGCAATCATCCAAACTGTCTCAACCGAGGGGTTCACCCCAAGTCAATGTGCTAATTTTGTGCGTAAATTCTTCACAAACGACCGAATTCAGTCGAAGCCATGGAATCAGTAGAACACCAGCAAGTCCATGATTTTCAACAATAAACGGGGAAACCTTCGCAACATCGAGCAGTTCGAGTTATTGCCCTGTTGCCACTCTTAATCAGCGGGCCGCAGGTTCGACCCCTACACGGCCCACCAAATTTCTCAACAACTTCCGACTCTTCCTTCTCGGTTATGTCAACTTGGTGCCAACTTTTTCTAGTTGCGTGTCCAGGACATTCACAAGCCGTTGTTCCACGCTAGGAAGCCACTTCGCATAATGCCCAAGTCCTAGGGAGAATGCTAGTTCCTGAAATTACGCGGGTGGGTATTCTAGCAGTGGAGGAGTGATCCGCTAAGAGGAGGGCGAAAACCCTGTCACAATTGATAGCTATTTCGGGAAAAGGAGGGCATTGGAATGAAGATCATTGAAGCCATCTTGAAATCCTCCAAGATGGATGCAGTTAAAAGTGCATTGGTAAAAGTGGGTGTGCGGGGATTGACGGTGATGGAAGTCAACGGATTCGGAAACAAGAAAGGGGAGCGTGAAATCTACCGTGGAGCCGAGTTTACGCCAGAATTTGTGCCCATGGTGAACATGCGAGTAATTGTGGGGGATGACGAGGCGCAACGCGTTATCGACTCCATTATCCGTAGCTCGCAAACCGGCAAAGCCGGTGACGGGATAATCTTCGTAGGTGGCATCAGCGAACTAGTGCGGATTAGCACCGGCGAAACGGGAGAAAAAGCGCTATGACGATGCCCCACGCGAGGGAGTCTTCTGCGGTTCGCCTTGCTTGCAGTGGAGATTGATGAACTTGATTCACTCCCCATGTTGTTCAAGTTCGTAAGCAAATAGATATATTCTGGCTAGGCTTGTGGCAGTCGAGAAATCCTTACGGCAGCCTCCTAGAAAGAATGTCCTTAGCGGTCCGCTCTTGAGCGGCGGTCGTCGATGGTCTGCCACGCTGCCGAGGTCGCTCTCGATGTCACTTGGTGCCAACACATCCTGACCCACCATGATCTGCAGTCATGTGGACCATCACGAATCCTCGTCTTTTGCTGCAGATTGGTCTTGCTGGGTGTTCATAAGGTCTTCGGCGGAACTCTTCATCACCTCCTAGGTCTTGGAAGAAGTCCCCACCGACCTCAATCATTTGAACTTTCACAGGTGCGATAATAGTGCTTGACCAAACTAGGCCTCAGGGTGCTAGATATTCATCTATTTTGGTTGAGAAGAAGGAGGCGAAGACATGGCACTGCTAATTACCGACGAATGTATCAACTGTGGAGCTTGCCTGCCGGAATGTCCGAACGAGGCGATTTTTGAGACTCGCGCCGACGCGGAGACGAAGGGAAATCATGTGGGCGACGGCCAAGGAGTCGGCGATAGTATCTATGTGATTGCGCACGACCGCTGTACCGAGTGTGTCGGACACTTCGACGAGCCACAGTGTGCCGCCGTCTGCCCGGTCGATAATTGTTGCATTTCTGACCCACTGTATCCGGAATCGACGGAGATTCTGCTCGAACGGGCGAAAGCCCTCAACCCGGATAAGGCAATCGATCCGGCAAAAGTTTGGATCGGCGTGCGGAACTGATCGTTTCCACTTCGAGGTTCCGTACCACGTTTAGGCTGCTGAGAATGCCGCCGTACAGTGTTCTCAGACGACGTACGAAGAAAAGAACGTACACCTATGTGTGCCTTGGCGTGACCGAAACGATTAGTCATGGCTGATAAAGTTCCAAAAGTAATTTCTAATGCAACTGTCATTAAGGTTTTAGCTAAAGTCTTTGCTTTTCAAGCCATCGAGATCAACCTATTGCGTTCGCATGCTGGAATATCCGATGCCAATTGGAAAACCCTTAAGACCGAAGCCTTCAAGAAAGCCTACGCGAAGCAACGCTCTTTTTATGAAGATCGCTTGATGGGTGCGTTCGCTTTAGAGCGCATTTCCCAGTCTGAACGCGAGACAAGACTTCTTGAACTCTGGCTAAAACAGAGTGAGGATTCCCCCAAAGACAAACCGTGAACCAGTGCTCTCAGCATGAGAACATGCCCTTTCCTGCGAGTGACGCCAGCCGCTGGAAACAGCTTCTGACGCAGGGATTAATATCCATCGATCCTCTCCTATGCTAACACGCTGCTACCAGGACAGGACAAATCAGCCTCATCTATCTCCACTCGGGCAGTATCCTGAATTGTGGTTTCTTATCGGGTTAGGTTGTCTGTGGTCGGATCACCAGAAATTCGTAAACCGCAGGTCGCATTCTAATTCGATTTAATCAGTCCTCTTTTCTCTTTTGGTGTCAAGCTGGTGCCAAAACACCATGACCCATGAGGAGGTTCGTTATCACGAATCCTCGCTTTTTGCTGATGATTCCTCTTGGAGGGTGTCCTGAGGTAGGTCTTCGGTGAGACTCTTAATCAGCGGCTCGTTCGATGACGCAAATTATGCCGAAGTCGAGTTATCCAGGGCTGATCACTATTGCTCACACAAGGGAAGACGGGGCTGATAGGATGCCATGGTCAACAGGGGAGGAGACAACATTATGACTGAAGTCAATTCGATGTATCATGCGGAATCCCGGGGCAATGGTCTCAAGACGCAGATCGATAAACTCGAAAGCCTCGCCCACCACACGGTGGTGAATCCCACCTTCGATGAGTTTGACGCTGAGACAGAAGACATGCTGATCAACATATACGGCGCGAATCATCAGTACGTGGAATCTTACAAGTATGCCACCGTGGGGGAGGCCGAAGCGCTGGTAAATTTGCCGGAATCAGCTCAGGAACCATCGACACGAGATGTCCCGAAGAAAGGACTGCAGCAACGTCGGCAGGTGCTACAGAGCATTCTGACCGATCTGCAGCCACTCGAAGCGCAAGAAACGGACTTGCTCACTGGAGAAGATCGCGAGGATCCTCCCGGCCCCAGCTAGGCTGGCGCCCGCCCGACTTATCCAGGCATGAAAGTGGTGACCCCCGGCCTGAATGAACCGGTCGCATTCATGACAGCTCATTTGCTGGAGAAGCCTTGGGGTCGCGTCTTGTAATCATACATTGGTACGACCGCCTGATTAGTGCGCACTTACTTTAACCTCGATAAATAGGCCAGCATCGATTTCCAGCCCCATGCTCCGTCCGCTTGTCAGGCAGAGCATGGTCATTCCACTCGCCTCCTGTTATTTCCTCCAACAAGTCGATTTCATCCCCCTGATCTCGCCTATGTCATATTCAATTCACAACTTCTTCTGTCGTTCAACCTCTTCTCCTCGATACATCACCATCTCTCATCGACTTCTCACACCATGTCATCGTGTATTGACTGAGATGGTCGAAGCCCGTTCTCCGCAAGAAAGGCCCGTTCTTCTCAACGACCTTCTCCCGCCCGTTCAAAGATCAGGCCGGGGCCTGAGGCAAGACTTCGTTCGGTCTGAATCAACTTGAGGCACTTCTCACAGTAGCCCATGAGGCCAAGGAGTGGAGGCCGCTCATGTCTTGAAGCGCTGAGCCGCTTCAAGGGGAAACCTCCGGCCCTCCGGGGGCTTCTTCTTATTTCAAAAGATGTTCTCGCAGGGAGTGGAGAAGGGACACGGCGTGGATAATTCCAGACCTGGAACGGAGTCGTCACTCATCAAGCCGGGATGAGTGCTCCCCGGTGTTGCTCAATATTTTTCCTGACCTTACTCGGTAGAGCTTGCTCGGCAAGGCGCAACTCATATGTCTTCTGCAGATTCATCCAGAATTCAGCTGTCGTATCGAACAATATCGCCAGACGGACCGCCGTATCACCCGTGATGCCACGCTGCCCTTTGATAATGGCCGTAATCCGGTTCGCCGGAACTTCGAGGGCCTTAGCGAGCATATGGGCATTGATCGGCGGGGCTGCCGGCTTCATGTACTCCTCGAACAGGATTTCTCCCGGATGAACCGGCCGCATTGTGCTCCTACTCATGACACCTTCTCCAATCAGGATGCCGATACCATACGCGACCGTCTCGATACCTTCATGCGGACCGTACCGTATCGCCGCCCACGTGGAGCACGCCGCACCGTCACTTCCACATCTTGACCCAGTACAGACAGATAATGAACCAAACGTTCGACCGAAAATCCGGCTATCTGTCCCGCTAAGAGCTTGGAGACTTTGGCCTGATCGATTCCGAGGCGAGCGGCCGCCTCGACCTGCTTCCAGCCTCGCTCCCTGATCGTGTCCTGCAGGGCCTGCAGCAAACTGCTTTTCAGAATCAGTTCTGCGGACCTTTCTTCCGAAAACCCAAGGTCACGAAAGATATTCCCACTGCCTTTCGTCACGATGCTGCGCTTCATAGGCCTTCCTCCCTTCTCCATTTCAATAGATCGACATATCGGCTCTTGCCGAGGGTTAGATCAGCATGTGCAGTTTTCTGTGAACGCTTCTGAAACACATGGAGGACATAGACCGCTTCTCCGAACTTGGCCACATAGAATACTCGAAACGCCCCATGTTCATCCCGAACCCGGATTCCCGGACTCCGGGTCCAACGGTCGGCATCGGCTTCCAATCATCCGGCTCTTTTCCCTGCTGGACTTTGAACAGCTGAAAACCAGCCGTTTCCTGTACAGTGTCAGGGAACTGACCAAGATCTTCGCGTGATGTTCCGACAAAATGGACCGACTTCATTCACTCCTTTTAACTCATCACATGCCATAATATGCCATATATAGCATATTCGCAAGAGACCAGTTTGTTCTCCACCAGTAGGGGGACGATGGCTCGATGCATGACGAGCAGCGGGCCTTCACAGCTTCACAAACGACTGAATTCAGTAGAAGCCATGGAATCAGTAGAACACCAGCAGGTCCATGATTTTCAACGATGAACGGGGAAACCTTCGCAACATCGAGCGGTTCGAATCATTGCTCTGTTGCCACTCTTAATCAGCGGGCCGTAGGTTCGACCTCTACCAGGCCCACCAAACCAAGCTTGCTCGTCCCGCTGGCTATTCAGGCGAGCCTCTCTTCATTGAGCCAGCGGATAAACACTTCCAGGAATCTCCTCTTTCTAATCATACGGCTTCCCCATGCCTCTCGCGTTTGGGGATGCGAAGCTGACGGCCACATCGCTATCAACTGATCGAAGTGTCCACACATCTGCACATCCCCCGCCATATCTGCAAATGGGCGCTTCAAGCAGAATGAGCAGATAGATGTGTTATGTAGGTTCTACCCCGTTTCCACGGATGGGTGGCTTGAAGACTGGGAACGGTTTGTTCTTTCCCCTTCTACACAAGCCTACCTACGAAGCTCCTAGCCCATCTCGATTCGCGCGTTTCGACGCTTTCCTTGACGGCGTGGACAACGGCGCGTAGCCTTTCACTCAAGACGTGCGGTGCTACCCTGAAGTTTTTATTCTCTTTTGCCGAATACCCCGCAGCTTCCGGCGGGGAGCTTCATTCTCTCGCATTTCCTGATGTCTTCCTGCGTGGCTGACTTCACAGGATGTGCCGCTTGCAAGGCCCAATTATTTTGAAGTGCTGCGTGTCCTTGTGTTGAACGCCAGGAGGGAACCTACTCACCTGCCCGAGAGAAGTAGCCTAATCATGGATAATCAGTTCACCGGTCTTCCGCAAAGACGCTCGATTATGAACATATATTGGCTGCTGCACACATGCATCATGCTGGCCGTCGGATTAGGGCTTGTGTCGTGCAAGATAGTGCAAAAAGATCCTATGACCCAGCCAGCGGAATCTACTCAGTCTTTGAACCCTTGCCAGTCGACAGAAACGACTTCCATCACCACGCCGGAATTGTGTGTGAATGTGACGGAGATGCAGCTGTCCAGCGATGACACAAAAGCGGATGTCGGTCTGTCGCTCGTGAACCGAACTGAGCGTAGACTCTTCATTACTTTGACAGGGCCCACTTCACTGACAGACAGCAATGGAAGAAAGTGGAATACAGGGGAGAGCAAAGGTCTTGGCAACCTCAGTAATCCAGTGCCGTTAGAGCCAAGAGGGGAAACACAGGGAACAATCACGTTTTACCACATTGGACAATCTCCCATAGACCTGACCTTCTCGCTGTTTGGAGAAATTGGGATAATGAAAATGGGCTCTCGCGGTCAAGTGGTCCCAGGTCAGATTGCGAGAAAACACCCGATCACGCTCTCGGGAATTCGTATCCGGCATGAGCGACCGCCGTCTACTGGCGCGACGGAACAAAACAAGGGCGCTAAACTTACCCAAGTGTTTCCTCGACGCACGAAACCTATAACACCTACATCGTCGGCTTCGTCGAAATCGTCCGCATCTGGAGCTGTCGTAGAAGCGTCAGGCAGTGGGAAACCGAGTAGCCAGAAGCCAGGATTGTCCAATGCCAGTCGTTCTCCCGATCAAAGGTGGCAGAGAATCGATGTTCCGGCGAACGATGCCGCGAAAAGCAAACACGAATCAAAACCGGTTGGAAGCAGCGAGGTGGGTCCACACGTGTTCGGTTTGCGCATCGGCATGATGCCGAATCAGGCCCGCAAGGTGTTCAAGTCGCATGGTCTCGGATCATCGATCAAATCTCCTTATACCGAAGGTTCGAGCAGGCTGACATTTAGTCTTCCCGGACAGGCTCCGCAGCCTGTCCCAAACACGAACTATGTAACGCGGATATCCGGTTCTCTTATTGACATAAAGTCTCCTGCAACTGAAAGCTCAGGTGTGGTGCTTACCGTATTCTTTGGGCCTATTCCTGGACAGGAGAGCATCGTGTCGCTCAATCTGACCGAGTACATTCCGGTCAGTAAGGAGCCGACTGTTACCGCGTTTACGAAGACACTATTGGAGAAATATGGAACTCCCACCGAGTTGCCACCGGACTCTCCTGGCATATACCGATGGCGTTACGATAGCAATGGAGCGCTGGTTAAACCCGCTCCCGCAACGAGGTTCGACGGCTGTCCCAGACTGAGACCGGGCACCGTCGAATTCCAGCCTCTGGAATCCCCTCTGATGATTCAGAAGTATAAGCAGTCGGTGCCCAAGTGTGGCGCCATCTTCCTTGAGGTGGCTTTGGGGTTCGAGGGTTTTAACTATGCTGGTCCCGAAACGCTGATCAAGAATTACACAACTCACATGACGGGACTTGATGCGACCGTACGGGCGCTGGAGACCGCCAAGGGGATTGTCGATATGGCCCAAACAGAAGCATCCGGGGCCGTGGTCGCGAGGGGAAAGCAGCAAAAGCCGGATCTTTAGGCGTTGGCTCTACAAGGAAAAATGAAGGGAGGCCGTTAACTCATCGGTTATCTGTAATTGCCGCCAACAGATACAGCCCTTCAACAGATCTCTGGTTTCATATCATGACCCCGCGTGCGCATACCGCCCAGTTCGATCACATCGCGGCGGATATGCACGACCACCAGTGTTCTCTCCACCTACGCCACGCCTCGCTCGTACCGTTGGCCTCACTATCGGAGCGAACGGTGACACTCTAAGGGCAGACCAAGGATTTTTCCTCTCGTTCACGAGAGAGGCAAGTCTAGGAGTCGGGTGCTTTGCCGGCCCCCTGCCTGTCGAACAAGACAACCATTTCTCAGCTCCCCCTCCTTGCGGTTTGAGTCCCCTCTCCCTAAAATATGCCTCCTGGAGACTCCTATGCCCTTTTCGATTCGGCCCTTTCGTCGCTTCTCCGTGCACTGCTTTGTGACCTACAACGCCGGACCATTCCAGGGCCAAGGCACCGTATGGAATCTGTCTTGTACCGGATGGCGTCTCTCGGGAGATCTGCCCATGCGACCTGGAGAAACTCTCTCACTCACCGTCACGCTCCCGAATGAGCAGCACATCCTCATTCCCCAGGCCGTTGTCCGGTGGTCACGGGGCCAGGAGTTTGCCGTGGAGAATCTCGCGATTGAGCCACACACACAGGCCCGACTTCAGCATTATGTGAAGTGGTTGGTCCAGGACCCATACGAGATCGGTCTGTGAGTGAGGGTGCTCTATGTTGTTCCGATTCACCATCGCTCTCGTCTTCTCGATGGTCTCTCTTGCAGGACTACAACACGGTCTCGCAGGGGTTTCGTTCGCAAAGGAGCAACAGATGTCGGACCAGCCTGGGCTCACATCCTACACACCAACCAAAATCGAATGGTTGGCCTTAACGGTGAACTCTCAACTTCAGTATGAGCGACATGCAGGTGATCCGTATGAGCTGTTCGTGATTCAGGCGAATCATGAAACCTTGCAGATCTTCACTCGATATCTCCCTGCCGTCTACCCACGGCCACGCGCCGGTGACCCCCGACCATACCCCAGTGGTGATCCCAAGATTTGGAAGAGCAAAATTCAGGCAGTTCGAGAAAAAATCATGACCACCGCAACACGTTACGGCTGGGAGACTTGGATAAAGATTCATGAGCCGGCTGACGCGTCTCCACCGTTAAAGAAATGATCTGTGCCCTGCCCTGTCGCTTTTTCATCATGTGTACCGGGACAGACATACACATGGTCTATTCCCAGGCTCACCTCACTGGGCGCTAGTACGATGCCGCCCATCCCCTTGCCGCTTAGCTCGAAGAGTATGCCGAGCCAGGAAACGATTGCATATTGAGCAGTCGGAAATCCGGGATGTGCTCTGGGTGCGGGATGAATGCCATCTCCGCGACGGCCATTTCGCCCCGTTCGCTGGTCGCCATGATTTTCACCTCGTATTTGCCCACGGGAATACGGCAACTGGCGTCTTCCGGCACCGACGTGAGGCGAAGGGATGAGGATCCGTCATGACCTACAAAGAAACTGAAGACATCGACAAACATGGCATCCAGATATTGCGGATCTTTGGTGGGATGAACATTGAAGTTCGTCGATCCGACCCGGTCATGCCTCAGCTTCAGATGATTGCCAACGGCAGAAAAATTCTGCGGTGTCTTTTCCAAAGACATCAGTTTCACTTCTACATTTCTGAGGGGCACATCGTCACGATTGATCAAAGCGATACGATAGGTGTACAGTTTTCCGGCGGTAGGCACGGTCTGCGACTCATCGATGCCTGGATCCACCTGCACCCAGGGCTCCCCCTCGCAAATCACCACAGACAATTTGCCATGTTTTAAATTCGGCCGCAGATAGAGATGAATCGCCCCGACACAGAAACCCGCAAACGCAATCCAATATATCCATGAGTCGATGGACTTATCCGCCAGCCATGATGGGATATCCTCAATGCCGAAATACTGGAACCAGGCTTCCACATTGGAACGGGCGTGCCGAGGGGTGACGGTCGACAGCAACATGAGCAACCCGCACAGCAAATTTGGGACTGATAGAAGAACCCATTTCCAATACACTCGCATGGCACGCTCCCTTTGATTTTTTCAAGAGTAGGCGGTTTCTTGGGAAGTGGCAAGTCAAACACCATTACCCTGTATAGGGGCCAAGACCGCAGAAGAAATGATCCAGCGGTTCGGCAAGCTTACTGTGCGGAAGAGTGGTGATCGTCGCGGGAATGACCGTCCCGAATCCGCCCGTGGTGACGACCAAGGTAGAAACCATTCGCAAGCCAAATGACAGCAATCGTGACGGCGGCGAACGCCGTTTCGCCAATGGTGAGGCCCGCTGACTGCAACGCGTTGGAGAACCAACTACTCGCCATATCGCCGCCGCGGTGCACGACCGTATCGATCACATTCTTCGCCTGATACTTTTCCTCCTTCGACACGACCGTGAATAAGGTCTCCCGAGTCGGCTTGGCAATCGCAAATTCTCCGGCTCGCCGCAGGACACCGAAGACGACCAGCACGGCTAGAATCGGCGCCAGGCCGAAGATGGAGAATCCGACGACGTTGAACGCCGGGACAAGGACAAGCATCGCCGTCACTCCGAGTCCCGCAAGCAATCGTCCTGTCAGAAAAATCTGCGCGAGGACCGTCAGACCGTTCACGGCGAAATCGACCCAGGCGAACAGCTGGGTGCGCTCCTCAGCGCTGCCCACCACTTGAGGCACGAGCACCATCTGCTGGCTGTACAGCGTTGTCGAAAGCACTGAATAACAGGCCAAATAGAGGCAGATGCCAAGCAAATAACGAGATTGCAAAATTTTTGTAAGACCGATCCAGAGGCTGGGTGGCGCGCGCTCATCGACCTCGACTGTGAGGATCGTGGTACCCGCTCCTTCCCTGGCGTGTCGAGGGTGCGTCCGAAAAACGGCAAAGAAACAGGTCATGGCTGCCAGCAACAACCCGATGGAGACCAACAACAAAGGTGCCACGCCAAGAAAGGGCACCATCAGCGCGGTAAACAGCGGACCCGCAACAGCCCCGCTGCTCCCACCCGCGGCAATGAATCCGAATAGCCGTCGCGCGGACTCGGTGGAATAGAGATCCGCCATGACGCTCCAAAACACCGAGACCACGAATAGATTGAAGACACTCACCCACACGAAGAACACCGGCGCCACCGTCGTGCGAGGGAGATCGCTTATCAGGGCGAGGAAAAACAGGAATAGATTGCTCGAGAAAAATAGGTAGACCGTTGGAATGAGCCGTCGAACCGGAAGACGTCCGGCGATCCAGCCGAAGAGCGGCACCAAGACCAGCATCGAGACGAATACGGCGGAAAAGAGCCACGGCAGATTCTGCGCACCGGTTTGTACGCCCATTTCATCGCGCACCGGCCGCAAGACATAGTACGAGGCCAGCAGGGTGAAGAAGCAGAGAAACGACCAGAGGAGGCCGCGCAATTCTTCGCGGTTGACGGGAGTAACCCGGCTGAGGATACGATGGAACGATGATGGAGTGAGCGGCAGCATTCGGGTAGGTTCGAATACGGCGACTATACAGGAAGCGCTTGCTGGAAGCTACTTACGTGTGGGAATGAAGAAGCCTCGTCATTAAATCTTCGACACGGCTTCTGAGCATGAAAAATGTCTGATCAAAAGCGGCGTCGATCTCGGGCTCTGATCCAGTGACTTTGGCAGGGTCGGGCGTGCTCCAATGCAGCCTTCTGGGACTACCAGGAAATCGTGGGCAGCTTTCACCGGCAGCCTGATCACAGACTGTAATCACCAAATCAAACGATTGTTCGGCACACTCATCCCATGACTTGCTGCGCGGCTGACCGGGATCAAGGCCATGTCGTTGTAACGTCTCGATAGATTTAGGATGAACCGATCCTACAGGAACACTTCCGGCGCTCCATGCTCGATACCGGCCATGGCCGAGTTGATTGATCAGTGCTTCAGCCATCACAGAGCGGCAGGAATTACCCGTACACAGGACCAGCACGTTGAGCACATCAGACTTCATCAGTCACAGCATCCCGTGGTCTTTTCAGAAGGTGCACAGCAATCAGGTTCTCCCATCGTCTCCGGCGTACAACACGCATGTCCGGCTTGATCAGGATGGCCGGAAAATAGTTGGGCATCCTCCATCGTCCGGTACGTTTCCCACGGAATGCCGGCGGGGTCTTGGACCCAGGATTTGTCCGATCTGGCATAACAACAGACCGTTTCGCCTTCCTCCACCACGGCCATGTCCCCGGCCTTGAGGCGTTCGCGCAACTCTGCCAATTCGTTCTCTTCCTCGACTTGGATGCCCAGATGATCGATGCCAGTTTTCTTTGCCCGAGTGGATATCGCGAAGTTCACACGGGGATCTTCCAGCAACCATTTGGCGTAGTCAGTTTTCGTTTTCACCGGCTTTGCACCGAACAGGGCACTGTAAAAACGAATGGATTCATCGAGTTGTTCTACCCCGACATGGATATGAAAACGTTTCATGATATGTTCTCCTTCGGCTGACAACAGTGTGAGAGTTCAATGATCGAGCATTTCCGCTTGTGATCATTGCGGATGCTGGCAAATTCGGCGCGGCAACAGTCCTCGACCATGTAGCGGATCAGCCCTGAAAAAAACTCGAAATTGGCACGGTATATGATTGACCGGCCCTCCCGTCGCGATACGACGAGGCCCGCATGGCTCATGTGCGACAGATGAAACGACAGCGTATTATGAGGAATATGTAAAGACTCGCTGAGCGTGCCGGCCGGCGCACCTGCCTGGCCATACTCAACCAGCAAACGAAATACGCGCAGGCGGGTTTCCTGCGAAAGTGTATCGAAAGCGGCAAGTGCTTCCTTAATGTCCATATGTCCAGAATACTGGAAATGTTACGGTTAGTCAACCGTCCTTTTCGACCGTTCCTACCGGGATGTATGTCGATCTCATATTTCTTAATGCATCTGTAACATTGAAGGTCTATCCTCTCTTCGAATTACACAGGCTCAAGAGCTTCTCACAATCGCCTCGAACGGCTCCGCCGATAACCATATGGCCACTCTCACACACAAGAAGATACTGATCGTAGAAGATGAGACAGACATTGCTCAGTTGGTGAAACTCTATCTCGAAAAGGATGGGTTTCGAACGGTAATTGCCACGACAGGGGCCGACAGTCTCAAATTGATCAAAACCGACCGTCCCGATATGGTCATTCTGGATCTTATGCTCCCCGAGATGGACGGATTAGAGATCTGCAAGAAGATCCGAAGTGTGCCGGACACTGCCTTGCTCCCGATTCTGATGTTGACGGCCAAAGCCGAAGAATCCGACACCATCATCGGCCTCGAACTGGGAGCTGACGACTACGTCACCAAGCCGTTTAGCCCCAAAGTGTTGGTCACACGGGTGAAGGCCTTGTTTCGACGATTGGAGAGAGTGGAAGACCCGAAGCACACGTCCTACACATACGGTCCGCTGGTGGTAGATCTCTCGCGACACGAAGCGCTGGTGGATGGAAAAGAAATCCCGTTGACCGCAAAGGAATTTGGATTGCTCGAACAACTCCTGCGTCACCCAGGCCGTGTGTTGACCCGCGATGTCCTCTTGAATGCAGTATGGGGCTACGACTACTACGGCACCACCAGAACCGTCGACGTGCATGTCCGCCGGCTGAAGCTGAAGATTCCGCTACTCGACGAAGCGATTATCTCGGTCAAATCCCTCGGGTACAAGCTGTCCGAGCAAGTCCCGAAGAAGTAGCGACGCCGGCAATCTGTTCAACGACACCTCCTCGTTCCTTGCTTCCTCCCTACCTCGCGACTCTCCTTCCGTCGATATGACGCTGTGATACGCCTATCGCAGTTACGCCACAGTGTGCCGGCGTTACATCATGACACCTGTCACAAGGAAATATTACGAGTGTGTTAACTATTTGCTCCACTTCCAGCACGCACGAACCATACGTTACACAAAATTGATCTGTCGTTGATTGTCCGGTGCCATGAATGGAGTAGAAATATGCCCACAGGGAGGTGACGCCGATGCCGAACACCAGCTCATCGAACCATGTCTCGAGAATTGTGCCTTCGAAACACCTGAACATTCACCGGCAGAAGAATGCGAATTATGCAGATCTTGAGAACGAACTCACGAGACTCCGAGCGAGACTCACACGCGAGACCATGGTATCACATCTCATCACCACAGAACCCGAACTCTTCCCTGACCCGATCGACCAAGCCGCCTCTGAGTATGAGAGCGATATCGCTCTGTCCGTCAAACTTCTCACCATCGAGAAGCTCCGCCGGATTGAGCAGGTACTCACATCTCTGCATACACGTTCTTACGGAATCTGTTCCCGCTGCAATCATCAGATTCCACCTGCCAGACTCCGAGTGCAACCCGACTCGCTGTACTGCGTCCCCTGTCTCACGATTATCGAACAACAATCCGACGGAAGTTAATGCTATGCCGAACACCTTCACATCCATGCCCGCACATCGGAGTCCAGCTGCGCCTCCCTCGCAAACCTGGCTTCCCACGCGTATCCCTTCTCTCGCCCCGAGAAGGGATACGCCCCGGGCTGCGACTTCTTTGAGGAGAACACCATGCAAGATATCCGCAAACAACCATGTCATATTTTGACCTTCGATCTCGAAGAGCATTTTCACGCATCGAGATTCGACTCTCCTATGCGGCGGCACCATTGGTCATCATTCAAGAGTCGGATACACTCACACGTCGAGCGAATCCTCGAGATACTGGGCCACCACTCAACGAAGGCCACGTTTTTTACACTCGGATGGCTGGCTGAGCAACATCCGTCGGTCATTCGCGCGGTCTCGGTGGCAGGCCACGAAATAGCCTGTCTCGGCTACGGACATGAATTGGTCGCCACACACACCCCACAGAGTTTCCGACAGGACATTCGTCGAGCCAAATCTATCTTGGAGGATATCACCGGGCACCATGTTGTAGGATTTCGTGCACCGAGCCTGAGCATCACCGCACACACACCGTGGGCCTTGCCGATCGTCGCCGAAGAAGGATTTCTCTACGACAGCAGCGTGCTTCCCATCATCCATGATCTGGGAGGGATTCCTGGCGCGAACCAATGGATCCATCGGCTTTCCTGGAACGAACACAGTCTCTGGGAAGTCCCACCGTCAACCTTGAATGTTGGGGGATTTCGTATCGCTATAGGCGGCGGGTACCTTCGTGCGCTCAACTACCCGGTGTTGAAATCTCTCCTTTCGCGAATCGAAGCCCTCGACAAACCGATCGTCGCCTACATGCGGTCGTGGGAGATCGACGCGGCACAGCCGCGTATGCGAGACACGCGACATTCAGAGTTCCGTCACTACGTGAATCTCGATAAGACGGCCGACCGGCTTCACCAGCTTCTTGCGGACTTTCAGTTCGGGACGATTTGCGAAGTGACGTTCCAGATCCGTGAGCTGGTCAGACTCGTGAGCTGGTCCGGAGCGATTCTTCGAGGAAGATTCCCTATTCAGTCACAGACGACCATCTGATCGAGTCCTCTCAACCTACTACCGTGCAACAAGGAGCGATGATGCAATGCACCCGCTGCGCCGGTCTCAGAGTATCCGAAATGATCTATGAGGGAGGGAGCAGAGTCCCGGTTCTGAGATGCATTCACTGCGGTGACGTCAGCGACCACTTGATCGTCTTCAATCGCCAACAACGCCTCCATCAAAGACCACGGCAAGCCCGAACGCCTATCTACAGAAGCGATCGGCGGAAGAAGAATCGCCCAGTGATGGCCTAACACTGGAAGGGTAAATTTTGACTCTAAAAGCCGTCAACTGGTGTGAAATCGATTTCCGCTCTTTACGCTGGAGGCCTCGCGCACATTTTGTGAGGCATATAGGCAGTTCGGATGTGTTCCTTCTCGCTTTCCGACCCTCGGACCTGTAACCATACAACACCGTCATTCGGCTCCGAAACAAGCACGAACATCAATTGCGGAGAGTGTTGATCCTCGAACACGATGTAATCGGCGATACGGAGGATCAGCAGTTCCGAGCGGCGAAATTTGAAGGCATACCCGTCCTCGATCTCTTGAATCTCCGCCACATACTTGAAAAGGCTCGTCACCAGCATTTCACGGCGCAGCGCGAGCGCCGGATCTGGGGAATATGCCGCCAGGGGATGAGTGGTATGGCTGCGCATGATCTATTCTCGGCGTGTGCGCCGATCAATCCAGTGCACGCGCACAGTGGTTACACGGAAAGCGTGTGATTACCCGCGAGGGCGGCACCACTCACGCTTAGCTGCCAATCTTGCCGCCATCGTCTTTCGTGATTACGACGCAGGCAGAACGGGGTCGCCCACCCGCGGCACCGTCCGGCCACGAACTGTGCAGCTTTGGATTGGTCGGATCGTTCGGCGTTTCGTCGGGCGTCTCGCCCGGATGTTGGATCCCGACGAACATGGCTTCTTCGTCTGGTGTGACGAACACCCCCGTGATCTCACACTGCTTGGGTCCGACCAGAAATCGCCGCGTCTCTCTGGTCGTGGGATCGGCACAGAGCATCTGGTTGTTGCCGAAGCCCACATAGGCCCCGGCGTTGATAGTCGAGGTCGACACGTCTGTCTCTATCCACAGGCGACCACTGGGCGCCACATAGATACCGTCGGGAGAGCCATACTTGTCCCCGATGACCGTGGACCCGTGGCCCGGGTTGCCGGGATCACCGCACAGAGCAAAGAGGTCCCACCCGAACGTCGGATCGGAGAAGTCATGAGCGTAATCCCATCGAATGATGTGTCCATAATTATTGATCGCACGCGGATTCGTCGCGTCGACTGGAGGACGGGCGGTGCCGGCCACGGTGCTGCCATCCGAGTTATTGGCCGACGCCGGGGTACTGCCGCGCCGGTTGTTGTTCGTCAGCGTGGCAATAGCGGTCAGTGTCTCGGGAAACGTATCAATCCACTCAGGGCGATCCATCATAGTTGCCCCAACCGCATCGGCAGCCGCACGCGTGTTGATGAGAATATCGTTCAATGTCCATGCTGCGAGGGCAGGGTTCGTCGGGGTGAGCGGCAGCCACTCACCCCTGCCGTCGACTTTGAACTTCGCCACGTACAAGATGCCGTCATCGAGGGGGCTGATCCCTCGACGACGCGCCACACGCCACGGCAGGTTCGAAACGTAGCGGTAGATATATTCGTTCCGTTCATCGTCGCCCATATAGACAACCACTTTGCCATCCTTGGTCTCCTGAACCCGTGCTCCCTCATGCTTCAGACGCCCAAGTGCCGTCCGTTTTACGGGAGTCGAATTCGACCTGAATGGATCGATTTCCACGACCCACCCAAAGCGGTTCGGTTCATTCGGCTCGGTGTCGGTATTAAATCTGGTGTCGGTGGTATACAGCCGGAATCCCGTTCCAAAAGGAGCGATACCGTATCGTTTCTCCAATGGGGTCCTGGCATCGGGATCCAATCTCGCGGTGAAGAAGAACCCGTTGAAGTTTTCTTCGCACGCGAGATAGGTATGCCATGGCGTAAAGCCCATCGCGCAGTTGTTCAGTGTGCCGAGGACTTTCGTGCCGGTCGGATCACCGATCGTCCTAAGCCTGGCGTCTCCGGCAGCTGGACCGCCGATCTCGATCGGGGTCATTCCGGTGATACGACGGGCGAAAGGGGACGGGCGGACAACGTCCCACTCGCCGCCTCTTCGCCGCCGGTCCCGAAGGAAACCGCCCCTCTTGCCGATCTCGATGATCGAGACACCATGGGCATTGAGACATTTGTTCGTTTTTTCCTGGTTCCAGTTGGCGACACCGTCACTAAACAGCAGGCCATCATCGGTATATTCGTTGTTCTGGACGAGGAGTCCTCGTTGAGAGCCGGCGATCGGGAAGTACACCAGCCCGTCATTGTGCATGCCCCATTGCCGAGCCTGATCGTCAGCGCTGTTGCTGGCATCCTGTTTGAAGGCTGGCCCACTCGACACGGGATCGCCCCAGGCGATCAGTACTTCTGCCGTGTATCCCAAGGGTACTTGAACGCTGTCGGCGTCCGAAACCGAGATGCCCTGAAAACCGAGGAGCTTCTGGCGTTGTCCGTTGGCGAAAGCAGGGACGGCTTTCAGCAGCGCGTCGACGCCACCGAGGGAGAGAAAAACTGCAGTAGCGAGCCCGCCACTAATCAACCCACGCCTGGACACGCGGGCGTCGAGCACGTCTTGGAAGGTCTCGTTGCCCGACGTGTTGCAACCACTGTCATCATCAATGTTCTTCATGAATATTTCCTTCCTCACAACGTGTAAGAATTGAAAAGGGGATGGCGTCATGAGCCGACAACTCAGTGTTCATGGTGGCCTCACAGTCATCTCGATGGAAACTACCGCAAGCGCAGCAACCAGACCCTCATCGTTGCTGGAAATCCCCACTTTCTAACCCACTTGCCAATTCTCACCCTCACCCCTTCTTTTTTACATTTCCTCACTGTGCCGGATAACACCAGCAGCAGCGAGCGTGACGGGATCCGTATCGGCGCACATGATTGAATGAATAATCTTGGCCCATATCGAACTGCCATCGGCCTCTCCTCCCTGTCATATGCGTGCGGGACAACGGACGGTATCTCGCAGACGAAGAAGAACCGAATGTTTCTCATGTCTCCAGTGATTGTTCTTGTTGCCGCGTCACGGGAACGGTCCGAAGAAGCTGCAGTCTTCTCCTTTCCGACTCGTTGTCGGCCCCCTTACGCGAAGCACTGTCGCAGAAGTCTGTTACGAATAGATCTGTTTTTGCTCAAAAACTCGTAACAGCAGTATTAAAAGATGGTGCTCCTGAGAGAGAATGGTGCTGCACCTATCGTTCGACTCTCGATCATCAGGGGTGGACGGGTGTCGGTGTGGCCATGACATGCGTGGCCCTTGACACTCCCCTCCTGCACCGGTGTTAAGATAACGCTTCACTGAGGGCGAGGACTTCAATGTGCGCGTCTTCTTTGACTTCACTCACGATCAATAAAGGCACCTGTTATGCCGTGTTTGCCTACGATATCGGGTGGGCGATCGACTTGGAGGACGTCAATCGCCGGATCACGGCTGACAGAGAGCGCAGTCGCCTCCGGCATAAGACGAGGGCTCCGCAATATTTCGAATACCATCCGGCTCCACTCCGTCTTATGCAAGAAGGGGGAAGCTTCGCGGTCGGCCAGTATCGATCCAGTCCTACGGTCGAAGTCATGGTGTATGACTTCGGCGCCGTGACCATCACCTACCGATTTACGCTGGACGGTCCCTTCGATGCCCTGCTCGAGCTCAGCGAGTCGCTCTACGAGAACGAGCCCTTACTCACGGAATCCCGCAAGCGGGTCGAGCAGCTCGTTGAGGCGATTCATCCGTCGATCGAACGGCCCAAGATCGCCCAAGAGGTGGAGGACTACATCATCTTCTCGATTGAATTCTATTCGCCTGAGCAATCGCTTCCGCCCTGGACAAGCCGGGAGGCGGAACTGGCGCAGGTGCTGCGTGGCGAACGGACACCGCTCGCAGACCAAGAAATTCAAGATGCCACGTCCTGCCGCATTTCGTACGGAGCCGGAGACGCGGCTCTTATCGACTGGCACTCGGCCGTGATCTTTGGAAACGAGATGGACGATGTGCGAGCCGTACTGGAATTTGCCAATGTGGAGCTTTTGGAAATGCGGATGCTCGACGAACAGCTCGATACGGCGCTGAACGAGGGGTACGCCACTCTCGCTCGAAAACAACGCCTGCTTCCGCTCCCCGGTCTGCACGACAAAGACACCACGCATATCGCGCAACTGCAAGTCGACGGCGCGCTCCTGTTCGAGCGGGTAACGAACACCTTGAAGCTGTTAGGCGACCAGTACCTGGCTCGTGTCTATCGTCTCGCCTCCCAACGTTTCCACTTAGAAGCCTGGGATGCGAGCATTCTGCGAAAACTGGAGACGTTGGAAAGCATCTACAGCAAGATGTCGGACCGCACGACCACCCGCCGCATGGAAATGCTTGAATGGATTATCATCGTCCTGATCACCGTCTCGATTGCGGTCTCCTTCTTTCCGATGGGAGGGCACTGAGGGAGATACCCCGTCAACCGTCAATCGAAGAACTGCCGGCGCGCTTTTTCAGAAACGTTTCATGTGTGACGATTCGTCGAAAAATCTCGGCCCCGACGCGAGACAGGCGCGCTGAGCCGCAAGGAAGAAGTAAGGCCTAGTCGATACAGTGCGTAGGGGGAGCTGCAGGCCTATCCGCCATCAAGCTTGCCCAGACAGTCTGGGGGCAGGCAGCACGAACAGGCAGGGGCAGAAGACGTCTTCCTGAATCATGCTGGCTCGTCTCTCACTTCTGTGCCGCCATGTGCCGGATAATCTTGCCCTCCACCATATAGACGACGAGTTCAGCGATGTTCGTCGCATGGTCGGCGATCCGCTCGTAATACTTGCCGATGAACGTGAGGCGGGTCGCCCGCGTGATGGCCCCTGAATCTTCCAGCATGAACGAGACGAGTTCTCTGAAGAGTTGCCCCGTGAGGCCATCGATAAAACCGTCGTCCCGACACACTTTTCGCGCCAGTTCGGCATCGCGATTCACAAAGGCATCCAGACACTCTTTGACCATCCTGCTCGTCCACCCAGCCATTCTCGGAATATCGATATAGGGTTTGAGCTGAGGCTCTTGGTTCAACTCGATCACCCGTTCGGCGATATTTTCTGCCAGATCGCTCATTCGTTCGAGTTCTGAAGAAATCTTCATAGTCGTCGTGATAAATCGGAGATCGCCGGCCCTCGGATGGTGGAGGGCCAGGAGACGGAGACACGCCTCGTCGATTTCGAGATCCAGCGTATTGATCATCATGTCGTTTTCAACGACGCGAACCGCTAGATCCACATTGCGTTCGATCAACGCTTGCAAGACGTCCTCGAGTTGAGATTCAACTGAGCCGCCCATCAGCAAAAGATTTTTTTTGATCTCGTTCAGCTCGACATCAAGATGTCGTTCCATCGCTGCCTCCGGGTTCGAATAACCTGCACCGGCCAATTACCGATCGTGCTTGGCCTTCCATACGTCAAGGAAGGCGGCGCACTTGTCTTTCGCCAGGACACGCTCGTCGGCTACCTTTTCAAGGAATTCCGACAGACGCCTGGATTTCAGCACCGCATAGACGGTCACGGCTATCGCGGGGATTAGGACGAGCAGAAAAATGAAAAGCTTTCTTGCCAATGAACCCTCGGCCTCCGCGATCAAATTCATGCCCAGAAAGCCCGTCGTGGCCATGCCGATCAAACCGACCGTGGTGACGACGGTCAGTCGCACCATCGTCTCTCCCTGCCGGCGCAGCACATCGCTGTCGAGATACTGACTCATATCCTCAATGGCTTCCCGGACCTCGGCGTATAATTGAGCCGTTCCAAGATGCCTATTCGTCATGCGAAACAGTTCTTTCACCTGCGTATGTTCCGACACATCGTGGAACCAGTACCGATGGGTGAACCGCAGGAGCACGCCGAGAATCTGCCGAGTCACACGTTGGAAGTTTCTGACCGACTCCGGGCTACCAGGCTCCAGACGATTCAGCGCGTCGACGAGGCGGTCGGCTAACATGAGCATGGCCGCCTTATGAAAGTGGGAAATCAGAAATAACATAAAATACTCATGCCGGAACTGTTCGAGTCCCGTCTTCCGAGTGACCAAAAACCGCTCGCTGCGGTCACTCACTTCCGTGAAGACACGTCCGCTGCAGATAAAGCGAGTTCCCGGGCGCTCCCGGTCTTTTTCGTTCCAGTAACGATCATAGAAAAATCGATCTTCAAAATCGCACAGGTGCTGCTCGGAATAGGGCAGAGAGTCCAACGGGTCCGGCGCAGCGGCGAGCCCAAGCCGAATGAAATCCCCGCGGGTCAGCGCGGCGGGATTATCAATCGTCAGATAGGCCATCAACGGCAGCAGGTGAGACTCGATCTGCCGATAGCGGATGAGGCCAGGCTTGCCGGAATGGTGGTGTACCAGCGGTTCGAGCAGAAATTCCCAGTGAGAGGCGATACATGGCGCTCGGTACTGACACGCAAAGGATAAATATTTCTCCTTGTGCTCGTAGTCGGACACCGCCAGCACCGTACCGTCCTTGGCGAGCCATTCCGCCTTTTTCAGACAGTGGCCACCGTGCCCTTCAGGCTCCCAATACGTGGGATACCCTCTGGCAAAACGAAGCATAGTGTCCTCGACCCAGGGCAGCAGGAGATCGTCGGCGAAAATTTCCATGGCCATGATGACGATGTCGATGTCGTAGAAAAAATACAAATCCACATGCGCCACCCCGAATGTGATCGGTACAGATCCGGAATCGGGATAGGTCATCCGCACGTTGGCAATATCGGTGCGGCGAAATACGCGAATGGGCGATTCCTGATTGACGCCGGTCCCGCGGCCTGTGCCCTCGCCGTATAGAAATCGCTGGACTGAGGGTAGGAATGTGATGAATTCGCTGTAGTGCCGTTCCTGAAATAGGGCCGGATCGCCGGTAAATTCGTCCTCGACTTCTCGCCAGAGACTGTCCTGTGTCTGAATAAAGTCCCAATGCTTCTGAATCGGTTTATCATCACGAATCGGCATCAGCTGCAGAGGCCAGAGTACCATCTGTCTAAAATGCCTCACGACTTGGCCGGGATCGGAAAGAATTGGGTCCTGCATACGTACTGCGCTAGTCGATGAATGGTGATTACTGTTCATAAAACTGCCTGGGGAAATAATGGAGCCGTATACTCTCGCATCATGATGACCTCAGTCAGACCGCCACCGCCTTGTTCTACATCGATGACAGGGATTGTCGCCATTGATTCACAGTGTCCCAGTAGGTCGTACGTGGAGAGGTCCAACGCGCTGACGTTGCCGGTGTCTTCAAGCGACCCCTTACGTCCTGGGTTTCCAGTGGTTCAAAAACCAATCCTGAGAATTCACGGCTGTGCCACCCTCTACCGGCTGCATGCGTTCATAGGTCCCGTCAGCGAGTAACCGTCTGGCTTGCACGTTGTCCCGCAGCCCGACACCGAGAATGTCATTGACGATGACCTTGCGCCAGCGAGGATATTCCACAGGGAAAATCACTTCCACCCGATGATCCAGGTTGCGCGGCATCAAATCCGCGCTCCCAATCAACACCTCGTCCTGTCCACCGTGACGAAAGTAGTAGATCCGCGCATGTTCAAGAAAACGCCCAACCACCGAGGTGACGGTGATGGTCTCGCTGATGCCCGGGACACCTGGCCGCAGACAACAAATACCTCGTACCTGCAGATCAATCCGGACTCCGGCTTGTGCCGCTCGATACAGCGCCTGGATGCACCGCGTATCAACCAACGAGTTCATCTTGAAGGCGATATATCCATCATCGTGCTCGCGGTGGCGACACGTTTCGCGCTCGATTCGATCAAGGAGTTGCTGCCTGAGCGTCGTCGGGGCAACGAGTAGCTTGGAATAGGAGTGCTTGCGGGAGTACCCGGTCAGTGAGTTGAACAGATCGGAGACATCGCGGCTAATGGCAGGGTCGCACGTGAAATAACTCACATCGGTATAGATGCGACTGGTGACAACGTTATAATTTCCAGTGCCGAGATGGACATAGCGGCGAATTCCCTCTGGTTCGCGCCTGACGATAAGACAGACCTTCGCATGCGTCTTGAGCCCTTGCACACCATACACAACATGCACGCCTTCATCTTCAAGTTTCCGGGCCCATTCAATGTTGTTCTCTTCATCGAATCGAGCTTTGAGCTCAACCAGGACCGCAACTTGCTTGCCGTTGATGCGAGCGGCCATCAGCGCATCGACAATGGGTGATTTCGGATTGACGCGATACAGGGTCTGTTTAATAGCAAGGACGTCGGGATCGTGTGCGGCTTCCCGTAGAAACTCCACGACCGGCATGAAACTGTCGTAGGGATGATACAACAGCACATCCTGTTGGCGGATGGCAGCCAAGAGACTGCCCGATTTGTTCAAGCAGGACGGGACGGCCGGGAAAAATGGCGGATCCTTCAGATCGGGACGATCGAGAGCGTATAGTTCACGAATCCCGGCCATGCCGATCGGACCGCGACCTGCGTAGACGAGATACGGCGGCAGCTGAAGATTTCGTGTCAGAATCTCGCGAATATGCCCCGGTGTCGCCGCATCCAGTTCCAATCGAACGGCTGACGTAAAATGCCGCTGATCGAGCTGCTCCTCCACCGCCGCAATCAGATCAGATGCTTCGTCTTCCTCGATGGCGACATCGGCATCTCGCGTCACACGGAATGGGTATGTTGCCACCACCTCCAGGCCGGGAAAGAGGCTAGCCAGGTTATGCGCGATGACCTCTTCCAGCCAGACAAATTGTTGCACTTTTCCCGCCACGTCCAACCCCATCTGCTGCAGGGCAATATCTTCGTCGGCGCGGATGGGAACCAGTCGAGGGAAGACATCCGGCACTTTCACACGCGCGAAACAGTCGCCGCGTTCTGGGTCCTTCACCATCACGGCAAGATTAAAGCTCAGACTCGAGATATGCGGAAAGGGGTGGGTCGGATCAAAGGCTAGCGGTGTCAGCGTGGGAAAGATCTCGCGCTGAAAGTATTGTTGTAGCGCCTCTTGCTCCCTCTGCGCCAGCTCCACGTACTGCAGAACACAAATGCCTGCATCTCGTAGCCCGGGCAAAACGTCCTGCTTCCAGCACCGGTCGTATCGTTCGTAGTGGGCGATTAACTCCCGGTTGATCGCCCCTATTTGCTCAGATGGTGTCATCCCGTCCGGCGTTGTTCCCGCAAACCCGCCAACTATCTGATGATGGAGACCGGACACACGAATCATGAAAAATTCATCCAGGTTCGTGGCGAAGATCGCCAGAAACTTCACGCGTTCCAAGAGGGGGTGCCGCTTGTCCTCGGCTTCTTCCAGCACGCGCTGATTGAATTGCAGCCAGCTGAGCTCACGATTCAGGAGATGGTGCGGTTCCTCAAGAACATTCGGGAGCGCGGCAGCTGAATGTTGGTGTTTGGCAGAATGATCGATCATGGAGGTTCGCTACCGATGACTACTTCTAAAATAGGCCTCTACATCCGAAGTGAATCTTCTGCCGACTCTAGTCGCTCACTCCATCGACTAGGTCTCAGTTTTCGAGCACAACCACATTCCGACGGCTGGACCGCAGATCTTCTCCACTCGCATCGACCACCGGCAGCCGTCATCAAAATTCCGATCAACGTGCCAATCACGAGAAGTAGAATTTTACTCAGACTCAGATCACGACGCGGTTGCGGGTTGGTTACAGACCTGTAACATTATGAATGGATGGGATGAATTCGCATGATGAGTCCTGGCGAACCCACGCGCGAATTAACAAAGTTTTAATCTGGTCTTAATTGAGCCGAACGTCCCTTCTTATATTCTTCAACCTCCCCTTATCCCGACCATAACTTGGAGGTCTTCATGAGCCCCTTGCCGAGTGATCCGTATATCGAACTCGACGTGCCAGATGCGAAGACTGAACAGGAATTCCTGCGGCTCGTGGTGCAAATAGCCGCCATGAAATATCGCGCCTTACATGACAAAGACTCCACCCCACCACAAACAAGTTGTCACAACGACATCGCCCTCCGGCAACGTGTTGGATGACAGGCGAAGGTATTCTCACAGCGTACTGAGAACGGCCTAGCGCAGATCGATAGCCAACCCCGCAACGGTCGAGCCCCACGGCTTTACAGCCGTGGTCCCTTTTGTGTCTTCGGCGGAACCCGCCGAAGCGTGTCCTCCTTCGCCAAGGCTTCGGACGCCCGCGTTGATGATGTGCTGTATCATTACCGCGCTCGGCCCAAGATACAAGGCGTAGACTGCTCACCTACCCAACCCCGAGCTGTCGGAACAGCTCTTTTCCCGGGTGGGGTAGGTTGAGGATCTTGTCAAGCCGAGAACAAAGATGGGGGCCTTTTTCAGCATCTGACTATGCATATTTGTGATCTCGGAACCAGCGCACGGCCTTCTCCAGCGCCACCTCAGGCGGCGTGCGCGGGATGCCGAGTTCGCGGATCGCCTTGCTGCAATCGTAGTGCATCTTATATTTTGCCATCTTTACCCCTTCCAGCGGAATACGGGGGGACTGGCCGGTGAGGTTGGCGATCCATAGGTTCAGGTAGGCCAAAGGGAGAATCGCCAGTCTTGGGAGTTTGATCGTGGGTGCCTTGATGCCGGTCAATCGACTCAAAATCTCAAACACCTCTCGCAGCATCAAGTTTTTGTTGCCTAGAATGTAACGCTCGCCGATCCGTCCCTTCTCCATCGCGAGCAGATGACCGGCGGCCACGTCATCGACGTCCACGATATTCATCCCGGTTTCGATATAGGCGGGCATGCGGCCTTTCATGAAGTCCACGATGACCTGTCCCGTCGGGGTGGGTTTCACATCCCCTGCACCGACGGGAGCACTTGGGTTTACGATGACGACCGGCAGCCCTGCCTTCGCGAGCTTCATGACCTCTTGTTCAGCCAGGTACTTTGATCGTTTGTAGTGGCCGGCCATCTGCTCGATCGAAACGGGCGTCTCCTCTGTGCCGGGTCCCCCCTCGGGCGGAAGGCCGATGGCGCCGATGGTGCTGCAGTAGACAATCCGTTCGACGCCGACATCGCGGGCCGCCCCCAGCAGATTTTTCGTACCGGTGACGTTGATGTCGTAAAAGATCGAGGGATCTTTGGCCCAGAGCGCATAGTGCGCCGCCACATGGTAGAGCTGTTGGCATCCGGTTAGTGAGGCGCGCAACGAGACCGGATTGCGCAGATCGCCCTCGACCCGCTCAACGGCCAGATTCTGAATATTCTGGAGGTCGGCTCCGGCTCGGGCCAGAACGCGAACGTCAACACCAGTATTGACCAACGCGCGTACTACTGCGCCGCCGACGAATCCGGTTGCACCAGTGACGAGAGCCTTCATTTTGAAGACGTGAAAGGTGAAACGTGAAAGGTGAAACGTGGGTGGCGAGAAATCATAATCGAAACGAGAGGGTTGCGTGTCACGTTTTACGTTAGTTCTTCCGCGAGGTGATATAGCGCGCAATCTCACGAAGAGGGTCGGCGGCTGGGCCGAATAGAGAGAGGCGCGCGATGGCGCGGGCCACACAGTCATCTGCTAGTTTCCTGGCTCCGTCGGCCCCGTAGAACGTCGGGTAGGTTTTCTTTCCTCGTTCTGCATCGGTGTTAGGATTCTTGCCCAATTCCTCGCGTGTCCCCGTCACATTGAGCACGTCGTCCGCAATCTGAAAGGCCAGTCCGACATCCTCAGCGTAGCTTGTGAGGTCATCCAATTGGCGATCGCCTGCGCCGGCGGCCAGGGCACCCATCCGTACCGCTGCGCGGATCAACATGCCGGTCTTATGTTTATGGATGTTTTGAAGCGTCGGAAGATCAATGTCCTTGTTTTCAGCCTGGATATCAAACACCTGACCACCCACCATCCCCATGTTCCCCGAGCCGTAGGCCAGTTCTTGAATCAAACGGACTTGGCGTGCCGGGTCACAGCCCTTCATCAGATCCGGATGGCTGCAGAGATCGAACGCCATCGTCAGCAAGGCGTCGCCGGCCAGGATCGCCATCGCATCGCCGTAGACCTTGTGATTCGTGGGCTTACCGCGCCGGAAGTCGTCGTTGTCCATCGCGGGCAGGTCGTCGTGAATCAAAGAGTACGTGTGGATCAGTTCCAACGAGCAGGCGATTGGCATCAATCCCAGCGCCGACTGACCCACTGCTTCTGCCGCGGCAATGGCGAGGATCGGGCGGACTCGCTTCCCTCCCGCCATGAGGCTGTACCGCATGCTGTCGTGGAGCGTGGTGGGCGGGGTGGCGATGCCGGGCATAACAGAATCGAGGAACCGATCCACGTCGACCCGCTTCTGTTCCAGGTAGTCTTTGATGTTCATGGGGCTCGGTCTTGCCGACGATAGGCGCTAGTCGGCGCGGAGCGTAGCAAACAGCCTTGGGGAGTGTCAAACCGTTGGGAGGGCGCGGGCCAGGTGCTCTTCTTGCTCGCAGAACGCGTACGATGAAACGGTGCTCGTTCGATACGTGCAGTGACGAGATCGACCAGGCTGTCCCTTTAGAGAGAGACAACGAGCGAGCTCGGAAAGACCATCATATTTTGTTCGACGGCCCTGTCGGAACGACAAGGATGCCATTCTAATGGACCTGCCGCTCACGAAACCTCAGGCTCCTTCGCCTTTTGCTTTAGGAAAATACCTACCAAAAATGTATCCATGATTCCGGTAAGCATGGAGAGATCATGGTCAATGCAGACTACTGGGCTTCTAAAGTAGTGGCCTTGTTTATTCTTGAGGTAGACCGTATGGTCCGCTAAACGTTCCCTCTTCGAGTCGCGCCATTGGGACACAGCCTGTTCCTCGAACCATGCTTTGCCCTCAGCGCTTAACGAACTTTTCCTAAACATCTCGAAGTCTGAGTCTTCCGACTTCAATATTTTCAGGATTTCTTCTTTAGACTTTTTAGAGTCCTCCGCATTAACAATGCACTTCCGTTGGGATTGGAATAACTTGATGAGCTGAGGTATGCCTGAAGTCGCTCATCCTGTTCGCCAGTTTGTGACATTTGTGATGGGCCAAGACATAATAAACGTCTTGATAGAGAGTAGATGAGTGAGAAACAGACCAGAACACGTCATGGCCATGGGCACATATTTCTACAAAGTCCGCTAGCTCATCAAGTGCAACAAAGAGTTGCCAAAGGTGCGGGCGTAAACCGTCTCGAATTTGCAGGGTGCAGCTATCAGCATCAGTGAAAAGAGCAATATCAGGAGCCATTTCCTGAGTTGTGAGTGCGACTTTCCTGAATTGCCGCCGCACGCCCACCCAGCATTGCCAAGCACAACAGCCCCAGTCCGATCCAGACCAACTCGCGGAACCGCCTGAGCAACGCGAAGGTGATGCCGGTGACGTCGGAATAGCCAAAAGCGCTCAGCAAGAGCATGTTCCCACCGTCTTGGGCGCCGAGGCTGCCGGGGATGAAGAAGGTGCCGCCTTTGATGAAAACGGAGAGGGCGCCGATGGAGATGGCGGAGAGCGCCATGGCCGGACCACCGAGATAATAGATGATGACGTAGACTTCCAATGCTTCCGCCATCCACCCAAGAAAGAACAGCCCGGTAGAGGAATAAAAGGCCGGACGGTTGTTGCGATAGAAGGCTAAAATCGTTCGATCCAACGACCGTAACTGCTCTTCACGCGTTTCGAGGTAGGCGATCTTCAGACCGATCTTCCTCAGAAATCCCAATAGCCACGTAAAGAGGCCTTGCCGCTGCACGAACACGAACGCCGCAGTCCCGAAGGCCAGCAGCCCCACACCCAAGAGTGCTGCGGCCATGGTCTGACCGGATGAGTCGTTCCCGCCTAACTGCCACACACCCAATGCGATGCCGAGCAAAATAAACAACACCTCGGCAATCGTCATCGTCGTTTTTGCAATGATCACCGAGGCGAGCCCTTCCACCATCGGCACGTTCTGTTTTTTGAGGAGATAGGCTTTCAGCGGCTCACCTCCGACGTAGGCGGTTGGCGTGGTCATGTTTACCACTTCACCGGCAGTTCGAATCGCAAGCACACGCCAGAAAGGAATACCTTTCGCCGACGGCCCCAACGTGACTTTCCACCCGTAGGCTTCGACGATATACATGATGATGGAGGGAATCAGCATAACGAGGAGTGCGATCGGCCCGAGTTGCGCCGCCGCATCGAAAATCTGTCCAGGGCCGATATGCCAGACGATGAATACGAGGGTCAGGAGGCCGACAAAGAGAAAGAGGAGTTTAAACACGGATCCTGGCAGACGGTCTGATAACCCAGAGCATCAGGAGCGAAAACACCACAGAGCCCATTGCGGCCATACCGAGAAACCAATCGAGCTTGCCGATGACGGCGAATATCAGCACGACGACGGAAAAGTCTCGGCTCGCGACATTCTTGAGCATGAAGTCAGACCAGCGGGCCTGTGTCGGGGTCTTCCATCCATTCGATGACTTGATCTTTTGCGCGCGGGTGACGAGCCAAAATGAGAGCCCATTTCCAAGGACCGCAGCCGAACCCAGTGCGAGAGGAATCCAGGCACCGTCGCTTCCAGCCATGCGCAGGTAGGAGCCCACGGCAATGCCGGCAAAGATCGCCATGTGCACCACATTGTCCATTGTGATATCGAGCCAGGCCCCGAACGGCGATTCGGTGAACGTCAGCCGTGCGACTTCACCATCGCAGCAATCGATGATCGCCGCCAGTTGGAACAACAGCGCGGCTATGATGCCGGTGCTATAGGTCCCGACGCCAAAACTGGCGGCTGCGATCAGCCCAACCAGGGTCGCCAGGATCGTGATGATGTTCGGCGAGAAGCCTGCGGCGAGAAAGATGCGCGTGAACCAGTGGGAGACCTTCCGGTTGAAGTACCGGTCGACGAAGCCTTCGAATTCGCCTTTGAGGGAATTAAAAAGCTTTCTTTCAGCGACCTTGACATCCGCAGCATCGCGCACGTCCTGATACCAGTGGGACGGGTTTGTCTCCGTAGACAATACCCGTACATGCCCATCCACTGCAGCTCGTTCGAGCCATCGACGGATCGGTACTGTGCCCGCTTCTACTTCGACGTGGCCGGCAGCGATCATGAAACTGGCAGGAAGCACCACCAAGTCTGTTGCCACCAATGCGGCATCATCCCATTTTGAGGTAATCGAGAGGAGTCGCCCCGCCTGGACCTTCATGCGCACGCTCGAACGGCTCGATGGTCGACTCCGAGCGGTATCGGCTCGTGCCACGACGATCGCCTGGCCTTCCTGCACCTCATGCCGAAGGCTCTCAATCAAGGGACTCGTAAACACGCCTTGCACACCGGACAGGAGGCAGAATCCACGGATTTCAGCAGCCAGCGTGTCCCATGTGCGTAGATCATCCAGTGGAAACTCTCGGATCGGCAACCAGCGCACAGGGATCGTCACCCGTGACCCTTTGCCCAATGCCTGTTTGAGCTGGTCCTCTTCCGGCCCTACCAACACCATGAGCTGTCGAATGCCGGCGCGCTGCAGCGTCAATACTGTTCGCTGAAACAGGCCGATCCCTACCACACTGGTGAGCGGGCCTACCTCGTCGGTATACAATCCAGCCGACTCGCCGAACAGGCTCACTGACGGCAAGAGAATTGCCGTGCTCAACCCTTGGAGGCCTGTCTGTTTCTCAACGATACTCTCACTCATGATCTATTCCGTCTCTCATCTCTTGAAACACCGGTCAGCAATGTGCCGAAGACATCGCTACAGTTTTGGCAATATATCCCGTTCCGCTTTCGTCACATCTTCAATGAAATCGATCTCTGTCCAAGGAAGTCCGCCGATCTTTTCGTGCCCCACTTTGACCTCGCGAAAAAATCCCACGAGCGCATCCTCGTATTCCATTTGCCAGTCTTCGCGATCCACATGGGTTTTGAGTGACGCCACCACATGGGGTACGTCGGCATGCCGAATCTTGAGGAAGCCCACGCCTTCCCCGGCGTAGTCGTAGTGTAATGGCATTGTTTTTGTCAGCGCTATCACGCGCCCGCTTTCGACTACGACCATGCATTCCTCGCCAGTCTGCTTGACAGTCTCGTCCATGAGCAGGGCATTCTCACAGGGAGATTGTACCAAACGGCGCAAGATTTCTTGATGAAAAAGTACATCTGCATCCATGACGATTGCATCGTCATCCAATGCCATGCGAGCGATCCAGAGTGAGGAAATACTGCCGCGATGGAACTGTTCATTCACAAGGAAATTCACGCGTATCCCACAGTCGTTTGCTGCCACAGCCATGCGAATCATCTCCTGCTTGTAGCCCACAACGATGTCAGCGCAGTGAATGCCGACGCTTCGAAGCGACGTGAGATAGCGGTGCAAGAGGGTCTGCCCCCCGATCTCAATGAGGCACTTCGGGCGATGTTGCGTGACCTGCCACAGCCGTTTCCCGACCCCGGCTGCAAGGATGATGGCTTTCATGTTGTGCCGCAGATCCGTTCGAACGCATCGAGGAATCCGACCAACTGCGTCTCGGTTAGAGCGCCCATGTTCGCGACGCGGAATATTTGGCTCTGGAGTTGGCCTTGCCCCGCATAGATCACATAGCCCTCTTTCTTGAGTTGATCGTGCAATGACTGATAGGTCATGCCCTCTGGAAGATAGTAGGCAGTGATCGTGTTGGAGAGTTTGTCAGGAGTCAGGAGCGGCTTTACGTCGAGTTTCGCCATACGTTCTCGGATCAAGGTTGCGACCTTCTTGTACCGAAGAATTCGTTTGGCGACTCCTTCTTCCATGAGTTCATCCAATGCTTCGTTGAATGCGTAATAGACTTGCACTGCCGGTGTGAATGGAATGGTTCCACGACCCTGGTCGTCCACATACTGCGTGATGTGCAGATAGATCGATCGTCTGGGGTAGCCCCGCATCCGCTCCAGAAATCCCTTGCGGACGAGCACGAAGGACACACCCGGGAATCCCTGAATGCACTTTCCAGCTGTGCCCGCCACCATATAAATGTGCGATCCTGCGATATCCAGCGGTTCCCCGGCCAGAGCACTGACTGCGTCGAGAATGAACACCCGGTTCTGGCTATCGACGACATCCGCGATCTCCTTGACCGGATTGATAAGCCCGGTGGTCGTCTCGTGATGGACCATGGCGACCGCATGCGCTTCGGGATGTTGTCGTAGTGCGAGTCGCAACCGTTCAGGATCCGGCCTTGTCGTCCAATCGTATTTAAGCTCAGACACGCCTAGACGATAGAGGCCGACCATCTGAGAAATACGCTCGCCGTACACGCCGTTGTTGAGCACTAGCATCCGTTTGCCGTGTGGGAGCGCCGACATGACGGCGGACTCTACCGCCGCAGTTCCCGATCCTGTCAAGACCACCGCGGCATAATCCGCTTCCGCTCCCGGCACAAAGAGTTTCAGTAACTTCGCCTGAATCCCGTGTAAAAGTTCGGTAAACTCTGACTCGCGATGGCATACATCTGGATGTACTAGCGCCTGACGTACCCGCTCCGACACATTCACCGGTCCTGGATTCAATAAAATCATGTTGTCGTTCTTCCCCTCGCTCCTTAGCCCTCACGTGTCATTTGATTGCCTGCATGAACCGTTTCGTAATATCCGGCGGGTCGAGCTTCACGCGTCCTGCATCTTCCACCATCTCATTGACTTTTACCAACAACATGCTCGGTCCATCTTTCGTCAGCATGTCCTTGAACTCGTAGACGAGATCTTCACGTTCCCGCACCCGTTCGACGTGCACGTACCCGGCTGCCTTTGCGACTTTTTCAAGCGGAACGACATTGGAAATCGTCGGCTGATTGCCGGTTGTGCCGTAGACTTCGTTGTCGAACACCACATGAATGAAGTTCTTTGGCTTTAGTGCTCCCACTGTTGCGAGTGTTCCCATGCCCATGAGGACGTTCCCGTCACCATCGAAGACAATCACGTGTTTCTTTGGTTTCGACAACGCGACGCCCAGGGCAATCGCTGCTGCCGACCCCATGGATCCGATCATATAGAAATGAGTGGGCCGGTCGGCAATGTGTTGCGCCTCGCGGGACGGAAAGCCATTGCAAATAATCACAGGCTGGTCGGTGAGTAATTCCAACAAGGCAGCCATCGCCTGGGCTCGACTCAGCATTGTGCCTTCTTCAGGCCTCATGGGTGCAATCCCTTGATCACGCCTTTTGTGATATTCAGGGCCACGGGAATTCGTTTCTTCATAAATGTCTCGGCTACCCACTTCAGATCGTCGATGGCCGTCTTTTCCGTCAGCGTCCGATGAGGAATCTTCATCGTATCGAGAAACTGAGGCATGACTTCACCCATGACGAGATGCTCGGGGGCATCCTTCCCACCATGCCCACGCCAGGACACGATGAGAATACAGGGCTGGCAATAGATATAGTTGAGCGAGATGAGCGTATTCAGTGATGTCCCAAGCCCAGAGTTCTGCATGAGGACGGCAGGAATCTTGCCAGCCATGTAGGCCCCGGCGGCCATGGCTACCGCTTCATCTTCCCGAACGGCCGGAGTGTAGAGCCGTCGTTCCATCAATTCGGCAATGATGCCGCCCAGGATCGAATCCGGAACCCCTGTAAAGAAATCTACCCCGATATCTTGGAGTGCTTGGACAAATGCATCACTTTCAATCATCGAGTCGATTCCTTGTCTCGATCCACATGGAAAAACGCGCGCATTATAAGCTATGCCTTCGGACATTCTCAACAAAACTGCAGGAGTTGCACCATGCGATCGGCCATGGTAGCGTTCTGGCATGATCGAACCACAGCGAAACCATATGGCTCGATACCGTGCCCTGTTGGGGCTTTTGTTCTATCTGACCTATTCCCCTATTCTCGCCTATGCTGTGCCGATGCAGAACGATCCGAATGGTTTCCAGAGCTTAGCCTGGGGAGTTGCCTTAACAGCGAGGCCGGACTTAGAAATCGCTAGAGCTGGCCCGCATGTGAATGAATACCGATTGAAAGACCGTCCGCCATCATATGCCGGAATTCCAGTCGAGAGTCTTCATTTCTTATCGGTTGACCAGCAATTTGCTCGCGTGACCATTCACTATCAGGGTGGCGATCAGCACAAACAGATACTTGCCTACCTTGAGCAACAGTTCGGTTCCCTCGATCGCGTTCCAGGGCAGATGATGCGAGGACTGAATCAGCAGTATACGTGGCGCGGGGCTGATACCGAAATTAGCGTCACCTACCATGCGGATACGGAACGGGGATTTGTGTTTATCGATAGCCGTACCTTGGCCCCTCGGTTCAACGACCATATTACCGATTCAGCGGAGTAACATGCTTCGCCGCCTCTGCCGCGACCCTCGGATCTGGTGCATTTCTCTCGCCTGCCTGTTATTCTCACTCCTTTTGCTGGGTGCCTCGGCGTCCGCCGTCCCGATGCAGAATGACCCGAATGGGTTTGAGGGGATACCCTGGGGCGCATTCTTTTCAGACACTGATACCTTCGTAAAAGTTGAGGATACCGGCCGGTCTCAAACCTATGAGCTGCGGACTGGGTCTTCTTCACTTGGCGCAGTAACGGTCGACTCTATGAGATTTGTCACCTCGGAGGGCAAGTTCGCTCGTGTCATTGTCCGCTACCGAGGCAGCATGACCCATGATCGGATTCTTGTCTATCTTCAATCCCTCTATGGTCCGCTTGATCGCACACCTGGCCAGTTTGCCGGCGGCTCCATCAAGTTCTTTAGCTGGACGGGGTTTGAAACCGATGTGAACCTCCGGTACGAGACGGGCACTGATCGTGGCATCATCTTTTTCGAAAGTCAGGAACTCCGTCGAAAAATGACCGAAAGTAATTCAGCCACCGTGTTCTAGCCATCGCCATCCCGCTCCGGTTTGGCCTTCATCGAGGCTCTTGGCCTGATACTGAGAAGTTTCCCACTCCTCCGAAAGGGTTAGATTAAGGCTGAGCTGGGGGAAATCACTTTTCACTCACTCTTGCGGTGTTCCTGCTATAAAACACCCACCCACTGCATTCTTCTGCCGAATATCCCCTCTTCGGGAGGGGCCTTTATCCCCTCTCTTTAGGGATTGTCGAAATTCTTGAGTGCGGTATTCTCACACTATCGCGAGAGATAGAGAAACCTCGGCGGAACCATTGTGGAGGCACCGATGAAACTGAACCACCCCGTTCTCAAGATCAACACCCAGAAGGCTCATTCGCTTTTAGATCGGCGCTATGCTGAACGGATTCCCATTCGATACCGAATCACGTACTTCGGTGAAGAAGGCGCACGAATCGTCGCTGGAGAAGGGGCTTTGATGGACCTCTCTCAAACTGGCTGCAAGATCTTAGGTGTAGCACCGAGCCCGCTAGGCAGCCGTCTTACGCTGCTCTTAGACCTTGAGGACGGGCACACTCCCATGCGCCTCACCGACGTCATCGTTTCCTGGATCTCTAAAGATTCGTTTGCCGTCAAGTTTCCCAAGCTGTCACCAGATGAACGGAAACGGTTGCAAGAAGTTATTTGGAAGCATATCAGTGTGTCGCTCTTAGACGATCGACGAACGGCATTCCGAATCATCTAACATCGCCCCAACGTTACGGAGAAGACCATGGGTGAGTTCGTATAAACTTTCTCAAGCTGTGCCGTCAGTACCTGAGGCCAGCAGGAACTAGGAGTTGGCATCATGAAACGAACATCGATCACATCGAGAAGAGGGCTTCAGCCTATGGTTGAAGCTGTCAATCGGAGACATGATTCTCGGCCCTCGGTAGAGTTCGGGTTGATGTACTCAGCACAAGAGCCTACCGGTGAGGTTCTCATGGGCGATGGCACGGTCACGGATCTCTCGCCTACGGGATTGGGTATTCGAGGCAACACCTTCGTCTCACCGGGGGAAGAACTTACGATTTTTCTCTACCTTCCCGATGGGCAAGATCCGTTGTTCGTGATGGAAGCAAAGGTAGCGTGGGCCTCAGGCCATCGGTTCGGAGTCGAGATCCTTAAGATGAATTTACGGGAACGCAACCGCCTTCGTTACTTTTTACGCGCGAATGCCGCGCACATTGATTAGGCTGATTGTTGGCTTGCAGGGATCGCAACGACCTATCGACGAAAGATAGGCAAGTCCTAACGCTACAGTTTAGGTCACTGACAGCAGGAACGCGTAGCAGGTTTCTCTTCGGGTTATGGGCAGTATCGGCTTGGGCTTGTGGAAAATAAACGCATACGGAATCGAACCCCTTCTCATCACGGCACGAGGGCAAGCCCGTTTACACCATTTCAATCTGAAGGCGCATGACTCCCTCCATACTCCAGGGGAGACTTTTCTCGTGCCTCCTCGTTGACCATTGTAGCCTGCGACGGTCATATCTGAAATCCTTGATATGATGATAGAGGTTGAGCTGCAAGGCCGGGAAGGGTAGAGGCCGGAACCATTCCCTGTTTAACCCCTAGCCGTCAGACCATTGTCATGCCATCTCAATACATGAGTGCGATTCTGCTCTCATTCCACCACGTGCGCTGGTTGAAGGCCTTACTCACACCGAGCACGATGCCATTACTGAAGTCCATGCCTCGTGCGGGGATGGGATTGTCCACATGGGCTGATGCCGACCAATAATTAGCGAACTCGACGGCCAGAAACGGATGACCCGTCAGGAGAGTCGGGCCAGGCGGTTTTCTTCCAATTCCGCGGACACCTAATACGCCTTCCGGAAAATTCGTTTGCAGTTCGTATCAAAGGCTTGCTGCTGTGAAATGGTGCATGCTAGGATTTAAGTGAGTGAGGACTTACTTACCATGAAGAAGCAAGCCGCACAGGGTAGGGACGAAAACGGGCGGCGGGCTTCTGCTGGCGATCGTCAGGCCAGCCTCATCGCGGCTGCCGCTTCGCTCTTTGCCGCAAAAGGATTCAACGGTACCACCACAAAAGAAATCGCCAAAGCGGTGGGAGTGAGCGAGGCGTTAGTCTTCAAATACTTTCCAACGAAACGGACGCTCTACGCGGCAATCCTGGCAGAAAAAGTGACGGTGAATGAACTGCTTGATGCCGTAGAAGCGGCGGTCACAAAACGAGACGACCACCGTGTGTTTACGATGATAGCGAGCTATCGGATTCGCCCCGGCGTCGACTCAACGTTCTTACGGCTTCTCTTGTTCAGTGCGTTAGAGGGACACGAACTTTCCGAGTTATTCTTCGGTAAGCACCACAAAGTATTCTACGATTACCTAGCCGCGTACATTCGCACAAGGATTGAAGACGGGGCATTTCGCTCTGTCGATCCTCTTCTGGCAGCTCGAGCTTTCATCGGCATGGTCGTCCATCACCGACTGCTTCATGAGATCTTCGGAGTCCCGATGCTTCAATCCCATGAAGCCACAGTCGCCACCTATGTCGATCTCTTTCTCGCCGGGCTGACCAAGCTGCCGGTTAGCCGCAAGTCGTCGAGTCGGCGTTCACGATGAATCCCCTAAAACAACATCCGATTGTCACGCTTGGAGTGATCATTTTTTTCGCGGTCACAGCGCTTGTTGTGTTTCGCCTAAGCAGCGGCGCTAAGACAGACACTCGTAAGCCCCGTGTCACCACTGTTGCCACCGTGGCACCATTCAAACAGGACCTTGATATTCGATTAACGTATACCGCCGACATTACCCCCAACCAGTTGGTCAATTTGTTCTCACGGGTCGATGGCTACATTGCCAAGGTCTATGTCGAGAAAGGAGATTTGGTGAAAGCTAACCAGCTCCTGATCGAAATCGATCACGCGGATTATCGGCACGCTGTTAATCAAGCCAAGGCAAACCTGGCCGCAGCCAGAGCAAGAGTCGCGCAGCAGGACGCCAGCGTCCGGAACACGACCCTGACGCTCAATCGGATGCAGGCGCTGATCAAAGACCAGTTTGTTTCGCAGCAAGATCTCGATAACGCACAGGTCGCATACGACACAGCAGTGGCAGCGCTCGATTCGCTCCGCGCACAGGTCCAGCAGATGGACGTTGCCCTGGCGCAGGCCGAGACAAACCTGGCCTACTCGTATATTCGTGCGCCTTTCGCGGGCTATGTGGCTGAGCGCAATCTCGATCTCGGCTCCTATGTCAGCGGGACAACCGGCGGTACCTCTACCATGTCGCGTGGGATTCTCACCCTTCATGAGATCCAGACAATCCGCATTCTGATCGAAGTCGTCGAGAAGGATGTTCCGCTCATCCAGGTGGATCAAAAAGCAGAAGTTCGCGCTGAAGCGTATCCCAATCGCGTCTTCGAGGGCACCGTTACCCGTATCGTCCAGGCGCTGAACCGAGCTACCAGAACAATGACGATCGAGATAGATCTTCCTAACAAGGATCATGTCTTGAAGGGAGGCATGTTCGCCCGTGTAGAGGTTTTAGTCGGCACTCATCGAAACGCGATTCAGATCCCCATCGATGCCGTAAGTCGATTGGAAGACTCCCAATATGTCTATATCGTGCGCGAAGGAAAGGCTCAACGGGTGCCGGTGGAAATTGGAGCCCGTGACGAGAACCGAGTGGAGATCACCAAGGGCTTGGTTGGATCAGAGCAGGTGATCATATCCGGAAAAGATCTCGTTCACGATGGCGCCCCCGTGCAGGTCCACCCGATGAATGCCGTGAAAGGTGAAACGTGAAACGCAATACAGTAGTACCCTTCCGTACTCTATATCTCGAGTCATTCCCTAACGTCTTGCCTTTCACCTTTCACGTTTCACGGCTCACGTCTTCATCATGTGGCTGACCCTCCTTGCGCTTCGCAACCGCATCGGCGTCCTGATGTTGTCGCTTGCCATGGTGATCCTAGGTGGCACCTCCGTCCAGCGGTTACCGGTCGATCTCTTCCCGCAGATTCAAGTGCCCGTCGCCTTCGTCGGTGTCATCTATAAAGGCGCGCCGCCGCTCGACATCGAACAAAGTGTTGTCTATCCCATCGAAAAAGCCGTCAGTTCCGCCTCGAATGTCGATCATGTCGAGTCGTTCGCCAAGCAGGGCATGGGCGCAGTGCAGATCTGGTTCAACTGGGGCGCAGATATTGATGTCGGCCAGATGGAGGTGATGCAACGCGTCACCCAAATTCTCAATAGCCTCCCGCCGGGCATTGGGCAACCCTTCATCGTCAAGTTCGACGTCTCCAATATTCCTGTCTCTCTCGTGACTGTCTCCAGCGATGATCTGGACGAACGGGCCTTGTACGACCTAGCTTCGAATACGATTGCACCACAGATTGAACAAATTGCTAACGTCGCCGCTGCCACGGTGGAAGGCGGGAAGATCCGCCAAATCAACATTAACCTCGACCCGGCGCTGTTGAACGCTCGAAGCCTGTCAATCCTGGACGTCGTCAAGTCCGTGAAGGCCGCCAACCTCATCCTTCCATCGGGCGACATCAAGGCCGGCAATCTGGACTACAATGTCTTCACCAATAATCAGTTTCGCACGGTTGACCCGATTCAAGACGTGATCGTGAAGGTCAACCCACAGGGCAGCCCCGTGCGTGTACGGGATGTCGGGACCGTGACCGATTCATCGGACATTCAGACCAACGTTGTCAGGACGGATGGGGCTCGAGCCGTGTATCTTCGGGTGAACAAGCAGCCTATCGCCAACACCGTGGCGGTGGTGGATGCGCTGCGCAAGGTTCTGCCGAAGCTGATCGGCGTTCCGCCTAGCGTGAAAGTCGGGATTTCCTTCGATCAATCAGTCTATATCCGCCAGTCGATCAGTAACCTCATCGAACAGGCGCTGCACGGATCATTGTTGGCCGCGTTGGTCATTTTGATTTTCCTCCGTAGTGTGACGAGCACGCTGATCATTTCCGTCGCCATTCCTCTCTCGATCATGGTGACCTTCATCGTGCTGTATTTTTCCGGGCAAACGCTCAACGTGTTCACCCTGGGAGGCTTGGCCCTTGGGATCGGCCGGCTCGTTGACGATTCCATCGTAGAACTCGAAAACATTCAACGCCACCTCAACACGTCGCCCCGCCGCTGGAACGCCATCCTGGAAGCGGCCCGCGAAGTGGCGATGCCCATTCTTGCCTCGACGGTCACTACGGTCGTCGTGTTCCTCCCGATTTTCTTCGTCGCCGGGATTGCCCGCTTGCTCCTCATTCCCCTGACGATCACGATTGCGATTTCACTGTTCACCTCCTTCTTCGTCTCCCGCACGGTCACCCCTGCACTCTGCTACAGATTCCTCAAGCCAGAACAAAAGTCTCACCGTTCGATGCCGGCATGGTTCGTGCGCCTGATGGATTGGAGCCGCGGACAATACGAGTCGTTAGATAAAGGCTACGAGGAATCGCTCCGCTGGGTCTTGGCTCATCGCTGGCGTTTCATTATTGGTATCCTGCTGCTCTTTGCCGCGTCTCTCGCACTGGCGCCCCAAATCGGCACAGAGTTTTTGCCGGTGTCGGATGAAAGCCAGTTCCGCATCGTCCTGCGCGCACCGGTTGGCCAGCGAGTGGAAAAAACCGAGCAGCAAGTGGCTGAGATCGAACGTGTTCTGCGGGCACAGATTCCTGCCGAAGAGCTGGAAACGATTGTGTCCAGTACCGGTGTGCTCGCGCAGGGGCGCTCCTCGCTGTTCAATCCGAATACCGGCCCCCATACATCGAGTATTTCCGTCCATCTTGTGACACCGGACAAACGAACCAGAACACAAGTGCAAATCATGAACGAGGTGCGACCCAAAGTGCTCAAGCTTTTCCCGGGAGTCGCGATGTTTTTCGATCCAGGTGGGCTCATCAAACGAATTACCAGCTTTGGATCGCAGAAATCCGTCGACGTGGAAATCTACGGTTACGATTTCGAGCAGGCAAGGGGCGTGATCCGTCAGGTCGAAAACCTAATGAACCAAATACCGGGTGTGGCCGATGTCGAAGTCAGTCGAGAAGAGAATTATCCCGAGGTCAATGTGGTGGTGGATCGAGAGAAGGCGGCTCTCCTGGGCGTGAGCGAAACGGACGTGGCCAACGCCGTGCTGTTCTCTCTCAACGGCAACGGCCCGACCGACCCTATCATTTATACCGACCCACACAATGGGAATGAGTACTACATTAGCGCCTGGCTCGCAGAAGAACATCGAAAGGATTTCACTGATATTGAGAACATCGTGTTGATCGGGCGAGCTGGAGAACCAGTCCTTCTCAAGAATGTTGCCTCCCTTAAGCTCAACGCTGGTCCGGTCAAGATCGACCGCAAATACTTTCAGCGGGTGGTTCATGTGACGGCTAACCCTGTCGATCGGGACCTTGGCGCCGTCACCTCCGATCTGGAGGCGGGCTTAGCCAAGATCCAGCTTCCCACTGGATTCAGCATCCGGTTGGCCGGCCAGATTCAACAGCAACGAGAAACATTTGAGGGCTTGCTGTTTGCCACGGCTCTGGCGTTGGTCCTCGTCTACATGGTGATGGCGGCGCAGTTCAAATCACTGATCGATCCCTTCATCATCATGTTCTCGGTTCCGATGGGCTTTCCAGGCGTGATTCTGATCCTTTTTCTCACCGACACCACGCTCTCCACGACGTCGATGATGGGCGTCATCATGATGTTGGGCATCGTGGTCTCGAACGGTGTCCTACTGGTGGATTATACGAACGTGCTACGGCGGCGAGGGCAAGAGTTGCATCACGCGGCAGTCACCGCTGCCCGGACGCGGCTCAGGCCGATACTCATGACGTCACTCGCCACGGTCCTAGGGCTGCTCCCCATGGCCATCGGTTGGGGGACTGGTGGTGAAACAAATGCCCCGTTGGCGAGGACGGTCGTCGGAGGACTTAGTTTTTCAACGATCCTCACACTCTTTCTCGTGCCCACGATCTATGTGATGTTAGAAGAGCGGTTCCCTCGCCATTCGGATCAGGCACCAGAGGATGTCGACTGGATACCGGCAGAGCCAGCTGGTCGATAGCAGGATACGAGAAGGTTGAGGCTGGGTGAAAAATGATCTGACTTTCGCTCAGCTTCGACCTTGGCCTGCTGAGCGAAGCCGATCGGTTACCCGACAGTTGGAAAGAGCCCCTTCAGTCGCATTGCCAAACCGATGTCCCCGCTGATCTTGAGTCGTCCAGACATCGCGACGGCTGTCCCACTCAACTGCCCCCTGAGGACCTTCATGCAATCTTCTCCAGTCATCGAGAGCACGACGTGAGGGGCCGCATGCATTCCCTCAACGACATGACAGGTCCTCTCGCAGATTGTGAGAATGTACTGCCCGCCTTGCGCTCCGCTCAGATCGAACTGGTAGACCGCATCGAGATCTTCGGCGGCGTCTGAGTCCAGCCGGCTAGGAAGAAGCTGGAAAAACTCTTTGACCGTGGTGGGGTTCATGGCTTGTGGATTGGCTGGAGGCTCTCAGGTCGATACCGGGAGCCGCGGTGCCGCGGCTCCCGGTCTCTTGCTAGTATCTGAGCGTAACGGTCGCAGTGCTGCGACGGGCGCCGAAAAATTCTTTGGAGAACGTCTCGACAATGGCCGGGTCATAGCCCTTGCAACTGAAAATGTCGAGATAGGCGCTGTTCGTATCGTTTGCGAAATGGCCGCTGATCAACGAAGTTGAGATCAGCTGCACCATGGAATAGCCAGCGACGCGACCTGAGCCGAAATCGACGACCTGGCACTCGCCAAAACGCTTCATGTCGATGAGCTCGCACAGCTCGACGACATAGCGACGAATATGGTCAGCGTTGCGAATCAGGTCGGGATGACAATCTTGAAGATCGACGGCAGTGCAGAGTCCCCACGCCTTCCCCTCACCCACCATTTCTTGGGGGGCAATGGGAGCGGCTACTGGGGACTCGGATGGAAAGATCGCAGACTCGGACTCAGGCGAGCTACTCATATAGTTTGTACACCTTTCTGTTAAGAGGGTAAAAATCTCACCGTGGACCTGTCGTTTGAACTATACCACGAAATTAATTACAGCAGGAGAGATATAGAAACTTTTTTTCACACCGACGCAATGAGCGGCCACTCGATCGATTGACATGGTTCTCACCGGTCGGAGAGAATGTCCCCATGGCTCATGTCACTCCATTGATACCGAACACGCCGCCCTCAGCCGACCTTCCTGACCGCCTCTGCACCTGGTGTCGGCTTCCGATGAAGAAGCGTCTCGTCGGGGGGAAGCAGTTTGTTCACTACACCTGCCCGAAGTGCGTCTTCCAGCACACAACCAGGCTTAGCCCAACCCCCTCCAGCCCCGCGCACTAGCTGGCTCAGGCCGGCGGACTTTTTCGCTCCTCCTTTAGGAATCTATCCATCGGCTTCTCTCTCTAGGCAGCCCTCAGCGGCCATGGCCTCTTTCTTTCAAGCAGAGGAATTCGCTGCTGTGCTGCCTCGTGATGCGCCGCTGGCCTGCTTACCAACCCCATCCCTCATCGTGTCTCTGCCTTCTCCTACTAGCCGGTCTTACGTCCTGTCTGCATCGAAAATGCGCAATTCCGCTCTTGACTGGAAAGACAGTTGCTCCGGTCTTGTCAGCGCCTGCGGCCTTGCCCGCGGAACAGCGCGTCTTGGCGCGCTGGGGTCGGACGGGTGAGAAGGTCGCATTTTTGAGCATCTACTAATTCTTCAAGATGGAATTCGTCCTTCTTTTTTTCAAGACGATCCTGTTCCGCCCCTACGTCTTCGTCTTTCTTGCCGCCTTTTTGTTCGCCGCGATCCAATTGATTGGCTGGCCGAGAACCTGGCGGTTCTGGCTGATTAGCTGGGCCACGGCCTTTGTCTGTGAATTTTCTTCGACACGCACCGGTATCCCATTCGGGTGGTATCACTATAACGGCTCGACCGTGGGCCAGGAGCTCTACTTCTTCGACGTCCCATTCATGGACTCAATCTCATTCAGCTTCCTGCTCTACGCCGCCTACTGCGTGGCCCTCTGCCTCCTTCTTCCAACCAGGCCGACCTCTACCGCCACTCGTCCGATGTTCAAACCGCTCCATCTTGATGTGAACGCGCGAACGGGTTGGTCCGTGCTCTTCGTCACAGCCTTCTTATTTGCCTTCATCGATATGGTGATCGACCCGGTGGCACTCCGCGGCGACCGCTGGTTCCTGGGAAAGATTTATTATTACCCCGACCCAGGCGTTCACTTCGGCGTCCCCTTCGCGAATTATGTCGGGTGGGCCGTCGTCGGACTCATCTCCCTCACGATCTATTTTCCACTTGAGCGCCGGCTCCCTGCTCTCTCGCTCCCTCCATCGGTCACACCACGCCTCCTCCTGGGAATTGGCCTGTATTATGGTGTTCTCGCCTTTAATCTCAGCGTGACGTTCTGGATCGGAGAATCGTTCATGGGCATGAGCGGGCTGCTGATGCACTTCCCTGTCATCGCGCTGCTGCTCTATCGGCTTGCAGGCCCTCGGCGTGGCTCCCCTCGGGATAGCCCTGTGGCAATCAGACAATAGAATTTGTATAGTGAACGATGAGGCCCGTACGAACGCAATTGATCGACGGCAAGAGAGGAAAGACGATCCCCATGTGGTTACGCATGCTAGTCACTCTCATGTGTCTCTTCCTGTCTGCGCCACACTTCGCCCATAGCGCAGAGCAACATGTGCTCGGAACAATCATGGCCATTGACGCAACCCATGTCGAAATCAGAACGGCAATGGGCCAATCGATACACCTACAGGTCAATAAAAAAACTCGGTACAAGGACGAGAGCAATCCGAAGAAGGCCACGATGCCCGAGGTGGGCAATCGTGTCGTCATCATGGCCGAAAAGATCGAAAAAAAAGGCGGCGACGTATTACTCGCCACCGATATCCATTTTTCTTCAGCCAAGCGTGCACCGGCCCCCAAGCCACCAATTCCAACGCAATAAGATAACCAATGCCGCCACTTCACATGACATCTGAATCCAATCACTCGTTTTTCGGTGGTGGAGTACGCGCGGCAGTGATTCGCGTGGCGATCACAGCCACCGCGGTATTTCTCGCGGTCTTGATCGTACCAGGCCTCGAAGTGGCCTCGCTCCCCGCCGGGCTCGCCGCGGGTCTCGTGCTCACCATTCTCAACCTCTTGGTCCGGCCCATTCTCTTTGTGCTCACCCTTCCCTTGATCGTCCTCTCGATGGGGCTCTTTCTCATTGTCGTCAATGCGATTCTTCTTGGGCTCACAGCCTATCTGGTCAGCGGATTCTCGGTTACAGGATTCTGGCCCGCTGTCGGCGGCGCGATCGTGATCAGTTTCGTCACCATGATCCTCAACTGGTGGACCTCCGATACCCGCCCAACGGAACATCGTTCGTTCCCCCAACGTCCGCCGAAGATTATCAATCCCGGCGAGTAACGAGCCCTCGCCTTTTCATTGAATTGCCCCTCGTGCATTGCTACAATGCGCTCTTTTGACTGGGCAAACTACGAATGACACAGACATCTCCACCACAGAGTAAACCTCTTCCCGATACGCATCTCCAACGGACCTTAACTGCTGTCATCAACGAACTGCCGGTCGACGCGGCGCTCGCCGCCGTATTCCACCGCGACCAAGGCCCGCTGGTCAGCCATGCCGTACGAGGGTTTACTCCTCGTGATATTCAAGCCATCCTCAGAACACTGTCGGCATCAACCATCACTGCATCCACCCCTGCGAACGACCAGGAGAGCGGCCGTACCATTCGTCTCCGCTTGATTACGCCGGGCACGAAGTCATTGCTTGGGATCCCCCTTCACTATCGAAACAAAACGTACGGCTTCCTCGTCATCGGACGAAAAGAGAGCGCCACGTTCGCGAAAAAAGAAAAGAGCTTGATGGAGCAGGCCAGCGACGACGTGACCAAAGCGCTGGAACGCGAAGGCCTCTTCGATATGAACGTCGTGCTCAGCCGTCCGTTTGTCGCACACGAGCCCGTCCCTCCACCGCCTTCTCCGACGGAGATGTTTGCGGCCCCGGCCTCGCAACTGACACCGGAGTTCCAAGACAAAATCATTGCCGTGTTGGCGGATGCCAACCAATACGTCGCCTATGATCGCATCTGGGCCTGCCGCTACGACCCTCTGGCGGGCAATGTCGAAGTCCTGGGATTGGCCGGCGATCTGAAGGGCGAGCAGAAGGATGGGAAGAAAGATCTCAAGCCAGGGCACCGCCTTGCACTCGATAGCTCAGCCTCCGGATGGGCAGTCCGCCATCGTAAGCCACGGGTGGATCATGATCTCGCCTCTACACAGGGGCGGTTCCTCGACCACAAATATCTGTTCAAGGATCGGCTGCTCTCGTCGCTCGTCATTCCGTTCTTTGTCCGGGGACAAGTGGGTGGAACCATCACTCTGGCCTCAAAAGAAGCCGGACGCTACCAACAGACGGATGCCCGCACGCTTGAACCAACGATTATCAAAATTGCAGACATTCTCCAAGCGCCGACACCGGCGCCAACGAGCCAAGCCCCCGCTACTGGACCAGCCGGCACACCTGGGACAGCCATTGTCCCTGGTCCTTCTGAGCCCAGCATCAGAAAACAAGAGCGGCAGGCCGCGATCGGCGAGTTCAGCATGTTCCTGGCCACAGAAGTGCGTGAGCCGCTCGCCTCAATCCGCGCTCAATTGGAGGAAGTCACAGGGGAAGGCATCCTCGACTTCGATCCGCAGACACGCGTCGAGAACGCGATGCGTGACATGATCAGAATCGAGGCCATCCTCAACGAGATTTTGGACTTCGCCAAACCACTCGAACTGACTCGTCGACTCCTTCGCATCCCAGAAGTGATTGAGAGCGCGCTCACAGTCATCGCAACCGACCTCGAAGTCACCAGAATACAAGTCACCAAGGACTATGCGACAATGATCGCACCGGTCCGCGGCGACGAAAGCAAACTCCAGCAAGTCTTTCTCAGTATTTTCAAGAACGCGGGTGAAGCAATGAACCCCGGTGGGCATCTTCACATTCAGGTCACCCAGCATCGTGCGGGGCGCGGCGTGGAAGATCAGATCCTCATCAAGAACGACGGGGCTCCCATCCCGGCAGACATCGTCGATAAAGTCTTTGAGCCGTTTTTCACCACGAAGCGAACCGGCGTCGGTCTGGGCCTCGCCTCGGTGAAGAAAATCATTGAAGAACATGGCGGCTCAATTACCATCGGCAGTGCACCTGGCGAAGGCACCACCGTCACCATCCGCCTCCCCGGCCTCAGCCACGGTCCGTCCTATCGTGGGCGCGGCCGCCGCCGGCCTCCTGCACGCCGCCCAGCCTGACATCACAGGATGCTGAAAAAGTCGGCCAGCGGCGTTCTCTCCTTGAAAGCATCCTCAACGTAGCCCAGAGGCTACGCCTCCGGTGCTTTCATCGG
>NEWT02000011.1 GCA_002869925.2 Nitrospira sp. CG24A
TCTGGATCGCATAGCCTGCATCGACAACGAACAAGGAAAGTAACAATGCCGCGCCGATTGTGAGCAATGCAGAATTCTTATACATCATGCACCTCCTTAGGATTTGGTTATGCCGACCATTGTCTGACAATACGTAATAGCAATCGACATGCCAGGAGGTTCTGCTTGAAGCTCTTGCTTGTATATCAGTTGAGTTTGTTGGATTTTTCCCAAGACTGTCGCGATAAAGGCCGCTCAAAGTCTCTCTGCAATTAACCCAGAACTGAATCTCTTTTGATTCTGATGGAATCAGAAAGGATGCAGTGCATCTCTCTAGCAGGGTGTTGAAAAACTATTCGGGACGAAGAAACATAGCCTGAGGAAGTTAGGCACGGTTCCAACACAACCAGCAGGCTGTTTAAAAAGGCCGTCCAGCAAGGCTGCAACGAGCGAAGAGGCGAGGCGTACGCTTCGATACGTTGAGCCTCTGAGCGATGTGAGAATGCCGCTGGCGGCTTTTTTCAACAGTCCTGCTAGCTGGATGGAGCTGGCTGGATGAGGTGGTCAGAAGGCAGCTTTGGGCTTTGCAGGCTGGTAGTCAGGAGCGGCTGAATCTTGCTGCGTAACGCGGTTTGAATCTCATCCGGCGATTGTCTGGCATCGATGACTTCGAAGTGAAACTCTTTCGCCATTTTGTCGAACTCCTCGATCAGGAGCGACTGGTACTTCTTAAAGCTGTCGTAGAGATCGCTGCCGAGCCGGAGATCCATTCCTGATTCCCAATAGTTCATCCCTTTGGTTTCGATGACGCGCAGCACCAGTGTTTCGACATCGATACGCATGTAGCAGACGAGATCGGGGACCAAGGCGAAGCCGAACACGTCTCTCACCCACTGGCGGTTTCCGCTGCGCACAAAATCACGGGCGAGGGCCGTATAGACATACCGGTCGGCTAAGACGATGAAGCCTGAGCGAAGCGCGGGGATGATCTCGTGTTCGAGGCGATCGGCAAAATCGGTGGCGTACAGCAGGCTGAACGACCACCGGTCGAGAATGTTGCCTTCTTTAGCCATTTCGATCGTCTTCGACATGAGATTGGAACGGGTCCAGCCGGTCGTGAGCACGCCATAGCCCTGCACCTCGAGCCATTCCTGCAACATTTCGATGTGCGTGGAACGGCCGACTCCGTCGGTGCCTTCGATGGCGATGAGCTTCCCTTTCAGGTCACTCGGGTTTAGGTTCGTCAAACCGTCGCCAAAATACTGTGCGTCGACCATGGGTGCCCCGTCTTGGTTTGTAATCTTTGAGCGCCTCTTCTACGAGCCGGCGCATCTCGTTCTGCTGGGCTTCGATGTCTTTCGTCGCGTCCATCGTGATGAGATGGAATTCATCGACGACCTTTTCGTACTGGGCGAGAATGCGTGACTGGAAGATGCGAAAGCTTTCGGTCATGTCCGGATTCAAGTTCATGTCCATGCCGGCTTCGTAGAATTTGAATTGTCCGCGTGTGCCTCCGAGGAGCCTCGAGATGGCCGTCTCGATCGGCACCTTGAAGTAGAAGGCCATGTCCGGGGTGATGGCGAAACTGTAGAGCTTGCGAATCCACTCCGGCGACACGCCGCGGACCACATCGCGCGCGAAGGCGGTGTACATGTAGCGGTCGGCTAGGACGATCATGCCGGCCTTGAGCGGGGGCAAAATCTCATGATACTGCCTGCTGGCAAAATCGGTGGCGTGTAACAAGCTGAACGTCGTTGGCGTCAGGCTTTTGTTCTTCTTTCCCCGTTTGGTCGTCTCTTTGACCAGTTCCGAGGAGTTCCATTCCGTGAAGAACACCCTATGGCCCTTCGACTCCAGCCACTTGTGCAGCAACTGCAGTTGCGTGCTTTTGCCGGACCCATCGATGCCTTCGACGGTGATCAGTTTGCCTGGGTAGGGGTGGGGATGCCTGGATAAAGGAGTTTGCTCGCTCATGCGGCCTCGTCTTGTAGGATGACGGAGAACTTGACGCGGCGGCGGAATACGCGTTCAAAGAGATCCGCCCGGCCTGCGGCCGCCCAGGTTTCCAACTCCGCATCGCCCGTCACATGCACGGTGATGACAACGGTAGCACCCAACCTCACATTGAGCGTGCGGACGACCGAGAAATGCGTTCGGTCCAAGCCGTCGGCGATTCGAAGCAGCGCGGACAGGATTCGCACGGTGCGTTTGTATTTGGGTGTGAGCGCTTCGAATCCCTCATGTCTCAGTTGAGGGATTGCGCGCCGGTGGTAGCGTGCCACGTTTGCGACCACCTGAATCTCCTCGCTGGATAATCCTCCGAGGTCGCTATTGGTGATCAGATAGTAGGCGTGCTTGTGGTGCTGGCGCTCGTTGATGAGGTAGCCGACATCGTGCAGAATCGCGGCATATTCAAGCCAGGTCCGCTCGGTGGGTCCTAAGCGATGGAGACGTGTGGTTTGGTCGAAGAGGCGCAAGGCTAAGCCGGCGACATGAAGGCTATGGGTTTCGGGGGCGTGGCAGCGACGGGCCAGTGCCATGACATTGCGCCGCCGCACGTCGGGAGTTTCCGCTTCAGCTTTGAGCCGTTCACGGTGGCGGTGGATAAAGTCGTAGATGATGCCTTCACGAATGGCCTTGTCGCAGAGGATAAGTTCGTCTCGTCCAGTAAGCTCCATCAGACGGCGAAGGACCACGGTGGCAGGGAATAGGGTATCGACACGTTTGGGGTCCAGTCCAGGGATCGCCAGCCGGGCTTTGATGGTGGAGTGACGGAGGTTTTGCTCGATCTCTTTGACGTCCTTCAGAGAAATTGTGGCGAGATTGATTTGGGGGAGCGGGCGATTCGTTCGACGAAGATGCACGACTTCTGCCAAGTTGCCCGCCATGCCTGAGGTGGCGATCAGAGAATCGAATCGTTTCGGCTTAAACGAATCGAGGGCGCTCTGTAACTGAGCCGTCACTGTGTCTTCAAGCGAGCGGAGCATCCCCTCAGATGGTGGCGTGCGTTTGAGGAATTCATCTGCCAGTCGGATGGCGCCCAGCTTCAGGCTCTTTGCGTGGAGGAGTTGATCGCGATTCCCGACCATCAGTTCGACCGACCCACCGCCGACATCCACTGAGATCGTCGGCTGTTCTGTCATGGGCACGTTGTTTTTGACGCCTAGAAAAATCAGCCTGGCTTCTTCAGTGCCGCTGATGACGCGGACAGTCAATCCTGTGTGCTCGGCTACGAGATCGATAAAGTCTCCTCCATTTTTCGCCTCGCGCACAGCGCTGGTGGCGACGGCGATGATGCGATCGTAGCCCTTGTTCTTGGCCAGGGTGACGAGATTGCGAATGACGTCGAGCCCGCGTGTGATCGCCTCGTCGGAGAGGCGGTGGGTTGTAAAGGCGCCGTTCCCGAGTCTCGTCATGTCTTTGAAACGATCGAGGATCTTGTAGCTTGCATCCGGTTGGATCTCAGCCAACACCATATGGATGGAGTTCGTTCCGACATCGATGACGGCAATTTTCGCCATGGAATAGTGAAATCCTTCAAGCACTTACGACTGATATGGCGTTAGGCTAGATGAAGGTAGCCTGGCTTGTCAAGGTCGGCAAACTTCAATTGTGGCGACAGGATAGTTGGCTGCTCTCTGGTGGGTGGTCGTGGTACTCTCGCCTATGGCTGATCGCCCTTCCTCCATGACTGTGGTTGTGACTGGTGCTTCGACCGGCATCGGGGCGGCCTGTGCGCTCGATTGTGTGGCTCGTGGGATGACGGTGTTTGCGGGTGTGCGCGATCCTCGGGCAGGGGAGGCGCTTGCGAGGAAAGCCGGTCCATCACTTACTCCGATCACGCTCGACGTCACTGATGAACAGTCGATTGCGCAATCGGTTGAGGTGGTGCAACGGGTTGTGGGGGAGGCTGGGCTTGGAGGGCTCGTGAATAATGCCGGAATCGTGATCGGGAGCCCTCTCGAAGTGATTCCGTTGCCGCAATTGCGCAAACAGCTTGAGGTCAACGTGATCGGGCAGATCGCTGTGACACAGGCATTTCTCCCGTTGCTACGCCGAGGCCGTGGTCGAATTGTCAACATGGGGTCGATTGCCGGTCGCGGGACGATTCCGCTCTTGGGACCCTATTCGGCTTCGAAGTACGCGTTGGAGGCGCTGACCGATGCGTTGAGAATGGAATTGCAGCCTTGGGGAATTCAGGTGTCGATTATTGAGCCGGGAGCGATCGCGACACCGATTTGGGAGAAATCGGCTAAGGAGGCAGAAGGTCTTGAAGCGTTGGCTAGTGAAGAGGCGAAGATTCTCTATGGTGAAGCGGTGGTTCGAATTCGTGACGCGGTTGCCCAAGCGGCTCAGCGGGCGATTCCAGCGGATGCGGTGGTTCGAGCGGTGCATCATGCGTTGACGGCATCTCGCCCGCACACCCGCTATCTCGTGGGCTCTGATGCCAAGCTGCGCGCATGGATGGTGAAATGGTTGCCGGATCGAGTTCAGGACCGATTGCTGTTGTGGGCACTCAAATATCCGCGTGAGGGCTAAGAAGCCGTTGTTTCGTTTGTCTTGTTTATTTGGTTGAACGAAACTAACCAGATAAACCAAATCAACCAAACAGACCAGATCAGCCGACCAGGTCGGGATTCAGCCGACTCATCGGCTTGATTGAGAGGGCTTTGATTTCGTTGTAGATGACCGTGCGTCCTGCCTGGCGAAGGCGCGAGAAGACTCCTTCCACAATCACCTGGTCGCCTTCACGAACTTCGACCTGACCGAGGCTGATGATTTTCAACGTACCGGCCTGATCCTTCAAGAGAAACCCATAGGCCGGTTCACCTTGCCGATTCGTCGCGAGTTGGACGTTGGTGACTTGGCCGGTTACGACTACTTCCTGGTGGTCGTACTGCTCAGGATGGGTGAGAAGCTCGGTGATCTCTAAAAGGCTTGATGCATGAACGAGTAACGGTGTCGCGATGAAAGCGAGCAGGGAGAGTAGAAGAACCATGACGCGCCCTGTTCGGTAACGCCGATGGGATGGCAGGATGTTGGAGAGTCTGGCCATAATGTGAATGTATTATACCGCACCGGGGACAAAGTGCAATTGGGGGTGCATTCTCACACTTAGCATCAAGGAGCAGTTCCTCCTACATCCGCCGACCTGCTCCGATCATCATGAATACGTGCGAGCTACCACTTGTCGGAGGGTCTTCCGCTCGCATCTTCTCCCCTCATGCTGTTCAGGATCTGCGCCTGCATCTCGCTCAATTCTTTGACGGGAGGTTCGGCAGGAGCGTCAAGCGCTCCGACTTCCACCTTGGGTGTGGCTGCCGTCCGCTTGAGCAAGTCTGCATCCACGGCTTCGGGAGAGCGGTCCATGTCGTTGAGTACAGTGGTGAGCCGCTGAAGCCCGAACAAGTTTCTGGTGATTTCTGAGTGCATGGCATTGGAGCTGGCGCCGAAGACGAGCGAGGTCCAGAATTTGACTTCAACCTCCTCGGGTAAGCTGCCCCAGACCATCGCCGTCAGTTTATCGATGAGGGCAGATTCCGTCTTTTCCAACCCGTCGAAGGTCGAGTGCGACCGCTCAATAGGCTGCATCGCGAGCACCGAAAAGGTTCCCTTCCACAAATCTAATGGCGCGGTGGTTGAGGCCGCCGCGTCGGTCTGTAATGCGGTCTGGAGGGCGTGCAGATACTGTGTGAGGTACTTCACTTTGCGGGCGGCGAGACTGCTGGCGGGAATGCCCCAGACATGTGCGATCTCGTGATCTTGCAGCGGCGCAGAGATCGCGCTCTGGCGCTCGCGTTCCGCCAGGCTGAGCCTGGTGCGATATTTTTCCGCCATGCGGAGTTGGGTTTGGAATTCGATGCTGAGCCGTTGCTGCTGATAGTCTTCTGCCGTGATCTCATCGGCGTCCCAACGCTGTTCCAACAGGCGAATTGCCGGTTTGGGCAGGACGGTTCTCGCGGACGCGTGTAAGGCATCAAGCTGGTCTGCAGAAACGGAGAAACGCTTGGCCAAGAGGGTGCGGGCGCGGTCAGCAAAGGCCTCCCGGAGTCGTGCGAGATTCCGCAGACTTTCGCATTGCAGCCATGTCCGCTCTCGCTTGAGCCGCACCTGTCGGCGATATTGGTCGCGCCGGTCTGTGACCACCTTAATCGATTCTTTGGTCATGGTGGTATTGGTCGGTTTCGTCCCGGCGACGCAACGGGGATCCGGTCGATCTGCCACGATATACAGGATTTCTTCGTCCGTCACGTCGAAATACTGAAGCAGGATCAGTCGAAGCATAATCCGTCCCTGCATGGGCATGGCATCGACGACCGATCGGATCGTTTCAACGGTGAGGGGCGTAGTTGATGGGGTGATTGTGGTCATTGGGCTACGAGTTTCTATGCGCTGCCTGAGTGATGCGATTCCAGGTAGAGGGCGACATATTCACGAATCTCTTGAATGGTTCCACTGACAAACATGTCGCGCGGAATCTCCACGCGAGTGAGAGTGGCCGGATCGACCCCTCGCTCAACCGCATAATCTTCATCGATGTAGAGGCTCACCGACCCGTCTGGAAAGCGGACCGCGTAGAGTGCGTTATTGTCAGCCATTGAGCGTATCGAGACGCGGATTCTTGGAACACCTGTCTCTCAGTTTATACAGGTATCATACGGGCGATTTCGCTGTCAAAGCGGAGAACGCGTTCTTGGTCAGCGTGTAGACACCACAACGTTGTCGTCACAGGATGTTGGCTGCAATGCCGGCGCGCGGGGGAGTTCTCTTAAACACACACGGCCTTCGATCGTGAGATCGAAGGCCGTGTCAATTCTTCACTTCGACGTCGCGTTAGCCGCCGAGCGTGTCGAGCGTTTCCTTGAGGCTCTTGCGAATGCAGGTGAAAATTGGGGTATCGCGCAACGTGTATCGGGAACCCTCTGTTTCGCGAAGCGCCATCACGAGATCCAGGAAGTCTTCCGGTTTATCGCTTTCAAACGCGACGACCCATTCCTGGTCATCCAACCCGAATGAGTAGGTGGTATTCAGCTTCACCGAAGGAAAACGATGGCCGACTTCGATGTGTTCATCCATCATACCCTGCCGCGCTGCCTTTGTGAGGAGGAACCATTCGCGCGTCTTGAGGAACGGGTAGACAAAAATATACTTGCCTTTTCCTGGGACGACGGTCAGGCGCTTGCTCTCTTGATTTTCGTGGGTGTGATGATCCACATACACTGAGCGCTTGGTGATCGCGAGATACGAGTACGGCGTGGTCAGATATTGTCCCAAGCCCGAGGCCAAGATCTTTGTGGTCATATCCTGGAATAGTTCCATCTCGTAGCTGATCCGCCAGAGCATGATATCGCAATCGCCTCTGATTCCGACCGCAGAGTACGCCACCACGAGGACTTTGCCGGTATAGTCCTCAACTGCGCGCAAGAATTCCTGCTTCCCTCTGGTGCGCTCACTCTCAGGGAGACGCCGCCAGGCCGGGTCGATTTTATAGAAGGCAAAGTTCACATATTGGCGTTTGGGTGCTTGCGGGGCTGGGGTTTGTTCAGGGGTGGACATCAAAACTCCTCCGTATAACGTCCTGAAAAGTAGGCGACCGTTGGTTATTGACGAGTGTGTTTGCTGTAATCGCCGATGTTCAGGCGAGGGGTACAGCGCCACTGACTTGTATCGGTGTTCACGATGGTGTCCGTGAATTATTGTGGCTCAGCAGCGGCTCGATTTTTATCACTTCGCCTTTATGGTTGTCAACTTAGAGAAGAAGGTCGGTGCGTTCGTTGACAGGAGAAGAGTGTTCTGGTACTGGCAAGTGTATGTCGGTCACGCAGAGTGATCAGCACGCCGCCCAGAAGCTTTGGCCGATGGTTCGGTTGAGGAGAACCGTGCTCTCCGTGTGCGTTCTTGCGTCGAGTAGTTTTGCCGCTGTGCCGGCGTATGCTATCGACGTGCATCCTACGGTGGAGGAGGTTCAGGTCGCACTCGATCAGGGGAAGGAGTCCGCGCAGCGACAGAGCCCTCCGGAGACGTTTTATGTTCGATTCGGCGCAACCGACGAGCTTCATTTGAACGGGTTTTTGATCACGAAGCTCAGTGGACTGTCAGTCATGGCGACGCATATGGCTCTGCGGGGAATCCAGCCGAGTGAGACCGATGTGACGCAAATTCTGGAGGGCCAGACGATGCTAGTCAGTGTCAGCATTTTCGGGAATGCGCTCAACTTTGCGATAGGCAGCTATATGGTGTTCGACCAGGGCGGAAAGACTATCAAGCCCGTGACCGTTCGCTTCGACGGGGTCGCCAGTCGCAGTGCTGCCTGGCCGGAAAGTCCGCGATTCAAAGCGAAAGTTGTCGCGTCGTTCAACTATGCTGACTTCGACCCGAATGCCAAAACGACGATCACAGTCTTCCCGGCGAATGGGGGAGAGTCGAGCTTTACTGTAGACTTTTCCCAGATCCATTAGCGAGATGATGAAAAAGGAGCGGGGTGGTTGGGACGATCCCCGTGCTCGCGCAACGCGCAGCCTCAGAAGGCCCTCGTTGGACGCACGCAGTCGGGATCATCCCAGCCACCCCGCATAAAGTGATAGTTCGCTGCGGCCTTGCTGACGGCCTTTTTGATCATCCCGCATGCGAGGACGATCGAAGTTCTCAAGAGGCAATATAGTTTCCCGCACAACCACCTATGTCATTTATGGCACCACGACTTGATGCAGAAATCATTGCGATTGGCACGGAACTGTTGATCGGTGGCCGATCGGATCTCAACTCTCTCTTTCTCGCCGACGAACTCGGACGGCTCGGGATCGCCGTTCGATTCAAGTCGGTTGTCGGCGATGAACGGCAGGATATCGTCACAGCGATCCACACAGCCGTAAAGCGGGCTCAGGTGATTGTCATGACCGGTGGACTCGGTCCCACCGTGGATGATTGCACGAGAGAGGCGGTGGCCTATGCGACCGGACGTCGACTCGGTCGTCGCAAGGAAGCATTAGAAGGTATGACAGCCCGACTCTCGCAATGGGGCCGCATACCAAACCGTGCGCAGTTGCGCCAGGCCATGATTCCATCCGGCGCCACCGTCCTGAAGAATCCGATCGGTTCTGCGCCGGGGTTTTGTCTGGCATGGAAGAAGGCGATGATTGTCTCGTTGCCTGGCGTGCCGCGAGAAATGGAAGAAATGATGCAGCAGGAAGTCGTGCCATTGCTGCGCGCGGCAAGCGAATCGTCAGGCCGGCCCCAACGAGCGCCGATCGTCCGTCAGGTGTTTCATACCTTCGGTCTGCCGGAGGCGGATGTCGATGCCACGCTCAAAGGGCTCATTACACACGAAGTGCCGGTCGACTTGGGGCTGCTCGCATCGCCCATGGGCGTACTGGTTTCTCTGACGACGAAGGCAAACCAGTCTGCCTCGGAGAAGAATCGTGATCTGCTGCAGAGGCTGGCACACGACGTCCGGTCACGCCTTGGCGATTGGCTCTTTGCTGAAGGGCGAGAGACGATGGAAGAAGTCGTCGGGCGAGAACTCACCAAACGGGGCCTTATACTGGCGGTCGCAGAATCCTGCACCGGAGGATTGATCGGTCATCGGCTGACACAGGTGGCTGGCTCATCTGCCTATATGGATCGTGGCGCTGTCTGTTATAGCAATCGGGCGAAGACGGAGATGCTGGGTGTGTCGGCGGAACTGATCGTCCGGCGTGGTGCAGTGAGCAAAGAGGTCGCTGCATCGATGGCTCGCGGCATTCGAGAGCGTGCCAATGTCTCGGTGGGACTCAGCGTCACCGGCATTGCCGGACCAGGCGGTGGGACCGAGACCAAGCCTGTAGGGCTGGTCTACGTTGGATTGGATGATGGAACCGACCGGTCGATCGTGCGGGAGTTCCGGTTTCACGGCGACCGGAATGTCATCAAACAACGGTCGTCACAAGCTGCCTTGGATCTCCTTCGCCGTTGGTTGCTCGATAAAGAGGCAAAATGATCCGGGCGTTTCTGGCCGTTGAACTGTCGCAAGAACTTCGGGCCGAGCTTGCCGCTCTCCAACAGGAATTGAAACAGAGAATTGAGCCGGACCTGAAACGAGAGATCCGCATCTCCTGGGTGGAGCCGGCTAAAATTCATCTCACGATCAAGTTTCTCGGCAACATGGACGAGCAGCTTCTTGATCCGTTGCTGAGGGTGGTTGAACAGGCGATCGGAAGTCAGCCATTAGTGAATGTGCCGCTTGAACGACTCGGCGCCTTCCCCCGTCCGCAGGGTCCACGTGTGCTGTGGATCGGGCCGTCGGAGCATTGGGAGCGGGGAGTAGAGGGGAAGCGAGTCACTGAGATCCGTGGCGCAATTGAACAGGCATGTGAAAGCCTCGGCTTTCTCCGTGAGACAAAAACGTTCAGCCCTCATTTGACCTTGGCGAGGATCAAGGCGGGAGAACATCATGTTGGAGTCGTATTGGCAAAAAGCGGAGTGCTTGATCGGCCCTGTTCATTGCGCTCACTAGCGGTGGAGTCGGTTGTGTTGATGAAAAGTGAATTGAAGCCGACCGGGTCGGTCTATACAAGACTTTGGGCTGTACGGTTGAGGGACTCTTAATTTAGGCGACTCAAAGGGCCACGCGGAAGACTTCCTCAATGGTCGTTTCACCCATGAACGCCTTGGCCAACCCATCCTGGAACATCGTTTTCATGCCTTTCCCGATCGCTATCGAGCGGATAAACGATGCCGCCTTCCGCTGCATGATCAAATCTCGAATCTCCTCATCGACTTCGAAAATCTCGAATAGGCCGACCCGGCCGATGAAACCGCTTCCCTGGCATTGGGCACAACCTTTCCCTTTGTAGAACCTGACCCCTGCAAGCCCATCGTGCGTTTTGCGCAGGATGCCTTGCCGCTGCAACACTGCAATCGTTTCGGAGAAGTCGGGCCGAGATTGGATGGATTCGAGAACTCTGGCGCTGGGAGTTACGCTTTCGCGGCAGTTCTTACAGGTCCTGCGGACGAGTCGCTGAGCCACCACGAGGGTCAGCGACGACGACAGAAGATACGGTTCCACTCCGATGTCGAGCAATCGAGGAATACTCCCGGTAGAATCGTTCGTGTGAAGGGTGGATAGGAGGAGCCGTCCAACCAAGGCGGCCTGGACGGCGATTTCGGCCGTTTCTTTATCGCGGATCTCTCCAACCATGATGACGTCGGGATCTTGGCGGAGTAACGCTTTCAGGCCTGTGGAAAACTGGACACCTGCTTGATGATTCACTTGGGTCTGGTTGACCCTTGGAATCGTGTATTCGACAGGTTCTTCAATGGTTGAGATGTTGACAATGTTTTGGCGCTCCGTTCCGATCCGCATCAGCATCGCGTAGAGCGTCGTGGACTTGCCCGACCCGGTCGGCCCGGTGATCAGGATCATCCCAAATGGTTTCATGATATTCCGAAGAATAATTTGATAATCGTGGGGCACGAGCCCCAGATCCTCCAAGTCAATGATGACATTGTCCTTTGACAGGATTCGGAGGACGATTTTTTCTCCCCACTGCGTGGGAATTGATGCGACACGGAGATCTATTTTGAAGCCGTCGAGGTTGGCTTCGAATCGACCATCCTGCGGAGTGCGCCGCTCATCAATGCGCATACCCGACAGAATTTTGATTCGTGAGACCAGCGGGAGCTGAAGCGCCGGGGTGAGGCTGAAGACTTCGCGCATCACCCCGTCGACACGGTAACGGACGACGGTTTCAAGTTCGAATGGTTCGATGTGGATATCGGACGCTCGTGTGACAGCCGCGTAGAGGAGCAGGCGTTGGACCGCGTCCACGATCGTCGATTCGTTCCCGTCATGCTGTTTTGCCGACGTGAGTTCGGTTGTTTTATTCGTGGTCGCTCGGTCTAAGATTTCCCGCAATTCTTTCTTGTACAACAGTTGCGCTCGTCTAATCGATGCTTCCGTTGCGAGGAACGGACTGACGTGCAGCCCTGTCGTGCGCTCAATCTCGCTCAGGACTTTCCGTTCGCGAGGGTCTGCCATGGCGACGTGCAGGTGGTCGCCATCGCGGTCGAATGGAAGGAGAATATGTTTACGCGAGAAGGCTTCCTGTATCGTCCCGATGACGTCCCCCTTCACATGGCCGATTGTCAGGTCGACGAATCTGACGTTCCAGCTACGAGCAAGTTGGTCCAGCAGAAATGCTTGTGGGATGCGGCCTTGCTCGACAAGTGTATGAACGAGGGGAGTTCTGAGCCGTTGGGCCAGTGCGCTCGCTCTGTTAAAGTCGGCTTGGTCGATCACCCCGAGCTCTTCCACTAGCAGCGCTTGAAGTTCCTCGTTGCTGACCTTCAACTCTGGCATGGCGCTTGTCCTTTGGCGAGGGTACTCTCAACTTGCTTCACAAGCTCGCTCATCGAGAAGGTGGTCTTGTTGAAGTATGCGACGGCTCCGAGATCCAATGCCTCCTGCTTATCTTGTTCTTGAGTCAGACTACTCAAGACGATCACGGGGATGGCTGATGTGCGGGTATCCTGTTTCAACGTTTGGAGAACGTCGAATCCTTGGAGCTTCGGCATGATCAGATCGAGGACGATCATATCAGGCCGTTCAGATCGGATCAGTTGAAGGGCTTCTTCCCCGTCGGATGCGGTTGCCACGTCGTACCCCTGTCGACGGAGGGTTGTTTCCGCCACTTTTCGGAACATCCGGTCATCGTCTGCGACTACAATTCTCGTCATGTATTCATCCCATCTGCAATGCGTGCGCGTTCGCCTGGCCGTTCTTCGTCATCAGTTCATTCCTCGCCAGTCCGCCCCCATCAGGCAATTCATGACGCGGGCGAATTCACGCTGCAATTGCGGGAGGAGGGCTGAAGTGTTCGCCACGTCTCCGGCCTTGCCCAGGCCTTCCATCTCAGCCGCACGCTCCTGAGCCAGTCTGGCGCCAAAGCACGCAACCATCCCTTTCAAACTATGCGCGGATTGCTTGATCATAATCGCATTGCCTTCGATCACGGCCTGCTCTAGCTCATGCAGTCGTCGGGGGCAGTCTTCGAGAAATATCTCGACGAGTTCGGTGAGCAGTGTTCGATCTCCATCGACCCAGAGAAGAGCCGCCGAATAATCCACTGGTGGGTTGATCCCGGCGGGCTGTTCCTGATCGACGTTCATCGGGGGTTCCGGCCTTGTAACGATAGACAATAGATCGATCACGCCATGCTGAATCGCATCAAAACCGATCCGATCAGACGAGTGACGCAGACCCCTGCCTTCTCGTTATCGGCAACAATTCAAATTACTGTAGGGAAGCCGGGTGGAATAGATTGGATTGCAAAGAGAATTTGACTGGCGGGCAATCTCTCAGCGCTGCGGGGGTTGTTCTCGCATGGTCAGGCAGAAGACCTCGGTCAATGCGGGATCGAAGGCGGTGCCGGCTTGCTGCTCGATCTGTTGTATGGCTTCATCGAAGGAGAGGGGTATTCCTTCTGGTTTGTCGGCAGTCAGGTCGTCGAACACTTGGGCGATGGCGACAATGCGGGCGAGCAGGGGTGTGCGATCTTCTTGTAAGCCGAATGGGTAACCCGTTCCGTCCCATCGCTCGTGATGGAGTGCGATCACTTGCACGACGTCGGCTGATAGCCCCATGGCCCGGCCCATCCTTGCTCCCAAGTCGGGAGAATGGGTCTGCGGGTTGGAATCCATGTCCAGCACGTGAGTGTTCGATGCGCTGATTAAATCGAGATCGTGCACGAGTGCGCCGAGTGCGAGTGACTGCTGGTCGGCGATGGAAAGACTGAGTCGATGGGCGGTCAGCGTTGCATAGAAGCTCACGCGGCTTCCGTGATTGAGTAGGTGGCGATCTTTCGTTTCTAAGAGGTCGGAGATCAGAGGAACCAAGGGAGATATCTGATCGCTATTCGCCGCGGAGAGCGATCCTGTGCCATTCATAGCGGTGTAGTCGTTGATCAGCGCTTTCCACGCGTTGGAACAAGCCGGCTCCGGATCCCAGAGCGTTGTCGAGGTGGTGAGGAGCGGGCGTAGTTGATCGAGCCGCAGTTTCTTCTGAGCGGTCTGCAAGGAAATCGCGAGTAACTCTGAGGCATTGAATGGTTTCAAGAGGAAGCCTGCCGCGCCGTGACGGATGCAGTCCATGGCTGATTGAAGGCTCCCGTAGGCCGTGACCATAATAACTTCAGTCTCGGTATGTGTGCGCTTAATGTCTTTTAAGAGGTCCGATCCGGAACGATCCGGCAATTTTAGGTCGAGCGTCACGAGATCGACGCTGTGGTTATCGAGGGTACCTAGGGCTGTGTCTGCATTGTCCGCGGTGAGAATGTGGAAGTCCTCCCTGAGGATTTGTGACAGGGCCGCGCGAGGGGCTGCCTCATCGTCGACGATGAGGACGGTCGGTTTGCGGATGGTAGGAGCCAGCACGAAGGGAGAGAGCATTCGTCAAGTTGTAGGCCTTGATCGTTAAATCGTCAAGGAATTCGAAAATGTGTGCAGGGTTTGGTGTTTGAGGCGTGCCTATGGATGTCATGTCTCCCGCTGCTGAGATTCTGCAGGTGAATAGTCATTCTATGTGCAGGCGCGTGAATAAGGCGCCGAGTCGTGTAAGTCTGCTAGGGAAGGTCTGATTTATTCCCCGTTGGTGATGTGCTATGAGGAATGCAGCACTGAAAGTCATTCTATGTGCAGGCGCGTGAATAAGGCGCCGAGTCGTGTAAGTCTGCTAGTGGAGGGGCGAGAACAATATTCTGCGCATACCTCTTGACGACGGGATATTCCTTTTATAGAGTAATCGTATGAAATATAGCATGTCAGCTGTAGTTCTGTTGGTGGTCTTGGCAATGATTCCAGTCGAGAGTCGCGCAGCTGAACTATTCGACTCCGAAGAACCTTTTAATCAGGCCATCACGAAAAATCTGTTGCGGTCATTTCTGAATCAAGCGTTGGATGTCTTGGACGATCACCTGGAAGTAACAGGGACGTTGAATCCCAACGAACAACGAGGGAATCGGCAGCAATACCTCAAGTTTCGTTTCTATCCGGAAGGCAAGTCAAGATCCAACGAATCCATGACAGCCGAAGGATGGGTCGACCAAGTCCCTGATTCAAGCCAGCAAGATTTTCATTTTCGCTTCTCCCTGCCAAAGCCCGCTCCAAATCAGGGCTCCTCTAAGTCCATGGACGTCCTTTAGTGCGCGTGTAACCTCCCCTGACCTCTGGTTGTGAGATGACCTGTCTGACAATATCCCGCTAGGTTTCTTCTACTTGACTGGGTATAATCCACCGTTCTTTCTATCACCCGAGGAGCACCCATGGCTGAAAAAGACGACAAGAAGCGCGCGCTGGACCTGGCCCTATCCCAAATTGAGAAACAATATGGGAAGGGGGCGATCATGAAGCTGGGGGGGGCCGATGCCCCGGTGGATATTCCAGCAATTTCGACCGGATCCCTCGGACTCGATATAGCCCTGGGCGTCGGCGGGGTTCCCCGCGGCCGGGTAATCGAGATTTTCGGTCCTGAGTCCTCGGGCAAAACGACGCTCACGCTGCATGTGATTGCGGAAGCCCAGAAGGCCGGCGGGACAGCGGCCTTTATTGATGCGGAACATGCGCTGGATTTGGGTTATGCCAAGAAGCTGGGTGTGCAGGTGGACGATCTCTTAGTGTCACAGCCTGATACCGGCGAACAAGCGTTGGAAATTGCCGAGACGCTCGTCCGGAGCGGTGCGATCGATGTCATCGTGGTGGACTCTGTGGCAGCCCTCGTGCCGAGAGCCGAAATCGAAGGCGAAATGGGCGATGCGCATATGGGATTGCAAGCGAGGCTCATGTCGCAGGCTCTTCGCAAATTGACGGCGGCCATTTCCAAGTCGCAGACAACCCTAATTTTCATTAATCAGATCAGGATGAAGATCGGTGTGATGTTCGGCAACCCGGAGACGACGACCGGCGGCAATGCACTCAAGTTCTATTCGTCGGTGCGGCTGGATATCCGTCGCATCGAGTCGATCAAGGAAGGGCAGGAAGTGACCGGCAGCCGTGTGCGTGTGAAGGTGGTGAAGAACAAGATGGCGCCTCCGTTTAAGCAGGCGGAGTTCGACATCATGTTTGCGCAGGGGATCTCGAAAACCGGCGAGTTGGTCGATCTCGGGGTCGACAAGAAAGTGGTGGATAAGTCCGGGGCCTGGTATTCCTATCAGGGCGAGCGGCTCGGGCAGGGACGCGACGCGGTGCGAGACGTTCTTTTGAGTAACCACACGTTGGCGCGTGAGATTGAAGGGAAACTGCGGGATTTGGCCGGCTTGCCTGGGCGTGCGGCTGAGAAGCCTTCTGTCGTGCTGGTAAAGGACGAAAAAAAGACCGAGGAGAAGCGCGAGGAGCGGCGACCGCATAAGGTCGGAGCCTAGAACACCGCCTGGCCGGGCGCTCGTGAAAGGTAAAACGTGAAACGTAGTTTGTGGAAGGCAGGGCTCAGACGAGATACGATGATCTTCATGATACGTTTTACGTCTCACGTTTCACAAATAACGGCCTTCTTAGGCTAAGGGCGGTGAGTAGACGCATCGCAAGCAAGGCGGCAGCAACTTCTGATCAGTGGTTGGAACTTGCGGTGCGTGCGCTGGCCCGTAGCGATCGCACAACGGCGCAGATCGAGCGACTGCTTGCAGCAAAGGGGGCGTCTCCCGCGCAGATACGCGTGACGGTTCGACGGTTGACATCGTTGAAATACCTTAACGATGAGGTTTTTGCTGTGCGTTGGGCTGAGCGACGGCTTGCTCGCATGCCGATGGGACGTGCGCGCTTGCATGAAGAGTTGCTCGCGACCGGCTGTGCTGAACGTATCGTGCATGCGACGTTGCGGGCGGCCTATCGCAAGGTGAGTGAGCAGGATTTGGCCGTGCAAGTACTGACGAGGGCCAGCCGGACCGCCTCCGCAAAGGGGCCTGGTCGAGTTGCGAGACTCTTGAGTCAACGAGGGTTTGACGAGGATACTATTGAAACAGTGATGGGACCGCTGATGCGGGAGGGAAGTTAGGAGTCTGTCTGAGTAATCCTTCGGTACGAGGCAAAGGAGCTGCAGGCAGATGCGAGGCCGCAGGCTCAAAAAAACCGGAAGCGTATTCGCTGGAATACGGTGAGGATTTTTTCGAGCCGAGAACGACGCAGATGTTTGCAGATCATTTGTCGCAGTAGAATGGCATTACTCGGACAGATTCCTGGGGGTGGCATGAAACACAGCACTCAAGAGTTGCGACGAGCCTTCATTCGATATTTCGAGCTGCAGGGCCATCAGGCTGTGCCGAGTTCCGCCTTGATTCCTCAGGCCGATCCCACCCTGCTGTTCACCAACGCAGGGATGAACCAGTTCAAACGTGTGTTCCTCGGCGAAGACACACGTGCCTACAAGCGAGCGGTCACCGTGCAGAAGTGTCTCCGCGCGGGAGGAAAGCACAACGATCTGGAAAATGTCGGGTATACCAGGCGCCACCATACGTTCTTTGAAATGTTGGGAAATTTTTCCTTCGGCGACTACTTTAAGGAAGACGCCATCCAATTCGGCTGGGAGTTTTTGACTCAAACGGTCGGCTTGGCAAAAGATCGGATGTGGGTGACGATCTATCGCGACGATGATGAAGCGGATCAGCTATGGAAGAAGGTCGGGGTTTCTGCCTCGCGGATTGTGCGGTGCGGTGAGAAGGATAATTTTTGGCAAATGGGAGATACGGGACCCTGTGGGCCTTGCTCGGAATTACATTTCGACCAGGGACCGTCGGTACCGGGCGACGATCGACCGAACGGGGAGGGCGATCGCGTCATCGAGATCTGGAATCTTGTCTTTATGCAGTTCAATCGGGATGCTGCCGGGACGTTACATCCCTTACCCAAGCCCAGCATCGATACCGGCATGGGATTGGAGCGGCTGGCAGCCGTCGCGCAAGGCGTCTACAGCAACTACGATGGTGATGTATTTACACCGTTACTCAGTGCCGTGGCCGCCAGGGCCGGGGTTCGGTATGGGGGGCACGATATTACTGATCGGTCGATGCGTGTGGTCGCGGACCATCTTCGCGCGATCACGTTCTTGATGGCGGATGGTGTCTTGCCGTCGAATGAGGGACGGGGCTATGTGCTTCGTCGGATTCTGCGCCGGGCTGCTCGCCATGGACGGTTGCTGGGCATCGTCGAGCCTTTTCTCTATGAATTGACGGCGGCGGTTGTGAGCCAGATGGCCGAGGTCTATTCGGAAGTTCAAGGGGCGGCTGCAACGATTGCCGAGGCAACGAGAGGCGAAGAAGAACGGTTTATCGCCACGCTCGATCAAGGCCTACCGATTCTCAATGAAATGATGGCAAAAGCGAGTTCGGCTGGGAGCAAGGTTCTTGCGGGGTCAGAGGTCTTCAAGCTGTACGACACCTATGGGTTTCCGATGGACCTGATGGCCGAGGCCTGCCGTGAGCAGGGCATGACGCTTGATGAGGCAGGATTCGATCTGGCTATTGAGGAACAGAGGAATCGTGCGCGCAAGACTGGCGGGTTCGAACAGGAAATAGCCCGGCCTGCAGTTTCTGAACTAGCTGGACGTGTCGGGGCCACAAAGTTTATCGGCTACGACCGGCTAGAGAGCGAGAGTCTGATACAGGCGATTTTGAAAGGCGACCGATTGGTCAAAGAAGCGGCAGAAGGCGATGAGGTTGAATTAGTCCTGGATGTCACACCCTTCTATGCGGAAGGCGGTGGGCAAGTCGGCGACCAGGGCGTCCTGACGGGCCGTGATGGGCAGGTGAAGATCACAGAAACTATGCGGCCGGCGCCCACGGTGATTCTGCACAAGGGCACTGTGACGAAAGGGCGCATTCGTGAAGGTGAGCAGCTGCACATGACTGTCAATGCGACGACGCGGCACGATGCGCAACGGAACCATACCGCCACTCACTTACTCCATGCCGCGTTGCGCGACATGCTGGGTCCTCACGTGAAACAGTACGGGTCGCTGGTCGGGCCGAACCGTTTGCGATTCGACTTTGCCCATTTCAGACCGCTGTCCTCACGCGATGTGGATGAGATCGAAACGGTCGTGAACAACGAGGTGCGGAAGAACGAGCGGGTTGCGACAGAGGTGATGAGTATTCAGGATGCGGTTGCCAAAGGCGCACTGGCGTTCTTCGGCGATAAGTATGGGGAACAAGTAAGGGTGGTGACGGTCGAATCGTTCAGCAAAGAACTCTGCGGTGGCACGCACTGCCGGCAGACGGGGGACATCGGTCTGTTCAGGATTGTCTCAGAGACCGGCGTGGCGGCTGGTGTGCGCCGTATCGAGGCTCAGACCGGGAGCGGGGCGCTCACGCACATGAAAAAGCTGGAAACGGACGTTCGAGAACTTTCGGACTTGCTCAAGGTCGGCCAGTCCGAGTTAGCCGCGAAAACGCGAAAGATATTGACGCAGTTGAAAGACAAAGAGCGTGAGCTGGAGGAGCTGAAATTGAAAATGGCCGGCGGCTCAGCCGTCGATGCGACAGTGAAAATGGTTGCCGGTATCCAGGTGCATGTGCAACGAACCGATGGCCTGGATGTCAACGGTATGCGGGCGCTGGCCGATCAGTTGCGGGACAAGTTGAAAAGCGGTGTGGTGGCTCTTGGTGCTGCCAACGATGGCAAGGTCTCGTTACTGGTGGTCGTCACGAAGGATTTGATTGATCGGCTGAAGGCTGGCGATCTCATCAAGGAGATGGCGGCGGAGGTCGGTGGGACGGGCGGCGGCAGGCCTGAAATGGCGCAGGCTGGAGGGAAGGATCCTGCCAGGTTGGATGGGGCGTTGGAAAAGGTCTTTGGGCTGGTCGAGCGCACGTTGCAGCGGTACACTCATGGAGGGTAAGCGAATTCTCGCGCTTGATTACGGAACGAAGCGGATCGGCATCGCCCTGAGCGATGAATTGGGTTGGACGGCTCAACCGCTTGAGACACTCAATCGGCGTACCTTGGATCGAGACATTGCCCATATCGCATCCCTGGTCGGGACGCATGAGGTGGGCCAAGTCCTGTTGGGTTTTCCCCTTCAGTTGGATGGCCGCGAGGGCCCCGCGATTCAGGCGATGCGTGCGTTTCAGGTTCGATTGGAAGAAGGAGTACCCGTCCCCGTTATTCTATGGGACGAACGGTTGACGACGAAGGCGGCGGAAGACCTCTTGATCGCGGCTGATGTCAGCCGGAAAAAGCGGAAAGGTGTCGTTGATCGCATCGCCGCGTCGATTCTCCTCCAGAGCTATCTCGCAAGCCTTGAACCGGTAGTGACGCGAGAGACGGAATCATGGGCAGATACAGATGCAGATGGAGAAACGGTAGAACTACCTCATGAAACTGCGGATCGTTCTCGGATGTCTGCTGGTCGCAATGGTCGCACTTGGCGTCGCGGCGTATCAGACGATTCGTTGGGCTGAAGGCCCGGCTATCCCTCCGGAAGCGCACCCTCCCTCGAAAGTCGTTGTGATTCCTGACGGCTCGACGTTTCAACATGTCGCGACGTTGCTTGAGCGAGCAGGATTGATCAAGAGCAGTTTTGCGTTTGTTCTTGTTGGAAAATCCAGATCTGCCGACCGGAAGGTGCATGCCGGCGAATATGAGCTGAACGCCGGCATGACTCCAGGGGAGATTCTCGCCCTCTTGCTCAATGGTCAAGTTGTGCTCCATCCGTTGACGATTCCCGAAGGACTGACCCTCGTCCAAATCGCCGACTTAGCCGCTCAAGACGGCCTGACGGACCGCGCGGAGTTTCTCCGGCTCGCGAAAGATCGGACATTTATTGCGTCGCTCGGGATCAAGGCGGAGACGCTGGAAGGGTATCTCTATCCCGATACGTATAAGTTTCCTCGTGCGGTCAAGGCGCGCGACGTCTTGGTGGCCATGGTCGAGCAACTCAAGCAGGTGGTTGGGCCGGATCTTCTCGCCCGAATGCAGGAACTCAAGATGACGATGCATGAGGTGCTGACTCTCGCCTCCGTGATTGAAAAGGAAACCGGATCGGGTGACGAGCGGCCTGAGATTTCTGCGGTGTTTCACAACCGGCTCAAGAAACACATTCCGTTACAGAGCGATCCCACCGTCATTTATGGCTTGCCGGAATTTGACGGAAATTTGCACAAGAAAGACCTGTCGAGTCCCAGTCCCTACAATACCTACCGGGTGCAGGGGTTACCGCCTGGACCGATTGCCAGCCCGGGCATTCAGGCGATCCGGGCGACACTCTACCCTTCGAACTCGAGCTTTTTGTATTTTGTCTCGAGGAACGACGGCACGCACCAATTCTCTGCGACGTTGATCGAACACAACAAGGCGGTGGAGAAATATCAGAAGCGCCCCGTTCGTCGCGGGTCTCACTCCCAGACGTCAATCGTTCCCGGAGAGGGAGTTTTTTCTCACAAGGAAGGAGTGTCGTGAACGATGTCTGAATGGAATGTGCCAGACCGTATCGACCACACAGTACTCCGGCCGGACGCGACAAAAGCGGATGTGCTGCGGTTGTGCCAAGAAGCAATCGAGTTCCGATTTACCGTGATTTTTGTTCCGCCGTGCTATGTCGATGAAGCGGTGGACGCTGTCGCAGGCACGACGATTCGAGTCGGCATCCCTCTCGGGTTTCCCCTGGGCGGGCACACGACGAAGACGAAAGTCGCCGAAGCCGTTGAAGCAGTGGCGCGTGGCGCACGAGTGTTGGACATGGTGATCAATGTGAGCCGGCTGAAGTCGGGAGATCATGAGTATGTGCGGCAGGACATTGCCGAGGTGGTGAAGGCGACAACGGGCGTTGAACACAAAGTCATACTTGAAACGTGTTATCTGACTCAGCAAGAGAAGCGTACGGCCTGCCAGTTGGTTGTGGAGGCGGGAGCCGACTATGTGAAGACGTCGACGGGTTTCGGTGCTGCCGGTGCGACGGTGGAAGACGTGAGGCTGATGAAAGAGACTGTGGCCGGCCGCGTGAAGGTGAAGGCTTCCGGAGGAATTCGAGATTGGAAGACGACGTTGGCCATGCTGGAGGCCGGCGCGGATCGGATCGGCACCAGCGCCAGTCTCGCGATCGTCGCCGAGTGGCAACGGCGACAATCGGGTACCTTATAACCAGGCCAACTCCATATCCGATGCACCCCACTTCTGCTATAGTGCGCCCATGATTACGCGTGTGATTGTGCTGGTAATCGATGGACTCGGCGTCGGGGCTATGCCCGATGCTGCGGAATACGGGGATGCTGATTCAAACACTCTCTCGCATCTAGCCGATGCCGTTGGTGGGCTCACCCTTCCCACGCTGGAAGGGCTCGGGCTTGGCCATATCACAGAGATCAAAGGTGTGCGGACAATGGGGCAGCCGGAAGGGTGTTTCGGTCGTGTTGGGTTTCTCTCAAAAGAAGTAGATTCCGTGGCCGGCTACTGGGAAATGGCCGGTCATGTGACGGACGTGGCCGGGCCACTCTATCCCGACGGATTTACTCCTGACGTGGTTGCGGTCCTTGAACAGGCATTTGGATGCAAGCTCATCGGCAATCGCCGAGCCTCCGGAACGGCTATGGTGCGCGAGTGTGAGGAGGAGCATCTGTCCTCCGGTGCGCTGATTGTGTGGACCGACGGACGACGAACCTGCCATGTCGCGATGCACGAGGGCGCGATGCGTCGGGACGAGTTTTTTCAGCGCTGCCGGGATGCAAGAAAACTCCTCAAGGACCCTTGGGGGATTGTGCGTGTGTCAGCCCACCCGCTCGTGGGTGACGCCGGCGCGGTACAGTTCAGTCCACAACGCCGTGAGTTCGTGCTTGAACCTTCTGGGTCAACCATGTTCGATGTGCTCAATCGTGAGAGTCAGATCATAACCGGGGTCGGGAAAGTCGGCGATTTGTTCAGTGGCCGGGGGCTCACTCGCTCCGTTCCTGTTGCACCGTGGACCTCATCACTCGCTGAGGTGATAGGGATGTTTAGAAAAATTCCGCGAGGATTGATTGTTGCCGGGCTCGAAGTTCTGGAGTCGGATGCAGGACAGTCAGCGGCGGCCCTCCATGAATTCGATCGACAACTTCCCGGTTTGTTGGAGCAGCTTCGTCCAGGCGACCTGCTCATTCTGACGGGCGATCATGGACGGGATATCACGAGGGCGGATCAGATGGCCACGCGGGAGTATGTTCCCCTCTTGGCCACAGGACCCAAGTTGGCACATGGGGTTCATCTCGGCATCAGGACATCCGCCGCTGATCTCGGTCATACCATTGTAGAAGCGCTGCAAGGGGGGCAACTGCCGGCAGGTGAAAGTTTTCTCGATGCGCTCCGCGCTGGATGATGCGTGAGACGTAAAACGTGAAAAGTGAAACGTCATGAGTACAGGAGCGCCAGGATCTTCGGAATGTCATTTGAACTCAAACTGAAAGAACTGCATCTGGAGTTGCCTGCCCCGCCGCAACCGTTGGCGACCTATGTTCCGGCGGTTCGGGCTGGAGATCTCCTGTTTCTGTCCGGCGTTCTTCCCATGCGAGACGGGCAGTTGGCCTTCTCCGGTAAGCTCGGGCGCGATCTGACGGTTGAGCAAGGAATGGAGGCGGCCAAGCTCGCAATCCTGAATGCCTTGGCGATTGCGAAACAGGAGCTCGGGACGTTAGACCGAATTACGCGCGTCGTGAAGATCGTCGGGCATGTGGCCTCAGCGGAGGGTTTCGTGCAGCAGCCTCAAGTACTCAATGGAGCCTCGGACCTCCTGGTTGCGATCTTTGGAGAAGCCGGGCGTCACGCACGGGCGGCTGTGGGGGCTGCTGAGTTACCTCGCGGGGCTCCTATAGAAATCGAAGTGATCTTTTCCGTCTCCTGATCGGTCTCTCTATCAGGATGCTGAAACAGCCCGCCAGCGGCGTTCTCGGCTCATCGAAATCCTCAACGTACCCCTGAGGGTACGTCTCCGGTTTCGATTCGCCTGCGGCCTTGCTGGACAGCCTGTTTGAGCATCCTGCCTAGCGTTCTCCTGTTTCCCAAGCGTGCGGACCAGTAAAGTTCTGGCCTCCCATATCGTGAACGAACACCGACTTAAGATAGATATAAGGCACGACTCTGCGGTGTGGCCAAGGTCAAGAGCTACAGGCAGGGAGTTGAGATGAAAATATGGACGCTCATTGTTGCGGCGATTTTCTGTCTCAGCTTCTCCGGCTGTTTCGAGAGAGTTGTCGAACCAGAGGATGTGTTTGGCGTTATCCGGCGTGGAGAAACATATAGTCCGGCATCGAAGATGATCGATAGCTGGTATGCGGTCGAGGCAATTGACACCCAGACCTTTGCGATCAACGAACCAAAATCGTCACAGTATAATACGTCCTATTTGATCATCGGCGACGAGCGGGCCGTGATGTTTGATGCGGGCAGCAGTGAGCGCCCCGCAGGATCTAAGTCAATGCGGCAGGTGGCCGCTCTGTACACCGATAAACCTATCACGCTGATCCTATCACATTTCCATTATGACCACATCTATGATGCATCGAAGTTTGAAACCGGGGTGACGCTGATAGACCGGCCAGAAATCCGAGCCGGGGCCACGAATGGGCGATACACGATCAGCGCGTTGGAGTCGGTCGATGCGGAAGCCCTACCGCTGAAGGTGGCCGGATTCATTGCTGATGGTGACGTGATCGACCTTGGTCATCGCACGCTCGATGTGTTGAACCTGCCCGGACATACCACAGAATCGATTGTGCTGATCGACGGGGCACGCAACCAGACCTTCACAGGCGATTTTACCTACAAACATCTGGGCGGTATCATCGCCTTTGCCCCGGCATCGGATCTTCTTTCATACAAGGCGAATAGCGACCGGCTGCTGCAATTGACCAATATCGATATGCAGTTTTTCGGAGCGCACGGCATTCCTCGCTTCGGACGTGACTGGGTTTCCCTCATGTCCATCGAGCTTGGCAAGATCGTCAGGGGCAAGCCGGATTATCGTTATGTCGCCCACTACTTAGCTCCAGGCCTTCCGGTGCGGCTTCAGCAGAATGAGGACATGTACATCTACACCACGCCGCTCGTGGATCCGCCACTGTTCTGGTCGAAATGGACGCTGCTGCTGGTGGTAGTCTTCGGTGCGTTGGTGTTTTACTTAATCTATCGCGTTGCCCGGCCGCTCTTTGTCGCGGCTAGAGGCTGATATTGACACTACGATCCGGTCCCGAGCTTTGCATCGGATGGGCCGCCTTGACACTCAAAAAATTAGCTTGTTATAGTCGGCGGGTCTCTTGCTTTATGCTGCTCTCCTCGCTTTTCCTTTCTGAGTCCGGCGCGACGGTTTCTGTGCCACGTGGATGGCGGTCGTATGTTTTCTTGCATGATAAAGGTTTATTTATGAAGGCGTTTGTCACTGGCGCAGGCACATTGATCCTATGGGCAAGCCTGACTGTTTCCGTGGTTGCGGCGACCCCTTCCGCGATCGAGCTACACCCATCAACGGCGGTCTCTGGTGCCACGGTCTCGATTGGTGGGAAGGGGTTCGGTACATTTCGATCCGTGCACGTCAATCGCGTGACTGTCAGTGGGGTCCCTGCATTGATTCAACGATGGGAGCCCGACCTGATCGAGGTGAAGGTTCCCTTCCAGGCTCAATCCGGCCCCGTTGAAGTCATGGCCGGAAAAAAGAAGAGGGCTGCCGGAACGTTGACAGTGGTACAGCCGACGATTACGGCTATCACGCCAGCAGAAATCGAGCCAGGGCATACCTTGCAGATTACCGGTGCAAACTTCGGCGTCACGGCCGGCCCGCGCGATCCCAATACGATGTTCGGAGTCAACGATGTGATGATCGGAAGCGTCGTCATGAGACCACGCCGTTGGAAAGACAATATCATCGAAGTCGAGGTTCCCACCAACGCGATGTCGGGCGAGGTAGTGGTTCGATTGGCTTCGTCGGATCCCTTGCCGGACGGTTCCTGTTGTGCTCCGGTCCAGTACAAGGTGAGCAATGCCGTTCCGCTGAAGTTGATTCCGAGCATTCGCGTCGATCCGGTGAGCGGGCCGGTCGGCACGAAGGTCGTCTTCTTCGGCCAAGGTTTCGGCGCCGAGAAGGGAGTCGGTGACAAGGTGACGTTCGGGGGGCACCTCGCCACAATCGCGCAGTGGTCCGACAGCGCGATTGTCGTACATCTTCCAATGGATGCGGACACTGGGCCTATCGTCCTGACCATGCAGGGACGTGAGCGTACGGTTGGAGTCTTTACGGTTCATGTGCCAAAAGTCATTGCCTTGACGCCTCCGGCCGCTCCGATCGGTACGTTGCTCAGAATCAGCGGGGAACATTTCGGGTTCTACTCTGAAAGTGGATCGACACCCTATGCCTTTACGGACTTCAATATAGGAGAGAATCGAGTCGATATCGGCGGGGTCCGCGCCATTATCTATCGTTGGCAAGACGATCGGATCGATGTGTGGGTGCCGTTTAGTGCGAAAACTGGCCCAGTTGTGATCTATCGAGGCGCAACGAAGCCCAATCCTGACGGGACATGTTGCGCGACGAAGGACACCCTCCAGACTGAAGCGGGGGCATTTACGGTGGTGATGCCGCAGATCGATTCCTATAGCCCGCAATCGGGGGGACTCGATGAACTGATTAGCATCAAAGGGACGGGGTTCGGCTCGTTCTTGAAGACCGCTGAGCATGCCTACCTCGGTCTCAATCAGGGGGCCTACAAGCGACGGGAGGATATTGAGTTGGGCGAAAATGTTTCGCGCACGGAAGTGCTGTTCAGCAACATTGCGGCGCAAGTCATGTCCTGGACGGATACGGAGATTGTCGTGCGAGTGCCTCATCGCCACCTGTACGGTCTGGGGAAGCGCAATGAGTTCTTCAATGAGCTGGCGACTGGTCCTTTGGTTGTGCGGCGCGGTTCCTGGGATGTGCAGCCGGATGGATCTTGCTGTACTCCAAAAAAATGGCTGTCAATGGAAGCAGGCACCTTCACCATTGAAGCCAAGGGTATGCCGGATCCTGGCTACTTCAATACAAACCGCCCGGACGCCGACACCAACCAGTGAGAGACGGATTGCACGGATCACGACGAGGGCTCTCGCTGTTCCGCGCGGGATGTCTTGCGCTCGTCACGCTGATGCCGTTGTTGTGTACGTCTCCCTCGTGGGCTGCCGACTCTTCTCTCACGATCACTCCTCAAACAAGCCATACGGAAGCCCTCCTAATGGGGATCTATTTTCATCGGGCCGAGCAGGGTTGGGCGGTCGGGTCTGGCGGCACTATTCTGAAAACGGTCGATGGCGGAAAGAAGTGGAAGAAGATCGCCAGCGGCACCACGGCCAGTCTATCAGCCGTCTTCTTTTTCGACGAGAAGCAGGGTTGGGCGGTTGGAGCCAATGGGACGATTCTCCGGAGCCAGGATGGAGGGAATACCTGGCATCAGCAACTCGTCGAGACACAAGTATCGTTCTATGGCCTTTCGTTTGTATCGGCGAGTGAGGGATGGGTGGTGGGTGGTAACGGAACGATTCTTCATACGAAGGATGGCGGGATCCACTGGCTCGATCAAGCGAGCAAGACGAGTGCAGCTCTCTATGGCGTACAATTTCTGAGCGCGCGTCATGGAACAATCGTCGGAGCGGTGGGGACCGTCTTGATGACGGATGATGGTGGAGCCACCTGGATCGCACAAGAGATGCAGAGTGCTGCCACGCTGTTCGATGTCTATTTCACGGACGTATCGACTGGTTGGGCAGTCGGGAACGCCGGTGCCATTTTTCACACGACCACCGGTGGTGCTCAATGGATCGATCGTACGTTGCCTTGCGCACGCACCTGTACGAAGTTGACGGATCTGTTGCGCGTGCGCTTTACCGACCCTCAGACCGGATGGATAGTAGGGGAACGGGGCATGGCCTATCGGACGACCGATGGTGGCTTTACCTGGACAGAACAGGGTGCGATGACAAAAGTCTCATTATTCGGTCTGTCGTTTCCCGATGAAACACAAGGCTGGGCCAGCGGAGAACAGGGCACGATCGTTCGGCTGACCATCGGCCACTGAGGTGGCATCGTGAAAGGTAAAATGTGAAAAGTGAAAGGTTTCTGAGAAGACGGCTCGGCAATCCGAGCATTTTACATTTCACGTCTCACTTTTCACGGTTCTTGAGTGACATCGAGCCGTGCTTGGAGAATACTGAGCGCGGCGATCGCTGCAGTTTCAGCCCGGAGGATTCGTGGCCCGAGGGTGAGTGGAAGGAAGCCTTGTTCTTGCGCAAGCCGTTGCTCTTCAGCTGCCCATCCTCCTTCCGGGCCGACCAACAAGACAATCGGAAGCTGGCCGTCTGGCGGCAACGGGACGGTGGCGAGTGAAGGGTTGCTGGATCGTTCCACCAGTATGCCCTTCAGAGGCGCCGAGGCATATTGTTGGCAAATTCCTGAGAGGCCTATCGGGTCTGCGATGGTCGGAATGATCCACCGTTCCGATTGTTGTGCTGCGTCTCGCGCAATGCGCTCCCATCTGGACCGTTGATGCGCCAGGCGTTCCGGGTTGGGCTTGATCACGCTATGTGCGCTGTGAATGGGCACAATGCCAGCCACTCCGAGTTCTGTGGCCTTCTGAATAACCCAGTCCATCTTATCGCCTTTGATCAAGGCTTGCCCCAGTACAATCGGTGCGGTCTTGCGTGCTGGTTCGATCTGTTGGTCGATGATGCGGGTATCGATGACCTGTGGGGTTACATGGGTCACTTCTACGCGATAACGGGCTCCGCATCCATCGTTCAGAACGAGGGAATCTCCCACGTGCACACGAAGGCTCTTGCGAAGATGATGGAGAAGGTCGCCGGTGATGCGGACCGTAGGGGGAGTGATGGCGCCAGGGTCGACAAAAAACATGGGCATCATGCGGCTGTCTGGATGTCGAGCGCCGGCGTTATTCGAAGAAGGTCTTCATTTTGTCGAAGAAGCCGTCGCTGTCTTCTTCCATCGACATGCCGCTCTCTTTTGCAAATTCTTGGAGCAATTCTTTCTGGCGAGCCGTGAGTTTGGTGGGGATCTGAATCTTGATGACAAATAATTGGTCGCCTGTATTGTGGCTCTTGAGATTGGGAACACCCAAGCCTTTGATACGGAGGGTCTTGTCCTGTTGGGTACCAGCGGGAATTTTGATGACCGTCGTACCTTTCAGTGTCGGAACCTCGATCTTTCCCCCGAGCACCGCTGTGACAAACTGAATCGGCACGTCACAGACGATATCCTGCCCTTGACGTTGGAAGACCGGGTGTGGCTTGACGGTAATCGCCACATAGAGATCGCCTGGCGGGCCTCCATTGACTCCATGTTCCCCTTCATTCGAGAGGCGCAGCCGCATGCCTGATTCGATGCCGGCCGGGATGTGGACGGCGATGGTCCGTTCTCGATAGGTGCGTTGACGCCCTTGGCAGGCAGGGCAGGGCTCTGTGACAATTCGTCCTGCCCCCTCGCATTGGCCGCAGGGACGGGTGATGCTGAAGAATCCTTGCTGGAACCGCATCTGTCCGGCCCCTTTACAACTCGGGCAGGTCTTGACCGCTGATGCGTTCTTGGCGCCGCTCCCTTTGCAGTCGCTGCACATTTCCCAACGAGGGATTTTAAGTTTGGCATCTTTCCCGTAGACGGCCTCTTCGAAGGTCAGTTCCAGATTGTATTGGAGGTCATTGCCGCGCTCCGTCCGGCTGCCGCCGCGCTGTCCCCCGAAAAAATCTTCGAAGATATCGTTGAAGGCGTCACCGAAGCCAGCTCCACCGAATCCAAAGCCATCCGGGCCGCCGCCCTGCTGGGCTCCAGCGTGGCCGAACATATCGTAGCGCTTGCGCTTGTCCTGATCGCTCAGGGTCTCGTACGCTTCATTGACTTCTTTGAATTTTTCTTCCGACGATTTTTTCTGAGCCTCTCCCGTCTGCAGATCGGGATGGTGCTGGCGGGCCATCTTCCGATAGGCCTTTTTGAGCTCGTCGTCGGAGGCGGTTCGTTCGACGCCTAAGGTTTCGTAATAATCACGTTTAGACACGGACACCGTCTCTCATGGTGGAACTGCAGCAAGACCGAGCCCCTCTGCTGTGAGGCTCGGTCTCACTGACGGTATTCTAGCTTACTTCTTGTCTTTGTCTACTTCTTCGAACTCTGCGTCGACGACTTTTTCGTCGGTCTTGGCCTCGCCAGTTCCAGCCCCATTTCCGCTGGATGCATCAGCGCCGCCGCCGGCTGCAGTCGATGCCGACGCTTTTTTATACATTTCCTCAGCCAACTTGTGGGACGCGGTTGTCAACGTTTGGGTTGCAGACTCGATTGCCTCTGGATCCGTTCCCTCCATCGCCTTCTTCAGCGCGGCCACTGCTTCCTCGATCTTGGTCTTATCCTCTGCGGTGATCTTATCTCCATGCTCACTCAAGTTCTTTTCCGTCTGGTAGATCAGCGTATCAGCCTGGTTTTTGGCTTCGGCTGTCTTTCGCCGTTTCTTATCTTCGTCGGTGTGGGCCTGTGCATCCTTCACCAGCTTTTCGACTTCTTCCTTACTCAAGCCGCTGGACGCCGTGATCTTGATGGACTGTTCTTTTTGTGTCGCCAAGTCTTTGGCCGAGACGTGGACGATGCCATTGGCATCGATATCGAACGTCACTTCGACTTGCGGCATCCCGCGGGGCGCGGGAGGAATTCCCACCAAATCGAATTGGCCGAGGAGCTTGTTATCGTTTGCCATCTCGCGCTCGCCTTGGAAGACTCGAATCGTCACGGCGGTCTGATTGTCGGCTGCTGTCGAGAACACCTGGCTCTTTTTCGTTGGGACGGTCGTGTTTCGCTCGATCAACTTGGTAAAGACACCGCCGAGAGTTTCAATACCCAACGAGAGGGGAGTCACATCGAGAAGCAGTACGTCCTTCACTTCGCCCTTGAGCACACCGCCTTGGATCGCAGCGCCGATGGCTACCACTTCATCCGGATTGACGCCTCGGTGCGGTTCTTTTCCGAAGAATTCTTTCACGGCCTGAATGACTCTTGGCATGCGGGTCATGCCCCCGACGAGGACGACTTCCTTAATGTCGCTCGCCGAGACACCGGCATCGGACAGGGCCTTCTTGCAGGGCTCGATCGATCGTTTCACCAGGTCATCGACTAACTGTTCAAGTTTCGCGCGAGTCAACTTCATGACCAGGTGCTTCGGTCCATTGGCGTCTGCGGTGACGAAGGGAAGATTGATCTCGGTTTCCTGAGACGAAGAGAGTTCAATCTTGGCGCGTTCGGCAGCCTCTTTCAGACGTTGGAGGGCCATCCGATCTTTGCGAAGATCGATGCCTTGATCCTTCTTGAATTCATCCACCAACCAGTCCATGACGCGCTGGTCGAAGTCGTCCCCGCCAAGATAGGTATCTCCGTTGGTCGACTTGACTTCGAAGACGCCGTCGCCGATTTCAAGGATAGACACGTCGAACGTGCCGCCGCCTAAATCGTAGACGGCAACCCGCTCGTCTTTCTTTTTGTCCAGGCCGTACGCAAGGGCCGCGGCTGTCGGTTCGTTAATGATGCGGAGGACGGTTAAGCCCGCGACTTGGCCTGCATCTTTGGTGGCCTGCCGCTGGCTGTCGTCGAAATAGGCCGGGACGGTGATGACGGCTTCGGTGACTTTTTCACCGAGATAGTCTTCTGCGGTCTGCCGCATCTTCTGCAAAATCATGGCAGAGACTTCCGGCGGGCTGTAGCGCTTGCCGCGCAATTCGACGTACGCGTCGCCGTTGTCTCCTTCAATTACCTTGTAAGGCAACCGCTTGGCGGCGTCTGCCACCTGATTGCTGTTGAACTTACGGCCCATGAGGCGCTTCACGGAAAAAATCGTATTCTCCGGATTGGTGATCGCCTGGCGCTTGGCTATTTGCCCGACGAGGCGCTCGCCCTTTTCGGTGATGGCGACGACGGACGGTGTTGTCCGGGCTCCTTCTGCATTGGCGATCACAACCGGTTCGCCGCCGCTCATAATAGAAACGCAGGAGTTCGTGGTTCCAAGGTCGATGCCGATTACTTTGCCCATGTGGCTACTCCTTCCTCACTTGTCTGTCTTTGAAATGGTTACGATGAACTGATCGTGCTGCCTGTTCCCTATATGTCGTCGACTCGCCCAGACGAGATGCTCACCATGGCCGCCCGCAAGATGCGGTCGTGCAGGAGATAGCCTCGCTGAAACTCGTCGACCACGTGCTGCTTTGGTACCGTCTCAGACGCGACGGAGGCGACGGATTGATGTGTGGCAGGATCGAACGGCTGGCCGACCGTCTCCACCGGTACGACGTAAAACCTCGCCAGGGCTCCAGTCAACTGCTTGAGGGTGAGATCCACACCTTGGATCAGGACGTCGCTACCCGCTCCCTCTCGTGAGGACTTGATGGCCCGCTCGAGGTTGTCGACAACCGGCAACAGTTCCTTGAGCAAGTGCTCATTGCCGAATCGGATCTGGTCGCGCTGGTCCTTCTGAGCTAAGCGTTTGTAGTTATCGAATTCGGCGGCCAGCCGAAGATATTTGTCGTTCAAGGCCGTCACCTCTTCAGCCTTTGCTGCGAGAGCCAACTGAAGTTCGGAGACCAGGCCTATATCCCCGATATCCTTCGTCGCGGAGCCATTATCGGCTGTTAAAGCATCCAAGTTCTGGAATATATTCGCGTTCTGCTGTTCCTCTGCCATGAATGACTCCTTTGTTCGTCTGGAGATAGCCACAGGGCTTCTAAAGTCAACCAGGCCAGAATAATTAATTACTTGCGTAGGGACATGGTGATCCCCCGTCCACGTTACTCGGGAGGGCTGTGCGCAAATCGCGCTCGGGACTGGCCTGGATCGTCCCATACCACTGGCGTCAACAGTGGCGCTTGCTGCAGCAGAGTTTTTGAGTGATGCAGGCTAGACTTGTAGGGTGGGAGGGCAGCTATTCCGGGATCGTCGGTAGAGCAGTTCAAGACCTTCTAACGTCAGGAACGGTTCGATTTTTTGAATCGATGTGGTTTCGGCTGCCAGAATGGAACTGAGCCCTCCAGTCCCGATGACGTAAGCGGAGTGGCCGAGTTCCTGCTCCATTCGGCGGACGACGGTATCGACCAATCCCGCATACCCAAATAACAGGCCGGCCTGAATGCTACTGGCTGTATCGGTGCCGATCACGGTTTTGGGGCGGATCAATTCCACCTTGGCCAGTTTGGCGGCTCGTGTAAAGAGGGCCTCTGCTGAGATTCCGAGGCCAGGGGAGATGACGCCTCCCAAATAGTGGCCCGCTGCCGTAATGGCACAAAAGGTCGTGGCGGTGCCGAAATCGACAACGATGAGATCGCGGCGATATTTATGATACGCGGCTGCCGCATTCACCAGCCGGTCGCTGCCGATTTCTTGTGGGTTGGCATAGCGAAGTGTCAGTCCCGTGTCTGTGTCCGAGGTGACGATCAGAGGACGCTGATGAAAATAATGGTCCAACATATTTGCGACGGTTCCAGTCAGCGCAGGTACGACGCTGGAGATGATGGCTCCGGACAAGCGTTGAGAGGGAATTCCCGCGGCAGTGAGCAGATTGGAAAACAGGATGCCGTACTCGTCCGATGTTTTTTTGACGTCCGTCGCCAATCGCCAATGGGCCGCCAGAGTGCGGTCGTCATAGACGCCCCAGACAATGTTGGTGTTGCCGATATCGACGACGAGGAGCATGCGGACTATTGTACGTTTTGATTGGGTCGTTTGGCCAGCAGGCAATCTGGTTCATCTGGTTTGTTTCGTGTGTCTCGTGAGTCTCGTTCAACCAAACAAACCAAAAAGACCAAACACACGAAAAGAACATTCTGTTTATGCCCTCACGTGGATGATGTCGGCCACGCGTAAGTGGATGACTTCCAGTGTTCCTGAGCCAAGTTGCGCCTGCGGGTGCACGCGTAACGACCCATCCTGACCAATCCCATCGGCTAACCCCACGATAACCTCTCCACTAGCCAAGGTGGCGCGTACAGTGATGCCGATGGTTGAGCAGCGTTGGTGGTAGGCCAATGCGAGTCGGTTTGTTCCGTGAGTCGCTAATTCATCGAGACAGTGTTCGAGTTCGAGAAGCAGCTGCGCGAGCAGTCTGTTGCGGTCGACAACCATCTTCCGCTCCTGCCAGATTGACGTCGCTGAGTCGCGAAGGTCGATAGGCCAATCATCCTCGTCGCCGTTGACGTTGATGCCGATCCCGATGATCTGGAACGGATCTGATCCGGCTCCTGTTCCGCTTTCACAGAGGATTCCGCCGGCTTTTCGTTCCGAGATCAGGAGATCGTTGGGCCATTTCACAGAGATGCGAATGGGGGAGACCTGTTCGATCGCTTCAGCTGCGGCCAGTGCAGAGACCAATGGGAGCCAGGAAAGCCATTCTGTGAGGCGTTCAGGTGGGCGTGCTGTTCTGAGGATGATGGAACAGTAAAGATTGACGCCTGGGGGAGAAAACCATGTTCTGGAAAGACGCCCTCGCCCGGCGGTTTGGCTCTCCGCGATAACGACCGTGCCATGCTCCACGTCTGCCTGTGCAAGTTGGACGGCCTCTCGATTGGTTGAAGGGAGGCTGTCGAATAGTTCGATGCGGCGCCCGAGCCACGTGGTTGCGAGGGTGCTGTTGATTGTGTCTCTGGTGAGTGGTGGCGAGGGTTGCACGAGTTACTTAGCAAGCTGTTGATAAAGGCCGCCAGCTTCGTTCTCGACTCATCGAAATCCTCAACGTACCCCAGAGGGTACGCCTCCGGTTTCGATTCGCCTGCGGCCTTGCTGGACGGCCTTTCTGAACAGCCTGCAGGTCATTGGAATGCCGGGTACTCTTCATCCAAAACCTTTCACGAACGACTGCGTCGGCGCGGTTCGAGCACCAGGCTGAGTGTCGCGGCGGGGGCTGAATGGGTGAGGGCTCCGATAGAGATACGATCAGGGCCGGCGGCCGCCATTGCGCGTACGTTTTTTAACGTGACTCCTCCCGACACTTCAACCAGGGCTCGCCCCTTGATCAACCTGATAGCATGACGGACGGTCTCCGGGCTCATGTTATCCAGTAAAATGATGTCGGCTTGTCCTGCGACGGCCTGCCGGACCTCATCCAAGGATTCTACTTCCACGATGACGCTCATACCACGAGGGGCGTTGGTTTTGGCTTTGCGGCAAGCCGTTCGGATGGGCTTGGGCCTGTGCGTGAGGAGTGCGAGATGATTATCTTTGACGAGGACGCCATCACTCAGCGACCGGCGGTGATTTGTGCCCCCTCCGAGGAGGACGGCCCATTTCTGAAGCGCCCGCAGGCCTGGGATCGTCTTTCTCGTATCGAGGATGGTGACAGGATATGTGCGAACTGCGTCGCAAAATCGTCGCGTCAGGGTGGCGACACCGGAGAGGTGTTGGAGAAAATTCAACGCGACTCGTTCGGCCTTCAGGATCGATCGCCCATCGCCTTCGATTTGGAGGAGGCATGCTCCCTCTTGTGCCCGTTCTCCATCATGGTGTTGGATGGAGAAGATGAGGGAGGCATCCACGGTCCGAAAGGTGTGCACGGCTGCCGCGAGACCGGCGACGACCAACGATTGTTGGGCGACGATGCGGGCGCGCGCCGGTGCTGGAATGGGAAACAGTGCAACGGTCGTTGCGTCGCCGAGTGGAAGATCTTCCTGGAGCGCCAACCGAACAGCGCGCCGTATGTCGGCAACCGGAGGTCTGACCATCGTTTATGTTCCCAGCATGGCGCGCAATTGTTGCTCACTGCTGGCGAGCATGACGTGATCCTGGCGCAGACTTTTCAAGCGATGCTGGTGATCGGTAATGACCTCAGGCGGGGCCTTGGCGGTAAACTCCTGATTGCGGAGCTTCCCCTCCAATCGCATGATCTCCTTGGTCTGTTCGGACTGTTCCTTAACGATCCGATCCAGCGCGTGATTGAGATCAACCTCGCCTGTGATCGCAATACCGACGGATAAGCCATCCCGTACCAATCGGAGAAGGTTGCTGGTCGGCCACGTTGTCGCGGGGGCTAGCTCGACCGTGCCGCGACCGAGATGCGCGAGGTAGTTTCGGAGGTGGTCGAGGTGGTTCTGTCGCTGAGGCTCATCGTGCGCGAGGTAGAACGTGATCTTCTGCCCCGGCGTATAGTTCAACAGCACGCGGGATGCGCGCACGATGCCGATGGTCTGATCGAGCAGTGTAAACCGCTCCTCCATCTCCGGTGCGGCCCAGGTCGATTCAGCGGTCGGATAATTCTGAATCACGATGCTCTCACCCTGGTGGGGGAGCGTTTGCCAGATTTCTTCGGTAAGAAACGGCATGAATGGATGCAGGAGACGCATCGTCGTCTCCAGCGTGTCGACGAGGGTTTGTCTGGTTCCCGGCGCATCCGGGCTGGCTGAGTGTTGGAGTGTCGGTTTGATCAGTTCGAGGTACCAGTCACAGTACTCGTGCCAGATGAATTGGTACAGCGCATTCGCTGCGCGATCGAACCGATAGGCTTCTAACTCGGATGTGACCAGCTGGATGGTGTGATTGAGGCGACTGAGAATCCAGCGGTCGGGGAACGTGCGTTCGGCTGGCGGGATGGCCGCTCGTGGTCCATCGAGGTTTATCAGGCTGAACCGAGCCGCGTTCCAGATCTTGTTCGCGAAATTCCGGTAACCTTCGATCCGTTCTTCCGCAAGTTTGATGTCGCGTCCCGGTGAGGCCATCGATGCGAGGGTGAATCGCAGTGCGTCGGTGCCGAACTGCTCCATCACGTGGAGTGGATCGATGACGTTCCCTTTCGACTTGCTCATTTTTTGCCCTTCAGCATCCCGAACGAGGGCATGGACGTACACATCGCGGAAGGGGACATCGCCCATGAATTTCAGGCCCATCATGATCATTCTGGCCACCCAAAAGAAGAGGATGTCGAGGCCCGTCACCAGGGTCGAAGTCGGGTAGTATGTCTTGAGATCGGGAGTCTGCTCAGGCCATCCCAGCGTGGAGAAAGGCCAGAGGGCAGAAGAAAACCAGGTGTCGAGGACATCCGGTTCCTGAATAAACTGCCGGCCTCCGCATGCGGGGCACATTGTCGGAGCGGTTTTCCCCACAATTGGAATCGCTCCTTGGAGAATCGTGAGTCGCGGCGCGTGCGTGGCTGAGGCCGCCGTTGCCGCACCCTCAATGATCAGCTCTTTATTGCAGTGGCAGCAATACCAGGCAGGAATCTGGTGCCCCCACCAGATTTGGCGAGAGATACACCAGTCTTTGATATCCCTCATCCATCCCAGATAATTGTTCGTCCATCCCTCTGGAATGATCCGAATACGTCCGTCTTCAACGGCCTGAATCGCAGGCCCGGCCAGCGGCTTGATCTTGACGAACCACTGCGGAGACAGATAGGGCTCGACCACGGTTTTACAGCGGTAGCACTTTCCAATGGCCATTTTATGGTCATCGACTTTTGTGAGGAGCGAGCGTGCTTTCAAGAGCTGCTCGACTTTGGATCGGGCTTTGATGGCGGGTAAGCCTGCCACCGCTTCAATGACGGCTTGATCGACGCCGGCTATTTTGAGGCCTTGCGGATCAAGTAACGCCTGATGGTCAAAGATCGCAAGGCGTGGAAGTCCGTGCCGTTCGCCTGCTTCAAAGTCGTTGAAGTCGTGCGCCGGTGTAATCTTGACGGCGCCTGTTCCGAACTCCAGGTCGACGAGAATGGCATCGCCTACGATTGGAATCAGGCGGTGCGTGAGAGGGAGACGGACTCGTTGGCCGATCAATCGATTGTAGCGGGGGTCTTCCGGATGGACCGCCACCGCGGTATCACCGAACATGGTTTCCGGCCTCGTGGTTGCAACGGTGAGACGAGTCGTGGGATCTTGCTCGAGCGGGTAGTCGATTGAATACAGCTTCCCTTTCACATCTTCATGCTCGACTTCGATGTCCGACAGTGCGGTCATGCAGCGGGGGCACCAATTGATCAGCCGCTCTCCTCGATAAATCAGTTTGTCTTCATAGAGACGGACGAAGACTTCCAGCACGGCTTTCGACAGTCCTTCGTCCATTGTAAAGCGAAGGCGGTCCCAGTCGCAGGACTCACCCAGCCGTTTTTGTTGACGAATAATAGTATCCCCGGAGGCGGCCTTCCATTGCCAGACACGCTCGATGAAGCGTTCCCGTCCAATGGATTCCCGGGAAACGCCTTCGGCCATGAGCTGCTTTTCCACCACGTTCTGTGTGGCAATTCCGGCATGATCGGTGCCGGGCAGCCACAGCACATTGCGGCCTTGCATGCGCCGCCAGCGTATAAGGATGTCCTGAATCGAATGATTCAGCGCGTGGCCGACATGGAGCGAACCTGTGACATTGGGTGGAGGGATAGCGATACAGTAGGGTTCGCCTGGGTGGGTCGGTTCGGCGTGGAAATAGCCTTGCTGGTGCCAGATCTGAGACCACCGTGCTTCGACCGCCTTGGGGTCGTATGTTTTATCGAGTTGGGGCGTGCTCATTAATTGATGGTGTCCTAGCAGGCTACGAGAGAATCATGTTGAACCCGAAAACTAAACAGTCCGTCTGTGTGGCACAACAGGGAATAGTCCCAGCAGGATGCTCAAA
>NEWT02000012.1 GCA_002869925.2 Nitrospira sp. CG24A
TCCGCCGCCTCCGCCATCGTCAGCTCTCGCCGCTGCCGTCGCGCATGCAACTCCTCAAATCGCATCTGTCGCACCTCCTGTAGGACGGTTGCCCGTGTCATGGTGGCCCTCCTTGAGGACGCACCCTAAACCGGACACTTCACGTGCTACAAAAACCGGACAGATGATGTGCTAGCTACATTCGCTCACTATGGCCTTGCTGGATGGCCATTTTGAGCATCCTGTAGTTATTATCCCATCAGGGTCATAGGTAAGACTTCGCCGGTATTTTTTGGATACAGCAAGTTTTTCCGCAGGCTGCTAATCTCTTACCGGTGGACCGTTGGAAAGTTGTTAGGTCTTGCGAAGCCTGTACGAGAGAATATTCAGACACCGATACACCGCACCTCGTAGGCCATCAGTTAATCGTTGAAGAATCAAGACCTTACCGGTGAGACGCTCGACAAGGCCTATTTCATCACCCCACGTGGACAGGGCCCAGCCCATTACCCCAACCACAGACGGCATCCTGATGAGGCACAAGAGTGTTGGGCGAGTGCCGCAGGTTAACCTGAGGGAGACGCCAGAGTAATAAGAGGATTTTCAGTTGTAACGATGTGTTTGATTCAGGAGGGGACGAGAAGGGGGTGGCTTGCGCCACCCCCAAAATCAGCCAATGACCTAAGAGGCAGTTCAGAGGCTACTTGTTATCGCAACGTAGCCCAGAGGCTACGCCTCCGGTGCTTTCATCGGCTGCGGCCTTGCTGACAGCCTTTTTGAGCACCCTGTTTAGAGTACTCCGTCTCTTCCTGTAGATAGCAAGTTAACTTATCCGGTTTATGTAGCACATGATCTGTCCGGTTCTTCCTGTTGAGTCTTTCAGCCATGCGCCGAAAATGTTTCGCCCACCGTTGCCCTAGGATTAACGATCGGACGGGCGCGTGATCGAGGGGTCGGGTTCTTGCGGCGGGGTGTATCGACCTCCGCCTCGATCAGCCGACCATCCGCGTGGTAGCGGGCCAGACACCGCGGCCCATGGAACACGGCCAAGGTCCCATCGGGATATTCGTGGACCCGGACCGTGACCTTCACATAATGGAACCGGTGCGGGTCTTGCGGAATCTGCAGGGTCGTGCCCTGATACCGCACCGTATTGTCCTTGGCCACGACCCGCTCGTCTTGCACACACAGGATCTCGGCAAGGGACGTACCGACCCACGGGATGAAGGCGGTGCCCAGTTCGGTCGCCCGCACCATAAACCGCTCGTTATAGTGGGGGAGGAACTGCTCGGTCAGGTACCGATTGGCCGTCGCCATCTCGGTGATTCCAGCCAGCGCCAGCTCTTTCGGCAACCGGTCCTGCAGGGTGCGGAAGGTCCGCTCAGACCGGCCGCGCGCTTCCGGTGAATAGGCCGGAATCAGCGTGATGCCCAGTTGCTGTAAGGCTCGGTGCACCTGGGTCAGGCGGGTCTTGTCGACCTGGCCCCCAGCCTCGTCCGTATACCAGTAGTGCGAGCCGCGATCTGTATAGAGCGAACTGAAGAGCCCCTTCGTCCCGATGACCTCCTGGAGGCCGCGAAAGCTACTGCGAGTCCCTTCTTCCTCGACGAAGAAGGCGGAATAGAGCTCGGTGGTCGCATCATCCAACGTCACGATCAAATCCCACTGACAGCCGGGCACCCACTCATGGGTCGAGCCATCTTGGTGGAGCATCATCCCCGGCAACGGTTTGCGCGGGCGCTTCTTGCGGTGCGCGCCACGTCGGGGTGCCCGCATCACATGCCCCGCGGCCTGGAGGGTCTTCTTGGTCCAGCTATAGGACCGTGTCCCGCCATGCTCCTGTTGCCAGCGCTCATGGAAATGTTTGACGGTCCAACCGATATACCGGGTCTCATACCACGTCAGCATGCGGCGCGTCTCATCGCCCGGTACCGCCCGCCCTGAGGGGCGCCCGATCCGCCGATCCTGCAACCCCTCGATCCCCTCCGCATCATACCGGCCACTCCAGCGGCGAAACGTTCGTTCCGTCACGCCCAGCATTTCGGCTGCCTCCGCCATTGTCAGCTCGCGCCGGTGTCGTCGCTCATACAGCGCCTCAAATCGCATCTGTCGCACCTCCTGTAGTACGGTCGCCCGTGTCATGGTGGCCCTCCTTGAGGAGCCACCCTAAACCGGACAGATCACGTGCTACAAAAACCGGACAGATGATGTGCTATCTACAGAGGAGAATAGGAGTCCTTGACAGCGATGATCCTGTCCCATAGGATTGTGGCAT
>NEWT02000013.1:0-42424 GCA_002869925.2 Nitrospira sp. CG24A
TCACGCCGGTGGACCCGATGAATATTTGTTGTGTGGGAACTCCGATGTGGTGTGCGAGCAACTGTGCAGTTTTCTTTGCGGCGGCTAATCCTTTGGAGCCGGTACAGGCATTGGCGTTACCGCTGTTCACGAGAATGGCTCGGCCGATTCCCTGGCGCAGGTGTAGACGATCGACAATGACTGGCGCTGCGACCACCTGATTGTTGGTGAAGACACCGGCAATGGGACCGCTCTGCTCCGAAACGACAAGTGCGAGGTCGAGGATGCCAGTCTTCTTGATCCCGCAATGGATGCCGGCTGCGCGGAACCCCTGCGGGGCGGTGACTCCACGGCGCGGAGACGCGGTTGTTATTTTTTTACCCATGATCGAAAGAGCGATGTCCTCTATAAGGGGTGGTTGGGATGATTCCAACTGCGCGCGTCCAACGAGGGGAGTCTTCGACCGCGCGTTGCGCGAGCAAGGGGATCGTCCCGGCGACCCCGCCCCCCTTTTTCAGCATCCTGCTAGGGGTAGGCAGCGGGAGCCGTCAACCCTGTCTCCTCAGGGAATCCCAGCATGAGGTTCATGGCTTGAATCGCTTGGCCTGCTGCGCCCTTCACAAGATTATCCAGCGCGGCTACTGTGATGACTGACCCTGAACGGGAGTCGAGGTAGACTCCAATGTCGCAATAGTTAGAGCCCTTGATGTAGCGCGGATTTGGAATGGTCTCTTCCTGGACCCTGACGAACCGCTCACCTTTGTAAAAGTCTCGATACAATGCGCGCAGGTCCGGCAGGGGCATCGGACTCTTCAACTTGCAGTACGCCGTGCTCAGGATCCCACGATTCATTGGGACGAGGTGCGGGGTGAAGGTGACGATCGGTTGTGCAGGTGTCATTTGTGATGGTTGTGCGGCTCGTTGAAGAAACCGGCCAAGTTCTTGTTCGATCTCAGGGATGTGACGGTGCCCACCGAGTTTATACGGCTCTAAGGATTCATGGGCTTCAGGGAAATGGTAGGGGAGCGCCGGGCTTCGGCCAGCCCCGGAGATACCGGACTTTGCATCGATGACGACGGTGTCAGGTTGCACCAGACCGTGGGCGAACAGCGGAGCCAATTGGAGAACGGCTGCAGTCGGGTAACAGCCAGGCGAGGCTACTAACCGTGCTTTGGCAATGGAGGCGCGATGCAATTCGGGAAGTCCATACACGGCGTCTTTCAGCAAGTCTGGATAGGTGTGCGGCGTCTTATACCATTGCTCATAGATGGCAGGATCGCTGAGCCGGTAGTCGGCGCTGAGGTCCACCACCAGTTTCCCGGTCTTCAAGCAGGCAGAAACCGGCTCCAGTGATTTGGTATGGGGAAGGGCCAAGAAGACCGCATCGGCCTGTTCGGCCAAGGCTTCCGGCGAGAGCGCTTGAAACGAGAGAGACACGAGACCAGCCAGACTCGGGAAGACTGTTCCCACGGGAGAGCCGGCAGACTTCTCCGATGTCACAGCGTGGAGATCGAAGTGCGGGTGAAGGGCTGCCAGGCGGACGAGCTCCGCTCCGGCATATCCACTCGCTCCTGCAATGGCGACACGTACTTTTTTCATCTGTCTCACCTGCCATGCGCTCAATGGAAACAAAAAAGGGAAGGCCTGGAGCCTTCCCTTTTTCCTACTGTGGCTCCGATGATTATCGTTTCGAGTACTGGAACCGCTTTCTCGCACCCTTCTGTCCGTACTTTTTCCGCTCTTTGACGCGCGAGTCCCTGGTCAGCAGGCCTTCTTTCTTTAAGGGAGTACGGAGAGGCTGGCTGAGTTCCACCAACGCGCGTGCGATGGCATGGCGTAAGGCGCCGGCTTGTCCAACCTGCCCGCCGCCTTGAACTGTGGCCTTAATCGAGTACTGTCCCATCACGCCACCGATCTCAAGCGGGAATTGAATAATCTGTCGCAGGGTCAGCCGCGGGAATGCCTTCTCGATCGGTTGGTCGTTGATAGTAATGTCGCCCGCCCTCCCAGTGACCCAGGCTCTGGCAATGGCACACTTTCGTCGTCCGGTTGCATATTGAGTTGCGACTGCCATGCTATATCGTCTCCTTCTTCTTCCGTGTGAGGTCTAGAGGGTGATCGGTTCCGGTTGTTGGGCCTGATGCGGATGGGTGGGCCCTACGTAGACGCGGAGCTTCTTTGCCATATGGTTTCCCAGCGGGTTTTTGGGAAGCATTCCTTCGATCGCTTTCGTTAACAGCACTGTCGGATCCTTTCGGAAGACATGCTGCGCGGTGGCAGTTTTGATTCCACCGGGAAAGCCGCTATGGCGGCGATAGAGTTTTTCGGCCATCTTGTTGCCGGTGAGATGAACCTTCTCCGCATTCACAATGACGATATGGTCACCCATGTCTACATGAGGGGTAAAGGTCGGTCGGTGTTTGCCGCGCAACATTCCGGCAACTCGGGCTGCGAGCCGGCCCAGCGTTTTTCCCTCCGCATCCACCAGATACCATTTTTCCTGCACGTCTAACGGCTTTTGCATATAGCTCAACATTATTCTCTCCGTTCTTTCACGATCGAGTGACTTAGGTTTCTTGCACTTCCGGTGCGGCGATATCTTTCGACTCCAGCTTGGCCAGCCAGGCGTCGAGATTCGTCGTACTTCTCTGTCTCAACACGTCTTGGGTGATGTAAATCGGGCAAGGAGCCCGCAAGGCCAACGAGATGGCATCGCTGGGTCTGGAATCGATGGTCCGTTCCAAACCTTTGTTCGCGACATGCACCGTGGCATAATAGGTACTGCTTTTAACGTCCGTAATGACGACGCGTTGGATCGTGATATTCAAGTGCTCGGCGAAACTCTTGATCAAATCGTGGCTCATGGGCCGTGGTGTGATCATGGTATCGAGCGCTAATTTGATGGCATTCCCTTCTGCCGCTCCGACCCAAATCGGAAATGTGTCGGGTACGCCGTCCTGACGTGCTAAAACGACAATCCTCGTATCGGTATTGGCTTCTTCCAGGATGCGATCCACCCGGTATTCAACCATGCCTTGTTCGTTGGTTTGATCGGGGGTACTCATAAGTCTGTCGCGTTGACTCAAGAATCTAGTTTCCCAAAGTCTTCAGGTTTAAGATTTTCCAGCCACTGTTCAAGCTCTTCGGAACTCTGTTTGGTCATGACAGAATTGTTTGCAAACACCGGCGCATTGCTCCGGAGGGCGAGGGCTATCGCATCGCTTGGCCTGGCATCGACCGTGTATTCTGAATCTTCATACATGAGATGAATTTTTGAAAAATAGGTGTGCTCCGACAAATCTGTAATCACCACACTGATGACTTTTGCATTGAAGGCATCAAGGAACGACTTCATGAAGTCGTGTGTCATCGGTCGGGGGGGCGTCACATTTTCCAGCGACATGCTGATCGCGCCGGCTTCTGACTTGCCGACCCAAATGGGGAGCATGTCGGAATGCTCTTCGTCACGTAGCACCACGATGTAGGCGTTATTATAGGGGTCGAACATCAACCCTTTCACATGCATCTGTGTAATCATGAACGCACTTGTCCTGTATCGCTCTCCGTAACGAGTTATGAGGAGATGTCAATTTTCGTAGATGGATCGAAACCGCTGAAATGTAGCATTTCAGAAGTCGGCCTGTCAACGAAGCCTGCGAGATCGCAGGAGAAATTCAGAGAGGACTCGCCGAATACAAGCCTAGTCGGAAGTTCTCTTGCCCGACGCAGAGCGGTTCAGGTTTAGGCTGGCGGGCGGTAGTTCTGATCGAGTTTCCCGGTATCTGTTTGCTCCCCAAGTTTGAGAAAAGCCTTCATCTGCTTTTTCACGAGGTCTCTGCCGCTTTCTTCACCTAGATTGACTTGATACTCGTTGATGACCATCACCCGCATGCCTTCCCATTTCTTCCAGCAAGGCTTGCAGACTTTGGATTTGATCTCGGATTCAAGCTTTCCCATGAAAAGAGGGTCGGTGATCGTTTCTCCTGCTTGCCCACACGTGACGCATTGAACGTCTGCCATAATATGAGATTCCTTCCGAGTGCAGTTATGAGATGAGTAATTGGAGGAGAATTGTAACACTGCTGTCGTGCGAATATAAAGAGGGCGCAGATTGACCCGCCTATGGCTTCGTGCTAAGAAGATTCGACTGTACCCTGTATGCCCGGATGGCGGAACTGGCAGACGCGCCGGACTCAAAATCCGGTTCTCGCAAGAGAGTGGGAGTTCGACCCTCCCTCTGGGCACCATCGGTTCGCAGTGTGTGGTTGGTATGGTAGGAATGTGTATGGAGTTGGACGATAATCGGATGATGCCGAGCGCGAAATGACATCAGATTCTGTAGAAGATCAGTTGACTTGTGAAAATGGGTAGCCTATAGTTCGCGGGCATTAGGGTGATGAAAAAATCTCATAGATATAGATCATCTCATCTTCGTGTCGGCCACGGCACGACAGTCTATTACTCTCAAAATCTTACCGAGGAGGCAGCACATGCGTAACGTGTTGGCACTGGGAGCGGCAATTATTTTTGTCGGCGCCGCAAGTATGGCAATCGCTCAAGAACGATTGCAGTCTAACCAATCCGGCATGGGTGTGGGCGAGGGGGTTGGCGATGTATCTGGATCGAGTACTCGCGTGACCACTTTCGATAGGACTCAGTTCCTTGATCGGTTATCTCAGCCTGAGACGGTGTATGGGCGGGTATTTGCGCTTGACATGGCGCAGCACAGACTGATGATCGAAACAGGCGGGGCAGGGAAGATATTCGACCAAGGGCAGGAAGGCAAGGCAGGGTACGGAGCTCGGACAGTCATTACCCTGGTCATTGATGATCATTCGAACCTTCAGAGCCTCAAAGAAGTCAATGTCGGGGACGACGTCAGTATCCAAGTCAGGGAACAGACTACGACTGACCAACCATTTGGCACAGGGCAGAAACTTGTGCTGGAGGCCTATGTCATTCATATTGCTGATACCAGACAGGGGTTCGGTGGACTTGGACAACGCCCAGATCCTGAAAGTGAGCGTTCGATTACGACGAATCGCGGTGGAATTACAGGCGGCATCGCTGGTGCAGTGCTTCCGGGCAAGATCGATTCCGGTATCACCAGCTCGATTGGTGAATTTACGGGTTCCGCTCCTTGCTGGCAGTGCGAGCCACAGCCGGGATGGGGCAATGCTGCAACTGGAACGAAGTCAGACTACGGAACGGACTACACCAAGCCAAACTTGGTCAAGGGCATGAACTAGTTCGAGACACATTCGCAAGCGTCTAGCAGAATTGAAGGGGCAGCAAGACGCTGCCCCTTTTTTTGCGCGCACTGTGTGGTGAGATACGGCACCGTGGTTGCGGGGATGCCGACTCTTTGCTAGCAGGCCGTTGATAAAGTCGGCCAGCATCGTTCTCGCGTCGCTCAGAGGCTCAACGTACCGAAGCGTACGCCTCGCCTCTTCGCTTGCTGCAGCCTTGCTGGACGGCCTTTCTGAACAGCCTGCAGGTCATCAGCTTCCGTAAGTGATCTCAGGCGTGATGTCATTTCCGGTGTCACCAGCTAGTTTGTCAACAGACTGCCAGGACTGGCAGTGGACTCATGCGGTGAGTTGCCAAGATGAACGAGAAGGAGAAAAATGTGAGTGGAGAGGACCCTACAAAACTAAATCATGAGCTAAATACCGAGTTGGATTTACGGGGAGTGATTTGTCCTTATAATTTTGTCAAAACCAAGTTGAAGCTCGAAGCGATGGAGCAAGGGCAGATTCTTTCAGTGCTCTTGGACGATGGTGACCCCATTCGAAATGTCCCCCTGAGCGTCAGTAATGAGGGGCACACGGTGCTTTCACAAGATCGGCTTCAAGAATTCTATCGAGTGCGTATTCGACGCCGCGACGATGAGTAGCGGAGAGGACCCTTCTGCGCATCGTTGTGTGCGCGCGATCCCATCCTCTTTCCTTCGATGACGACTGTCACCGCAGAATCCTTTGCCACAATTCCGATCTGATCACGCAGCGCACTCGGCACCCCTCGCAACACGGTTTCTTTAGACGTTGTGAGATCTATTGCGATGGCTACCTGCCTGGCGGGGAGTACCTGTGCCAGAACTTTTAGGAGCCTGGCAAGGGTTTTAGGTTCCACATAGAAGATGAGGGTGCTGCGTGCATGTTGGTGCTGGGAGAGATGTTGCGCGAGCGCACGGACGGTTCTGGGTAAGCGTCCCTCAAAGATAATGGCATCGCCGGAAAACCCGGAGATCGCCGTTGCGGCCGTGAGGGTAGAAGGACCTGGGATGGCCTTGACCGGGATTCCTGCTTGATGGGCAGCGGCCACAAGTAGGCTGCCTGGATCATAGATGACTGGAGTGCCATTATCTGAGACGAGGGCGACATCCTGTCCCTGCATCAGCCGATGGAGAAGGAGCGGCATTTTCTCATGGAGATTGATCGGGCCGTAGCTGGTGATGGTTGCGGTAATCTCATGATGTGCCAAGAGCGCCTGGGTTACGCGAGGGCTTTCTGATGCAACAATCCTGACGTGGCGCAATGTAGCAAGGGCCCGAAGGGTAATATCGTCTGGGTGACCGATCGGTGTACTGACGACATAGAGGGTACCGATGGAACCAGAGACGAGTGTCCGCCTTCTCGTGTCATGATCGTTTGGTTGACTCCCCTCTCGCGCCATCGATATAATCCACAGCTTAATGTTGTCTGTTTATCCTGAAAAGTTGAGAGGATAGCCCTCTATGGCCGCCATGTTTTTCGTGGTGACGATGGCCCTGTATTTTGCGGCCACCGTTTCCTTTCTGATCTATCTGCTCTGGCCGTCTGAAGTCCTGGCAAATATCTCGCTGGGTATGACAGCGACTGGGTTTGCCGCACATACCATTGCGTTGGGTGCAGGGATGGTCGGGGTGACAGACATCTCCTCGCCTGGATTCCATGAAGCCCTGTCGTTTTTCTCCTGGATGCTGATCCTGGTATTCCTTGCCGTGGAGTTTCGTCATCATCTTCATGTGCTTGGCTCGTTTATCGTTCCGCTGGCCTTACTCTCGCTGGTCTCTGCCGCCGCATTGCCGGAAGCCGCGCCGACGCTGACTCCGGTGTTTGGCACGCTGTGGGTTCATGTCACGCTGAGCATGCTCGGTACCGTGGGGTTTGCCGTCGCCTTCGTGGCTGGTGTCATGTATCTGATTCAAGACGGACTTCTCAAGTCTAAACGGTTCAATGTTCTCTACTCTAAGTTACCTGCCCTGGATTTCCTCGACAATCTGAATCAACGGTCGATCGTGACGGGGTTTCCCCTCCTCACGCTCGGCATCATTACCGGTGCGCTTTCCGCCGAGTTTTCTCGGGGTTCCTATGTGAACTGGAACCCCGAGCAAGTATGGGCGCTCGTGACATGGGTGTTCTACTTTGTCGTATTGACCGGACGTCTCACCGTGGGCTGGCGGGCTAAGCGAGCGGCCTATTTGACGATTATCGGGTTTGCCGGAGTGATCCTTACTCTCATCGGTGTGGTCCTCAAGAGTCACGGACCGGTGTCGTGATATGCATATTGTTGTCGTCGGTTTGAGCCATAAGACCGCCCCGGTCGAAATCCGCGAGAAGCTGGCGATTCCCGAGAGCCGGATGGCTGAAGCGTTGGGTCGCCTCTGTTCGTATCGAGGGGTGCGAGAAGGGGTGTTGCTGTCGACGTGCAATAGAGTTGAGGTCTATGCCGTGGTTGATGAGATCGAGTCAGGGTATGGACGAATTCAGGATTTTCTAGCGGATGCCCACCTCTCGCTCTCCTCAGAGCAACTGACTCCTCATCTGTACTGGCATGAGGGGGATCGGGCACTTGGCCATTTGTTTCGGGTCGCCTCCAGTCTCGACTCGATGATCATCGGTGAGTCGCAGATTCTGGGCCAGATCAAAGAGGCCTTCGAGGTTGCGCTGACGCACAAGTCCACCGGCATTATTCTGAACAAAGTGATGAAGAAAGCGATTTCCGTCGCCAAACGTGTGCGGACGGAAACGAAAATTTCCGAAATGGCGGTGTCGGTGAGCTACGCGGCAGTCGAATTGGCCAAGAAGATTTTCTCGGACTTAACTGAGAAGACCGTGCTGTTGGTGGGAGCAGGGGAAATGGCTAAGTTAGCCGCGCGACATTTCATTGCCAGCGGTGTTCGTCATGTGCGGGTGACGACCAGAAGTCCTCAACATGCAGTGGAATTGGCCAATCGGTTTGGTGGCACCGCGGTCCCTTTTGAGGAATTTCGGGAGGATATGGCCACGGCCGATATTGTATTAGTGTCGACCGGCGCCGCGCATTATCTCGTGAGCGAAGACGATGTGCAGCATTCGGTCAAGCAACGGATGAACCGTCCGATGTTCCTGATCGACATTTCGGTCCCGCGTAATATTGATCCAGCGGTGCGGCACGTGGATAACGCCTTCCTATTCGACATCGATGATTTGAAGACGCGGGTGGAACGGAATCGCGGGGAGCGCCTCAATGAGGCTGAGAAAGCCGAGCGGATGGTGCTGGATGAGGTTGGTGTTGTGCGGCAATGGCTTCAATCACTTGAAGTGACTCCCACCATTGTGGCTCTCCGCACACGGATCGAAGAGATTAAAAAGGCTGAGATCGACAAGACCTTGGGAAGATTGGCACATTTGTCCTCGACGGAACGTGAATTGGTCGAGGCGATGGCGTCGTCCATTGTCAATAAGCTGATTCACAATACGATGGTGACGCTGAAGGCTGAGGTGAATTCCTCGGAGGGAGCCGCCTTCGTCGAAGCCGCGCGGCGATTTTTCAGCCTCGGAGATTCTCCCGGTTCCAACGTCAACGGGAGCCCTTCATCTGAGTCGGAGACCTGTCATCCGTCACAAGACGGTATCCAGGATGCTGAAGAGGTGACTCCAAGGACTGGCTCGAAGATGCCACGTCATTGAGCATACTGTTCGCAATCGGGAGGTGAGTTGGTGAAGGGAGCGATGTCACAAGTCGGTGAGGAACGATCCACCGTCGTGCTGGGAACGCGCGGGAGCAAGCTCGCGGTGCAACAGAGCGAGTGGGTGCAGGCGCAATTGCACGCACTGGCTCCGCATGTGTCGGTAACCCTGCGGAGGATACAAACTTCGGGAGATAAGATTTTGGACGTCCCGCTAGCCCAAATTGGCGGGAAGGGACTGTTTGTGAAGGAGATTGAGGAAGCGCTCTTGAGCGGTGAGATCGATCTGGCCGTGCATAGCATGAAAGATGTGCCCACGGAATTGCCTGAGGGCTTGGAGATTCTCTGTGTGCCGCCGCGCGAGGATCCACGGGATGCGTTGATCAGTCGTGAAGGGTGGTCGTTCAAGGATCTTCCTCGTGGCGCCCGGATCGGCACCAGTAGTCTGCGCCGCCAATCACAGTTTTTGTATGCGAGGCCAGACCTTGCAATCGCCATGTTGCGCGGGAATCTGGATACCCGTCTGAAGAAATTACGTGAGGGACAATTCGACGCGATCGTACTGGCTGCAGCGGGGCTTCGACGATTGGCCTGGGCACATGAGATTACAGAATATCTTTCGCCGCAGATTTGTTTGCCTGCCATAGGTCAAGGGGCGCTGGGCATTGAGGGCCGGCAAGAGGATTTCTTCATTCGTGCTCTGTTGAGTGGCTTGAACCATGCGCCGAGCAAGACGGCCGTGCTTGCCGAACGTGCGTTGCTCCATCGGCTCCAAGGAGGCTGCCAGGTGCCGATCGCGGCACATGCAACTGTAGCGGGGGCAGGAGTAAGACTGGAAGGATTGGTCTCCAGCGTGGATGGGAAAGAGCTTCTTCGCGATGCGGCTGAAGGCACCATTGAGGATCCGGAGTCGATCGGCACCCAACTCGCGGAACGCCTGCTCTCACGCGGTGGGGATAGAATACTCCAAGCGATTTATGGAGCGACATGACGACAGTGAATAGAACCGGGAAGGTCTACTTGGTTGGAGCAGGACCAGGCGATCCCGGACTGTTGACACTGAAAGGGAAGGAATGCCTTGAAACGGCAGATGTCGTCCTGTACGATTTTCTCGCCAATCCGGCCCTATTACAGTATGCTCCACCGTCGGCGCAACGTATTTATGTGGGTCGACGGGGACGTGGACAGTATCAAGACCAGACCGATATCAATCGATTGCTCATTGAACATGCAAAGCAGGGACATGTGGTCGTTCGACTCAAAGGGGGTGACCCGTTTGTCTTTGGCCGTGGTGGAGAAGAGGCAGAAGCCGTCGCGGCCGCAGGGATCGATTTTGAGATTGTGCCTGGTGTGACGGCCGCAGTCGCGGTTCCTGCCTATGCAGGCATTCCGGTGACCCATCGTACATTGGCATCCACGGTGACGTTTGTCACCGGCCATGAAGATCCTACCAAGCCGGAGACTCAGTTGGAATGGCCGAAGTTAGCCAGCGCATCTGGGACCCTTGTCTTCATGATGGGCATGAAGAATCTTCCCTCGATTGTCAAACAGCTCCTGTCGGAAGGACGGTCATCGAACCAGCCGGTCGCTGCGATTCGGTGGGGGACTAAAGCCGATCAAGAAACAATTGTGGGGACATTAGGCGATATTGTCGCAAAAGCAGAAGCGGCCCATCTTGAACCGCCTACCGTCATTGTCGTGGGTGAAGTCGTGCGGTTGCGAGAACAGCTCAATTGGTTTGAAACGAAGCCGCTCTTCGGGAAACGGATCGTGCTGACCAGAGCACGGGAGCAAGCGAGAGAATTTTCCCAATTGCTGGCGGCTTATGGTGCCGAGCCGATTGAAGTTCCGACGATTCAGATCGTGCCTCCAGCGAATTGGCAGAAGATCGATGGCGCAGTGACTCGTCTCAACACGTATCAGTGGCTCATTTTTACCAGCGTGAACGGGGTAAGGCCCTTCATGGACCGGCTTCGTGCTGCGGGGAAGGATGCGCGTGCGTTGGCGAATCTTCGGCTGTGCGCGATTGGACCGAGAACTGCGCAGGAACTGGAAACGTATGGGCTGACTCCGGATGTCGTTCCTGCCGAATTTCAGGCGGAGGGGGTCATCGCCGCATTGGCTGATGTGGGGGTCCGTGGGAGCCGTGTCTTGATCCCGCGCGCTGAAGTTGCGCGTGAAATCCTGCCGGAACAGTTGCGTGAATTAGGAGCAACCGTCGATGTGATTCCCGTCTATCGCACGATTTCCCCGGCGGTGGATGTGGCCTCTCTGACGCAACAGTTTCACGATGGGCGGGTGGCAGTGGTGACATTCACAAGCTCCTCCACCGTCCGCAATTTCGTGGAAGTCTTCGGAGGACGAAACGCGGTGAAATCTCTGCTTGAAGAGGTGGTGGTGGCGTGTATCGGGCCCATTACGGCACGCACGGCAGAAGAGTATGGATTAACGGTCACGGTCATGCCGGCTGAGAATACGGTGCCGGCGTTGACAGAAACGATTGTGAAGTATTTTCAAGAAGGGGCACGCGTTACTGTTTCCACGCGCAGTTAGTTCGATCTAGACGGCAGGGCAAAGGGATGCTTTAGCGAAGGGAGGGTCTTGTTATGGTAGCAGTCAAGTCGTTCATGGTTCCAAGAGAGAAGTTTGTGACAGTAGAGCGGGATATGGATGCGCAGACTGCAGCACGGATCATGCGCGATCGTGGCATTGGTAGCCTGTTCGTGACAAATGGAAAGGAGATCATCGGTATCCTCACGGATACCGATATGGTCCGGCGTGTGGTCGCGACAGGAGCCGATATCCACAAGACGACGGTTGAGCAAGTGATGTCGGCCCCTATCATGACGATCGAGGAGAATAAGACCCTTTTAGATGCCAACGATCTGATGGCCAAAACGCATATCCGCCATCTTGGCGTGACGCAGGATGGCAAATTAGTCGGTCTGATTTCTGTGCGCGATCTCGTGTTGTTCTTGACGAATCTCCCGAGGAAGTGATCCGATGGCTTTCCCCATACAGCGCCTACGAAGGCTGCGGCAGCATGAGACCTTTCGTCGTATGGTGCGGGAGACGCACCTGGCTCCGTCCGACTTGATCTATCCGTTGTTCGTTGTCGAAGGGCGAGACCGGCGGGAGGAGATTGCGTCGATGCCGGGGCAGTTCCGTCTTTCAGTTGATGTGTTGGTGAAAGAGGCTGGTGAGATTGCGGCTTTGGGGATTCCTGCCATCATTCTCTTTGGGATTCCCGACCGGAAAGATGATCGAGGGAGTTCGGGGTTTGATCCGAACGGCATCGTGCAGCGGGCTGTCAAAGCAGTCAAGAACCAGGTGCCGGAGCTGTTGGTTGTGACCGATGTCTGCATCGATGAATATACTGATCATGGCCATTGCGGTATCGTTAAGGATGGACGCATTCTCAACGACGAAACGCTGGAGTGTCTGTGTGCCATGGCAAGGACCCACGCGCAAGCCGGCGCCGACATGGTGGCTCCGTCCGATATGATGGACGGGCGGGTGGGGGCGATCCGGGCGGATCTGGATCAGGCGGGTTTTCCAGAATTGCCGATTATGGCCTATGCTGCAAAGTTTGCATCCTGCTTTTATGCACCGTTTCGGGACGCGGCGTTTTCTAGTCCTCAATTCGGCGATCGGCAATCCTACCAGATGGATCCTGCCAATCGCCGTGAAGCACTTCGGGAAATCGCGCTCGATGTCGAAGAAGGGGCGGACATCATTATGGTGAAACCGGCATTGCCATATCTCGATATCATTGCCGCTGCCAGAACGCAGATGTTATTGCCGGTGGCAGCCTATCAAGTGAGTGGAGAATACAGCATGATCAAAGCGGCCGCCAACGCAGGCTGGCTCGACGAATCGCGCGCGATGATGGAATCGTTGCTCTCGATTAAGCGGGCCGGCGCAGATCTCATTCTGACCTATTTTGCCAAAGACGCCGCGCGTCTCCTCCGCTGACGACGATGCTGAAAGTGACGCGTGGGCTCTACGGCGAATGTCCACGTCCCTATCCCGTCGCCACGATCGGTAATTTCGACGGCCACCACCTGGGTCATCGCGCACTATTACAGACGGTGGTCGAGACCGCGCGGAAGGTACAGGGTACAGCACTCGTGCTAACCTTCGAGCCGCATCCGGTCAAAATTCTCGCACCGCATGTCGATCTTCGCTTTCTCACCACCCGAGAAGAAAAACTGGCGCTCTTCGAAGACGCAGGGATAGATGAAGTGGTCTTCTTGGAGTTTACTCCCACTTTTGCAGCGATGAGTCCCGGTCAATTTGCGGCAGACATCCTGCATCGATCTCTTGCCTTGTCTGAACTATTTGTGGGGAATCACTTTGCGTTTGGGAAGGGCCGGAAAGGTCGTATTGATGACCTCGTGCATCTTGGCGAGGAGCATGGATTCCGAGTCCATCCCATGCCCCCGATACTGTGTGACGGTGACGTGGTGAGTTCGAGCAGGATTCGCCAACTTATTCAAGCGGGAGAAATGGAGCGGGCTACCGCATTGCTTGGGCGCACCTATGGAATTCGCGGTACGGTGGTGCGGGGGACGCAACAGGGACAGGCAATGGGCTGGCCCACGGCCAATGTGCGCATCCCCGACGACCGTGTTGTCCCGCCTGATGGCGTCTATGCGGCGCGGACGGTCTTTGGGACTCAGATCTATGATGCGATCGCGTACATCGGGACGAGGCCGACCTTTGGCGCAGGCGAACGGCTGATCGAGGTCAATCTATTGGATCAAACCTGCGATCTCTATGACCAACAGATCACCGTGCAATTTGTGGTGCGGTTACGCGGCGATCAGATCTTTGCCTCTGTGGATGAGCTCTCACAACAAATTGCTTGTGATGTGGAGCAGGCACGCAGCAGCTTGCGGCGGTTTTCGCAGGGAGTGCGGTAATCATGGCCGCCGAAGCTACAATCATGAGGTCGCAATCTAGGCCCACCACACGGCCGACGTTGTTGGCTCAATTTGTTCGAACCGTGCGACAGCATCAGCTGTTCGTTCCTGATCATCACCTATTGGTGGCCGTGTCGGGCGGGCCAGACTCGATTGCGTTGTTGTCGCTTCTCCATCGCCTGGTCCCCTCATGGCGCCTCACGTTAACGGTCATCCATTGTAACTTCGGGCTGCGTGGAGCGGAGTCCGACGGCGATGAATCATTTGTGAACACCTTTTGCCAAGAACGGCAGTTGAATCTTGTCATCCATCGCCCCTCGTTGGCCACGCGGCGGCAGCGATTGTCGCTTCAAGCTGCAGCACGCGACGCGCGATATGACTTCATGAAACGCATGGCTCACGAACTAGGGGCCGATCGCATTGCGGTGGGTCATACTGCCAATGACCAGGCTGAAACAGTACTCATGTGGTTATTGAGAGGGGCTGGCATGACCGGGCTAGCGGGAATGCCGTACGCTCGTAAAGACGGAATTATTCGACCTCTTCTCGCCGCCTCCCGTAAAGAAGTGCTAGCCTATTTAGATCATGAAGGGCTGACCTATCGGCGTGATTCGAGCAATGAAAAACCAGTCTATCATCGCAATCGGATCAGGAAGGAACTGCTCCCTGTTCTCACACAGTTGGTGCCAACTGCCGTCCGTGTGCTGCAACGGCAGGCGGATTTGCTACGAGAAGACGAACAGTATCTGGAGCAAGTAACAGGTACCCTTGTGAAGGCACTCGTCAGCCGTGAGTCACACGGTGTGCAACGAGTCGATCATCGAGACTTCATCGAGTTGCCGGTTGCACTTCAGCGGCGTCTGGTTCGATCCATCTTACGGACCTACGACGAAGAGGGGCGCGCGAGCAGTTTTTCGACCGTGGAATTAGTTCGGCGCGTCTTTCTCGAGGAGAAGAGCGGGGCTCGGTTACCATTGAAGCAGGTCGTCGTGACGCTGGATCAGGGGGTGGTGCGATTTAGTTTAGGTGCAGGGAGAGAGTGCAGCCATCCGATTGATGTCGGGCAAAATAAGAGAGAGGTATGTGTGGTTTCGGTGCCTTCAATTGTCTCATGGGCTGGAACGAATCAGGAAATTCATGTACAACGTATGACTCGTGGCGCTGCCGATGAGCTAGGGAAGGTTTCTTCCCACGGGGTGGCACTGTTCGATGCCGACCTGTTTTCTGAGCCCTTGGTCGTTCGCGCATGGCAGGCTGGCGATCGATTTGTTCCTTATGGGATGAAGGGGAAGAGCAAGAAGGTGCAAGACTTCTTTACTGATCACAAAGTGGCTCGCCCTGGACGGGCGAAGGTTCCACTATTAGTAGCGCCAGAGGGGATCCTCTGGGTGGTAGGGATGCGGCAAGATGAGCGTTTTGCCGTTCGTCGCGGGACGACACGGTGTTTGGTTGGCTCGGTGTACAACCGGGTGAGGGAGTAGGGAGTATGGAACGGATCTTCGGTCGACCGATCGTGACACAAGAAGAAATGCGTGCTCGGATTCGTGAGTTGGGCAAACAGATCACAACAGATTATACTGGAATGGATTGTGTTTTGGTGGGAGTATTGAAGGGAGCCTATGCATTCCATGCTGATTTGGCTCGCGCAATTAGAATTCCCATACGAGTGGATTTTCTGATGGTGAGGAGTGAAGGATCTCAGCGTAAATCATCGGGCAAGGTGAAAACTGTTAAAATGGTGACTGAGTTGACTGAGGACATTACAGGGAAAGATGTGTTGCTGGTTGAGGACATCGTCGACTCCGGGCTTACGGCTCAATACTTGGTTAAGACGTTGGCGAAAAAAAACCCTCGGTCGATTAAAGTCTGCACCTTGTTGAGTAAGCCAGACCGGCGAGTGATCAATGTCACCATTGATTATGTAGGGTTCAAGATTCCCGATAAATATGTCGTGGGGTACGGACTCGATTATCAGCAGAAGTACCGGAACCTTCCGTATCTGGCTGTGCTGGATATGGACGGAGATCATGAGTAAGACTTTGATCTCACGGTTGTCAGTATGAAGGTACCTGTGGTAACATCAATCACGTTGATGGTTGTTCTGACCATACGCGTGCCATCCACAAGGAGATCTGGATGAATTCCAGGACAAAGAATATACTTTTCTGGGTTGTTGTCGGCCTCTTCATGATTTTGCTGTTCAACCTATTTAGCGTGCCGCACCACGAGCCGGAAGAAGATGTGATTTTCAGTGAGTTCATGACCAAGCTCGATAAAGGCGACGTTGAGCGTGTCATCATCAAATCCAGCCACATTAGCGCCATCCTGAAAGATAAAACTCGTATTCGAACCTATTCAGTGGAATATCCTGAACTTGTGCAGGTCTTACGGGACAAGGGTGTGCAGATCGAGGCGAAACCGCCGGACGAAAGTCCTTGGTATATTACGTTCCTTGTGACCTGGGGGCCGTTTGTCCTGTTCCTGGGGTTGTGGTTCTTCTTGATGCGGCAAATGCAGATGGGTGGCAACAAGGCCATGTCGTTCGGTAAGAGCAAAGCCCGTTTGCTCACAGAAGAGCGTAAAAAGGTGTTGTTTGCCGACGTGGCTGGTGTTGAAGAAGCCAAGAATGAAGTGCTTGAGATCATCGAGTTTCTCAAAGATCCCCGCAAGTTCCAAAAGCTCGGTGGACGTATCCCAAAAGGCGTGTTGATCGTCGGCCCTCCAGGCACAGGGAAAACGCTATTGGCCAAGGCCATTGCAGGTGAAGCCAATGTGCCGTTTTTCAGTATTAGTGGATCGGACTTCGTTGAAATGTTTGTGGGCGTTGGAGCGTCTCGTGTTCGCGACCTTTTTGAGCAGGGGAAGAAACATGCACCCTGCATTATTTTTATCGACGAAATCGATGCCGTTGGCCGACTTCGTGGAGCAGGGTTGGGTGGAGGTCATGATGAGCGTGAACAGACGCTCAATCAATTGCTCGTCGAGATGGATGGGTTTGATACGACAGAAGGTGTGATCTTGGTTGCTGCGACTAACCGGCCGGATGTCCTCGACCCTGCCTTGCTCAGACCGGGGCGGTTTGATCGGCAAGTCGTGGTGAATCGACCGGACATGCGGGGTCGCGTTGAGGTTCTCCAGGTGCATACAAAGAAAGTTCCGATTGCAGCGAATGTGGAGTTGGAAAAAATCGCGCGCGGCACGCCGGGATTTTCAGGTGCCGATCTTGAAAACTTGGTCAATGAAGCGGCACTCTGGGCTGCGAGACTCAACAAAAAAGAAGTAGAAGTCATCGACTTTGAGATGGCTAAAGATAAGGTGCTGATGGGGGCTGAGCGAAAGAGTATGTTCTTGAGCGACGAGGAGAAAAAGACGACGGCTTATCATGAAGCCGGGCACACGTTGATCGCCAAGCTGCTTCCTGGAACGGATCCCGTACACAAGGTAACCATTATTCCTCGAGGCCGCGCATTGGGTGTCACGATGCAGCTCCCTACCGATGACCGCCACGGTTATTCGAAGGGCTATTTGCTCAACCAACTTGCCATCCTCATGGGAGGTCGTGTGGCAGAAGAGTTGGTCTTGAATGAGATGACGACGGGCGCGGGAAACGATATCGAACGCGCGACGGACCTCGCGAGGAAAATGGTTTGTGAATGGGGCATGAGCGAAAAAATGGGTCCCCTGACGTTTGGTAAACAAAACGAACAGGTTTTTCTTGGGCGAGAGATGGGGAGCCAGCGCGATTTTAGCGATCAAATCGCCATGGAGATCGATCAGGAAGTTAAGCGGCTTGTGACAGAAAACTATGAACGGGCAAAGCGCCTGCTCACGGAAAATATGGCGAGTCTGAAGCGTTTGGCAGAGGCACTCTTGGAGAAAGAGGTCCTCGACGGGTCCGACATTGACCACATTCTTATGCAGTCCACATCCCAACCAGTTCCTGCTTAATTTCTGTATCGCTGATCCCGTGACGCCATTTCAGGGCATTGGCGTCACGGGGCAGTATATCTAAAAGACGACGTCGAGAAGGGAGTCCTTCTCGTACGTGACGGGTTGTGTTCTATACCCCCATGATAGGTGGAGGTATTTGGTTACACGACGGTCTCTTAACATGCTGTGCGATGTGAGAATTTATGATAGTGACACGACAGGCAAAAGATCGGCTGATAGAATTTCCTGGCAGACCATTGATTATGGGCGTAGTAAATGTGACGCCTGATTCATTCTTCGATGGCGGCCGTTTTTTGGATACAGCTGCTGCTGTTGCGCATGCCATTCAATTAGTAGAAGAAGGGGCCGATCTGTTGGATATCGGCGCAGAATCAACACGCCCTGGCGCCGATGTTGTCACTGAGGTAGAAGAGTGTCGTCGTGCGATTCCTGTCGTGACCGCGGTGGCAAAGGCTGTGTCTGTTCCCATTTCAATCGATACCTCAAAGGCCGCGGTCGCGCGTGCGGCGCTTGATTCCGGGGCGGTTCTTGTAAACGACGTCACCGCGTTGCGCGGTGATCCTGCCATGGTAGATGTAATAGCCGGAACGGGGGCTGGTATTGTTTTGATGCATATGCATGGTACACCGCGCACCATGCAGCTGGCTCCATGTTACAACAATGTGTCTGCCGAGGTCTCAGAGTTTTTTGAGGAACGAATCCATTTTGCGATGGCACATGGCATTGTACGAAGACAAATCATTCTTGATCCAGGTATCGGATTTGGTAAGCTACTGGAACATAATCTTACATTGTTGGACCAACTATGCCGCTTCGAGCAGTTTCAATGTCCCGTGATGGTTGGTGTCTCACGGAAGGCGTTTCTAGGTCAACTCGTAGGCCGTCAGGTTCAGGAACGGCAATGGGCCACGGCGGCAGCAGTTGCGATTTCGGTAGATCGAGGGGCTGGAATCCTTCGCGTTCACGACGTGAAAGCCATGAAAGATGTGGTGGAGGTTGCCGCGGCGATTAGTCGGCAGCCCGCCATTTCCATGAAAGCACAACATGCGTAAACTGTTTGGTACCGACGGGGTTCGAGGGGTCGCGAACCTTGATCCAATGACCAGCGAAATGGCGATGCAGCTGGGCCGAGCCGCAGCACATTTGTTTATGCGTCGATCCGGGCGCCATCAAATTGTCATCGGCAAGGACACCCGGATCTCCGGCTACATGCTGGAGTCAGCGTTGACTTCGGGGATTTGCTCGATGGGTGTTGATGTGTTGCTGGTCGGTCCGATGCCGACGCCGGCCATCGCATTTTTGACGAGGAGTCTTCGCGCCGATGCCGGGGTGATGATCTCGGCCTCACACAATCCCTACCAGGATAACGGCATCAAGTTTTTTTCCAACGATGGGTTTAAATTACCTGATGAATTGGAGCTTCGCATCGAAGGCCTGATCGTCTCAAATGAGATCGCTCATCTAAGGCCGACCGCAGATGCCATTGGGAAAGCCTATCGTATCGACGATGCCGAAGGGCGGTACATCGAGTTTGTCAAACGGTCTCTTCCGAGAGAGTTGGACTTCCAGGGGATCAAAGTGGTGGTCGATTGCGCCAATGGCGCAGCCTACAAGGTTGCGCCGACGGTGTTGCGTGAACTCGGAGCAAAAGTCGAAGTGATCGCCAATAAACCGGACGGGATGAATATCAATGCCGGCTGTGGCGCGGTTCATCCTCAATTGCTGCAGAAGGCAGTTCTCGATCAGGGGGCACAACTCGGGGTAGCACTGGACGGGGATGCTGATCGCGCCATCTTTGTCTGCGAACAGGGACGCATTATCGATGGTGATCATATTATGGCGATGTTGGCGCTTGACCTTCATCATCAAGGGAAGCTTTCGAAACAGACAGTTGTGGGGACTGTCATGAGCAACTTCGGATTGGAGTTGGCCATGACCAAAGCGGGTATTACGCTTGTGCGGACTGCCGTCGGCGATAGGTATCTACTCGAACGAATGTCGGCTGAGAGCTACAACTTCGGGGGAGAGCAGTCAGGCCATTTCATTTTCCTAGACCATAATACGACCGGTGATGGGTTGATTTCAGCGTTGCAAGTCTTGTCCCTCATGAAACGCACTGGACAGCCCATGTCTGAGCTGGCCAAATCCATGACGGCAGTTCCACAAATATTAATCAATGTGAAGGTCACCCAGAAACCGATTCTCGACACGGTCCCAGAACTCCAACATGCGATCCATGAAAGTGAACAGCGTCTGAACGGCAGTGGGCGCGTGTTGGTGCGATATTCGGGAACGGAACCGCTCTTACGAGTGATGGTCGAGGGTGAGCGTGATGATCAGATTCGTGAGGTCGCCAATCATCTTGTAGATGTGATTAAGGTTCATCTGGGTTAAGGTGTCACCCTCCATTGAGGGAGGCTTATGCTGCCGTCCCTCACCGTCGCCTTCATTAGCGGGCTCTTGGTCGGATCACAGATCCCCTACTTCCCCCTCGTCATCTCCTTCCTACTCCTCCTTGTTGGGTTAGGCGCGGTCGCCCTGGAACAATTCATTCGCGTACCCGTTTCAAAGGTTACGTGGCACTACGGAATACTCTTAGTTGGAGTGGTCTATTGGTTGGTGGTCGTCAATTTGACTGCCCAAACTCCAATAGCCGAGGATCCTTCCGATGCAACGATCGAAGTCGCTGGCCGTATTGTGGCGCCTGTACAACAGGCGCCCGATCGCCTGGTCATGATCATCAGGTCGGACAATCCAGTCGATGCATCGGCACCATCTAGGCATGTACGGCTGACGTGGCGCTCACCTGAACGAGTATTCTTCCAAGGTGATCGGGTTGGCTTTCGGGCGATAGTGCGACGTCCGAGCGGGTCACTGAACCCTGGTGGATTTAGTTATGGGGTGTATCTTGAGCGCCAAGGGATTGATGCGATCGCTACAGTGACCGGACCGAAAGCGGTGCAGTTCCTTGAGTCGGGGTATGCGCATGCCTGGTGGGCGATTTGGACTCTATTCGATCAGTGGAGAAGCAATATTCGTCTCGCTGCGGTGCAGACTCTTTCACAGCCTGCACTCGGATTGTATACGGGTATCATCATCGGTGATCGAGGGTATTTGGACCCGGATCTCCGTGATCAGTTTATGACGACCGGGACAGTCCATCTCCTTTCTATTTCAGGGAGCCACTTGGGTCTCGTCGCGCTGCTCATTTTCTCGCTTGTCAGATGGGCAATGATTCTGTTGCCGTCTGATTGGCTTCTTGCAGTGTCTCGGAGAATCACACCGACTCGCATCGCTGCTCTCTGCACGCTCCTTCCGGTCGCTGGCTATGCCTGCCTGGCCGGGGCTGAACTTGCTACGATTCGATCGTTGTTGATGGTAACTGTTGGGCTGAGTGCGATTTGGCTTGGTCAGGAGCGCCGGCTCTTTCATGCCCTCGCTGCCGCCGCAGTGGTGATATTGCTGCATGATCCTCAGGCGCTATTTGATATCTCCTTTCAGCTCTCATTTTTGTCCGTCATCGCAATGGCCGGATGGCTCTCTCGTCAGACTGTGGTTGCCCAGGAAGGATTGCTGAACGAATCATCTGAACCATCGTATGTGAGAACCTGCATCCGGTGGGGGAGAGAGTCGATCGTCATGAGCGGCGTCGTGACCTTGATGACCCTTCCTCTTGTTGCATACTATTTCTATCAACTGCCGTGGCTCGGTCTTTTCACCAATGTAGTGGCTGTTCCTGTGATGGGAATCTTGCTCGTTCCGATTGGCCTGGTGTCCGCAGTGTGGGAGATTGCGATAGGGGGAGCCATACTGCCCCTGGCGGCATTGAATCAGCTGATGCTTGACTACTTTGTGATGGTGATCCGCTTGATATCGATGCTTCCTGGAGGGGAATGGCATATTGCGGCCCCTTCGGTGTTCACCATGGTCTTATTTTATGGCTGCCTCACTCTGCTCTGGCAGCGAGTGGGTGGTACGGCATTCCGGTGGACAGTGAGTGTCGGTCTCCTATTGGTATTCTTGTGGTGGGCATGGTCTCCACGGATGTTTCTTGATGGAGATCACTTTCGCGTCACCTTTCTAGACGTCGGGCAAGGCGACAGCGCGGTGATCGAGTTGCCTGATGGACAGGTGGTATTGATCGACGGGGGAGCGACGTATGAACGATTCGACATGGGTCGCTCGGTGGTGGCTCCATTTCTTTGGAATCGAGGCATTCGCACTATTGACCAGGTGATCGGCACGCACCCTCAACTTGATCATGTCGGAGGCCTTGCCTGGGTGGTCCGGCATTTTGTTGTGAAACAGTATTGGGGATCTGGAGAGACTCGTGAGGAATTGTTTTATCGACAGCTACAACAAGCATTAGCGAGTCAAGGACTCCAGGAAGGGGTTGCCAGTGAAGGGCAGGAGATCGTTTCATCCGGTCTCTGCCGGTTGGTGGTCCTCAATCCAAATAGAGACGTGCTCCTTACTATGCCGTCCCGAGAAGGTCATGCGGGAGGGCAGGCGTTGAACAATCGCTCTGTGGCCACGCGTCTGACGTGTGGTAATCATACGATGCTTTTTGCCGCGGATGTCGAACACACTGGTTTGTCACGGATGTCACGCTCACCGTTTCACAGTCCGGTCGATGTTCTCAAGGTGCCGCACCATGGGGCGGTGAGCTCGTTGAATTATGCCTGGGTGGCATCACTACATCCTCAGTATGCCGTATTTTCGGCAGGGCGCCATAATTCCTACAGGCACCCCGCCGATGCTGTTCTGGATGCATATAAGTCGGAGGGCAGCATGGTGTTACGGACCGATCAAGACGGAGGGGTCTGGTTTACCGGAAGAGCATCCGGTGACGCACTTCACGTACATCGAGCGAGTGACTTGGTGCTTCAGCCAACCAACAGTGTCTCGTGCCTGTTGCCTTGTGAGAAGGCAAACTGGATCCGGATATGGCAACAGTGGCGTGACGGCCATTAATTGCTGTTTGGGGATCATGCAGGCCAACCTGGTTACCTGCGACCGCTACTACTTAGGTGAAGAATACAGGTGCACGAGCGAGTGCACATTTCAAGTGCCTGCAAGGCGAAATTCGTCAGTCTCCCTCCCAGTTGTGAGTCTCCGATAGCATAAGTCTCCAAGATTACTCAGATTTCATCATCTGAGATCAAGGCATAGCATGTGCATGCACTGATGCTGGCCGTAGCGTATGCCATCAAAATTCTTAGGGAACTCATGATATGCCACATCTCGTACGGATCGTGATTCAATTACCTGTGGGCCTCAAAACACAACTCGATAGTCTGAAACAGCAAGGATACACAACTAGCGGTTTCATCAGGGCTATGTTGGAACGGGAGTTTGCCAAAATGGAGGAGAGCCCTGCGCCCTCTGTCCCAAGCGCGAAACGTCTCAGTAGTCGGTAGCAGGTTGTAAGAGCCCGATCATGTACAGAAAGGCTTGAAGAGCTGTGACACGGTTAACCGATCTTATTCAGGGACAGTCGAGCCACGAATCCGCCAATCCTGATGTGAAAAACCATGCTCTTTCCATAAGGCCGGCAGGGCTTTCCCATCCAACTCCCACACGTTCACAGTCTGTCACTGAGAATGATTGGTATCAACGTGCATGCCATGTCATTCAAGGAATCAAGCGAGCGGTTCAGGCCAGGCAGCCGTGGGTGATTGATGACGTCGTGAGCCTTGCAGCCGGTATTGTGACGTCTCTTCGAACCAATGACCAACTGCTTGAGAAGGTTCTCCAGCGCGATGCGGGAGACTTTGTTGTCACGAATGCTGTGAATGTTGCGATCGTCAGTGTGAAGATTGGGGAGGGACTTGAATATGAATCAGCAAAGCTCGAACAAATTGCGTTAGCGGGGTTGCTGCACGATCTCGGCATGTTTGTTCTGCCGGACTCTCTGCTGTACAAGGCGTCCGCATTAACGGAAGAGGAAACTCGGATTATGCGGGAGCATCCACAGCATGGATCCTGCCTGGTCGAGGAAGTTGGAGCATCCTATCCATGGGTGGGGAGGGTGATTCTCCAAGAACATGAACGAATGGATGGGAGCGGGTATCCTGGAAGATTGACCGGGGGTCATATCGATGAGATGGCCCTCATCATCGGACTGGCAGATGTGTTCGATGCCCTGATGAATTCACGACCCTATCGACGTGGCAGGTCACCCCATCAGGCGATTCGCACGTTGCTTGTAAGCGGCAAGACGGTGTTTCCGCATCATCTTCTGAAAGCATTGGTCGAACAACTCTCGATCTATCCGTTAGGCACGACTGTTCGTCTGAACACCGGAGAAACCGGAGTCGTGTCTCAGTTGAATCGGCAGTACCCGCTGCGTCCGATCTTGAGACTCTTGCAATCGGGGCATGCACCAGTGTCGAAGACGGTGGATTTGCGGGCTGAGACTTCCTTGCACATTGTAGAAGTGGTGCCCATCGGTTAACTATCGGTTGAGCGCAGTAAAACTTTAGGAGATGAGGCTGTGCGACAGCTAATACCACGACTTCTCATCGGTCTTCTAGGTGCGGGAGTGGTTCTTTGCGGACCGTTTTTGGGATGCCACAATCCGGCCAACTCGTCTTTGCCGCCATCCGCCATCAGTCACTCTGGAACAGTAGTTCCCCCGTTGCCGAAGGGCGATGTCTATGCCGATGAAACCGTTCCGACCTCAGAAACGCCCATTGAAACGGGGGATACACTCGAAGTGGTCATTGGACGCGGGGCCGGTGAGGAGAAGTTTTCCAGCGTCGTTCGGGAGAATGGAAAAGTATCTGTCGGATTTATGGAGGTGGATGTCGGGGGCGTCACCGCGGCCGTGGCAGAATCCCGTGTCGAAGAAGCAGCTGTGCCGTATATGCACAAACCACGTGTGCAGGTCCTGCTGAAGAAAAAAGTCTTGAAGGTCAAACGAGTCTTTGTATTCGGGGATGTGAAGAAGCCGGGGATGGTGCCCATGCCGAGGCATATGACCGTACTGCAAGCCCTTGCCGCGGCCGACATGTATCAGGAAACGGCATTGATGGAGGAAATCCGGGTGATTCGAGGCGGTGACCTCGCGAAACCGCACATGTTGATGGCCGATCTGGCACGAGCATTTACCTACGGCGATTTAAGCAGAAACATATCGCTGGAGGAAAACGATATCGTCTTCGTGCCGCGCGAGCATTTAGGCGATGCCTCCGAAGCGGCGAAAAAGATCATGCCGGTCATTTCGACTGCGATCGTACCGCTCTACCCGGCGTTTATTCTTCCTGCATTGCTGAAGTAATGATTGTCGGAATCGAAACGAGAGAAGGACGCTGACCCAATGGCCCAATACGAGCTCAACGTTATCGACTATTGGTTGATTGTTAAAAAACGGAAATATCTTATTCTGCTGGCGACGGGGCTTGTCCTGTTGTTCACGTTCCTGTTTTCAGAGCTGTTCAAGCCGAGTCCGTTGTATGAAGCATCCGCGCGAGTGAAGTTCGATCGAACGAATACTGTGGCCCAACAGTTGATTGAGACTATGTCCTTTTCAAACGCCAACGACCTCAACTCGCAGACAGAATTTATTCGGGGGTTCCCTGTGATGGAGCGTGTCGCGATAGAGTTAGGCCGAGTCCCGGCAAATGTATCGCCGGAAGAGAAGCGATCGGCCACCTATCTCAATACCGTGTATTACCTCGGTCAGGAAATCCAGACGCAGCGCGAAGGCGATACGAATATCATTCGTATCACAGCGACCTCGGATCAACCGGAGACCGCAGAGAAGACGGCCAATTCAGTCGCCGATGCCTATCGGCTGGAAAACATCATGACTCGGAACCGTCTCGTCATGGAATCAAGACGGTTTGTTGAGGAACAGCTGACTGAGCTCGAGAAGCAGTTGAATGCTGCTGAAGATGCGTTGAGGATGTTTCGGGAGCGCGAGGGGCAGGTCTTTTTGACCGATGAGGCGCGTGCTGCGCTGGAAACATTCACCAGATTGGAAGACCAGTACAATGAAGTGGTGCGAAAGCGAGCGGAGGGAGAACGGCAGATCTTAGTGCTCAGCCGAAGCGATGCGGTAGTCGGAGACCAACCTGGTCGGATTTTCACCGAGGAGCCGTATGCGCTGCTGACGGTCCTGAATCAGCGCCTTCTTGATCTCATCCAGGAACGGAACACCCTTCTGATCAACTATACGACGGATCATCCACAAGTCCGTGAGCAGCAGAAGAAGATCGATAACGTCAGAGCCGAGATGATCCTAGAGCTTCGAGCGAAGCTCAAAACCATGCAAGATCGAGAAGCTACGCTTCTGGATCAGCGCAATCGCTATCGGGATCGGTATTTTCAGTTCCCGCGAGCGGCGATACAGATGAGCCGCCTTGAGCGCGATGTGAAAATCAATGCTGATTTATTAGCGACGCTCAAGGGGAAACTTCAAGAGCTGCAGATCAAAAGTGCGGAACGGATCGAAGAAGTGATGATCATTGCCCCGGCGATCATACCCCGCGCACCTATTAATGCACCTAATACAGCGCTGAACCTCATGGTTGGCTCGCTTATGGGGGTCTTTCTCGGGATCGTCATCGCCTTTGCGCGCGAATCGTTCGATACATCGATTGGCACCATCGAAGGGGTCGAAGAATTTCTCAAGGTGCCGGTCCTTGGTGTCATTCCGCAGTTCGACGGTAAGGAAATGGAGGCTGCCGCTCGCGCGGCGCTTCCAGCCGATGCCTCTGCATCGACTGTGGAAAATTTCTCGAAACTTATCTGTCTGATCGATCCAAAGTCTGTCCTGTCTGAAAGTCTACGGTCGTTACGGACGAATATTCAATTCGCCAGCATGGATCGGAAGATCAAATCCATCCTCTTCACGAGCGCAGGTCTGGGAGAAGGCAAAAGCACCTGCGTGACAAATTTGGCGATCACACTTGCCCAAGAAGGGCAGCGAGTACTACTTGTCGATGCAGACCTGCGGCGGCCGATCGTGCATCAGCGATTGGGGCTCGATCGAGGCCCCGGTCTGGCAGATGCATTAGTAGGCAGTACGTCATGGCGCAGGCACGTGCGATCTACGACAGATTTGATGCTTGGGCCAATGGGGGTCGATCGGGTGCTGAGCACGCCGGGCCTAGATAACCTGCATATTCTGACCAGCGGTTCAGAGATCGGTAATCCGAACGAGTTCCTCAATATGAACAAGATCAAGGTATTCGTGAATGAAATGAATGAAGAATACGACCTCGTGCTCTTCGATACTCCTCCTATTCTTCCAGTGACAGATGCAGTGGCATTCAGCTCACGCGTTGACGGAACGATTCTGGTCTACCAAGTCGGCCGGATCGGCCGGAATGCTCTCAAGCGCGCCAAGTTCCTCTTGGACCATGCGCAGGCTAATGTGATGGGTGTTGTCTTAACGAACGTAAAATCTGAAGTTGCATCGGATTCCGGTGCCTACCGTTACGAATACCGCTGACGCAGCAGTAGGAGATGACATCCCATGCATGCGGCAATGGTGAAACCTCAAGATGCCGTCATCGTGTCAGTATTGGCCGCCGTGCTTGCACTCGGCCTCACGCTCGCGACTCCAACCATAGGGTTACAGGTCGTCGTGGGTTTTCTCATTGTGTTGGTGGCCTTCACGTCAGTTCCGGCCTCGCTCTTTCTGCTGATCGGATCCATGTTGCTCTCTCCGGAAATTGCAGTTGGGCGAGTGGACGGGAGAGGTGTCGGAGCGCGAGAGCTCTCGTTGCGTGTAGACGATATTTTGCTCGCAATCATCGGATTTAGCTGGTTGGTCAAGACCATCATCTATCGCGATCTTGCGCTCATTCGCGAGACACCGATTAATCGCCCCATCGTGTACTACATGCTGATCTGTGTGCTTGCCACATTGGTCGGCATCATCGCCGGTCGTGTCCGCCCGTTGACAGGATTCTTCTTTATCTTAAAATATTTTGAATATTTCTTCGTGTTCTTTATGGTCGTCAATCATGTGTCGACGAAACAACAGGTCGTCCGTTTGGTGACAGCGTTGCTGGCTGTTTGTTTCGTGATTAGTGTGTATGCAATCGCTCAGATTCCAAGCGGGCAACGAGCGAGCGCGCCGTTCGAAGGAGAAAGCGGGGAACCGAATACGCTTGGTGGATACCTGGTCTTTATCATGGCGATTGTCACGGGGATCTTCCTTCATTTGAAGTCAGGGCCGATTCGAGTCGTGCTCGCCCTTCTTTTGGGGGTCATTAGTCTGGCTCTTATGGCCACTCTTTCTCGCTCGTCCTACCTGGCGGCTGGTGTATTAATGCTGGCTGTCGCTGCAACGCAATGGCGACGGCCTGGTGTGCTCGCACTGATGCTGCTACTCGTGATTGTACTCCCTTTCGCCATGCCTGCTAATGTGAAGGATCGGGTCAACGAGACGTTCTTTGGGCGTCAATATGGGGGCGAGATTAAAGTGGGGCGCGTCGGGTTGGATCTCTCTACAACAGAACGACTCCGTTCTTGGCAGTATGTGCTCAAAGATTGGGTGCATAGTCCTTTGATCGGGCGCGGTGTCACCGGCTACGCCTGGGCAGACGCGCAATACGTCAAGATTCTCGGCGAAACCGGCCTCGCCGGCCTTGTCGCATTCATCTTTCTGATTGTCCGCTTGTGGCGTCGCGCACGGGAAAACTTTCTAGCAGAGCAGGATCCATTTTGTAAGGGATTGGCGCAGGGACTGCTGCTTGGCTTAGTGGCCATGCTTGCGCATGGTATCGGGGCCAACACCTTCATTATCATTCGTATTATGGAACCCTTTTGGTTGTGTGCGGGTCTCGTCATGGTCTTGCCTCGTTTGACATCGGAACAGACGAGCCCTGTCACTCAGCGAGTGCCTATATGAGGTGGTTTCTCTTTTGTTACTGGTATGAACCGGATGCACCATCCGATCCTGTAGGACTCGTTCGACTCTGGGCATTGGCACGACAGCTATCGCAACGGGGTGACAGCGTGACAGTCTTTCCTCCACGCTATCGATCCTCGTTGCTTCAGCAAGGATTTTTGATTGCCCCGATTCCATTCCTCCCATGGCCGGTCTTGCGCCCCATTTCTTACGCGATTCTCTCCTTCGTTGTCGGCTTCATGCGAGCCTGTTGGTCAAAGCCAGACGTCGTGTATTACCGATGGATGGACAGCCCGCATCCGCTGTTATTCGCGAGACTGTTTGGAGCCCAGTGCATCTGTGAGGTCAACGGAGAGCCAGTTCCTCCATGGTGCGCAAGCGGGTTAAGAAGTCGGATGACTCATACCTTGGCTGCCTTTGCCCTACGCCGTTGTGATCGAGTGGTAGTGCTGACAGATGGACTTCGGAGTCTCGTGCAATCGCAATACGGTGTACAGCCTGATCGCGTGGTCGTGTTGCCAAGCGGGTCGGACACTGCGGTGTTTAGACCCAGGGAACGTAGCGCGTGCAGGGAAGAAGAACATTTAGATCCTACATGCCAATACATCGGGTTTGTCGGCAGCTTTTATCGATATCAAGGTTTAACAACTTTGTTGGAGGCGTTTGCGCGCATCCATGATCGCCGCCCTTCGACACGATTGCTCATGATCGGTGAAGGGGAAGAAACTGCAGCACTTCTTGAACTGGCGGCGCAGCGAGGTCTGTCTTCTTGGATTACCTGGGTCGGTCGCGTCGAATACACCCGTGTTCCCATATGGATTGGCGCCATGAATGTGTGTGTTGCACCCTTCTGTGGTAACCGGGGTGAAACATCTCCGGTGAAGATATTCGATTACCTGGCCTGCGGGAGGCCTGTCGTCGCGAGCGCCATTCCGTCGGTGACTGAACTGTTTTCTCGCGCGAATGGGGTGGTATTGGTCCAGCCCGATCAGATCGATGCGCTCGCTGAAGCAGTTTTGGACCTGCTGGCAGATCCTGAGGAGGCGTGCCGATTGGGACGTAAAGGACGCGTTTTTGTCGAGCAGCGGTTTGGATGGGATGCGATCGTTCGTACGTTACGTGACCTGGTTCGACAAATTGTCCCACACGATCATGATCGGCATCGGCTTGTGGTCAATGACAAATAGGGGTGGGGAAACATGAGTCAGCCTGTGGCGGGTTTCAACGGTGGAGTCACTCCTGAGCAGTTGTATTTGCATCTGATGAAGCAGTGTCTGACGCGGATGCTTTGGAGAGAGAAATATCGGCCGATGACGTCGGTCAGTGGGTGGAGAAGAGTCGTATTGGAGCCTCTTCAATCGTTGTTGCGTCAAGTCCAGTTGGAAGTTGTCAAAATTGAACCGGATCGAATGGGCGAGAGAGAGGATGGACGTGATTGGCCGATTGAAGCAGAGACGATGGTTGGGTTGAAGCGGTTGGATAATCTCCAACATTGCGTGACATCGGTGATTCGAGATGGTGTGCCGGGAGATCTGATTGAAACCGGGGTCTGGCGTGGTGGATCCTCGATTTTTATGCGTGCAGTATTACAAGCCTATGGGGATTGTTCGAGAAAGGTGTGGTTGGCTGATTCCTTTCGTGGGTTACCACAACCTGATCCAGCCCGGTACCCGGTCGATCGCGGTGACACGCTGTGGACTTATCAAGAGTTGGCGATTTCGTTAGATGAGGTGAAGGCCAATTTTTCCCGATATGGCCTGCTGGACGAGCAAGTGAAATTTCTGCCTGGCTGGTTTCGGGACACGCTACCGGCTGCGCCGATTAATCGATTGGCAGTCCTGAGGCTTGATGGTGACTTATATGAATCGACGATGGACGCATTGTCCGCCTTGTATCACAAGGTGTCGCCGGGGGGATTTATTATCGTCGATGATTACGGGTTACCGACTTGTCGCGCCGCCATCGAAGATTTTCGTCGAGCGCGAGGGATTACCGATCAGATTCATCAGATCGATTGGACCGGGGCCTTCTGGCAACGCTCGACGGAAAATGGGGGCGCAGTCGTTCCGCAGGGTCTAGATGCGTTGCATATGGCCTCATAGGACACAGTCCGAGTTATGAATATTCTGGTCTTTTGTGACGAAGATCTTGGAGTCGCCGGCGGGGGAGCTCAACAGGTTGTGCAGTTCGTGCGTGCCCTGGAGGACCGAGGACATATATTGCGGGTAGTGGCGCCGAGGCCGTCTACCGATATGAAGGATGATGCCACGTTAGTCAGTGTGAGGGGATTGTGGGTATGGGTTCCTCGCGTCCCGGTGATCAGACCATGGGCCTATCTGGTCGGCTCGGCGATCACACTGCTTTGGACTATGTGGCGAGAGAAGCCGGACGTCATGCTATGGTTCGATTCGCCGGGCCAGATTGCTCCCTTGATCTGTGTCGGTGTAATGCGATGCCCCTATGTGCTCTTCGTCAATGGAGTAGCAGGAGAGGAATTGACTGGCTTGTGGGGATGGGCACCTATCCGCAACGTGATTCAAGGAATCCTGCGGGTGTCGGTGAGGCGAGCTCAGGCGCTTGTCAGTGTGTGTCGTGAAATTCCTCTCTGGATGCAGCGAGAGTGGGGCATCGCAGCTGATCGATGCCATGTGATTCGAAACGGGGTTGATCCTTTCGTCTGTATACCTCTCCAGAAGGAAGAAGCCTGCCACCGACTCGGGCTTGGCCGTAACGGACTGTACATCGGATTTGTCGGGGGGTTTTTCCCCTGGCATGGGCTCGACACCCTCGTCGAAGCCATGACGATGGTCCGCCGTGAATGCCCAGCCGCCAAGCTGCTGCTCGTCGGCGATGGCCATACGAGACCAGCTCTTCAAGCGATGGTGCATCAACGAGGTCTTGAAGATGCCGTATCGTTTGTGGGGCGAGTGCGATTTGAAGAGGTACCGTGGTGGATCGGGGTAAGCGACGTATGTGTGGTTCTCCATCGACCGGTTCGTTTCTATCCTGGTGATTCAATGAAGCTCTGGGAATATTTGGCTTGCGCGAGGCCTGTGGTTGCGACCGCCGGCGAGGGCTATGGCGATATGGTGGAGAGGTTGGGCGCCGGGCTATCGGTGAAGGGAGAAAACCCGGCGGCGCTTGCCGAGGTCTTGCTTCGCATACTCCGGGACCCTGCCTCGGCGAGAAAGATGGGACAAGCCGGACGTGTGGCTGTTGTGCACTCCCATACATGGGACTCGAGGGCGATGGAACTGGAACAGGTGTGCATGGTGGCGGCTGCCGAATATGTTCGTGACCGGGTGTGTGCCTGATGACTATGCCGCCGATTCAAGACCGGGTCCGCCCGGTTGAGCACGATGAGCCAATTGCCGGATCCATGAGAATCCGTCATCGCGTCCTACAAGCCGGAGGATGGGCGCTCGCTGGATTTGCTGTTGAGAAGGGGATTGCTGTTCTCCAGCTCGTCGTTCTGGCGCGACTGCTTGTGCCGGGCGATTTTGGATTAATGATGGCATCCGCTGCCATCTTGCTTGCGGTGCTGGCATTTTCTGAGTTGGGCTTAGAACCGGCGATCATTGCGAAGCCGGATGTCAATGAGGAAGATCTTCGCGTCGCCTGGACCTTGTCGCTCGTCAAGGGGCTTGTACTGGCCATCGGTCTCTGGGGTCTGGCAGACGTGATTGCGACCGGGATGCAGATCCCCGAACTCGGTCTGTTCCTCCGTGTTCATACTGTCGGAATTCTTCTGCAGTCTGTACAGAGTCCGGCGTTGTATGTGTTGCTGAAGAATCTGGATCTTAAAAAACGGGTATCGTTTGATCTCAGTCGCCGCGTGCTCGAATCCTGCGTCACGATCGGCTTGGCTTGGTGGTGGCAGAGTGCATGGGCGTTATTGGGTGGGCAGCTGATCGCGTTTTTGTTCGGAGCGCTTCTATCGTACTGGATTGCACCATGCCGAATTGGATGGTCGCTCAATCGTGCGTCATTGCTGAGTCTCTGGGGCTATGGGCGATATCAAAACTTCACAGGATGGTTTCTGTTTACGGTCATGAGCGGAGGAGATCTTGTCGTAGGACGTTTGTACGGAGTCACGGCGTTGGGCCATTACCAAGTCGCCATGGCCATTCCGATCATGATCGGCATTCGGGCCATGAGTGTGATCTCTCAAATCAGCTTGCCTACATACGCCATATTACAGAAGGATCGTCCTGGAGTGATGCGTGCCTTGAGTTTGCAAATGGGTCTCACGGGAATGATCATCGTGCCGAGCGCGTTGGCGACCTCAACCCTTGCTCCGTATCTTGTTCCGTTTGTCTTCGGCCCATCTTGGACCGCTGCGATCGATCCCTTGCGGGTCCTCTGTTTGTTTGCGATTGCCGCGGCGTTCTGCAGTGTGATGGCCGCGTTTCACTGCGGGGCAAATCACCCTGAATTGCAAACCAAAATCTGGGCTGTGATGTGTCTGTGCTACGTCTTGATGGTGATTCCATTTACGATGACGTGGGGACTTGTTGGTGCAGCCTGGACAATCTCGCTGACGTTCGTGATCGGTCTGGTGTTGCATGTGCGGGCGACGGTTCAGCTGTTGGGGCGAGAAGCCTGGCCGGCGTTTGGACCGTTGAGATGGGCGGGAGGATTGGTGGCGATCGTTGTGATGGGTCTATGGCTCAGCGATACCGTTCCCTTGATGAGAATGGAACAGTGGCCGGCGATGCTATGCGGGCTTGCCGGTATCAGTGTCTACGGGTGGCATCTCTGGGCGCGCGAGTATCCCCGCCTGCGGACCTTGTGGAGCGCCTGATTAGGGGGAGGATATTCGGTGTTTCAAGGAAACGGATTGGATGTCTCAATCATCATCGTGAATTGGAATACGCGGGACTTGCTGCGCCGTTGCCTGCAGGCGATTGCGGGTGGAATAGGAGGCGTCCGTGCACAGATACTTGTGGTGGATAACGGATCGAGCGACGGCAGTGCCGTTCTTGTGGCGGAAGAATTTTCATGGGTCGAACTGCTCAGAAACTCGGAGAATGTCGGCTTCGCTCGAGCCAACAATCAAGCCTATCAACGAGTACAAGGGCGCTATGTGTTGCTGTTGAATCCAGATACAGAAGTGAGACCCGGATCGATTGAACATATGGTGCAGTTTCTCGATGCTGATCCGCAGCGGGCGGGGGTGACGGCGGTCTTACGAAATCTGGATGGGACGGTGCAGCGCTATCACAAACGGCTGCCTCGTTGGCGGTACGTGTTGTTCTCGGAGACGATATTGAGGAATTTATTCCCGGGCAATCGGTGGCTTCGAGCCTTCTATATGCACGATGAGCCATTTGAAAGCATGACGGAGGTTGAGCAACCACCAGCGGCGTGTTTGATGCTGAGGCGATCCATTCTTATGCCGTTGTTGTTCGATGAGCAGTTTCCCATTTTTTATAACGATGTGGACCTGTGCCGGTGGTTGTTCGATCACGGACATCGGCTATTCCTGCTGCCGGGGGCCGAGGTTATGCATCATGGAGGCGCAGGTGGAGTATGTGAATTGCCCGATCAGGGGATCATCGATAGCCTGATCGGACTTGTTCGCTATTATCGAAAGCATGAAGGGCGTCTGTGTGCCGGAATACTGTGGCTGATCCTGACCGTCAATTCTATGTTGGTGCTTGGTGGAGGATTGGGAAAGGTGGTATTGGGCCGTCGATCGCCGAAATGGTGGGGGAATGAGCTAGCCAAACGCGTGCGACTGGCCATTGGCCAAGAGGCCTTTCATTATCCCAAAGACATGAACCCAGACCTGATGTCGTGTGCGGTGACATGCCGACACTAAGGACGGAAGAAGCTGTTCTGTGTTTGTTCTGTGGTACGCCCGGGGAAACGTTATTTCGTGGACTGCACGACCGTCTCTATTCAGTTGAAGGCGAGTTTGGCTTCGTCCGCTGTTCCAGCTGTGGGCTGGTGTGGGAAAGCCCGCGACCGACGATTGATGAGATTCCGAAATGCTACCCGGACGATTATGAACCACACGAGGGGCAGGCACAGGGTGAGGCACCAATTCGACCGGCAGCGGGGATTCGGGATGTGATGCGCGGGCTGATTCTGAGTGAAATCTTCGGCTACACCCAATTTAAGCGGGAGGAGTGGTGGGCTTCGGTCGGAGGGCGGGTTCTCGGACAGGTTCCTGCGCTGCAAAACCGCGCACGATATGGGCGCGACGAACTCTGTCCTCCCTTTGTCGAAGGAGGTACGCTGCTGGATATCGGATGCGGAGCGGGCGGGTATCTTTCTGCGATGAAAGCGCTTGGATGGAGGGTCATGGGGATTGATCCTTCCCCTCAGGCGGCGCGGATCGCGCGCGAGAGTTATGAGGTGCCTGTGAAGGTGGGGACGTTGGAAACATCCGGACTGTCTGACCGCAGTATCGCTGTCGTGACGATGGTGCATGCCATTGAGCATGTCCCAGATCCGCTGACCCATTTGCGCGAGTGCCATCGGGTATTGCAAGACGGCGGGCGTTTGGTGCTCACGACACCGAATATGGCGGGGCTGATGAGCCGGCTGTTCAAAGAGGATTGGATGGCGTTGGAACCTCCGCGACATTTATGGCTGTTTACGCCGAACACGTTGCAGATGTGTGTGGAGCGAGCTGGATTTCGTGTCGAGCGTGTATTGACACGGCCATTCCTCTCCCATGTGAACTACGAAAAGAGTCTTCGGATCCGTCGCCAGGGACATGCGCGCGGGAACTTGCAACCCTGCGATGCTGGCCCGGTCGCTCGAGGGCTCCACCGGCTTGAACGAGGGCTCTTGCCATTCTGGCGGTGGGCCGGCAATGAGCTCATGCTCAGCGCAGTCAAACAATAGGAGTCGATATCCCGTGGACCTCACCATCGCCATCATCAGCTACAACACGCGGGATTTGCTGCTGGCTTGTCTGCAATCCATTCGGGACATGACGACGGACGTGGAGTATGAACTGATCGTAATAGATAACGCATCCAGCGATGGTAGTGCCGCTGCCGTACGGGCCCAGTTCCCTCAGGCGAGGGTGATTGCGAATCAAGACAACGGCGGCTATGCCAAAGCTTGTAACCAAGCTGTCGAAATCGGCAGCGGCCGGCACGTGCTCTTTCTGAACAGTGATACGGTGATGAGAGCATGCACGCTTTCCAGGATGGTGGCATGTTTGGATATGCAGCCTGATATTGGGGCTGTCAGTTGTCTCCAATGCGATAAAGCCGGGCAAGTGCTGCAGTCTTGCTTTCCTTTTCCTTCGGTCCGCGATCATCTACGCTATTCGCCGTGGGTTCCAAGGATCATTCAATGTGCGGTCGGTGGCGATGTTGAATTAGATTTCACGGTCTCGCAAGACGTGGAGTGGGCAAACGGCGCCTGTCTTATGGTGCGGAAGGGATTATTCGAACACATGGGGGGATTCGATAGTCGATTTTTTATGTATTTCGAAGACGTTGATTTGTGTTTCCGGATTCATCAACGAGGCTATCGTGTGTGGCATGCGGCGGACTGTGAAGTCGTTCATTTGATCGGACGCAGTAGTGTGGAGTGTCGAGATCAACTCAATGTGCAGTGGGAGCTCAGCCGGATTCTCTATGTCGAGAAACATTTCTGGTGGCTCGAACGGCTCATCATGAAAGCATGGATTGGAGGGGGAGTGCTCGCAAAATTGTTCAAGGCTGCCTGCTCAGGTCGTTCCGATCGTTATCAGCAGATGGAGAAGTTGAAGGCGATGTTATGGCGCGTATGGGTTGGACAACAGCATTGTAAAGGCAATGCTGCCTATTCAGTCGAAGGATAGGCGGTATCTGGGAAAGGCCGCAATCCAGTGTGGCGGAAACAGTGTGTCTGTGTTCGGTCTGAAGAAAGGTGTGGGCGGTCAATGAATCGGATCAGTGTCGACCAACGTGAACAGTACGACGAAGAATGGAATGGTTGGAAAGCTGAGACAACAGCCTTTGATGGCGTACGTCGATACGATCAGATCAGTAGCGTGGTTCACCTGCTAGGTGCGAAGAAGATCCTGGACGTAGGGTGCGGAGATGGACGGCTGGGAAGAGCGATTCGAGCGAATTGTCCAAAAGTGTTGATTCATGGTTGTGATGTGTCTACTGCGGCCCTCACTCGGAGTGAAGGACTCGATCAGCAGTACTGTGTCGACCTCAATTGCGAAGCCTTGCCGGAACCCACCGAGAGTTTCGATCTGGTTATTGCGAGCGAAGTGATCGAACATTTGATTACGCCGGATCGCGTTCTGGAGGAACTCACTCGCGTGGTGAAGCAAGGGGGACATGTTTTGCTGACCGTTCCGAACGTGGCGTTTTGGCGATTCCGCTTCCAGGCATTGAGCGGCCAGGTGCCCTCAGTGACCGCCGATACTCGCCATCTGCATTCGTTCAGCGCATCCCTGCTCGAACACCTTGTCCGGAAGGCCGGGCTGCATGTGGTGCAGCTAACGGGCCTGCGTCAACGATTCAATCGGCTCAGTCAGCTCCAATTTAAATTACTCTGCGACACGCTGCTGATTGTTGGAAGGAAACCGTGAGGTCGTGGCATACCAACTGACCAGACACGAATTCAATCGACTCATCCGCGCCTACCGACCTTCTCAGTATGAGACGTTTGGAGCGCAGGATTCACGCTTCACCGTGCCGATGAACCACGCATTGAAATGTCGTGATCGTCTCCATGTGGCGCTTCGAAGCGGATTGCAGCGATTGTCCGATGGACCCCAGACGATCGTGGATTTCGGTCCCTTCCCGGGCAGTCTGTTGCGTCTCTCACGTGGGCTCCAGCCGACGAAATCGGCGCGTCTGTTCGGTGCCGGACTGATGGCCAGTCCCGAGTTCGTGCAGTTCATGAAACAAGATGCCGATGTCGAGATTCTCACCGTCAACCTCGATCCTGCCGGGCAACAATTTGCTTCTAAAGGGTATCGGGACACAGTGCCGTTACCCGACCATTCCGTGGAACTCGTATTTGCGTTGGAGATCGTCGAACATCTCACCTCGCCGTTTCATTTGTTGTCGGAGGCTTACAGAATTTTGAAGCCCGGCGGCCATCTTGTAATCACGACGCCCAATGTCACTCGCATCGGCAATATCTTCAAGCTGTTGATCGGTCGAACGCCCAATGATCGGCTGGCCCCTCCAGGATATAACGACCCCAACGATGAATGGCGTCCTCATGCACGAGAATATGCGATGCACGAGCTAGCAGAGATGTTGCGCCATGTTGGGTTTGAGGTCGCACAGTCGCGGTTTTTTCTGGGCGAGGACACCCAAGACTGTCAACAGACTGCTCGGCAGAGCGTGATCGATTGGGTTAAAGTGCCGTTCTACCTTATTCCGCACTTGCGCGGGAGCTTATTGATTCTCGGGAGAAAACCATGACGCCAGTCGTCCTTGCAGAACTGGCTGGGTCTTCGGCCTATGGAGGCGGTGAACGGTATCTGGAACTGCTCTTCGACCGGCTCGACCGTACTCGGTATCGAGCGCTGCTCATCTGCCCCGAGCCTGGTCCGTTCGTAGGGCGTATGAAAGCGCGCGGGGTGGAGACGCACCTCGTCCACTTGGCGCCTTTGTTCAACCCCGTTGCCCTCTGGCGGTTGAGCTGTTTGCTTCGGCGTGAACGAGTGACGATTCTACAAACGCACGGTGCCAGGGCGAACTTTTATGGACGCATTGCGGGACGTCTGGCAGGGGTCCCGGTCATTATCTCGACGGTCCATAATTCACTGAAAGACTATGAGGTGTCTTTACTCACACGATGGTTCTACCTCACGGCGCTCCGTCTGACGGCCCCGCTCGTTCATCGGATCATCTGTGTCTCGAACTCCAGTCGTCGCGATCAGATTGATGAGTGCCCGGCTGTGGCGGCACGGAGTCAGACGGTTTACAACGGTGTAGATCCGTCAGCCTTTCCTTCGCAGCCGAATCGTCAGAAAGTCAGGGAGGAGCTTGGCATTGTATCGGGACCGGTATTGGTTATGATTGCCCGGTTGGCTGAAGCAAAGGGGCATAGTTTTTTGCTACAGGCGCTTCCAAACTTGATCAAGGCATGGCCGAATCTGTGTTGTGTGTTTGTGGGAGATGGTGAGCTTCGTGAGCACCTGCAGCGCCTGGCTGTTGAACTTGCTGTCGAACGGTCCTGTTGCTTTCTAGGGGTCCGTGAGGACATTGCCGACATTCTGGCTGCTGCGGATGTCGTCGTGCTGCCGTCCCTGTCCGAAGGGTTTCCGTTTGTGCTGTTAGAGGCATTGGCTATGGGCTGTCCTGTGGTCGCGTCACGGGTCAACGGGATTCCAGAGTTGATTGAAGACCACAAGACTGGATTCCTCGTGCCGGCGCGAGATCCTCATGCGCTGATGGTGGCTATTCGAGAAGTGCTGAGTGATCCAACTGCTGCCTCGAAGATGGGAGCAGAAGGGCGAGCCGTGGTACGGGAGCGGTTTACCGTGGACCGTATGGTTGGGAATACGACGGCGATCTTTGATGCGGCGTTACACGACGCGGGCATTCGGGTACCCATTGAGAAACGGATGGCAGCGTGAAGCAGGTAGCCATGCCAGAGACAGAACAGATTGTTTGTCCTTGCGGCAGTCAGGCAATGCCGGTCGATGTGTTTCAGACTCCGACCAGACGGTATGTGCGTTGCCCTGACTGTGAGCTCGTGTTTCTTAATCCTCGCCCGTCTGGAACCATGGTCGAGCAGTTTTATCGGGAGGACTACGACGAGGCCTATGGCGAGGCCGAGGCATCGTCGGATCGCGACCCAGTTTTTGAGAGTGTCGTGGGCCGTCTTGGCCTGTATCGGCAGCCTCCCGGTCGGCTGCTTGATATCGGGTGTGGAGACGGCGCGTTCTTGTCGCTCTGCCAGTCGGCAGGATGGACATGTTATGGGTTGGAGTTGTCGAAAAAAGCAGCCGAGCGTGCGGCTCGTCGTCAGCTCACGGTGCTTCCGTCCGATTGGTTGGAACAAATCGGGGAGCGTGAACCGTTCGACGTCATCACCCTTGTGAACGTACTCGAAACGGTGACAAATCCGGTGAGCCTCTTACGGCAGGTCGCAAGCGCATTGACGCCGTCGGGTCTCGTCGTCATCAGAGCGACCAATGGGGCGTTTCATCTCCCGATGCGGTCACCGGCCCAGTGGGTCGGGTCCCGCTTTGATCAGGCATTTCACCTTTTTCTCTATTCGCCTCACGCGCTCCGCTCGTTGCTCAAGGGGATCGGATTACACACCACTGCGATTCATAACTCGGTTCCTAGTCGAGGGCCTCTCGTCCCGGCGAATCCGTGGATGAGTCGCCTCAAGTGGCGGATCGGTGCGACGGCGTTCTGGTCCTGTGCGGAGGTGCTCTATAAGGTATCGGGAGGGCGTATGGTCTGGGCACCTTCATTTGAGCTCATTGCCCAGCGGAACAAGGTAGTGTCGTGAGCAGATCCCATTGGTTCAGTCTCCGTGGGCGGCGTGCAATCAGATTTTTGGGCATGGTCGTTGTGCTCTGCCTGCTTGCCGCAGTCGCCACGTTCGGAGTGCGGTCTCTGTTTACCTCGGTGGGATCTGCCAAGCATATCCGATATGAGCCGGTCGACGTGCCACCTCAAGAGATCTCGCCTCGCCACCAGAAGGAGCGGGAGGAGTATGAGCGACGAGAGCGAGTCTTGACAGAGAAGAGCCGGTAGTACGTTCATTTGGAGTGGCCATTTCATGTGTGGTATTTGCGGCCTCGTAGGGGATAACGATCCGGTTCTCCTTGACCGGATGCTCGACCGGCTTGTCCATCGTGGACCGGACGAGGAGGGCACGCATCACGACGCAGGTATGGCCTTTGGAGTAAGACGATTGCGTGTGATTGATCCTGCCGGCGGCCATCAACCGGTTCGAAACGAGACTGGCACCGTCTGGGCGGTGATGAATGGGGAGATCTACAACTATCGCGAACTCCGCGAGGAGTTGATCCAAAAAGGTCATCGCTTTCAGTCCCGTTGCGATACTGAAGTCCTGGTGCATTTGTACGAAGAGGAAGGGCCGGAAGCGGTCTACCGGTTGCGTGGAATGTTTGCCTACGCCATATGGGATAGAGAGCGGGACCTCGTGTTGCTGGTTCGCGATCGCTTGGGAATCAAACCTCTCTACTACGCTGCTCTACCTGGCAACGCGGGTGCTGATCAGCGTGTGGTCTTTTCTTCAGAACTCCCGTCACTGCTGGAAGGACTGCCGAATTGGACGATTCGTCCACAGGCCATCGCTGACTTCCTATCGCTCCTCTATGTGCCTGGCCCCGAAACGATCGTTGAAGGTGTTCATCAGCTTCAACCTGGGGAGGCTCTTAAGATTGTGCGGGGTCGTTTAGAGTTCTGGCGCTATTATCGTCCGTTGGAAGCGCTGGGCAATCAGATTGAGCTCCCGCTGGGTGAGCAACGAGCGCGCTTTCTGGGCACGTTGCGTGATTCCGTGCAGGCGCATCTGCTCAGTGACGTGCCGCTTGGCTTGTTCCTGTCCGGTGGATTGGACTCTGCGTCGATCTTGGCCTGCATGCGCGAGGTGATTCCTGGGTCGATTAAAACGTTTTCCATCGGGTACGAGGCGCCGGAAGATCAATCGTACAATGAGCTCAAAGCCGCTCGCCTCCTCGCGACACACTTCGGGACGGACCATACAGAAGCCGTGCTGCGACCCGATGTGGTCTCGCTGCTTCCTCGCGTGGTAGCTGGGATGGGAGAACCGTTTGCGGACTCTTCGGCCATTCCTACGTATCTGGTATCTGAAGTGGCCAGACGGTCTGTGACGGTTGCGCTATCCGGTATCGGCGGTGATGAACTCTTCGGCGGCTATCCTCGCTATCTTGGGCTACGGGCTGCGGCTCGCTATGCATCGCTTCCTGTGGGGATGCGTTCATGGATTGCGTCTCACGCTGTGTCCAGTCTGTCGGATGGCGCCGGGGGCCATGAGATTCGTGGCCGCATCAAACGATTTCTCCTGGACGGCCATCGTCCGTTAGGTGAGCAATACCTCCGCTGGACGACATTTCAACCGGCAGGATGGAATGCGCCGTTGTATGCCGATGGACTCCGCTCTGCCGTGTCCGACGACTCGGCACGGCACCGTGTTCGGGAACTTTTTCAAGAATGGCCTTCATGCGACCCATCCGATCGTGCAATGGGTGTTGATTTACAGACCTATTTGCCGGACGATTTATTGCGGATGGGCGATCGAATGAGCATGGTCCATTCGCTCGAACTGCGTGTTCCTTTTTGCGATCACCATCTGTTGAACTTTGCCTGTTCGTTGTCTGCTTCGACAAAGTTTCATGGATGGAAGTTAAAAGGATTTATGAGATCTTCGCTGCAAGGCATGTTGCCTGAAAGTATTGTCGTAGCCAAGAAGCGAGGGTTCATGCTACCGCTCGCACGATGGCTGAGAGAAGACCTACGCGAGATGAGTCGTGATTTGCTTTCTGATGAGACCATCCGCCGTCGGGGTTACGTTAACCCTGCGTATGTGCAGTGGCTGCTTACAGAGCACCACAGCGGGAGGCGGAACTTTACGGATCAACTCTATGCGCTCATGGTGTTGGAATTGTGGCATGGGCAGGTGGCACAGTCTGTCTCCTCCTATTCAATGGGAGTAGGCGCGGCATGAACGTCGTCTTGCTCGCAGAAGTTACGGTCGAACAGGTCATCGGTGGCGCTGAGCGAGTGCTCCGGCAACAGGCGTTGGGTCTCGCCAAGCTAGGTCATAATGTGCGCGTGGTCG
>NEWT02000013.1:42524-51407 GCA_002869925.2 Nitrospira sp. CG24A
GCATTACCGAGCCACAGATGGATTGGATCGCCTCGCGGTTTCAAGATTGTTTATGTCCGATATGTCTGAAGAAGGTCGGAGCGGGCGATGTGGGACTTGTTTCGCGTCAGCCGTCCACTTCAACGCAGGCCGAGTCCCCGGAGTCATGATGACGGTGCGTCAGGATGTGAAAAGTCCCTACAGCGGAAAGTTTTCCGACGATGAGAGGGAGGCGGTCTACCGCGTGATTTTCGAGCGGCGGGATGTCCGGCGAAACTTTGTGCGGAAACCGATTGCCGATGAGGTTCTTGCGAGGATTTTGACCGCTGCGCATCATGCCGGATCGGTCGGGTTTATGCAGCCGTGGGACTTTGTCGTCATCCGTCAACGCGCGACCAAGCGCGCAGTCAAACAGCTCTTTACGCAGGCAAACACGGAAGCGGCGAAGCGGTATGACGGTATCCGCTCGACGCTGTATCGGAGCTTGAAGCTTGAAGGGATCGAAGAGGCATCGATCAATCTCTGTGTCACCTGCACCCGTCAACGTGGAGGCCGACATGTCTTGGGCCGTTCCACGGTGCGAGAGACAGACTTGTACAGCACCTGTTGTGCCATTCAAAACCTCTGGCTGGCTGCGCGAGCGGAAGGCATCGGGGTTGGATGGGTCAGCATTGTGGATCATGGAGCCTTGAAACAGGTGCTTGGTATTCCGAGGCCGGTTAAAGTGCTGGCCTACCTCTGTCTCGGCTACGTCTCAGACTTTGCGGCGAAGCCTGATCTAGAGACGGCAGGATGGCGAGCCAGGATTCCGATTGAGGAACTCATTCACTATGAGTCGTGGGGAAAGAAGGAGCAGGGTAACAGGAGGAACGGCGATGCGCATCACGAAGGTGTACACAAGAACCGGAGACGCGGGAAAAACAAGGCTGGCCGGAGGGCAGCAGGTGTGGAAGGACAGTCTTCGAGTTGAAGCCTACGGTACCCTCGATGAACTGAATGCAGTAGTCGGGGTCGTACGGGTGATGAATGCTGAGATGGTCGTGAGTCATGCGCAGGCAGCGCAACTCGAAGAGGATCTCCGGTGGATTCAGAATAAACTGTTCGATCTCGGGGGGATTCTTGCGACGGTTCCCGGCCAAGAGTTTAAGAACATGCCGCAGGTGACGCGGAACGATGTGACAAACCTGGAGAAGATCATCGATCGTTGTCAAAAAGATTTGGCTCCGCTCAAAGAATTCATTTTGCCAGGCGGAGGGAAAGTGTCTGGATTTTTGCATCAAGCAAGGACCGTATGCCGTCGTGCTGAACGGATATGCGTGCATCTCTCGCGGGAAGAACCGGTTGATGCGGTGAATATCAAGTTCGTGAATCGTCTGAGCGACGCCCTGTTCGTTCTGGCACGCTGGGCTGCCAAGACTCAAGGGGAACCGGAATTCCTTTGGCAACGAGATGTGAAGAACGAACGGCACCGAGCCACACGCTCGCCTGATTGGGAGACGGCAGAAGTTCCCGTGGATCTTGTGAAGTGGTTTGATGAAAACAAATATATTTATCATGTGATTGTCCTTGATTGTCTCACGCTATGGTTGAGCAATTTGAGGGGGAAACGTTTGGGCGAATCGGCTATTTCTGATGTCATGACCAGTCTGCTTCTGGCGATTCGGGAGACCAAGGCCCGTGTCGTGATCGTGAGCAACGAATTGGGACTGGGATTGGTCCCAGCGACGAAACCAGTCCGGGCGTTTCGTGATCTGGCAGGACGGATCAATCAACAGGTGGCAGCAGAAGCAGATGAAGTCTATCTCACGATCAGCGGGCTACCGCTGCGATTGAAATAAGGAGAGTTCGAGAATGTTGTCTCGCGAAATCATCAGCCGGATTCAGCCGACCGACGTCCGTCTGTTGGCGCAGGCGCAGACGCGTCTCGATCGATTGACGAAGCCGGTCGGGAGCCTGGGACGGCTCGAAGAATTGGCCGCGTGGTACGTCATGATCACGGGCGAGATGAAACCAAAAGTCCCACGAGGGGCGGTCTTTACTTTTGCCGCCGATCACGGAGTGACGGTAGAAGGGGTGAGCGCCTACCCCTCCGCAGTGACGCCTCAGATGGTCTTGAACTTTCTGCGTGGTGGCGCAGGCGTGAATGTGCTTGCGCGCCATGTCGGCATCGAGGTTCGCGTGGTGGACATCGGTGTGGCATTTGATTTTGAATCGGCGCCAGGGCTCATGCATCGGAAGGTCATGCCAGGCACGAAGAATCTGATGGTAGAACCCGCGATGAGTCTCGCGCAGGCGGAGCAGGCGCTGCAAGTTGGGATCGAGCTGGCGACCGAAGCGGCTCATGAGGGCATCGGTTTGATCGGAACTGGGGAGATGGGGATCGGCAATACCACCGCCAGCTCGGCCATTACTGCTGCGATGACGCGTCGACCGGTTTCGGAGGTGACAGGCCGGGGAACAGGGATCAACGATGCCGGTCATGCACACAAGATCGATGTGATTCAGCGCGCGCTCGCGTTCCATCGGTTGGACTCGGCTGCCGCGATGGAGGTGCTTGCCAAAGTGGGCGGGTTGGAAATTGGTGGATTAGCCGGTTTGATGCTTGGCGCAGCGGCGGCTCGCATTCCGGTTGTGTTGGATGGATTCATTGCTGGAGCGGCAGCATTGATCGCCGTGGGGCTGGAACCTCGTTGTAAAGACTATCTCATTGCCTCCCATCAGTCAGTCGAACGAGGTCATCGGGCGATCTTGGATTATTTGGGGCTGAAGCCGCTGCTCGATCTCGATCTTCGTCTGGGGGAAGGCACCGGTGCCTGTCTAGGCATGAGTTTGGTGTTTGCCGCGATTAAGATTCTGACAGAGATGGCCACGTTCGACGAGGCAGGCGTGTCAGAGCGTCGCACATGACCGCGTTGCTGCGGACGTTTCTGTTCGCGTGGCAGTTTCTCACGGCCATTCCACTCAGCCGTTCGACACATGATGCCAAACCGGAGGAGTTGGCTGCCTCCATGAGTTGGTACCCTTTTGTCGGCTGTCTCCTTGGCCTGCTGTTGGTCGCAGTGGATAGGCTCCTGGCGCAGGTCTTCTCTTCTTCCGTCACGGGTATGTTTGTGATGCTTGTCCTTATCGGCGTCACGCGCGGGCTGCACCAGGACGGGCTTGCCGATATGGTGGATGGTTTGGCGGGCGGGCGAACCGCTCAGGCACGCTTGGCGATCATGCGGGATTCACATATCGGTGCGATCGGCGCGACGGGATTATTTCTTGCGCTCGGGCTGCGATTCGCCGGGCTCACTGCGCTGCCGGTGGGCGAGCATATCGCGTTTTTGATTGGCATGCCGGTAGTCGGCCGATGGGCCATGGTCGTGGGGGCCTTTCATTCGACGTATGCACGGTCAGAAGGAGGGCTGGCCCAACCGTTTCTCGCCCATGTGTCTTGGCGCCACGTCTGTATCGCAACCGTCACGGCAGGGGTTGTATTGACGTTGTTGTTGGGGCCATGGGCGGCCTTGTGCTGTCTCTTCATCGGAGCGGCCCTCGTTCGTCTTTCGACGGTCTGGTTTCATCGTATGTTCGGGGGTGTGACGGGGGATTTGCTGGGGGCGACGAACGAAGCGGCTGAGATACTCTTTATCGTGATCGTTCCCGCGGTGCTCTTCCGATGACCGGAGGCGAATTGGCGATGGCCTGCGTCCTAGACGCGGCAATCGGAGACCCGCGCTGGTTTCCACACCCGGTGCGTTGGATGGGGTTCTTCGTTGACTGGTACGATCGGCTGGTCCATCGACTGTTCCTGTCTCCCGCCAAACAACGGATGGCAGGTGTGCTGGTGGCGGTCGCCTTGCCGGCCGGGACCTATGCGATTGGGGCACTGCTCATGTGGTTGGGTCACTCGGTTGATTCCCTATTGGGGAGCGCGGTCGCTGTGGTGATGGCATGGACCACGCTTGCGGTGCGCGATCTCTTCGACCACGTCGTCTCTGTGCAACGGGCTCTCCAATCCGTTTCCTTGGCGGAGGCTCGTTCAGCCGTTGGCAAGATAGTCGGACGCGATACGGGCGAGATGAATGAAGCCGATATTGTCCGTGCCACGGTAGAGACGATTGCAGAAAGCACGGCAGACGGCATTGTGGCACCGTTATTCTACCTGGCTCTGGGGGGACCTCCGTTGGCGCTTGCCTATAAAGCGGTCAGTACGTTGGACTCGATGATTGGTCATTTGGACAACCGATACCGGTGGTTTGGCTGGGCGTCGGCTCGATTGGATGATGTGGCAAATTTTATCCCAGCTCGCATCACGGCGCTCTTGCTGATCCTCTCGGCGGGGATCGTGTCCCGATCATGGCCTGCCATGCAACGCGCCTGGCAGATCGTGCTTCGAGACGGAGCTCGACATCCAAGTCCGAACAGCGGCCATCCAGAAGCCGCGATGGCCGGCGCACTCGGCGTGCAATTGGGTGGGGCGAATCGCTATGACGGTGTGCTTGTGGAACGCCCTTGTCTTGGTGATCCTGTTCAGCCCCTGACGAGGGCTCACATAGGAATGGCGCTCAGGCTTATGCTTTGGACCAGTCTTACAGGAGTTCTGTTGGGCATGGGGTGGCTTTTCATGGTGAAAGGATGACGCAACCCACTCATGGCGGGAACGTCTACAAGGCCGCTTACGAGCAACAAATTCCCGTCGACCGGATCCTTGATTTTAGTGCCAGCATCAACCCGCTTGGTCCTCCCGCAGTGATGCGCCACGCAATTCGTTCGGCAATCAAGCAGATCGTGCACTATCCGGATCCCGACTGTCGGCAGCTCAGACAAGCGTTAGCACAGCGGTGCGGCGTGGATCCAAGCATGATCCTCGTCGGCAACGGTTCGACCGAATTGATTCATCTCCTGCCTCGCGCACTTGGAATCAAGTCCGCGCTCATTGTCGGGCCCACGTTTGAGGAGTATGCGCGTGCCCTGCAGGACGCGGGGAGCACGGTTCGGTATGTCTATGCCAGACGAGAGGAACGATTTCGTCCACCGGTGACAGAAGTCCTTCGAGCGCTGTCTACTAAGCGGCCTAGATTCGACGCGGTGTTTGTGTGCAATCCCAATAATCCCACCGGCCAGATGATCACCCGGTCGGTGATGTGTGAAATTGCAGAGGTCATCGAACGACGACAGAGTTGGCTGATTGTCGATGAAGCCTTTATCGACTATTGTCAGAACCAGTCTGTCGTGTCTTTGTTGAGCGCGCATCCACGCATTGTTATGCTGCGCAGTCTGACGAAGTTCTATGCCATGCCTGGGTTGCGGGTCGGTTATCTGCTTGGCGCAAGCAAGGTCGTGGATCAGATGAAAGAGCGGCAGCCTCCATGGTCGGTTAACTCGTTGGCCCAAGCGGTATGCTGTGCAGTGTTACGTGATCGAGCCTATGAGATAAAAAGCCGTGTATTTATGGCGAACGAACGGTCACGATTCATGAAAGAGTTGCGTTCGTTGCCGGGCGTGCGTGTCTATTCGTCGGTGGCGAATTTTGTGTTGATTGAGCTTCCTGATCGGAGTTCCGCCGGCCTGGTGGCTGATCAGCTGGCTGCCGAGGGCCTGCTCGTCCGGGACTGTTCAACACTGCCAGGTCTAAGTGCGCGCATGATTCGGGTTGCGGTCAGGACCGTGAAAGAGAATCGCCGATTGACGGGAGCACTTGGCGCCTATGTGGCGAATGCAGCGCCATGAGTGTACCGGTACGACGTACCATGCAGACCACATTTCGGATCAGACAACAGACGCTGATCGTTGATCTGGGAGCTGTCCGGTCGGTTCTTTCGTCAGCTCCCAGGGCAGGGGGAATGACGCGGGCCAGATATATCTTGAATCATCAGGTTGCAGCAAAGCCCGTTGTGAGAGAGGATCGCGGTAGGCGTGCTGGCGCGCGAGAGGGCGATCCAGCCAGAGCCCTCAGTCGCTTGGCTATTTCGTTAGGCATTCGCGATACATTCGTCGGTCTTATGACAGCCGTTTCGATAGAGGATGTTGTGACAGCACGAGCGGCTCATGCCCGGATATGGGTCGAAGGGTTTGTCACGGTCGGGACATCGAATGCCGTACGGGCGGGCGAACCGGTGATGCTAAGTCAACGCAACCGGCGCGGCACTCATCCCGGCACGATCAATCTGATCCTCGTGACCAACGCCCGGCTCTCTAGTTCGGCTATGGTCGGGGTGGTGCAGGTGGCGACTGAAGCCAAGACGGCTGTTCTGTTGCATGCCAAAGTGAAGAGTTGGACTGGCAGATCAGGTGCGACGGGAACCGGAACGGATGCGGTGGTGGTTGTGAGTGGAGATGGGCCTTCTCAGCGATATAGTGGTACGCATACGATTCTCGGAGAACTCGTCGGGAGGGTGATTGGGCAGGCAGTGACCGAGGGGCTTGGCCGGTATATGCAGTGGCAGGCTTGTAGTACGCCAGGCCCTCGCGGAAAGAAGTTATGACGATTTCCAGTAGGCCAACCAAAGCTCTTGCCATTCTTGGGACCGGCTCCGATGTCGGGAAGAGCCTCATTGTTGCCGGGATCTGCCGACTTTTGTCTCGAAAAGGTGTGCGGACCGCGCCGTTCAAAGCGCAGAACATGGCGCTGAATTCTTTCGTGACGCTCGAAGGCGGTGAGATCGGCCGGGCACAGGCACTGCAAGCACAGGCGTGTGGGATTGAAGCGACGGTGGACATGAACCCGATTTTGTTGAAGCCCGAGTCTGACTCACGGTCCCAGGTCATCGTGAAAGGCAAGGTCTACGAGGCGTTGGATGCGCTTACGTACTTTGAGCGGAAAGAGACGCTCTTCAACATTGTTCGAGACTGTTATGCGCGACTCGCGAGTGAATACGAGTATATCGTGATCGAAGGAGCGGGGAGCGCGGCGGAGATGAATCTTCGTGATCGAGATATCGTAAACTGGCCTGTTGTCGAGTTAGCCGATGCGTCAGTGGTGCTGGTGGCGGATATCGATCGTGGCGGAGTCTTCGCGCAGATCATCGGGACGCTCGACCTACTGGCCCCCCCTGAGCGCCGACGTGTACGCGGGGTCATCGTCAATAAGTTTCGTGGAGATCGTCGATTGTTCGACGATGGTGTTCGCATACTTGAGTCTCGCACCGGTATTCCGGTTCTGGGAGTCGTTCCGTTTCTCCGTGGGCTTAGGCTGGACCAAGAAGACAGTCTCGACCTCGATCGTGCACGATCGACTCAGTTTAGGTCAGATCTCACAAATGTGGCTGTGGTGTTGTTGCCCCGGATGAGCAACTTCACAGATTTCAATGCACTGGCAGCTGAAAAGGATGTTGCCCTTCGGTTTGTGGCTTCACCGGAGGAGCTTCTAGGCGCCGATGTGGTGATTCTCCCCGGAAGCAAGAATACCCTTGAAGACCTCGACTATCTTGTGACCGCGGGATTCCCGGCCGCCGTAGATTCGCATGTGCAAAGGGGGGGCGAGCTGATTGGAATCTGTGCGGGATACCAGATGCTCGGGCGAGAGATTGCCGATCCTAGGGGATTGGAGCGGGGAGGGACATCAATTGGATTGGGGTTGCTCGATGTGAGGACAGAGCTTGATGTACCAAAGATCTGCCGGCAGGTCCGTGCCACTTCCCTGCTTTACGACCTGAAACAGTCCGCGCCAATCTATGGTTATGAGATTCGCATGGGGCGTACCAGTCGGGGAGACGTCCACCCGTGTTTTCAGATTGAAGCCTCTGAAATTCTGGGAGGTTCCGCGATGGGCGATGAAGGCGCAGCCAGTGAGAATGGTCGTGTCTGGGGTACCAGTATTCATGGCCTGTTCGATCAAGCAGCGTTCCGCCGGGGCTGGTTGAACCGTGCGCGTGGCCAGAAGGGACTCCCACCGATCGCACTCTCGATATCCGAACTCGTCGCGATCCAGTTGCGAGCTGAGTTGGATCGCTGGGCCGACCATGTCCAGCAGTATGTGAATATGGAGGCGATTTATACGGTGCTGAAAGGTAGATGAAGTGAGGATCGGTTTATCGGAATGATCTATCGACGGGCTGGCTCTAGCACGGGTTCATTCTACACGTGCGAGGGGAGTCATGCGGATACGGCATCACTCCTCTCGGCTAGATCAATTATATGACGGCGTCGCGTTACTTCCCACCGACGATATCGACGCTTTTGATGATTTCTTTGGATTTTGGATCGATCTGAATGGCGGTGACTTTATTACTGCCATCGTCGACCTTCACTTCCCATACGACCTTATTTTCTCGCTTCTCCAAGGTGGCCTTGAGCACATTGCCTCGCTTGATTGTCGTGGCCTTGGCAATTGCCTGCTCCCTGGTCATGGTCTGTTGGATGTTGCTGCCGACCTGTGCGAGCAGGATGACGCCGTCTTCTGAAAATGCTGGAGACGCCATTCCTAGTGCGAGTCCAGCCGCTACGATGTAACTGAACCTGTGTATTGGCATCGCATCCTCCCTCAAATGTAAGTGGTAGAGGAGTCCAGTCGCTCCTTTGTAGGAAACATCCTACGCGTGTCTTGTTAGGTAGCGTAGCGCACAATTGATCCTTGTCAATAGTTTAACACCATGGCAGATACCCTCATCTTGCCAGTCGGGATTGGTAAACCCACGTAACTCACGCACAACTTTGCTGCAATCGACTGTCTGTTAGGTGCGCCGAGTTGTCCAAGTTAAGAATCGACGCAGTGTGATTGGGGTGCCTTCGAACGTGCCGATTACGTCAAGGGTGCACCGAGCCATGTATCATTTTCTCACCACGTATGTTTCTGATCGACACACATGTTTATTGCTGGAATCCAACGCGAGAAATGTAGCTGTGGTTGACGATGACGCCCCTTTCGTATAGCCAATGAGACTTGGTGCCCTGAGATTCGGGAGGTTTCGAAATGGTGAT
>NEWT02000013.1:51507-73109 GCA_002869925.2 Nitrospira sp. CG24A
AACTGTGCCCCGATTCTCCGGACGGTGCTGCACGCACGCATTGTCTGGAGCAGAAGGCCAGAAAACTCTCTCCGCTGTGCCAAAGCCAGGTGCGTGAGCGGTTTGTGAAGTGGAAGGAAGATCGCAATCGAGTGATGGCGGCGTGCGATGAAGATGTCAGGCGATTCTGCCGAGCGATGAAACCTGGAGGCGGGCAGATCTTCCAATGTCTACAATCACATGGCCAGGAAGTTTCTGACCGATGCTACCAGACCCTTCCGAAGGGGACATTTTTCTTCAAATAGCTCTGTCGTCGTTAGCGCGTTGTGACATTGGTTTCTGAAGACGCAGAGAATCTCAGCGTCACACCTGCTACCTCGATATGATCCCCATCTTTTAGGCCGTGTTCTCCCACTACCTGTACGCCGTTAATGAGCAGGGGCTTTGTGCTCTGAGAAGGACTGATGGAATAGTTGCGGCCTCGTCGGGCGATTGCCGCGACAGTTTTTGGGGCAAACCAGCCGGTGAGTCGAATAGCCGACCCGTCTTGCGATCCAATGACTGTGACTTGTTTCATGAGTGAATATTCTGATCGATCTGTTTTTCCAGCGATCACTAGAATCGTCGCAATGAGAGTCGGCTCGTTGGGGGTAGGCTCCGTTCTTTTGAGCACCATGGTTCGATTGAGATCGACAAATGGGGTGTGAAGTGCCGTGCCGGCTGCAGGGACTTCTTGGAAAACCAGCCGGTGCCGACCGATCGTGATGACGTCTGTGTCATGAAGTTGATGGCGGGTGATAGGACGGCCATTTATGGCTGTGCCGTTGGTGCTCATCAAGTCTTCGAGAAAGAAGACGGCTTGAATCTTTACGATTCGTGCATGATGTCCTGAAACGGCGGGATCCTCAATCACGAGGCTGTTATCAGCTTTCCGGCCAATCGTTATGGTCTCATGTGTCAGTTCAATAGACTTTGAGTCTTGCCCCTGGATTTTGACCAGTAGGGTGGCCGATTGTGGCAAAGTTTTTTGCATATTGCGCTCTCCTATGCCAAGTCCTTGCGAAGGTTTACGCGGCGAATCGTTTTTTGAGCCGCTCCCACAGGCTTGCTTGGAACTCATTCCGCAGGGTCACAAGAACTACAGTCGTGTTGTCGTCGCCCCCGGCTTCATTGGCCATGACGATGAGTCGATCGGCCATGGTGTGGAGGTCCTCCAATCCACTGAGGAGATGAATGATATCGTTCGGGCGGACAGCCCGGGTCAGTCCATCTGAGCAGAGCAGGAGCATGTCTCCATGCTTGACTGGAGTCTCCGTGAGTTCGACGTCGACGGTGCTTTCGACTCCGAGAGCTTTGGTGACGATATTTCTACGGGGAGAGTGGAACGCTTCTTCTTCCGTGAGAAGTCCCTTGAGGATCTGTTCGGCTACCCAGGAATGGTCTGTGGTGAGCGCGTGAATGACTCCGTCTCGAATGAGGTAGAGCCGGCTGTCTCCGACATGGGCAATGGCGAGCACATCCTCGTGCAGCAATGCGGCAACGACGGTGGTCCCCATCCCGGCATAGTCCGATCTGCTCCATGACTCGCGATGCACGACGGTGTTTGCAACACGGACTGCGCTGGCAAGACGGTTGGCCGGTGCAGACACCGAGGCATCACAGGGACCAATCAGCGGCAGGTCTGCCTGTTGGGCTGCTTCGGCCAGATGTGCCTGAATGGCATCCACCGCAAGGGCGCTGGCCACCTCGCCGGCGTTGCTCCCGCCCATTCCGTCACAGACGACATAGAGTCCAAGTGGAGGAACGGCGACGAAACGATCCTCGTTGTGAGACCGCTTGAGCCCGATATCGGATTTTGCGCTATGCAATCGTTCGAGTGCCAGACGATACCTCCCTTAGGCTGCAAGACTTTGCAGGCAGGCGCGGAGCTCGCTTGCGAATTCATCCGCGCGCCGATAGCGGTGAGGCAACTCTTTCTGTAACGCGCGGTCCACGATTTCTTGGACCATTGGTGGAAGATCCGGCCTCACGGTCTGAATAGGGGGGTGCGGATGATGGGTGATGCTAAATAACACAGCAGACAGGTTGTCGGCGGTAAACGGCAGCTGCCCCGTGAGAAGTTCAAACAGCACGATCCCGAGTGAAAAAATATCCGACCGACCGTCCACTTTCTTGCCTGCGATTTGCTCCGGTGACATATACGTCGGCGTGCCCATGACAATATTCGTTTGCGTCTTGCTGCTCGAGGCCATTTTCGCAATGCCGAAGTCCATGACTTTCACGACGCGATCCTTTGTGAGCATGATGTTCGCCGGCTTGATGTCGCGATGGACGACCCCTTGCTGATGGGCGTAGTCCAGGGCATCGGCGACGGTGGCAATAGTCAGAAGGACCTCGTTGACCGGCATCAAGTTGGGTTTTCTCGCCGACTGACTCAAGGGGGTTCCCTCGATGAGTTCCATGGCGATATAGCCTAAACCGTCCTCGTCTCCCGCATCATAGATCGTCACGATGTTGGGGTGAGAGAGACGTCCGGTAGATTCTGCTTCGCGGAAAAATCGTGTCTTGATTTCTTGCAGTTTGTCGTCCTGATCAATATGGTCAAGCCGCATGGTCTTGATGGCCACAAAACGCTGGATCGTCGGATCCTTTCCCAAGTAGACCAATCCCATGGCGCCACGCCCGAGTTCCTTCAGCACTCTGTAGCGCCCCAACATGCTTGGGGTATAGCCGTTGATCACCGATGTAGCAACGAGACTTGTTGGTTTTGACGGCGCCGCTTCTTCTTGCTCTTTATCTTCGTGCTCAGAGAGCGCCTGCGCCTCTTGACGTTGAGTCTGTCGAGATGAAGCGAAGGCTACGCGTAGAGAGTGTTGATTCAAGACCCATATGGCTGTGAGCCAGAGAGCAGATCCGAGAAGACCGATCGCATAACCCATAGCGTATCGTGAGGGTCCTATCTGTTCAATGAGTGGGAGGCCAATGGTTTTGAACACTTTATGGGCGAAGAGCATGACGATAAGAGTTGTGAGTGGAAGAACGAGGCTGCGGAGAAATCCTGATCCACGACCGTTGTCCGGGATTTTTTGAGAGGCCGTAAAAGCGAGGATCCAAAGAATGGTAAGGGCAAGCAGGTTGGCAAACAATCGAATAGCGTGAGGGCCACTGAGCGGCACATACGGAATTGAAACCGATTGGGTCACTGCGAGGTTGCTCAGCAAGGGGCCGGCGAGGAGCGTGGCCAAGATGGCACAGATATAGGGAATGATCCAAGTCCAGGATTTCGACATGGCAAACGCGGTTGTCCGTGGATGTGTAAAGTGTAGCGGATGGGGAGAGAGAGTCAACGAATAGGGGAAAATGAGCAGCGAGGCTCTCGACACTCATAAAGCAAGATTGGTGAGGCGTATCGTGCAAGCCGAACCGTAGAACCGTCTGGGAGCGATGTGGTGCGACCGACGGGAATTGCGCTACGAATGATGCGCGTGGAGGGCGGCTTTCTTGAGCGGGGCGAGCAATTTCTCGGACACTTTCAAACCTCCCCGGCCTGTTCCCACTTCGATGTCCGGTTTGGTGAGACCGTGGAAATCGCTTCCACCGGTCACCAAGAGGTCCAGTCGCTTGGCTAGGTCGAGGTACTCTGTCGTCTGTCGCTTCGTGTGGGTGCTGTAGTGGACTTCGAGGCCCCCGAGACCGTCGGTTTTCAATGCGGTCAAGAGCGTGTTCAACCCTTCTCCTGATACTTTTGCCCAGGTGGGGTGGGCCAGCACTGCCACGCCACCGGCGGCTCGGATCCAGGCGATGGCATCAGCTGGAAGGGGTAGGTCCCGCGCCACATATGCCGGGCGCCCCTCCGCCAGGTATCGGTCAAAGGCGTCTTTGGCGGATGAAACATATTTCTTTTCGATTAAGAGTCGCGCAATATGCGGCCGACCGACTGAATCCGTGCCGGCTAAGGCGCGCACCTCTTCATAGGTTACCTCCAGCCCCAATGCGCGCAAGCGTTCGATGATCTGTGGATTGCGGGTATGCCGGCTCACGCGTAAGGCGGCGAGGCGTCGAAGCAAGTCAGGGCTTTGCCAATCCATGCAATAACCTAGAATATGGAGCTCGCTTTTGCCGATGCTTGAGCTGATTTCTACGCCGGGAATGATTTCAATTCCCAGTTCTGCTCCGGCTGCAATGGCATCGGGAATACCCGATACAATGTCGTGATCTGTAATGGCCAGCGCCGTGACCCCTGCGTTGTGGGCCAGTCGAAGCACTTCAGCTGGTGACAGGCTTCCATCGGAGTGGGTCGTATGAAGATGGAGATCGATGCGGCTCATGTCACGTGTGGAGTAAGCTGCCGAGGGTTGCTTGTTGAGCGGCGAGCTGTGCGGTAAAGGCAGCGCCTGGTCCATGACCGCCGTCGCGCTCACCTTCGTTGTACGATAACACGCGGAGGGTAGAAGTGAGCCGGAGCAACTCGTTGTGCGCGAGGCAAAACTCCCATCGGCGTGGATGGTGATGCCGAAAATAGTTGTCGATGGTAAAGGTTTCGTACAGTAAGATACCATTCGGTTTGAGAGAATCGATGAGGGCGGAGAATAGGGGACGATGGAGATAAAAGAACACGATGATCACATCATAGGTCTGCTTTGGAAATTCCGGCCGTTCTGCTGTCTTTCGTTCTAGGTCCACTGTCTGAACAGTGAGGTTCGGAAGATTCCGTTGTTGTGCCGTGGTGGCGAGCTGCGCCATGGCCTGTTCATCGTGGTCTATCGCATCGACCTGGAACCCGTGCGAGGCGAGATAGAGCGCATGACGTCCAGACCCAGCTGCAACGTCCAACGCTCGGCCTTTGGGCAACCGGCGGAGCTGTTGCGCTAAGAACAATGATGGGGCGGGGTCAGTCTGTTGCGGCTGATGCGCCATGCGGTTTCGCTCCACCTTCACACCGACCGATCCGGTCATCTGCGAGAGAGGCGGGGCCAGCTTTCTGAGCCAGAGTGAAACCTTGGCCACCGGGAACTCTGTGAACAACATTTCGAGAATCTTCTCCGTGAATGTTTCCAAGAGCGCACAGTCTTGAGTCTCACCCAACTCCACGATCCGCTCAGCGACCCGGGCATAGTCGACAGTTTTAGTGATGTGGTCGGCAGTCTCGGACGGTGTTCCTTCGCAGTCCAATTCCAGATCGATCGCTAACGGCTGCGGTCGCCTCCGCTCCGCCATCGCGACACCACAACGCCCTTGAAACTCCAACCGTTCAACTACCACACGATAGGCCATGCGTGCATTCTCACGGATTAGATTTCCGGCTGTCAACATATCGTTCGTGGGGTGTGCGAGAGGGAGGGCGCACGTATGCGAGCCCGTGCGCTTCAACTACGTGGCAGCGAAGGTTCTTGCTCGACCTGTAGGGGTGAGATTGAGAGAGGGGGGCCGTTGATGAACTTGGAGGGGCCATTAAGAAAATCCGTCATAGATTGTGTTTGGAATGTCAGGAGTTGAGCGGCCTGGCCCTGCTGTGGTTACGCGATAGCTATCGTGCCTTCGGTGCTGAACCCTGTTTTTGACATCGTGACGGGTGCGGTTCCGGCTTCCTTCAGTTTATCTCCCAGGCCGGACGCCAGAAGCGTTTGCTGCAGGTCTTCGGCGGTGTGGTCAAGGAGAAAGTCCAGCCCGATGACGGCATAATGGAGAGGGTGGCCATGTGGGCCATCGATACGGAAGACATGCGCACGGTTGGTCCCTTCCTCAAAATCAGCGATATGGTGCTTGGGGAACTGCAGGCGTAGATAGAGGCGAATGGCATCGAACTTGGCTAGATTGTTCACGTGCGTCTTTCTGCTTTTCCCAATCTATAGAGTCCAAAGCATTGAAAGGGTTTGTCTTGCCTGTATCATCCCCGGTGAAGCCCACAACTCTTCTATTATATACGCTCGCGATCTCTTAAAGTCGGAAGATTGAAATAGGGCAGTCAGGCTGGACTGCTTTCGTGGTTCCAAGCCAAACACCGTCACCCCTGTGTGCGCTACCTGTCACTATCTCGATATGCACAAGATGATGGATGAAAACCTATCATCTCACTGTGTTGTCTGCTCTGCTGTGTGAGCATTTGACGTTTACCCTGTTGATTGAATGCCCCCCCTCGTCATCCTCCGAATACCTGGGCCTAGGAGCCTGTCCGACATTGACCGTTCTACTGCGGTGAACGATCCGCAACCGTCTGCATCGTTCTCGGCCAGAAAAAATCCTCACGGTATTCCAGCGAATACACTTCCGGTTTTTCCTGGCCTACGGCCTCGCAGCTGGCCGTGCCTCCTTCACCTCGTCGCGAAGGCAATGCCGGACAGGCTCCTAGCCCACGTGACATTGCCAGTTGGAGTTTGCTCGTTGGTGATTGCGACGGATGGATCATTTCTTGCTTTCCAGAATAGATGCCGGCAAATTTTTCCCATGCGAAGTTCTGTTGCAGAACGATATCTTATTGAAATTTCACCGATTGTATTGCTCATCGATTAGGCAATCTGTGAGGCGCTGCGATGCGGTGAGCTATTGCATGCTTATCCACATGTTTACCCACATGCCGTACACATCTTTTGTGGACAGCGCGAGCGAGAGGGCAAGGGCCTACTATCCTGCCGCCTTTCCTATCGCGGCATTCAAGGCTGACGTCGTCGAAATGCTTGATTGTGCAAGGTGTTTCTGCGCTGACCCCTACTTTAGTACTATAGAGTGTGTCGATACGTGGTCATAGGGTGAAAATGAGGCATGCCTTCAATGGTTGCTCATTCCTCATCCACAATTTCGCATCAAATGAGGGGAATTACGCATTCAGTCGAATAATATTCGATCGAGAGGCTCAATCTCATTGTGTCATGCATGTAATCAGGCACCTGAAGGATGGTATGATCCATCCCTTTGCTGCCCGTTCTTCTCGATCATGAGAAATTTGGCAGTCGATACGGTAGGAGCACGCATCAATGCCGAAACTCGTCACAGTATTGCGACCGGAAAAGATTGATGAACAAGCGCGGAACTATGTCCGGTCCCATATCCTTCTTCCTGCTGGGACAATCGGGCTCGTCTGCATGGTCGGTGGAATAGGGGCACTTGGCTATCAATTACTCGCGAGTCATACCTACAGCTGGGTAACATTCCTCAGCAGCTCACTCTTAATCGTGGTCGGTGCGGCCTGTGGGTTCGCGCAGGCTCGTTATCATCGCTATCTCTTTAAGACATTTCCTGAGGTGTATGCGGCAAAATTGAGGACCGCTGTGGCTCAACGTACGAGGAAAGCCAAGTCTGAGCCCGACGTGCCTGTCATCGAGCATCCGGGGCGCGGCTTTGTCACGGCTATTTCTATTGCAGGAGCGGTTCTGGTCTTCGGTTCATCAGCCGCTGCCTATATGCGCGGCGATCTCGACCTGCTGCCTTCTGTATTGGTGCCATGGGCGGGATTCTTCTGGGCCAAGTTGTTCTGTTGGCGCGGCGTGGTGGACTAACAGGTTGCCGAAGAAGTGGCCTTTCTCATCCATCCGACCCCGATGCACGGAGACGCGCCTCGCCCCAAGCATCGTTCTCGCCTCGGTCAGACGCTCAATGCACAGACGCGAGGTCCTAGCTCTTGCGCCTTTTTCCTGTCTTCTTCTTGGGAGCTTGAGGAGTTGAGCGCAAGGCTTCAAGCTGCTTCATCCTCTCTTCCAATGTACGTACAGCATGTCTGAGTTCAGGAAGCCGTGGAATCACGGCTTGGGCTTTTACCCAGACTTCGTGCGGCATCACCGGGGCCCCTGAAACAATTTGGTTGGGTTCGAGACTGCGGTTGACACCTGCTCGCGCGGCAATCATCACCTGATCGCCAATCACGAGATGGTCTGCCAGCCCTGCCTGTCCACCAATCATGACGTGATGCCCCACGCGAGTACTCCCGGCGATCCCGACCTGTGCAACAAGGATGGAGTGGGCTCCGATCGTAACGTTATGGGCGATCTGAACAAGATTGTCGACTTTGCTGCCTTGTTTGATGACAGTTTGGCCGAGTGTGGCTCGGTCGACTGTGACGTTGGCCCCAAGCTCGACATCGTCCTCGATCGTGACTCCGCCGAGCTGAGGAATTTTGTAGTGCCGTCCTTGGTCTTGTATGTAGCCAAATCCGTCGCTTCCGATCACTGTGCCACTGTGAATGATGACCCGTGCGCCGATGGTACAGCCTTCTCTCACCACGACATTCGGATACAGCAGCGTGTCGTCTCCGATAGTCGTATCGTTGCCAATGAACACGCCGGGATAGAGTGTCACCCGCGCTCCAATCACCACCCGATCTCCCAACGTGACTCCAGGCCAGATCGAGACATCAGGTCCGATCTGGGTATTGTTGCCACGGATCACAGATGCGTCGATTCCACGGGGAGGAAGAATGGGGCAAAAGAAGGCGCGGGCGACCTGCGCAAAGGCCAGTGCGGGATTGGGTACGACGATGTGGGGATTAGCGATCTCTGGTAGACGTCGGTGGGCAAGCAGTATTCCTGCGCGAGTGGGTCGGCTAGTATTCAGTATTCGATCTCCGGTGACGAAGGTCAGATCGTTTGGGCCTGCCTCTTCAAAGCCAGCCAGGTTCGCCACAGAAACGATTGGCGACCCTATACGCTCTCCCCCGACCAGATCGTGGATCTGTCGGAGTGTAATCGGAGGGTGTGCGTGCGTTGTCATATGGAATTAAGACTTCTTTTTACTTTTTGTTTTCGGGGGCTTTATCGTCTTCTTGGTCTTGGCGGGTGTCGCTGCTTTGCCCAACCGTTTTTCAACATAGGTGACAACATGGCCGACTGTCGTCAGCCCAACCAGATCCTGGTCAGGGATTTGGAGGTCAAAGGCCTCTTCGATACGATAAAGCAGTTCGATCACCGCCATCGAATCGAGGCCTAAATCCTCACGCAGATGGTGTGAGACACGTATGGCTGCAGGATCGCGTTTTAGATACTCGCCAAGGGCAGTGCGAATCTTCAATGATATGGTGGGGTCGGTTGCCATCAGTCCATTCTCTCCGTCTTTAACCGTGAAAAGTGAAACGTAGGACTGTCGAGCGCCCTTTCTCCGAAACGCCTCACATTTCACGCCTTTTGAATACCACAGCGGCGTTGTTGCTGCCAAATCCAAAGGCATTCAATACAGCGACATTGATGCGACGTTCCTGTGCCGAACGAGAGAGTCCTGCCAATGCACAGGCTGGGTCCGGATCATCATAGTTGGCCGTAGGATGAATCTGCTTCGTATGAAGGGCCAGGACGGAGGCGATACCCCCGATTGCGCCGGCAGCTCCGAGCGTGTGGCCGATCAGCGACTTAGTGGCGCTGATCGCGATTTTGTCCGCGCGCGATTTGAAGAGGTGCCGGATCGCTTTGGCTTCAACGGCATCGCCGATCGTCGTCGATGTGGCATGCGCATTAATGTAATCCACTTGTGCCGGTGTTACCTCGGCGTCTGCGAGGGCCAGCTTCATGGTATGGGCCACTTCCAAACCATCTTCCCGTGGAATCACCATATGGTAGGCTTCGCTGGTGGCAGCATAGCCGGCGATTTCGGCATACACTCTCGCTTTACGCTTCTTGGCATGCGCGGCTGATTCCAGGATCAGGGTTCCAGCGCCTTCTCCCATGATGAAACCGTCTCGCGATCGATCGAAGGGTCGCGAGGCCTTCTCCGGCTGATCGTTGAATTTGGAGGAGAGGGCGCGCAGAGAGCAGAATCCGGCGAAGACGAGAGGAGTGATGCTGGCGTCGGCGCCGACAACGATCACGACATCGGCCCGGCCCTCACGGATACAATGGAGCGCTTGACCGAGTGCGTGGGCGCTGGAAGAGCAGGCGGTCGAGATGGTCAAGTTGGGGCCCTTGGCGCCGTAAGCCATTGCGATAATGCCGGAGGCGGAATTGAGGGTGATGACGGGGATAAAGTTCGGATGGACACGATGGGGTTTCTGCTGCTGGTAGAGCTGTGTGATTTCACGCTCGCCCATCACCATCCCTCCCATGCCGGCTCCGACGAATACTCCGATGCGGTGGGGATTTTCCTTCCCCATCTGAAGACCCGAGTCCGTCAACGCTTCCTTTGTCGAGACAAGGCCGAACTGCGCGTAGCGATCCACTCGTTCGCCGTGGGCTGAGTCGAGAAACCGTTCGATCGCAAAGTCACGGACTTGGCCTGCGATCTTCGAGCGATACCCGTCCATGGGAAACGGATCGAACGAGGTAATGGTAGAAATTCCTGATTGACCGGCAAGGGCCGATTTCCAAAACTCACTCACTCCGATCCCGATCGGAGAGACGATTCCCATTCCTGTGACCACAACACGCGCCCGCATCGTTTTCTAGTCCCTTTCGTCCACTGTGTCCTTACTTACCGGATGCGCTTGGATCAGTCAACCAGCCACGGGGCGGGTTGATCTGGTTTGTTTTGTTTATTTGGTTCATCTGGTTAGTTTCGTCCAACCAAACAAACTAAATAAACCAAACAAACCAATTAACGGTTTTCCGCCCCGCATCCTGATCTAGTAGCGTACTTTGAACATCAGATACAGACCGAAACTCATAAAGAGTATGTTGGCCATCCATGCGGCGATAAAAGGCGTCAAGACCCCGCCACGGCCTAGAGCGATCGCAATAGAGTGTGTCGTCCAATAGCAGAAGCCGACTGCCAACGCCTGTCCAATGCCTATCGCCATGCCGCCCCCTCTGGTCCCGCTCCGTCGCAGACTCAATGCAATCCCGACCAGGACCATGATGATCGTGACGAAGGGGAACGCGATTCGACTGTAATAATCTGTCGTCAGCCGCGCCGTCTGAGACCCGTGCTGCTGTCGCCGTCTGGAGTAGGCCCTGATATCATGGAACGTCATTAATTCCGAGTCGCCGGCGAGCCATGTGGTGAAGTCATCGGGAATGAGGGTGAACCCGATGGGTTGGTGATCGAATTCGGTAGTCGACATGGTTCCATCGGTGGAAAATCGTCTGTGTCGTCCCTGGTACAGAGTCCACGTGGAGTCCTGATAGCGGGCTTCGTCGGCTTCAGTCACCTCGGCCAGTTGGAAGTTAGGAGTAAAGTGAAAGAGTCGTACGTCACCCAACAGTTCCCCGCCGACTGAGACGCTGGTTACGTGCATGAGGCCATTGGCACCCACTCGTGTCCATGGCTGCTTGAGTGTCACGGCTGCAGCAGGCAGTTTTTTCTCGATGCGCGTGGTCCGGATCTCCTCTGATTTGCTCCCGGCCAATGGGATGATAGTAGAACTGAAGAGCAAGAGCACAAGGCTCATCCCCACGGCAAAGATAAGAAAAGGGGAGGTAATCCAGACTAAGCTGATGCCGCAACTGCGCATGGCTGTAATTTCATGGCCTCTGGACAGTAAGCCAAATGTGAGCAGTGTCGCCATGAGGATGGCCAGCGGTGCAATTTGGAAGGAAATCGCAGGGGCTTTCAGGAGGAAATATGTAAGGACGTCGATCCAGCTGGCGTCATAGCGCAAGAAACGGCGAACTTTTTCAAAGAAATCGATCACCAGATAAATCGTCATGAGTCCGCTGAAGCACATCGTGAAGATTTTGGCGTATTCGCGAAGCAAATAGCGGAAGAGAATGGGCATAGGTTACCGGCGGCTCATGATACTAAACCACACGACGGTGGTGACAGCGAACGTGATGTTGGGTATCCAGGCTCCGGCAAAGGGCGGCAGGGTTGCCGTTGTGACCAGAAACTCGCATGCGATGTTCAACATGTAGTAGACGATGACGACCAGCACCCCGACTGCAAATCCACCGATTCGACCGGATCGTTTCGAGGCAATGCCGACCGGGACACCTAAGAGACAAAATATCAGTGAGGCCGTTGGAAAGGCCAGGTCTTTATAATACTCCATCAATCGTCGGAGCGCGGATGGGTCGCGCCATTGGGATTGTGTCAGTTGGGCGATAATGGCCTCGTACGACGGACGCTCCTCCGTGGCTGAGTAGCCGCTTTGGTTGAGCGGGAGTTTCAGGTCATAGCGTGCGAAGGACACGTGCTCGTATTGATCGGCCTGATTGGGACGGCTATGAATGACGCCGTGCTGGAGGCGTAAGGCGACTTGATCGGTAGACGCATCCATGATGACCTCGTACTGTTGCGCCACGATGATGCGAGGATCGTCCGCATTCCGCTCGTCGGAGACAAAGATTCCAGTCATCGCATCTCCGGGGTTTCCGTCCGGGACATAGATCATCATCTTGGGGATGGGCTCGTTAAATGTTCCCCGATCGAGCGCCAACACCAGCTGATCGCGCAGGAGATTCAGCGCCACTTTTTTGAGATTCGTGGAACTCCAGGGTTGTCCCCATTGTGCCAACCACAAGGTCAGCCCGAATACGAGCAAGGCAAAGAGCGCGACAGGTCGTGCCAATCGCACAAGGCTCAGCCCTGCCGTCTGCATGGCTACCAATTCTTTATCGAAGGAAAGGCGTCCGAAGGCGGTAATCGAGGCGATGATTCCGGCGATCGGGAGGGTGAGCACGAGGAACGACGGCATCAGATGAGCAAAGACTTGCAGAACTGCGACAATGCCCACGCCTTTGGAGACCAGCAATTCCACTAAACGCAGGAGTTCCCGTGTGAGCATCACAAAACACAGCGCACCAAGGCTCACACTAAATGGGGAAAGGAGTTCGGTGAAAATGTAGCGATCTAGCAGCGTTCGTAGAAACATTCGAAGAATCACGCTCCTCGCCCGTTGGACACTATAGGCGAGCGGGCGGGGGTTGTCCACTTTACCGGCGCAACGGTGTGGCCAAAGAATGGCTTGACAAGATTTGAAATGCCGTGATACATGCTGCGCGAGTTGCCACCGAGATGAGTGTCGTGATCGAAGTTGTCTTTTCAATGACCCGCTACGTCAACCTACTCTTCTTCCTGTCTATTTCGTGTCATCATGTGTGTCGCCAACCTAGTTTGAAGGCCGACCGCGCAACTATGCGTGGCGGTTGAGGAAAGGAGTATTGTTGTGAAAGCAAAAGGTACGGTGAAGTGGTTCAACGATCGCAAAGGATTTGGGTTCATTCGTCTTGAGACCGGAGACGATGTCTTTGTACATTACTCCGCGCTCCAAGGAGAAGGATTCAAAACTTTGAAAGAGGGTGAAAACGTCGAGTTCGAGGTCGTGCAAGGCGCAAAAGGGCCTCAGGCGTCAAACGTCTTGAAGACGATCGTTGCCGAATCCTGACGTCGTTATTCTGTGGCATCGTGTCATCGGGAGGCCTGCCTCGGTATTGAGGCAGGCCTTCGTATTTCTGCTGACTCTCCCTCATCCCTAAATGCCTCATTTCGTTGACAACATGTAGTGACACTGTTAGCGTTTGATCGGTATGGAGGTCTCACGTGGCGATCGACCGCGGTAACGTGTTGCATAGCGCACAGCTCTTCGCCTCACGAGGGCAGTTCGACGCGGCTATCAATGAATGGAAGAAGCTCTCCAGCGAGTGGCCGGGAGATGGGAGTATCTTCAATTCAATCGGGGAGTTACACATTAAGCGCCAGGCCACCAACGATGCGGTCTCCGCCTTTCTGCAGGCGGCCAATGCGTTCCGGGCCGAAGGGGCCACTCTCAAGGCAATCGCCACATTCAAGAAAATCTTGAAGCTCGATCCGTCACGGTATGATGTGTATCGGCACCTCGGAGACCTCAATGCGGAACGTGGTTTGCTGAGCAGTGCGGTCCAAGATTACCTCACACTCGGAAAGCATTGTCTGAAAGGGGGGAAAAGTAAAGAGGCGTTAGATATCTACAAGAAAATCGTCGGCCTGGATCCGTCCAATCTCGATGCTCAGCAACGAGTGGCGGAATTGTGTGTACAAGAAAATAAGCAGGACGAAGCCACAACCGTCTATTTACAGTTAGGGCGTGAACGGTCTGCACAGCAGCGCCATGCGGAGGCAAAAGATGCGTATCAATCCGTCTTACGGATCGATCCCGCCAATAGCGAGGCCCTCCAATTTATAGAACATTTTAAAAAGACTGAAGGAGGTTCCAGCCCTGCTGCCAAGCCTGGATCTGCCCAGCCTGTAGCGGGTTTGATGCCGAAAAGTGGCGAACCGCTCAATCTGCTTTCGGAAGCAACCCGCCGTATTGAAGCCAAGCAGTTTGCCGGGGCTGAGGCCATTCTGAATCAGTTGCTGACCAAAGAGCCTGGTAATCCGGATGTCTGTCAATTACTCGCAAAGTTGCATCTGCAACGCGGAGATCTACAGGTGGCGCTTGGGGAGTATCGCTACCTCGCCGGAGCCGCCTTGCGCGCCCAGGAGTATGCGAAGGCTGAATCGTTGATGACTGACTTTTTAGCTGTCGAACCCCAGTCGGTTGCGATTCTTGAACTCTACGGAGAGCTCCACGAAGAGAAAGGCGACGCTGCCAACGCGGTGATTCAGTATGGAAAGGCCATCGAGCTGTTGCTCGAACATCCTGAGCCCGGGATGCCGACGTTGCACGAAGAACTGTTCCAGAAGGTCGTCGAGCTGGCGCCGGATAGCCCGACCGTGAAGAAGCTGTCTGCTCTTATGCATGGCACGGCTGTCGATGTGCCACTTGCCTCTGCTCGATCCGAGACCGCTGTGCCTCCGGACACCGCCATGCCGTCGCGCCCGGCCCAACCGACGGAAATATTTTCGATAGCCAATGCGGCTCCAGACGATGCCTGGAATGTCACGTCCACGGCCATCCCTCGGCACGAGAGGCATGGTTCACTCGTTGAAGAAGAGCCTGTGCTAGCCCACTTGGCGCCGCCCGAGTTCTTAGAACCGGAACCGATTGCGCAGGACCACCAGTCCAATGTATCGAACCCTGAACCGGACGAGCCTGGAGCGTCATTGTCAGAAACGACAGACTCGTCTGTTCTGCTCTCGATGGGCGAGCAGTTTCAGACCTATATGGCTGCCGGGCAGCAAGCTGAGGCGGAAGAATGGCTGAGTCACTTGGTCACGGCGCAGCCGGACCATGCCGCGGCTCGAGAGTTGTTCGGCTCCCTGCTTGAAGCCAAAGGCGATACTGCAGGTGCGGCCCTGCAATATTCCCGTGCGCTCGAACTGCTTTTAGCTCAGCCACAGAATGAGACTCAGGCTCAGCAAGCAGGTCTCTATGCCAAGGTCAAAGAACTCGCCTCAGCCAGCCCATTGGTCGCCAAATGGGCATCGACATTTTCGCCAAAGCTCCAAGCGCCGGCGCCTGCTGTCGAGAAATCGGTTTCAGCTCCGTCAGGGAACACGATTGACGCTGAAACCCACTACACGCTGGGCGTCGCGTACAAGAATATGGGATTGCTGGACGAGGCGAGGGAAGAATTCTCCTTCTCGATGAAGAGCCATGAATTTTTCCCGGATTCTTGTCTGATGATCGCAATCTGTTTGAAAGAGCAGGGAGAATGCCAGTCCGCGAGCGCACAACTCGAACTGCTGTTGCAGGATCCGAAGTGCCAAGGCGCCAAGGCGCAAGCCATTCGCTATGAACTCGGCTTGCTCTACGAAGCCCAAGAGCAGTGGAGTCAGGCGGCTGAAATATACGAATCGATTCCAACCTTCCACGATGTGCCGCAACGACTCGACTCAGTACTCACACGCAGGGGCCCCGTTCAGCCCGCATCCGGGTTTCGCTACGCCAACTAGTCCGCCTTCGAAACAGCCACGCATATTCTTCTTGCCTCAAGCGCTGTACCGCTGGCTATGGGATTTGATTGGGCGCAGGTCGCCCTTCCAGCACCGCGTGAATATTGTTCACACACACCAATCCCATCTGCACCCGCGCGTGCAAGGTGGCAGAGCCTAAATGGGGGAGGAGCACCACTTGTTTCAACTGCGCCAACCCTGAATGCATGGCCGGTTCCTGCTCATAGACATCGAGTCCCGCCCCAGCAATGACTCCGGTTTCGAGAGCGTCGACCAACGCCCCTTCATCGATAATAGGGCCACGAGCCGTATTGATGAGGAAGGCCGTGGGGCGCATCCAGGACAATTCGCGCTCGCCGATCAGATGGTGGGTGGTTGGTGTGAGCGGCACATGAATCGTCACGACATCGGCCTCACTCAAGAGTTCTTGCAACGATCGATACTCCCATTCGCGAGGGAGAGACGAAGTGGCAATCGGTTGGCGTGAGTGGTAGCGCACCGGCATGCGAAATCCCACTGCGCGCTGAGCGACCGCTTGTCCAATCCGTCCCATGCCGATAATTCCTAAGGTCTTGCCGGAGACTTCCGCCCCTAAAAGTTGTATGGGACTCCACCCGGTCCAATGGCCGGATCGAACAAGGGAATCCCCTTCAACGACACGACGTGCCGTCGCCAAGAGCAGAGCCCAGGTCAGATCGGCGGTGGCATCGGTCAAGACATCCGGGGTATTGGTGACGATGAGACCGCGTTGCCGGGCAGCCATAAGATCGATGTTGTTATAGCCGACGGCGTAGTTCGCGAGAATTTTCAGCCGAGTGGCCGCATGAATAGCCTCGGCGTCTATGCGATCGCCCAGGGTGACGATCGCGGCGTCGGCTTGGCAAAGCCCCTCACGCAGCGCCGATGGAGCAGGCAACGCATCGAGCGGCTCTTGCACCAGCTGGAATCGCTCTCGCACGATGGCCATCACGGGATCGGGGAGGAGGCGTGAGATGTAGAGGGTGGGGCGTGGGTCGGTCATAATCGCGTGCTCCTAACCGTAGTCATATCTTAGCTGGTCGCGCTGTGTGCAACAACCGCGCTTGTGTTGGTCTCAAAAGTCCATCTAGAATGAAGCACGCCTTTAACTATGACTGCACCAACTCTCATTCTGCCTGAACGTTCCCACGCGATAGCCTCTGATCTCCGCGCCACGATAGGCGCAGCTAAAGTGAAAGACGACTCCTCGACGCTCACGGCCTATGCGGTGGATGCGAGCATCTATCGGATGACGCCGAAGGCCGTCGTGCTTGTCGAGTCCGAAGAGGACATCGCTGCCACGATGCGCTATGCCGTACAGCGTGGCATCCCGCTGACGCCGCGTGCTGCCGGAACGAACCTGACCGGCTCGGCGATCGGGTCCGGAATCATTCTGGACGTCTCGCGCTTGAATCGGGTGCTGGAGTTAAATTACGAAGAGCGCTGGGCTCGGGTGCAGCCAGGTATTGTCTTGGCCGAATTGAACAAGCGGCTGGCGCGTGACGGTCTGTTATTCGGGCCAGATCCCTCCAGCGGCGAGATGTGCAAGCTGGGTGGGATGTTGGCAAACAACTCTTCCGGCCCCCACACGCTGCGGTACGGGGCCGTCAAAGACAATGTAGCGGCGCTCCGTGTTTGCTTGCAGTCCGGTGAGTGGCTGGATGCCAGGGCCTATGGATTCGACGATCCGCACTGCGCCGATCTGCTGAAGGCCCATAAGCCGCTTCACGATTTGCGGTCGCTGCTACAAGACCACGCCACTCTAATTGCACAGAAACGTCCCACGGTCAGCAAAAATAGTTGCGGCTACAACCTCTTCGGTCTCGTTGATGGGATAGCACAAGGTCGCTTCGATCTTCCCAAGCTCTTTGTCGGCAGCGAGGGGACGCTTGGTCTCTTCAGCGAAGCCACTATTAAGCTCGTCGAGAAACCCCGCGCAACGCTCACGGCGCTGATTCATTTTCATCGGTTGGAAGATGTCGGAGACGCAGTGCCGAAGCTGCTGGAGTTGAGTCCGAGCGCCTTGGAAGTGATGGATGCCAACACGCTTAATTTAATCGGGCGGGCGAAGCACGGCATCCCGGTAGATGCCGCGGCCACTCTCCTTGTCGAGTTGGATGCCGACGACGCAGGGATCGATCTTCGCGCGCAGGCTGAGCGCATGACCGGGATCTGCCGCCGCTATCGCCTCACGTCCGATCCTGTGATCGCCTTCGACGCTGAGCAGCGAGACCAATTATGGAAGGCCCGCAAGGCGCTCTATCCCACGCTCTATCGATTCGACCCTCGAAAAAAGCCGATCAACTTTGTCGACGATGTAGTGGTGCCGGCTGAACGGATCAGTGAACTCATCCGGTATCTGGAAGAGTTCTTTGCCGGACAGCACGTGCCGGTCGCAATTTTCGGTCATATCGGAAATGGAAATGCCCACATCATTCCCTTGCTCGACGTGAACGATCAAGACGATTTTCAGAAGATGGTGCAGGGCTATCACGAGATACACCAAACGGTCTTAGGCCGCTTCGGTGGCTCGATCTGTGGGGAACACGGGGATGGCCGGGTGCGCGCCGAATATGTGAAGACGATGTTCGGCCCTGAGCTGTACGAATTGTTTGTGCGGGTGAAGCAGAGCTTCGACCCATCCGGGGTGCTCAACCCTGGCATCAAGATCAGCGACCGGCCCTTCACGGACCATATCGACTATGAGCGATTGTCAAAATCCTGCGCAACCTGCGCCAAGTGCAACGCGGTCTGCCCGGTCTACGATGTATTTCAATCGGAAGACATGAGTTCACGTGGGTGGTTCGAGATCGTCACGGATAAGAACTACAGCTATCTCAATTCGAAGCGAGTGGTGGAGGCCTGTCTCAATTGTAAGTCCTGCCGTACCGCCTGCCCGGCTGGGGTCGATGTCTCCCAGCTCATTCTGGATCGGCGTGCAGAGCATCCGAATAAGATGGCAGGTATCATCTTTCGTTTTCATGCACAAACAGCACGATTCGAGCAATTATTAAAGCTTCTCGCGAGGTATCAATCGACATGGGATCGTCCACTGATTCGGCGTCTACTCGATCGTGTCACGAAGCCATTCATGCGTGGCCTCGCCGAGACGGCACGGCTGTCGCCTCAGTTGGTGCTGCCTCGACTCGCCACAAGCCAGCTCCGCGACCGCTATCCTGAACTGATTCCCCATGCCGGCCCAGGCGCTCGTTCACCGGTGGCCTATTTCCACGGCTGCGCGGCCAACTACTTCGACGATGGGGTGGGGGATGCGGTGATTGCTGTGCTGCGAAAACATGGGGTCGAGCCGGATCTGCCGCCGCAACGCTGTTCCGGGACGCCCATCGAAACCTACGGACATCGCGCATTGGCAAAAGAAGGTGCACGGGTGAATCTCGTATCGATGGATAGGTACGACAAGGTCGTGACCGGCTGCGCGTCCTGCACGCTCATGCTGAAGGACTATCCCACCCTGTTCGCCGGTGAGCCGGAGCAGGCGGCGGCCCAGGATCTGGCCAAACGGGTCACACATATTTCTGAATTCGTGTCCCAATCGCCGGTGAGACCGGCTATGGCCAGTCAGCAATCCACGAAATGCAAGGTCGCCTACCATTCCTCCTGCCATCTGCGAGCAGCGGGAGTGACCAAAGAGCCTCGCGCGATTCTACGAGACTTGCCGGGCGTCGAGTATGTGGAGATGCCCGACGCCGATCGTTGCGCGGGCGGCGCCGGGACCTATCTCGTGAAGGATTTTGAGACGTCGCAACGCATTGTCGAGCGTAAACGGCAGGCCGTCGAACAGAGCGGCGCTGAGATTGTCGCCACCAGTTGCCCGGCCTGCATGATTCAATTACGCACGGGATTGCGAGGCACAGCGAAGGTCAAGCACGTCGCGCAGCTCCTTCAAGAGGCGTATGAGGCAGCAGAGGGGCAGACGAAGTAACGAAGAAGGCGATACAAGAGGAGAGACACATCATATGGTCACCGTGCTGGTTTTTGGATTGACACTTCGCGATGCGGTCGGAGAAACAGAATTCGAATGTGAGGTCTCCGAGCCGACCACGGTCAGAAAACTCATTGAGACGAATCAGGATCGCATGGGCCCGTTGCTACAGTTTCTCTTGAACCGGGAATTGATGATTGCCGTGAACAAAAAAGTCAGCGGCGAAGATACGGTCATCAAGGACGGCGATATCATGAAGCTCTCCCACCAATCGAGAACGTCATATGACGGCACGAGAGACATTCCCGTCTAGCTGAGGATCGAAGGCCATACCGCCACCGGCAAGGCGTTCTGCGTGATCTCGTCATGCCACTCCGAAACTCGTATTCTCTTTCGCCGAATACCCCGCAGCTTCCAGCCTTCGCAGCCGAAACGACTGCTTCGGCGGAGTAGGCTGCTGCGGGGGGGCTTCATTAAAGCAGCGGAAGTATCTAGAAAACCTCACGAGTACGCACCTCCGCGCAACGCCGCCACCGGGCCCCGGCCTCCCTAATCGGTTCAGCTATACTTGATGGGTGAGATCCATGCTGACCAGGAGGAGATATCCAATGCGTCCATACCCTGTGCTCGTCATGCTGTTGTTACTCGTCGTGCAGTGGGGGTGCTCCCAGACCGTCCTTGTCCCTGTGTCTCCACGCATGGATCTGAAGAACTACGGGACGTTCGGCCTTGTCCAGTTCGCATCCAATTCAGACCCGGCGATCAACAGCTATGCCACGCAACAATTCCAGGAACAGGTTCAGGGCGCCTATCCGGGAACGGCCATCCTCGAATTAGGAAACCGTGAGACAGTGCTGGCTGCAGTCGGCGCCGGCCAGCTCGATGCAGAAGCGATCACGAAGATCGGCCAGAAGTACGGCGTGTCGGCGGTGTTCCTCGGCGACATCACCTATTCCGAGCCGACAACCAACTTCAGAATCGGTGATATCACAAAACTACATGGCGGAGTGCGCAGCGAAGTCCGAGGCGACCTGTCCACCAAGCTGATGGAAACGAAATCAGGAGCCAGCGTGTGGAGCAGCTCAGCCTGGGCCACCAGGCAGATCGGGAGCGTGAGTCTGTCGACGAAAGGAGGTGTGAATACAACGGTGGGAGACGCCAATCCCCGCAAAGCGATGGTTCCCGCATTGATCTACCATGTGACGGAAGACTTCCGGCCGAAGTTCGTGCGCCAAAAGGTCCAACAATAGAGTAAGAGCGTGTTCCCCACGCGAGTGGGGATGAACCGTCCTCTCCCACGCCCAGGTGACTCGGTAGCGCCCGCTCGAAAGGGCGGGCGAGGATTCATGTTTCTAACCCGATCTCCTGCCTCGTTGACAGTCTCGATTCACCCTTTGTATCTCTGTGTCTTCTATTCCTTCATTCCCTCAACCTGTGTAGAATACCCAATAATGGATAACCTGCGGATCTGTTTACCGATGCACCAGCGAGTCGCATCTCAGGCATGAAAGGTAAAAATTTGCCCAAGGCTTCGATTCCGATGGAGCAGCAGGATATGGATCTGACTTGCTACAGATAAACACATGACTTACGATCTGACCGATCATGCCCGTGAAAGTTTACGGAAGCGTCCCACTATCCGTCTGGAGTGGATCGAACGAGTCTTGCGACAGCCTGATCGTGTGGAGCCTGACACTGTCGATGCAGAACTGGAGCATCGGCTTGGACGAATTCCAGAGTATGATGGGCGTGTGTTGCGTGTGATCGTCAAGAAAGCCACCAATCCTTTGCGGATCGTCACGTGTTATTTTGATCGTAAGATGAGGAGGCAGCTATGAGACTCAGAGTAGATGAAGAGGCAGATGCGTTACACCTCCAATTGGTCGATGTGCCAGTGGAAGAGTCCGAAGAGGTCGCGCCCGGAGTGATTGTGGACTATGACAAGTCCAATCAAGTAGTCGGCATTGAGGTACTGTACCTCTCAAAACGACAA
>NEWT02000013.1:73209-81176 GCA_002869925.2 Nitrospira sp. CG24A
CCTGCGTAGGCGGGTGAAAATCTTTGCAATACACACACAGGTGAGGAGCCGGCCCAATGGTGGTGAGAAGAATGCCTCTCATGCGCATCACGGCATGAAGATTCTTCTCCTTCTGGGAAAAGAGCGAGCGGAGAGCTGTTATAACAGGTCTTCCCTTTCGCTTGGATGGAGAACGAGGAAACGATATGGCAGTCGAATCAATAACTGTTCAACTGTAAGACACAATCATCGACTAGGTGTCTCCTGCCCATCACTCACCGATTCTCACTGTATTATCTGTATTCCTTTGAATACACATAGGGCTGTTCGGATCTATGGTATCCGGGAGGGTCCTTCCCTAGATCCCACTCAGCACAACCGGTCCAGGGAACCCAAGGAACTGATTCTACCGCCGCCATGGCACCTATCCCACTGCTTCTTAAAATAGAAGTGGACGCCGTGCCCGTTCACTATCCAAGCCGCGAATCTGTTCATGCACGCTTGTTGGAACGGTGACCATAATTGTCGAAGATACGTTCATGAGCATCATGAGCGAGCTCACGCCTAGTATCCTTTTGGATTCTGCTATGTATCTATACTGATACATGCCATCATGCAGAACACCTCTTTCCCCCTTAAATTTCCTGCTTTTTCAGCTTCTAATCACCGAAAATTATCCGGCATGATAGTTGCTTTACCGTACGGACATCAGCCCGATTTCGTAACACAGAGGTATTCGTGGAGAATGTGCTTCCCACTGTCTTTGAAACCAATAGGTGTGCGCCGCAAAAAGATCCACGGCTGCATGATCGAAGGTCTGTTTGCCTCCGCGTCGCAGTAGCAGACAAGTCAGGAATGGCCGAAGGCGAAGTCCTTGACCTGTCCCTTCGTGGATGCGGACTACGCCTGAAAAAGCGTCTCGTACGAGGACAGTATCTCTGGCTCAAAATATATCATGTGCAGGGGAAATCGACCCCTGTCTGTGACTTGGTGCGGGTGAAGTGGGTTGAAGACGATCGGGCGGGGGTGGAGTTCCTGTATATCGCGCCAGAGAACCTCCAGCGACTTCACAGAATCTTTGGCGATCAAATTATGTTTGAACTGGAGGACTAAATGCGCGCGCCTTGCTCCCCCCAGATATCCGTCGAACATATCGAGGCAGGACTCCCCTCCAGTTCGGCTATCGGAATCGATGTCACGAGTGTCTTGCTTGAGACGTGGTGCGCGCACGAACTCCAATGGGTCGTGGAGGAACCCAATATACCTCTCGTCTGGACGCAAATCATCCAACATCTTCGAGGGTACCTCGGCACCTTATGGGTGTCAGGTGCTCTGCAAGGTGACAAAGCAAGAGAGGCCTTTGTTGTCACCTGTGATCCCTCCACTATGACCACGGAAGACATTCTCCACGGTCGTGTGGTTTGTCTTGTCGGCGTCGCGCTCGTGACGCCTGGGGAGTTCACCTTCTATCGTATCCACATCCAGCAAACTCATTCGTAGAGGTTCTCTGCCGGTCGATGCTGCCCAGTCTCATTAGAACCTCGCACCATCGAGATATTGGAGTAGCGTGCGCTATCGTTGAACACGCAAGGTAGGGCCGAGGGTCAACCATTTGGTCGGACCCAGTGCGGCAATGTGGGGAAGGTGGCCGACGTACCAAAACACGATATCTTGCTCCTGAATCCCTTCTGCTTCTTCAGCGTAACCTAACTCACCTCGTGCGGCGAACGGCCAGGGCTCATCTTCCCACCGCTTGCTGCGTCGGACAGCAACGTCCAGATCTGAAAATGTATCGCGGGCGGTGGCTTCTTCCGTAAGAGGGCTGTACGCGCCGCCGGGAATGACCCACACGCCAAGGCCAGTGGGCTGATCACGCACGAACCAGACACGATTCGTGGAAGGGAGCTTGGTATCGTCAACTTCATTGGTATATTTGTGCCAACCAGAACCCCAGCCTTCGTCCTTTCCTCCATCATCATATCGAAAGGCCTGGTCGAGACCGTTCCCATCGATATCAAAATCAAATCGCCAGTAGGGGTGATGGACATGGTCTGTGTTGCACGAAAGTCCCCGACTATGTACGAGGGGATGGATTTCTCCATCCTGCGAAATATACCAGGCTTGATAGATATGATATTCGCCGATTCGGGCATAGATGCCGAGTTCCAGCCAGTTCGTATCGCCATGCCGATAAGACTGGATACAGACTTTCTTGTCTCCGCAATCGGAGATCGGCACGATATTCGTCCAGCTCAGGCGATCCTGGAAAGGGCCGCATCGCCCTGTGGCCTCACGCGAGCCGCCCAACGAAAACGGATTCCACCAATGCCGTTCTTTATCGTACTTGACGCGTATGACAGGCATACTGGCTTTCGCGAGAATCTTCTTGCCTTCGAACACCACATTTCGCAGGGCCAGGCCGGTGTCGTCCTTGATCTCCCAGTCAAAACTCCAGGGTTCGAAGTCGATATGTCCGGCTCGCTCCTCCTCTGCCAACGAGAGGCTCGGCCACAAGAATCCAGCAAGGAGAACCCAGACTATGTACCAGTTCCGCATCACGACCACCTCTCCTATGGATGAGCGTCTTCTTTTTGGGCCTTCAAGGTCTTCTGCTCCGATAAATCGACGAGTGCCCAATATTCCGGGTTGCCGCTGAGTCCTTTGGAAAACGTAACCCAGTAGACTCGGTGTCCGTATCCCGGGTCATTCCATAGTAACCCGTCACCGGGTTGTGTCAGAATCGCGTGCCCCTCCAACCCTTGAACGCCCGCCGCGATACGGCTATCCTTCTTGGCTAGCGCAATGGCTTCCCTCAGCTCTTCCTCGCCTTCGAGAGGCATGTAGTGATCCCGGCGGGAAACCTGAGTCACTGCAAGCCCTTTCATCTCCACATCGACCGTGGTCGTGTTTGTGTAACTGTAGAAGGTCAGGAGACTTTTCTGCGGGGTCATCGCGCAGCAACCCGCAGGCTGTTTGTATCCTGGGTCCAAGACTGTGCTGGAAATAAACGCGTACCGAGCCCCCAACAGCGAGAGCACCTTGGTATTGGAGAGGGCCTGCTCCTTCATGTCGGACAGGGATGGGCGTGCGGCTCCTGGTTCAGTCTTGCTATCGACAGTAGAAATCGCTGTTCGATCTCTTGGTGTTGTGCGAGCACCGTCTTGAGGATCGTCGAACTCCAGTTTCCGGACGCGTGCAGGAGGCGCAGGGAGAAGGCCCTTCTTGACGGCAGTTTCCTGGCTTCGCACTTCATCGTGATGCCGAGGTCTATCGAACAACGATCCGCATCCACCGGTCACAATCGTCAGCGAGAGCACAATCGGCCCCCAGACTGCAATTGGTCCGCACGTGAGACGAAGAGCCATCATGCGCCGAAACCTCTCACGATGTTCCGATAGCATCAGACCGCCACGAGTTTTGTGGCGATTTTGGCGGCAAACTTGGCAAGGCCGACTGCTCCCTCAAGGATAAAGGCCAACATTTGTCGTTGTCTGATATCCAGCTCGGCTCGCCTCAACAACGTTTCGAATTCGTCGATTTCCTGCTGGTCGAACGGGATGATTTTTGAGACCGTCGCATTAAAGGTGTCCGCCAGTTTTTTGTAGAGTTTGGAGCGATGAAGGATCAGGAGGGTCAGGAGCTCGGGGTCGTTCCCAAACTCACGAATGGATTCACTCACGCCGTTGATTTCGGTCAGAAGGGAGTCCTGGGTGGCTCGGATATCGCTGGTTTTTCCCACGGCAAATTTGACCTTGGGACCCAAGGCCTCCAGCAATTCCTGCATGTCATCTTTGGCCACGGCCAGCTTCCCGAAAAACTTCTGGATCGCCGTGGCCGCAGTTTCCCCTGACTCGATGGCATCCCTCACCTGTGTCACCACTGCATCATTCTCTTTGAGGAATGCGGTAATGCCTTCAATACTGAGTGGAATACTCATGGAGGTCTCCTCTCGCCCACTGGCACATGATGGCCTACCCCTACTTCACTCGCTCCAACAGTTCCAGTAAGTCGACTGTAAGCGAGCGGGTCCGCTCTACAGTACGTGTCTTCAGAAATTGGTAGGTCAAGGCCTCCTGGAGCGCATTATTCACGGTGCGTGAGTTCTCAAGCACTTGCGCCAGCCTCTCGCTTCCACCGGGGACCCGGTCGACAAGCGCACCCACGAACTCAGGATCCAGCGATGCAATGGAAGATTTCTTGCTGTACCGCTCAATTTGCGTATGCACTGTGGCGAGGTGCCCCCAGGAATCTTCAACTCCATTCACCGCATCCAACAACGCACAGAAATCTTCATCGAACTGTTTCATGACGGACTGTTCAAGCCCTTGATACTCGGCTAGGTAGGTCTTGCCGATTAAATACGAAACCGACCACGCATCGATGCCCTTTTTGCTCAAGACATTCTGGTGCGAGGCGGCGATCAAGGCATGCTTGGCCTCAGCCGCTTGGATCATCTTGATGCTCGTGTTCAGATCTGCGACTGAACTTTTGAGATAGTCGATCCGCTTCTGCGTGTCCAGATGATACTGATGGATGTTGGTTTGGGCCGCATCGATTTTTTCGCCCTCCCGTGTAATGAGGTCGCGCACCGCGCTGCTCTGAATCGCCTTGCACCCGGTCTGTGCGAGAAGCAGTGTCACGGCGATGGCAGCGATTATTTTCCCCATAGACATAGAGAGCTCCTTCATTGCCCGGACGACCACCCCTACCGCAACGCGTTTACCGAATCGGCCAATTCGCGGATGTCATCCCGCTTCACCGTGAGATCAATATCCAGATAGCCTTTAATCATGCCATTGATCCTCCGGAGTGCCGCAAGATTGGTTCGATAGTCGTCGAACGCGCTATAGTCGGTGGCTGTGGTCTCTTCGCGAAACTCAGTTTCAACGTGCCGGTTGATCGCCTCGATCAACTCTGGGACGGCCTGAACCAGCTTGTTCATGTCTCCGTGTCCTGCTTCAAAGACGATGCTACCATCCGCGCCTTTTCGCTGAGGGAGATCCTTCAGGCGAACACGGCTGATGAGTTCGGTCAATACATCTGCCTTACGGGGATCGGTCTCCGACGAGTTACGAAGACTCAGCTTGATAGCGGAGGCGTGCTTCTCCCGGCTTTTCCCACTCTCCGGCTCTGGATCTGTGGTGGCCCACTTCAATGCTTGATTCAGCAGGGCCAATTTCTTCGCGTAGCGATACCAATGCCAGTAGCGCGTATCTACAGCGACGAGCAGCTCACGGTGAATATTCATGAGCCTGGCGTTTTCGGCATAGGCCTGGTCCTTGGCAAGCAAAGCTTGCTTGATTTCTGGTGGCGTGGTGCAACCGATGCAAACGAGTAGACCGAGCGCGGCGAGGATGGGGGCAAGTTTCATCGGGATTCCTCCCAGTAGTATGAGGCAAGTCTAGCGGGGTACGTAAACCAATTCAAGGGAAAATTTTCGTCTATTCCATCCCCGTCGTCTCAGGCCGATGAGCCTCAACAAGATGAGTGGAACCATCATGAAGCCATGTTCTCACAATGGCCTTCCGATGGCGCCAACGACTTTTGCCATAACACGTTCGAAGCCACGCGACCTCGCATGTTCCCAGTCAGCGGTACACGTGTCAACCTGCTCTCTCACCCCTTCTCTGTCTCCTTACCCACCAAGCCCATAACATCAGACTCGCGGACGAGAACAAGTTCTTTACCGTCCAGCTCGACTTCCGTCGTGCTGTATTTCTCGTAGAGAACGCGATCGCCGGCTTTGAGGACCGTAGGACTGAAGATCTTTTCCTCTTTTTTCTGTTTCTTTTTGGGCTTACTGCCCGGTTTCTCCTTCGGTGTTTCCCAGCGCCCCTTCCCCACGGCCAGGACCGTTCCTTCAACGGGCTTCTCTTTCGCCGTGTCGGGGATGAACAACCCACCGCCGGTCTTTCCTTTAGCCTCCGACGGTTCAATCAGTGCCCAATCCTGTAACGGTTGAATTCCCATGGTACGTCCTCCTTGTATGGTTCAAATGCCAGCAACAGGCTACGTCGTTCTGCAGATGGCGTCAACCAGCTGAGACGGAGGGGGGGCCTGATGACTCCCCTTGCTCGCGCAACGTGCGGTCGCGGAATGAAGAGAGCAGGCAGACCGTTCTTCTTGCCCGCAGAACCCTCACGATAAATCGGTAGTCGCTCAATGCGCGCAGTCAAAAACAATCTGCCGACTCCCGTTGAAGAATCAGAAGGCCTCGCCGAGGCGAATGGCATGGCACGTCACGGGAAATCGATTGTTCTGTAATCGGAGGGTCGGATGGGTAAAAAATATCTGCCAGTGGGTGGGCAGGTGACAAACTCGCGCGCAGTGGAAGGTCAATAAGCCCCCACCCTTCGCGTAGAGCCCTGCATGGCTCCAACATCTTTTTCTCCCCTTGCCTCCCAGGTACCCTCGGATGAAGAACTTAACTTACAGTGAGAGTCCTACGTAATGACCAACGGAACCTAGTGTGGCTATGGCTAAATGCCCAGGTTTCCCAACGGCCTCTCCGTGATAGGTTGCATGGTAGTCAGAGAGACGCTCGTGGGAAACATTCGCATGATCGACAATGTGGATAGTATTTGTGATTGCCTCTACATCGTCATCCATGTGAGCGGACATGATGTGGTCCTGGCTACGGGCGGAAAGACATCATAATAGTGAATCCTCACTCCATCCTCCTCATAGACGACAACGATGAGATCCGTGCCCTCCTCCGTCGGATACTGGAAGAAGCCGGGTACTTTGTCATGGATGCGGCCAATGGGCGTGAAGGACTCCGGCAGTTCCGGCATACTCCCGTTGATCTCGTGATCACGGACCTGCTCATGCCGGACAGTGACGGTTTGGAAGTCACCATGGCGTTGCAGCATGAATCGCCCCACGTAAAGATCATCGCCCTGACTGGAGGCGAGGGAGAGCCCAACCTGCTCAAGGTGGCAAAACTCCTGGGTGCACATCGCACGATGAAGAAACCCCTTGAGATAACCGAATTCCTGAAAGCCGTGCAGCAGGAGTTACAGGAAGGCCCGTTGCAAAAAGAACCTGGCCCGCAAGATACTCCGTGATCGATGCAGCTTGATGGCAATCGATGCTTGAAGAGACCGGAAGGTAGCCGTCAGCGTTCCAGCAAGTCCAACTCGCGGTAATTTCCGAAAACGGTTACAGCCTGTACCCATGGGGATGGAACTCAGAGACGCCGCGTCTCCTGTGAATTCAAACTTGAAGTGCAACAGAGCGGCCTGCTGGACGAGAGCGCATAGGCCGTTCGGTAGCGTGAGGCGGGATCCTCATTCGTACCGAGCGAGGCTAGGCGATGCGCGATCAACACGGAACCGTGGAAGAGCGTGCTGCGATTGCTCCGATGCGGATGTTGGGCTGGACGCTTCGTCAGATTGCCAGGACGCTCGGACGAGCGCCGCGCACCATCAGTCGCGAGCTGCGACGCCACCCCGATCCGTGGGGCGGCTATGCCGGCTATTGGGCCCATGTCGATGCGCACCGGCGGCGTCAGCAGACCCTGCGAGCGGGACCACTGGGGCATCCACCGCTGGCCGCATACGTCCAGGCGAACCTGCTGGCGCGGTGGTCGCCCGAGCAGATGGCCCATCGGCTTCCGCTGGACTTCCCCCGCGATCCCACCCTGCGGATCAGCCATCAGACCCTCGACCATTGGATTGCGACTGACCGGGCAGGTGGCGGAGTCTGGTATCGGTGTCTCCGGCCGTACCCTCGTCGTCACCGCACGCGCGATGGGAGTGGGCCGCGCGCCTCTCGGCTCAACGGCCGCGTCAGCGTGACGCAACGTCACGCGGTTGTGGCCCGTCGCGGACGGGTCGGAGAGTGGGAAGGGGATCCCCTGGTCGGACGGGGCCACTCGGCGGCCCTCGCGACGCACGTCGAACGGACGAGTCGCGTCCTGCTCGCCGCGACAGTCCCTCGACGGACGGCCGCCGCCGTGCACCAGGCGACCTGCCGCGTGTTCCGTG
>NEWT02000014.1 GCA_002869925.2 Nitrospira sp. CG24A
AGGGGCGGCGCGATGCCACCAAGATTATGACCATTGCGATCAGTCACGTGGAGTATGAAACCGCGAATCGGCACTATGCCCACGTGGATTGCCCGGGGCACGCAGATTACGTCAAGAACATGATCACCGGGGCGGCGCAGATGGACGGCGCGATCCTGGTGGTCAGCGCCGCAGACGGCCCCATGCCGCAGACCCGCGAGCATATTCTCTTGGCCCGGCAGGTGGGGGTGCCCTACATCGTCGTGTTTCTAAATAAGGCGGATAAGATCGACGACAAGGAGCTCTTAGAGCTGGTCGAACTCGAAGTGCGCGAGCTGTTGACGAAGTACGGGTTCCCGGGCGAGCAGACCCCCATCATTCAGGGGTCCGCGTTGAAGGCGATGGAGGGGGATCAGGGGCCGCTGGGTGTGCCGTCGATCCTGGCGCTGCTCGAGGCGGTCGATACCTATATTCCGACGCCGCAACGGCCTATCGACAAACCGTTCCTGATGCCGATCGAGGATGTGTTTACCATTAGCGGGCGCGGGACCGTGGTGACAGGCCGGATCGAGCGGGGGATTGTCAAGGTGGGCGACGAAATCGAGATCGTGGGCTTGCGTCCGAACCAGGCCACGATTGTGACCGGGGTCGAGATGTTCCGCAAGGTGCTTGATGAGGGGCAGGCGGGGGACAACGTGGGGGTGCTGCTACGCGGGACGAAGAAGGAAGAGGTGGAGCGGGGGATGGTGCTGGCGAAGCCGAAGAGCATCACGCCGCATACGAAGTTCAAGGCGGAGATCTATGTGTTGGCGAAAGAGGAGGGGGGGCGGCATACGCCGTTCTTCAACGGGTACCGGCCGCAGTTCTACTTCCGGACGACGGATGTGACGGGGGTGATGACGTTGAATCCGGGGGTGGAGATGGTGATGCCGGGGGACAATGTGAGTGTGACGGGGGAGTTGATCAGCCCGATCGCGATGGATCAGGGGTTGCGGTTTGCGGTGCGCGAGGGGGGCAAGACGGTCGGCTCCGGCGTCGTCACCGAAATTCTGGCGTAAATTTGATGGCTGTCGCATGACAGCGTGGGAGAGTTGAGATGCGAGAGATCATTGATTTGGCATGCACGATCTGCAAACAGCGGAATTACTCCACTATGAAAAATAAGAAGAATGATCCGGATCGGCTGGAGCGAAATAAGTTCTGCAAGTTCTGCCGGAAACACATTGCCCATAAGGAAGTGAAGTAGTTGGGTGGCCGGCTCAATGGTTGGGTTGCCAGCTGTCGTAGGGGCATGGTGTCAATGGTAGCACATCGGTCTCCAAAACCGAGAGTCTGGGTTCAAATCCTAGTGCCCCTGCCAAACGCTGGGTAGTGGATGGGTCAGGATCAATACCGACGGCAGATTGCGAGTCGCTCTGTGGCAAGCAGGGAAGTTGGGCGAGATGCGGGAGGGGAGCGGTCCTCTTTCTCAATGTGAATATGAGGAGCCCATGTTCAAGAATTTTATAGGTTCCATTCAAGAATTCTTCAACGATGTGCGTGGAGAGTTAAAGAAAGTGTCGTTTCCGACGCGGGCGGAGACGATCGGGTCCACAACAGTGGTCATTGTCTTTTGCATCATCATGTCCCTGTATCTGTCGTTCGTCGATTCGGTTCTTGTATGGGCCGTGAGCAAGATTCTATGAGTCGGGTATCTGGATGTAAGGGCCGCTGATGACACGCAATCAACCAATGATCCGAGGGTAGGGCATGGCAAAAAATTGGTACGTCATTCATACCTACGCAGGCTTCGAGGGGCGGGTGAAGACCAGCTTGCTGGAGCGGGCCAATCAGATGGGATTGGTGGAAAAGCTGGGACAGGTACTCGTGCCGACGGAGGATGTGATCGAGATCAAGGACGGCAAGCGCCGAACTTCTCGTCGGAAGTTTTTCCCGGGATATGTGATTGTGGAGTTGGAGTCTCCAGTCATCGATGAAACCCTGCAAATGATCAAGGAAACACCGAAGGTCACAGGGTTTGTCGGCGCCGGTGCGCAGCCCACTCCCTTGTCGATGGATGAGGTTGAGTCGTTACTCAAGCAGGTTGATGTGGGGGCAGCCGGGCCACGCGAACAGGTTAAATTTATTAAGACGGATAATGTCCGGATCATCGACGGGCCCTTCCTCGGATTTAATGGTCTGGTGGACGAAGTGGATCAGGACCACGGCCGACTGAAAGTTCTGGTCAGTATTTTTGGGCGTTCCACTCCGGTGGAACTTGGGTTTTTGCAAGTAGAGCGGATTTAGTCTTTGAAATGGTCGAACGTGCGTAGGAGTGTAGGACATGGCTAAGGAAGTTTCGGCGCAGATTAAATTGCAGATTCCAGCGGGGAAGGCAAATCCTGCTCCCCCGGTCGGGCCGTCGCTGGGGCAGCACGGTGTCAACATCATGGAGTTTTGCAAGCAGTTTAATGCAAAAACTCAGAAAGAGGGCGATAGCATCATCCCGGTGGTCATCACGGTCTATAAGGACCGGTCGTTTACCTTTGTGATGAAAACTCCTCCGGCGTCTGACCTCTTGAAGAAAGCAGCTGGAATCATTAAGGGCTCTGGCGTGCCCCAGAAGGACAAGGTCGGCAAAATTACAAAGGCGCAGTTGCGCGAGATTGCGCAAAAGAAATTGACGGACCTTAATGCTGTGGATCTCGAAGGCGCGATCAAGATTATTGAAGGGACGGCGCGCAGCATGGGAGTGGTGGTGCAAGGGTAATCGAAACGGAGCGGGTGGGCGTCTGTACTCGTAAGTTGCGTTGGATGAAATGGAGAGTGCCATGGGAAAGAAGATGAGAGCCGCAGTAGAAAAACTTGAGCCTCGGACCTATCCGTTGCGTGAGGCTGTCGAAGCAGTGAAGCGGTCGGCCTATACCAAGTTCGATGAATCCGTGGATTTGGCGCTTCGCTTAGGGGTCGATCCAAAACGGGCGGATCAAATGGTGCGTGGTACGACGTCGTTGCCGCATGGTACTGGAAAAAAGGTTCGAGTGCTGGTTTTTGCCAAGGGGGAGAAGGAACAGGAGGCACGCCAGGCCGGTGCCGATTATGTCGGGTCTGATGATCTGATGGAGAAGATCAAGGGTGGATGGATGGAGTTCGATTGCGCGATCTCGACGCCGGACCTTATGGCTGCTGTCGGGAAGCTTGGAAAGGCTCTGGGGCCTCGTGGGCTTATGCCCAATCCGAAGACGGGGACTGTCACCTTTGAAGTCGGAAAAGCTGTGTCGGAAATTCGGAAAGGCCGAGTGGAGTACAAAGTTGAAAAAGCCGGGATCGTGCAAGTGCCTGTCGGGAAAGTGTCGTTTAAACCTGAGCAGTTGTATGACAACGCCGCAGCCGTTCTCGAAGCGGTGATCAAGGCAAAGCCTGCCTCGTGCAAAGGGCGCTATCTGATGAGTGCGACCATCTCAAGTACGATGGGGCCCGGGGTAAAGCTCGATGCGATTGCGTTAGCCAAAGAGTGGAGTTAGTTGAGGTCTTGCCGCGCGGAAGGGGAAGGGTTCGATTATGAATAAGGATGAGAAAGCAACGGCGGTGGCAGAGTTGACGGAGACGTTCGGTCGAGCACGGCTTGCCATCGTCACCGAAAGTGCCGGGCTTCCCGTCAACCAGGTGACGGAACTTCGCAAGCAATTGCGTGGTGCTAAAGCCGAATACATGGTCGTCAAGAATACGTTGGCTGTCCGTGCTGCGGGAGGTACGATCCTTTCCGGGGTGACGACCTACCTAAAGGGACCAACAGGCTTGGTGATCGGTTATGACGATCCGGTGCTTCCGGCTAAGATCCTTCGGGATTTTATTCTGGCGGAGAAGCGTGAGCAGAAGATTAAAATTACCATTGGTGTGCTGGAGGGTAAGGTCGTGCAGCCGGCTGAGTTGGCGGCTGTGGCGAAGCTGCCGAAAAAGGAAGTTCTCATTGCGATGTTGTTGTCGGCCATGCAGGGACCGGCGCGTGGCCTGGTATATACGCTCAGTGCAGTCTTGTCGAAATTTGTGAGAGTCATTGCAGCCATTCAAGACAAACGAAAAGGAGAAGGGGATATGTCAACGACCACGACGAAATTATCACAGGAAGACTTAATCAAGGCGATCGAGACGATGAGTGTGCTCGATTTGGCTGAGCTGGTGAAGGGGTTAGAGACCCGATTCGGTGTCACGGCTGCCGCACCGGTTGCCGCTGCGGCTCCTGCCGCAGGTGGTGGAGCGGCCGCGGCCGCTGAAGAGAAGACCTCCTTCGATGTTGTGCTTGTCTCGGCTCCTGCCGACAAGAAAATTCAAGTGATCAAGGTTGTCCGGGAACTCACCAGTCTCGGGTTGAAGGAAGCGAAGGATCTGGTCGAGGGCGCGCCAAAGCCCGTGAAGACTGGTGTCACGAAGGAAGAATGCGACACCATGAAAAAGAAGCTCGAAGAAAGTGGCGCAAAGGTCGAGATCAAGTAGCTTCGAATCGACCAGTTTCTAGCATCTGTGTGTACCTGCTATAGGCGGGCGCTCAGACATGACCATTGTAGTGGAGGACCGGCGAATGTCCGAAACGACTCTCCAAGAGTTTACCGAGCGGAAAGACTTCTCTCGTATTCACAGTAGTATCGAGATTCCTGATCTGATTGAGATCCAGAAGCACTCCTATGAAGAATTTCTTCAGCGGGAGGTTGAGCCTGAACGTCGCAAGGATCATGGGCTTCAGGCAGCCTTGGCGAGCGTCTTCCCGATCCCGGATTACAACAATACAGCCGTATTAGAGTTTACGAGCTATACGCTTGGCACCCCCAAATACGATGAGCGGGAATGTCTTGAGCAGGGAATGACCTTTGCCGTTCCGCTCAAGCTTCGGGTGCGTTTGGTCGTGTTCGATAAGGAAGACAAGGGCTCCAAGAAAAAGGTGCTCGATGTTCGAGAGCAGGAAGTGTACGTCGGTGAGTTACCGCTCATGACGGAGCGAGGAACCTTCATCGTCAACGGCACGGAGCGTGTGGTGGTCAGCCAGTTGCATCGGTCTCCCGGCGCATCCTTTACGCACGATAAGGGCCGGACGCACTCCAGCGGGAAGGTGCTGTATTCTGCCAGAATCATTCCCTATCGCGGATCGTGGCTTGATTTCGAATTCGACGCCCGTGACATTCTCTACGTGCGCATCGACCGTCGGCGTAAAATGCCGACGACGATTCTTTTGAAGGCCTTTGGGTATTCAAGCGACGACTTGCTCAAGATGTATTACCCGGTCGAAGAAATTCGGATCGTCAAGGGCAAGATGTTGCGAAAGCTTGACCCGGAAATTCACCATGGTCTTCGTTGTTCGGCTGAAGTGATGGAGAAGGGCGGCAAGGAACCATTGGTGCGGGAAGGCGCTAAGCTCACGAAAGGGCTTATTGCGAAGCTGAAGGCGGCTGGTGTGAAGGAAATCCCCCTAGCGCCGAGCGAATTGATTGGTCGTGCGGTCTTGACGGAACTGGTGGATTCAAAGAAAAATATGATTGCTGAGCGAAATCAGCGACTCACCGCTGAGATCGTTGAGGCGCTGATCGAGAGTGACATTGAGGAATTTAAGGCGATCTATTTTGATACGGTCACATCGACTCCGGTGATTTTGGATACGCTCGAGATGGATAAGACCGCCTCGAAAGAGGAGGCGATGGTCGAGATTTATCGCCGCTTACGGCCGGGAGAAACGCCCTCAGTCGACACGGCGCGAGCCCTATTCGATAATCTGTTCTTGAACTCCAAACGATACGATCTTTCTCCGGTCGGGCGTCTGAAGTTGAATAAGAAATTGGGTCTTGATTTGCCCCTGGAACAGCGGACATTGACTGCGCAGGACATGGTCGAGGTTATCCGCTACCTTGTGAATTTGAAGCTGGGCAAGGGAGAGATCGACGATATCGATCACTTGGGCAATCGTCGTGTCCGTTCGGTCGGCGAGTTACTGGAGAACCAATTCAGGCTTGGACTGGTTCGCATGGAGCGTAGCATTAAAGAGCGAATGAATCTGTTGGATATGGAAACGGTGCTGCCGCATGATTTGATCAATGCGAAGCCTGTGGTTGCTGCCGTAAAAGAGTTCTTCAGCAGCAGCCAGTTGTCTCAGTTCATGGACCAAACGAACCCGCTCGCAGAAATTACCCACAAGCGGCGGCTTTCGGCGCTTGGCCCTGGAGGGTTGACCAGAGAACGGGCAGGGTTCGAAGTTCGCGACGTTCACCCGTCGCATTATAGCCGTATTTGCCCGATTGAAACACCGGAAGGCCCGAACATCGGCTTGATTACGTCGCTGGCGACCTATGCGCGCATCAATACATTCGGGTTTATTGAAGCACCGTATCGCAAAGTGGTGAAGGGGCGGGTCACTGACGACATCGAGTTTCTTTCCGCAATCGAAGGGGACAAATATATCATCGCGCAGGCGAACTCGAAGGTAGATGCCTCCGGGCGGTTGGTGTCAGAAAACATCTCGGCGCGAGCTGCTGGAGATTTCGTGACAGCCACTGCGGACAAAATTGAATACATGGATGTGTCGCCGAAACAGGTGGTGAGCGTGGCCACGGCGCTGGTGCCGTTCTTGGAGCACGACGATGCCAACCGTGCCTTGATGGGATCGAACATGCAGCGGCAGGCGGTGCCGTTGCTCAAGTCGGAAGCTCCATTAGTCGGGACGGGAATGGAAACCGTGGTTGCGCGCGATTCGGGCTATGTCGTGCAGGCTCGGCGGGCCGGTGTGGTGGAAAGCGTAGATGCCACACGGATCGTCGTTCGTGCCGATTCAAAAGAAGGTCGGAAAAAGAACGATGCTGGTTTGGATGTATACGATCTGATCAAGTTCCAGCGATCGAATCAGAGCACGACCATCACGCAGACGCCGGTAGTACGGCTTGGGCAGCCGGTGAAAGTAGGACAGGTTTTAGCCGACGGCCCCGCCATCGATCACGGTGAACTAGCATTAGGTAAGAACATTCTCGTCGCGTTCATGCCTTGGGGGGGATACAACTTCGAAGACGCCATTTTGTTGAGCGAAAAGCTGGTACGCGAAGATGCCTTCACCTCGATTCATATTGAAGAGTTCGAGGTAGAGGCTCGCGATACTAAGTTGGGGAAAGAGGACATTACTCGTGACATTCCGAACGTCGGAGAAGAAGCGCTGCGCGATCTCGACGAGAGCGGGATTATTCGTATCGGGGCCGAGGTGAAGCCTGGGAATATCCTGGTCGGCAAAGTGACGCCAAAAGGCGAAACGCAGCTGACACCGGAAGAGAAACTGTTGCGGGCCATCTTCGGTGAAAAGGCGGGCGATGTGAAGGATACGTCGCTGACGGTGCCGCCGGGCGTCGAGGGCATTGTCGTTGATGTGAAGATTTTCTCGCGTAAGGGACTCGACAAGGACGAACGATCCAAGAGCATTGAAAGCGACGATGCCATGAAGCTCCAGCGTGATCACCACGAAGAGCTCCGTATCATCGACGAAGAAAAGACGAAGAAGATTAGAAAGTTGCTGCTGGGGAAAGTGGTTGGCCGTGACTTGATGGATCCGGAGAGCGGCGATGTCATTCTGAAGAAGAAGGGCAAACTGACCGTAGAGATTCTCAAACGGTTGCCGGATGAGACCGTTCGCTATATCATTTTGAGCGACCCTGATGAACAGAAAGAGCTGGAAGACGTCGAGCGACGGGCGAAGGAGCAAATCGAAATTCTTCAGACACTGTATGACGAAAAGGTTGGGCGTTTAAAACGGGGCGATGAGCTTCCGCCAGGCGTCATTAAGCTGGTGAAGGTCTATGTGTCGATGAAGCGGAAGATTCAAGTCGGCGACAAGATGGCTGGGCGGCATGGAAACAAAGGCGTGGTTTCTCGGGTGTTACCCGAGGAAGACATGCCCTGTTTGCCCGATGGAACGCCGGTGGAAATTGTGCTGAATCCGCTCGGGGTGCCGTCACGTATGAACGTCGGTCAAATTCTCGAAACTCACTTGGGTTGGGCTGCCAAGGCATTGGGTATTAAGGTGGCGAGCCCGGTATTCGATGGCGCATCAGAGACGGAGATTAAGGAACTGCTCAAGAAGGCAAATCTGCCGACGAGTGGGCAGTCGATGTTAATGGACGGCCGAACTGGGGAAATGTTCGGCAGCCCCGTCACGGTCGGCTATATGTACGTCTTAAAGCTTCACCACTTGGTCGACGACAAAATTCACGCGCGGTCGATCGGGCCCTATTCGCTCGTCACACAGCAACCGCTTGGCGGCAAGGCTCAATTCGGCGGTCAGCGATTGGGAGAAATGGAAGTGTGGGCGTTGCAGGCTTATGGGGCCGCGTCCACGCTGCAAGAGTTCTTGACGGTAAAGTCTGACGACGTGCCTGGACGGTCGAGAATGTACGAAGCGATTGTCAAGGGTGAGCCGTTCCTGGAGCCTGGATTACCTGAGTCGTTTAACGTGTTGGTCAAAGAGCTGCAGAGTTTGGGACTCGACGTCGAACTGGTCAAGTCGCAAGACTAACCCATTTGTGTGCCGGCCATAGTGGTCGGTATCAGAGGAGGTCACTACCTTGGAAGGCGTCTATACATTGTTCGAGAAGCCGCGCGATGCCGTGTCGTTCGATTCGATGCGGATTCGGATTGCGTCACCAGAAAAAATTCGCTCGTGGTCCTATGGCGAAGTGAAAAAGCCGGAGACGATCAATTACCGGTCGTTTAAACCCGAAAAAGACGGGCTGTTTTGTGCAAAGATTTTCGGCCCGATCAAAGACTGGGAATGCAACTGCGGCAAGTACAAGCGCATGAAGCACCGCGGCATTGTGTGCGACAAGTGCGGTGTCGAGGTCATTCAGTCCAAAGTCCGCCGAGAACGCATGGGGCATATCGAGCTCGCGGCACCTGTTGCGCATATTTGGTTTCTCAAGGGTGTGCCGAGTCGGATCGGTACCTTGCTGGATATGAGCCTCAAAGGGTTGGAGCGGATTCTCTATTTTGAGAGCTATGTGTGTGTCGATCCAGGATCGACGGATTTGACGGAGAAGGAGTTGGTCTCGGAGGAAAAGCTTCGTGCACTCCAGTCTTCCTACGGTCCAGGTTCGTACAAAGTTGGTATCGGTGCCGATGCCATTCGGGAGTTGCTCCGCAAGATTGACATTAATGCCAAGTGGGATGAGATCAAGGCCAAGGCGAAGACGTCGGCCTCTGCAGCGCTCAAGAAAAAATATGCAAAGCAGCTGAAAGTCATCGAGGCGTTCCGCAAATCAGGAAACATGCCTGAATGGATGATCATGGACGTCATTCCGGTGCTGCCACCCGAGTTGCGCCCGCTCGTCCCTCTAGACGGCGGGCGATTTGCGACATCGGATTTAAACGATCTGTACCGCCGTGTGATCAATCGGAACAATCGTCTGAAACGTCTGATTGAGCTGAAAGCTCCTGGCGTGATTATTCGGAATGAAATGCGGATGTTGCAGGAAGCGGTCGATGCGCTTTTCGACAACGGCCGTCGTGGTCGCGCAATTCGTGGACCCAACAAGCGGCCGCTCAAGTCGTTGAGCGATATGCTGAAGGGGAAGCAGGGACGCTTCCGTCAAAACCTGCTCGGTAAGCGGGTCGATTATTCCGGTCGAACCGTCATTGTCGTGGGGCCAGAGCTCCGGTTGCATCAATGTGGATTACCCAAGAAGATGGCGCTCGAACTCTTCAAGCCCTTTATTTTCCACAAGCTTGAGGAGCGTGGCGCAGCGACCACCATCAAGAGTGCCAAGCGTTTGGTCGAGAAAGAACGGCCGGAAGTATGGGACGTGCTCGATGAAGTGATTCGCGAGCATCCTGTGCTGCTGAACCGTGCCCCGACGTTGCACCGTCTTGGAATCCAGGCATTCGATCCCGTGTTGGTCGAAGGCAAGGCGATCAGACTGCACCCGCTTGTCTGTGCCGCGTTCAATGCCGACTTTGACGGCGATCAGATGGCAGTCCATGTGCCGCTGTCGGTCGAAGCGCAGGTTGAGGCGCGCGTGCTGTTGATGTCGATTAATAATATTCTGTCGCCAGCCAACGGTAAACCGATTGCGGTGCCGTCTCAAGACATGGTGCTTGGTTGCTATTGGCTGACTAAAGAACGTGCAGGATGCAAGGGAGAAGGGAAAGTATTCGGTTCGCCGGAAGAAGTTCGCATCGCATACGATTCGCGAGAATTGGAAGTGCATGCGCGAATCAAGGTGCGAATCGAGGGAAGCCTCGTTCAGACCACCGTCGGGCGAGTCATTTTGTCGGACGTGCTCCCTCCAGGATTGCCGTTTGCCAATGCGAATAAGCTGATGACCAAGAAGGAAATGACCAAGCTCATTGATGCTGTGTATCGCCAATGCGGTCATCGTGAGACTGTCACGTTTCTCGATAAGGTCAAGGACACGGGGTTCGAGTATGCCACGCGAGCCGGCATCTCGATTTGTATCGATAACATGCATATTCCGACCAAGAAGCAAGAATTGCTGGGGAAGGCCCAGCAAGAGGTTACGGAGATCGAACGGCAGTATGCCGAGGGGTTGATCACCAACGGTGAGCGCTATAACAAGGTGATCGACATCTGGGCGCATGTGACTGAGCAGATTGCGAATGAAATGATGAGAGAGTTGGGCGCGGGTGGCGATCCGAACAAGGCGGAGTCTTTCAACCCGATCTTCATGATGGCGGATTCCGGCGCTCGCGGAAGCTCACAGCAGATCCGTCAGTTGGGTGGTATGCGCGGTTTGATGGCGAAGCCGTCCGGCGAAATCATTGAGACTCCGATCACCGCCAACTTCCGTGAAGGATTGACGGTGTTGCAGTACTTCATTTCGACACACGGTGCCCGCAAAGGGTTGGCCGATACAGCGCTGAAGACTGCAAACTCCGGGTATCTCACGCGCCGCCTGGTGGATATTGCGCAAGATGTGATTATCAACGAAATCGATTGCGGCACCACTGATGGCATCATTGTGAGCGCATTGGTCGAGGGGGGCGAAATCATTCAGCCGATAGAAGAGCGAGTGTTGGGACGGTTGGCTGCAGAAGATATTCGCGATCCGGTCACGGGTGAGATCATTGTGTCGTTTAATGAGGAAATTGATGAGGATCGGACCAAGGCGATCGTGGAAGCTGCGGTCGACCACGTCAAGATCCGCTCAGTGCTGACCTGTCAATCTCGTCGTGGAGTCTGTCGGTCCTGCTACGGACGCGATTTGGCCCGAGGACGGTTGGTCGAAAAGGGCGAACCTGTCGGTGTCATTGCGGCACAGTCGATCGGTGAGCCGGGAACACAGCTGACCATGCGGACCTTCCACATCGGGGGAACGGCGAGCAAAGTGGTTGAGCAGACAGTCACCGAAGCCAAGCATGCCGGCACCATTAAGTTCATGAGCTTCGACGCCAAGAAAAATGCCGACTTCCCTAATCCCGGAATTGCAGTTCAAAATAAAGAGGGTGAATGGGTGGTCATGAATCGAAATGCCAAGATTGCCATTGTCGATGAGACAGGGCGTGAGCGGGAGAAGTATGGAGTCGTCTATGGCGCCAAGATCAAGGTGAAAAACGGTGGCCGTATCGCGCTGGGCCAGAAATTGGTCGAATGGGATCCATACTCGCTGACCATTCTCACCGAAGTCGGCGGTAAGGTGGCGTATGGAGATATCATTGAGGGCGTCTCGATGAAGGAAGAGTTCGATGAAGTCACAGGCCTCTCCCGCAAGGTCATCGTTGAGCATAGTGGTGCGACGTTGCGTCCGCGTGTGTCGATCAAGGATGAGGGTGGAAAGACCGCCAAGGTTGCGGCGGCGGCAAACGTGGCTCGCTATCTGCTCCCGGTTGGGGCGCATATCTTTGTCGAGAAAGGCGCAGTGGTCACTCCTGGCGATGTGTTGGCCAAGATTCCTCGGGAGACGACTAAGACGAAGGATATCACGGGAGGTTTGCCTCGCGTGGCTGAGTTGTTCGAGGCGAGGAAACCAAAGGAGACGGCCGTCATTAGCGAGATCGATGGCGAAGTATCGTACGATGGTTTCGTGAAGGGTATGCGGAAAGTGTTGGTCAATAATAAGATGGGTGATATCAAGGAATACTTTATACCTAAGGGTAAGCATGTCAACGTGCACGAGGGTGACTGGGTTCGGGCTGGTGAGCCATTGATGGATGGGTCGGCTAATCCGCACGATATTCTTGATGTTCTGGGTCCAAACGAGTTGCAAAAGTATCTCGTCGATGAAGTGCAGGATGTCTATCGGTTGCAAGGTGTGACCATCAACGACAAGCACATTGAGATCATTGTGCGTCAGATGTTGCGTAAGGTCAGGATTGAAGATCCTGGTGATACGGAATTCTTGCCCGGGAGTCAGGTCAGTAAGATGGTATTTGACGAAGAGAATGGGCGAGTGTTGGCGAAGGGTGGGCAGCCGGGCCTAGGGAAGCCGGTATTGCTGGGTATTACCAAGGCAGCGTTGACCACCGATAGCTTTATTTCAGCGGCATCATTCCAGGAGACGACCCGCGTGTTGACTGAGGCTGCCATCAACGGGCGTGTTGATAATCTATTAGGTCTGAAAGAAAACGTCATCGTCGGTCGTTTGATTCCAGCTGGAACCGGGTTCGAAGAATATCGGGACACCTTTGTCATTAGTCCCAAGCCTGATCCGGTGATTGTGAGTCAAAGTGATGCTCCAGCGCTCACACATGAAGGTGTGGCGACAGGATCAGGAGAGTCTGCGCACTGATTTACGCATTCGGTGATTAAGAAGGCTTGACACCGCGATCAATGCTCATTACAATCCACCGGCTTTGCACTTGAACAAATGAGTGCAACAGTCAAACCGTGCAGAAGATGAGAGTGATGTACTAATGCCGACAATTAATCAGTTAGTCAGAAAAGGCCGCAAGCTGGCACACGCGAAAACGAAAAGCCCTGCGCTCAAATCCTGTCCGCAGAAGCGCGGCGTGTGTCTTCGTGTGTATACGTCAACGCCGAAGAAGCCGAACTCCGCGTTGCGTAAAGTCGCGCGTGTTCGATTAACGAACGGGATGGAAGTGACGACATACATCCCGGGTGTCGGGCACAACCTCCAGGAGCACTCCATTGTGCTTGTGCGCGGCGGCCGTGTAAAGGACTTGCCGGGTGTGCGTTATCACATCGTTAGAGGGGCGCTTGATGCTGTTGGTGTGGCGGATCGAAAACAGAGTCGTTCGAAGTATGGAGCGAAGCGGCCGAAGTAAGCGTGAATCACCGTTGGTAACGAGAGAGTGAATGACACATGCCAAGGACTAGATTTTTAGATCATCGTGACCCCCTCCCTGATGTACGATATCGCGATAAGCTCGTCGGGAAGTTTTTGAATATTTTGATGTCGGGTGGAAAGAAGAGCACGGCCGAGCGTATTTGCTACGGAGCGTTCGATGTGATTCAGGAGAAAACTGGTAACGATCCACTCAAGGTATTTCGGTCAGCGATTGATAATGTGAAGCCGGTTGTTGAGGTGAAGTCCCGTCGAGTGGGCGGTGCTTCGTATCAGGTGCCGGTAGAAATTCGTCCGGCTCGCCGGATGTCGCTGGCGCTTCGATGGCTGGCGGAGTATTCGCGGACTCGCGGCGGTAAGAGTATGCGAGAGAAGCTCGCGGCTGAGTTGCTGGATGCCTCGAACAATACGGGGGCGGCGGTGAAGAAGCGGGAAGACGTGCATCGAATGGCGGAAGCCAATAAGGCATTCGCGCACTATCGTTGGTAGCGTCGTTCTGTGCTGCAGCTGGGCCGTGCTGCGACTCGCTTATGCGGGTGATTATTAAGTCGCAGCGTCTCACTGGCCCTGGCTGCGGCATCTATATTTTTAGGGGAAGTACGTGGCGCGTCAATCACCATTAGAGCTAACTCGGAACATCGGCATCATGGCTCACATTGATGCCGGGAAGACGACAACCACTGAGCGCATCCTCTTCTACACTGGGATCTCACACAAGATGGGTGAGGTTCATGAAGGTGCCGCGACAATGGATTGGATGGAGCAGGAGCGGGAGCGCGGCATTACAATTACGGCCGCTGCGACGACCTGTTTCTGGCGCGACCATCGCATCAATATTATCGATACTCCGGGCCACGTTGATTTTACGATTGAAGTCGAACGGTCGCTTCGTGTGCTCGATGGAGCTGTGGCAGTGTTTGATTCCGTGCAGGGGGTTGAGCCGCAATCTGAGACAGTCTGGCGGCAGGCGGATAAGTATAATGTGCCGAGGATCGCGTTCATGAACAAAATGGACCGAATCGGCGCAGATTTTTATGCCAGCGTTCAGACGATGATCGATCGGTTGGGGGCGAATCCTGTTCCGATCCAAATCCCTATCGGTCGAGAGTCTGAGTATAAAGGGTCGATCGATCTCGTGACCATGAAGGCCTATGTATATGACGATGAGACGCTCGGCGCTAAGTACATCGTCAAGGATATTCCTGCCGATCTACTAGACCGAGCCAAAGAATATCGAGATAAGATGCTGGATGCAGTTGCTGAGTTTGACGAGCAAGCCATGGACAAGTATCTCAATGGCCAACCCTTGACGGAAGAGGAAGTCCGCAGAGCTATTCGAGCTGGCGTGATTTCGATGAAGATGACCCCTATTTTATGCGGGTCGGCTTTCAAGAATAAGGGTGTACAGCAGTTGTTGGATGGAGTTGTGGATTTCCTTCCGTCGCCACTTGATGTTGAATCAGTGACCGGGATTGATCCGAATACCGAACAGGAAGTGAAGCGACGTCCGTCAGATAGCGAGCCGTTCGCAGCCTTAGCCTTCAAGATTATGACAGATCCGTTTGCGGGGCAGCTCACTTTTTTGCGGGTCTATTCGGGTACCCTGAAAACGGGAACGTCTGTCTCGAATGTAACGAAGGGGACAAGGGATCGCGTCGGACGCCTTCTGAAGATGCATGCAAACAAGCGGGAAGATATTGATGTCGCCTATGCGGGTGACATTGTTGCGGCCGTCGGACTAAAAGGGGCAACGACGGGAGACACGCTAGCAGATGAAAAACAGCCGGTTTTGCTCGAAGTGATGAAGTTTCCTGAGCCGGTCATTGCAATGGCGATTGAGCCAAAAACCAAACAAGATCAAGAGAAGATGGGGTTCGCCTTACAGAAGTTAGCGCAGGAAGATCCATCGTTCCGGGTGAAGACGGATGAAGAGACCGCGCAGACTATCATTGCTGGGATGGGGGAACTGCATCTGGAAATCATCGTTGATCGCATGCTGCGTGAATTCAAGGTGGAGGCCAATGTCGGAAAGCCGGAGGTGGCCTTTCGGGAAACGATTCGCAAGAAGGCTGAAGCTGAGGCGAAATACATTAAGCAGACCGGTGGTCGTGGCCAGTACGGACATGTCGTGTTGACGGTCGAGCCTGCCGAATCAGGCAAGGGCTTAGAGTTCATCAATAAGACCGTCGGCGGCTCTATTCCGCGAGAATTCATCCCGGCGATCGAAAAGGGTGTGAAGGAGCGGCTTGATTCTGGCGTCATCGCGGGTTATCCGCTTCGCGATGTTCGGGTCATGGTGATTGATGGGTCGTTTCATGACGTCGACTCTAACGAAATGGCATTTAAAATTGCCGGCTCGATGGCATTCGTCGATGCCTGCAAGAAAGCTGATCCTGTCTTGCTTGAGCCGATCATGAAGGTAGAGGTTGTGGTGCCTCAGGATTTTATGGGCGATGTGATCGGCAATTTGAACGGTCGTCGTGGGAAGATTCAAGGCATGAAGGCGCGAGCGGCCGCTCAGGTCATCGATGCATCTGTGCCACTTAGCGAAATGTTTGGATATGCAACCGATCTTCGCTCTCGAACTCAGGGCCGTGCCACCTATAGTATGGAATTCGACCGATATGATCCGGTGCCCAGGCAGATTTCAGAGGCCATCATTGCCAAGTATCGGGGTGAGTAGTCGCATTGATTTTTGAGTGAGGACGGAAGGGAGCGAGGTATGGCGAAGGCGAAATATGAGCGGCGGAAGCCGCACGTGAATATTGGGACGATTGGGCACGTGGATCACGGGAAGACGACGTTGACGGCGGCGTTGACGAAAGTGAGCGCGGATAAGGGGATGGCGAAGTTCATCTCCTATGACGAAGTCGCCAAAGCCAGTGAGAGCCAGGGGCGGCGCGATGCCACCAAGATTATGACCATTGCGATCAGTCACGTGGAGTATGAAACCGCGAATCGGCACTATGCCCACGTGGATTGCCCGGGGCACGCAGATTACGTCAAGAACATGATCACCGGGGCGGCGCAGATGGACGGCGCGATCCTGGTGGTCAGCGCCGCAGACGGCCCCATGCCGCAGACCCGCGAGCATATTCTCTTGGCCCGGCAGGTGGGGGTGCCCTACATCGTCGTGTTTCTAAATAAGGCGGATAAGATCGACGACAAGGAGCTCTTAGAGCTGGTCGAACTCGAAGTGCGCGAGCTGTTGACGAAGTACGGGTTCCCGGGCGAGCAGACCCCCATCATTCAGGGGTCCGCGTTGAAGGCGATGGAGGGGGATCAGGGGCCGCTGGGTGTGCCGTCGATCCTGGCGCTGCTCGAGGCGGTCGATACCTATATTCCGACGCCGCAACGGCCCATCGACAAACCGTTCCTGATGCCGATCGAGGATGTGTTTACCATTAGCGGGCGCGGGACCGTGGTGACAGGCCGGATCGAGCGGGGGATTGTCAAGGTGGGCGACGAAATCGAGATCGTGGGCTTGCGTCCGAACCAGGCCACGATTGTGACCGGGGTCGAGATGTTCCGCAAGGTGCTTGATGAGGGGCAGGCGGGGGACAACGTGGGGGTGCTGCTACGCGGGACGAAGAAGGAAGATGTGGAGCGGGGGATGGTGCTCTCGAAGCCGAAGAGTATCACGCCGCATACGAAGTTCAAGGCCGAGATTTATGTGTTGGCGAAAGAGGAGGGGGGGCGGCATACGCCGTTCTTCAACGGGTACCGGCCGCAGTTCTACTTCCGGACGACGGATGTGACGGGGGTGATGACGTTGAATCCGGGGGTGGAGATGGTGATGCCGGGGGACAATGTGAGTGTGACGGGGGAGTTGATCAGCCCGATCGCGATGGATCAGGGGTTGCGGTTTGCGGTGCGCGAGGGGGGCAAGACGGTCGGCTCCGGCGTCGTCACCGAAATTCTGGCGTAAAGATTGGTTGAATGAATAGAGGAATGCATGGTTAAGGTTGAACAAAGAATCAGGATTCGGTTGCGCGGGTTTGATTATCGCGTCTTAGACCAGTCGGTAGCAGAAATCGTGGAGACTGTCCGCCGGAGCGGAGCAAAAATTGTAGGTCCCATTCCTCTTCCCACTCGCATTGAGAAGTTTACCGTTCAGAGTGCGACACATGCAGATAAGAAGGCTCGTGAGCAGTTCGAAATCAGAACGCATAAGCGTTTGATGGACATCATGGACGCAACGCCTGAGACCATGGATTCCCTGATGAAGCTGAACTTGGCCGCCGGCGTGGATGTTGAGATTAAGCTTTAAGGGTCGATGCCTGACAAGGGACATTACGCATGACGAATGGGTTATTGGGTAAAAAACTGGGGATGACCCAGATATTTGATGAGACGCGGTTTACGCCTGTGACCGTTATTGAGGCGGGGCCTTGCCGTGTGGTTACAATTAAGACAAAAGAGCGCGATGGCTATGAATCTGTCCAGTTGTCTTTTGGTGAGGTCAAAGAGCGTAAACTGTCCAAAGCCGAGTTGGGGCACCTCAAGAAAGCGGAGGCTCCAGCTACTCGTGTATTGAGAGAGTTTAAAAAAACTGGCGAGGTGACCGTAGGACAGTCCATCAAAGTCGATATTTTCAAAAAAGGTGACTGGGTTGATGTCACTGGTATTTCGAAGGGAAAGGGCTTTCAGGGGGTGGTGAAGCGGCATCATTATGCCGGCGGCCCTGAGTCTCACGGATCTATGTTTCATCGTCATCCCGGTTCGATGGGAGCCAGCTCTTATCCTTCACGTGTCTGGAAAGGGAAGACATTGCCTGGGCATATGGGGGCGAAACAAATTACGGCCCAGCGATTGAAAGTGATTGATTCAAGACCTGATGAGAACTTGCTGTTTGTTCGAGGGGCAATCCCTGGTGCGGCAAATGGACTGATCATGGTGAGAAAGTCGAAGAAGGGGTAATGGGCATGCCCACGGTTGATGTCGTTGATTTAAAGAAACAAAAAGTTGGCTCTGTCGATCTTCCCGAGGAAGTGTTCGGCTGTAAGCCGCACTCCGCCTTAGTACATGAAGCCGTAGTGATGCAACGTGCCTGTGAACGTCAGGGCACGGCGTCGACATTGCGACGAGGAGAAGTGGCAGGGTCTGGGAAAAAGCCGTGGAAGCAAAAACATACTGGGCGGGCTCGAGCAGGGTCGATTCGTTCGCCGGTATGGCGGCATGGCGGATCGGTGTTTGGACCGAAGCCGCGTGACTACTCTTACAGCATGCCAAAAAAGAAGTATCGCGCAGCGCTTCAGAGCGCGTTGTCGGCAAAGTTGGCTGATGGGCAGGTGCTGATTGTGTCGAATCTGTCGTTGGCGCAACCCAAGACGAAACTGTTGGCCCAAGCGTTGTCTAATTTGGGGGCAGACGCGTATGCCTTGATTGTGGCAGGTGCCGGACATGCCGGGTTGGCTCAAGCTGCAGCGAATCTTCCTAACGTGTGTGTGGTGGGGCCTGAAGGATTAAATGTGTATGACATTGTACGAGCTGAATTGATCCTGATTCTTGAGCGTGAGTTGACGCGGGTGAAAGAGGTCTGGTCATGAAGGCGGGTCTCCATAAGATTCTATTGCAGCCTTTGTTGACGGAAAAAATTACGGCGATGAGGGAAGGCAACAATACGGTAGGCTTTCTCGTCCACCCCGATGCGAATCGTGTTCAGATTAAGCAAGCTGTTGAGACATTATTGAAGGTCAAAGTCGAGCGTGTGAATGTGATGAATGTTCGTGGAAAGGTGAAGCGTCTTGGGCGTTTCTCCGGGAAACGATCGGATTGGAAAAAGGCCTTCGTTAAGCTTAAGCAAGGCGAAAAGTTAGAGCTGTACGAGAGCGCGTAGTAGACATTGCACCGGGCTGACCTCGGTGTGCTGGAAGGACGACTGTAGTATGGGAATCAGAGTATACAAGCCGAGGACCCCGGGACGTCGCGGGATGACTGCGGTCACGACTGAAGAACTGTCAAAGAAGAGGCCGGAGAAGTCACTCACGTCATTCCGGCGCAGTACCGGAGCGCGGAATAATGATGGGCGGACGACAGTACGTTTTCGTGGAGGCGGACATAAGCGGCTCTATCGGAAAGTCGATTTCCGACGTGATAAAACCGGAATTCCGGGGACCATTGCTGCGCTCGAATATGACCCTAATCGGTCAGCCAGAATTGCTTTGGTGCATTACAAGGATGGTGAGAAACGTTATATTCTAGCCCCGGTTGGCTTGCAAGTAGGACATGTCGTGCAGTCAGGTGTGGGTTCTGAAGTTCGTACGGGGAATGCGCTGCCCTTATCCAGCATGCCGTTGGGAACAACTATTCATAATGTGGAGTTGAAGCCTGGAAAAGGCGGGCAGCTGATTCGTAGTGCGGGTGGTGCGGCTCAGGTGATGGGACGTGATGGCGACTATGTACAGGTGCGGCTCAGATCCGGTGAAATGCGCAGAATCCTTTCAACCTGCATGGCCACTGTAGGACAGGTTGGCAATACGGATCATGAGAATATTAATGTAGGGAAAGCGGGCCGGGTTCGTTGGTTGGGCCGACGCCCGAATGTTCGTGGTGTTGTGATGAATCCGGTCGACCATCCGCATGGCGGAGGTGAAGGAAAGTCTGGACAGGGAAATCCTCATCCGGTTTCACCATGGGGGTTACCGACCAAGGGTTACAAGACCCGGAACAACAAAGCAACGGACAAGTTCATTATTTCCCGCCGCAAGTAGGAGTACGCGATGCCGAGGTCAGTAAGTAAGGGCGCATTTGTTGACGACCATCTGCTGGAAAAAGTGGAGCGGATGAATCAGAATAAGGATCGAAAGATCATTAAAACCTGGTCACGGCGGTCCACCGTTATCCCAGATATGATCGGACATACGTTCGCAGTTCATAACGGAAAAAAGTTCATACCTGTCTTTGTGACGGAAAACATGGTCGGGCATAAGTTGGGCGAGTTTGCTCCGACCAGGTTTTTTAAAGGGCATGGGCATGCCAGGACAGAGAAGTCAGTGGCCCTCAAGTAAGTGACAGACCGCGGTCTCGGTATACTCGATTGGATGGGAAGGTTATGGCTGAAGCACAAGCAGTTCTAAGGTTCGTACGTGTCTCTCCGAGGAAAGCGCGCCCGGTGATCGACTTGATCCGTGGGCAGCAAGTACCGATGGCGTTGGCAATGCTCAGAAATTTGCCGCGTCATGCTTCGAAGGTGGTCGAAAAGATTTTGCGGTCCGCTGTGGCTAATGCAGAGCAAAAGGAAATGGGCGACAGTGAATCGATGGTGGTGTCGAAGGCATTCGTTGATTGCGGGCCGACGTTGAAGCGGTTTCGGGCTCGATCCCAGGGGCGTGCAAATGCGATTCAAAAGCGTATGAGCCATATTACGGTTGTGGTGTCGGCTGCGAGCATGAAGGAAAAGAAGTAGGTAGGGACGGCTAAGGGAACGGATTCATTTCTCGTCTGAGTGAGGCATAGGAAGTTATGGGGCATAAGACACATCCGATCGGATACCGGCTAGGATATAACGTAACGTGGTCCTCTCGATGGTATGCCAGCAAAGATTATGCGAAGCTGCTCCATCAGGATATTAAGATTCGCAAGATGGTCAAACAGCGTCTCTTTCATGCTGGTGTGGCCAAGGTTGAAATCGAGCGATCGGGAGACCAGACGCGCGTCATTATTCACACCGCACGGCCAGGTATCATTATTGGTCGCAAGGGGGCTGAAGTCGATAAACTCAAGGCGGAGTTAGAGAAGACGTATTCCGGTCAGGTCTATATTACGGTGAAGGAAATTAAGAAACCGGAACTGGATGCCCAGTTGGTGTGTGAAAACGTCGCAACTCAGTTGGAGAAGCGTGTTGCATTTCGCCGGGCGATGAAGCGAAGCGTGCAGTCCGCACTTCGTCTTGGTGCTCAAGGTATCAAGATTATGGTTGGGGGGCGTCTTGGTGGAGCGGAGATTGCCCGCTCAGAGTGGTATCGCGAAGGCCGTGTCCCTCTCCATACTCTCAGGGCAGACATCGATTACGGGTTTGCTGAAGCTCATACAACGATGGGGCAAATTGGAATTAAGACTTGGATTTATAAGGGGGAAGTACTTCCATTGCAACCTATCAATAAAGAATCAGCCTTTGACCGAAGGCTTGGGTAACTGAAGAGGGTATTGTGTTAGCACCAAAGAAAGTAAAGTTTCGTAAAATGATGAAGGGGCGTATGACCGGTAAGGCCTATCGTGGCGGTCAGATTACCCTTGGAGAGTTCGGTCTCAAGGCGCTTGAGCCGGGTTGGATTACCAGCAGGCAAATCGAGGCAGCGCGCATCGCGATCACTCGATGCGTGAAGCGTGGTGGCCAGGTGTGGACGAGAATTTTTCCTGATAAACCGATTACCAAGAAGCCGGCTGAGACGAGAATGGGTAAGGGAAAAGGCAACCCGGAGTACTGGGTCGCTGTGGTTAAGCCTGGCCGTATTCTCTATGAAATGGATGGTGTGACGCCGGAAGTTGCTAAAGAGGCATTCCGTTTAGCTTCGCATAAGTTACCCATTGCCACTAAGTGTGTGATCCGTGGTGAGTTTTAGCATTAATTGAACCAGACGCAGGGGCAAGGAGAGCATTTTCATGGACTTGAAGGAGTTACGCCAGCTGACGGAGCCTGAGTTGGCGGAGAAGGGGCAGCAGCTCACGCAAGAACTTTTCAATCTTCGGTTCCAACTGGGAACAGGGAGGCTGGAAAACCCTATGCAAGTTCGTAAAACGAAGCGGTCCATTGCCAGGATTAAGACGCTTCAGCGCGAGCTGGTACAGGCTGGTCCAACTTCCACTACGGCGAAAGGGGCTTGAGGATGGGCGAATCAGAAAATAAACGGCGTGAGTGGGTTGGACGTGTGGTCAGTAATAAGATGAATAAGACCGTGGTTGTCGAAATTGAGCGCTCGGTTATTCACCCACTCTATCGGAAAGTGCTTCGTCGGGTCACCAAATTCAAGGCCCATGATGAGGACAACGCCTGCAAGATCGGCGACCGTGTGCGCATGGTTGAAACAAGACCGATTAGTAAGGACAAGCATATGCGAGTGATTGAAGTTGTGGATAAGGGACGTAATGAATAGGTTGTCATTGGGTAAGGGATAGAGGGAAGACTCGAATTATGATTCAAAGCTATACCTACATGGATGTGGCCGATAACTCGGGTGCCAAGCAGGCCATGTGTTTTCATGTGCTTGGGGGAACCAGGCGTCGGTACGCTTCTCTTGGAGACATTGTTGTTGTCGCGGTCAAGGAGGCGATTCCTGCAGCCACAGTCAAGAAAGGTGATGTGAGCCGAGCCGTGGTTGTGCGAACAACCAAGGAAGTGCGCCGGGAAGATGGTTCCTATATCAAGTTTGATCGGAATGCCTGTGTCTTGATCAATAAGGAAGGTGATCCGGTTGGAACTCGTATTTTCGGACCAATTGCGCGGGAACTACGGTGGAAAAAGTTCATGAAGATTATTTCCCTTGCTCCGGAAGTACTGTAACGGGGATGGAGACGGCGAGATGAGTAAGCAGGAGTTGAAAAAGAATCGAATTCGTAAGGGCGATGTTGTGGTTGTGATTGCCGGACGTGATCGTGGTAAATCGGGGAAAGTGCTTTCGGTTGATTCTGGGGCGGGGAAGGTCGTGGTCGAAAAGGTGAATATGATCAAGCGCCACACCAAACCGAATCAGAAGGTCAAGCAAGGCGGTATTCTCGAACGAGAAGCCCCTTTTGCCGTCTCGAATGTTATGTATCTGTGTCCTGTGACGCAGAAGCCGACCCGGCTTGGGGTGCGCACGCTTGATGGTGGCCGGCGGGTCCGGTTCAGTAAAAAATCGAACGACTCAGTCGAGTAGGAGTGAGGACGCCGGATGGCGAAGATTGAATCAGGAAAAGGTGGTAAATCGTCAGAGCGCCGTGTACCCAAGAAAAAAGAGGGGTCGTCGGCACCTCAGGCAGTTGACCAGGGTAGTGATGAGTCGAAGTTCGCTCCGCGGATGCGCGAAACCTATCTGCAGAAGGTCGTTCCTGCGCTCATGAAAGAGTTCGGCTACAAAAACATCATGCAAGTTCCAAAGCTTGAACGGATCGTGCTGAACGTAGGTATGGGTGAAGCGATTCAGAACGTGAAGCTGCTAGAAAGCGCCGCCGGAGAGCTGGGTGCAATTACAGGCCAAAAGCCTCTGATCACAAAGGCGAAGAAGGCTATTGCCTCCTTCAAGCTGCGACAAGGTATGCCGATCGGTACAAAGGTCACGTTGCGGAGCCGCAGAATGTGGGAGTTCTTTGATCGACTTGTGACATTGTCGTTACCACGAATTCGTGACTTTAGGGGCGTTTCGCCAAAGTCGTTTGATGGTCGAGGCAATTACACGCTTGGTCTTAAAGAGCAATTGATTTTTCCGGAGATTAAATACGACGAAGTTGCCTCGATCCATGGAATGGACATTACGATTGTCACGACCGCGAGGACCAACGATGAAGGACGCGCACTGTTAAAGCATTTAGGAATGCCATTTCGGACGTAATGTCTAGCGAAGGAGTTGCTAGTGTCGAGATTAGCGCTAAGAAATAAATCAGCCATCAAGGCAAAGTTTCCGGTCAGGGACTATCACCGATGTGAGATTTGCGGGCGGGTGAGAGGGTTCTTGCGCCGGTTTCGTATGTGTAGAATTTGCTTTCGGTTGCTGAGCCTGAAGGGTGAGATCCCTGGGGTTCGGAAGTCGAGTTGGTAGGGCATCCATTTTTCGCGCCACCGGGCTGATGATGGTCATCAGATTATTCGGCGAATGTTGGTGAAAGGGTTAGTATGGTTACAGATCCCATTAGCGACCTGTTAGTACGATTGCAAAACGGACTTCGGCGGCGGCACGACACTGTTAGCGTTCCTGCCTCCCGTCTCAAACGTGAGATCCTTCGAATCCTCCAAAACCAAGGTTATATTCAGGGCGTTCAAGCTGAGGTCGAGGACGGACACCCTGTACTGAAGGTCCAGCTGCGCTATGTCGTAGAGGGGCAACCTATGGTGACAGGTATGCAGCGAGTGAGCAAGCCTGGTCGCCGTGTCTATGTAGGGATCAAAAATATTCCACGGGTCAAGAACGGCATTGGGATGGCGATTTTGTCGACCTCGAAAGGGCTGATGACAGATCAGGACTCTCGCCGTGCAGGACTGGGTGGGGAAGTGTTGTGCGCCGTATGGTAATGAGAAGAGCAAGCTGGGCGGTCATTGCGGCGGTGTCTAGAGGAGTGAGGCGTCGATGTCGCGTATAGGAAAGAAGCCGATTGAAATTCCATCAGGAGTGGATGTCAAAGTTGCAGGGTCTATCGTATCTGTAAAGGGGCCGCTCGGGAAGATCGATTGGTCGCTGTCTTCTGGCCTGGGGGTTTCAATTGCGGGCGGACAGCTTGTGGTGAACCGATCGAATGAGGACCGTCAGGTCCGCGCCATGCATGGGTTAACTCGCGCAGAGCTGAGTAACATTGTTCACGGTGTGACAAAGGGGTATGAGCGTAACCTGGAAATCACTGGGGTTGGATATAAGGTTGCAGTACAGGGTCGAACCATGAGTTTTAGTTTAGGCTATATCAATCCAGTTGTTTACCCAATCCCCGTTGGAATCGACGTGAAGGTGGACAAGCAAACGCTGATTAATGTGAAGGGCGCTGACAAACGATTGGTGGGTCAGGTTGCGGCGAATTTGCGATCCATCAAGCCTCCGGACGTCTATAAGCAAAAAGGTGTTCGTTATGCCGGGGAAGTGTTGCGCAAGAAAGCCGGAAAGACCGGGAAGTAGGGTGATGCATGAATATTGCCGATAAAGCCAGTCAATTAACAAGACGAAAACAACGAGTGCGAAAGCGCGTGTTTGGAACGGCGGAACGTCCACGGCTCAATGTGTTTCGCAGTCGCTCCCATATCTATGCCCAGATCGTTGATGATCTCAAAGGTGCTACGTTAGTGGCCGCATCCTCCCAGGATAAGTCATTGCGTACATCGGTCAAATCTACCGGTAGCATTGAAGGTGCAAAAGCTGTCGGAAGGCTGTTGGCCGAACGGGCTAAGATCGCCAAGGTGCAAGCTGTGGTATTTGATCGTGGTGGTCGGATGTATCATGGGCGAGTCAAAGCGTTGGCTGAGGCATCGCGTGAAGGCGGGTTGCAGTTCTGAGTCAGACCTCGCTTCCGTTACGATATAAGGGCGAGGGGAACAAAGAGGAGAGATGATAGGTGCGAGTTAATCCAGATGAACTAAGCCTGAAAGACAAGGTTGTGTTTATCAACCGGGTCGCGAAAGTCGTAAAAGGCGGAAAACGCTTTAATTTCTGTGCCTTAGTTGTGGTCGGCGATGGACAGGGATGGGTTGGGATTGGGAAAGGGAAAGCTGCTGAAGTACCTGTCGCAATCTCGAAGGCGGTCGAACAGGCCAAGAAAAACCTGGTGCACGTTTCCCTCACGTCCGGGACGATTGCGCACGAGGTGCATGGGCTCTTCGGCGCCGAACATGTCCTTCTCAAGCCCGCAAAGAAGGGGGCAGGAATTATTGCCGGAGGCGCTGTCCGTGCGGTGGTTGAGGTTGCCGGTGTCCATAACATCATTGCGAAGACGCTCGGCCGTGGAAATCCGTTTAATACGGTTCGTGCCACGCTCAACGGTCTTTGCCAGCTCCGCAATGCTGAAGACGTTCTTAATATGCGTCGTACCCAGGTAGATGAGGTACAGAATAGGGTGAGAGTCTAATGTCTACAGTGCAAACCACTATGGCTACCCCAAAGGGGTTTGTGATCACCTTACGGCGAAGCCCAATTGGCACACCGCAGAAACATCGGCTTGTGTTGAGTGGACTTGGCTTGAGGAAGATCAGGCAGAGGGTGACTCGTCCCAATACTCCACAAGTCAGAGGGATGATTGGAAAAGTCGGATATCTATTGGAAGTGCAGCCACAATGAACTTACATGAGCTTGGTCCTGCAAAAGGATCCAGAAAGAAACGAAAGCGGATTGGCCGTGGCCCAGGTTCTGGCCATGGGAAAACGTCGGGGAAAGGGCATAAGGGTTTGTTGGCCAGATCCGGAGGTCGAAGCCGCCAGGCCGGAGGGTTTGAAGGTGGCCAGATGTCCCTTATTCGTCGAGTGCCGAAGCATGGATTTACCAATGTATTTCGCAAAGAATACTCGATTGTCAACCTGAAGAGCTTGGGTGACATGATGGTCACCGGTACCATCACACCGCAAGCATTGGTCGATGCCGGCTTGGTCAAGCGGAAGTCATTGCCGATCAAAGTTCTAGGAAACGGAGATCTTACGAAGGCGATTGTGGTGCAGGCCCACAAGTTTAGTAAGTCTGCAGAGGCAAAGATTCAAGCGGCTGGAGGGAGAGTCGAGGTCATTCCCGGTGTTTGAGAGACTCCTGACCAGTTTTCAGAATATTCTTAAAATTCCCGAGTTACGTACCCGGATCCTCTTTACCATGGGGATGCTGGTGGTGTATCGGATCGGGGCGCATATTCCTACGCCTGGCATCAATGGCGAGGCCCTCTCAGAGTTTCTGCAAAAGGAAGGGGGCGCACTCCTCGGATTTTTAGATATTTTCTCAGGCGGATCGCTTTCACGATTGACGATCTTAGCGCTGGGCATTATGCCGTATATCAGTGCGTCGATTATTCTTCAGTTGCTGACCGTAGTTGTTCCGCATCTCACGAAGTTAGCCAAAGAGGGCGAGCGCGGCCGGAAAAAAATTATTCAGTACACTCGATTCGGGACCATCGGGATTGCGCTCATTCAAGGATTTGGGATTGCCATCGGTCTCGAACAAATGAATAACGGCGCATTTGTGATGGATGCCGGATGGGGATTCCGTCTGATGACGGTCATCACCTTGACGGCCGGTACCGGCTTTCTGATGTGGCTCGGTGAGCAGATTACCGAGAGGGGGATCGGGAATGGCATTTCCTTGATTATCTTCGCTGGAATTGTTGCGCGGCTACCCTCGGCTGTCGGGCAGACGTACAACCTGTATGAGATCGGTCAGTTGAATGCTTTCTTGTTGATTAGTTTGGCCTTGCTCATGGTCGTGGTGGTGGGTGCCATCGTTTTCCTGGAAAGCGGGAGGCGGAAAGTACCGGTTCAGTACGCAAAGCGGGTCATCGGACGCAGAGTGTTCGGCGGGCAGAGTACGCATATTCCACTGAAAATCAATACAGCAGGGGTGATTCCGCCTATTTTTGCATCGTCCATTATTGCATTTCCTGCGACGATCACCGGGTTTTTCGAGACGCCATGGATCAAGGATATCGGCGCGCAACTCGCGCCTGGATCGCTGCTATACACTCTGATGTATGTCGGTCTTATTCTGTTTTTCTGTTTCTTTTATACCGCCGTGGTTTTAAACCCAGTGGACATGGCGGACAATATGAAGAAGTACGGTGGATTCATTCCCGGGATTCGTCCTGGGGTGCGAACTTCTGATTATATTTATAAGGTGCTTACAAGAATTACGTTTGCCGGGTCGATCTACCTTGCGATCGTCTGTGTAATTCCTGAACTATTAATCTATAAACTAGGTGTGCCGTTCTATTTTGGCGGTACCTCGCTGCTGATCGTGATCGGAGTCGGTCTCGATACCGCACAACAGATTGAATCCCATATGCTCATGCGGAATTATGAAGGGTTTCTCGGCAAGGGCATGGCCCCCCTTCGTGGACGGAGCGGGTGACGGGGAATCCATGCGTGTGGTATTTCTTGGCGCACCAGGAGTAGGCAAGGGAACTCAGGCTGACCGTATTGCTGCGCAGTACCACGTGGCGAAGATTTCTACCGGTGATCTTCTTCGCGAGGCGGTTCGCACCCAGACCACACTGGGTCTGGAGGCAAAGAGTTATATGGATCAGGGGGGGTTGGTTCCTGATGCCGTGGTGATAGGGCTGGTACGGGAAAAGTTAGCTGATCCCAGTTGCGCGAATGGTTTTGTTCTAGATGGTTTTCCCAGGACGGTTCCGCAGGCGGAAGCTCTGGGTACCGTGTTGGTTTCAAAAGGGGTTACGCTGGATCGGGTTGTGAATTTTCAGGTTTCGCGTGAGGATGTTGTGCGGCGATTGAGTGGGCGCCGAAGTTGTCCAAAGTGTCAAGCCACCTTCCATGTAGACTTCGCCCCGTCTAAAATGGATGGGATATGTGATCGGTGTGGTGAGCCACTCGTGCAGCGCAGCGATGATCGCCGTGAAGCCATTGAGACGCGATTGAAAGTCTATGATGAACAAACGGCTCCGCTCGTCCGCTATTATGATGAACGGCGGTTATTATTTCCGATGGATGCATCGGGCGGAGTGGATGTCGTGTTTCGGCATCTTTCACAGGAGCTTGCGCAGTACCAGGCGATATGATCATTCTCAAGACGCCGGATGAGATTGCGGTGATGGCTCAGGCGTCAAGAGTAGTGGCAGAGACATTGCAGATATTGCAGAAAGCTGTTCGACCGGGTATCACGACTGATGAGTTGGACCGTTTAGCCGAGGAAGAGATTCGATCGCGTGGTGCGCGGCCAGCGTTTAAAGGATATCGAAACTACCCGAAGACGCTGTGTGCGTCGGTGAATGACCAGGTCGTTCATGGGATTCCCTCCAAGCGAGTGCTGAAAGAGGGAGATATCATCGGTCTCGACCTCGGGGCGATTGTCGGGGGTTTCTACGGAGATTCGGCGATCACGGTTGCTGTAGGACAGACGACCGAACGGAATGCACGCTTGGTTCAAATCACCGAAGAAGCCATGTATTTAGGAATCAAACAAGCAGTGGTGGGGCAACGGTTGTCTGATATTTCGTCTGCGATTCAGCGGCACGTGGAGTCTTCAGGCTACTCGGTTGTGACGGAGTTTGTCGGTCATGGGATCGGTCGGCAGTTGCATGAAGAACCGCAGGTGCCGAATTACGGGAAACCAGGGCAAGGGCCTCGGTTGCAGGCAGGGATGGTTCTTGCCATCGAACCGATGGTCAATATGGGCGGTGCAGCCGTCAAAGTTCTTGAAGATCGATGGACTGCGGTAACAGTCGATGGGAGTCTCTCGGCGCACTTTGAACATACGATAGCCATTACGTCGAGTGGGCCACCCGATATTTTGAGCCAGCTCTGAAGGAGACGCAAGCGCTGTGACGTGGTGTGGGGAGAAAGGATAGAGGTACGTGCCAAAAGAAGATGTTATTGAGATACAAGGCACGGTAAACGAAACGTTGCCGAACGCGATGTTTCGTGTGTCGTTGGACAATGGCCACAAGATCCTTGCGCATATTTCAGGCAAAATGCGTATGCACTTTATCCGTATTCTTCCTGGCGACAAGGTGACGGTGGAGTTATCGCCTTATGATCTGACACGCGGTCGGATCACCTATCGGTTTAAGTAGGAGCGTGAACTGAATATGAAAGTGAGATCGTCTGTCAAGCCAATTTGTGCGAAATGTAAGGTGGTTCGGCGCAAAGGAGTGGTGCGAATTCTCTGCGAAAATCCGCGCCACAAGCAGCGTCAAGGATAGTGGTGCGCTCAAGAGTGGCGGGTGAACGCATCTGAGTCGTCGATGCGCACCCAACTCAGGCCGGTGAGTGTACGACAAGAAGAAGGTAGGAGGAACTATGGCGCGTATTTCTGGAGTAGATTTGCCAAGAGAGAAACGGGTGGACATCGGCCTGACATACGTCTATGGGGTTGGGCGCGCATCCGCACTCTCTATCCTCGCCAAGGCTGGGATTGATGGAGCCATTCGTGTTAAGGATCTGAGCGAAGAGCATATCGTCAAGATTCGAGAAATTATTCAGGAGGGGCACCAGGTCGAAGGTGATCTGAGGAAAACCTTCTCGATGAATATCAAACGATTGATTGATAGTGGTACGTATCGTGGCCTTCGCCATCGGAAGGGGTTGCCCGTCCGCGGTCAGCGGACCAAGACGAATGCGCGGACGAGAAAAGGCCGCCGCTCCGGTGTGGGAAGCAAGCCAAAGCCCCCGGCGCGTTCGTAATAACGTACAGCCGACATTTGAGTAGGGAGCCCTATGAGCATTAAAAAAGGAAAGAAGAAAGAGCGCCGGATCGTGCAAAGCGGGGTCGCCCACGTCCAGGCGTCATTCAACAACACGATTGTCACGATTACCGACATGAGCGGCAACACAATTGTCTGGGCAAGTTCGGGGAACCAAGGATTCAAGGGTTCTCGAAAAAGTACGCCATTTGCCGCTCAGCGTGCTGGTGAAGCGGCTGCCAGGAAGGCGATGGAGAGCGGAATGCGCACAGTGGATGTCTATGTGAATGGCCCAGGGTCTGGTCGTGAATCGGCGATCAGATCTCTTCAGGCTGCTGGATTGAGGATCCATATGATTCGCGATGTGACCCCAATTCCACACAACGGATGCCGCCCACCTAAGCGGCGTCGTGTGTAGTTCCGTATATCAAGAGATGTGAAGATACAAGATTTCTTGGGCGCACCATCATGGTGATGTCCGGTAACTGGAGGTAGAGCAGTGGCAAAGTATCGTGGCCCCGTTTGTCGGTTGTGTCGGCGAGAGGGTGAGAAGTTGTTCCTGAAAGGCTCACGCTGTATGACAGAAAAATGCGCCATCGAGCGACGGAGCTATCCTCCTGGACAGCATGGTCAAAAACGCCCGAGGAACTCAGAGTACAGTACCCAGCTCAGAGAAAAACAAAAGCTACGCAGAATCTATGGCCTCATGGAATGCCAGTTCCGTGGCGTATTTGAGCGTGCGGAGCGCCAGTCCGGTATTACCGGTGAAGTGCTCTTGCGGTTGCTGGAATGCCGGCTGGATAATGTGGCCTACCGACTCGGATTCGGCGCCTCGCGGAAAGAAGCCAGACAACTTGTGAGCCATGGACATTTGACCATGAATGGTCGGAAGATTAATGTGCCAGGCGCGCAGGTGAAGGCAGGTGACGTCATCAGCATTCGTGAGCGAAGTCGCACGTTGATTTCGATCCAGGCCGCGTTAGATGCCGTTGACGGTCGAGGCATTCCTGAGTGGTTGGAGCTCGACAAGACAGCGTTTAAAGGCATGGTACGTGCGTTGCCGTCGAAAGACCAGATTTCGCTGCCAGTCAACGAGCAGATGGTGGTGGAGTTGTATTCAAGATAGAAGCGGACCTGGGGGAAGGGGAGTTAGTCTCTGCGGCAAACAAATGCTGATCAGGGGTTGGCTACTCGATGAGATGAAGGGGGAGTCATGATTAAAGCGATGAAAGACTTTCAGATCCCGATGCGGGTGGAGGTCGACAAAGATACACAAAACCAAACGTTCGGAAGGTTTACCACAGAGGCCTATGAACGTGGGTTTGGGACGACGGTCGGTAATGCCTTACGGCGTGTACTGTTATCGTCGCTCACGGGTGCGGCAGTGACCACTGTGAAAATCGAAGGGGTCCTGCACGAGTTTTCCACGATTCCAGGCATCACGGAAGATGTCACCTCCATTATTTTGAATGTGAAAGGGTTGCGGCTTGCTGTGCATACGGATAAGCCAAAGACGCTCCGTCTCAAAAAGAAGGGGCCTGGTGAAGCCAAGGGGTCCGATATTATTCACGATGCCGATGTGACTATTTTGACTCCGAACCTCCATATTGCCACGTTGGACAAGGATACCTCATTCGATATGGAAATGACGGTGAAGCATGGTCGAGGGTACGTGCCTGCCGAGCGTAACAAAGAGGAGGGGCTCCCGATTGGTGTGATCGCAATCGATTCGGTATTTTCACCCATCAAGCGTGTGAATTTTCACGTAGAGAATGCTCGTGTCGGTCGCATGACTGACTATGATAAATTGACCTTGGAAATCTGGACCGATGGGACCATCTCGCCTCGAGATGCCTTGTCTACGGCAGCCAGCATTATGCGTGATCACATTGATATCTTTATCAATGCCGATGAGCGGGTGGAGGGACGTGCCGACCTCGGGGGTGATGAGGCACAACGTGAGGTCAATAAGCATCTGTTCCGTAGCGTCAACGAACTGGAGTTGTCTGTTCGTGCCGCAAATTGCTTGAAGAATGCGAACATCAAGACCATCGCCGATCTGGTCCAGAAGACAGAAGGCGAAATGCTGAGGACCAAGAATTTCGGCAAGAAATCGCTCAACGAAATTAAGGAAATCTTGACGGAGATGGGACTGGGGCTTGGCGTGAAACTTGATGCTGTGCAGCCGGTTGGTGGAAGTCCGAAGAGCGAGTAACGAAACAAGAGGGAACCCGTGCGTCATAGAAAAAATGGCAGACAGCTCGGACGACAGACCAAACATCGATGGGCGCTGTTCAGAAGTCTCGTGACCTCGCTCCTCGAACATGAGCGCATTGAGACAACTGAAGCGAAAGCAAAAGAAATTCGAGGATTCACGGATCGAATGATTACACTCGGCAAGGAGGGGACATTGCCGGCTCGGCGTCAAGCCCTTGCATTTATCAGAAGCAAGGAGGTCGTCTCCAAGCTATTCAGCGACGTGGCGACTCGATTTAAAGATCGCCAGGGTGGCTATACAAGGATGGTGAAAACCAGGCGCCGAATTGGGGATGCGGCAAAGCTCGTCGCGATTGAACTTGTCACGCGGCCGGATACAGTGCACGCAAAGAAATCTTCCCCTGGTGCATCGGCTCCTGCGAGTCCTGCTTCGAGCTAGGGCTTCTGTTCGTCAGAGCGAGTTGCGCGTGTGATGCAGTATCATGTCTATCAGTTCTCTTTTCTTTTTCTTCACGAAGATCTATAGAATGCCCCGCTCTTAAGAGCGGGGTTTTTGACTCCATTGCTAGCGGGTAGACAATATCGGGCTTCCGGTATGCGTTTACTTGATATGGGGCTCATGCTACTATCGTGCCAGTCTGTATCGTGTTGTTCACTTTGAAAACAGAGGCAACGTGTGGCAACGCTCAGTGCGAAGAGGTTTATTAGCGCTGAGTGTGGTGTTAGCCTGTGTTCTTGTCTATTTGCTCGTGACCAATTCGACAATGGTTCTTGCGCCGACCACGGCTGCGCCAGGCTCCATGGACCCAGCTGATGCGAAGATTTCTCAATTTACATTCACTCAAACGAAGGGCGACACAGTTCAATGGAAAGTGCAGGCGCAAGAGGCACGGCTTTTTGAGCGGGATAGGCGGGCGACACTTCAGGTCGTCGCTGTCACGCTGTTCGGCAAGCAAGGAAAGGATATGACGGTCACTGGAGATGAGGGGACATTGAATACGGAGACGAAGGACTTTGTGCTCGCAAACCGATCAGAGCCTCTTGTCATTCGCACCGAGAGTGGGTATGTCATCTACACCAACCATCTTGCCTGGACTGATCAGACGAGAGAAATCCGCACGCATGATCCTGTCCGTATCGTTGGGCATGGATTAGAGGTGACAGGGCGTGGGTTACTGGGACATTTAGATCGCGAAGAGTTTGAAGTACTTGAGGATGTCCATGTGGATTTGGCTCCTGCTTCTTAATCTGTTCCCGCTTGGGATGGCTTCATTAAGCGAGTCGGCTGAAGCAGCTATTCCCGATGCCGGTGCGGATCACACCGTCAGCACCACGATTACGGCCAAGAAGATGACCGTGAAAAATCAAGATAGCCAAGCTGTCTTTGAGGGTGCGGTCGTATTGACTCGTGGATCGTTACTGGTCTATTCCGATCGCATGGTTGTGATGTTCCGCACACAAGAGTTACCCTCTGGTGATATTCAGAAAGGGCATGAGGCTGTCAGGGGCAGCATCCCTTCGAGAGGGCCGGAGGCTGTACCAGCTGTGTCGAATCGTTCGGTCAACAGGATTGAGGCAACTGGACGAGTAAGAATTGAGAAGGATTCGGGGAGTGCCACCTGTGATAAAGCCATTTACTACCATGATGGCGATAAGATTGTTCTCACCGGTGACCCGGTGGCTTGGGATAAGGGAACAAGGGTCAGTGGCAAACAAATCACGATGTTCTTGGCAGAGGATCGGAGTGTGGTCGAGGGCGGTTCGCATGTGCGGATCGAACCGGATGGAGGGGTGGCGAAGTGATCGAGGCTGTTCAGGGAAATGCGCCACCGACCGGTCTCTCGATAAAAAGGACGACGGGCGGTTGTTTACGTGCAGTAGGATTGGTGAAAAGTTTTCGTGGACGTAAGGTTGTAAAAGGCGTCTCAGTCGAAGTCCGTGCCGGTGAGGTTGTGGGCCTGCTAGGACCCAATGGGGCTGGCAAGACCACCATTTTTGACATGATTGTCGGCCTGTGCCAGCCTGATGAAGGAGCGATCTCGCTCGGGGAAGAGGCGATCACAGACCTGCCGATGTATAGACGGGCGCGCAAAGGAATTGGGTATCTTCCGCAAGAATCATCAGTGTTTCGACGGTTGTCCGTTGAGGATAATATTCTGGCAATTCTTGAGATGCTGGACTACTCTCGGACAGAGCGTCGCGACCGGGTTGATGCCCTTCTCAAAGAATTGGATCTTAGCCATATTCGGACAAGCATGGCCTATGCGTTGTCGGGTGGTGAGCGTCGGCGGCTGGAGATTACACGGGCACTTGCGACGAGCCCTTCGTTCATGCTGCTCGATGAGCCCTTTGCCGGGATCGACCCGATTGCTGTCGCCGATATCCAACACATCATTACCCGATTGAAGGAGAAAGAGATCGGTATTTTAATTACCGATCACAATGTTCAGGAGACTTTGTCCATCACAGATCGGGCATACATCATAAACGAAGGATTGATTCTTGAGGCTGGGTCCCCAGAATCGATCGTCAAGAGTGAAACCGCACGTGCGGTTTATTTGGGAGATCGGTTCAAGTTATGAATCTTAAGAGTGTGTGCGTATGAAGCTCAGGCTTGACCTTCGGCTCAGTCAAAAACTGATTATGACTCCCCAATTGCAGCAGGCGATTAAGCTGTTGCAGCTGTCGAGACTTGAACTCCAGCAGAGCCTCACTCAACATTTGATGGAAAATCCGCTCTTGGAGGATCTCCCTGCTGAGGCAGAGGATAGCGAGGCTGAGAGTCCGGAGGAAAAGGCGGAAGACGCGGTGGCGTCGGCAAACAGTGAGCCATCGAATGTGGATGAGTCCACTCCGGAGGAACGAGACACTCCGGATGAAGCTTCACTGGGAGGGTGGGAAGAGTACTTTGACAGCGACCGTCGAGGGGGACCTGGGTCTCAGACACCTTCGCAGGACGAGTTTCCTTCCTATGAACAAACCATGGCGAAAGCCACGTCCTTGGAAGACCATCTTCTTTGGCAACTGTCGTTTTCAGGTTTGTCGGGTCGTGCAAAGGAAATTGGGCGATTGATCATCGGAAACCTTGACGATGATGGGTATCTGCGCATGTCTCTCGCAGAGATGGTCGGAGGGACCGACTTTACAGAAACAGAAGCGGAATCAGTCTTAAAGGATATCCAATGTTTTGATCCAACCGGTGTGGCGGCGCGAGATCTTGCGGAATGCCTACTCTTACAAATTGGGCATTTAGGGAAGAGTCCCATGGGGTCATTAGGGGCTCGGCCTGGCGCTTTGAAAGGATCGATCGTCGAAGCTATCGTCCAGCATCACCTGAAAGACTTGGAGAAAAAACAATATGCAAGGATCGCAAAAGCTTTAGGCGTCACAGTAGAAGAGGTTTTCCAAGCCACAAAGGTCATCGAAGTGCTTGAGCCAAAGCCGGGGCGACCGTTTGCGAATACTCAGAACTATGCGATTGTCCCTGATGTGTTTGTGAAGAAGAATGAAGGGGAGTGGATTGTGCTATTGAATGACGACGGACTGCCACGCATGAGAATCAGTCCGTACTATAAACAATTGATGGGGCCTGGAGAGAACGGGTCAGCTGAGACCAAGGCCTATCTTGATGAAAAGCTTCGGGCTGCGCAATGGGTTATTCGCAGCATCGAACAACGGAATAAGACGATTGTCAAGGTGGTGTCGAGTATCGTGAAGTTTCAGGAGCAGTTTTTTGAAAAAGGTGTGCAGCACCTAAAGCCGTTAGTCCTTAAACAGGTGGCTGAAGATATAGGGATGCATGAATCGACCATTAGTCGTGTGACGGCGAACAAATATATGTATTGTCCGCAGGGAATGTTGGAACTGAAATTCTTCTTTAACGCCGGCCTGCAACGAGCAGATCAGCCTTCCGATATGATGTCGTCTGTGACAGTGCGAGAGATGATTCGGAAAATGGTGGCGGAGGAGGATGCGAGCCACCCTCTGAAAGATGAAGAGATTGCGGCACGGCTGCTCTCACAGCAGGTTGTGATTGCCCGCAGAACCGTGGCGAAATATCGGGCGGAAGAGCATATTCCCTCTGCCACTCAGCGGAGACGATTTTTTTAAAGGGTGCAGAACTAATTTCAAGCCGGCCTTCTTCATGTGGCGCACTGGTCGGCTGGTTGCAGAGAGGTTCTAGTAGGTGAGCAGATCGCTGAGACAGGATATCGCTCACCTCCTTGAATCATCGACGTGGTGGGGTGCCCCATAGTTTTCTGGAGCGTGCGAGATCTTCCCTCTCAAGCTGCATGTGTTGTGGGTTCCTATCAAATGTCTCCTCTAGTGTTGTAGATGCGTAGATCTAACAATCATAGTTGAATCGCAGAAGGGCTGAGGTTGTTCAGCTTGAAAGGATACATGTCGATAAAAATTACCGGACGTCACCTCGTAATTACGTCGGCGCTTAGACAGCATGTAGAAAGTCGGTTCGAGCGGCTTGTGCGGTACGACGTGACGCTGACCCACCTGGAAGTAATTTTGGGTGTGAGCAAACTCCAGCATCATGCGGAGGTTGTGTGTACGATGCAGGGGAGACGGATTCAAGCTAAAGCTTCGACACAGGAAATGTACGCGACGATCGACCAGCTTGTGGATCGATTGGCCACCCAGATACGAAAGTATAAGGAACGCCAGACCGACCATAAAGAACCGGTGAAGAGATTGGCTCGTAAGGCTCGAACCCCAGTTGCTCGTAAGGAAGATGCTGAAGAGATGATCGAAGTCATTTGCCCCCCCAAGGTGATGTTGACTTTGGAGGATGCAAAACGCCGGCTCGACTCTCTGCCTGGTTCACTGGTGGTCTTCACGGCACGGTCTTCTGGAAAATTGCAAATTCTACAACGGCTCGATCGTGATCGAGTAGTCCTGATCGATCCGTAAAGGGTAGGCGGGCATGGCTGCGCTCAAGCTGGTCGTCATCAGCGGTCTTTCCGGCTCAGGGAAATCGCATGCGCTCAAGTGCTTTGAAGATGCCGGGTATTTCTGTATCGACAATTTGCCTCCCGCTATTCTGCCGACCTTTGTTGAGCTGTGTCATCAGCAAGGAGGGGAGATTAAGAATGTCGCGCTTGGAATCGATGTCAGGGAGCGCGTGTTCTTTTCCGACCTCGTGGGGGTTCTTGAGCGTGTGAAAGCGCTTGGGCATGCGGTTGAGTTAATATTCTTCGAGGCTCGCGAAGAGGTGCTAGTTCGCCGATTCTCGGAGTCCAGGAGGCCTCACCCACTTCTCCCGCATCTTCCGGTACTGGAGGGAGTACGAATCGAAAGGGAGCGCCTCGCAGACTTGCGGTGCCACGCCGACCGGATTATCGATACGTCCGATCTGACGGTGCATGAGTTGCGAGAGTTATTGAGCCGGCAGTTTAGAGAGGAGGGGGCGCCGCGTCGATTAACCATTTCTCTCGTAACCTTCGGCTATAAGTTTGGTGTACCGTACGACATTGATCTTCTGTTCGATGTCAGATTTCTGCGGAACCCGTTCTTTATTCCTGACCTGAAACCATTGACTGGGGAAGACTCACGGGTGAGGACCTATGTGTTGGCTGATCCGGACGCCGTTGCGTTCGTTGGGCAATTGGAAGGCTTCTTCAAGTTTCTCATTCCACTCTTTGAGCGAGAGCGTCGCAGTTATGTCAATGTTGGAATCGGTTGCACCGGAGGGCGTCATCGGTCCGTGGCGATTGCCGGCCGACTCCAGGAAAGTTTTTCAGTGCTCGGATACCAAGCGACGGTGACTCATCGCGATCTCAACAGGCAATAACACCTAGTCCTGCTCCGTACATCGCCCCGCACCCTACTCCTCGATTTCATCTCTCTGCCTGTGCGCGAAAAGCGATTTGCTTGACAGGTAGAGCGTATGGACTATAGTTAGCATGTGTGATGTAGATCTGCACAAACTCTTACAGTGGAGTACGGAATGGAAATCAGGACGCAGATGAATGGCAGGACATCTCCCGTGATGCATTCGTTCTTCAGTGCAAATACGAAGGTGGGGGTGCGGGCGTGAGTTGCAATCCACGCAGAATTTACAGAAAAACTTGTCTTGTGCGGATAGTCATGTACAGTCAGAGGCACATATGCTGAGTTCATTTAAAAGCCTCTCCGAAACCGACCTGTTCTCGATGTTCACCCCAAAACGGCAGCTCGTCGGGTTGGATATTGGGTCGAGCGGGATCAAGCTTGTCCAGCTGAAGGAAAACCGAGGTCGGTACGTTCTCCAGAAGTTTGGCTTTAAACCACTCGAACCGGAAGTCATCGTCGATGGTACGGTGATGGATGAAGGACGTGTGGTATCGGCGATCAAGGAATTGTTCGAAGAAACAAAGATTAAGGTGAAACAAGTGGCTGTATCGATTTCTGGCCATGCAGTCATCATTAAGAAGATTAGCTTGCCTCCAATGCCTGATGAGGAGTTGGAGGGGCAGGTACGGCTGGCTGCGGAGCAGTACATCCCCTTCGATATCAACGAAGTGAACATCGATTTCAGTGTGTTGCCATCCTCTGAAGCGGCGGGTGATGCACAGGGAGAGATGTCGATCATTCTGGTCGCGGCCAAAAAAGACAAGATTAATGAGCTGACTGAGCTCGTCAAAGGTGCGGGGCTGTTTCCGATCGTCATGGATGTCGATGCATTTGCGATCGAGAACATGCACGCAATCAACTATCCTGCCGCGCAAGAAGAGACGACCGCCCTCGTGAATATTGGCGCCAGTGTTATGAATATCAATATTATTCGAGGCGGCACTTCCCTGTTCACACGTGACATTCCGATCGGGGGGAACCGTTATACAGAAGCCATTCAGCGTGAAATGAGCATGTCCTACGAAGAGGCGGAAGAAACCAAAAAGAGTGAGCGTTCGGCAGGGAGCAATCAGGCCGCGTTAACCACAGTTGTCGATAGCGTCAACGCCGAGGTGGCCTCAGAGATCGCACGGACCATCGATTATTTTAAATCCACGATGCCGGATGCCGATGTTCAGCAAGTTCTCTTGTGCGGAGGGGGAGCACAGGTCAAAGGCTTAGTGCCACAACTGAAGGATCGAATGCAGGCAGTGGTCGAGGTCGCGAACCCATTTGGTGAAATTGACACGTCAGGCGCCGGTTTGGATCAGGACACGTTGGCCGAACTGGCTCCGCTGGCCGCCGTCGGTGTTGGATTGGCACTGAGAACGGTAGGGGATCGATGATTCGCATTAACTTATTACCGGGCCCCAAGGGGCATAAAGCGAAGCCTCAGTATGATGTCAGGGCGCAAGCTCTGCTAGGTGTGGGGATGCTGTTCATTACCCTGGTAGGGTGTTGGTGGTACTCGGCCTCACTCGACGAAGAGATCAACGCACGACAGACTGAAAAGATTGACAAGGAGAAGCAGGTCGCGCAGTTAAAGGAACAAGTGAAGAAGGTCTCCGATTTTGAGAGCCGAAAGAAAGTACTCGAAGATAAAAATCGTATTATTGATGAATTGGAAAAGTCACGTGTCGGCCCCGTGAAGGTACTCGACCATGTCAGTCACAGTTTGGAGCCCTTGAAAGTGTGGCTCCTCAGAGTCGCTGTCACGGGGAAGGACATCGATCTTGAAGGTCGTGCTGCGACCAACGACGACGTGGTGGAATTCGTGAACAACCTGCGTCGTACCGATTATTTTTCGAATATCAATCTTCAAGAAAGTCGGGCGGCAGTGGAGAATCAACTCAATATCTACCAGTTTAAACTTGGTTTCCGTCTCAAAGGGTAAGAATGATGAAGCTGCCTTCCATGAATCTTGAGCTATTGCGGTCGATCCCCTTGGTTCAGAAACTGGGGCTTCTCGTGATGGTTCTTGCCGGGATTATTGTCGGGTTCTATTACTATGTTGCTGAACCGAAATCTATGGAGATTGCAGGGCTTCAGGGAGCGATCGGCACGCTCGACAGCGAGATTCAAACGTTGACCATTAAAGTCAAACATCTTGATGAGCTGATTGCGGCCAGTAAACAACTCGAGATTGAGCTTGCCAAAAAGCAAGAACGGCTGCCGCCTGAAGGGGAAGCCGTTATGCTGCTCAAGCAGGTATCAGACTTAGGTATTCGACTTGGGCTCGACATTAAGCTGTGGAAACCGAGTCCGAAGAGCGAAGATCCATCGAAGCTCTTTGTGCGGATGCCGGTGAACGTGGAGGTGTCCGGAGGGTACCATACCGCCGCGTTGTTTTTCGATCGAATCAACGCGATGCCTCGGATTGTGACTGTGTCAGGCCTCAAGATGGGTGCTCCAAAGTTTGAGAAGGGGCGTGTCGTCACACAGACGGTGTTCGATCTTGTCGCCTATGCAGCAACGGATGAGACTAAGTTGGTTGCAGCGGTCCCAGCAATTCCGCAGAGGAAATAGGGTGCAAAGTCTTGGATGTGTGTGAGGCCATGAACAGTGAATGCCATCTGTGAGAACCGGCGGTCGACCATGAAGACAACATGCATGATTCTGATTGGATGTGCTGGACTGCTCGTCGCAGTCGGCTCGGGCCTTGCTGAGACAAGTATGAGCGGCCATCTTCGACAGATTAGCCCAATGCGGCAGGACTCCCTCAAAGTCCCTTCTCTCAACGATGTGCCGAGGCACGCATCGTTTCCAGCTCCAACCGCGGCAGCCGGCGATGGGGATGTTCAACCAGTCGACCCCAATTCAATATTGGAATCGGTGGGTGCTCGCTCCTATGACCCTTCTGGGAGGCGGGATCCGTTCGCCCCGGTGTTGCAATTGTTGGGACTTGGACCGATCGATCCCACATTACCTCCGCTCCAACGTGTTGGACTTACGGAGATGAATTTAATCGCCGTGATATGGGGGGCCTATGGCTATACGGCTATGGTTCAAACTCCAGATGGAAGCGGATATACGGTGCGTCGGGGAACGCGAATCGGTCCCAACAATGGTGTGGTGAGCGCTGTGACGGAGAAGGGTATTGTGGTGCAAGAACGGTTTACAGATGTGTATGGGAGCAAACAGGAGCGGGAATATGTCAAGCTCCTTCACCCGAAAGAGGGCTCAGAATGACACCTAAGCTGACCACGACAACATTTATTGGCGTACTCTCGGCGGTGGGAGCGCTCAGTGTCCCGATAGCCATACCGTCGATAGAGGCGTCGACTGACGTCCCAGCTGTCGATTCAGTCTCGCCCTCGATCATTGAAGGCGATCTGGCGCAGACCCTGACTCGCCTCGATGTTCAACGGGGCACGAACGACATCCGGGTCATTATTTCCGGGGATGGAAGGCTGGCTCATGAGGTGGTACGTCTCGATGAGCGACGCCTCATGATCGATATTCCAGGAGTGGCTTCTGCCGTACATACGCCGGTCATATCGGTCAATCACCAGATGTTGAAGCAAGTGCGTCTAGGTTATCATGCCGATAGAGTACGGGTGGTATTGGATCTTACCGGTGCAGCAACATACTCGGTTGAATCGCAAGGTGCGAGTCTTATTGTGACGCTTCGAGAAGGTGCCGGTACGGATATAGGCGCAAATGCTGGCTCTTACCGCAGTGAAACCGCCAAAGACACAAGGCCAGAGAATCCTATGCTGCTGCCGATCCAGGCGGATGCCGCTTCTCCGGTGGCCCATCGGGCAATGGCTGCGGTTCAGCGGTCTTCGACGAAGTTTCATGTGCGGCCTGTCCAGATGACGTCCGATCCAGATAGCAGTGAGAAAAGCACGCCAAAGGAAGATTTGGTCGTTGGAGAGACCCGTTATGTCGGTCGGCGTATTTCGCTCGATTTTCAGCAGGCCGACATCAGTAATGTGCTACGCCTCATTGCTGAGGTCAGTGGTTTTAACATGGTGGTCGGTGAAGGGGTGAAGAGCAAGGTGACGATGAAGCTCGTGAGTGTGCCCTGGGATCAGGCACTCGATATGATTTTAAAAATGAATGGGCTAGGCAAGATCAGGCAGAGCAATATCTTGTGGATCGATACGCTGGCGAACATCGCCAAACAGCAAAATGAAGAGGCCCAGGCGAAGGATGCCAAGGTGAAAGCGGAAGAACTGGTTGATCGAGTATTCTATATTAGGAATCTGCAAGCGCAGGAACTCATGACTTCTCTTCGGCAGTATTTGAGCCCGAGAGGGTTGATGCAAATGAGCTTGGGCTCCAATGCCTTAATAGTCAGAGATACAGAAAGCAAGATTGGAGTGATGAAACAGCTGGTTGACGGCCTCGATCTTGAAGTGCCTCAAGTCCAAATCGAAGCGAGGATCGTGCAGGCGGATACGACCTATTCCCGTTCGCTGGGAGTTCAGTGGGGTATCCAAAATCTGAACCAGCTCGCGGGTAGTGGGGTGGCAAACTTCAGGACGGGTAATACGGGATCATTTGGAGCGCAAACATCGAATTTCCTGGTGAATCTTCCGGCTACAGTCGGTGGGTTGACGTCGACTCCCGGTGTCGGGTTCACGATCGGGAAAACCGATGGAGCGTTGTTGGATGTCCGGTTGTCGGCAGGTGAGTTGCTTGGACTGAGTAAAGTCATTGCCGCACCCAAAGTCACGACCTTGGACAAGCGGGAGGCCAAGATCTCACAGGGAGAATCGATCCCGTTCCAGACGACCTCTCTCCAGGGAACACAGACGACCTTTGTGGATGCGAATTTGGAACTGAATGTGACTCCTCAGATTACTTCGCGGGATCCCAAGGAAGTCGGCAAGCAGATTATGATGAAGGTTCGCGCCACGAGAAACGCTGTCGGCGCACGAAGCAATCCGGCCGGGCCTAGTATCGACCGACGCGAAGCCAATACTCAGGTCATCATCCGCGACGGTGAGACCATGGTGATCGGCGGGGTCTTTATCGATACGCAGAACAACAGCGTCGTTGGGATTCCCTATCTCTCACGCGTGCCTGTTTTGGGATGGCTCTTCAAACAAAAGACTGAAGCTGTCGCGAAGCAAGAGCTGCTTATCTTCTTAACGCCTAGTATTGTCAAGAGCTAGTGGGATGTAGGGAAAGTCAGCCAGCATACACAGTACCTTGCCTGGGTGGGTGAGTGTATTGCCTGAGCAAAACTCATCAGAACACAAGCTCACCAGTTAAACCCACACAGACCAGACTAACCAGATGCTCTATACAGACTGGGTCGGTCTCCAACGTACCAGCCAATAACGGTTTGGCATACCCACGCAGTTTTTAGAACCTGCTAGGAACCGATATTTGAGTTCTCAATGGATGGGGGACTTACGAGTGGTGAACTTTCTCGGTTCATGCGCTATCTCAAGTCACCGGTATATTTACCAGCCTCCCGCCTATATCCCACATCATCGGTTTGTAATATCTCAACGATTTTGTGCTTCGAGGCCAGATACGGACTTCAGTGGGCCTGGTTCCTCAAGAAGATGCAAGAGGCCTAATGAGGACATATCTGAGCTGTCGCATGCGACCGTTCGCCATGGAGCGGCCCTGAAAACCTTCTAGTTTCCAGGCCGTTGTGATACCATCCTGCCATTGTCTGCCGATCGCAATTCATCATCACCATCGGCAAAGTAGGCCATGAATCTGAGCGTTCCCAGCCACAAAGAATCGGATGTGGAGTTGGTGTATCAAGTCAGGAGGGGCGATCATTGAGCAGGGCTGGAATGGGAGAACAGATTATACCGGTGGCCTTGGGGCCACGAAGCTACGACATCGTCCTGCATCCTGGCTTACTTTCGACAGTGGGCGACAGGCTGCATGCCATTACGACCTCTCCGAAGATCGCGGTTGTGACAGATAGGCATGTGGCAAACCATTATCTTCACAAGACGCTCCGCTCGCTTCGCAAGGCAGGATACGACGCGACAGAAATTATCTTGCCACCGGGAGAGCGAACGAAGACGCTTGGAACAATTGCCAAGGTTCTCGACGCGTTAGCCAGGCATAAGTTCGAACGCCAATCATTGTTGCTGGCTCTCGGTGGTGGAGTGATTGGCGATGTGACCGGTTTTGCTGCCGCGATTTATCAGCGAGGAATTCCGTTCGTGCAAGTGCCGACCACGCTTGTGGCTCAAGTCGATTCCAGTGTGGGAGGCAAAACCGGTGTGGACCATCGGTTGGGAAAAAATCTCATTGGAGCGTTTTATCAGCCGCGTGCAGTCTTGATTGACCCACTCACGCTGCGCACTCTTCCGGCCCGCGAATGGATTGCTGGTTTGGCCGAAGTGATCAAATACGGCATTATCGCCGACGAAGGATTCTTTGCTTTTCTGGAGCAAGAGATTTCCAGGCTGTTGAAATTGGAAAAAGAGCCGGTTCTCCAGGTGATTAAACGATCGTGCGAAATCAAGGCGGAAGTGGTTGCCGCTGACGAGCGGGAGTCGAACCGTCGTCGCGTGCTCAATTATGGTCACACGATTGGACATGCCCTGGAGGCACTCTCAGGCTATCGTGGGTTGATTCATGGTGAAGCGGTGGGGATTGGGTTAGTGCAAGAAGCGGATTTGGCTTGCCATATGGGTCTCTGTGGGAGGGACGTGGTTGAACGGATCAGAACCCTGGTGCGGCGTGCCGGGCTGTCCGATCATGTTTCGCCGGCATCTTTTTCGCGCCTCTGGAGTGCCATGCAACATGACAAAAAGGTGGTTCGGGGGCAGGTCGTTGGAGTGTGGCCGGTCAAGATTGGGGAAGTGGTCATTAGACCAATCGAGGAGCAGGTGTGTGCCGAGTGGTTTCGGCGCATGCATGGCCGTGGGAACCGCGTATTGAGCGGCCATCGGCCAGGCAGTCTATCCGGCGAAAGGGTCTCACGCAAAGGTACGTCTCAATGACGATGAAACGCACGCCATCTGTCGCGTATCTGCAACAGGCATTGCGGGAAAAAACACGCGAAGTCGATGTCCTCCATCGGATCTCTGCGTCGATCAGCAATCAATTGGATCTCGAAGCCATTCTTAAACATATCGTCGACGTCGTCGTAGAAGTCACGAAGGCGGATGCCTGCCTCCTCTATCTATTGTCGGACAGTCAAGATGAACTCATTCTTCGCGCATCGAAAAATCCTCATCCCAAACTGATCGGTCGCATCACAATTGGATTAGGCGAGGGCATCACCGGGTGGGTGGCTCAGGAACGGACGCGTGTCGTCATCCCAAGCAATGCGAACGACGATCCACGGTTCAAGTTTTTTCATAACCTTCCGGAAGACCGCTATCAAGCATTTGTCTCTGTCCCGATCATGGCCAAAAAGGAAGTGGTCGGAGTAATCAATGTCCAACATAAGCGCCCCAAGCGTTATCAACATGATGAGATCGCGCTCCTTTCGACGATCGCCACTCAAGTTGGAGGAGCAATTGAAAATGCGCGGCTGTACGATCAAATGCAACGCAAAGCATTACAAGTAGAGACTTTGTCGCAGGTCTCGGAAACAGTGGCCTCCAATCGGTTGATCAAGGATGTTCTCCAGCTTCTTGTGACGATGACGGCGCAGATGATGAACTCGAAGATCTGCTCGATCATGCTGTTGGACGAAGCCAGCGGGGAATTGCGGATTGCGGCAACACAAAGCCTCAGCGAGCAGTATCGCCGGAAGCCGAATCTTAAGATCGGGCAAGGCATTAGCGGGCGTGCCGTGAAAGACCGACGGTCGATCATTGTGCTCGATGTGTCCACTGAGCGGGACTATATGTATCCGGATATGGCCAAGAAGGAGGGGCTGTGCTCTTTGCTTTCAGTCCCGATGATGGTGCGTGATAAGGCATTGGGCGTGATCAATAGCTACACGTCCGTTCCGCATGTATTCACCGGCGAGGAGGTCAAATTGCTTCAGGCCATTGCCAATCAGGCTGCCGTGGCTATCGAGCATACGACTCTGATTGAGAAGTCTCATGAGATGCAGGAAGCCCTGGCGGTTCGGAAGCTTATGGAGCGGGCCAAAGGTTACCTGATGCGTTCGAAGAAGCTGACCGAAGAAGAGGCCTTCAAACTCATTCAGCGGCAAAGTATGGATTTTAGAAAGTCCATGCGAGAGATTGCTGAGGCGGTGCTTCTAGCTGGAGAACTCGATCAACGAGTTGAAAAGCAGCGTGGATAGGTGTTATCAGCCAAGAACGTCCTCGGGCGTGGAAGGCTAAGAGGTTGAGGCGTCACTTTGGAGAGGTCGAGGGGGGCTGGCGTGTCCGTTCCGTCTCTTGCTCCGTCAGTTTCTTTTTGATTTCCTTCAACTCCTTCCGTAACTCGTCTAGATCGGCATCTCTTTGAGCAGAGTCTTCTTTCGCAGACTTCGAAGGTTGAACGGCAGTCGATCGCATGTCCGATCCCGTGGGCATTGTGGCAAGCTGGCTGTAGTCGATTACGAGAGTGGTGTCAGTTGAATGGGCCGTCCGATAACTATCGGGGCGCTTGGCGGATTCTGGAATGAAGTGTACTGTGCGATTGGCCAATCCTGTCGGATTGAATAGAGGCCGATCGGCTATGGTATTCGCGTCAGTCCGTTCTGTCCGTTGGCGATACCCGGTCAAGGTCAGATACAGCGACCGTTCATAACTGTAGAGGGAGCCTCCCGTTGCTTCTACGGATGCCCCTCTTCCCACCTGCTCTGACTCACACACGCCGGGGAACCGGACGTCCGACAAGCAAAAGACCGTTCCGGCAGATGGCGAGCGGGCCGGCGTGCCGTGTTTGACGATATGAAAGCCGACCTGCTGGTCCGACGCAGCTCTGGTGAGCCCTTCGACAAGAAGGGGCGCCAGGTACTCAACGTCGTCATCCCCAAACACTCGAATGGTCTCAGTCTTGTCTAAGGCGAGGTTTCCTACTCCTCCTCGTCCATCCTTGAGGATCACGCCGCGTAGAACTCGAGCCATCGTATCCGACGATACTGTCATCGGGTGGGTGGCTTGAAAAGACCGATCGGGAATACGTTCCACAAACACCGCGCCGCGTTCGGACTTATGGATTGTGATATCCAGATCAGGCTTGGACGCACAGGCAGACACGACCAGGGTCATCCCGGCTAGGAGGAGCAAGGCAAGTTGCGGACGATGAGACAAGGGCAATTCTCAAAGTGAATAGACGTTGCGAGTCTAGCATAGTTAGACAGAACGAGGACACCGGTAACATTCTTCAGATGCTGAGAGAGTTCTACTTGACAGGAGGACAAGAGACTCCGAATATAGGCCCACATAACTGTATGGGCTGAATATTGGACAACGACGTCCGACGATTCAGCCGGAATATACGAAGTGTAAGAAAAGGACAATGGCGTCCTGTCGGGATTGACAGAATGACCGGAAGGGCCTTTTCCTCTGCCACAGCATAGCCCTCCGCGGTCATTCCACGCATATCGAAACGAGCAGTCGTCACCGGCATGAGCAGGACCATTCCCGTCGCCTGTTACGGGGAGCTTCACGCGAGCGAGCGAGTGAACGTCCCGGTCGTAACGTAATGAGTGCGGTGCAGTAACGAGGCGAAAAGGATGAATGACCATCCTGAGTCCAGAGATCCCAGGCCCTATTCTTGGCTGCCGATCCTTCTCGGTGTGCTGACGGTCGCCACGCTGAGCATCGGCACAATCGCATTCCGCTACATTGAAACACGCATGGTTGCGACAGCAGGCGAAACCCTGGCCCAAACAGCCGCCGAAGTTTCGGACAAACTGGACCGATTTCTCTTTGAACGGCATGGCGATGTGTTGATGATGGCGAGGACATTCAGCGTGCAGTCATACAATCAGGAATTTCAGTCGGCCTATGTCGCCGGGCTGAGGGCCGCATACCCGGATTACATATGGATCGGCGCCACTGACGAACGAGGAAAGATTGTCGTCGCAACCGACCCGGCCACGGTAGGGCGTGATTACAGCGCCGAACCCTGGTTTCAGGCCGTGCGTGACGGGCAAGGGGTCCATATGGGGGACGTGGAGCCATTCGCTGTGATGGGCGGTCCTGACGCCATAGCCGTGACGGCTTCCATCGCCGGACCGCGCGGAGAATTTTTGGGGGTCGTGACAACACGAGTGGGAATTCCTGGACTTGAAGACGTCATGACAAGAACGCTACTGGCATTCCGGCAGCGAGAGGGATTTTGGGGAGCGCTGGAGTATCAGTTCCTGTCCGAGAAAGGAGTGGCCTTCATCGATTCGGATCTTGAGCATAAGGGTCATGTCAATCTCAAACTACTCGGACTCCCGTCGGCGCTGTTACGAGAAGGCGCCTTGTCCGGATACATTGAAGAGGAGCATGAACATCGCCATGTGCCTGTTATTACCGGCTATGCCAGGACCCAAGGCCTAGGTGATTATGAGGGTTTACATTGGACGGTGCTGATGCGTATGGATCGGCGCGATGTTCTGACGCCGATTCGGGAAGTCATCTGGAATCTTGGCTTGGCAGGGAGTGTCGTGGTGGTTCCGACGTTTGCGCTCTTGGTATGGACCGTCACACGTGTGAGAAGGGAATATCGGCGCGCGCAACAGGAGCGCGCGCTCGCCAGGGACGCTGAAGCATCCCTGCGAAAGAGCGAGGCGCATACGCGGAGTATCGTCGATCTGGCGCTCGATGGCTTCATCGGGATGGATACAGCGGGAATGATCACCGACTGGAACTTTCAAGCCGAAGAGATATTCGGCTGGTCCAGGCAAGAGGCAGTTGGGCGGCTCCTTGCAGCCACCATCATCCCGGCACAATATCGGGACGCCCACGAACAGGGATTGCGTCGTTTCCTTGCAACCGGCGTAGGACCGATGCTGAACACCAGGATCGAGATCACTGGTGTCCATCGTGACGGACACGAGATTCCGATTGAACTAGCGATTTCGCCGTCCTTGGGACAGGGAGGCATTTACACGTTCAGTGCCTTCGTGCGTGATATTTCGGCACGAAAGCAGACGGAGTGGCAGAGCCGCATGCATGAAGAGGAACTGCAACGACTCAACGAGGCCTTGGACAGGCGTGTGCAGGCCCGCACGCAAGAGTTGGCCGCCGTCAACGATTCATTGGTTGCTGAAGTGACTGAGCGGATGCAGACCGAGGCGTCTCTTGAACAGAGCCGGCAGGCCCTGCAAAAGTTGGCGTTTCAGTTGTTACGCGTGCAGGAGGAAGAGCGGCGTCGTATCTCGCGTGATCTGCATGACGATATTAATCAGCAACTTGCGTTGCTTGCCATGGATATCGAAGCCGTGGGACGGCAGCTCAATTTCTCCACGGACCATGTGGGCCAGGCTGTCAGAGAAATACAAGAGCGGGTGGTGGAGTTGTCCGATGTGGTGCGGCACCTGGCCTATCAGCTTCATCCGTCCATTCTCGATGATCTCGGGCTTCCGATTGCATTGCAGCGGCTCGTGGAAGATTTCACTGCTCGAAGCCGTATCCGGGGGAGCTTTGAGCACAAGAATATACCCGCAGCGGTCCCTCAGGAGATCGCGACCTGTCTCTATCGCATTACCCAAGAAAGTCTCAACAATGTGGTTCGCCATGCAGAGGCGTCTCAAGTCGATGTGGAGTTGACCGGGGCTCAATCTGAGCTGATCGTCACGATTACGGATAATGGAGTAGGATTCGACTCCGAACAATCTGGGCACGGATCGCATGGACTGGGGTTACTCGGCATGAAAGAGCGAGTCGCCTTGGTGCAGGGAGAATTACTGGTGAGTTCTGCTGTGGGGAAGGGAACGAGGGTGCAGGTAGCGGTGCTCGTTCCGGAGGGGGAGGTATGAGCAAGCCACGGGTTCTCTTGGCCGATGACCATACCCTGGTGTTGGAAGGATTTCGAAAGCTGTTGGAGGATCGGTGCGAGATCGTCGGGGTGGCGGAAGATGGCCGTACGCTCCTTCGAAAGGCCTATGAGCTGAAGCCTGACATTGTCACGCTCGATATCTCGATGCCCGAACTCAACGGTGTCGATGCTGCCAGGAAGTTAAAGAAGATTCTGCCTGACACCAAGCTGATCTTTGTGACGATGCACGCGGATCAGGCGTATGTGAACGAAGCCTTCAAGGCCGGCGCTTCCGGCTATCTACTCAAACGATCCGCCGGGACAGAATTGCTTCAAGCCGTCCAATCGGTCATGGATGGACAATGTTATGTCACCCCCTTGGTCGCAAAAGGTCTGGTGGAGTCGGCCATCACAAGAAAGATGCCTGCGGCTCTGACCGACAAACCCTTAACCGGGCGTCAACGTGAAGTATTGCAGCTCGTGGCAGAGGGAAAGACGGTGAAGGAGATTGCGTCGGCCCTCACGCTCTCGCCAAAGACGGTCGAATTTCATAAATCGCAGATTATGACGCTCCTCGATCTTCACACGACGGCGGAGCTTACAAAATACGCTCTTGTCCACGGCCTCCTCACATCGGAGTAGTCCCGTACCTCTCGCCTGAACATCCGCACTCGTAGCAGAAAGGAACATAAAATAGGGGCTGGCTTCCCTAGGGATATTGTTTCATGTTCCTAGGGAGATCCCTAGTGTGTTTGTTGTGCTTCTCGGCATATAGATACCGGCCATGGATTTGGTGATGGTTCGGTCCCGCCACTCTCAATCAAGTGGGGTGAATGGTGAGAGATACATGGGTGGAGAAGGGCTGGGGTGCGCACAATGGCGTGCGTCCGACGATGTCGTCGAGGTAAGTAAGCCCAGGATGCGTGAGCACTAGAATCTCAACAGGGCATGGGAGGCTGTGACTTATGAAGATCGATCTAAAGAGACGGTGGAAAATGTGTGCGGTGACTGGGGCCGCGATGGCGCTGGTGGCTGGGATGGCATCCACGGTCCCCAGTGCCTATGCCGGTGGCACGATCAAGGTTGACGACGACAAGTTTATTTCCATCGGAATGGGTACGCGTCTCAGTTTCAACGCGGTAGAAGATGGGTCAGCGAGCGGTGCGCAATACAGCAATAGTTTCGGTGTCAACAACGCTCGTATCTATATCAACGGCGGAATCCATAAATACGTGAAGTTCGCCTTCAACACCGAATGTTTTAACTGCGCGGTTGGCGGAGGTGGAAGTGCTGGAACTGGAGGTTCAAATCAATTCGGGAGGGATTCCAATATCGGCATACTCGACGCGATCGGACAGTTCGAGTTTAATGAGCTCGTGAACTTCTGGGTCGGGCGTACCCTGGTGCCGACAGAGCGTGGTGAACTGAACGGTCCGTTCTACCACGCGGTGTTCGATGGGTTTAGGACCCCGTTTAACCAGGCCGATTTCAGCGGGAACTTTGGGGCAGGTGGGGCGGGTCTCTATGGCCGTGACAACGGCGCAGTCTTCTTCGGGAAAATTCATCCGGGCGGTACACATCTGCAATACGTCGCGTCGGTGTTCACGGGACTGCAGTCCAGCGCGACGGCAGGACCCAACCAAAGGAATAGCCTGAAGTACGCCGGACGTCTCACGTGGAACCTGCTCAACGATGAGTCGAATCCCGGGTACTACACCAGTGGTACCTACTATGGGGCAGCTGGTGATATTTTAGCGCTTGCGGTAGGCGGAGAGTATCAGAATGCCGGTTCTGGTTCATTGGCAAATAAAAGCATCTTCGGGAGTGTCGTCACCGATCTCCTCTTTGAAAAAGTACTCCCGAACAACAATGGCGTGTTCACGGTCAACGCTGAGTTTAAACGGTATTGGGCACAGGATCTCGCCGCCTTCGGAAACGCGGATTGCTTTTGCATGTTTAGTGGAACGTCATGGACAGGGTACGCCTTGTATCTGTTTCCGCAGGAAGTCGGGATCGGAAGATTTCAGCCCTATGGAAGGTATACAGGCCTCAATAGTCAGTTCGCCGGCGCGCGCCAAGAGTTTGAACTCGGCATGAACTATGTCATTGCCGGCCACAATGCGCGCATCTCGACGTACTGGCGAACCGGCAACATCGGCGGCACCAGTACGTTCAACGGACAGAATTTGAACTACGCGCCCGGGTCGACAGGCCAGCATGTCGATTCGTTCCATGTGGCCTTACAGTTGCAGTATTAAAGGCTATTGAGGCAGTGGGTGGTTGTGATACGTCGCGGGAGCGGGAGCCATCTGATGAGATGGGAAGCGGCTGCGGCAACACACGGTGGTTCAGAAGAATGCTCGTGCGACGTATCCTTCTGCCGATCTGACCTAACATCTATGTGTGAGTGAAAGGAGACTGATCATGGCAACGAATACACCTAATGAGGTAAACCCGGTTGAACCGGGCGGTACCGCAGAGAGCGAGGCTGGCCCTTCGCGGCGTGAGCTTCTGGTTAAGGGAGGCAAGGTCGTAGCCGGCATCGGGGTTGCTGCCCTGCTCGGCAACTTGGGCAACTGGGCCCTGTCCTATGCGGCGGACAAGGAGCCGATCAAGATCGGTATCCTGCATTCGCTCAGCGGCACCATGGCGATCAGCGAAGTGTCGTTGCGCGACACCGTGATGATGGCCGTCGAAGAAATCAACGCGAAGGGCGGGGTGATGGGCCGGATGATCAAGCCGGTCATCGTCGATCCGGCCTCGAACTGGGATCTCTTTGCCGAGAAAGCCAAGCAGCTCCTGCTGCAGGATAAGGTCTCGGTCACCTTCGGCTGTTGGACCTCAGTCAGTCGCAAATCGGTATTGCCGGTCTTCGAGAAGAACAACGGTCTGTTGTTCTATCCCGTGCAGTACGAGGGAGAAGAATGTTCGCGCAATGTCTTCTACACCGGCGCCGCCCCGAATCAGCAGGCCGTGCCGGCGGTGGATTATCTGATGAGCAAAGAGGGCGGCGGATTCACGAAGTTCTATCTGCTCGGCACCGATTACGTGTATCCCCGCACCACCAATAAAATTCTGCGGGCGATGCTCCTGGCAAAGAAAGTCCCAGCGGACAAGATCATGGAAGAGTACACGCCGTTCCACCATCAGGACTACCAAACCATCTGCGGCAAACTGAAGAAATTTGCCGCCGGCGGAGGGGCTGCCGTGATCAGCACGATCAACGGTGACAGCAACGTGCCGTTCTACAAGGAGTTTGCGAACCAAGGTTTGAGGGCAGAAGATGCCCCGATCATGGCCTTCAGCGTGGCAGAAGACGAGCTGCGCGGAATGGACACATCCGCGTTGGTCGGTCATCTGGCAGCCTGGAATTATTATCAAAGCGTCGATACGCCGCAGAACAAGCAGTTCGTGGCGAATTTCAAGGCCTACTGCAAGAAGAACAATTTGCCAGACGGCGACAAGCGGGTCACGGACGATCCGATCGAAGCCGCCTATTTCGGCGTCTATATCTGGAAGCAAGCCGTCGAAAAGGCCGCATCGGCTGACGTCGACAAGGTCAGAAAAGCCGTCTATGGCAGCAAGTTCCTGGCGCCGGGCGGCGAGATCATGATGGATGCCGCCAATCACCACACCTATAGGCCGGTGCTCATCGGTGAGATATTGGCGGACGGGCAGTTCAAGGTGGTTTCCCGTTCGCCGGGGCTGGTGAAGCCGGAACCCTGGAGTGAATTTACGAATCCGGAAAAGGGCTGCGACTGGGTCGGTCATCAAGGGACCTATCAAAAATAGTCCGTCATGTGAGAGGGAGCGACTGATGTGCCCCCTCTCACGTGAGTGAGAAATACGGGTCACGGGACGAGAGGTCTACGTTATTCGTGTGTCTTGTTGAGGAGTAATTCATGGTGATTTCTCTGGGGCGTACCCTTGTCGCGCTAGGTATCGTGGGATTGCTCCTATTGTTCGAACCAAGCCGGGCGATCGCGGCGGATGGCCCTGTCTCCGCGCCTCCGACTGCTTCGGTAGAGCAAGCCCTTACTCAGGTTGCCAGCGAGGACGAATCAATCCGCCAGGCAGCTATTCGCCTCTTGATCGAACAGGGCGATGCCGGCCTGCTTCCGCGGCTGGAAGCGATCCGAGCCAATGCAAGCCGGAGCATCCGGCAGGCCATCAAGCCGCTCATGGATCTCCTCAAGAATCGAGCGAAACTCGCCAGCCCCGACAGCGACGTTCGCCGGTCGGCGGCGACAGATCTCGGTTCATCCGGTAATCCTTCGGCGATTGCATGGCTGGATGCCGCCAAGGTGAACGAGTCGAACAAGTGGGTGCGCTATACGATAGAAGAGTCTGCAGCGCTGCTCAGGCTCGCGTCGGGCGATCCATCGCTTAAAGTCGCGGCGGCCGAGAAGCTCGGCGAACTCCGCAGTGGAAATGCGGTGCCGGCTCTGAAAGCGCTGGTCGAGGCCGGCGCCGTCGCTGAGGCGACCGAACAGCAGAAGGTACTGGCGAAAACTGCCGACGCCGCGATTGACCGCATTGAAACCTGGGGCGATTGGGCGAATGCGATTGAAACGATCTTTCGCGGAATCAGCCTCAGTTCAATCCTCTTGATTATGTCGTTGGGCCTGGCAATTGTGTTCGGTTTGATGGGCGTCATCAATATGGCCCATGGCGAGTTGATGATGGTCGGCGCCTACGCCACGTTTGTCACGCAGCAATGTTTCACGGCCTGGTTTCCGCCAGATGTGTTTGACTGGTATTTTCCCGTGGCACTGCCGGTCGCGTTCCTTGCGGCCGCCGGCTCAGGATTCCTGCTGGAGACGACGGTCATCCGGTTTCTCTATGGGCGTCCGCTTGAAACCATGTTGGCGACCTGGGGCGTGAGTTTGGTTCTCATGCAGGCGGCCAGGGTCTATTTCGGCGACCTCACCGCCGTGGTTGCGCCAGGGCCGCTCAGAGGCGGCGCGCAAGTGTTGGTGGGGGTCTACCTGCCGTATAACCGCATATTCATCATCGCGCTCTCGATCGTCTGCGTGCTGGGGATTTACTTCGCGCTCTTTAAATCGAATCTCGGATTGCGCGTGCGGGCGGTGACGCAAAATCGAAATATGAGCGCCTGTCTCGGCATTCCGACCAGAAAAGTCGACTCCTATACCTTTGCGTTCGGGTCTGGGTTGGCGGGCATCGCCGGTTGGGCGCTCACGATGGTCGGGAACGTCGATCCGGGCCTCGGTCAGAACTATATCGTGGATGCCTTTATGGTGGTGGTCACCGGAGGGGTTGGGAAACTGGCCGGTACGATCGTGGCCTCGCTGGGAATCGGCGGGTTGAACAAACTGATCGAGCCGGGGTTAGGCGCTGTGTACGGCAAGGTGTTGATCCTCGTGATGGTGATTCTGTTCTTGCAGTGGCGGCCGTCCGGTCTGTTTGCGATGAAGGGTCGCGATGCCGATTGAGAAAGGGACGGGTGCAGCGCGAGTCCTTCCTTGCTCGCGGAACCCCCACGATGATGCGGTGGTCGTTCGACGCGCGCAGTGGAAAGGACTCGCGCCGCACCCTTGGGGAGTAGAGAGAAGACAACGATGAGTGACGGAACAACAGACACGAATCGCAGTGGAGGTTTAGGCTTTGCAGTCGTAGGCGCCATTTTGCTCGTGGTCATGCCGCTCTTGAACCTCTTGCCGCCGGAAGATTCCTGGTTTCACCTCTCCGATTTCAGTCTGAACCGGTTCGGAAAATTTCTCGCCTTTGCGATATTAGCTCTCGGGCTCGATCTCATCTGGGGCTACACCGGCATCTTGAGCTTGGGGCAAGGAGTATTTTTCGGATTAGGCGCCTATTGCATGGGCATGCACATGATGCTCACGATCGGAAAAGAGAGCGTCTATGGCAGCGATATGCCGGACTTCATGGTGTGGAACCAGGTCAAAGAGCTGCCGTTCTTCTGGAAGCCGTTCTATAGCTTTCCAGCTGCGGTCATTGGAGCACTCCTCGTGCCGATGGCATTTGCGTTAGTATTCGGGTTTTTCGCCTTCCGCAGCCGCATCAAAGGCGTCTATTTTGCGATCATTACACAGGCGCTGGCTCTCGCCGCCTGGCTGGTCTTCAACCGGAACGATACGAATCTCGGCGGCACGAACGGATTAACCGATTTCAAGCAGGTGCTCGGGTATCGGCTCTCCGAGCCCGGTACGCAGCGGGCGTTATATGTTATTACCGTGCTCTGTCTCGGCGCGTCCTATCTCTTGTGCCAGTGGATCATTCGTTCGAGGGCCGGTCGGGTGCTGGTCGCTGTGCGTGATAGCGAAAAGCGCGTGGTCTTTTCCGGGTATACCCCGGCCAACTACAAGCTGTTCGTCTTTGTCGTATCTGCGGGCTTGGCTGGATTAGCAGGGTTGCTGTATGCCCCCCAAGTCGGCATCATCACGCCGGCGCAGATCGGGGTACTGCCGTCTCTTGAAATGGTCATTTGGGTGGCCGTGGGTGGCCGTGGCAGCCTGGCTGGGGCGGTCATAGGGGCCGTGAGCGTGAATTACGGCCGCAGTGTGCTCACGAATTATTTTCCTGAACTCTGGCCTTTCATGCTGGGCGGACTCTTTGTGTTGGTGGTGCTGTTATTCCCAGATGGGATGGTCGGCATGATTCGAAAAGGGAAGGATCTTCTGACTCGGCGTAAAGCTGGTGAAGAAAAGCCGATTGTGCCAAATCAGAAAGTAGTTGTGCCGGAGGGGAAGCGCTGAGATGGCCGAACCAAGTTCCTTTCAAAATTCCATCATCTATCTCGATGGCGTGACCGTCGATTACGATGGCTTCAAGGCGTTGAACCACTTGACCTTCATGGTCGACTACAAGGAATTGCGCGTCGTCATCGGGCCGAATGGGGCGGGAAAGACGACGCTGTTGGATGTGATATGCGGGAAGACGAAACCAGCTGCCGGCCGTGTCGTCTTTGGCCAAGACAAGGAACTGACCGGGAAACATGCGGATGAAATCGTGAAGCTCGGCATCGGGCGAAAGTTCCAAGCGCCGTCCATCTATGGAAATCTGACCGTCTGGGAAAACCTCGACTTGTCGTTAAAACGGAGCAGCAAAGGCGTCTTCCCGACGTTGTTCGGAAAATCGACGGCGGAGGAACGGGCAAGGATCGAGGAAAATCTCGAAACGATCGGCCTGAAAGATTATGCGCATACCAGAGCCGGATCGCTGTCTCACGGTCAGAAGCAGTGGCTCGAAATCGGCATGGTGATTTTGCAAGATCCTTCGTTGCTCCTCGTCGACGAGCCGGTCGCGGGGATGACGGACAAGGAAACGGAACAGACGGGGCAATTGCTCCAATCGTTGGCGGAGAAGCACGCAATCATCGTCATCGAACACGATATGGAGTTCGTCCGGCAGATCGCCCGTATCGTGACGGTCTTGCACGAAGGCACCGTCATTTGCGAAGGCACCGTCGAGAAAGTGCAAGCGGACGCTCGCGTCAGAGAAATATATCTGGGCCGTCAAAAAGTGGCTCATTAGCAGGATGCTGAAAAAGCCCGTCAGCGGCGTTCTCCCCTTGAACGCATCCTCAACGTACCCCAGAGGGTACGCCTCCGGTGCGTTCGGCGGCTGCGGCCTTGCTGACGGCCTTTTTGAGCATCCTGCGAGTTGCAAGCGCAGACCATCAGATTCTAAGGTTGTATAAATTTCGCTATGCTGCAGCTTGACAAAATCAACGCCTACTACGGTGAAAGTCACATTCTTCGGGATGTGTCCTTTACCATCGACTCGGGTGAGGTGGTGTGTCTCATGGGCCGGAATGGTGTCGGTAAGACGACCACCCTGAAAGTATTGACCGGTCTCCTGCCTGCGAGATCGGGGCGGATGATGTTCGATGGGAAGGATGTCACGAAGGCGCCGACCGATCAGAGAGCGCGCAGCGGGTTGGCTTGCGTGCCGCAGGGGCGGGAGATCCTTCCTCACTTGACGGTTCGTGAGAATTTGCTGCTCGGGTTCTGGGCGAGGTCGGACAAGCCGAACGGGACGGTCGAGAAGACCGCGTTCGACGAAGTCTACCACCTCTTCCCTAAGCTCACACAAATTCTCAATCGTCCGGGCGGTGTCCTGAGCGGCGGTGAGCAGCAGCAGTTAGCGATCGGCCGTGCGATCCTGTCGAATCCCAAGCTGCTCCTGCTCGATGAGCCGACTGAAGGCATTCAGCCTTCGATCGTGGACCAGATCGAAGACGTGATCATCGGATTCAAAAATCAGCGCCGGTTCGCCATTTTGCTGGTCGAGCAGGGGCTCCACTTTGCCGCTCGCTTGGCAGAGAAGTATGTGGTGATGGCGAAAGGGGCGGTGGTGGTGGCGGGAAAAAGTACTGAGTTGACAGCGGAACAGGTGAAGCAGTACTTGACGGTGTGATTTGAGGCCAGGGGACAGGAGCGTTCTCCTGCTCGCGCAACGCGCGGTCTCGGAAGACCCTCGTTGGACGCGCGCATTAGAGAACACTCCTGTCTCCTGGCCCCACAGTTTCTCTCCCACCGTCTGGGAGGAACAAAAGGAGAGGAGGGGGTGGTCAGGATGACTTCTTTGCTCGCAGAACGCGCACGATCAGAATGTGCTCGTTCGATGCGCGCAGTTGAAGTCACCCCGACCACCCCGTTACTATTCTGGGCTTCCATTGAGTCGAGGAGCGAGGTTATGTTCCGAGCCATTGACCATTATCCATTGACCCTTGGCTATTGACGAGGCCTGGCCATGCATCTGACACCGAGAGAACAAGAGAAGCTTCTGATCTATGTCGCGGCGAATTTGGCTAAGGAACGGAAGGCGCGTGGATTGAAATAACAGACCCTGGGATTCCAAGTCGTCTACCTGTTCTAAGAGCGGGAAGACAGTTATCGGTTGAATGGTGAGATGCCGCTCCCTTCGTGGACCAGTCCACGAAGGGAGCGCTTACTAGAAGCGCTGACGACCATGTCGGCTCGGGCATGGCTGGTAGGCCGCGAGGGTTATGGTCGATTATTGTGAGTGGTGCAACAAGCAGTCAAGCCGCGAAGGGCTGAGTCCACGCGCTCAGCTCTCGCTGTGGGCAGACGTCGCAGCTCAGTCCTACGAAGAAACCTGCCCTGAGCGTAGTCGAAGGGGGAGCGTGAGACAACCAGGGGGGCCGCTCAGAACAATCCAACGCGCGTATTGTCAACCTCGTCCTGAACCAGGGGATGAAAGGATACAAATATGTCATCGCATATGATGAGCAGTATGAAGAAGATTCTGCCGGTCCTCCTGATCTGCTGTACCGTCATGTTGGTGGGAGGGATGGTTCTCAATGTGTCGGATGTCGCAGCAGAAGATGCCGCACCGGCTGTACTCAAGGTCGATACGGGAGACACCGCATGGATCCTTGCCTCCTCGGCGCTGGTGATGATGATGACGTTGCCGGGACTGGCGCTCTTTTATGGTGGACTCACCAGGCAAAAAAATATCCTGAGTACGGTGTTGCATAGCTTTATCTGTCTCTGTCTCGCCAGCATCGCGTGGGTGTTGTTCGGATACAGCCTTTCTTTTGGCCCCGATGTCGGTGGGTTCATCGGGAACTTCGATTGGGCATTCTTGCGAGGGGTAGGAGCTGATCCTCATCCCGTCTATGGTCCCACGCTTCCCCACGAAGTCTTCATGATGTACCAGATGATGTTCGCCGCCATTACCCCGGCGCTGATGACGGGGGCTATTGCGGAACGCATCAGGTTCTCCTCCATGCTGTGGTTTCTCGGCATCTGGTCGATCGTGGTGTACTATCCTGTCTGCCATTGGATTTGGGGAGGCGGATGGCTGGCGCAGATGGGCGCATTAGACTTTGCCGGTGGCGCAGTCGTGCACGTCAGTTCTGCCACGTCTGCCTTGGTCGCCTGTATTATGCTTGGAAAGCGCATGGGCTATCCGAACACTCCTATGCCTCCGCATAATCTCCCGATCATGTTGTTGGGCGCGGGTCTGCTCTGGTTCGGCTGGTTCGGGTTCAACGCGGGCAGTGCGTTGGGTGCGAATGGGCTGGCGGCCAGCGCCTTCGTGGCGACCCACATCGCAGCCTGTGTCGCGACGGTGGTCTGGATGCTGATCGAGTGGGCGCATCGCGGGAAGCCCACGGCGCTCGGTTGTGCGACCGGAGCCATCGCTGGTTTGGCTACCATTACTCCTGCTGCCGGGTTTGTGGGGTTGTTCGGAGCGATCATGATCGGCATCGCGGCTGGAATTGTCTGTTATATCTGTGTCAGCATCCTGAAGCCGGCCTTGGGTTTCGACGATTCGCTCGATGTGGTGGGGGTTCACGGTGTGGGCGGAGCGCTCGGCCTCGTTGGGGCAGGTTTATTTGCGTCGAAGGCGATCAATGCTGCCGGGAACGATGGGCTGTTCTTTGGCAATCCAAAACTCTTGATGGTTCAGCTCCTCATGATCGGCGCGGTAGCGGGCTTTTCTATGATCTGTACCTGGATTATTCTTAAAATAATCGACGTGGTTATGGGCCTGCGTGTGACGCAAGATGAAGAACAAGAAGGCTTGGATGTCAGTCAGCACGGTGAGAAGGCCTATCACGTTTGAGACATGGCCCATGGTACAATCGACGAAACAATCGTGCGAGCAGTCCCCGCAGACGCTGCATGAGCAGCGTCTGCGGGGGTGCATGTAAAGGGGGATATCGCCATGAAGATGATTGAGGCCGTGATCAAGCCGTACAAGTTGGATGAAGTCAAGGAGGCGTTGGTGGAAATCGGCGTGCAGGGGATGACGGTGACCGAAGTCAAGGGATTCGGACGCCAGAAGGGAAGTAAGGAAACATACCGAGGCGCCGAGTACACGACCGATTTCATTCCCAAGATCAAACTCGAAGTGTACGTTGCGGATAATCTGGCGACGAAAGTGATCGAAACCATTACGCGTGCCGCAAAAACTGGTACCGTCGGGGATGGAAAGATCTTCGTGTCGGATATTGCTAATGTGGTGCGAATCAGGACCGGTGAGATGGGGGAAAGCGCGCTGTGATCCTGACTCCTGACCACGGGTCGTCGGCTGAGCTCTTGCCGGGGGCGGAGACCACACCGGTCTCCGCTCTGGCAGAGCACAGACAGGCGCTCCGTCAACGGTTATTGGCTGGGGCCACGGCGGCCGAAATCATGACGGCCTTGACGGAGTTCGTGGACGGGCTGGTGAGAGACCGGTACAAGCACGCGATGAGGCAGGCTGGGGAGGGAGTGCAGGTTGCAGGGTCTCAGCACTGTTGTCTGATTGCACTAGGGGGGTATGGCTTGCGGGAATTGGCCCCCTATTCTGACATCGACATCATGTTCCTCTACAGCGAGGAAGCAGGAGAAGCGGCGCCGGCATTGTTTCGCGAGGTGCTGCACCATCTCTGGGATCTCGGGTTTCAGGTCGGCCATAGTATGAGAACGACTCAAGACTGTATCGAGCTGGCCGGGGAGGATCTCTCGATCCGTACCGCAATGATGACGGCCAGGTTTTTGGCTGGAAGCCCGAACCTGTTCCAGAAGTTCCATCGCCTCTATGCGAAGGAAGTTATAGGCCGTGGAGTGGGGCGATTTATCGAGCAGAAGATGGAAGAGCGGCAACGTGAATATGTGAAGTTTGGGCAGACGATTTACCTCCTGGAGCCCAATGTCAAGAAAAGCAAAGGAGGGCTGCGGGACTTTCATCTGCTCCGGTGGGTCGGAATGGCCCGGTTCCTGGCTCCAACACTACAAGATTTGGCGGACCGCAGTCTTCTCTCCAGGCAGGACTTTCTCTCAGTGACGGAGGCCCGCGATTTTCTGTGGCGTGTCCGGGCATTTCTCCATGTCGAAGCCGGGATGGCCCAGGAAATTCTCTCGTTCGATGAGCAGGTCCGGATCGCTTCCCTGTACGGGTTCGAGGACCGGCCTCACCTCCTTGGGGTAGAGCAGTTCATGCAGCAGTACTACCGGCATACGATAGGGCTCCACGAGACCATGCTCCGATTTGTGGACCGTTGCCAAGCCATATCTGCAAAGCGCCGATCACCTCGTGCTCTACAGAGCAATATGGTAGACGGCTATTTTGTGGTGACCGGCCGGCATGTAACCGTCCCATCTGAACTGCGGGCTCGCGTGTTAGATAGTCCGGATGTGCTCCTCCGGCTGTTCGACGTGGCGAGGTCCAGGCGGCTCAAAATCGAGACTGATCTCGTAGACGAGATCCATAGTCATATGGATAGCGTGTCAAGCGAGGCATTCAGAACTCCTGAAGTCAGCCGCGTCTTTCTGAAGATCCTTGCTGGACCGGATGGGGTGGCCGCCACGCTTGAAGCCATGCATCGTGCCCATCTGCTGGAGAAACTTATCCCTGTGTTTGCGACCCTCCGGGGTCTGATGCAGTTCAACCAGTATCACAAATACACGGTCGATGTGCACACCCTATTGGCGGTGGCGAAGGCCGAAGCGCTTGGCCTGGAGTCTGGAGCCATCGGGGAAGTGTATCAGGAGATCAGACGGAAGGATCTCTTGCACCTGGCGATCCTGTTGCACGATTTAGGGAAGGGACGAAAAGAAGATCATTGCGAAGTAGGCAAGGTGATTGCTGAGGAGACGGCAGCGCGGTTGGGCCTTGATGAGCAAGAGACGAGAATTCTGGTGTTTCTCGTGCACAAGCATCTGCTCATGGCGAACACGGCCTTCCGGCGCGACCCGTATGACCAAAAAGTACTTTTGCCTTTTGCCGAAGAGGTGGGGACGCCGGAAGTCCTCCGCAAGTTGTTGGTCTTGACGGCTGCCGATATTGCGGCGGTGGGGCCTGGCGTGTTGACGAAGTGGAAGGAGTCCTTACTCACCCAGCTCTATCGGCGCACGCTGCCGGTTGTGTTGGGTGAACAGGATCAGATGGTTGGTCCCGAATGCATTAAGGAATTAGTGAGCGAGGTGGCGCGCGAGTTTACGGACGCAGAGACCGTGGGTCTCGACTGGATCGAGTCGCAACTGAGCCAGTTTCCCCTGCGCTATCTGCATGGGACGCCTCCGAAGCGAATCGCTGCCCATCTGGGAGCGATCGGAAGATTGCAGGCGGGAGATGTGCTGGTTGAGGAGACCTACAACGAGGAACTGGGCATGTGCGAGTACACGGTCATTACCCACGACAACATCACCCCGGGCATCTTTTCGAAAATGGCCGGCGCGATGGCGTCTGAGGGGCTTGATATTCTGGACGCCCAGATCATCACCAGAGATGACGGAATCGTCGTGAACACTTTCCAGGCTACCGACCCAGATTATGCGGGCGTTCCCCCGGAGGATCGCCGTGCTTCTGTCGGCGAGACGATCATCCGGGTGCTGAAGGGCGAAGAGGCGCTTGAACAGTTGATGCGCAGAAAAGCCCGCTTCTCCACGACGCGCCAATTGCCTGACACCCACCATGCCACTGAGGTGGAGATCGATAATGGGATATGCGACCGGCTCACAGTGATCGATGTGTTTGCCGACGATACGCAAGGGCTCTTGTATGTCATCACGCATGCTATTTTTGAACTTGGTTTGTCAGTCCATGCGGCCAGGATTTCGACCAGACTGGACGACGATATTGAGCAGTCCTTGCGCACCGTCGGCAGACACCAGGTCGTCGACGTGTTCTATGTCACGGACCGGGATGGAGCCAAGGTAGAGGACCATGCTCGACTGGAGGCCATCCGCTCGACCATTCGGCATGATATCGATCGGTTCATGGGCCATCCTGTTGATGCGCCGGAAGGCGTATCGGCAGGAATACCGTCATAAATCGGGCGTATTAAGGAGGACTGGAATGAATCCCCGCGAGGCACTGGAGTTTGCGAAGAAGCACAAAATACAGATCGTCGACTTGAAGTTTGTGGATCTGATCGGCACCTGGCAACACTTTTCCATTCCTGTGGAAGAACTGACTGAAGGACTCTTCAAGGATGGATCCGGGCTGGATGGTTCGTCGATCCGAGGCTGGAAGGCGATCAACGACAGCGATCTGCTGATGATTCCCGATCCCACCACGGCCTGTCTCGACCCGTTCTGTGCCGTTCCGACTATGAGCCTTGTCGGTAATGTCGTCGATCCGATTACACGTGAACCGTACGAGCGTGATCCACGATTTGTGGCGCAGAAGGCGGAAAAATATCTCCAGAGCACGAAGATCGGCGATGCATCCTACTGGGGGCCGGAAGCGGAGTTCTTCATTTTCGATCAGGTCCGGTACGATCAGACGGGCCACAGCGGATTTTATTTTATCGACTCCGAAGAAGGCGCGTGGAACACCGGACAGGAAGGCCACAACTTGGGCGGGAAAATCCGCCACAAGGAAGGCTATTTCCCCGTGCCTCCGACCGACACACAGCAGGACATTCGTAGCGAGATGGTTCTAGAGATGCAGAAGGCCGGGATTTCCATTGAGAAGCACCATCACGAGACGGCGACGGCAGGCCAGGCGGAAATCGACATCCGTTTCGGTCCACTGGTTAAAACGGCAGACACCTTGATGATGTACAAGTACATCGTCAAGAACGTCGCCCGGCGCCATGGCAAAACCGCGACCTTTATGCCCAAGCCGATCTTCGGGGACAACGGGACCGGTATGCATACGCATCAGAGCATCTGGAAAGACGGGAAGCCTCTGTTTGCGGGGAAGGAATATGCCGGCATCTCGCAACTCTGTCTCTATTATATCGGTGGCATTCTGAAGCACGCCCCGGCGTTGGCGGCGTTTACGAATCCGACGACCAATTCTTATAAACGGCTTACCCCTGGGTACGAGGCGCCGGTTCTGTTGGCCTATTCCAGCCGGAATCGGTCGGCAGGAATACGGATTCCTATGTATTCACCGAGCCCGAAAGCCAAGCGGATCGAGGTGCGCTTCCCAGATCCAACCGCGAATCCCTACCTCGCCTTTTCTGCCATGCTCATGGCAGGGTTGGATGGGATCGAGAATAAGATCAATCCTGGTGAGCCGGCAGAGAAGGACCTCTACGATCTTGAGCCGGAGGAAGCGGCGGCCATCCGCACAATGCCGGGCAGTCTCGACGAAGCGTTACGCAATCTCGAACAGGACCATCAGTTCCTCCTCAAGGGCGGGGTGTTCAGCAAGGATCTGATTGAAGGCTGGATCAGCTATAAACGAGCCAAAGAAGTCGATCCCATGCGGTTGCGCCCGCATCCGTACGAGTATGTGCTGTATTACGACGTGTAGGAGGCTGCCCAATACCGACCTTATCCTGTCATAAGACAAACGATACAGCGGCGTCTTTCTCCTGCAACTGGGAAAAAGACGCCGTTGTATTTTTCGCTAGGTATCAGGCCAGATTTAGGCACTCGGTGAGAGAGAGGTCTAAGAGCAAGGCCGTGTTTTCACCCGCCTACGCAGGAAGCCACAGCTGCCCGTCCTCCGCAGTAGACTGCTACGGAGGATGGATAAAGCTGTGGAGGAATGCGCAGCGGGTGTCCTCCGAAGCCTTGGCGAAGGAGGGCACGCTTCGGCGGGTTCCGCCGAAGATACAAAAGGGACCACGGCTGTAAAGCCGTGGGGCTCCACTCTCCCTGGAATGGCATCCGTGTCGGTCCTACTGCGCTCGTCGAGCGAGCCCTTGTCCCTTTCCTAAACCTCCCTTTAGAGGAGCGGCCAAGGCTACCCTCCCGCTCCCCTCACAACGCTCCAAACGTCCGTTCGTAGAAAGTTTTGGTGAGTGTCATGTGCTGTTGGATGTCGGATTGTAACTCTCGTGCGCCGGCTCGCCAGTCGTCTCGTGTATAGCCGATGCGGCGGGCAAGACTGATGAACTCTTCTGAATCCGGAGGAGGCAGTACAAGGTCTTTGGTGTTTCCCCTTACCATGCGTAATCCGTCGACTAACATCCGGAAGAAGATATAGGCTTTTCGAAGGCCGGCTCCATCGGTGCGCGCGATCAACCCTGTATTCACCAGTGCGGCGAGTGCTTGCAGGGTATTGGGCGTATGCAGGCCCGGGTGCTTATGGCCATGCAAAACTTGTAGATATTGGGCGGTATATTCGATATCGATGAGCCCACCTGCGCTATATTTCACGTTGACCTTGCCCGGAGCGACCAGTTGTTTGAGCTGTTGTCTCCTGAGCTCCAGTGCTGCGGGAATGTCCCAGGGGGCGTCTCCGTAGACGAAAGAGTCCCGGTGTGTTTCCAGTTTACGGCCTAGGGCGGAGTTGCCGGCGATATGTCGCAATTTGATCAGGGCTTGCCGCTCAAATGGCGCGGCGAGGCCAGTTGGGCTGTAGTATCGGCAGATTTCCTCGAACGCATTGGCGAGTGCGCCCTTGCCTCCGTGCGGTCGAAGCCGGACATCGATGCGAAAGATACCTTCTTGTTTGGCCTCGATCCACCCCAAAAGTTCCTGGGCCAGCCGTTCGAAGTATTCGCTGTTCTCAATTTCATTCTTACCGTTGGTACTGCCGGACCCACCGTAGACGAACAGGACTTCGATGTCTGAGGCGTAGCCGAGTTCTCGCCCTCCGAATTTTCCCAGTCCCAGGACGGCGAAGGGGCAAGGCTTTCCGTTGGCGAGCCGGGGGGCTCCGTATGACTTCTCCAGCTTGGCGCTGCAATCTGCGATGCTCCGTTCCATGATGATTTCTGCCAATTCCGTGAGTGCGAGCGAAAAGTCCGGGAAATTGCTTGAAGGTTCGACGATGTGCTTGATGTCGATCCGGAACATCTCACGGTCTTTAAACCGATTTAAAGCGTCTTTTCGCGCGTCGTCTGTTTTGGCGCGAGCGACCAGACGTCCGAGCTCTTTCCGGAGAGTGGCCTGAGGCTTGATCAGGGGGGCATCCCGGTATTCTGTCAGCAGCGGTAGGAGGTTGTCGTGCTGGCGTCGGAGAAAATCCTCCCACAAGAAGTCACTGGCGCCAAGTAGTTGTGCCAGCAGTGGAAAGGTTTTTTTATCGCTGACAAAGTCGAGTGCCTGGTTCTTGCTCTTCTTGCCCTGGTCTTTCACGATCAGATCCAGGAACTGGTCGAAGGATGCCAGCGCCTTCGCCGGGTCGGACGCCCAGGTCAAGGCATGTGTGAATTGTTTGATGAGCACAGCGGTCAGCCGTAGTTGCTGTTGATCGGCAGAGTCGGTCAGCTTCTGCCCATCGCGATTCCTGACGAAGAAACGATCGTGCAGCTTGGTGCCGTCGCATTCGATTTGGGCCTTGGCGATGTAAATATTGCGCATGGCCAGGGCATTTGCCAGTGCATAGAGGAACGCCGGCGTATCATCCGATTGGATGTCCATGATCGTGTCAGTCGGTGACTGGCTGTTGTCGAAGGTAATCTGCACCGTATCCAGCAGGCCGGTAAAGGCGCTTCGCTGCTTGTCCAATCGTTCAACGAGACGGCGGTTGACATATTGGCGCGTCTCTTCGTACTGACCGGCGTCCAGCAGTTGAACAACCTCGCCGATGGTCTGTTGGAGGGTATGATGTTGCGGTAAGGGAAAGCCCGCGCGCTCTATGGGATGCACCAGGAAGACATCGACGATTTTCTTGCGGCTGAGGCCTGGCCGGCCTTTGGGTCGGCTGGCTGTTGAGGGAGGGGTCGTGGCCCCCATAAATGTATAGATCCGTCCTTCTTCAATATTGAGTCCAAAGGCCGAGAGCACCCCGCAGATGGCGGCGAATTCTGAGAAATAATCGTAGGCAACGATGCTGATTTCTGATTGCCCTGCTTGTTTGTCGAGGATCGATAATTCGCAGGGGTGGTTAGGCGTAAGCCGGCTGGCAAGCTGAATATGGTGTGCAATGGTGTCCGGTGGAAACCGCTCGAAGTACTCGGGGTCCATCCGAGACACGAAATCCTGAACGATTTCATCATCGACATCAGGACAAAATGAAGCCAGGGTCTTGATGATCGACTCACGTGATCCAAGCCCGTCCGTCATGATTCGGAGTATAGCCGAACCATGGTTCATTGTGCGAGCGGCAATGTATCAGTATAATGCCCGCCTATGGCAGCTTATCCCAAGAAGCCGGCACCACGCAGTCGTCCCGTTTCTACGTTCGATCAGAGTGTTCGGCCAGACCCAACCCCCGTCCTTTTAGCGCCAGGGTTGGAACCAGCTCAGGTCGAAGCCATTCTTCGACCCTACGGACTTCAGCGCATCAAGGAAGCCGATGCAAACTTACAGTCGATGGCAGGCGATCCATGGCAGCGGCATCAGTTGGCAGGTATCTTGCCCGCCTTACTTGAATCCATCGGGAGGACTGCGGATCCAGATCTGGCTCTGAACCAATGGGAACGCTGGCTTGCGAGCGGAGTGAGCCGGTCGGCCGTGCTGGAATACCTGGGCACCGCTCCTCGCATGGTGGACTTGGTGTGCACGATCTTCGGAAATAGTAACTCGCTCGCCTGCACTCTCGTCCACGACCCTCTGCTGCTGTACTGGTTGGCCCAACAGAATGTGTTGTCTACTGCGCCGACCAGGGTGGGGATGGAACGTACGGTTCGGCAAAGTATGGAGACGGTCACCTCCACTGAACTCAAGTTGGACGCGCTCAGACGATTCCGTCGTCGAGAGATGTTGCGCATCGGCGTGCGCGATCTCCTTCGATTAGCCGATGTGGTGGAAACAACGGCTTCCCTCTCGGATCTGGCTTCTATTTTGATCGATGCCGCGTACCGTGTTGTAGATGGCGGGTTACGCACCCAGTTCGGCGTTCCCATGCATCGGAATCGGCAGGGGCGGTGGGTGGAGACCGGTTTCACGGTCATTGGGATGGGGAAGTTGGGCGGACACGAGCTGAACTATAGCTCCGATGTCGATGTGCTCTATGTGTGTGAATCCCATGAAGGGGAAACCAGACGGGTTGTATCAGGGCGTAGGAAGGCAAAGAGTCCCGTGCAGGGCAGCCTGTCCAATGAGGAATACTTTGAAATCCTCGCGCGGGAGCTGACGAAGGCGCTGACCGAACAGACCCATGAAGGGTACCTGTATCGCGTGGATCTCCGTTTGCGGGCAGAAGGCTCGGTAGGCCAGCTGACTCGCTCGCTCGATGAGTACGATACATACTACCGGACGAGGGGACAGGCATGGGAACGGTTGGCTTTGCTGAAGGCCTGGCCCATTGCCGGATCGCGGGAGGTCGGGAAATCGTTCATTAAGCTGGTGCGGCCCTTTGTGTTGGCGCCTTCATCGAAACGGCGGGCTGTCGAACAGGGACTTGCAATCGTGGAGGAGGTCCGATCCGTGAAGGAACGGATCGATGCGAAGATGGCGGAACGCGGGCAGGAGCAGCGTAACGTCAAGCTGGGAGGCGGGGGCATCCGCGAGATTGAGTTTTTGGTCCAAACGATTCAAGTGCTTGCCGGTCATCGATTGCCTGGGATCTTGGACCGAGGGACCATCGGTTCGTTGGCGCGGCTTCACCGCGCGGATATCCTGTCGTCGAAACAGCAAAATGCCCTTACTCGCGCCTATCAGTTCCTCAGGGACGTTGAACATAAACTGCAGATGGTGCACGATATGCAAACCCACGCGTTGCCGGATCGACAGGATAAACTGGAACGGTGCGCGATCCGCATGGGCTATACGGGGGCGAGTCGATCTGCCGCTCTCAAACAATTTCAAGCCGACCATGTGGCACACCGGACTGTCGTGCATGACATCTTTCACTCTTTCTTCGAAACACCAAAAACCTCGGCGATGCTCAAACGAACGTTCCAGCTGATAGGACAAACAGCGGTAAAATAGTCCGCAGCCGGCAGTACTCCTGAGCGCTTCTTCTCCAATCGACGATCTACTGCTCTTGCGCGTGAAGCGGCGTTCGCCAAGCGCAGGAGGGAACGAGTACGTCTGAATCTTTACAGGTGAGTACTGCTTCACACGGAATGCGCTCTCTGGCGAGTTCACGACGAATCGTCATGAATTAAATGGCGAACCCACGATCAGATAGGAAATATTGTGGCACCCTACCGACCAGTCGCGCAGGGCTCTTCTCGTCGTAGGCCAGCGGCATTGCGGTGACCGTCCATGCGTTGCAGAGGAAACTCGCGAAGTCCTTGACTCCCTGGCTCGCGGGACTAAGATCATTTCAAAGATAATCCTGTTGTTGCCTAGCATGGATGCTGGTCACTACTCCGATGGAGGCCGCCTTGAATATTGTTATCGATCCGTCTACTCCGTCAATCCTCACAGACGACATGCTCATCGCGTCCTTGAAAAAGAGAGGACCGCTGACGATTGAAGCGCTGGCCTCCGAGTCGGGAATGAGTTGGGCTCAGATGTTCTCCGCCGTTGACCGGCTCAGTCGCGCCGGTACGGTGTCACTGCGCAGGATTGGCTCAGCATATCAGGTGGCCTATTATCAAACCGCACAGTCTTAGCCTGCGTCGTTCACGATAACCATACGTCGCCGCACACACCTGACGGCAGGGTGGCACGCCGTTCGGTTGATTAACGTACTGGTTCATGTAGACCTCCATTCCTCACACCTCCGAGAGTCTGTCTCGCTTGCCGCCTCGGCGGTTTTGGCTCCCACCCTCGTGAATAATGCGGGCTGGCGGCATCCGTGCTCTGTGTCTGCGATCTTTTCTCGCGTATCAACCCGACGGGTTAGCTCACCCGCCTATGCAGGAAGCCACCGCTGCCCGTCCTCCGGAGTAGGCTGCTACGGAGGATGGATAAAGCTGCGGAGGAATGCGTAGCGGGTGTTCTCCGACCCGTCGGCCAAAGCCTATGGGCGGCGTGCCGAAGCCTTGGCGAAGGAGGATACGCTTCCAGCCTTCGTAGCCTTGTCGGCTACTATGGCGGAGTAGGCTAAAGCCGTGGGGCTCCACTCGTGATGCGCGTGATTCTCGTTAAGATGGTGCAGCCGGTGTTTAGATGAGCGACGAATGATACGTTATGAATGTCGACGAGAGAGCGCCAGTCTTCATGCACGTGTTGGCGATGGAGGCAGCCAGGAGGCGAATCATCCATGCTCTTCGGTCGATGGCGTAGACCATGTGAAACCAGATGATGCGATGTTTCCTCAACTCTTCGTGCTAACGCTGGAGCGGATTTCCGCAATCAGGGTGTTTCCAATAGTACGAACTGCAGTATTAATAGGCCGTTTCAGGTCGAGAGGGAAAGAGCGAGAGGTGTGCTTCGTGGTTGCGGAACGCGTACACTCAGAAGGTGCTCGTTCGACGCGCGCAGTGCAGAGTAATCTTGGCCGCTTTCTTGTTGGGGGGATGGCTCCCGCGCGCTATGTACAATACGGAATGAGGGAAGTTGCCGCGCTATTCATGCGCGAGGACCGGAGGCTCACTGCTGCCCTCCTGATCGGGCCTGCCGATTCCCAGCGTGTCCATGCGGTACTTGAGCATCCGGCGGCTAATTCCCAGGAGATTGGCGGCATGGGTTTGGATGTAGTTTGTCCGTTTGAGGGCGTCTAAAATAATTTCTCGCTCGAATTCCATCACGGCTTTTTCAAGCGACAATCGCCCGGCGAGGGTGTCGTCGCGGAGTGAAGAAGATCGGGAGTCTTCCTTGATAATGATCGGGAGATGTTCGGGGGTGATGGTATCCGATCCCTTGGACCAGATAAATGCCTGTTCGATGATGTTTTCCATCTCTCGCACATTGCCCGGCCATGGATAGCGAGACAGAAGATCGACGGCATCTTTGGAAAACTCTTGGGGTGGGCGGTTGTCTTCTTCGATTCGTTTGGCCAGAAAATGTTTGGCGAGGAGGGGAACGTCTTCTCCACGTTCCCGGAGCGGAGGCAAATAGAGCGCAATGACGTTGATGCGATAGTAGAGGTCTTCCCGGAATTGTCCCTTGCGAACGAGTTCTTCGAGATTTTTGTTCGTGGCCGTCAAGATGCGTACATCGACCTTGATGGATTGGACCCCACCGACTCTGGTGAATTCTCGTTCTTGCAACACGCGCAAGAGCTTCGCTTGTGTCATGGCGCTGAGGTCGCCGATTTCGTCGAGGAAGAGCGTGCCGGTATGGGCGAGCTCAAACTGCCCGACTCGACGGGCTGTCGCATCCGTGAACGAGCCTTTCTCATGGCCGAACAGCTCGCTTTCAATCAGGCCGGCTGGAATGGCTGCGCAATTGACCTTCACCAGGGCTCGATCTTTGCGGGGACTGAGATTATGGATGGCCCGCGCAATCAGTTCCTTGCCGGTACCGGTCTCTCCCGTGATCAGGACGGTCGAATCGGTCGGAGCCACCCGTTCCACGTTCTTGAGAACCTTTTTCAGCGAGGTCGAGCCACCGATCAATTCTTCAAAGTTGTGTGTGCCTTTGATCTCTTCCTGTAAGTAGACGTTCTGTGCTTCGAGCTTGGCCTTTTCCTGCTCCATCAAGACTTGCTCGGTAATGTCGATGAACATGGTCCGCGTATAGGTGCCGCTGGGATCGGGCCGTGACCACCACTTCATCCACAGCGGTTTGCCGTTGTCTTTGCGCCGCAGTTCCAGCACCACGCCACTCGTGTCGATACCCTTACCGACAGAGGCAAACGCCTCCTTCAGACGGCGTTGTGCGTCGGGTGTATTGGGGACAAAGTCCCTTCCGTAGAGGCCGCCAACCTGATCCGCCGTGATGCCCAAGGACTTCATGGCTGTGCGGTTGACTCGGAGCAACTTGGAATCGACCCCCTCATAGACATACGCGATCGGCGCTTCGTCGAACAAGTCCTGAAGCCGTTCTTCGTTCTCCTTGATCTGTGCTTCCATGCGCACCCGTTGGATTTCGCCGGCCGCTCGCGCGCCAAAAATCTCGAGGACCCACGACACCAACCGCTCGTCCGGCATCGGATGGGAATCCATGACGGCGAGGTGTCCCAGTATCATCCCCGATGTGTCCACAACCGGGACGCCGCAATAGCTTTCTACGCCAATGTCTTGAATCAACTGTACGTGCGGATAAAGCTCACGGAGTTTGCTCGGATGGTGCACGCAGTTGCGTTTTAAGACGGTTTCGCATGGACCTCGCGCCGGAACGTCGAACTGGGGTAGCGCCTGCCCCTTACCCCAACCGGCTTTGGATTGAAACTTCGAGCCGTCCGGCTTGAGCTCGGAGATGTAGGCATACTCCACATTGAGGGCTGTCACGAGGCTCTTTACGAGCGAGCGAAAAAATTCATCCCCGACTTCTCTCGCCGCCCCTTCGGCAATAGCGCGGAGCGTCGCCTCACGTTCCTTGAGGGACTCTTCGATGACTTGACGATAAATCTCGACGCCGGCCCGTTCGCCAAAGAGTTTGAATACCTCGACTTCATCGGAGGTCAGCGTCATCGGCTTCACATCCATCGCGACCAGATGCCCTAGGACCTGGCCTTTTGGATCTTTTAACGGGACGGCCAAATAGCTGGTGACACCCAATGTCACCAGATCCTGATCACGCGGGAAGAGCTGCTGAACATCTTGCGAATAGTGGCAGGTCTCGCCGTTGATGACCTTGGTGCAAGGCGTGCCGTCGAGGCTGTACTCAACCTGATCCAGATAGCCGTCGCCCTTCCAGAAGGCGAGTGTGCGGATGCGCGATTCTGGGAGCAAGTAGCCGACAAAGGCATAGCGAATGCCCAGCGCGAATGCGACATGTTTGACGAGTTCTCGGAGAAAGTCTCCACCGGTCGAGGCCACAGTGCCTTCGACGAGCGAACGGAGAAACTCGTCGGCCTTGTATCGCGCACCAAGCACCGGATCTTGCCGGAACGAGCCTTCTTCCAGGCTCTTGCGAATCCGGCGTAATTCCAACTCGGAGAGAACCTCATGGGCCAGCACCCGCAGCGCATCGCCCTGCTCTTTGGTGAGTTGGCGCGGGATGCGGTCAAGCACACAAAGCATGCCGAGTGCATGGCCCTCCGCGGATATCAGAGGCATGCCGGCATAAAAACAAACCTGGGCATCCCCGATGACCGGCAAGTTGGGTGCAAGCCGTCCGTCCTGCGTTGCATCCGGTATGATGAGGAGATCGGTGTGACGGGTCGCCAGGCTGAAGAAACTCGGCGCATCCTCATCGGTGAAACCGACTTTCGATTTAACAAACTGCCTAGCACCGTCCATGAAGATGATAGCCGCGTAGGGCGTTCCGCATATTTGTGCAGCAAGCTTTGCCAGCTGATCGAAAGTCGGCTCCGGGAGGGTATCGAGGATCTCGTAGGCGTGGAGCGCGTCCAACCGTTTCGGATCGTCCAGCGTAGTGGCGTCTTGTGCCATGCCGATCGTTCCCGTCAATACTGGCCTAGGACTTCTTTCGTACTGGGGATTGGCAGGTTCGAGAGGAGAAGTCTAGCACTCTCTCAGATTGCGCTGCAACCAAAGTTCAGACGGGACACCCTGCGGCGACGAACACGCATCGATGAGCTGGACCTGTCACACCCGCTTCCAAGAGACCGGTGATGTTCTGCATGGTCAGCCCATGCCTACCGCCGACCCGGCTGACCCTCCACCGGATGGATCGAACGTTTCGAACCGTTATTATCGAAGGGCAACAGGGCTAATTTGACGCTCAATGCCAGCGGTTTAAAGAGTTCTGCCGTCTCGCGGGAAATCCTCACCCTTGAGAACAGGATGACCGTGAAGAACTCTTTGGATGGAAACCCTCCGCCAAACCCCAAGACCGATTCGATACCGAACGGAATGACAAATTCCTCTTGGGCCGGGACAAAGGGGCTGCCCTTGGCCTCTGCCACATGAAAGACATCGAGTGTGTGCTGGGTCCAATCGACAAGCTGGTCCGATTCGGGTTGTGTCTTTGATGTGAGATCCACACCGAGCTGTTGCAACAATTGCAACACCATGGGGAACTGAGCAACGACCTGTTTGTCGGTTATGGGAATCGATCGGTAGCGCCGGGAACGATTGCGATCATTCCACTCGGGCCGCTCTCCAGCCGTCCCGAACAACGTCAGGCATTTCATGTCCACAGAGCCTGGTCCGCAAGCCAAGGCTCGCCTGGCACAGTCCTGGGACTTCGGATCAAGTTCCCGATAGGCGCGAGTGAGAAAACAGCGGACCAGGACACAATCCTGCCGACCAGTCTGATCGTTCCCCAGCTGCCGATAGAGATACGAGGCGATTCGTTGGGCAACGTCCTGCGTGGACGAGGCCGCTGCTCCCAGCTTACGAAGCTCCGAAGCGCATTCGGTCATGTCCGCGATCGAGAAAGAAGCGAGGCTGTACATCATCACGCCTCTCGACAAGTGAGGAAAAGAAAACGAAGGAGGAGTCTAGTGAGCAGGCAAGAAGCCTGTCAAGGCAACACGCTACCCCTATCTTTTTGCTCCTCCTTCGCATCACACCGACCGGTAGATGAAAAGGTTTCTAACCACACCTCTGCCAGTCGTTGTGTCGCTCCTGAATACGGGGTTCGTGTGTGATGGCCTTATACTTGTAAGCCACGCTGGCTTTTAGTTCCGTCAGATCTCTACCACGAATGCCGTGTATGCAGTACAGATGTCCGGTTCCGGTCATGATGACGTCATAATGGGAAGACATAGCTGGTAGTCGAGCAGGGATGCGAAGTCTTACAGCTATGATGTGAAAGTGAAGAGGTGCGGGGAGGCAGCCGATTCTGACTGATAGGATAACAAGTGAAATATAAATCCGAGGATCTTCCGTAGAAGCCGTCATGGTGGTACATTCATTCAGCTGGTTCGAACATGGAGGTCGTGATGGATATCATGAAGCACATCGGGATCATGGGATTTGGGGTCGTGTTAGTGGGCTCTCTCATCGGAGCGCCAGCCTTCGCAGGAGATAAACACGAGAAACACATAGCGGACGGGTCGAAGGTCATGATTACGTCTCCGAAGGACGGGGACAAGGTCGGCGACAGCTTCGAACTGAAGTACAAGTTATCCAATGGCTCTCATGGCAGGCATGCCCATGTGTTCGTGGATAATGAGTATCAGAGGGGGTTTAAAGGAACGCTGAGGGGCCTAAGCAAGGGAGAGCACCAGATTACGGTGAAAGCTGCCAACGAAGATCACGCAAGTGTCGCGGCCACCCACACCATCACCGTCGACGTGCAGTAACACCATACCCTACCATCTTGAACCACCCGGGCCTCTTATGAAAGAGGCCCGGTACGCCGCTCTTTCACAAACCACGTCCACGTCCCGCTAATAGAGTGAGAGAGTCGCAAGACCATCCTTCGCGCTCGCCGAAGCCACACAATCAGAAGAAAGGAATGGTAGGACACCTACGTTGGCCCTGCGCTCCCGGAGTGCGCGCCCTCAGATGTGAGACGGAGGGAAGGGCTCAGTTCGCGCAAAAAGAGGGTACAACTCACCCTCTTCCATCGGCCTCCGGAAATCCATTCAAGCGGATCGTCCGTAGGGTGTGTTAGGGTGTGGTGATGATTAAACGGTTTTACACAAGGAGGTCGTGATGCATGTGATAGGACGTATCGGATTTATGGGGTTAGGGATCGCGTTGGTGGGTGCGCTCAGCGGAGCACCGGCCTTTGCAGCGGATAAACCAGTAGAGGACGGGTCGAAGATTATGATCACGTCTCCTAAGGATAAGGACAAGGTCAGCGACAGTTTTGAGCTGAAGTACGAGTTGACCAAGGGCTCCCAAGCTGCGCATGCCCACGTGTTCGTGGACAATGAGTATCAGAAGGGGTTTCAAGGAACCTTTAAGGGCATGAGCAAGGGGACGCACCAGATCACCGTGACCGGTGCCACGAAGGACCATGCCCTCGTCGCCGCCAGCCAGACCATCACCGTCGAAGTGCAGTAATACTGCAATCAGTCATCTTCAAGCCACCAGGGTCTCTTGCAAAAGAGGCCCTGGTACGCTGAACCGCGTGACTTCTGATCAGGGATCAAGACCGTCTGAGGGAGGCGTGGAATGAGTACTTCGGCGATTGAGATTGCAGTTCCTGCAGCAGAAGCTGTCGCAGTGACAGAGGACACGCTGACAGTGGAACTCAGCGACGGACGGAGTCTATCGGTACCGCTCGCCTGGCTTCCCAGGCTAGTCCATGCCACAGCTGCGGAACGCAGGAGTTGGCGATTAATCGGGCGAGGGAATGGCATCCATTGGAGCAAGCTCGACGAGGACATCAGCGGTGAGGGCCTCCTGGCCGGCAAACATTCCGGTGAAAGCCAGGCCTCATTCAAGAAATGGCTTGCGAATCGCACGGAAACTACGACGCGACGTTCCACCCAACGCATCAGAGCCGGGCGCAGCTAGCCATTTTCCTCAGCTCGTTCTTCTGTCTCTCTTCACTTCTCAGCCCGATCTTCCAACGGCAGGATTGTCTTGCCCAACAACGCCAACTTGTACACCAGCGTGCTCCCTGTGAAGGGCTTCGCTCGACAGCCGCAGTCAAAAACTCCTCACTCACTTGCTCAGCTGAACATTAAATGGATAATAGAACATGAATGGACGCGCGCAGTTAGATCGACGGGATTATCTTGCAAGCACTCAATACATTCATCCTTACTAGCGGATTCCTAATATAGGTTGAAGCTCCACCATCTGTACGCTGAGACAATGGCACAAACCATCAGCATTCTCTTGTCGTTTCTCGTAACGTTAATGGCCTGTTCGCACCAAGGATCGCTTCACACTGACTCTTGGGAAGAGGTCTACCGTCAAGGGGAAGCTGCCAACTACAAAGGGCGTTATCAAGATGCTGAGAGGCACTTCTTGCAGGCACTCAAGCTTGCTCAAGATTTTGGGGCGGATGATCTCCGTCTTCCGAAGACGCTAAACTCTCTTGGAGCATTGGCTGGTAAGCAGGGAAAGTACCAAATAGCTCAGCAACACTTCGAGCAAGCGTTGGTCATCTATCATCGAGTGCTGGGACCTAATAGCATCGAGGTCGGGAAAACGGAAAACCGCCTGGGTCATGTTTTATTAGACCAAGGACGACCGAGGGAGTCCGAGTCGCACTACATGCGATCTCTTCAAATTCTTTCATTGGCTTATGGAACAGAAGACGCACAGGTAGGTCCTGTGCTTCTCAACTTGGGAACGTTGTATTTCCATATGAATCGAGTAGCAGAAGCCGAGGACTATCTGAAGCAAACGTTAGCACTTTGGGAAAAAACAGAAGGCGCTGAAGGACCTGACCTTCCGTGGGCACTCGGAAACCTTGGCGCTCTATACCTATCGCAAAAGCGACTTGCGGAGGCCGATCCACTTATTCGGCGTGCATATGAAATCGCTCGTAAGACCATGGGAGAGGATCACCCGGAGACCAACGATAGGCTTGCACTGCTTGCCGGTTTAGCTCTGATGCAAAAGCAACCTAGTGACGCCGACACTATGTTTAAGCGAGTCGCAGCCTCTCAAGAACGAACTTATGGGAGTCAGCACCCTGTTCTAGCTTCCACTCTAAATAATCGCGGCTTGGCCTTGATGGAAATGGGAAAGCATGCAGATGCAGAGGAACAATTCCGCCGAGCTTTACAAATCTACGAGGAGAATTATGGTCCGAATTCATCAGACGCCAGTGACGTAATGGTTCCGCTTGCGGGGGCTGTAAGTAAGCAAGGAAGACCTATTGAGGCCGAAGCCTTGTATAAACGAGCTATTACCATTGCTGAGACTGCCTATGGGTCGGACCATCCACAGCTTGCTGCTGCCCTTGAACACTACGCAAGCTTTCTTCAAAATCAAAACCGCGCCGGTGAGGCAGAGACAGTAGCCAACAGAGCACAAACAATCCGGGTCAGAAACATGCCTGGCCGGTCCACCTCATGACCTCAGTCCTAACTATCCATTGCCAAACTTAGAAACGATTCAGCTCATTTCGCGGCGCGCGGCGTTGCTCATTTCTCTGGTCGTCAGGCTTAGGGTATATGACATCATTCGTCGTTGAGGACTGTCATGGATTTTCCAAGGCCGGTGCTGTTGCGATCTCCTCGCAAGTCGCTTGGTGGGTACATCCTGCTTCCCCGATTGATCGATAAAGTCCGTCTCCTTGCCCAAGGGCAACTCCCCCAGGCCTATGCCGGCAATGTCCTCGGAACCGGGTTCACGCTGGACGGACGATTCCTCTCCTTTACTGAGTTGAATGCCGAGGCGTTGCGCCAAGTGATTCTATCCAGCCGCACCGATGATGAGGTGCTAGCTTGGGTGCAGGAACATGCGAAACCGACCACCGCCCTGGAGAAATAGGCATGGGCCGAACAGATCGATCGCTATCGCCCTGATGATGTGGCGCTCGTGGAGTATCGGAAGCGCGTCTACCCGGAACTCTCGGCACAAGTCGATGTCGGACCTCTCAGCGTATTGGATATGATCGATATGGATGAGGGACGCCTGCCTATCAAAGACTGAGCCTGTCGAAATCAAAGGGGTTGGGAATCTTTTCTAATTACCGGGTCTGAAAGCCTGTTTTCCGGCCCGACTTCGCACTGCGAGCATGAAACATCCCACCCTATACGCCTCACGCTTCACAGCCTCTCAGTTCATCGGCACGCGGACCCTAGGGAGTCTTTTCTCAAAGAGCGGCCTCACGCTTGAGCACGGGGATTACTCCTCAATGTGTCCGTGTCCACGTTTTTGATGTATCCCATGCTCGTCCTCGCCAAAATCGGAGTGCTGCACAAAATTGAAAACATACATGCAATGGAGCGTACAAATTTGTACGTATAAGTAGTTACCACAGTTCTAAGCCATTGATAATACGGCAGAGTCGTG
>NEWT02000015.1:0-363 GCA_002869925.2 Nitrospira sp. CG24A
AACTGAAGGCTAAAAGCCTTCGGCCTATCTACCTGAGTCGTTACGACGAATGACCGTTGACCGTTGACGTGTGACATTCTCCTGGCTGTAGCGTCTTGCGACAGTGACCGGATGTCCGGCGGGGTCTTTCTCGCCAGTTTCAACAACTTCTTGGCATCGACTTCGAGTCCTTACTCCTAAGACATTGTTTGTGCAGAGGTTTAGGCCTGAGGTCTTTCCACGTCTACGTGGCATCTCACTCGCAATGACATTCAACGGATAGGAAGGCAAGGAGGCAACGAAATGAAAGCTGTATTGATCGGAGCTGCGGTCTTGGCGCTTGCCGGGGGCGCGGGCCTGAAAGAATTGAACGTCTCTCAGCCG
>NEWT02000015.1:373-18366 GCA_002869925.2 Nitrospira sp. CG24A
TCATGGGATCGACGGGAAGGGCGATGGGCCGATGAAGTTTACGCCTCCGGTTGCCGATCTCACGTCTCCAGCGGTTCAAGGGAAGCTGGATGCGAGGTTATTTAAGAGTGTGCATGACGGCAAGAAAAATACGGCAATGGGGGCCTGGAGAGAAGCACTCACGGACGATGAGATTTGGGATGTGCTCGCCTATGTTCGGACCCTAGCTCCCGAAGCGGCTGGCGGCATCGGAAGCGGGCTCCGATGAGATCAACGCTCTGTCAAACCGCAACAAGTGTGTCACCGGAATCTTGCCCGACCCAACGGCATTCCCGTCGAAACGAATCTTCAGCAATGGATCGCTTTTATTCATAGGCTACCCTCCTGTTGCGTTAGTCATGTGAGGCAAGTGTACACAACCCGGCATTGCCGGTGCGACCCCTGTCGATAATCTCATCGCTGACATATCTATTATGTTTATATGCGGGCGAGGGTGGTTTGGATCTTTTCTCGGCCAGGAAACAGGGACATTCTACTTGCTGGGAGCCCCTGAATAGTCCCAACACGGAAATACTGGGGTCGTTGCTTGACCTTGCCCATTTACGCTCGTACGAGAGCGGTCAGGGCTTCGATGCGAGACGAGGTTGGTGGGTCTGGTCTGTCTTGTTGGCCGGACCGGAACCCCCACCAGAGTAACCAGATAGACCAGAAGGACGGTTACGCGGCTTTGTTGGCGGCCTTTTCTAAGAGCTCATGAATCAGTGACTGATAGGGCTTCCCTTGCTTGGCTGCCATCTTTCGAAGCTGGCTCAGCAGTCGTGGCGAGAGGCGAATGGCAATCAACTGCTTCGCCATGCCGCTGACCGGTCTGCCGACCCGACGCGCGCGCTTCAATTGTGCGTCTGTAGCTTCCGGGATGTCGGAAAAATCAATCTGCGAGTCGGGCATATGCTTGACGTTCCTTGCGGCTCGCCTGCCTGGCACTGACAATACGGATCGTTTCTTTTTCATGTGTTGTCCTCCGTATCGCATACACCACAAAGAGGATTCGTTCCGTCAATGATCGCCCGATGCGCTGGCGGCGACGTTCGTGCGTCGAGTGTTCTGGGGATCGTCGCCATCCAGGGTATCGGAGTCGGTGAAGACGGTGGTGGTCTCCTCAAACGGGACGCCATGCTTCTCGAAGTTCGCGATGGCCTTCGGAATGTCCCATGTAAACACAGTATCGTATATACACTAATCGCCTGTATGCCACAAGACTGAGGGAGAGTGAACAAGCGGCGGGACAGGCACCCTCTGAATCGGAGCCAGTCCCAGCTCATTGTTGTCGCAGGACGAGCGATTGCCGAATGGTAGCTGCTCAGGTGTTTAGGCTGAGTACTGAATGCCAAAAGCCTTCAGCCTATCTACCTGAGTCGTAACGGCGAACGACCGTTGATGTTCTTCCGGCTGTGGCGTCTTGCGACAGTGACCTGATGCTCGGCGGGGTCTTTCTCACCAGTTGCGGGGCTCTGTCGGCGTCGTCTCCGAGCCCCCGCTTCTAACGCATTGTTTGTGCGTAGGTTTAGCCGCGTCCATTCCCACGCTTCCCTGGCATCTCACTCGCAATGATAATGAGTGATGAGATGACAGAGGGATCTGTTTGTTATGGAGGCGATGCGATGAGAGTTCTACTTGTCGGGGTCGCTGTGCTGGTGTTAGCCGGGATCACGGGGCTGGGATACGCCGGGGGGCCGGGACTGAAGGATTTAAACGTCTCTCAGCCGGAGCGCGATGTGCTGAGCGGCAGAGTCATCTATTCAACGATCTGCATCCGTTGTCATGGAGTCGACGGGAAGGGAGATGGGCCGATGAAGTTCACTCCTCCGGTCGCGAATCTCACCTCCCCAGCGGTTCAAGGGAAGCTGGACGCCAGGTTATTTAAGAGCGTGCATGACGGCAAGTCGAATACGGCAATGGGCGCCTGGAGAGAATCGCTCACAGACGACGAGATCTGGGATGTGCTTGCCTATGTGCGCACGCTGGCTCCAGAAGGAACCGGCGGCATGGGTAGCGGACTGCGATGAAATCGACGCTCTGCGGGATTGCGGTAGGCCTGTGGATCGTGACCATTGGGATTGGCGGATGGTTTTTTGTGCAGGGGGTGACGACGCAAGGCACAGACGGACGGACACAAATCATGTTGGCGCCGGCAGAGCGAGACCTGATCCTGAGTGAGATGCGTCTGCTCCTGAAGGCGGTCCATGGTGTTGTCACAGGTCTGGCTGGCCAGGATCAGGCTGCGGATCGAACCCAGATGGAACAGGCTGCCCGTTCGGCAGGAATGCACATGGCTGAAGATGTGAATCCAGCGCTCATGGCAAAGCTCCCGCTGCCGTTCAAGCAGATGGGCATGTCGATCCACAAGGATATGGACGCCCTCGCGGATGCGATCGCGAACAAAGAGACCTCGCAACAGATTCTGCAACGGCTATCGAGCATGACGGCTCGCTGCACGGCGTGCCATGATGTGTATCGATTCTCAGCAGAGCGGTAAACGTGAAATGTGAGAGGCTCCTCCTGCCGTCGGTGCCTGCCGAAGAATTGTCGAGCCGCCGTCACACGTACGGATAGTTGAGTCGTAGGTATGATGAATCAATGCCTGAATGGTTGTGGACCGAGTGCCGTTGTGAGATTATCTTCGCGTGTGGCCCTCGGAAGCATGGTCATGTGGTCGGGGAATTGAATAACCAAGGAGGATGCATGAATCGAATTCTTGTGGGAACTGCGATTGTGGTAGCGGCGCTTGTGCCGCTTGCTGGCTGCTCGTCCTATTATAAAGGCAAGGTCGAGAAGCCTTTACATTCGAAGGCGGTCATCGCCGGCCCCGGCATTACGGGAGAGGCGCATCTTTACGAGGAATATGAAGGGCGCGTCCGGATCAAGTTGAAGCTCCAAGGCACAGCGGAAAGCAAATTGACGCCGGGACGCCACGCGATCCATATTCACGAAGTCGGCAATTGCGAACCCTTCGCAGCGGCCAAGGGGCACTATGATGGGAATGTGGATGCGGCAATCAATCCGGAGGCGAACGTTACCTCTGGGTTAGGAAACCATCCCTACCATCTCGGCGATCTCCAGAACCTTTCTGTGAACGACGATCGGAATGGGTCGTTGTATACGATCACGAGCCGGGTGACCCTGTCCGAAGGGCTGAACACCATCCACGATATGGATGGAAGTGCCTTCATCATCCATGAGTTCGACGATAAGTATCTTCCTGACCCGCTCACAAAGGATGCGCCGGGTGGGCCACGTATTGCGTGCGGCGTGATTGTGAAGGAATAGCGCTTGCTTAGTGTGATCTCATCTGCACGATTCTCTTTCCCCTGATAGTCTTCACCGCCCAGCCTTCGTAGCCATGTCGGCTACGAAGGCTGAGTTGGCCAGCCGTTACTCCTCGTGTAATTTCTGTAGCATCCTGCAACAACTATAGGGGTCGCGCTGTGGCTATTCGCCCCATGGCGATCTCAACTGACTGATAATCATAGAATTTGACAGGGTAAAACGATAGGTCCATTTCCCTTGTGAGTGGCACGGTCTTGGCAGAAGAGAGGGGCATGATATGGCTATTGCCGGCTATTCTCGGAATGATAGCGCTCGCAAGTTGCTCAGGTGAAAAGGCTCGGGTTACGACCGACGAGCTTCGAGCGACCAGCCAAACTATTCGCGCGCCGATAGAATTCGCTCCGCCTACCTCCGACACTATTCCAGGCAGTCAACTGGGTGAACAGATCCGACTCGGCTATGAGATCGTCGTCAACACGCAAGAATATGCTCGCCCCTATGTCGGCAATCGCCTCAACTGCACCAACTGTCATCTCGACGGCGGGCTCAATCCAAACGCCGCCTCATTCGTCGGTCTTGCCGCAATCTATCCCGAATATCGCCCTCGCAGCGCGAAAGTAAATACGCTCGCCGATCGTGTCAACGAGTGTATGGAGCGGAGCCTGAATGGGCGTGCATTTCCACCGGACAGCTCCAAGTTACAGGCCGTCGTCGCCTATATCACCTGGCTTTCACGCGGAGTGCCTCAAGGAGCGGCATTATCCTGGCGGGGCCTCCAGCGCATTGAGTCACGGCGTCCGCTCGATGCAGGCAACGGGAAGACCGTGTTTGCGAGCAAATGTGCCTTCTGTCACGGCTCCGATGGCCAAGGGACGATGGCCGCGCCGCCGGTCTGGGGGCCGCAGTCCTATAACATTGCCGCGGGCATGGCACGGGTGACGGTGGCTGCCGCCTTCATCAAGGCGAACATGCCGCGCAGCTGGGGTTGGAGCCTGTCGGATGATGACGCTTACGATGTGGCCGCCTATATCAATGCGCAGCCGAGGCCGGATTTCCCCGGCAAAGCGAATGATTGGCCGAAGGGCGGCAAGCCGGCGGATGCGCCGTATTAAGAGGATCTTTGAGAGGGTGGTGTTGTCACGATGAACGCGATGCTCATCACACTGCTAGTCAGCCTACTGAGTGCTTCTGTTGCGGGGCTCAGTGGAGCGGCTGAGACGTCTCAGTATCCGCATCGAGTCGTCGTGCACCTCAATTCAGGCGATGAGAAGGTGCAACGAGGCGCGTTGAATAACATCCGTAATCTTTATCAGGAAGTGGGCCGTGAGCACCTGCGTGTGGAGTTGGTCGTGCACGGCGCTGGGCTGCAGCTGTTGACGAAAAAAGATTCGACGTTGGGGTCGGAACTGGCGCAACTGAAGACGACTTACGATGTCGAATTTACAGCCTGCTCGAACACGATGAAGGCAATGAATCTCGCCACGCATGATCTGGTTGACCAGGTGAATCGAACGGTTCCTGCCATAGTCCGATTGATGGAGTTGCAAGAGCAAGGCTGGGTCTATATCAAGCCGTGATGCCGAAATGAAGAAAAACATTCCGAATCGTCTCGAAGCGCCTCACGAGGAGTCGAACCCGGTGCTTTCATGGTGGGCCGGTGGAATCGGAATCGGTCTCGTCTTGATCGTCGCCGTTGGATTGGTTCAACCTATTGGAGTGTCGGCGCAGTATGTCGTGTTGGACGGCGTGCTCTTGCACCAGGTGCTCCCGGATGTGGCATCGAGGAGTTCCTACTTAGCCAAGACTGCGCAAGGGTGGACGCTGGCGACCTATGAGTTCTTCTTTGTGTTGGGGATTCCACTTGGGGCGTTGCTGGCAGCGATGGCTACCACTCGCTTCAGGACCAGGGTCGTGCCGGTCGAATGGAAAAAACGGTTCGGCTCAAATCCTGGAAACCGGTTGGTGTGGTCTTTCGTCGGAGGATTTCTCCTCCTCTTCGGCGCCCGCTTCGGCGGCGGGTGCACCTCCGGGCACATGATCAGCGGGATGTCCCAATTGGCCATCAGTTCCGTTGTCTTTTCCGCGGCGCTCTTCATCAGCGGGATTATCACAGCGCGCGTTCTCTATCGGGATGGAGCGTCACGATGTTGATCCTCGCGCTGGGGTTAGCGCTCGGGGCGGCCTTTGGGGGGTTGCTCCAGCTTTCCGGCGCGTCGAGTCATACCAAGATTGTCAACGCGCTCCGGTTGAAAGATCTGACCATCATGAAGCTGATTCTGATGGCCATCGGCGTGGGGCTTATAGGGGTGTATGCATTGGATCTGTTCGGCCTGGCCAATATGAAGGTGAAAGAGCTGTATATCCTCGGGATCGTCATCGCCGGTGGGATCTTTGGCGTGGGGTTTGCGCTCACGGGATATTGCCCCGGTACGGCACTCGCAGCTTGTGCAGAAGGCAAGCCGGATGCCTGGGTGACCGTGTTGGGAGGTTTATGTGGAGCGCTCGCTTTTGCCTTCATGTTTCCTGAGGTCGAAGAGTCTTTGTTGGCTGTCGGTCGATATGGTCCGGTGACAATTCCGGACTTGGTTGGGATTCACGGAATCTGGATTGCTGTGCCTCTGGGAGTCGTCTGTATCTGGCTTGCGACGCGATTGCCTGAGCAGCCCGCATGATTCATGACAGTTCGTCGCGAAATCGCGGAGCCGTGTCGTGAGACCGGCGCGCGGAGCCAGGAGGACCTGAGGCGTACTCGTGCAGTACGTCGAAGGCCCGAGGGGTGAGCTCGCCAGCCGCAGGTTTGTCGGAACAGCGGATCAGCGAGTGCAGCAGAAGTGCTCATGAATTATGCGGGCGAGGAGGTGTGCGATGACACTCACTGTGGCCTACCATGGCGGAACCAGGCATGACATCACGAGCGGCAGGCATCGGGTTGTCACCGATCAACCGGTCGAGGATGGGGGGCAGGATGCCGGCATGAGTCCTGTCGAACTCTTCGTCGGCTCACTCGCAAGTTGTGTCGGGTATTTCGTGGGCCGCTACTGCGATCGCCATCAGATCTCGACCAAAGGGCTGCGCGTCGAGGCGGAATGGACCATGGCGGAACAGCCGCATCGGGTGGGGCAGATCACACTGGCGATTCACGTGCCGCATCGAATTACGGCTGAACAAAGTGAGCGGCTGCTCAAAGTGGCGCATGGCTGCACCGTGCATCAATCCCTCGCGGTGCCCGCCGGTGTGGCGATCGAACTCAATCCCCATCACCATGGGGAGAAACCGTCGTGAAAGGAGCATCGACATGACTGTGAGAAGCTGGGTGGTTGTCGGTAGTGCAGTGCTCTCGTTGCTGGGGTTCATGTCGTCCCCGCAGCTGTCATTCGCGAGCGATCAATCGCGAGCAAAAGAAATCATTCAGCAGACCTGCGCGCAATGCCATCGGCTGGAAGGTCAGCCTGATTCGCGGTTCAATCTGAAAGCGCCTGATCTCATCTGGGCCGGCAGCAAGTATAAACGCCCCTGGTTGATTCGGTGGCTGACGGGCAAAGAAGCGCCATTGTACGTCAAGGGCTATCGATGGGATTTGACCGAAGTGCCTTCGAAGCATCCAATGGTGACTGAGCCGGAGGCCAATGCCATTGCTGACTATTTTGCCGAGCACAACAAAGATCCGCGAGTCAAAGTCGGCGCGTTCGATCTCTCGAAGGTGACGAAGTTCGAGGCTGCGTTCGGCGGGATGGCCTACAAGGCGCACGCCTGCCTTGGCTGTCACGTGATCGAAGAGAACGGCAAGTTCATCGGCGGTCCTCAGAGCGCATCGCTCGTGGCGGCCGGGCAGCGGTACGACCAGGATTGGCTCTTCCGTTTCGGACAGAATCCGCAGGACTTCACGCCGCATAGCGGCGAGTTTTTGGCCGATGCGACGGAACCACAGCTCCGCGCAGTGATCGGGTACCTCATGGTGCAGGGGGTGAAGGACTTCACGTATTACGAGCCCTGGACGAGCCCGGAGTTCGGGATGGCCAGCGTGGATCGCGGGAAGGTGATTTATCAAGAGTATTGTTCCCAGTGTCATGGCGCGACGGGCAAAGGCGACGGACCGGCAGCGTCAGGTCTGGAACCCAAGCCGGCGATTCATGCCAACATTCCATTTGAAAAGCTCCCGATCGAATATCTCTACAACGTCATCAATCATGGCGGGCCGGCAGTAGGTAAATCGCCGAACATGCCCTATTGGAATTTAACGATCGGTCAGCAGGGCGTGGCCGATGTGATTGCGTATCTGAAAGTAACGTTTAAGGGGGTGCCGGACATAGCCGCCGCTCCGAGCGGGGGGCAGGGAGGAGTCTGCGAGCAACCGCGCAAAACGGCCAAGGCGCCGGACGAATTCTTGGCCAAGACGAATCCGGTCCTTGCTTCCGCTGGAGCCATTCAGGCAGGGAAGACACTCTATTTAAAGACAGCCCAACCAGTGGCCTGTGTGATGTGCCATGGAGAACAGGGCGATGGGAAGGGAATCATGGGGGCAGCATTGGTGCCGCCGCCTCGCAACTTCACGTGCGGGTCGATGATGAAGGACATTCCCGATGGGCAACTGTTCTGGATCATCAAGAACGGTTCGATGGGAACAGGGATGATGCCGTTCTCCGGTTTACCGGATGAACAGGTGTGGCAGCTGATTCATTATGTCCGATCGCTGGCGAAATAGGACGTGAGGGGTAAGGCGTGAGATGTGAAAGGTAAGAAGTGAGAAGAAAAAGAAACTCGAACGTAAAGGAGCAGGGGAAATGGCGACATTTATTGTGTCTGGAAGTCGAGGGACGGACGATCCGACGATGGCAACGCTGCCGTTCATGGCGGCGAAGGTGGCGAAGGAACAAGGGCATGAGGTCGTGCTCTGGCTGTGGAATGAAGCAGTCACACTTGGACGCAAAGGAACCGCCGATCACGTGACGGGGGTGAATCTGACACCAATGAAAGATCTGCTGACAGCCGTCCAAGCGGCGAATATTCCCATCTGGGTCTGCGGGGCCTGCGCTGTGGCTCGGCAAATCGGCACAGGAGATCTTGTTTCTGGCGCCACGATCAAAGGCATGGCAGACTATATCAAAGCCGTCGCTGAACGTGATCGCAACGTCGCATTCTGATCCTCCTTCGCCGAGTGCCTCGCAGCAAGCTGCGAGGCATGAAGGTGAGGAGAACCCTCCGTAGCCTTGGCGAAGGAGGGTGGTGGCTTCGGAGAATTTCGCGGGATACCCCGCAGCTTCAGGCCTTCGTAGCCACTTCGGTACGAAGGCGGAGCAGGCTACTGCGGGGAGCTTCATTCTGCAAAACATGGAGGAGTATTCGTATGGCAGCCGATGGCGAATCGACCAGGAAGTCAAAAGGCCGAGCGGGTCGGCGGGCTGAGGCGCACCTTGACCAGTTCGTCGAACAGGACGGGCGTCTCGATGCCAATGAGCTGGAGACCATTCCTATAATGGTGCCGCGGGAAGGAGACGGTTATCGAGCCCCGCTTATCGGATCTGTCGGCCAGGGGCTTGGGCATATCGGCGAATTGGGCAGCGCCTTGACCGAGGACGATCTCCGTAGGGTCAACACGAGAAAAGGTTTTTTGAAACTCCTTGAGAACAAAGCCGTCGATATCGAGGAAGTGCGCAAGACACTGCTGTATGAACAGGAGCTGCGACAATTACAGGTTGAATTGGTCAGGCTTCAACGATGGGTGCAGAGCAATGGAGAACGGATTGCCATCCTGGTCGAAGGACGCGATGCGGCCGGGAAGGGCGGCACGATCCGCCGGTTCACCGAGCATCTGAATCCCCGCGCCATGCGGGTGGTCGCGTTGCCTAAACCATCGGATGAAGAGAGGGGACAGTGGTACTTCCAACGCTATATCCGACAGCTGCCCAACAAGGGCGAGATCGTGTTCTTTGACCGCAGCTGGTACAACCGGGCGGTGGTTGAACCGGTGATGGGATTCTGCAACAAGAAGGAACACCAGCGGTTTCTGCAGCAGGTTCCGGAATTCGAACATATGCTCTACGAAGACGGGGTGACCATCATCAAGTTTTGGTTTTCCATCTCGAAAGAAGAGCAGGCGAAGCGATTCGACGCGCGCAGGCAGAACCCGCTCAAACAATGGAAGTTGAGCCCGGTTGATGACAAGGCGCAAGAACTGTGGGACTCCTACACTCGCCATAAAGAGGAAATGTTCAGTAAGACGCACACGACATTCAGTCCCTGGATTATCGTCAAAGCCAACGACAAGCAGGAGGCGCGATTGGAAAGTCTCCGGTACGTGCTGAATCTGTTGCCCTACAACGGCAAGGATGACGCCCCGATCCGTCTGGCGCCGGACCCCAACGTGATTACTCGATTCCACCGCAAGATGGTAGTGCTGGATTTGTAATAGGCTGCAGCAAGAAACCTTCTGCGTTTGACTCCTCCGACCACGGTTCATTTTCCAAGTCTGCCGTATTCATGCCGGATGCGCCCACCGTTGCATTTTGCCTCAGTTGCCTGCCCGGGTCGTTGCAGGACTCCCCAGTCTCACAAATACGATAGAACGAGACCAATATTTCCATTGCTGAACACTCTGTTAATTCAAGGTTATTTGGAGTTCTGATTTTTTCCGATTGGCATAGAGGTTGCTGATCCGTACATACGAGCCGTCGAGGCAGCGTTGCTGCTCGATGAGGTGAATAATTTGTGATCATGTAACGATTCAACATCAAGAGGGAAAAGGACCGTGCCGTTCATGAACAAATGAAGAGTGGAGCACAGCACGGAGATGGAATGGGAGGGATGATGGGAGGCATGATGGGGGGAATGGGAGGTGGCGGCATGAGTGGTGGTGGACATGGAGGGAGTGGCGGTGGCGATCATGCAGGTGGGGCGCAGGGCGGAGGACAACACCAACATTGAATGGGTGGATGGCAGAGGCCTCTGAGGCGTTGACATGATGACATGGAACAGATGTCGTTTGATGAGAGCATTGGCAGGAAGTGTTGTCGTGCTCATGATAACGACCAGTATTGCCTCTGCCGACCAGACCGAACTTGCACGGGGGGCGTCCGAAGTGGCCACGACCTTTCTGGAAGAGTTAGGCGAGGCCATGACACGGGAGATGACCGAGCGAGGCCCGGTCGAAGCGATCATCGTCTGCACGAAGCTGGCGCCCGATATTGCCGGACGGTTGTCGCGGGAACGTGGCTGGCGGGTCACACGAGTGGGGACTCGTGTGCGCAATCCCTTGCTCGGGATGCCGGATGCCTGGGAGCAACGGGTATTGGCTGAATTCACCGAGCGCGCCGCGAAAGGGAAAACGATCGCGGGCATGACGCATCATGAGATCGTGACGGAACCGGACGGGCAGTATTTCCGGTTTATGAAGCCGATTATGGTTCAATCGAAATGTCTGCTCTGCCACGGGTCGAAGGACCAGATTCCGGAGTCAATTCATCTTATGCTGAAGCAGCAGTATCCGTTTGATCGGGCCATTGGGTACAAGACGGGTGAGCTACGCGGTGCGGTCAGCATTAAACAGCCGATCGAGGATGCTCGCGGTGGGCCGCTCGGCGGGCAAGACCAGTGAATCAATCGGCCTTCCTTTGATGGTGGTAGGGGTCGTGGCTGTTCTGCTGGCCGGATCATCGGCGATGGCTCAGCCCCTGACTGGAAATCCCAAGAAAGGCGAAGGAATCTACTAACAGCACTGTGTCCTGTGCTATGGCACCCCTGGAGACGGATTGGCGCGCGACGTCAAGGATCTAATTGTCCCTCCGGCTAACTCTCAGGAGCTGAAATCTCGCTCGAAGACCGACATGGAATTATTGTTGGCGATCAAACAGGGGTACTCTTCAGTCCGATGCACGGGTGGGCGAATCGGTTATCGAATCAAGACATCTGGGATGTACTGAGCTACGGTCGCACATTGGCTCCCTTTCATCCCGTCAGTTAACTTCGTGTATGTCTTTTGTAGGGCTGGCGTATCACTCTGATCGAAAGATCCTGTCGCCTTTTGCGACAGCCTGGCTACTTCTAAGGCCTGGAATGCCCCAGCGGTTTTCTTCCCTCCTGTGAATGGCGGCTGAAATCTTCGTCAATTCAAGACGATTGCTGCCCAAGCCGATTTGACCTCGTGGCACAACCTTCGCTTTTTTACTGGAGAGAATCCAGTGTATCGAAGGAGGAATCGCTATGGACAATCGAGAGACAACATGTTCGGGGCCGACCGTTGCGCTCGCATTTTTAGGGGGAGCCATGGCCGGAATGGTGGCAGGTCTTCTTCTTGCTCCGAAGCCGGGTGAAGAGACCCGCCGGGCTTTGAAGGGTTATGGCAGAAAGGCCGAGGAGGAAGTCTTGGAGAAGGCGAAGGAAGCGCGAGCCGCCATTGATGAAACCATCGAGCATGGCAAGCATTTCATGGCAGGGGAAACGGCGGATGCCGAGGCGGTGATCAACGCTGGGCGAGAGTCGCTAAAAGAAAAAATAGACAAATGTTGTCGCTAGCCTGCATTATTCATGATTGTTCGTGGGGAAATCGTTGAGCCGCATGGTGACGAAAACGGAAGTACTCATGGATAATATGGGTTAAGATATCTGTGAAAATATCTCTGCCAATTCTATTCTTCTTGTGAGGAGAAAACATGAAGGTGTCGATTCTTGCGGCGGTGCTTGCAGCTCCCCTGATGGTCTTCCAGCCTGTTTGGGCACATACCGATGAATCCTTGGATGCGATGTCATCCCCGCATGGCGGGCAAGTGCGTGCCGCGGGCCCCTATCATCTGGAGCTTGTGGCCAAGGATGGAGAGCTGATACTGCATGTGACCGATCACGCATGGAAAGAGCTCAAAACTGAGAGTGGAGAGGGTAAGGCAACCATTCAACAGGGTAAGACTGGGAGCAAAATAGCAGTGAAGCTGGAGCCGTCACAAAATAATATGTTGAAGGGGAGCGGTGAATTTCAGATCAATCCTGAAACAGTGATTGTGGTATTCGTCAAGTTGCCTGAGCAGGATGCGTATGGCGCCAGATTTACCCCGCTGAAGCCGAAGACTGTCGGGAAACCAAAGAAAGCAGGTGATGGCCATGATCATGGCCATCACCATACACCGCATTGAGTTGGAAGATGCTATTGCCACATATGTAGCTCCCGCTCAGAAGTGCGTGCGGTTCCATAGACTGACACAGATGAGCGACTTACATGTCACGATTATATAGAGGGAGGCAGATTATCCTTGGAAGGGTTGCTCTGGGTGTCCTGTGTGTTGCCGTATCGGCTAGTTGCAGTGAGGTCGAACGTCGTCACGATGAGCAGCAGTCCATTTCGTCTCTCACGTCCGATTCTAGGCATCCCATTCCATTGTCTCCATCTGCGGAGAAAGAGCATCGTGCGGTCATGTTACAGCACCTGGAGACCATTCAGGTGATTGTGAACGCGCTGGTCGACGAGGACTACGAGTTGGCAAGAGGGCTGACGGAATTGCACCTGGGATTCTTCATGCACCGGTTGGCGAAGGCGAGTCAACCGTCCGAGAATTTTCCACCCGCCTATCAGGAGTTGGCTGCCGCGCACAATGCGGCGGCTGAAGAGTTGGCGAGGATCATTCCCACCAGGGACATGAAGCAGATCTTGCCGCAGTTCAATAACGTGTTGAAGGCCTGCGTGGCTTGTCATTTGGAGTATACAGTCAGAGAGCAGTCATAATGTATCGGAGGCATTATGAGTGAGCAAAAGACGATCACCGCATTTTATGAACAAGACCACGACCGGTTGGATGAGTTGTTCAAGACCTTCCAGCAGTTGAAGCGATCTGACTTCGCCAAGGCAAAGGACGCCTTCACAGAATTCAAGGTCGGCTTGCAGCGCCATATCGTATGGGAAGAAGATATTCTGTTTCCGTTGTGGGAGAAGGAAACCGGCAGGTCCGAAGAAGGGCCAACCGTTGTGATGCGGGCGGAGCATCGCCAGATTGGACAGCACCTCGAAGCCATTCACCAGAAAGTGATCGATCAGAATCCCGACAGCGATCAAGAAGAGCAGGCGTTGTTGGCGTTACTCGGCTCCCACAATATCAAGGAAGAACGAGTGCTGTACCCCGGCATCGATCGTGTGACCAGTGCAGAAGTGCGCGAAACTGTTTTTCACGATATGAAGAATATCCCGGAGGAACGGTACAAGCTCTGCTGTGGCCAGCACTGATGGAGCTTAATTTGGGCCGACGCCGTGATAATTGAGACGATGCGCAAACTTGTCAAGAAACTTACTCTTCCCGTCTTCTTTCTCGTGAGCTTGTCGTCGAGCCAGTTGACACATATGGCTGAAATGAATGCCTGGGCTGGTTCTCCGCCATCGCCCAAGAATACGAAGCTGGCAGGCGATGTTGAGCGGGGCAGAGCGGTCTTCAACGGGAAAGGCGTGTGCTACTACTGCCATGGCATTGACGGGAAGATGGACCGACGACCGCAACTCGCGCCTGACACCGCCACACTCATTGCTCAACTCAATCCGCCACCGGTCGATCTGAGAAGCCCGAAGTCGCTGCATCTAAAGACTGACAAGCAACGCGCGCGTGCAATCCGGGAAGGACACCCGGGCACAGGGATGTTTCCGGACACGAGGATGACAGATCAAGAACTCACCGACACGCTGGCCTATCTCGCTCTTCTCCGACTCGAGGGTTCACCAAATGGCAAATAGGTCAGTCACGCACATTGACAAAATGTAGCCTTGTGGCTACAGTGCTTCGTGTTCGAAATTCGCAAGACCGAGGCATTTGCTCACTGGCTAGATGGACTGCACGATATTCGCGCGCGGGCGCGCATTCAAGTCAGGGTCGAACGCCTGGCGACAGGGAACGCGGGGGATGTCAGGCCAGTGGGCGAAGGTGTTTCCGAACTGCGAATCGATTATGGCCCTGCTTACCGCGTGTATTTCACGAAGCGTGGACGAGAGGTGGTGGTTTTGCTGGCCGGAGGTGACAAACGCACACAGACCACTGATATCAAAACCGCCTTGCGCCTTGCACACAATCTCTAGGAGTGCATCATGAGCAAAACCACGACCACTCGGTACGATGTTGCGGAGCACCTTCGTACACCAGAAGAAATGGCTGCATTTTTAGAGACGTGCCTGGAGGAGGCTGATGGCGATGCCTCCTTCATCGCCAAGGCGCTGGGCGATATTGCTCGCGCCAAGGGCATGGCACAGGTTGCCAAGGAAGCTGGTTTGTCTCGCGAAAGCTTGTATAAGGCGCTCTCTGGTGAGCGGAGCCCCGACTTCGACACGATCCTCAAGGTGGTAAGAGCGTTGGGGCTGAAGTTACATGCCGAACCAGCCGGTAGCCGCCTCCGTGCATCAAGCTCTCGTGCGAGCAGTCGGACGACAAAGCGGCGCGCGGCGTAAGTACAATGCGGCACTGAGAAGGGAATTCTTGACTTCACATCTGACCCTGATGTGTTTTAGAGAAACAGCTGCTGCCAGATGCCAGGTCAAGCAATGACCCTCAATCATCCTCACGTGGTCTTGGCGCTATGCGCGAAGAACTCAAGATATGACATCTTCGTCCTCCTCAACTAGAGGAGGATGATCTAGATTACATGTTTGACCTCACTCTTCGACTTGCCTGCTCGCACATACGTGCCTCGCAGGCTGCGATAGCTGCCCTTTCGGCAAAGGGACAAGATGAATTCGTCGATGACGAAGTCTGGTACACCCACCTTGACACGCTGTACCTATACGACCACCTCGTATGGCGGCTTCAAGGGATATTTGAGAGTCTTATCACAACCATCTTTCTCCCGCGATCATCCCAGCAACGCTTGTCTGGCCTTAGGGCAAGATTTAACGCTATGCGGAAGATCCCTCCTTGGGATTTCCACGGGTAGTTTTCCCGATGGCCCAGGAACTGGCCAAGACGATCACGCATAGCGCACTGATCAGGCTGAAGACTTTCATCATTGTTTGATCTCAATCAGTCGTAGACATTCATGCATTCAAAGGCGATTCTAGTCCGGACGACGGACTCACAATCTCTGGTGCCGGTCCTGTAGCCGGGACAGATGTTTCGCCCAAGAACAGGAGAAGAAAAATAGACGCGCCGAGTTACCGAGTCAGTCTCTGGATGTCTGTGTGCTGAACCAACACAACTTCGCATTAACTGACGATGTCCGAAGGCGATACAGTTCTGATGTACGACAGCACATCCAACATTTGCTGATCCGTCAGCTTGCCGCGAAAACTGTGCATCGGGCTGAATAGTACGCCATTTGAGATCGCCACCAGCAATTCCCAGTCGCTTTTGGATCGAGTGATTGGGGACTGAAGATTGGCCGGTCGTACGATCAAATCCTGGCTATCCGGGCCCTTCCCATCCAACGTGCTTCCATGGCAACGGAGGCAGTTCTTTTCATACACCGCGTATCCTTCCTTGGGATTCCCTCGGACAGTCTGCCCGGCGGCCCAGGCCCCCCCCAACATGACTAAGCACACCATGCTGATCACGCTAAGGACTTTCATGTTGTTACATTCTCCTTGTTCGGTGGCGTGAGTACACAGTAGTCCGCTCAAAAACTCGGTCCATCACGAAGACCTCTGGAATCTCACGAATTGGCGCGTATCCCGCAATCGCTCAGGATGCTCAAGAAGGCCGTCCAGCAAGGCCGCAGCGAGCGAAGAGGCGAGGCGTACGCTTCGGTACGTTGAGGCTCTGAGCGATGCGAGAACGCCGCTGGTGGACTTTTTCAGCATCCTGATAGTCATCTGTTCTCAACGGACAACAAGGACGGAAGTATTGGCCCGATGCACAATCCCGTGCGATACGCCGCCGAGCAGGAATCGTGCGAACCCCTTCCGCCCATGGGAACCGGCCACGATGAGGTCATAGCTTTGCCCTACTTCGCACACGGTTGCCACGGGATCACCCGTGCGGACATCGGTAGACACCGTGAAGTGCGGGCTCGCCAACGCCTGGGCTGTGTCGTTCACGATCTGCCGAGCCTGCCGGTTCTGTTCTTCAGACCAGCTTGTAAATCCCACCATCACATTGGGCTCGACCATTGCGAGCGAGGGGACGACCGAGAGGATAGTGACCGCGACGGGATTCTTGAAGGGGTGCGACGTCAACCACGTTTGCATGTGAAGTGCATCCTCGCGGTCTTCGACTGCCAGGAGGATGCGGGCGATGGGGCGAGCTGTTCCTTTCACAATCAAGGTCGGTACCGTGGCATGAAGCAGGACTTGATGCGACACGCTGCCGACAAACATTTCTCTCATCCGGCTGTGATCGTGGGTGCCCACAGCGATGAGGTCGGCTTTGACCGTGGCGGCGCTATCGAGAATGAAGGCGGCCGGATGTTGGATTTCGCACATGGTTCGGATGGAAGGAGTTTCAGCCGGCAGCAGCGTGCGGCAGCGCTCAACAGCCTGGCGACCGGCATCGATCAGGGCCTGGCGGAATTCTTCGTACCCTTGCAGATTGACTGCTCCGGCCACGATGGGAGACTGGAACATGCCAAGATCCACGCCATGTATGAGCACGACGTCGTCCGGCTTGTAGAACAACCCGATCTGTTCCACGGCGGCAAAGGCTTCGTTCGACCAATCCACGCCAACGAGGATTCTCATTGCCGCCTCCCATTCAGAATAATGGATGTGGTGCTGTGCCAAACGGCAAGACTCGTGATGTTTCGCCGGCATGTCCGCGAATGCGCCACACGCCGCCCTCACGCGTCAGAACATGCACTTCTTCGTGCCAGCTGTCGATTGGTATCTGTAGGTCGGTGGTCTTTGAAATGCCTGACAAGCTTCCCGTACAGGTGACTTCGATGATGGCATTGGCGCCTGATCCGACTTTGACGATCTGCAAAAAGACATGAGTATCAGTAATGTTACGGTACTCCCTGAGAAGCTCGGACCAGATCTTCCGAATATCCGCCGGTCTCAACCCATGATAGTTGTAGTGGGTGGCATAGAGTGCCATGACACCCTCCAGATTTTCTGCAGCGATGGCTGCCTCAGCCTTGTGAAACACATCCAAGATCTCACTGACAGTTGCCTGATCCACCTCCACGAGCGAGCCCTGTGAAATGGACGTCGACGCCTGCCCCGTCGTTCCAGTCGCCAGGATGAGTGCCACTACAGCGGGAAGTATCCAGCGACCGGGACAGGACCACATTGACCGTGCCATGGCGATACCTCTCGTGAGACTGGGGCTCAGCGGGTCCATGTGACCCGCACGAATTGCTCATCCTGGTCGTAATGCAATTCCAGCTCCCCGTGGTAGGCATGTTTCAGCGCGTCGCCGATTCGCCGAGGGAGATGGGTATCGGTCGTTGAAATGACCAAACCATCTGGTTGTGATTCGATCCCCATAATCCGTGAGAGCGGATGTTCCTTTTTCTCTTTCTCCTCTGTGTTCTTGACGACGCCGATCAACTGTTCATGCTGGATATCTTTGAACGATCCTTTGATCGTGACGAGGCCCTTGGGGTATTTATCATGGGTCCGATGACAAGCAGGACAGAGAGTCTCATGCGCGCCTGCCGGTTTCGCTTCCCAGGTCCACCGCCCTTTGTGAAAGACTGCCCCGCATGTTGGACAGACAGTGGGCTCCCTGAGCTTCCCCTGCAGCTTATAGGTGTCGTGTTCATCCTCTTGAGACGTTTGGTCTCTGCGAGCGCCCAATCCT
>NEWT02000015.1:18466-29556 GCA_002869925.2 Nitrospira sp. CG24A
GCAAGGCCGGCTTTAAAATCTGAGGGAAAAAAAAGACCACGATCAGATCGATGTTCAAGCACTTCACATATTCAACAAATGTGGGAGAGTTCACGTTGGGGGAGGTGATGCGCTGGATTTTTTCCTTATCGAGCCAACGCCAGGCGTCGAATCGAGGTGTCATCGCCCGTATCGGTTTGGATCGGCACAACATCGCTCTGACGAACGTCCTGATCGTATACCCAAGACCGTAACCCTTTGGATTTCGTTTCCAGAAAGGGCGGGCCCAGGCGACAATCTCATGCCCGCTGGCTTTCACCTGCCGGCCGAAATCCCAGTCGTCAACCTCCGAAAGAACCAGAAGCCGTAACCTGGAGGTTGTCATGACCGCTTTCGTGTAGAGGTCAGGGCTCATCGCGTTTCCCACCACCGTCACGATGGATCAGCTACCACACCACTGGATATTTTCTCCTAAATATACCAGATATGGCTTCCGATCTTGCACTCCAAACACGGCACAGTCTATATTTTTTCGGCTCTCTTTCGTTCACCCGTGATCATTCACAGCCGAACGGTAACGGCTTTGACCTCGGTGTACAGTTCCAGTGCGTTGTGGCCCATTTCACGGCCCCACCCGGATTGCTTATAGCCGCCGAAGGGCAGCGCCGCGTCGAAGATGTTGTAGCAATTGATCCACACAGACCCTGCGCGCAGTTCGGCCGCGATGCGGTGGGCCTTGCCGACGTCGCGAGTCCACACCGCCGCCGCCAGACCATAGATAGAGTCATTTGCTGCCTGGAGCACCTCGTCCACGTCGGTAAACGGGACTGCGCACACAACCGGCCCGAATATTTCCTCCTGCATGATCTTCATCTTCTGCGTGGTATCGACCAGCACAGTCGGTTCGACAAAATAGCCCTTGTCGCCCAGCTTGCGCCCGCCGACCACCGCCTTGGCGCCTTCGGAGAAACCCGACTCCAGATAGCCGAGGACTCGCCGTTGCTGCTCATCCGACACGAGTGGCCCCATTTGAGTGGCGAGGTCCATCCCCGGCCCGACCTTGATCTTCTTCGCATCCTCCGCGACGCCCGCCACCACCTTGTCAAAGATCCCCTTCTCGACAAAGAGCCGGGAGCCTGCGCAACAACACTGGCCTTGGTTGAAGAAGATCGCGCTCGAGACTCCAGGGATGCTCGCCTCTACATCGGCATCGCTACAGACGATATTGGGAGACTTCCCTCCGAGTTCCAGCGAGACTTTCTTGAGATTCCCTGCCGCGGCCCTCAGGATGAGCTTTCCCACTTCGGTGGAGCCAGTGAATGCCACCTTGTCCACGTCCGGGTGCGCCGCAAGCGCCGCCCCGGCGGTTTCCCCGTAGCCTGGCACGATGTTGACCACCCCGTCAGGAAATCCCGCTTCGCAGATCAGCTCGCCGAGTCGCAGTGCCGAGAGCGGTGTCTGCTCGGCAGGTTTCAGGACGATGGTGCAGCCGGCGGCCAACGCTGGGCCCAACTTCCAGGCCGCCATGAGCAGTGGAAAATTCCAAGGGATGATCTGGGCCACCACGCCGACCGGCTCGCGAAGCGTGTAGGCATGATACCGGGCACCGGGCGTGTATGGCACTGAAAGGGGGATCGTATTGCCTTCGATTTTGGTGGCCCAACCAGCCATGTATCGGAAGTGGTCCACAGCTAACGGCACATCCGCGGCGCGAGCGACGCCGACCGGCTTCCCGTTATCGAGCGACTCCAGTTGGGCAAATTCTTCCAGGTGAGATTCGAGGAGATCGGCGAGCTTCCAGATCAGCCGCCCACGCTCAGAAGCTGACAGCGTGCGCCATGACCCGCTCTCGAAAGCTTTCCGCGCTGCTGTGACTGCCTTGTCAACATCGATACTGTTGCCTTCAGCCACGTGGGCGAGAACTTCACCCGTGGCCGGATTGTAGGTCGGAAAGGTCTTCCCCGACTCAGCGTCGAGCCACCTACCGCCGATCAGCATCTTCCGAGGCGCGCCGACAAAACTTAGTACATGTTGATGAGTCGGAATTTCCACCGTTGCCGTGCTCATGTGGTTCCTCCTCTCTTGATATATCGTGCAGTGATGTCAGATGCGTCGCATTGAGCGTAGAGACACCCCATTATACATGAAGGGGAATGGCGTGTGATCGTTGCGATGAGGGTTGAATCCCTAGAGGGAAGCTTAGATGGGATGGCAGCTCAGTCGGGCAACCACTGAGTCATCAACCGGCGGTTGACAGGGCTACTGACAGCACGTAGCTTGGCACGAATTCTCTGAGGATCTCATCGATGGCTGACCAGGCGAGCGAGAGCCCCAGCTATCAGGGGCCTGCATTCTTTTCCTACGGGTTCAGACCATTTTTTCTTGGTGCCGCGCTGTTCGCCGGTGTGGCAATCCCTATCTGGATTCTGGTGCTTGCCGAAGTCGGCCATTCGACCTTTCTCTATCCGGCGCGGGACTGACGCAAGGGCCCCCAGCACGAGTGGTCCGAAGATCCAGGCTGGCAAGGGGCTGGTTCCAAAGATCGCGTTGCCCCAGGGCGTATAAACGATGAACGCCAGGACGACGAGTTCTGTCGCGATTCCCCAGAGGAGCAAGGGATTGCTGAACCAGCCGAGTCGAGAGAGCGACACCCGGTCTGAGCGGCAGGCGAATACGTTTGCCACCTGGGTGACGACGATGGCGGCGAAGGTGGCGCCGGTCGCCTGTTTGTAGAGCGGATCAGACCAATCGAGCGGCATGCCCCAGGTCCATCCCTGTGTGAGGAGCAATAGGAAGAATGCGCCCATCGCGATTCCGGCTTCCATCAGGCCCAAAAAGACGTAGGCGCGCAGGAGAAGCGGAAGGTTCATCAACCGTTCCGTGCGCGGTCGCGGCGGGACAGACATCATGCCGGCGTCGGGCTTTTCAGCACCTAGGGCCAAGGCCGGAACCATGTCGGTCCCCAGATCCACGGCGAGGATTTGCGGGACTGTGAGCGCCAGTGGAATCCCGAACAAGCCGAACGCCAGATAGGGGACGACTTCTGGCACATTGCTCGCCAGCACGTACGTGGAAAATTTTCGGATGTTGGCATACACGGCCCGGCCTTCTTCAATGGCGTTGACGATGGTCGCAAAGTTGTCGTCGAGCAAAATCATGTCTGCCGTTTCTTTCGCCACGTCGGTTCCGGTGATGCCCATGGCAATGCCGATATCGGCTTTCTTGAGCGCCGGCGCGTCGTTCACCCCGTCGCCCGTGACGGCTACCACTTCACCCATGTCTTTCAGCACCGACACCACACGCATCTTGTGCCTGGGGGCCATACGCGCAAAGATCGGCCCAGCCTTCTCGGGACTGATGGGCGTCAGGAGCCGACGCAGGGTCTCGTCGCTCATCGTTTCGACCTGGTGCCCTTCGATCACGGGATAGTCTCCGTCTGGCTTGGTAGGGGATAGTTGCGGTACCAATCCGATCTGGCGCGCGATGGCCAGGGCCGTGAGCGGATGATCGCCGGTAATCATAATGGTGCGGACGCCGGCTTGGCGGCAACGAGCGATGGCCTCCGGCACTTCGTGGCGTGGGGGATCGATCATCGCCACAAGGCCGAGGAAGGTGAGGTGCTGTTCCACCTGCTCGATGCCCAGCTTTTCGACACCCGGTTCGATTTCACGCATGGCCACAGCCAGGACCCGATAAGCCTGCTGCGCGAAGGTCTGGCTTTGCGCCATGATGCGCTGGCGGTCCTCCTGACTGATCGGTGATAGAGCACCGTGGTGGCGTATCTGATTGCAGAGGGGCACGAGCGATTCCGGCGCTCCCTTCACAAAAGCCACAAGCCGGCCCTCACGCCAATGCATGGTAGACATGCGCTTCCGGTCCGCGTCGAACGGGAGCTCGCCCATCCGTGGCATCGGTTCATGATGGAGGAGTCCGTGATCCTGCGCGAACTCGACCAGAGCCACTTCGGTGGGATCGCCCGTGATGGCGGGTCGGCTGCCGGTCTGCCGCACACGTTTGGCATTATGGCAGTGGATGATTGCATCGAAGAGCGGCGCATACTCCTCGGCTTCGACTGCGCTGGTCACACGGCCGGCGATCACCAGACAGCTTTCCTGCACCTCGATTTCGAGATGGTCCATATAGAAACGAGCTACGCGCATCCGGTTTTCGGTCAGTGTCCCTGTCTTGTCCGTGCAGATGACGGTGGTACAACCTAAGGTTTCAACGGACGTCAGTTGCTTGATGAGGGCATGGCGTTTGGCCATACGCTGGCTGCCCAACGCCAAGGCCAGCGTCACAGTGGGGAGCAGTCCTTCCGGCACGTTTGCCACGATGATGCCGATCCCGAAGATCGCACTGATCCAGAAGCCCAAGCCCATGGAGATGCCGATGACAAAAAAGACCCCGCCCATGGCGACCGAGAGCATGGCGACGACATGGGTAATCTTCGCGATCTCTTTCTGCAACGGGCTGAGGCCTGTTTCCATCCCCGTGGAGAGGTGGGCGATCTTGCCGAATTCTGTCTGCATGCCGGTGGCAAACACGATCGCCCGACCTCTGCCGGAGAGCACGGGGGTACCGGCGAAGACGAGATTGGGAATGTCCTGGAGATGGCCATCGATGACCGGCTCTGCTGTCCGCCGCTTCGGTCGTGATTCGCCTGTGAGAGAAGAGAGGTCGACCAGCATGTCGGCTGCTTCAATGAGCCGGGCGTCGGCAGGGATCTGCTCTCCCTCCTCGATCACAAGCACGTCACCCGGCACGATGTCGCTCCGCAGCACGTCATGCGGTTGGTTGTTGCGCAGCACCCATGTCCTGAGAGGGAGGAGACGATGGAGGGCATGCACCGCGCGCTCTGCCTTATATTCTTGAAAAAAGGCAAAGACGGCATTGATGACGATCACACCGAAGATCGCCCAGCCAAGCGTGGCCATCCCTTCGCCGGGCTTCATGAATTCTGCCGTGAACGCCAGGGCGGTGGCGATCCAGAGCAACAGGGCCAGGAAATGCGTGAACTGGTGGAGGAACCCTCGAATCAATGAATAGCGACTCGGCTCCTCCAGAACATTGGGGCCATGCCGACTGAGCCGCTGCTGTGCCTCTTCGGACGATAAGCCTCCTTCCCCGGTTTTCAGGTGTTTGAAGACTTCAGCCACCGTCAGTTGGTGGAAGTGGAATTCGTCAGACTCAGGCACACCGGCCTCGCACAATCAGAACGGAACAAGGGGCGTGTCTCAAAAGACTCTCCGAGACGCTGCCAAGATGGAGTCGCTCGCTCTTGGTCAAGTCCCGTGATCCAACCACCAGGAGGTCGGCATGATCCGCCTCCACCTGTTTGACGATGCGGTCGATGACATGGTCCATCTGCACGTCTGTGACGACCGTGTAGCCTTCTTTCAGGAATTCTTCCCGCAATGCCGTCACCAGTCGCGTCGCGCGTTCGAGAACCGGCCGTTCTAACTCTTCGACTTGGGCTTTGGACAAATATCGAATGGCCAAGTCGGTCACCGGTCTCTCGGCCGAAGAGAAGATGGTGGTCGTGGCAGATTCCGGAAGAATGTGGGATCGAAGAAATCGAGCGGCGGATCGGGAGTGCTTCGAGTCATCGACCGCGAGCGTCACATGCGTCAGCTTCGGAAGGGGTTGCTTCACAACGAGCACGGAGCAGGGGGCGCTTGACGCGATCTGTCGGGAGACACTTCCCAACAAGAATCCACGAATGTCGCTCAAGCCGCGGGATCCGATAATGATGAGATCGGCTTTCGCATGACGTGCTCGCCTCACGATCGTCCTGGCGAGAGGGCCATGGGCTAAGACGCGGTGGAGCGTAGTGCGCGGGCCGGTCGCGGCCTGTCCGAGGGCGACTCGCGCGGAACGCTCTGCCTCGCGGAGGAGGATACCGCCAGCCTTCTCCATGGCAGCCAGAGCGCGCTTCTCCGCCACGGGATTCCGGCCCCTGCCCGCTCGGAGGGCCGACGGATCGACTACATGGAGAAGCGTGACAGCTTCCGGTTCACGACCGGCAAGCGCTTCAAGAGCTTGCACCCCCCACTGCGAGCATTCAGATCCATCCACCGCACAAAGAATTCGCATGACGGCCTCCCTTCCTCAATGACAAGACGCCAAACACACACAACCATTTCAGGTATCAGTTCTGCATTGCATGTGCCTGTGACGCAAAGGAGATAAGAAAGAGAATCAGCCCTATCCCAAGGGGTTGTAGAAAGAAACGGTACTCCGGCTCCTATGAATGGTGCGGCGTTTTGCAGCAGAGATGGACATGCCACTGTGGTGATTCGCGTCAGTCCATCGGACTAGAAGACCGGAAGAAACCAATTCGACGTAGCAGAACTTCGATAGTCTGCACGTATGGCGTAACAGGAGAACACTCCTGCAGGATGCTCAAAAAGGCCGTCCAGCAAGGCCGCAGCGAGTGAAGAACCGGAGGAGGTACCCACCGCACTTCGTGGAGCTGTTCGCCCGTACAATGGATCTTGGCGAACGGAAAAACCCCTCCAGAGATTCCAATTTCCGAGAATCTCTTTGGACGTTGAGGATCTGAACGATGCGAGAACGCTGCTGGCGGACGTTTTCAGCATCCTGCGAGATAACTAGTGAGGAGGGAACACATGCCAACAAAGAAAAAGACGAAGAAAGCCAGGACAGGGACGAAGAAAGAATTTGACCTGATGATGGTCAAGCAGGTCATGCAAAAAATGGTGCAGGCTGCTCATCTCAAGACCAAAGGCGATGTCATCGCGTCGCTCATAATCGAGGGATTCGGAGCCGTGCCGGTGGTGGACGCCGAGGATAGGCTCCTAGGCATCGTCAGCGAACATGATTTACTTGGAGCATTGGATGATGGGAAGAAGCTTGGCGCCGTCACCGCCATCGATATCATGACGTGTAACCCCTATTCGATCCATCCGGAAGCGATGCTCCCAACACTGATCCATGTGCTGAGAGCCAGCGATTTAATTCGTGTGCCGGTGGTGGACGCCGATGACAAGCTCGTAGGCATCATTGCGAGACGGGATGTGCTTCGCGCGTACCTGGCGGCCGGGCGGGCGTAATGCTGAAAATGGCTCTCAGCGGCGTTCTCCCCTCGAAAGCATCCTCAACGTAGCCCAGAGGCTACGCCTCCGGTGCTTCCATCGGCTGCGGCCTTGCTGACAGCCATTTTGAGCATCACACGGGAATGCTCTTCTGTTGTGTTGCAGGTTCTTGGATAAAGGATCAAGAAAGGATAGTTTATGCGACGAACGGAGTTCCTTGCGACAGCTTGTGATCCGAAGACCTTGACGGTGGGGCAATTGATGCAGGACGCGGTCTTTACTTGCGGTTCCAGAACCGATGCTCTCACCATCAGCCGACAGATGACCCAGCGTAACTTCGGCAGCCTACCGGTGGTGGAAGAGGACCGGACCTTGGTTGGTCTGATCAGCGAGTACGATCTGCTGCAGGCGATGATCGACGGGCGGGATCTGCAGAAGGTCCTGGCCGTCGAACTGATGAGCACTCATCCAGTGACGGCGACCGAGGAGATGAAGCTGGAGGAGGTCGCAAATCTGTTCCAGGATCGCTATATCACACGAGTACCAGTAGTTCGGAACGGTAAGCTCGTCGGTATCCTGGCGCGACGGGATCTGTTATATGGGTATACCAAAGCGTCGCAGTATTGGTCTTAGCAGGCTGTTGAAAAAGCCCGCCAGCTTCGTTCTCGCGTCGAAAGCATCCTCAACGTAGCCCTGAGGCTACGCCTCCGGTGCTTTCGTCGGCTGCGGCCTTGCTGACGTCCTTTTTGAACAGCCTGCAGGGTATTGCCTATTGTGCATTGCTGGATTGCGCTCACGCACGTCGATCATGTCCACCACTATGCTCTGGTTACTCCGGAGGGCATTGATTCCCGTGGCCGTGATGATGGTCACGGTCTTTCCCGTTTCCGCGAAAGCCGACTCCCCCAAGAAGCATCGCGGTCTCTGCGAGATTCATTATCCCAGTGATGCGACGATCGAGTGGGACTGCCGTGCCATTCCATCCGGCACATCGCTTGAGACATTATTCGGTGAACGTTGGATCGAACTCGCACGGTTCAATCGAATCGATCGGCGTCACGCGCGCCCAGGTCTCTCGATTAAAGTGCCGAGGCGGCTCGAGGATCTGGCATCGTTCAATCCGCTCCCGTTGCTGCATCACGCCGCGAAACAGGACGAGAAATTCATTCTGATCGATCTGACGGAACAGTTCCTCGGAGCCTATGAATCTGGAGTCCTTCGCTTTGCGACCCCCATTGCTTCCGGAGATGAACTCAATGAAACACCCACGGGGGAGTTCCGTTTGACAGCTGCCCATCGACAGCATCAATCCTGTCTCTATATGATCGAAGGAACAGACCGACCCTACCCGATGAACTACGCGCTCCGGTTCCATGTGAATCGAACAGGCGTGTCCTATTGGATTCACGGGCGGGACATGCCTGGCTATCCCGCCTCACACGGGTGCATAGGCCTTTACGATGAGTCGATGCAGAAGGAACAGTATGGTATCCCGAAAGAACCGGAGCTGAGTGATGCGCAGAGATTGTTTGTGTGGGTCTTAGGAAGTGCGCCGGAAGACAACCGTGTGATTCCACTTCCTCATGGGCCGCGGGTTCACATCATTGGTCAGGCGCCGGCCCGCATGAATCACAAACCACAATGAAATGGGTCGTCTACATCCTGGAGTGTGCGGACAACAGTCTGTATACCGGCATCACCAATGATCTGGAACGGCGGCTGGAAGAACACAGGACAGGCCGAGGCGCCAAGTACACAAAACACCGGAGCCCGTTACGAGTGCGCTATACCGAATACCAACGCACCAAAGGCGCGGCACTCGTACGCGAGGCCGCGATCAAATCCCTAACCCGCTCAGAGAAACTGGCGCTCATCGCCGCTCAACTCATACCCGACCACTCGGCTTCAGTTGCCCACCTCAGTGCGGCTACGAACGAATCCGGCTAAGCCTGTCTTCATGGCCGATCGTGCGCCCTCCATCGGAACAGCCAATCCGTGTTCAACTACCTGGGCGAATGGCAACTCCCGGCGCATGGCTCTCTCATCACGCTCGCCTTGAGCACGTCCTCATCCAAGACGCCCAAGGCGACATGAAATCTCTTCATGGCCCTCCTAACACGGCTGTGCGCGGGCGAGGCACTCAAAAATTGAGTCTATCCCTCTTTCTTCTTCCGCATCGAGCATGCATGTTTTACATGAAAGAATGACTATCTGGTAGCTCCCTATCCCCGCAACCTGGCTCTCTAAGCCAATCGAGAGACCGTTGACTGAACCTGTCCATCGGCGTAGCATAATTCCTGACGTTCCAGTGACGGTGGCTGCTGTTTCTTCCGCACGCTTCTACCCGTCATCCCGCGCGCCGGAACTCGCACAGTCCCCCTCGCTCTTACGCCCGATTCTTTGTCGAAGAACATCACCGCTCGGACTCGTGTCTTCTGGAACGAGGGCCTCCATGGTGACTCTGCGCCCCCACGTACTCCTTCCATTCCGGCCCCGATCCTTGTGTCGCCTGTGTGCTCCGTGCTTGCACCAAACTCCATTCAGGCGATGTGACTCCGGAATAACAAGAGGTCGCATCCGACATCTCATTGAACGTCCGACCAGAGGAGGATCTGATCATGGCATCACGTACACCGGTTACTGATCGCATTCTCGACGAATTACAACGCATGCCCGGGTGCGATCTGGATACCTTGACAAAGAATCTCCCAGACCTATCCTGGAGCCAGATTTTTCTTGAAGTCGATCGGCTAAGCCGGGAGGGCGTAGTCCTGGTGACGTTCGGCCTCGAACGCCGCTACATGCTGCGGCTGCCAGAGTACAAGGCGGAATCCGCGCCCCGCCCCGCCCACTAAAGCCGCGCGTCGGAGAGCACAAGACATCCTCAAGCCTCACCCCTAATTGCTTCCACCGCTCCCGCTGTCGGCACGGAAATGGTATTCACAAACCAGGAAACCGTAAGACTAATAGCCGTTGAGCCTGATCCTGTTTCTGTCCTTCAGAAGAACCTGAACACATCGATGGCGCGGAGGTTCTCCCTCGTACCGACCGCCGCCCCCAAGATGTGCCGGGTTCTGTAGAAGAAGCGAGGACCCCTCAATCACATGGCATTCGCTTTGCTCAGTTATGGACCTATGCACGTATAGGGGAGGACAACGCCGCGTGCATCGTGCATCGAACACGCGCCTATTCTCGCGTGCGAGCATCGCGAAAAATCGGCTTGCCTGTATCTTTCATCAGGAGGATGCGATGAACAGAATCAGAAACCCATGGCGCCTCTCTTCTCTTGCGACAGCTATTCTCTTCGCGGGTCTGTTCGCCGCCTGCGGCGGGGATGGAGGAGACGGTGGGGGAGGGGGACAGCCCCCCGCGACGATCTTCCCACGGTTCGCCTATGTGACTAATATCGGATCTGATACGGTGTCGCAGTACGTCGTCGACTCCGTGACGGGACAATTGCGCCCGAATGGCTATGTGAGCACGGGGGATCATCCCTCCACAGTCACTGTCGACCCGAGTGGACGCACGGCCTATGTGGCGAACTTCCGCAGTCATACCGTCTCGCAGTACAGCGTTGGTTCGACTGGCACTCTCACGCCTTTGAGCCCCCCGACCGTAAGCGCGGGAACTGGCCCCCTTTTAGTTACCGTCGACCCGAGCGGTCGCACCGCCTATGTGGCGAACGCGGACAGCCATACCATCTCGCAGTACCGCATCAGCGCAACCGGCTGAAATGCACGAGAAACCACATGATTTTGGGAGAGAGATGGGGTCTTGCATCCATGGCATGCGGCGTTTTGCCGCAGCGGGGAACGCACCACTGTGGTGATTAGGGTCAGTCGCTGGAGCCGTGAGACGTGAATAGTTAAACGTGAAAGGTTTTGGAGCAAGAGTTTTTGGCAGTTCTACGTTTCACCTTTCACGTCTTACCTTTTACGGCTCTTAAGAACGCTGGTGGCGGACCTTTTCAGCATCTTGCGTGATCAATCGTGAGGAGGAATACATGCCTACAAAGAAGAAGACAACGACGAAGGCCAGAATAGGTAAGAAAAAAGA
>NEWT02000015.1:29566-29780 GCA_002869925.2 Nitrospira sp. CG24A
TCATGCAGAAACAGGTGCAGTCAGCTCATCTCAAGACCAAAGGCGATGTCATTGCGTCGCTCATGATCGAGGGGTTCGGGGCTGTGCCGGTGGTAGACGCCAAGGATAAGCTGCTGGGCATCGTCAGCGAACACGATCTGCTTGGTGCATTGGACGATGGACACAAGCTTGGCGCCGTCGCCGCCAGTGAGATCATGACGTTTACCCCCTATTC
>NEWT02000016.1:0-39490 GCA_002869925.2 Nitrospira sp. CG24A
GCCGTCCCGGTCCAGGTCGGTCCCCGTGAAGCTGTCGCTGATGTTGGTCACGGCTGTGGCGTTCGCACTGTTCTCGTCGAGGGCCACGGTGGCATCCACAATGTTGGGCGCGTTGTCGTTGAGGTTGTTCAGATTCACGGTGATCGCGGCGGTGTCGCTCAGGGTCCCGTCGCTCGCCTGCACGGTCAGGGTAAAGCTCGGCGTGGTTTCGAAGTCGAGGGCCGCGCTGCTCGCCACCGTGATCGCCCCGGTCGCCGCGTTGATCGCAAAGGCCCCGCCCGTGTTGCCCGCCGTAATACTGTAGGTGAGGGCCTGGCCGTCCCGATCGAGGTCGGTCCCCGTGAAGCTGTCGCTCACGTTCGTCACCGCCGTGGCGTTCGCGCTGTTCTCGTCGAGTGCCACCGTCGCGTCTACGATGGAGGGGGCGNNNCGCCGTGGCGTTCGCGCTGTTCTCGTCGAGTGCCACCGTCGCGTCTACGATGGAGGGGGCGTTGTCGTTCAGATTGTTCAGGTTCACCGTGATCGCCGCCGTATCGGTGAGGGTCCCGTCGCTCGCCTGCACGGTCAGGGTAAAGCTCGGCGTGGTTTCGAAGTCGAGGGCCGCGCTGCTCGCCACCGTGATCGCCCCGGTCGCCGCGTTGATCGCAAAGGCCCCGCCCGTGTTGCCCGCCGTAATACTGTAGGTGAGGGCCTGGCCGTCCCGATCGAGGTCGGTCCCCGTGAAGCTGTCGCTCACGTTCGTCACCGCCGTGGCGTTCGCGCTGTTCTCGTCGAGTGCCACCGTCGCGTCTACGATGGAGGGGGCATCGTTCACCGCCGCCACGGTAATTGCCACTGAGTCTGTATCGGTCAGGCTCAAGTCGCTGGCCAGATTGGCTAGCTCAGTTGCACTTAGGACGCGATTATAGAGGCGGACATCGTCCAGATTACCCGTTGCGTACCACTTCCCACCGGAAGAATCCTGATTGCGGCCGATGGCCATGGCATCCAGGCTGGACACATTGCTGAAAAATCTCTGGGTCGACGCATTCCCGGTATCGTAGGTCAGCTGCCCTGAGGTGGCGAGTACCCCGTCGACGTACAACAAAATTCCTGAAGCGCCCACCGTGACTGCTACATAGTGCCAGTTTCCATCGTTAATAGGGGCACTGCTCCGATAAACCGCCAACTGCATGACCCCGTTTTCCATGACCTCGTATGTAAGGTACCCCGAGGCTCCCAGGAACAATGCGGCGTAGCTCCCGGTATCGGCGGTGTCGGAGACGGAGAAAATCGTTTCAAAGGTGCCAGTGGTCTTGATCCATCCGGAAATGGTGCCCTGCGTGAATCCTGCAAAGTCGGCCGTATGGGACGATACGTCGACGTAATCGTTGACGCCGTTGAGGCTAAGTACCTGGCCTCTGGTGCCATCGGTAACCGTGGTGGCTCCATTAGTCAATGTACCGCTCTGCGCCGTCCCGGGCGCGACATCGTTCGCATTCCCTTCGAACGTGTAGCGGGCCTGGAGATTGGCATCGATGTCGAGCGAGACAAGCGTATTGTCGCGAGTCGCGATGGTCAGCGTGGCGCCACCGTTGAAGTCAGCCGTCGGGATGTAGGTGAGACCGTTCAACGCCGTGTTGATATTCGTCACCGTGCCACGGAAGGTCATCGTCGTATCGGTCGTGCCGTCGCCGTTGGTGAAGGTCAGGTTCGTTGTGCCGGATAAGCTGAGGACGCCATTGGTGACCGAGAGCGTCACTTCGACCGGATTACTGCCGGCATCAAGATCGCTGATGGAAATCTGGTTGCTGGTGCCGGAGGAGAAGACAAGATTCACATCTTCATTGGTGCTCTGCGCGCCGGGCACGGTGTTCACCGGCGCAGAGTTCGCAACTGCCGTGTTAAGGCTGAACTCCGATGTGTTGTTGGTCGAGTCGGTGGCCGTGGCGGTCACCCGATCGCCTGTGATCAATGTGCCCACGGCAAATGTGAAGGAGAATTGTCGGGCCGTGGCATCGACCGTGCCGGGCGTCGCGCCGCTCACTATGCCACGTCCGATGAAGGTCTGACCCTCACCATTGGCGCCTGCCGCGTCGGGGCTTTCGAAAAATTCCACGGTGGCTCCTGGCCGTGCCTCACCGGTGATCGTGACGCTGCCGCCGGAGATCGTGACGCTGTAGATCACCGGAAAATTCATCAGGTTGTTGCCACCGGTGTCACCATCACCGGCGTCGTTCGCGGTGAGGCCCTGAGGGCCAATGTCGATCCCCTGCTCGGTGTTGCTATAGATGCTGTTGCCGAGGAAGGCGTTCCCGGTGCCGGAACCGTTCAGGCGAATCCCGTCCCATCCGCTATTGGCAATGAGGTTGCCCATGGCCGACAGGGTTCCGCCGACGATGGTGTTCGCGGCTCCGGCGTCGAGGTAGATGCCTGCTTGGGTGTTGCCGCGCGCGAGGGCGCCCGTCGCATCCGTGCCGATGTAATTGCCGCGGACCAGCGTGCCCGTGGTCCCAGCGCCGGTGATCTCGATGCCATAGGAGCCACTGCTCGCGATGATGTTCCGCTCGGCGGTGTCGTTCGTGCCATCGGCGTTGGTGCCGATGAGCGTGCCCGTCGAAGCGTCCCTAACTTGAATGCCATCACCGCCATTCATCAGCGAAGTCGCGCCATCGGACCCGACGCCGATGTAATTGCCCTGAATGGTCGCGCTCGTGGCGGCATTGCCGACGAGCACACCGATGCCGAGGTTTCCCGAGATCACGTTGCGCGCGCCGGCCGCGCCGCCGCCGAGCACGTTACCGGTGCCCGCGCCCCAGAATGAGAATCCGCCGTTGGTATTGCCCAACGCTGCAAGGCCGGTCGCCGTCGTCCCGATGTAGTTGCCCTGCACCACGTTGTTCAGCGAGGTGGCGTTTAAAATCTCGACGCCATAGTGATTGTTTCCCGAGATCACGTTGCGCGCATTCGCACTCGTGCCGCCGACCGTGTTCCCGCTTGAGCCGTTGCCGATGTAGATGCCGCTCTGCAGCGTGTTCGGCCCGGTTCCGGTCACATCGCCGGTGCCGGCAACATTGGTGCCGATGTAGTTTCCCGAGATGGTGCTGTTGTCGGTGTTGTCGAAAAGGATGCCCTGCTGCGCATTGCCCGAGATCACATTGCGCTCCGCCGCCGTCGTGCCGCCGATGAGCAACCCGCTGCTATTGAGCGCGTAGATGCCTTCCCCACCGTTCGCCGAAGCGGCGGCGCCCGCGGCGTTCAGCCCGAGCCAGTTGCCCTGGATGGTGTGATTGCTCGAGCCGAGGATGTCGATGGCGGTGCCGGTGAAGCGATTGATCGTCAGCCCCCGGATCGTGCTGCCGCTGCTGCCCGCGCCCAGTTCGAGGCCCTTGACGCCGCTGCCAAAGTTGCCGCCATTCAGCTCGATCACCGGCGTGCCGGCAAAATCGGGTTCGCTCCAGCCGTCGATGATGATCGCGTCGGTGATGATCGGCAGCGCATCGGGCACCGTGCCGGCATCGGGACCGTCGTAGGCGAGCGTGATGGTATGCACCCCGCCGACGAGCGCGTCGGGGATGTTGAAAAGGATGGTGTCCGTGCCGGCGGTGTTATTCGCGGCGAGGATCGCTTCGCGCAGCGAGATGCGACCGTCCGCGCCTTTATTCGCGACGAGCGCCGCGATGGAAGTCGGCGTGCCGTCGAGCACGTCGTTCGCCGTCGTCACGGCGAACACCTGCGCCGCGACATTCACGGAAAACTCGGAGGTATTGCCCGACCCATCCATCGCGGTGCCCGTGACGCGATCGCCGGCCACGATCGAGCCGACCACAAAGGTGAACGAAAATTGCCGTGCCGTGGCATCGACCGTGCCCGCCGTCGAGCCGCTCACCGTGCCGCGACCGAGGAAGGTCTGCCCCTGGCCATTCGTGCCGGCGGCATTGGGCGTTTCAAAGAAATCCACCGTCGCGCCGGGCCGCGCCTCGCCGGTGATCGTGACGTTCCCGCCGACGATGACGACGCCGTAGATCACCGGGAAGTTCATCAGGTTGTTGTCGCCCGTGTCGCCATCGCCCGCGTCATTCAAGCTGATCCCATCGGTGCCGAGGTCGATGCCCTGGATGCTGTTGGAAAAGATCGAATTGCCCTGGATCGCCACGCCGGTCGCGCTGCCGATGAGCCGCACGCCATACCGGTTGTTGGCGATGAGATTCCCCGCGCCGCTGGCCGTGCCGCCGATCGTCACCGAAGTCGATCCACTCACGGACACGCCGCCGTAGTAATTGCCGAGCGCGGTGGTGCCGTCGGCTCCGACGCCGAGGTAATTGCCTTGAATGACGGTGCCGGAACCGCCGGTGACGTAGATGCCGTCCGCCAAAGCGACGCCGTTGTCATTTCCCGCGATGACATTGCGCGCGCCCGCGGTCGTGCCGCCGATGATCGTGCCGACGGCGTTGCTGAGGTCGATGCCGTCCCCGTCGTTGCGCAGGCTGGCCGTGCCCGCGGCGTTGGTGCCGATGAAGTTGCCCTGAATGACGGTGCCGATCGACGCCGCGCCGTTGACGGAGATGCCCTGCACCGCGTTGCCCGAGATCAGATTACCCATGCCGATCCCGCCGATGATGACGCCGGCCGCATTGTCGATGCCGATGCCGTGCTGGCCGTTGCCGAGATCAATCGTCCCGGTGAGATCGGTCCCGATGTAGTTGTTGCGGATGATCGTGGCCGTCGCGCCGGTGAGGGAGATGCCGCGAAGTCCACTGCCCGCGATGACATTGCGATCCGCCGCCGTCGCGCCGCCGATGGTATTGGCCGCGCCGATCACCTCGATGCCGTATCCCGTATTGGCCTCGGCGGCTCCGGCATCGCCGCCCGTGGCGGTCAGCCGTCCGATGAAGTTGCCGGCGAAAGTGCTGTTATCGGAGTTGGCGGAAACCTCGATGCCGTCCCCGCCGAAGTCGCGAATGACCAGCCCGCGAATCGTGCTGCCGTCCGCCGTCGAGGTGAGCGTCAGCGCATTCACGGCCAGATCGTTGCCGTCGAGCACGATCACCGGCGTGCTCGTAAAATCCGGCTCGGTCGTGCCGTCGATGACGACTGCTTGCGCGATGGTGGGCAGCGCGTCCGCCACCGTGCCCGCGTCGACCCCGTCGTAGGTCACGTTGAACGTGTGCGGCCCGGCGCCGGAGATATTGAAAAGGATGAGATCGATCCCGGCGGTGTTGCCCGCCGCAGTCATCGCTTCGCGCAGCGAGATGCTGCCGCCGCCCGGCGTGGTGAGGAGGTTCGCGACGGAACTCGTGTCGCCGTCGAGGGCGTCGCTCGTGGTCGTGACGACGAGCGCCTGATTCACCGTCGAGATGTTGGCCGCGAACTCCGAAGTCTCGACGGGATTGAACGACGCATCGAGCCGCGTGGCCGTCGCCGAGATCACCGCGCCCGTCGCGACATTGGCAAAGATCTCCGTGCCCCAGGTCGCGTTGCCCGAGGCATCCGTGCGCACATTCACAAAGCCGAGATAGGTCTGCCCCTCACCATTGCCGGAAGCATCGCCCGCGGTGTTCGAGAAGATCTCGATTCGATAGTTGGTGCTCACAGCGCTGGCGAGCGTGCCCCCCACCGCCAACCGATTGCTGGCATTCGTCACTGCGCGGGTCAGCACGGGAAAGTTCTGCAGATTGTTCGCGCCGGTGTCGGCGTCATGCGGTGGTGTTGGAGGCGTTGCGCTGATGTCGTTAGCAGTGACGCCGTCTGCGTTCAGATCAATTCCGAGCGAGCTGTTGGAGAAGATCGAATTTCTGAGGAAGCTGTTGCCGACGCCGTCAGCAACCCGCATACCTCGACCGGTGCTGAAGGCGATGATGTTGCCCGCACCGGCGGCCGTTCCGCCGATCATGTTGTTGTTGGTTCCCGCATCGACGATGCGGATATTTTCGGTTGAGTTGGCAAGGGCGAGCGTACCCGTCACATCGGTGCCAATGTAGTTGCCCGAGACAACGTTGTTGTGGGCACCGAGGTTGATGCGCACCCCCTGCGTGTTGTTACCGGAGATGAGATTCCTCTCCGCAGCCGTGGTGCCACCAATCACGTTGTTGAAAGCGGTCGCGCCTTCGATCCGTAAGCCGACGAACGAATTACCGAGATCGGCTGTTCCAGCAACGTTGGTACCGACGTAATTTCCTTGGATGACGTTGCTGTTGCCGGTAACGACCAAGCCGTCGTCCCCGAAGCGATTGATGACGAGCCCGCGAATCGTACTGTTGTTTGCCGCAAGGGTTAGGCCGTCAACCGCACCCGCCGACGTGCCGTTCAATTCGATGATCGGCGTGCCGGAAAAGTCGGGCTCGCTCCAGCCGTCGATGATGACCGTGTCGGTGATGGTCGGCAGCACTAAGGCAACATTGATCGTGTGTGGTCCGGTGCCAGCGATGTTGAATGCAATCGTGTCGGTCACCCCGACGCTGGCATTGGCTTGGGTGATGGCCCAGCGCAACGTACCGACAGTCGTATCGGCGCCCACTCCATCGAAGGTACTGGTGACCGTGTACGTAGCCAGCACATGATCCCATGCCGATTGCGCGTATGACCCGATGATCACCGACGTTTCGATACCGCCTGTCGTCGCCTCCAGGACCCAATCCCCTGTTTGCCCAGCATGTCCAGTATAATCTGTGCTGGCGGCAACATCTGCGCCCGTAAGAGCGGCCAACGTTTGGATGGCCGCCTCCCCGGCTTCACCGCGACCAAAGTTACAGCCGTAGATCAGGAGGTCGGCATCCGCCGATAAGGTCCGGCCGATCTGTTGAAACTGTTCGGCGTAGCGTGCGCTGATCGAGTTTTGCGTCAGGAAGCTAGCTCCGAGGTGCATTTCGGCTTCGGTGCCGTCGCCGACCAGGTGGATAGCGTCAATGCCAGTCCGACCGGTGAGCGCTTCCGCCATTTGCGACACGCCGTCGCGGGCAGGATCGAGGATGATCACCTCGGCGTTGGGACTGATGCCGTCGAGGAGCTGCTGGTAGTCGCGAACGCTGGGGGATAGGAACAGGATCTCCTGGCGAGCTGCCGAGGTATCGTACGCCGCCAGGGCATCGAATAACGCTTGGTCGCCTGTGCTGGGTTGCGGTTCGCCCGTCGGGGCAGCGGGCGTGCTGTCATCTGACGTCGAGTCATCGACCCCGAAGGACGCATCAGCCTGGCTTTGCGCGATTTGCTCAGTGGTCACGGTACCAACCGTGGCCACGGCAGCGCCGTCGAACATGATGCGCGACTCGAGCGCCAGCAACGAACCGGCGAACGTTGACAAGGGGGTATGCGCGCCCGCGGAGGCAGAACGATGCCCTCGTGTTGGCGTGACCGACCTTTTCTTATTCCTACGTAGTATCCTCATGGCATAGCGACGAGACCACGAGTCCTTGATTCTCCACAAGAATTTAGCAAGGAAAGTGCCACTTCACGTAGCGAATTCTGCTTTTATACAGAGCCGTTAGACTCTATCCAGGGGGAGGTTCGCGGAGAGCCGCAGAATGCGCCAGAATACGACAGTTCTGGTGCGTGGCGCGTCGTCTGCGAAGCAATGAACGCGTGTTACGCGCCGCTTTCACGAATGAAGATACGGGCGGTCTGTTCCCAGGCTCGTTGGGCGAAGCTAATACGAGGGCCTTTCACCAGCACGGTCCCTCGCACCGCTTGGTTCCATTGGGGCGGAGACTCGACGAGGTGCAGCGTGACGCGATAGACAGAGATTTCCAGTTTCAAGCGATGATGGGCATCTTCACGAACCGGCACCTCTCCGCCATAGACTGAGAGGAGGTAGGGCACCGTGAAGCTGCGTTCGTCGATGTCTCGAATCTCGGCAACCTGCGCCTCTACGCTAGGCCGATCCGAACCCTCGGGGATGAATCGAGCTGATTGACCGGTGTGAAGATAGCCCACCACCGTCTCAGGAGCCAGCGCGTGCAACTCCTCACCAGCCGGATCGATCACATACGCAATCGCCATCTCCTTGTTGATCCACTGACCCACATGCAGAGCCTCTGCTTGGTCGGTCACCACTCCCGCAATCGGCGCCGTGAGTGACAGATCCTGCTGCTGCTGGAGGAGGCCTTCGAGCTGTGAGAGGTGAGCCTTCAGCGTCTCCAGCGTGACTTGATGTTTGGTGAGTGCTTCTCGATCGACGAACTGACGCTGACCTCTCAATCGCTCCACCTCAATCCGCTTGCTGGTCAACGCCATATCCTTTTCAAGCGCCGGGGATTCCAGCACCACCAGCCGGTCTCCGACCCCTACTTGTAGCCCTTCTTTCACCGAGAGTTCGACGATCCTCCCAGGCACCGGCGCGTAGATGGTGGCATGTGGCGTCGATTCCAACACGGCAGGGAGACTGATGCGATCGGACCAGGGCACGAACAGCAAGGCGAGGACGCAGGCCAGCACCCCGGCAGAAAGCCAGCCCCTGCGACGTTCGACGATCTCTCCACGCATGCTCCACCAGGTCTTCAGTTCCCCCACCATCGGGAGCACGATGAACCACCCGATCTCAACAGCAAAAAGAATGAGGCCCAGGAGTTTGAAAAAATAGTGATACACCATCAGCGCAATGCCGAGAAACAGCATGAAACGATATGCCCACGCTCCCCAGGCGAAACAGATCAGGAATCGGCGTCGGGCCGCGGTCACCGGCTCGGGCATCGGCCTCTCCAGACCGAACAGGAGTCGCCGTAGCTGCCACCGCCCGAAAGCAAAGGCCCGATCGTGCAAGTTGGGAATGCCCAGCCAGTCGGAGAGCACATAGTACCCATCGAATCGCATGAACGGGCTCAGATTAATAGCTGCGCCGACCATCAAACTCGTGGTCGCCACGATAAACACCAGGCTTCGCGCCACGCCGTCATCGAGAAAGTTCCATGCGAAGAGCGCTAGGGCAGCCAACGCGCATTCGACGATCATTCCGGCGGCGCCGATGGCGGCACGCCGGCGACGGAAGGTCAATGTCCACGCATCGGAAGTGTCCGAATACAGCATCGGCACCATCACGACCATGGCAAGGCCCATGGTGGGAACTCGACAGCCATAGCGCGTCGCCGTATAGGCATGCCCGAGTTCATGGAATATTTTGACGACGGCCAGACAGAGGATATACAGCGCGAATCCACGGGGGGTGAAAAAATGCAGGGCCGTGGCGACAAACGTATCCCACTGGCGCGAGACCAGGTACAGCCCGATGAGCCCGATCCCGCCGATCGCCCAAGCCACAGCCGGCGAATAGAGCCAGTTCACGAGCGGGAGCGTGGCGCGGAGGAACCGATCAGGCCGGACCAACGGAATCTGGAAAAACAGATAGTGATGGACCAGCCAGATCACCCACGAGGGCCGCGCCGCCTCTGCTTGCTCGGCATAGGCTCGATACCCACCCTGCGGCGGATCGCGCATCAAATGGTTGGCGTACAAGAACTTGAGGAGGTCCTCGACGTCCTGCTTCATAGCCCGGCAGGTCGTGTCGGCGTGGATCTGTGCCAGAACAGTTTCCGCGGATCGGGCCTCCCAGCGCGAGAGAATCTGGTAGGCCGCCCAGCCGATCTGAAAGTATTTCCCACGGACTGGATCGACGATCACCCATGTCGGGGAACCATCGGCGGATGAGGCGCCCCCGATGAGCTGAAGATCCTCACGCAATGGCGGCAGCGCGACATCTTGCTTGAGGAGTGTGGACCGTGTCATACGCCGATCCATGGCCGGATGGCGGAAATTGGGCGACGGAACAGATAGGTGAAGAGGGTTACTTGCTCTCCGTAAATTTTGGCACTGCCTTGCCAGCCAATACGGAACTCCGACGACCTCTGTTCGAGCTGTGCCGTCACACGGTAAGCCAGCGTATTGTTCGGCAAGACCTCGGCATGATAGCTCGCATGGCTGATCGTGGAAGGCACACTGGAAAAAGGGTTGGCATTGAGGAACAGCGTCGCCGATGCGCCTTCGTGCAGCACGATGGCATCCTCCACCGGGAGATCGATCCGCACTTCCAACTGCTGCGGATTCGCCAATTCCATGATGCGTTGGCCGACTACAACTGGTTTTCCGATCCAATCGGATTTGTCCGAGTAGAGCAACAGCCCAGCCTGCTCTGCCTTCACCTCAACCTTCGTCAATCGTTCATGGGCATAGTTCCGCTCGGTTTCTCGCAACTCGACTTCGGCTTTCAACAACGGGACATCGGCTTTTTGCTCAGCGTCTCCGAACGAGCCTTGCGCCGCGCGCCGGTACTGCGCCATCGCCACATCAAGGTTCCGTTCCGCGACGTCATACTCGCTTCTAAACGTCGTGTCTTCGTACGTGAACAGTACTTGGCCTTCGGACACAACGGTATTTGGGAGGACGAGAATCTCGGCGATGACACCGTCGATCGGCGCGCTCACGATCAGAGGATCCTTTGCGACAATCTTCGCAGGCGCCAACGTCGACATCGGAACGGGAATGGCCAATGCGCCCAGCATGGCCACCGCGAGTATCCACATCGTGGTCCGGCTCAACCCCCATCGCCACCGGCGACTGTTCGATGAGCCGACGGCACGCCAGGCATAGGCATAGGCTTCACTGAGTCGCTGCAGGACCGTTGTCTCGTGGTCAGCCCAGGGCTGGTCCAGCGTCAGCCACAGACCGCCAAGGATCTGCCCCCCAGGATGCTTGAGAGGACACCACAATCCATAGCCGGGAGTAAATTCCTTCCAGTCTGGTCTAAGCTCGGCAGGACACTCCGCTTCCGTGATGTGAAGGATGTCAGGCCCCATCGAGGTGTTGCGCAGATCTCGGATCAACCGCTCGGTCCATTGCATCAAGGGCACGGTGCGATCCACCACCGGCACGCTGGATACGGCTTGCACCTGGTAACTCTGAGCAGATGGGGTCGGCGGGGTCAGTAAAATAGCTTGTCGATAGGGAATCAACCGGCGCGTTTCATTGACGAAGAAAAATTGCAGTTCCTGCTGGGTCTGGGCGGCGCGGACCATCCCTTCCAGTTGAAGCAGGACAGAGAGCGCCTGGTTCGTCGGCGGACTATGAGGCCTGACTTCTGCGGCGATCATATCAGTGTGGGAGTTCAGCGAACGAGGCGGTCCCGCTCATCCCCGCAAGCACGTTGTCTGGTTGGGTACGGAACAGGCCTTTCACCTTCACCGTCTGACTGGCAGGATCGACATTGGCGCCGATGTCCTGAACGACGGCGGGATACCGGAGTCCTGTTTCATCGACGGCGTACTCGAAAGATGTGCCGACCTTCAGCCACGCCAGGGACTTCGACGGAAGAATCAATTCGATCTCCAGCAGGCTGTCGTCCAACAGGCTGATAAGCTGATCGTTGGGAAACACATTCTCATGTTCATTCACGATCATTTTGACGACACGCCCGGGAAACGGCGCGCGTACGGTGCAGCCGTTCACCGTAACTTGTGCAACCTTCACGGAGGCGAACGCCTTCTCGGCTTCGGCATGAGACACTGCAAGTTCGAGTTCACCGACGGCATGGTGTTTCGCGAGCCGGAGGTTGTTCTCGTAGGTTTTCTTTTTTCCGCGATATTCCGCTTGGATGCTCGACAGTTCCGCTTCATACTTCGAACAGTCAAGGGAGACCAGGAGGGCGCCTTTCTCAAACCGTTGTCCTTCTTTGAAGGGCAGTTGACTGATCCGGCCCTGGACCTGGCTGGCCAAGGTCGCTTGTGCGGTTGCCTTTACCAGCCCGCGGATCGTGCTGAGTTCCGCCGCGCTGCTTGCGGGCTTAGGATCCGATTTGGGAGCGGCTGTTGCCATCACAATCGGTATGAGGAGGCACACGCTCATGACACAGCCGCCGGCCAACCACCAGCCAATGCGGGTCACTTGAGCAACTCCTTGCTTTTTGCCCATCGTGCCCGAAGTTCGAGGGCAAGATCGGACAGGCTCTGTTCCCGCGTCAGATCGTTGGGCAAGACATCTTCTCCGACGGCGGCCAGGAGCGAGGCCCAGGACACTTGGAGTTCGGATTCGATAGCATCGTATCGCAATTGCGCCGCGACTTGATTGACTCGTTCGCGCAGCACCGCCTGTTCGCTCTGCCGTCCGAGCCGCCAACCCAGGCGAGTCTGCTCGGAGATTTGAGATTGCGTTTCGTGATAGAGCTTCGCCGTCGAGGTTTCTTTCTTCGCGTGTGCCACCTGCGCAACGCTGATATGCACTTGCGACATGATGGCCATGGTCAGCGCAAGTGTCTGCGTGTGCAGAACCTGATCTTGCGCTTCAATGGTCTTCGCCCGGGCCGGATACCGGAAGATGCTCAATAAATTCCAGCTGGCCCGAGCGGCATAGGCCGCCCAATTCTGATTGAAGAGAAACGCATTGCTGTTGTAGTTTCCACCGGCTTGGAGATTCAGGCTGGGGATCATTTCGAGGATCGCCGCTTTGGTTTCTCGCGCGTTGATGCGACGACGGTAGTCGATCATCCTCAGCTCCGGACGTGACTCCAGCGCCCGATCTTCCAGCACCGTCATATCGGATGGAAGGTTCAACGCTCCGGCCTCTCGCTCCGGAACCAGGAGCATCATCTTGCGCTCTTCGCCGGGAGGAAGATTGATGAGCGCGGCCAATTGAAGTTTCGCTGTGGAAAGCTCCCGAAACAGCTGTTGCACATAGCGTTGCGTATTGAGGAGGTCCAGCTTGTACTGCAAGGGAACCAGCGGCGTACTGAGCTTCTCGTCCTGAACAGCCTGCGCTTGTTCCAGCGCGTTCTTCACCCATTCATCCAGCATCTTGAGTGAGGGAAGGATGCGCTCCGCGCTGACCGCGCGCCAATAGGCCACACGCACATCTTGCATGACACGATTGGCGACACGCCGACGCTCTTCTTCGGCGATCAACACGTCATCGGCTGCCTGCTTCGCCCTGATATAGGACAATCCGAAATCCAATACATTCCAACTGAGCGACAGATCGGCGGAGAAAATGTTCTTCTCGGCGGAGGTAAACGGTGTGAGATTCTGCGCGCCGGAAATCAAAGACTGCCCGACTCCTCCCGAGAAATTATTGCGGCCGTCGAATCCTGCGTTCGCTGCAAGACGAGGCAACATGGCATAGTGAGACAGGTCGAGTTGCGTCTGCGCCAGCATCTTGTGCATCAGCTCGACGCGCGCGTCGAGGTTATACTTCAACGCCCTCGCCATCGCTTCGTAGAGATCAATCGGACCCGAGACAGGCTCTTGATCCTTTGCCACATCCGCCCGGTCTACTTGCGCTCGTGATCGCACCTCGTCCGCCGTCAACGGTATCGGCTTGATCGCACAACCGCTCAGACCGATGACAGCAAGAATCGTCAGCACGGCCGGTATGCGGGCGCTCACGCCGAGAGATCGTTCGGCTGAAACATGTGATCCGTTCACCACATCACGTCCTAGTCAGACACATCCCTTCAGAGCTATCCAGCTCTATGCGAGGCCACACAGACCTGCCCGCCGATCATCAATCGGCCCTAGACCCACCTCGCTAGCTACCAAGGTACGTGTTTGATGCGAATTGTCATCATTTTTCCACCTTTGGCACATGCTCCATGTGTTCATGGGAACGATCGCGCAAACCGTGTTTTTCCTTTTTGCATATCCTATTTTTTGGTAGCGTGCGTACAAGAGTTGAAAATGTGTCCTGGTCGGTCAGTAGCAGTTTCTTCCATCACAAAGGAGCTATGCATGAAAACGGCAGGATTACCGGCGAATGCAACAAACCTATCCCCGGCAAGCCCATCGCAACCAAACCAACCCATCACTGCCGGTCCAACGGTCCAGTTCGATGTCTCCAACCTTCAGAGTTCCTACGCGAACGTGTGCAACGTGTCGTCAACCCGCGAAGAAGTGGTGCTGGCTTTCGGCGTCAATACTGTGTGGGAGCGTGGGCAGGCGAATATGCAGGTGCAGCTGACGAACCGTATCGTGCTGAATCCCTATGCCGCGAAGCGGTTAGCAACCGTGCTCACCCGCGTGGTCGCCGAATATGAGGCCAGGTTTGGAGCATTGAAGGATGACCAGAGACCGCAAGCCAATGCAGCCTAAGAGAGCAGCGTTCTCCAAATGTCCACTGGCCCAGAAAGACTGGTCCGGTCGCTCTCCGAGTAATCTGATCGACCACAGGCTACAACGCCAGGCCCATCGGAGGGTGGACCTGCCGATTGCAAAAGTAGCCAGTGGAGGTCACAACGTCCGCCCACGGAGTCAAGACCTTGGCGTCGTTTATTTCGTGTTGCCGCGATGCTTTAAGCCACCCACCCGCCTGCCCGTCCCTCTTTGAACTGATTGACAATTACAAAGTAGAATTGTTGACAATACGTTGACAATGTGACAGCGTCACCCCCGTGGATACCAAGGCAAGAATCATTGCATTCCTCTCGCGAAGCCAATCAGCAACAGGCGGAGCGCTACGCGCCCATCTCAAGCTCAGCCGGCAAGCAATGAACCTTCACCTCCGCAGTTTACTCACGGACGGCACAGTGTTGCGATCTGGCGCCACCAGGGGGGCTCGTTATATGCTCCCGAATCGAGCGGCCCAGCCCGCCGTACTGGCTCGCTCTCTTGTGACGCGTGGCTGCGACGAAGATCGTATTTGGGATGAGGTGGAGGTACGCCTTCAGCTTAAACGGACGCTACGCCCTAACGTACTGGCCATCATGCGCTATGCGTTTACAGAAATGCTCAATAATGCCATTGAGCATTCACAGGCAGACCGATGCGCCATTCGAGTGGCATTAAGCCAGAGCCTCGTATCCTTTGAGATCCGCGATCACGGCATCGGGGTCTTTCACTCCATTGCGTCGAAGTTCAAACTTCCCGACGAAGAAGCCGCACTGATCGAACTGCTCAAAGGCAGAACCACAACCATGCCGGAGGTCCACACAGGTGAAGGGATTTTTTTCACCTCACGGACCGGTGACGACTTTTCGTTGAAGTCTCACCGTATCCAAATTGAATGGAAGCGGGCGAAGCAGGACATCTTCGTATCTCAGCCCCGCTTGTCAGCCGGAACACTCGTACGGTTTTCCATCCAACGCAACGCCAGGCAGACGATTGAAGAAGTGTTCGGCGAGTTCGCTCCGAAGCAATATGATTTCCAGTTCCTGAAGACCCGAGTCCTAATCAAGTTGCTGCAACCTGACTATGTTTCTCGTTCCGAGGCGCGGCGTCTCTTGGCGAATTTAGAGAAGTTCAGAGAAATCGTTCTGGACTTTCGTGATGTCCGATCGGTGGGGCAAGGTTTCGCCGACGAAGTGTTCCGCGTGTTTGCCAGCCGCAATCCCAGTATCGCCATCCATTCTGAGAACACCAGCCCCCCCGTCACAGCCATGATCCGGCACGTAGGCCATACTGGCAGCGACAAGGCCACGACAGAGCGTTAGTACGACCTCTGCTCACCGCATGTCGCACTGGTCAAGGGGATACCAGAGAAGGGCTGATACTCGTACGTGGCGAAAATTTACATGAACTTGCGGCGTTCAAAAGCTTTGATATCTTCTGCTGTCAGTTCAAACCATTCACCATTACCACGCTTCGCCTCGAACCGTTTGTGCCAATAGGCCTCAATCCCTCTCGGATCGTCGGTCTTGATCACGTGAACGGTATTGGCCTTTTCTGGGAGCTGAATTGCTAGTTCATATTGTCGTCTCCCAACCGCGTTTGTCATCCCGATCTTATCGTGACGACCGGACTTGATCAGGTATACGAAACCAAGGTCGTCATCATTGGGCAATTCTTTTTCGGTCTTTGCCAAACGAGCGTTGACGCTAGCAACCTTTGCACAAACATCAATGACGTCGTCGAACCCGCCACGGACCTAGCAGTGCTCAATGATTGCTGCGGCCAGATTACTCTTCCCACCGAATCGCCTAAACGATGTATGGCTTGGAAAGGTTGGGTCCATCGTGGATTGGCGACGTACCTCACCCTCCAATGGAAAGTGGCCCAATTTCTTGATAAGGGCAATATACTTCTCAAGAAGTGCTTCGGGAGTCCATGCTATTTCCATCTCATTTGGAGAGAAGCCTGTTTCTCTCAGTGCCTCACCCCATCGGAGCCAGTGTCCGGATACCAATCACTTTTCTTTATTCCTGTATCGCCCTTGAACCGCAGGATGCCCGGAGACTTGCCACCATTTTCTTTTGCGACTCGCTTAATCTCGTTAAGTATGTGCTGGTTATCAATTGCCATCGCTACTACACCAGGGTTCTGAAGCACAGCACAGAATCAGATGGACTCTTGCTTCGCAACGCTGGACCCTAGCGGGAAGCCCGCAGGCCGTCAACACCTCCGTCGTCTCTCTGGTTCGGCTCTTTCCCCACGACGGTTCGTGGTGAAATCGCAAAGCCGCGTTGCGAGACCGACGCGCGGAAACGCGCAGGACCGAGGCGTACTGAAGAAGTACGTTGAGGGACTACGCGACGAGCCCGTCGGCCTGGCCACGCTCGGCAGTGGCCAGGCTTGTCGTAGCAGCGGATCTGCGATTGCAGCAGAACCGTTATGCGCTCTTGAAGCGGGTGACTTTCGCAAACACAATCGCGGCGAACGGGAGGGCCAGTCCCAGAATCAATTGCGCGATGAGGAGCGTGCCAAGCTGGCTGTAGTCGGCGGGGGTTTGGACAACGCCGGACGCTTGATCACGGACTTCCCGGCTGACCACGAAGATTTCGTTCATGTACTTGGTGCCGAGCTGACTCAATGACAAGGCAAGGTTCGTAAACGAGGCCATCACGGCAAAGAAGGTGGCTTTCAAGTTTGCAGGGGCGCTGTTCGCAATCCACGCCAACAATGGGACCATGGAAATCTGACCGAGCGGTGATTCGAGCGCCGTATCGATCAGCGCAATGAATCGCGCATCCACGATCCCACCCGTCATCCTCGCCGTCCATTCGTGCAATCCGTAGAACATGCTCACGATCGGGAAAGTCAAAATGGTTCCAACCACCGTCAGAAACCCCACGACATAGGCGATGGACCGTTCAGCCATGAAACGGCGAAAGACGAACATGCCTACCAAGGTCAATGTGCTCCCGATCAGCGAGAGGACGGAGAGAAACTGCTGATCGAATTTCAGATAGTCGATCATCCACCAGGTCGTCCCTGGCCCGGTCCCAGGAATGGCGCGGAAGATGAAGACCACGACCGCCGTCCCGACCAGGGTGAATTGTTTATCCGGCTCCAGTTCTCGGACCAGCCTCGCCATCAAGAACAAGACGATGGCCATCGAGCCGACAAAGACAATCTCTTCACTATAGGAGAAACCGCCGAACCCGATCGTGAGCGTGAACAGGACAAACGCGAGGCTCCCGCCAAGAATCCACCAGTTGGGCTTCGTCGGTTCATGCGTGTCGTCGCGCACATTCACGAGGCGCTCAATGTGATCGGGAGAGAGGCCTTGCCGGAGCAGCGTCTGTTTCTGTTGCCGCCTCAACAACCAGGCCATACCGACGCCGAGTACTGAGACGAATGGGATGACGAGTGCCATGAGGTAGACCTGTTGGTAGAGACGAACGACTTCTGTCTGTGGGAGCCCTTCGACCCCGGTGAAGACATACACGTTGATCATCGCTACCAGAATCCCGCCACCGATGATCGCCACCCGCCCGAGTGTCTGCATGGTGGTGTGCATGAGCTTGGCGGTCGGTTGGTCGAACGGCTGTCCCCCTTCATCTACTCGGGGCACCGCTTCGACCGTCATCGCATCCGCTACCGCGTCTTGCACCACGTAGCCGATCGGGCCAAGCAACGTGCTAAGCACAAACCAGACTTCCGCCGGCAGGATCGCGGTCATCGTTTCCCGATTCCCGATCAATGCCGCCATGATTCCAAGGCTGACAGCCAGCAAACCGGCTCCCAGGCCCACGAGCCAGCCCTTCCAACGCCACAATAGATCGATGAGATGTCCGATCGGCATCTTCAGCGCCCAAGGAATGCCGGCCCAAAATCCCAGCGCGGCGAGGAAGGAGGCGGAGAGGCCGAGGTAGTCTTTGACGAAAAAGGTGCCGACGATGCCGGTGAGGCCGGAAATCCCGTAGGCCATGTAGACCATGAGGGGCGGCAGGTAGGACAGCCGCATCTCACGACCGAGGGACAGCAAGTTGCGGTCGATCCACTGGGCGAACCGCATGAACATTGCTACGTGACTACCCTGGTGGTCTGGCGACGTTGGACCAGGGCTTGCAGTTGCGCGCGCATCTCGTGAACCGGCAAATGCGTCCGGTCTCCATGTCCGGCCAGCACCCATTCGAAGGGATAGTCGAGAAGTTTTTTAATGGAGCTCACCAGCACATGTTTTCTCCACACCAGCTGACTGGGAGCACTAAGCCTCTGCTGTGCGGAGTCCCACCAGAGATGGTCCCCTGTAAAGAAGAATCGGTTCTTGTAGAGCAAGGCCATGCTGCCCGCCGTGTGGCCTGGCACCGGAATGATCTGAAACTGCGGCATGACTTGGATACTGTCAGCGCCCTCGATGACCCATTCTGCATTCGGAGCCGCTTCGATGTCCGCCCGATGAATGATCCGTTTCGCGCCAAAGTGTGCGGCATACTTCTCTGCATCGGCCACATCATCTTTGTGCGTGAGGAATATATAGGCGATGCCGCCCTTGCGTTCGAAAGCCTCGACAAGATGTTTGAGATACCGAGGTGAATCGACGAGCCAGTTGCCCTCAGGATGTTCGATGAAAAAACTATTCGCGCCAAACGACTTCTCAGAATTAAAACCGCAGTACGACACCTCGCCTTCCAGTTGGACCGGGAAGCTCGCCATCGCATCTTTCATCTGCAACGGGTCGCTGTGCTCAGTGCCGATCGAACCGACCGGGCAGGCAAGAAGCGCTTGATAGGCCTGACGAGTGGGCCCTTTATCGGTTGGCTGTGTGGTGACTGCGGAAAACTTGCCGACTTCCTCGAAACTTGTCGGCGCCAACTGACGGCACGTATCGCAGTTGATGCAGGTCGAATCGACAAAAAAATTACCTGCAACATTGGAGTCGAGTCGTTTTTTCTCATCGGCCATGGTCAACCCTGTCGTTCGTGAAAGGTGAAAAGTAAAACGTGAAAGGCTTAGGAGGAAGAGTGCTCAGCAACCCCATATTTCACCTTTTACGTCTTACGTTTCACAGTTTCTCTGAGCGATGTGAGAACGCCGCTGGCGGTCTTTTTCAGCATCATGATTCCTTCGCACGATCAGCTGCCCGCCACAGATACCAGGCTGCGGCAGTGCGGTAAGGCTTCCAGCGCTCCCCATATTGCCGCACTTCTTTCGGCGTCGGCATCGAACGCTTGCCATAGGTGATGCGAAATCCGTTGCGCACGCCGAAGTCATCGACCGGCAGAACGTCCGGCCGTCCCAGTTGGAAAATCAACAACATTTCAACCGTCCAACGGCCAACACCACGGACTGCAATGAGGCGCTCGATGATCGCCTCGTCGTCGAGCTTCCGAACGATGGCCCCTGCCGGCACCGTGCCATCAAGTGTCTTGGCAGCCAGATCGCGGAGCGCCGCAACCTTGGCCCGTGAAAAACCGGCGCCACGAATCGCTTGCTCGTCTATCGCCAGCAGATCGCTTGGTTGAGGGAACCGTCCTCTCGGAAACAACGCCACGAAACGGCGCAAAATACTTTCCGCCGCCTTGTCATGGAGTTGTTGATACGCAATCGCTCGTGCCAACGATTCAAACGGCGACCGCTTCGATCGGGGACTCAAGGTGAAGCGACCCACCTCACGGATCAACCGGCGCATGACCGGATCCGCCTTGGACAAATGCGTCATTTCCGGTGTCTGCCGATTCCTCTGAGAACTCGGGCTCTTACCCTTGACTGATGATGGCATCGGCTTCGATCTCAACCAACATCTCCGGATCGATTAACCGTTTCACTTCCACGATCGTCGTCGCCGGCCTGACAGTCCCAAATATTTCGCCATGGGCTCGGCCAACTTCTTGCCATTGATCGATATTGGTTAAAAACATACGCGTTCGCACGACATCGGTAAGCGACGCGCCGGCCTGCTGGAGCGCCGCTTCAATTGTCTTCAACGTCTGGATCGTCTGGGCATAGGGATCTCCCTTGCCGACCAAACCAGATTGGGTCATCGCTGTCGAACCGGAAACGGATATCGACGCCCCGACTCGTACCGCTCGCGAGTAGCCGAGTTTGGCTTCCCACGGACCACCAGTAGAAATATTCTGCCGCCCCATCCGGTTCCTCCTACCAGGATGCTGAAAAAGTCCGCCAGCATCGTTCTCGCATCGCTCAGAGGCTCAACGTACCGAAGCGTACGCCTCGCCTCTTCGCTCGCTGCGGCCTTGCTGGACAGCCTTTTTGAGCATCCTGACGTTATTCTGATGTTCCCGCCGTACGGAAAATTCCAGCCATATTTTCGGCATCAACCGAGTTTTTCCGCAGCCTGCTACATCACGATGCCGCCACCGGCATGGATATTTTGTCCTGTCAACCATCGCGCTTCCTCACTCACGATGAACGCCACCACGTCGGCGATATCCTTGGGAAGCCCCAGCCGCTTCAACGGCGACAGCTGGATGCCGATCTGACGGAACTGATCGGTCATCATCCCCGTCTCGGTAAAACCTGGCGAGACGGTATTGACCGTAATGCCTTGAGGCGCGAGTTCCTGCGCCAGACCTTTCGTGTACTGCTCCAATGCACCCTTGCTACCAAGATACGCTGTCGCTCCAGGAAAACTCAAATGGGTTCCATCGGTCGAAATGTTTACGATGCGGCCACCCTCTTTGAGCGCGTTGGCCGCTTCCTGCATCGCGAAATAGGGGCCTTTTGCGTTCAAGGCAATGATCTGATCGAAGTCGGCTTCGGTCGTATCGAGAAGCGCCTTGGGCATAAACCGCCCGGCATTGTTGACCAGAATATCGAGCCGGCTAAATTGCTTGACCGTGTCGATCACAAGGCGGCGGGCCTCTGCAACCTGGCTCATGTCGGCTTGAACGGCGACGGCCTTCCCGCCTTTGGCTTGAATACCCGTCACCACTTGCTGCGCTTTCTCCACACTCATGCCGTAATTCACCACCACAATCGCCCCGTCTTCGGCCAATCGCTCTGCGATCGCCCGCCCAATCCCGCTGGAGGCCCCGGTAACGATCGCGATTTTTCCACTGAGTGATGCCATGATATCAACCTGTCCCTTTCCTGTATGCGACCGACTCTCCCCTTTAACAGGATGCTGAAAAAATCCGGCGGCGGCGTTCTCACCTCGAAAGCATCCTCAACGTAGCCAAGAGGCTACGCCTCCGGTGCTTTCATCGGCTGCGGCCTTGCTGGACGGCTTTTTTGAGCATCCTGCAACTATTGTGATATCAGCGCCATACGTAAGATTCTATTCGCGTATTCTGTATCACACCGAGTTTTTCCGCAGCCTGTTAAAACGCGCTGCGCTACGCCCCTACTGGAGAAATGGCAGCGATTGCTCCCAGGTTGTTGAGTAGACAAACTCCGTCACTGGTTTTCTGACTCGCGGTTGAACCTCCCGTGCACGCAGATGATCCGATAACAGGGCAGAATCGCCTGGATAACCGACCGCCATCATCGCCACAGGTTCATAGCCATTTGGGATCTGACAGTCCGTTCTCGCCTGATCGATTCTGAAACCCGCCATCTGATGGGCCACAAGCCCAAGCGCCGTGGCCTGGATTACGAGATTCTCTACCGCCATACCCGTATCGTGATACGCGTGGCGATTCGGCGAACCATCCTCGAACTGCAGTTCCGCCACCGAGAGCAGCAACACCGGTGCACGATAGGCCCATTTCTGATTGGCTTCGACCAGACAGTTGAACAACCGATCGTACTCAGCCTGGTTCTCTTTCGTCGCCACCAGGAATCGCCAGGGCTGCCCGTTATTCGATGAAGGCGCCCACCTCGCCGCTTCGAAAAGGCTCAGAAGCTTGTCTGCTTCCACCGGCCGTTCGTCGAACGCGCGCGGACTCCAACGCTGCCGCAACAAGTCATGGATTGGGTATTGTGTATCGGCCGGTTTTTTCATGACTTCACGATCCTTTGCTGTTTCTCTTTGGTCCATCCATCTCTGGAGACCAACCACCGCCAAGAGCCTTGTAGAGTTGCACGACCGAAACCAGATGGAGTCGATGGGTAGCGACAAGTGCCAATTCCGCCTCAAAAAGGCTCCGCTGCGCAATGAGGACATCCAAATAGTTTGCCAGGCCGCCTTTGTATCTCAGGCTAGCAAGATGCAAGGCCGACCGCAACGCGTTGACCTGCCTTTCCTGGGCAGCCGCCTGCTCACGGGCCGTGCTGACTCCCACCAACGCGTCTTCAACCTCCCTGAACGCGACGAGAATCGTTTGTTCGTACTGGGCCACAGCCTGTTTGGTTTGGGCTTCTACGGCCTGCTGCTGAAACCCTAACGTTTGGGCATTCAACAAGGGGCCGGTCAGTACCGGAGCGAGGACTCCGAAATTGGTTGCCGGCGACACAAAATCCGTCAGGGTGGGACTTGCCACACCGAGGAAGCCCGTGAGCGACAGTTTTGGAAACCGTTCGGCTTTCGCTACCCCGATCCTGGCGGTGGATGCAACCAATTGTTGCTCCGCCTGCACAACATCGGGACGGCGTTGGAGCAGTTCTGAGGGAAGACCGGCGGGCACCACAGGCGGCATCATTTGTTCGATCAGCGATCGCCCCCTGGCGATTTGACTGGGATTTCTCCCCAGCAGCACGCTGAGCTCGTTTTCTTTCTGAATCATATGACGCTTCAGTTCCGCAATGCGAGCAGCGGCATTTTCACGCTCCGCCTCAAATTGGTCGACATCCAGCTTGTTGATCATTCCCTGCCGGAGCCGTGCATGGCCGATTCTCACTGACTCTTCCCATGCCGATAATGTGCGCGTGGCGATCTCCAACTGCATGTCGAATTGCCGAAGATCGAAATAGGCCTGCGCCACTCCGCCCACGATTTGCAGAGTGACGGCTCGTCGGTTCTCCTCCTGGGCCAAGAGATCCGCCAAGCCCGCCTCATTCGCCCTGCGGATTCGCCCCCAGATATCTAGTTCCCAGGATAGGGATCCTTGCCCATAGTAGTTAAAAGGACTCGCAAATCCAGGGAACCTCACGCCACCCAGGCGAGCGGCGGGAACATTGCCCGTTGCGCTGAGTTGAGGGGCAAAGTCCATTCGAGCCGTAAACAAGCGCGCCTGGAATTCGTCGATACTGGCAACCGCTCGTTTGAGATCTTTGTTCTCTTCGAGTGCAATACGGATCAAACGCTGGAGCTCTTCGTCCCGGTAGAGTTCCCACCACGGCATATTCGCCAAGGAAGGCAAATCTTTCGAGGCTTCGGCCATGCGAAAGGAGCCGGATGTGGGAATGTCTGGACGAGAATAGTCGGGCCCCATCGCGCACGCGAGCAGGAGAAACGAAAAGACTGCGAGAACGAGACTGCGCATGTCACTCTCCCCTTTCTATCCCTAGCGGAATTGAGCCTGTCCCAGAACGGGGAGTCGCTTCACCGGCACCTCGCCGACTCAGCTTCCGAACCAGCACAAAAAAGAGCGGCACGAAGAAGATGGCCAAGAAGGTCGCGGCAAGCATACCACCGAATACGCCGGTGCCGATGGAGTTACGGCTGGCTGCGCCCGCACCGCTGGCGAGGACTAATGGCACGACGCCCAGAATAAAAGCCATGGAGGTCATGACGATCGGCCGGAACCGAATCATGGCGGCTTCCATCGCAGCATCGACCAGAGAGTGTCCGGCTTCATAGCGTTTGTTCGCGAACTCGACGATCAGAATGGCGTTTTTGGCAGAGAGTCCTATCAGCGTGACCAATCCGATTTGGAAGTAGATGTCGTTGGACATCCCCATCACCCACACGGCGGACAAGGCTCCGAACACACCAAAGGGCACGGCGAGGAGCACGGCAAAGGGCACGGCCCAGCTCTCATACTGCGCGGCCAATACAAGAAACACCATCAACAAGCCGAAGCCAAAGACAAACAATGATTGCTGCCCGACCATTCGTTCCTGGTAGGAGATCCCGCTCCAATCGATCCCATACCCTTGAGGAACTAACACCTCCTTGGCGACTTGATCCAGCGCATCGAGCACCTCCCCGGAACTGTACCCCGGAGCCGCGGCTCCCAAGACCAGGGCCGTGTTATAGCCGTTGAAATGGGTGACCGGATCAGGTCCACTGGTGAACTCCGTCGTGACCACGGTATCGAGCGGAATCATGGTGGATCTCTGTCCATTCACGGCACGCACGTAAATCTTGGCGACGTCTTCAGGCGTGGATCGAAATTGCGCCTCAGCCTCCGTCTGCACCCGATAGACACGGCCGAATTTGAGGAAGTCATTGATGTAGAGATTGCCGAAATAGGCCTGCAGCGTGTCGAACACTTCGGAGATCGGCACGCCCAACGATTTGGCTCGCTCTCGGTCCACATGGGCAAAGATTCGTGGTGCACTCACGCGAAAGCTGGAGCCGATCGCTCCAATCGCCGGGTGCTGTCTGGCTTTGGCGAGAAACTCTTGTGCCACGCCAGAGAACTTGTTGAAATCCCCGCTGCTGGGATCTTGAAGCTGAAGGGAAAACCCGCCCGTGGCGCCGAGTCCTCGAATCGCCGGGGCGTTAAAGGCCAAAATCAGCGCCTCGGGAATTTTCGCGAACTCTCCATATGCGGCGCCGATCAGAGCCTTCACGTGGTTCTGCGGTCCTTGCCGTTCGTCCCAGTGGTGCAAGGGCAGAAACATCGTTGCCGAGTTCGGGCCTCTGGTACCGAACACGAAGTTCTGGCCGGCCAACGCATCGGTCGAATGGATCGCAGGAACTGAGAGAAAGTATTTTTCAATTTTGCTCAGCACCGCATCGGTTCGTTGCTTAGACGCGCCATCCGGCAGTTGCACGATCGTGATGAAGTAACCCTGATCTTCTTCCGGCAAGAAGCTGGAGGGAATCGTCTTGAATAGCCCGGCGGCGAAGAGGCCGATGATGCCAAAGATGACCATGGACAAGACCGACCGGTTGAGGATCGTTCCCACAACGGCCGTATAGCGAGCCTGCGTCCAGCCGAAAAATCGATTGAAGACACCGAAAAAACCTCTACGCTGGCTATGGCCTGGCTTCAACACCAGGGAACAGAGGGCTGGACTCAGCGTGAGGGCCGTGATCCCGGAGATGATGACGGAGATGGCGATGGTGATGGCAAATTGTTTGTACAACTCGCCCGTGATGCCGCCCAGGAAACCCACCGGCACAAACACGGCGCAGAGCACAAGCACGATCGCGATCACTGGTCCCGTCACCTCATCCATCGCCTTCTTGGCGGCATCCTTCGGCGAGAGTCCCTCTCCCATGTGGCGCTCGACGTTCTCTACCACCACGATGGCGTCGTCGACCACCATCCCGATGGCCAGAACCATCCCGAAGAGCGTGAGGGTGTTGATCGAAAAGCCGAGTGCCTGCATGCCCGCAAAGGTCCCGATGAGGGAAACCGGGACGGCCACGCCTGGAATCAACGTCGCGCGCCAACTTTGGAGGAACAGATATACGACAAGGATGACCAACACCATCGCTTCCGCCAGGGTCTTGACCACTTCTTGGATGGACACTTCGATAAATTTGGTCGTATCGTACGGAATATCGTAGGAGACCCCCTGTGGAAAGCTCTTCGATACCTGGTCCATTTCCTTCCTGACTCGCTTCACTGTGTCGAGGGCATTGGCGCCTGGCGACAGGAAGGTCAAGAGAAACACATTGGGTTTGCCGTTCCACCGGCCCTCGAGACTGTAAGATTGAGCCCCCAGCTCGATCCGGGCTACATCTTTTAGACGGATCATCGACCCGTCGGGGAGCGCCCGGACGATCATCTCCTCGAAATCCTTCACGTCCGTGAGACGGCCTTGTGTGATCACCGGGATCGTCAGTTCGGTGCCTTTCGGCGCCGGTTCTCGCCCGATTGTCCCAGCGGGAAAGTCTCGATTTTGTTCACGGACGACATTGGCAATGTCGGTGGGCGTGAGGCTGAGTTGCGCCATCTTGGTCGGGTCCAGGATCAAGCGCATTGAATAATTCTGTCCACCGAAGACCACCGCGTCTCCGACGCCACGTATTCGCTTGAGATTATCGATCACGTTGAGGAGCGCGTAGTTGGAGATAAAGACGGTATCTTTCGTGGGATCGCTGGAACTGAGCGCGACGACCGCCAGCAGGTCCGGCGACACTTTCTTGACCGAAATGCCTTGGCGGACGACTTCGGGCGGCAACTGGGGCTCCGCCAGCTTCTGGCGGTTCTGAGCCTGTACCTGCGCAATGTCCACGTTCGTTCCAATCTCGAACGTGAGCTTGATGGTCATGTGCCCGTCATTGGTGCTGGTGGAGTCGTAGTAGAGGAGGTTGTCGATGCCGGGAAGCTGCACTTCGATCGGACGCGCGACTGAATTCGCGATCACTTCCGCGCTCGCGCCTGGATAGTCCGCGTCGATCTGGATGACGGGCGGTGTGATTTCAGGAAACTGAGCGATGGGCAGGCCTTGTAAGGCGACCAACCCCAGGACGACGATCACGATGGACAGGACCGACGCGAAGATCGGACGATCGATAAAAAAGTGCGAGATCATTTTATCTGCTCTGGCTTCGCATCTGCCGGCTGGCCGGAGGCGGCTGGGTCGGATTGAGTATACGGAACGGTTTTCACCGGCGCGCCTGGTGCGATCATGTGGAATCCCGCAATGATCACCCGCTCTCCCTCGCGTAACCCGTCTTCGATGGACCACTGACTGCCGCGCCAGGACGTAGCCCGAACAGGGCGGATCTCCACCTTATTGTCGGGGCCGACGACAAAGACGATAGGTCCCTTGGGTCCCTGCTGAACGGCGCTCTGGGGGACCAGGATGACGCCGGTTCTCACGGCGCCCAAAATTCGGACTTTCACAAACTGTCCCGGGAACAGGACGCGATCCGGATTAGGGAAGATCACGCGAAAATCCCTGGTGCCGGTGGCCGAGCGCACGCCGACTTCGAGCAAATCAAACTTGCCTTCATGGGCATAGACGCTGCCGTCCGTAAATGTGATGACACCGCGCAGCTCGTAGAGCGTCGCGCCTTGGATTCGATGAGTCGCGCGGTCTCGGAAACGTTTGAGGACAAACGTTTCCGGAGCGCTCGCGTTCACATACATGGGATCTAACTGGTGGATCGTGGTCAGCAGATCGGTCTGCGCGGAAATGAGGCGCCCTTCGTAGAGCCGGCTCCGTTCGATCCGACCGCTGATCGGCGCCGTGATGAGCGTGTTGCCGAGATCGAACTTGGCCTTTACCTGATCGCCTTTGGCTCCCTCCAGCGCCGCCTTGGCAGCCATTTCCTCCGCCACCGCATCGTCCACATCTTTTTGGCTGACGGCCTGTTCTGCCAGCAACGGTTTCACACGAGCAGAATTTTGCTTGGCTTGCACCAGCCTTGCTTCTGCCTGCGCCACCCTGGCATTGGCGCTGCTCATGGCCGCTTTGAACGGAATCGGATCGATTTGATAGAGCCGGTCGCCTCGCTTGACGTCGCGCCCTTCCGTGAAAAATCGTTCCTTGAGGATACCAGTCACCTGGGAACGGATCTCGACCGGTCGCGACGCTTCGGTCTGACCGATGAACTCAGGTTCATCCGGCATCGTGCCGGACGACACCGTGACCACCGGTACCTCCGGGATGGAAGGCGCCGGCGCGGAAGCCGCCTCCTGCTTGCAGCCAAGTAGTCCGGTAAGGCCGAGAACGAGCAGAAAACTGATCACGCTGAACGTGAGTCTAGGTATTGGATTCTGTGTCGTCATGTTTGCCATCAATCGTTCTACTGAAATCATCCGGTCACTTCGCACGTTCACCTCTTCGAGGCACTTGTACAATCTCATTCACGATACAGCTTGTCAGACAGCCGGAAGCAACAAGCCTGGCCCCTTGTCGATGGAGCTTCTTCAACAGATCCTTCCCATCTGAATCAACATAGGTCACGGCTGAGAGGTCTACAGTCAGAGGGTGAGACGTCATCGTGCCGACGACAGAGTCCCAACACCGTTCAAGCTCCTGCACCCAAGGTCCCGCGAGACGTCCCTCAAGCTTGAAGGTTGTCGATTCTGCATGAATCAGTGTTGTTATTTTCAGCATGGATTCTCTACTTTGCTTGTATGGAAGCGCAAGGGGCATTCCAGCAGCCACGATCGTGTCTATTTTTATAACCCATTGTTATTTCGGTAAAGAGTTAAAGCCCCATCTAGCAGGCAGATCTCACTGCCGAGGACGTTCTGCCGATATTCCGGCACACGACGAACCATCGGCAGAAAATAAAGGAACAGCTACAGGATGGGCTGCCAAGACGAATTTCTAAACGTAAGACGGCGTAGGCCAGCCGTTCAACCAGCGGAAACTGTCTGCTCAAGCGACCGACCGTTCACTTCTGTCGGCAACTCGTCGCGCTCATGATCCTCCTGCGAGGGGCTCGGCTGGTGCTGCGCCGCAATCAGCGAGTAGAACACCGGCACGACGAAGAGCGTGAAGACTGTGCCCACGGTCATACCGGTAACCAACACCATGCCGATGCTATTGCGGGCAGCGGCTCCCGGCCCCGAAGCCAGCACCAGAGGGAGATGCCCGAAGACGGTGGCCGCCGAGGTCATCAGCACCGGCCGCAGCCGCGTCAACGTCGCCTCGCGCAACGCGGCAGCCTTCGAGAGACCGCGAGCCTGCAGCGTGTTGGCGAATTCCACGATGAGGATGCCGTTCTTCGCGATCAGTCCGACCAGCGTAATCAGCCCGACCTGGGAATAGATGTTGATCGTGGTCAGGTCCAGGAAGCTGAATATGAGCGCGCCGGAAATCGCGAGCGGAACCGAGCCCACCAGGACGATCAACGGGTCCCGAAAGCTCTGGAACTGCGCCGCAAGCACCAGATAGATGAGCACGACCGCGAACCCGAGCGTGACAATGAGCGCAGATCCCTCGTGACGGATCTGTCGTGACTCGCCCGCGTAGTCGATGGTGACGCCGGATCCGCTTGCTGCAGCGGCTGCGGTTTCGAGGACGCGCAGCGCTTCTTCCTTCGTGAACCCTGGGATGACGCCGCCGAATATACGCACCGCATTGCGCTGCTGGAAGCGGTTCAGGGTGCGCGGTGCAGTGCTCGTTTCGATGTGCGTGAACGTCGAGACCGGCACAAGCTGGCCGCCCGGGGTCTTGATCTTGAGATCGAGAAGCGGATCGACCGTCGCGCGGTCTTTGTCGCCGATTTGAGGAATGACCTTGTAGCTGCGATCGAAATAGTTGAACCGGTTGACATACGCGCCGCCGAGGAGGGTGCCGAGTTCTCGGCCGACCCCTGCCAGGTCAAGCCCTAAGTCGGCAACACGCTCACGGTCCAGCACGACACGCGCCTCAGGGAGATCGATCTTGAGATCGGTGTCCACATACATGAACTTGCCGCTTTGCCAACCGGCGGCGAGCACGGCGCCGACCGTTTCGAGCATTTGCTCGGGCGGCACATCGTTCTGCAACACGAGTTCGACGTCATACTGGCCGGGAGTGGGCAGCGGCGGGTCCAAGCGCGGGAACACGCGCAGACCCGGGACCTGCGACACCGCGCCGTACACTGCACCGAACATCTCTTCGGTCGAGCGTGCTCGCTCATGCCAATCTTTCGCGACCAGACCTCCGAATCCGCCCCATGCCGCCGTCAGCGACCAGGTAAATTCTGCTTCGGGAAAGGACGTGATGGCCTTGACGGCCTGCAAATGCTCACGGTTCGTGGCGGCCACTGTGGAGTCCGGCGAGGCTTGGAAAAAGAAGCTGATATGGTTTTGATCCTCAACGGGAGCGAGTTCTTGCCGCGAAAACATGTACAAGGGCCACACCGAAACCATGATGAGCAGTGAGGCCACCACGACCGCCCAGCGCATCTCCAGCGCACGGTCGAGCAGCCAGGCGTAGATACGGCGCACCTCTTCAAACCTTCTGTTGACAAAGGCGGTCATGCGGCCTTCCTTGCCCTCAGCATGCACAAACCGCGAACTCATGACCGGCGACAGCGTGACCGCCACCATCCCCGATATGACCACCGCCACGGCGAGCGTCATCGCGAACTCCAGGAACAGCGAGCCGGTCAAGCCGCCCTGGAAACCGATCGGCGTGTAGACCGCGGCCAGCGTGATCGTCATGGCGATGATCGGACCGATCAGCTCGCGCGCACCGGCCAGCGCCGCCTCGATCCGAGACTTGCCCAGACGCACATGCCGCTCGACGTTCTCCACGACGACGATCGCGTCGTCCACGACCAGCCCGACCGACAACACGATCGCGAGCAGCGTCAAGAGATTGAGGCTGAAGCCGAACGCGAACATGAACGTCGCCGCTCCGACCAGCGAGACCGGCATCGCGACGAGCGGCACCAGCGCGGTGCGCACCGAACCCATAAAGAGAAACACGACTACCGCCACGATCAAAATCGTCTCCGCTAACGTCTTGCTGATCTCTGTCAGCGCATTCCGCATGAACATCGTGCCGTCCCAGACGAGCTGCATATCGATGTCCTTCGGCAATGTCGGCCGGATACGATCCATCTCATCGCGCAGCCGGTGTGCGACATCGATCTCGTTCGAGCCGATCAACGCCCAGATCCCAAGGTAGACCCCTTCTTTCCCGTTGTACTTCGCGATCATGTCGGGTTCTTCAGCCCCATGCTCGACCTCGGCCACGTCTTTCAGCCGCACGATCGCGCCTCCCCGGTCGGCGACGATCAGGTTTTCGAACTCCTCGGCAGAGCGCAGGTCGGTATTCGCCAACAAGTTGACCTGTACGAGGTTACCTTTCGTTCGACCGACGGCCGCCAGGAAGTTGTTGCGCTTGAGGGCTGCCTGCACGTCTCCGGGCGAAAGATTGAGCGCGGCGAGGCGATCGGGGTCGATCCAGATTCGCATGGCGACCTGACGACCGCCCTCGAAGGTGACCCGCTGAACACCTGGTAACGTCGAGAATTGGGGCTGCAGCGTGCGCAACAGCCAATCCGTGACAGCCGGCACCGTGCGTTCCGTAGAGGTAAAGCTGAGATAGAAGGATGCGTAGGGGCGATCGGCGCGTTGTACTTCGATTGCCGGCGGCTCGGCTTCCGCCGGCAGCTCGGATCGTACTTGTTGGAGCCGCGCCGTGACCTCGGCCAGGGCCGCCGTGCTGTTGTGGTTCAGCTTCAAGTGCACCGTGACGGTGCTGACGCCGGCTCGACTGGTCGACTCCACATAGTCCACACCGCCGATCGCGGAGACGACCCGCTCGATCGGCGTGCTGAGAAAACCGCGGACGGTTTCGGCGCTGGCGCCATAGTAGACCGTCGTGATGACCACGGACGAGCTTTCGATCTTTGGATATTGCTGCAACGGCAAAGTCGTCAGCGCCCGCCACCCCGCGAGCAGGATCACGAGATTCACGACGATCGCCAGCACCGGGTGCTTGATGAAAATATCGGTGAACGAGCGCATGCGGATGTCCTTCTCCTATCGTTCCGGATCTCTCAGCGTTCGCCGACGACCATCTGACCCGATCCGCTCTTATCCTCTGGGCTGCCGGCGATCACGACGAGCGCGGCCTCTCGCAGTTTGAAGGACCCCGAGACCGCTACTTGTTCGCCGGCGGACAGCCCGGCGTAAATCACCACCTCATCGCCGAGCATCGCGCCGCTCTCGACCGGCCGCACGTGCGCACGCGTCTTGCCACTCTTGTCCAACTCGATCACGAACACCTGATCGCCGCCCGGCCCCTTGCGCATTGCGCTCGCAGGAACCGCGACCGCCTTGCGTGGGGAGCCGACCGGTACTCGAACACGCACCGAAGCGCCGGGAGACGGCGCGTTGGCCGCACCCTCGATTCTCGCACGCACCGTGGCGTTGCGAGTCGTAGAATCAATGCGCGCGTCCACCGCGACGATTCTGGCAGAGATCGGAGACGATTGGCCGGCGGCGGAAACCTCGACGCTGTCGCCTGCCCGCAGGCCTGCGGCAACCTGCTGCGCGACTGTGAAGTCCACATGCACGGCGTCGTCGATACCCTGCAGCGTCGTGAGTTCAGTGCCCTCGTTCAGATACTGGCCAAGGTGAAGGTCCGCCATGCCGACTCGCGCACGGAACGGCGCTCGAATGGTCTTGCGGGCAATGATCGCCTTGGTGCGCGCGATCTGCGCCAACGCGATATCGAGGTCTGCCCGCGCGCGATCCACTTCCTCCTGGGTCGTGGCACGGTCATGACTCAAGTTCTTCCTACGGTCGAGCACCGTTCGCGCGAGAGCAGCCTGCGCTTCCTGCGCTTTCAGCTCAGCTTCCTCGACGGACACATCGAGCGCGACGAGCACCATGCCGGTGTCGACGATTTGCCCGGGTGTGAGACTGACATAACGGACAGTGCCGGGGAGCTCATTACGCAAGGTGATCGAGCGCAGTGCCAGAATAGTCCCGATGGACGTGGCAGTGTGGCGGTGCTCAATTTCCTTCGCGAAAGCGACCGTCACCGACTCCATCGGCTCCGGCTGGTTCGCGGAAGCTGCCACGGCTGCCTGTATGGACGTATACTTCCAGGCCGCCAGGCCTACGCCCACCGAGACAACCGCGACGAGCAGTAGAAAAGATGCTATCCAGCTCCGACGATTCATACGCGACGCCCTCCCAAACGCTTCCTTGGCGTACTCTTGGACTTGGATGAACGGCGATCCTGTGTCACGTGGGCGAGCATGTCCTCCAGCGCGCGGCGCACCCGAACGACGCGGACTTGTTCGAGTGGAACGATTCCCAGCACCCAGTCGAGCCAGAGTCCATCGATCGCGGCAGCGACCGCTTCACCAACCCCCGGCGGCAGGCCATCCTGCGCGATGCGCCGGTGGAGGTCGGCGTAGACCGCGCGCATGGGCTGGATCAATGCGGGGTTCTGAGCAAGCGCTGCAAACACCGCGGAGGAACTGCGCCGCAGTTCCTCCGTCCAGCACTTGGCGTCCGACAGGCAGTGGTCCAAGAGCGCGCGCGCCATGCGCCCGGGTCCTTCCGGCGTGCGCTCGTATGCTTCGGTGTAGCAGGATCGCCAGCCTTCAGCTGTGCGGATGACCAGCGCTTCGACGAGCCGGTCCTTCGACGGGAAATAATGCAGCAGCCCGCCTTTGCTCATCCGCGCCTCGGCGGCGACGGCGTCGAGCGTCAGATTCGCGATGCCCTGGCGGGCGACCACGGCTTCAGTGGCGTCGAGAAGCATGTCTTGTAGCTTCGGGGTTGTCCGTTTCATGGATAAAGAATACCGACCGGTCGGTCTGGTGTCAACCGTCCGGTCGGTCGGTTCATGGTCTCCGGCGTATGCAGTCGATTTATTCGATGGACTGAGCGCCACGTTCATCCCCCACCCCGGCCGGCCAACGCCACCGCTCCACTTCAGTTCCTGAGCGCGCGTTGCGCGACCGACCTTAGTCGCCAGGCCGAGTGCGGTGGCGCCACGGCGTACCGAATCGGACGCGGCTGCGCCTTTCCGTCTTGCACCATGATGCGGATCTCTTCGATGACTCTGCCGCACCTCGCGCAAGTCCAAGCCGTAATAGCCAAAGCCCCGCTGTCATCCAGCACAGTCCGGCCTGTTCCACCGATGACCGTGTCATAACAGTGCCGGCACGCGGTCTGATTCTTCCGTTGCAAAAAGTCGAGTGCGACTGAGTTGCGTGGCTTCGTATCTGATCGCATGTCTCCCTCCTATGGCATTCTCGTATGGCACAGGTTCGTATTCACATTGCTTTCTCGACCGACATATCGCATAGACTATTCCCAATTCATGGCGATTCGCTGTAGCCTGCATAAGTGATTGAATGATAAGGGATTAGTGAGCGGTATGTGGGGTTCTGGGAGGATTCGAATGCGCCGTGACGACATCACCGCTGCCGACATCTCGGCAGATGACGATAGATCGGCGCTGGCCAGGGCTTCTAGGAGTAAATCGTGAGGCGGATCTCGCTCTATGAGTCCTTGTGCGTCTGTTTGTGGAGTCCCTCACATTACAGCCGGAGTCTCTCTGGTGTATTCGAAAAATTCGCCGGAGAGAACGCTTCCGCTGGAAGAATGTTGTACCGCCTTCGAAGTTCTTCGACTTGTTCACCCATCACAGGCCAGTAGTCCCAGCCATTGTTCAGATCCACGTTCATCGCAGCCCCCCGTCCAATCGCGATCAGCGCCTTTGTCGGGTCGAAGAATCCCGTTCTGGCCTCAGCGATCGGCGTCATACGAATGCCCACGTGAAATTGCAGTAGGACGAAGAAGACGAAGAGCCACGGGTCGCGCCGCTGGAAACCGGCGCTGAAACAGGCCACCTGGACCTCTTCCTCCGGAGCCGTTCCATAACCGGATAGAAGGTGCGCGCAATCGTGAAACAAAATTTGTTCTGGCGCGCCACCTTTTTCTCCCGGTAGAGCGAACCCATTCTTGCGGCAGTACTCCCAATACGCGCGCCCCAAAGATCCCGATGGATAATGCTCCAACGCTTGGTAGCGGGCCGCGAGCGCCGTATCTTCGTACGCGCCGAGCATCCCGCGCATAAACGTGTAGAGGCCCCGGATGCCCTCTGTATTCCAGATCTCTTTGACCTTGTCTCTCAGCCAGAATCGGCGCACCAGATCAAGGCGCAGTTGGAGGATCTCTCCCTTGAGAACATGTCGCAAGCCCTTCACCTCAAGAGCGCTGACCTCGAGCGCCTGCGCGAATTGCTCAACCAGGTTCGTCTCCTGGGCATTGGCTTTCCCATCAATGAGGGACATCACGATCAATCCCTGCACCAGTTGCTGTCTGAGCTGCGGATCGGGAAAGGACCGGGCCAACTCGTCTGATGTAATTGGATCAAGCTCTTCCGGTGAATAGGTCGTGCCGAAGATCCGCTGAACCGCTTCCATCATATGCCGCTCCGAATCGTCGAGCATCCCATCCGCCAGTGCGACGGTCTTCATCGCCCGCAACCCCCAATAGGCTTGCTCTGGACTCGGTATTTTCAGTTCCATCGAAACCTCCTTGGCAGGATGCTGAAAATGTCCGCCAGCTTTGTTCTCGCATCGCTCAGAGGCTCAACGTACCCCTGAGGGTACGCCTCGCCTCTTCGCTCGCTGCGGCCGCGCCGGACGGCCATTTTGAGCATCCTGCTTAACCGCCAGCAGAAAGAGCCACGTTCTCACACTCTACTGAGTTTGGCGACCAAGGTTGCTGGAAGATCGATCGTTCATGCGCACTAGTGACGTCATAGTTTTACTCTTTACATGGCTCTAGCTGTATCAGAATTACACGCCCATGCCCGCTCTCACTTGTAAACCATATGCCTGCGGGCCGGAACACCCGGATTCCTACGACCGGAGAGCCGTCCACCAATTTCGCAACCACGTCGACCGTATGAGCTTGTACCCGAGCCAGGCCGCGAGCAGCACGCCAAACAGCGGGACGGCCACGGTCTGCACCAGCTTCTGATAGTCGGTCATGTGGACCCGCAAGAGATACTGCGGGCGCTTCATCAGATTCTGTTTCTCCGTCGAGATGGTGACGGCATACAAGCCCTCATCCAGCCGAACTTCGCTCCTCAGTACGCCGTCCGGGTGGAGACTCGGCCGAATATCGGCCACAATCTGATCGTCCGCCCCTTGGCTCCCATTCCCCTTCATGATCCGCATCCCGACCGGCTCATGGCGCAAGGCTGGATCCACGAGGTCGACGACGAGAAAGATGTCGCCGGACTGGGGAATGTCGGTGCAGTATTGATCTTTCAACTGGTATTGCGGCTGATAGGCGTTGAAATGGATCACCTGCTCCCCGATTCGGCGCAGACAGGGGTCGTCTTCCCCACTCACGGCGCCATGGGCCGCGGCCACGTCAGGGTGGGACAGTACGGCAACCAGAAGGAGCCCCAGCACACCGATCCCTCTCATATGTGTCATCATGGTCAAGCCCTCCTCATCGGCCTCTTCCGTTCAACGGCTCAGTCAGAAACGGTTCCGTCTGCGCCGCAGCGAGACGCGCTGGGCGACAGGCGCACGTGCCGGCACCGGTTTCCCTGGCCGGCCACGGACGGCCCACCAGAGCGCCACGAGTGCCAGTACTCCCACGATTATCTGGTCCATGCTGTTCTCCTTTGTCGCTGCCGACGGTCCCCTTCATCCATAGCTGTCACCCATCTCTGTGGCTCACCGAGTAGACAGGCCCCTCCGGGGTGTAGAGAGGGGCCTATCCACCCCAGCGAGAAACGCCGTGAGTATTCCGGCGCCACCTCTCTATCGATTTTTCGTCAGGCAATTGCTCAGCAACGTTTTCCCTGCAAGATGCGTGGCCATTGATCCATACAGTGCCCCCCGGTTGTGCAGGATGACCGGATCGATCATCTCGCCACATTGCACACAGCGCTGAGCACGGTAGTCCGACAGATCTTGGGACCATTCGTCGACCATGAGTCCGCTGCATCGTGGACAACGACCCGCGCTATGCATGCTTGCCCAGTTTCGAGTCGCCACCTCAATCGATTGCTGGAGTGTCATCGCTCGTGCCGTCTCCATTTGATGCCTCCCTTCAGCCATTCATCAATTTTCCATCACACCAGTCATGACAAGATTGAATCGCAACTCGCGTTCCAGAGAGTTCCCACCCAATCTGAATGTCGATGTCGCTGAAAATACGAGAGATTGAGTGATTTATTTCAGGAATATCTCTCGCGAAAAATGAAGTGCCGAAGATAATCTGCCGACTCGACGGCATGCTGCCGAAATGTCGGCGCGAGCCTTGAGCATTCATGGAGGCTGGAGGAGAAAGCAGACTAAGATGGTCGAGAAATGCCCAGCTTCTGCATCTTGGATTGGAGAGTGGTCCGCTTCATGCCAAGCTTGGCCGCAGCCCCTGCAGGACCACCGATGATCCATTCCGACTCGCGAAGAGCTTTAAGAATGTGTTCACGTTCGGCTTGTTCAAGCGTCGTCGTCCCGGAATTCACGACGTGACCCGGCGTCCGCTTTAATTCTGCGAGCGACACAAACAGAGCCTGCCCTTGGGTCAGAATGACCGCTCGCTCGATAAAATTCTCCAGCTCCCGCACATTACCTCGCCAGTCATAGGCTTGTAGCGCTTGCATGGCCTCAGACGGGATCGTCTCGATGCGCTTCTTCATCCGTTGGGCGAATTTCTGAGCAAAGTGTCGGACCAGCAAGGGAATATCTTCCACGCGGTCGCGCAGGGGCGGGACGGTCACCGGAAAGACCTTGAGCCGGTAATACAGATCGCTACGAAACCTCTGTTCCTCGACCATCCGATCAAGATCGCGATTGGTTGCGGCAATGATGCGAACATTGACGCGTATCGTCTTGGTGCTCCCCAGGCGTTCAAACTCCTGCTCCTGGAGCACTCGAAGCAGCTTCACTTGTAGTTCCAACGGGATTTCTCCCACCTCGTCGAGGAAGATCGTCCCGCGGTCGGCCAATTCAAACCGGCCGACCTTGGTGGCAATCGCGCCGGTAAATGCACCTCTTTCATGCCCGAAGAGTTCGCTTTCCAACAACCCAGTCGGAATCGCAGCGCAATTGATCTTGACGAATGTTCGCTCCCGCCTATTGCTGTGATTGTGGAGCGCCCGCGCGACGAGTTCCTTCCCGCTCCCTGTTTCGCCCAAGATCAGGACTGTCGAATCGGTCGCCGCCACGGTCTGAACCTCTTTGAGCACCAGCTTGAGAGCCCGGCTATCCCCAACGATTTCCTCGAAGTTATAGGCGGTCTGGATCTCTTCTTCGAGATACAGCTTTTCCTTTGCCAGCTTGTCCCTCAGCGATGAAATTTCCTGATAGGCCATCGCATTCTCAGCGGCAAGCGCAACCTGCGCACCGATCCGGCTGAACAGTTTTGCGTCGTCGTCGGTGAACGCGTCTTCCTGCATGCTGACGACGCTCAACGTGCCCAGCGCTCGCCCGTGCAAAATCAGGGGAACCGCGCATCCCGACTTCAGACCTTCGGCCTCTGCCCGTTTCATGATCTCCGCCGGAAACTCCGTGAGGTTGAGACGTCTGACATGAACCGTCTGCTGAGTCGTGAACGCTAACCCTTCCGGGGTTCCTTTCAACGGAATGGGATCTCCCGCTCCGACAAAGTCTTGATTGCCGGGGAAGTCGAGCGCATGAGCCCGCAACTGGTGTGTCTCGGGATCGTAGAGACAAAACGACGCGAAATCGTGCGGGATAACACGACCGAGGCAGGCGGAGATCGCTTTCAAGAGTCCTCTCAATTCGAGGTGCGACACGACGGCGTTGTTGATCTCCAGCACCAAACTGAGCCGATCTCGCTCCCGAGCCAGAGACCGCTGCGCGGCTTCCGTGCTGGAGAAATGGAGCACGTTGTCTACGGCCACGGCCACTTGTTTCGCCACCTGACCGAGCAATCCCAAGTTCTGGTCTCCGAATGCACGGGGCTCGAGACTCCCGAACCCGATCGCCCCGAGACGTCGCATGGCGGTCGTCAAGGGAAACAGACAGACGGACTGGACGCCGATGTCTTTGAGGGCTGCCATCCCCATCGAAAATCGAGTTTCCTCGTCGAGAGACGGGATGATCAAGGGTTGCTGGTGGGTCCAGACCCAGCCGCTGGAGGACTCCTCAATCGGCAGCTCCAACCCGTCCAATCTGGTGGCGAGGTGGTGAGCGGCTGCGGTTTCCAATACGTGGACCTTCATTACGTTCTTTGTGGGATCGTGGAGAATCAAGCCGATGAAATTGAACGGAGCCACTGTCGGGAGGCGTTGCGCGAGGTCTCGAAAGAGCGCGGACAGGTCGCGGTGCGACACGATGGCTTCCGACACCTCGAGGAGAAGCCGTAACCGGTCGTGATCGTGAGTCAAGTCTTGGTGATGGAGGACATTATCCACCGCCACTGCGACCTGCTTGCCTACTTGTTGTAGGAATTCCAGGTCCATTTCGCTATAGGCCTCTTTCTTCACACTCGAAAATCCCATGGCTCCCAAGCGTCGTACAGCCGTGGTCAGAGGAACGAAGCAAAACGAGTTCACGCCGTCCTCCTGCATGCGCTGAGTCACCTTCGGCCAGTGCTGCTCTTCAGCGATATTCGGTACAAGGACGGGCTGCTGCGTTTGCCACACCAACCCGGCGGGACTCTCTTCGACCGGCCCTTCGTGGCCACCCACGAGATCCGCCGGCACATTCGCCTGAATACTGTGCAATCGCATCGTGTCACGCGCAGGATCGTGCAAGGACAGGGCGACAAAATTCACATGAATCACGCGAGGAAGGCGCTGAGCGAGATCTCGAAAGAGTTCGTCGAGGTCGCGGTGTGTGGAGATCGCCTGCGCAACCTCCAGCAGAGCTTGGTACCGCTCCGCGAGAGTTTCACAGGGAGATGTGGGATGCGTTTCCATGGGTGGGCAGTATGGCGTAACAAACAGTCACGGCTCAAGAGGGGGGAGAAGGGAGCGGCCAGGTGCCCTCTTTGCTCGCAGAA
>NEWT02000016.1:39590-41328 GCA_002869925.2 Nitrospira sp. CG24A
CTCAGTCTTGCCGTGCAACCAATTTCAACCTAACGTTCTTCGCTGGCTGCCGCACTTGGGCAAATCCGTAACCTCCATGAGCGCTATTCCGCCGCTCCGGATCTAAACAAAGGGGTCGGGAATCTTTTTTGTAACTGCGCGCGAAGAAACTTACGCGGGCCTTCCGGTTTTCTCGACACACGATTCGAGCAGCCACCGGCGACAATTCAGAATGCCTCCATTCCTTCTCCTAACGCGGACGTTAGGCTTGCCGTCTGGAGGTCGAAACCACGAGCCGATTCGTGATAGGCTCCCGCTGTGGTCTATGAGTACGATCCGGAGAAAGCCGCGGCTAATCTTCGCAAGCACAAGGTGTCATTTGCTGAGGCAGCGTCCGTTTTTCTCGATCCTTTGGCGCTCACCTTTTCTGACCCGGACCATTCGGATGTGGAAGATCGCGAAATCACCATTGGCATGTCTTCAAAACAGCGAGTGCTGTTCGTTTCACACTGTGAGCGAAGCGACCGCATCCGCATAATCAGCGCGCGAAGGGCCACCAGCAAGGAGCGACTGCACTATGAACAGAGAATCGGCGAAGAAGCTCGTTGACGAACTTCGACCTGAATACGACCTGTCCCAACTGAAAGGCGGAGTGCGTGGCAAGTACTACAAGCGGGCACTCGCAGGAACGAATCTCGTCTTGATCGAGCCGGATCTTGCGAAGGCCTTCCCAGACACTGACTCCGTGAATCGGGCGCTGCGCACGTTGCTCGATGTCGCCAGTGCGGCTGCAGGGCCGGCACGTCGCCGGCAATCGAGCCCTAACAAGCGGCTCAAGCGACCCGCCGGGAAGCGCGGTCGCTCAGCCGCACCGCGTTAGATTACATAATAAGGAAAATTTGCAGAATAATTTGTGGAATATCTGGTTTCCTTGACGCGTGATCTGAACAGCCGCCAGCAATAATCCAAAATGCCCCCGTTTTTCTCCCATTGAAGGCAAGGAGTTAGCCGGTCTTCCGTAAGCCGTCCCAAGGTGCAATATACGGAAAGAACGCTGGACCTTCGCATCGTACGCGGATCAGTCTATTTATAGTTAGCATGAGCAAGAAGAGATCATGCGATATCTGAAGATTCATACACTTGAGAAGGGTTGGTTCGACAAGGACGAAGTATTGCTCCATGCTGCCTTCCAGGTTCTCATAGATTTTGTTGAGCAAGAGAAACCAGACAAGATTGTTGACTGGAATGCAGATGAATTACACAGAAAAGCTTGGAAAGAAATCAAATCACTCCGTAACTGGTGGAGGAAAGAGCGTCCAGCGCGGAAAAGTCCACTTGATGATAAGAAGATAAAGCATCCCCCTTTGAAATTCGAGAAGATTGCCGGTTCAGATCTACATAGGATGGTAGGACCTGACAAAAATAAATATGCAAACTACTATCGTGCCTTAGGAAAGCATAGGAAGCTTGAGCGAAAGTGGGAAGAGGAAGATCAGCGCAATCTTCATCGGCTAATCGATATCAGGAAATTTCTATGGACATAGATGGTGGTAACAACTCGCTGCATCCGACCGAGACCCGCTGCGCGGTTCGGGGAAAACAAAGGGGTCGGGAGTCTTATTTTGTAACCGTGCCCTCGGAAAACTTGCGCGACCTTCCAGGTTTCTTGACCCGTGATTCGAATAGCCCTAGCAACAATTCAGCATGTCCCTGCTTCCGTTCCCTGAGGATGCGCATGTGTTCTGACCTCTTGTTGAAC
>NEWT02000016.1:41338-43223 GCA_002869925.2 Nitrospira sp. CG24A
TTCGTTGTTGGCTCCGCTCATGACTGCAGGCGGATGATCGGTTTAATCGTGATGCCTTTCTCGCTGTCTTCGGCCGCTTGGTTGATCTGATCGAGGTGGTAGAACTTCACCAGCTTGTCGAACGGGAAGCGCCCCTGTGTGTAGAGTTCGACGAGACTCGGGATGAAGAGATCCGGAACGCTGTCGCCTTCGACGATGCCAATAATCCGCTTGCCGGTCGTCATCACCCCATTCACATCAAAGCTCGCCTCCGTGCCCAACGCCGGCGCTCCCACGATGCCGCAGGTTCCGCGAATTGCCAGCGCGTCGATGGCCTGGCGCAGCACGGCGGGCCGGCCGCTCGATTCGAGCGTGAAATCGGCGCCGCCGCCGGTGACCTTGCGCACAGCCTCGACGGGATCGGTTTCGCGGCTATTCACCGTATGAGTCGCGCCGAGTTCCTTGGCCAGCGCGAGCCGTGACGGCACCACGTCCACTGCGATAATGGTTGTCGCCCCGGCCACACGTGCGGCCATCACGGCGCTCAAGCCGACCGCTCCGCCCCCGAACGCGGCGAAGCTGGTGCCGGGTCTGACGTTCAGCGCATTCATCACGGCCCCCGCGCCGGTTTGAATACCACAGCCGAGGGGACCAAGCAATTCCAGCGGGGCATTGTTCGGAACTTTGATCACATTTCGTTCATGGGCGAGAGTGAAGGTGCCGAACGACGACTGTCCGAAGAAGTGGTCGTGGACCGATCCCTGCTTGTCCTGCGTGGCGGTACTCCCGTCTTCGCGAGCACCGCCGAAATTCAGGGCGTAGAAATTCGCGCAGTAGGTCAGGTCGCCACGCAAGCAGGGTGTGCAGTGGCCGCACCACATGTAGGTCAGCACGACGTGGTCACCTGCTGCGATTTTTTTGACGTTGCTGCCGACCCGCTCCACGACACCGGCGCCTTCGTGGCCGAGCACGACGGGCAGGGGCACGGTATACAATTGATCGCGTGCCACCATGTCGGTATGGCACATACCGGTTGCGACGATCCGAATCAGCACCTCGTCAGGACGAGGCTCATCCAACACGAGGGTTTCGATCTGAAACGGTCCGCCTTTCTTGCGGACGACCGCCGCCTTGATCTCTTGCGTTTGAGTATTCCGCATCGTGGTCATCAGTGTGCTCCTTGATGTGTGAAATCTTAAGAAGAGCATTCTGGTTGGCTTGACGCGCGAATCGCCCAACTGCCACCAATAATTCAGAATGCCCCATTCTGTTGAAGACATCCCAAGGTGTGTTATACGGACAGGACGCCAAGCCTCCGCATCTTACGCGGATCAGTCTCTCTATAGTTAGGTTTTTTCACCAGGCTCACACGGGATTCATAGGCAGATCAACGGATATGGTCATGGCATGAACGCATATCACGCAGCGGGAGAACTTGCAGGGATCACGAGTCTCGTCGATGTATTCTACTCAAATATGGACACCTTTCCTGAAGCCCGTGTGATTCGAAACATGCATCCCGAGGATTTAACCGAGGCGCGCAAAAAACTCCGAGGAGCGGATGGCATCGCCCGCGAAAAACAACTGCTGATCGATTTTCTCTGTGCGAATTCGGGCGGTCCCATGTACTACACTGGACGAGACATGAAGGTGTCTCATAAGGGGATGAAGATCAGTGAAGCCGATTGGACGGCATTTTTGGGCCACGCCAATGCGACCTTCGATGCATTTAAAGTTCCCCCGACTGAACGAGCCGAGGTAGCGGCCTTCGTGCAGTCCCTGAAAAAAGATATTGTCGAAGCATAACTGCAAGGCAAGGGGCGTGCGTTTCCGCCCCTTGCAGGAACATTGCAATACTTCGATAGCCTGTCCGTCTAAGGCAAGATCAGAACACTCACGCAGGATG
>NEWT02000016.1:43233-45809 GCA_002869925.2 Nitrospira sp. CG24A
CAAAATGGCCGTCCAGCGCGGCCGCAGCGAGCGATCAAAGATGATCCTTCCAAGCTCGCTCGTTATCTCTTTCAAGGGGTGGCCTGGTTTGGTCCCCAACTGCGCACGTCGAACGACCACTGCTTCATTGTGGGGGTTCCGTGAGCACGGGGGACCAACCAGGCCACCCCTCTCCCCTGCTGGCGGACTTTTTCAGCGTCCTGTTAGAGCGTTTGGTGCGTGCCGTCGCAGTACGGCGGGGTCTTCGTCTGCTTGCACATGCATAAGGCCATTTCTTTCGTTTCATCTACTGTAAACTCGACCGGCTCGATCCCGGTTCCTTGGTGGGCTCCGTCACAGAACGGTTGGTCCCTCGAGCGTCCACATTGGCACCAATAGTACGTTCCCGCTTCCAACGTCAGCACTTCGGGCTCTTTGGCTGCAATGCGTGGTTTCTCCATGAACAGTCCTCCTTGTTAGGTTACAAGTGTAACGGCTTGATGGGCGACACGACGGCCGCCGGATTATTTTTCCACACCGACTCATCCGCATCAACATAGAGTTCGACTTCATTGCCGTCAGGATCGCGAAGATAGAGACTTTGGCTCACTGTGTGGTCGCTCATGCCGTCAATGGTGACCCCAGCTTGCTCAAGATCTTTCTTTGCCTCACGCAATTCGCCCAGACTGTCCCCCACCTTGATCCCGATATGATAGAGCCCTCGACGCCTCCCTGACAATGGCCCTGGCGCGTCACCGACCTGGATCAGCAACAACTCGTGATGGGTACGACCGGATGTCAACGCCACAGCCGCGCCGTTAAAAATTCTACCCACCTCCTGAAATCCCAGCAGGTCACGATAAAAAGCCAACGACTGTTCCAGATCCTTGACGTAGAAGACAACGTGTCCGAGGTACTGTGCTTTCATGTGAGTCTCTCCTTGTTGGACGACGGCCGCAAGAGCAACGCTCTGACCGCCGCGTGCGCCAACACTACATCGGGCTCTCGTTGCAGCGCGTCGTGATATTGTCTGCCGAATCCCTCTCCTTCTTCCGACGGAGTCAGAAGCGTCCGGATCGATGCGATACTGGTGGCGATATCCGGACCGTCTGGCGATTCGCCTTTTTCTCCGAGTTCATCGAGCGTGGCCATCAATTGAGACAGGGGACGCAGCCAGGCAAACCATGCATCCCCCAGCACCAGCTGCAAAAATGCGCCATTGGATGGGATACGTCCATGCACACGCTCATAAGACACTCGTTCGTCGTCCAGCAAGGCTTTGTGCAGACGAAGCAACGCTTGGAAAAGATCGTTCAGATGTGCACGGTCTCGACCCGACATGATCCAGTTTCCTTGCCTACAGCTCGCCTACAGATTTCGTATTGCCTCGTGTGCCGACTGGGATCGCGGCCCCATTGAATTGCTGCCTCTACCCGGTCGGCTCACTATCGAGCTGATGCGCCTTGCGTCCGCCACGAGCGAGCACATGTTCTGGAACCTGACCGCCGACCATGAGAGTTGCCATATCTGCAGCGCGTGTCACGAGTTGTTGTGCGCCTTCTCGTAGTGCCCGACTGTTCTGTACCTCGCTGACATTCCGCTCCATGTCTTCTGCACTCCAGCCCCTCGAATGGGCGATGAACGGGAATTGAGGGAACTGACAACCGACCTCGGCAAAAAAGGTCATGAGCTGTCCGGCCACGCCTTGGACATTGTCTTGCCCGCCCATAATGATAAACGCTGCTACCTTGTTCTTGAGCAAATGTTTGTTCGCAATGGTCTCCTGGTTTTGGATACAGTTCAGCCGCTCGACCATCTTGTAGTACAAGCTGCTGGCATTGCCCCAGCGGATCGGGGTTGAAATCAGGATGACATCGGCCCAATGCACGATCGCTTCGTATACGCGATCGAGCTGGTCTGTCGGGTCCATTTGCGTGATCGAGCAGGGCCAGGTGCAGGCCTGCGCCGATTTGGAATAGAAACCTTCACAGGAGCGAAAGGTCAGCTCGCGGAGCTTGATACACTGCGTCTCTAGCTTGAGCGTGCTTCGGGCATGCTCCAAGGCTACCTCCAGCATCGCATCGGAGGTGCTGTACCGTGGATGGTCCCTGGTCATCGCTGTCGTCGAAATTCCTACGACACGGACCGGACCTGCCTGCCGCAACACCGGGCGTGCGAGCGGATGCGCCGGATGCGACTGTTTTTTCCGCTTCGTGGCGGACGACAAGTCGATGTAGAGCCTGCCGTTCTCGACTTTGGTCGCATAGCTCGGAACATGATCCTGCTCGTACCCTACCTCTCCATGACCGGTTCTGTGATGAAACTTCCAGTAGTGCCAGGGGCAGACAACATAGTCGCCGTCGAGCGTGCCTTCACCCAACGGGCCACCGGCATGATTACAGACCCCTGAGATCGCAGCGAATGAGCTGTCTTTGTATGACAGCGCGATGGTTGTCTTTCCGGAAGAGACTTCCTGCAAAGACTTTTTTTTCAGCGCTTCGACACTGCCAATATCCGTCCATTGTGTGTCCGGCATGTGAAATTCCCTCAACGATTAGCAGAATGCTGAAAAAGTCCGCCAGCATCGTTCTCGCATC
>NEWT02000016.1:45909-60500 GCA_002869925.2 Nitrospira sp. CG24A
CGAAGTCTTGGCGATCGAAGTCGATACCTCGTTGCCTGCCGAACGGGTGATTCGAGTCTTGGAGCAAGTCACTGCCTGGCGCGGCCAGCCGCAGACGATTCGACTTGATAATGGGCCAGAGTTTCTGGCCGACCAGTTTGCCGCGTGGTGTATGGACCACGGCATTGCCCTGCGCTACATCCAGCCAGGCAAGCCGAATCAGAATGCCTTTGTGGAACGATTCAATCGAACGTTCCGCCATGAAGTGCTCGACGCCTACGTGTTCGAGTCGCTGGATCAGGTGCGCGAGATCAGTGCGGAGTGGATGCGAGAGTACAACGAAGAGCGGCCACATGACACATTGGATGGGATGCCCCCGTCCGTGTTTCGGGCTTACCAAACCATCGGAAGTTCTCCTTTAGAACTGTCTCCTTGACGGGGGAGCTTACGCCAGGACCGCCACCTTGCATAAGGACGGCATAGAGAAGCTGAGGAAGAGTTGGGTTTATAAGCTCACTAGATGATTGCCGCCGTTCTTGAATGCGGCTAATCTGGGGATGGCTTTTTTTGCCATTTCAAAATAATGCGCGTCTTTTTCGATCCCGATACTCTCGTAACCTACCGATTCAGCGGCAGCAAGCGTTGACCCTGCTCCACAGAAGGGATCGAGCACCACTCCCTTCCCAAGAGGAAGCACCCCACGAATTAAGGTGCGCATGAACTGTTGAGGCTTCAAGCTTGGATGTGGTGCCAGGTTTCTTTCGGACTTATGGGTTGGTGCCGATGGAATGACATCCCCGAATGGTTTGTCCGAAGAAGGCCTTTGAAACCCACCTGTGCCCCACTTGCGCAGATTGTCTTGTGCCCTTCCTTCGAGGGGTTTCCGAAAAAGCAACCAAGGCTCCCACATGGATCGAGGCATCACGCTGACATCAGAAAATTCCTCGTGGGCTGCTTTCGGTCTATCTCCACCTCGCATGGTCATGACAAGGCGAACGATTTCTCCACGCCGTTCAAGGCCCGCTTTGGCAAGGGCGCCAGAAACCACGTAGGAGAGAAGCGGATTGGACGCAACGACGACGTTCGCCCCCGGCACTAAAACCGGAATCAGTAACTGCGCCCATTCCAGAAAGAACAATTCAAGAGCGCGGAGGTCTTGCGGCGAGAGTACCGTGAACCTTGGAAGTGGGGCACGCTGGGCTCCGTCAAAGGAAGGAGGAATACGCCATACGCCGCCCTTACCATTTCGCAACTTTTCCTGTTGCTCGGAAGAATATTCGAATAGCCCATAGGGGGGGTCGGTGACAACGGCATGAGCGATGTTCGGTTGTTGCTCCCGCAACCAATTCAAGCAATCAGCTTCAAGGACAAGGGATTTCCCGAAAGAGAAACTACGCCAATAGTCGAGCCGAGACTCGGCTGCCTTATTGGCTCGCACTCTTGTGATCGTTTTTAATCCGTAATGACCACGTGCGGTACGAATAAATGTCGATGGGGTGTTCAGGCGTAAGTAGGATCGTACGCTGGATCGCGCCGCGTGGCCGATGAGGTCGGTCACGTGTTGCTCGATCGTCTGAAGAGGAGCACCTGCAGGCCTGGCCGTAAGAACGGAAAGGATTGCGTCCCTCACTTCACCGGGACGTCGCTTCGTTTGATCCGACGGTTTGTACACGAAGGGAGAATATGACGTCTGGACGTCTTTGTCAACGCTCTCACGCTCTCCATCACCGGTAAGCAACAATACTGTCTTCTACTGCGCGCATCGAGCGAGCACATGCTGATTGTGCGCGCGACAGATTCCACTCCACCACTCTTGCAGCGAGGCAGCCTGGGATTGCCCAACTACGCCCGTCGAGCGAGGCCCTTCCGGGGGCGCGCGCTCCGGGAGCACGGGGCGATCCTAGGCTTCCTCGCTGCTCACTTTCTCTCTTTCATCGCCCGCTCCACCTCGCGACTGGCTTCGCGATTCTTGATAGAGGCTCGTCGGTCATGCTGCTTCTTGCCTTTGGCCAACCCGAGTTCAATCTTGGCAAGACCACGCTTGGAAAAATAGATGCGGAGCGGAATGAGTGTGAGCCCTTGCTGCTGCGTCTTGCTGAGGAGTTTATTGATTTCCTTTCGGTGGAGGAGCAGTTTCCGAGTGCGAAGCGGTTCGTGATTCATGATGTTGCCATGGCTGTAGGGACTGATATGGCAATGGTGGAGAAAGGCTTCACCGTCCTTTACGCTGGCATAACTATCTTGTAGGTTCACCCGCCCATCTCGCAGCGATTTGACCTCGGTGCCCTGGAGCATGATACCCGCTTCGAATTTCTCTTCGACGAAATAGTCGTGGTAGGCCTTGCGATTCGTGGCTACCGCTTTTTCAAAACTGTCCTTTTCTTTCCCCATCAAGCGTCAGACTTTCATGTCCAGAGGTCGATCACTGTCAGCCTTCCGCTCGCAACACGCGGCAGTCCTGCGTTTCACGTTTCACCTTTCACGCTTGCGGGTTGCTGATTGCCCCAACAGTTTTTGCTATGATGCTCGCCATGCGTGGAATCAGCTCCATAGACTCTTTCTCCAGTATCCTTGAAGGGTTGGCTCGTCGCCTGGGGATAGAGGCCAAGCTGCTCGAAAGTCGCCTGCAGCGTGACTGGGTCTCTATCGTCGGGGAACCGATTGCATCGAATACCTGGCCCGCCCAGATTCGCTACAAGAAACTGTATCTCCTGGTCCACAACAGTGTCTGGCTACACCAACTCACGTTCCTCAAACCGACCATGCTTCACAAGCTCAATATGGTCGCTGGTGGGGAATTGGTTACCGATATCGTGTTGCGCGTAGGCGAAATCCCATCACGTGTGGTCGTGTCTTCTGCGACGGCACCTACCATTGACATCGATGTCGCCGCGTTCGACGCTCTACAGGCCGAGACATTGCCCCACGTCTCAGCGATACAAGACCCGGATCTCCGCCAGCAGTTTACATCGGTGATATCGAGAACTCTTCGGTCTCCAGCTCCGCCGGGATAGTATCCGTCACACGGCCCTTGAATAAGATACGCGTGTCATCGGAGACAGACTCAGCCTTGGGGATAGGGCCGAGACCTCCTTCTTCTTCTTGATCATGCAAGCGATAGTACCCCCGCATCGCTGTCCCATACTTCTTGACTACCTCCGCGTCCCCAGCCAGATATTTGTTGAGCATATCCGGTTCAGCCCATCCATCATCATCGAACACATACACCACGATCTTCCGGTACCAGCCTGCCGGATCACCCGGTGTCGTTGGCTGAACCTTCATCTTAGCAAAATGGTGTGTCAGACGCCCAACCTTACGAAACCGCTTCACCAACGTCTCAACCCCCAGGTCCGTCGTGTCATGAGGCACATGCATCGCGACAATGTGACCAACTTGGGACCCGACGCTATAAGGAGGGATGCTTCGATCGGGACGAGTGAGATACATCCCGCCCCAGATCATAGTAAAGGACATGACCACCACACCAAGCGCTAGTTTGACGACCATGTCCAAGCGCTTCTTCGGCTTGGAATGGGGAAGCGGAGTTGGGGAAGAATCCTGCTCTTGCATGGAAGGCCTAGCCGGCATTATTCATGACGGTTCGTCGCGAGACCGGCGCGCGGAGCCCTGAGGACCCGATGCGTACTCGTGTAGTACGGTGAGGGGCTGATGGGCGAGCCCGTCGGCCGAAGGCTCGTCGCAGCAGCGGATCGGCGATTGCAGCAGAAGCGGTCATGAATCATGCGGGCCAGGATCAACGGACAAGGCGTAGGAGATTGTGTGTGTCCGTTACTCGCCACCTTCCTCGGGGAGCGCCTCGACGGTTTCCGCCAAACGCGCAACGGCCACGACCCGGTCGCCCGCTCCTTCGAGATCGAGGATCCGCACCCCCTGTGTGTTTCTGCCGATCTCACGAAACTCGTCGACCTTACACCGGAGCACCTTGCCTTGAGCCGCCATCAGCATGATTTCATCGCCGTCTCGGACTTGAAGAAACCCGATAGCAAGCCCGTTGCGCTCATTGGTCTTTACGCTGATGATGCCTTTCCCTCCACGTCCCTGGATACGATACTCATTCACCGGCGTGCGCTTGCCATAGCCACCCTCAGTAACCGTGAGTATCTGCGTGGTGGAGTCGGGGGTGATGGTTTCCATCCCGATGACTTCGTTGCCTTCTTCCAGCGTAATGCCGCGCACCCCGTGCGCCGTGCGGCCCATCGCTCGGACATCGTCTTCCTTGAAACGGATGGTGATGCCCTTTTTCGTCCCCAGCAAGATTTCACGCTGACCATCGGTGACATGCACACTGATGAGCCGATCCCCCTTATCCAACGACAAGGCGATGATGCCCCCCTGGCGAGGATTGCCGTAGGCTGAGAGTTCGGTCTTCTTGATGATGCCCTGCGCGGTTGCCATGACAACAAACCGGTCTTCACGGAATTCTTTGACCGGCACAGTGGCGGTGACTTTCTCATCGCCGGACAGTGCCAATAGATTCACGAGCGCTTTGCCTTTGGCCGCCCGCCCTGCGTCTGGAATTTCATGAACCTTCAGCCAATAGACCTTTCCGGCGTCTGTAAAGAACAGAAGGGATTCGTGTGTAGACGCGGTGAATAGGGTCACGACAAAATCCTCTTCCTTAACCCCCATCCCGATCTTGCCCTTGCCGCCTCGCCGCTGCGCTCGGTACAGGGTGACCGGATTGCGCTTGATGTAGCCGGCGTGCGAGATTGTGACGACCACTTCTTCGTTCGCAATCATGTCTTCCAGGGTAATCTCCGCTTCTTCCTTCACGATCTTCGTACGGCGGTCGTCGGAGTAGGCTTCACGCACTTCGATCAACTCATCTTTGACGATCGAACGGACCAACGCTTCGCTGCCCAGGATCGATTTGAGACGTTCGATCTGTTTCAAAACCTCTGTATATTCCTCGATGAGTTTGTTGCGCTCCAATTGCGTGAGGCGCTGGAGCCGCATCTCCAAAATCGCATTCGACTGGATTTCGCTCAGCGCAAACCTCCGCATCAGGCCGACACGGGCTTCATCAGGCGACTGTGCCTGTCGGATCAATGTGATCACCGCATCCAGATTATCGAGCGCAATCTTGAGACCCTCAAGGATATGAGCCCGTTCTTCCGCCTTGCGCAACTCGAAGGCGGTTCGACGGACGATGACCTCACGCCGGTGCTCGATAAAATGATGCAGGATCTGCTTGAGATTCAACACTTCCGGCCGGTTGTTCACCAGCGCCAGCATAATGACCCCGAAGGTCGTCTGGAGTTGCGTGAGCTTATACAGATTATTCAGGGTAATGAGCGGAATTTCCCCGCGCTTGAGTTCGATGACGACGCGGATGCCGTCACGATCTGACTCGTCACGCAGATCGGAAATCCCTTTGATCCGTTCGTCTCGGATCAGCTCGGCGATCTTTTCGATCAGCTTGGACTTATTGACCTGATAGGGCAGCTCGGTGACGATTAACCGCTCGCGATCCGTGCGTTCGTCAGACTCGACCTTCACTTTCGCGCGCAACGTGAGGAGTCCGCGTCCGCTCTCGTAGGCATCCTTGATGCCGGCTGTTCCGTAAATGAATCCGGCCGTCGGGAAGTCGGGGCCTGGAATCTTTTTCATCAACTGGGCAATCGTGACGTCTGGATTCTCCAGGAACAGGAGAAGCGCCTCGATGACTTCGCCGATATTATGAGTCGGAATGTTTGTTGCGTAGCCCACTGCAATGCCGCCGGCGCCGTTGACGAGGAGATTCGGGATTTTTGAGGGGAGCACCAGCGGTTCGACCAGCGACTCGTCGTAGTTCGGTCCGAAATCGACCGTCTCCTTATCGATATCGGCCAGCATGTCCTCGGCGACTTTGGTCAATCGGGCTTCGGTATACCGCATGGCTGCCGGCGGATCGCCGTCGACAGATCCATAATTGCCCTGCCCGTCCACGAGCATATAGCGCATGTTAAAGGGCTGCGCCATCCGAACGAGCGTGTCGTAGATCGCGCTGTCTCCGTGGGGATGGTAGTTCCCCATGATCTCGCCGACAATTTTCGCAGACTTACGATAGGCCCGGTTCGATGCCAGGCCCATTTCGTTCATGCCATGGAGAATACGTCGATGAACCGGTTTGAGACCGTCACGCACGTCGGGGAGCGCCCGGCCCACGATGACGCTCATCGCGTAACTCAAGTACGACGAGCGCATCTCGTCTTCGATGGCGATCTGTCCTAGTCTTTCATCAGGTGGCATCTAATTCTCCGCGGACGCTGAAAATGGCCCCCAGCTTCGCTCTCAGTCACGTGCCTCCCTGCGACGTACCACAAGGGTACGCCTCAGTCGTCCCGTTCTCTGCGGCCTTGCTGGATGACCATTTTGAGCATCCTACAAGGCATCGGCACACAGAATCGAAGACCGCTCTACTACTACCGTTCATCACTCAGCGTTCGGCATTACACATCGAGGTTGCGCACTTCCAACGCATGGGCTTGGATGAAGTTTCGTCGGGGCTCGACCTCGTCGCCCATCAGAATGGTGAAGATTTCGTCGACGCCTGGCACGTCTTCCAATTTAACTTTCAACAGCGTCCGGACTTCCGGATTCATCGTCGTTTCCCAGAGCTGATTCGGGTTCATTTCGCCGAGACCTTTGTAACGCTGGATACCAAGCCCGTGCTTGCCCTTATCGAGGATCGCCTTGACCAACTCAACCGTCGAGGGCTGGAGTTGTTCCTGACCGTCAGCTTTGATCTTGTACGGCGCCCGACCCAAGCCAATCGCCGACGGTGAGAGCTTCTGCAGCTCGCGGAATTCGGCAGAGCCGACGAGCACATGTGTCACATCGAAGCTATAGGTGGCCCCATTGGCAAGTAGCCGGCACGTAACTTTATTCGATTGATGTTCCTCGTCCTCGACGATGTCCAGCGTCGCGGTAAGTTTTGGGTAGACCACCGCGAGAGTTTTCTTCACACTGGCTACGACCTTCTTGAGTGCGGTCTGATTCTTGAGAAGCTCGCGGTCGAGCCCCGGCTCATCCACAAACGCCCGGACCATGCTGGCTTCGTGCGGTTTCTTATTGAGCCGGCTGAGCAATGTCTCGAAGGCGATCATCTTCTTCAGTATGGGTAAGAGCCGCCGTCCCGTGACATACCCTTGTACTCCCTCCACATACACTTCCACATCCTCGACGGCAATATCGGCCAGGTGCTCGTTCAACGCCATCTCATCTTTGAGATACCGTTCTGTCTTACCCTTCTTCACTTTGAAGAGCGGAGGCTGTGCAATATAGATGTACCCTCGTTCGAGCAGCTCCGGCATCTGCCGGAAGAAGAACGTAAGGAGCAGCGTTCGGATGTGGCTGCCGTCCACGTCGGCGTCCGTCATGAGGATGATTTTATGGTAGCGGGCCTTGCTGATGTCAAACGAGTCTTTGTCGGCCTTTTCGCTCTCTTCGCGTTTGCGGCCGATGCCGGTGCCGAGCGCCATAATCAACGTTCGGATCTCATCGCTCGAGAGCATTTTGTCGAAACGCGCCTTCTCGACGTTGAGAATCTTACCCTTGAGCGGCAGAATCGCTTGGAACTTACGGTCGCGTCCCTGCTTGGCGGAACCGCCGGCTGAATCGCCCTCGACGATGTACAGCTCGCTCAAGGCCGGGTCTTTCTCCGCGCAATCGGCAAGCTTGCCGGGCAACGAGCCCCCGTCAAGCGCGCTTTTGCGCCGGATGAGCTCTTTCGCTTTTCTTGCCGCTTCACGGGCACGAGCTGCATCAATCGCTTTCCCGATGACCTTTCTGGCCACCGGCGGGTTCTCTTCAAAATAGGTCCCAAGCGCCTCGTTGACCGCGGACTCGACGATACCTTTCACTTCACTATTGCCCAGCTTGGCTTTCGTCTGTCCTTCGAATTGAGGGTTCCGGACCTTGACGCTGACGACGGCGGTGAGCCCTTCACGAACGTCGTCGCCGGTGAGCGATTCGGTATCTTTCTTGAGCAAGTCGTTGGCGTTGGCGTACGAGTTAATCGTGCGGGTCAGTGCGGCCTTGAAACCCACCAAGTGCGTGCCGCCTTCCTTGGTATTGATGTTGTTCGCAAAGGAAAACAGGTTTTCAGCGTAGCCGTCGTTGTATTGAAGCGCGACCTCCAGCACCATTTCCGGTTTTTCAACCTGCACATAAATGGGCTTGTGCAGCGGCGTTTTGGCTTCGTTCAGATGCTCGACGAACGAGACGATTCCGCCCTTGTACTTGAATACCTGCTCTTTGACCGGCTCTTTCCGCTCGTCCTTGAGCGTGATCTCGAGTCCCTTATTCAAAAAGGCGAGTTCACGAAGCCGCTGCGCCAGCACGTCGAAGCTGAAGTCGAGCGTCTCGAAGATCTGCCCGTCTGACTTGAACGTGACCGTTGTGCCACGGCGCTTGGTTTTACCCGTCATCTTGAGTGGGGCAGTCGCCTTCCCGCGCTCATAGCGCTGCTCGAACACCTGGCCGTCCTGCCAGATTTCCAACTCGAGCCATTCGGAGAGAGCATTGACTACCGAAATCCCGACGCCGTGGAGTCCACCGGATACCGTATACGCCCCTTGCTCGAACTTGCCGCCCGCATGCAGGACTGTCAGCGCAACTTCAGCCGCAGATTTTTTTTGCGTGGAATGCATCCCGGTAGGAATACCGCGACCATTGTCTGAAACCGTGACGCTGTTATCGATGTGGATCGTCACCTCGATGGTTTCACCGAACCCTGCCATATGTTCATCAACGCTGTTGTCGACGACTTCGTAGACGAGATGATGGAGGCCGTCCACACCGGTGCTGCCAATGTACATCGCCGGACGCTTCCGTACGGCGTCCAGGCCTTCCAATACTTTGATTTGATCCGCACCGTAACTCTCGGATTTGGATGTGGTCTCGTCGTCGTTACTAGCCATCAGTCTCCTACTTCGGACACGTCTTTGATCATCGGTCATTCGCAGCGGGCAACCAAGGGCCGATTGCCTCATCCATTGATCGATGACAATTGACTTGTAACTCTCAGATCTTGATCGGCATGACTACACACTTGAACCCGGGGCTGTCCGGCTCTTGGATCAAGCAGGGGCTCAACGGATTATCCATTTGCAGAGAGATCGTCTCTCCGTCCATCACCCCGAGGACATCCAACATATAGCGGGCGTTGAAGCCTGTGTTCAACGCCTCTCCTTCGTACCGTGCCGCAAGCTCCTCCGTCGCCTCTCCAAAATCAGGATTGCTGGAGAACAGCGTCATCCGTCCGGAGACGAACGACACCTTCACCGCGCTCGCCTTATCACGGGACAGCACGGAGACGCGCCGAAGTGCGCTCTCAAGGTCAGCGCGATTGACCCCGATTTTTCTTCCGCTCTCTTTCGGAATCACTTGCTGATAATTCGGGTAGTTCCCTTCCATAAGCCGCGAGGTCAACAGGAGTCCGCTCTTCCGGAAAATCATGAGATTTTTTGTGAAACCGATCAAAGGCTCTCCCTCGCCGCCTTCTTCCAGAAGACGCTGCATTTCATGCGCCGCTTTCTTCGGAATAATGGCTTTGATCTCTTGCGGAACGCCTTTGACTCCGGCATGTCCGACTTCCTGCTCGGCAACCGCTAACCGATGTCCATCGGTACCAACCAACCGTAAAATCGTTTTCTTCTCCGACGTGATGAGCGTCACGAGCAGACCGTTGAGGATGTAGCGCGCGTCATTGTCTCCGGCCGCGAAGAGGGTTTTCCGAATCAACTCCAGAAACCCCGCCCCGGCGAGTGGAATGAGCCCTTCTCGTTCAATCGTGGGCAACGCGGGATAGTCGGTGCTGGGGAGACCGACAATCTTAAATTGGCTCTTGCCGGCGTGGATCGTCGTCCAGTTGTTGTCGCCCGATGCGATTTCGATTTCACTGACTGCGAGTTCCTTAATGATCTCGTACAGTTTTCTGGCCGAGAGCGTGATCCCGCCAGGCGCTTCTACGGTCGCCTTGTAGAGGCCGCGCATGCCGATTTCAAGATCGGTCGCAACGATTTCCACACCCTCTTGCTTGGCCTCAATCAAGATGTTCGAGAGGATCGGCATTGTGTTGCGCTTCTCGACAACACCCTGGACCCGCTGAAGCCCCGTCAAGAGTTCCACTCGCCCCATACGTAATTTCATGATCTCTTCCCCTTGGCGCAGCCCTCACGCTCGCAGGATCTGCTCCTTCAAGCTCTCCAATGTGGCACTGAATACACTGTCATTGTCTTTCGCTTTAATGACTTGCTTACAGGCGTGGATGATCGTCGTGTGGTCTTTCCCTCCGAACTGCCGTCCAATCTCGGGGTACGAAGAGTCGGTGAGTTCCCGACAGAGATACATGGCGATCTGTCGAGGATGCACCAGCGTCTTGCTCCGTCGACGGGATTTCAGATCGGCAATCTTCACGTGGAAGCGCGCCCCCACCGTTTCCTGAATATCATCCATCGACACAATCTTTTTCTTGGTGCCGATGAGATCCCGGAGCACACTCTTTGCCATCTCCAGCGTGATGGTCTGGCCGGTGAGCGAGGCATAGGCGCCTAGGCGCACCAACGAGCCCTCAAGCTCGCGGATATTGCTCTTCATCGTTGTGGCAAGAAACTGAATGACGTCCTCCGGCAATGTGACACCCTCGTCCTCTGATTTTTTCCGCAAGATAGCAATCCGTGTTTCAACATCCGGTGGTTGGAGATCCGCGATCAGCCCCCATTCGAATCGTGACCGCAATCGTTCCTCGATATCAGGCATATCTTTTGGAAAGCGATCGCTTGAGAGGACAAGTTGCTTATGGGCTTCATAGAGGGCGTTGAATGTATGGAAGAACTCTTCCTGCGTGCGCTCCTTACCCGCCAAGAACTGAATATCGTCAATCATTAACATGTCGATATGACGATACCGCTTCCTCAAATCCATCATTTTATCGTATCGAATAGAGTTGATGACCTCGTTCGTAAACTGCTCCGTTGTCAAATAGGCAATCCGAAGATCGGTCCGCTCCGCCACATAGTTTCCGATCGCATTCAGGAGGTGAGTCTTCCCTAACCCTGTATCCCCATAGATAAACAGGGGGTTATACGCTTTTGCCGGCTGTTCGGCGACCGCCATACAAGCGGCATGGGCAAATTGGTTTCCCGCGCCGACGACAAAGTTTTTGAACGTATATTTTGGGTTGAGCTGGATGCCTCGTTTTGTCCGTGGCCCGGCGTTTGGACGGACGGTGGAAACCGTGTTTCCACTACTGTCAGGCTGTTTTTTCGCCTGCTTGAAGATGACAAACGCAATCGAGGTTTCTACTCCACCTCGTGCGGCAGAGACAGCTTCTGACAAAAGCGATCCGTAATGTTGGTGTAACCAATCCCCAAAGAACTTATTCGGGACACCCAATTGCGCAGTGGAGTCTTCGATTCGCTCAAGATAAATTGGCGTAAACCATGTGTCATACACCTGTTTTGGCACTCTTCCTTGTATATATGCCAAGGCATCCTGCCATTCATTCTCAATAGTCATATTTCCCGCACTATTCTGCATACACAGACTTATTCACACCTGTTAATAACCTGTTCTTCACACAACCCTCTTCTCACCCAACACATCATTATCAGACACTGCTCAAAGTCATAACTCAAACATTTACATCGCATGCCCACATATTACCGACTGTTCATACGAGGGTTATTCAGAGTTAATACCCAACGTGCTCCACAAAGATCCTGTTACAGTTTCAATATAAATTCATAATCTTATACTGTTTTCACACTATCCACTCTGCTACTCCTATCCCTACTCCGACGACTATCTTATTCTTATAAAAAATATATTAGGAGAAGAGTAAATAGTCTCTCTAGAGAATGACAACATGTTCTGATGAAAATATCTTCTCAACAAGATCATCATACGTCAAATTCTGACGGGAACTACGAGCCGTTATACTACCCCCATCAACCATAACCCCCTCTATACCGAGAGGGGGTAGAGAGGTACCCTGCTCCATAAAGACCACATCAATATGTGCATCACTCATGTCAAAAAGAGTTGGAGAAGTATGACGATGCTGTTGTCGAAGAATATAGAGCGTGACACCCATACGATCAAAGCGAGTTTTCTGAGAAAATCAGACTTCTGTCGGCCGAGCGTACAAACTGTCTAATTTCACCTGTTGTTCGAGGCGTCACAGAAAAATCATCAGACCACAGATTCATGACTGTCCCATCTTCGACAATAAAAGGAATAGATAAGTGCTTAAAAGAAGGAAGATATTTTTCAAGAATATCGATATCGATAATATCTTCCGTATCTTCCATAAGGAGCTTAGTGGCGTGCCCTAAGAGAATGACAGTCGTCTGATGATCCCCAGAACAAAGCCCTAACGCTATGCGGAGCGCCTCAACCGGGCGAGCTGTTAGAGAGGGGTCTTCTGAAATCACAACCGCGATACATTTAGACATACATCGCTCACCGCAGTGACAAAGCCGCCTTATGTAAAAGCAAGAAAGCGGTCACAACCATCAATAATCCCAGATAGCACCACTAGCCCAGATAAAGACACCCGTGAATCGACTGTTACCGTTTGAACTCCATGTTGCTGGCAGCCATAGGCACAGACGGACATCTTAACTCCAGCATCGATCAAAGCAAGATAGCGTTGATCTGTGACGGTCTTTACCCCTTCATCAATGAGATAGAGATAGACATCGACTCCTTTTCGCAACGCAGCCTGAGTCAACTGAACGACCGTCTCGACACTGGGGTGCGAAGGGGGTGTGGATAACAGGAGACCTAACTTTCTATTCGCCATGGTTTCAGAATAAAAGATGCCAATACAATCAATCTCTTATGATAGAAATCCCGCGTGAGCGTACGAGCTTTTCAACACAAAGTCAATATCAAAAAGTGAACGTTTTATAGAGAAGGTCTACGGGATTTTAGGAGTGAGGAGAGACCGGCTAAAGGGAGTTCCTCTTGAGCTTTCGATTCAAGGTTACGAAGAATAATAGAACCCCGTGCGGCTTCATCGTCACCCAGGAGAATGGCGTAATGACACCGTGATCGATCAGCTTGACGTAGATGAGCCTTCAGCGTGGTGGCACGATAATCACAGAGGGATGAAAGTCCCATTCGACGGAGTTCGTCGAGCAACACAAGTCCAAGTCTGGTTCCATTCTCTCCAAAAGCCGCGACATAATAGAGATATTCATTCCCAAAGGACGACGAGGTTTCAGGAAGCATCAACGACACACGTTCAAGCCCAACCGCAAATCCCACGGCAGGAACAGAGGGGCCACCGAGCGTTTCCACGAGGCCGTCGTAGCGGCCACCAGCACCTACGGCGTTCTGAGCTCCTAAGTGAGTCGAGGTTATTTCAAAACTCGTCAGGCAATAGTAATCCAGCCCTCTCACTAAACGAGGGTTGAGTCGATAGGGCACGCCGACAGCTGTGAGACCTGCAAGGACATGGTCGAAATGTAGACGGGCCTCGGGAGAGAGATGGCTGGTCAGTTGAGGCGCCTCCTCCGTCGCAGCCCGACATTCAGGCACCTTACAATCCAGCACGCGCAAGGGATTCGTGTTCATACGGCGGCGGCAGTTTGCGCAGAGCTGTGGTTCCCGCTGAGAGAGAAACGAGAGCAAGATGGGTGTATATGCAGCACGGTCGCCGGAGCTTCCCAGGCTATTCATCTCAAGCGTCAGGTCCGGCAGTGCTAAGTCAGAGAGCAGGCGCCACAGAAGCGTGATGACTTCGACATCTGCGCGAGGGTCTGACGTGCCGAACGATTCGACACCGAATTGATGGAACTGCCGGAGTCGCCCCGCCTGCGGCCGCTCATGGCGAAACATCGGACCAATGTAGAAATATTTCTGTGGGAGTGGATTGGCCGCCCGATTGTGCTCAATGAAGGCGCGGACTGTGCCAGCCGTTCCTTCCGGGCGCAACGTCAGCGAGGTTCCGTCCCGGTCGGGAAACGTATACATTTCCTTCTCAACAATATCTGTCGCCGCACCGATGCTTCGGGCAAAGAGCGCCGTGAGCTCGAAGATGGGGATACGGATCTCCTGATACCCGAAACAGAGCGACCAGCGCCTTGCCGCGTCCTCAATCAGACGCCATCGCGGTGTCTCCTCAGGAAGGATATCTTTGACGCCTTTAATGCTCTTGATCATATCCATAATTCAGCGACCGTTTGTCAGGATGCTGAAAAAGCCCGCCAGCGTCGTTCTCGCCTCGAAAGCATCCTCAACGTAGCCAAGGGGCTATGCCTCCGGTGCTTCAATCGGCTGCGGCCTAGCTGAACGGGATTATTGAGCACCTGCGAGATATTTTCCCATTGTCATAAACAGTTTTTCTGTAGACTTCTAGAAAGATTCGGGACTATAGCGACGGGGTACCGGCAAGTCAACGCAGGCTGTCAGGATGCTGAAAAAGCCCGCCAGCGTCGTTCTCGCCTCGTTCAGATCCTCAACGGGGACCCGGCCGCCTCACCACTCGGCGGTGCGCACAGACGTGGTACTCCTTATTCGTCGCACCGTGCGCCCCAGAGGGTACGCCTTGTATCTTGGGCCGAGCGCGGTAATGATACAGCACATCATCAACGCGG
>NEWT02000017.1:0-14213 GCA_002869925.2 Nitrospira sp. CG24A
TCCTCCTGCTCGCGGAACGCGCACGATAGGAATGTGCTCGTTCGACGCGCGCAATAGAGGATCGACCAGGCCGCACGACTTTTGAGTGTAACCAAGCAAGCTTGTAGGGAACAGTTCTCACGGTACTGGGCAACGCGCGATTTTGGAAGGCCCTCGTTGGATACGCAAAGTGTAGATTCCATCAGGATCTAGCCGGCTAGCATGGAGTGGCACACTGCTGCGTCTCCCCCTACTAATGTCCAATAGTTTACCTTCGTGGATTCTTGTATGTTCCCAACGCATGCAGGCTGCTGGGAGGTGACTGTGGGGCTTGGAATTATAGTGGGCTGCTACATGGGGTTGCTCTATTTTGGAGCCATCATTGCCCCCAATGTCGGTCTTGCCGGTTATCTAATGGTGCAGGTACCCGCCAGTCTATTAGAATGGGCTCACGCGCCGGGCTATGGAGTGTTGGCTATCATGCTGACGCGTGGATTGCAGCGTCGTGCATGGCCACGGACATACGCGCTCCCCGTTGCCGCCGCTGCGGCTTTCGTTTTCGGTCTCTGGACTGAGGTGTTTCAAGGATCAGTTCAAGGCAGAGAAGCGAGCGTTGATGATCTGGTGACGGATGCATTAGGAATCGGCCTTGCGATGATCGTGATGCTCTCCGAAACAGTACGAAGCAGAATCGCGGCAATCTGCGTCTCTTATCGGCGCCGTTGCCAATCCCTGTAACAGAACAAATCTACTGACCGAAGAGATTCTACGCGATCTGCTCTGCAGCGATGCCGCATGGAAGCGTTGGGGTCGAGAGTGTTTCAATCCGACGGGCGTCCTGCCGACGGTTAGTGGGGAAGACCCCAACGTGCACCGAATAATTCCTTCGCTCGTAGCCCGAATGACTCCGGGAATGTGATTCTACTCGATGCAGGGGACACGGGAGGCCCATCAGGGGAGAGGGGCCGATCTCCAGATGTGGGTGACAGGTATCGCAGCGGTGCTGGCACCGGAGTGGGAAAGCCCATAGAGATCCTCAATCGTGCGCAGGACATTGTAGTGGGTGATCCGCTGTTCGTATCGACCGGCCTGCACCATGGGCCCGATGAAGAGTGTCGCGATCCGGTTATTCTCTTTCTTATTGTCCTCATCCCACGTCACGATCAATAGGCTATTGTGTTGCTGCGCCCATTGGACGTATGCGTTTAGGTGTGTCTGGAGCCAGAGGTCTCCGGCCTGAATCATCTCTGATTTTTTTCCACTGTGCATATCGTTCAGTTGATTCGGCACAATGATGCTTACCGTAGGGAGGGTGTTATACTCCGTCGGAAAATTCGTCATGGGTAGATTGGTCGTTGCGGGCAGCCCATTGGTAGCACTGTCCTGCCAATTCACCCATGGATTATGCTTACGTACATAGTGGCCCTCGCTGCAAATATCGGAGCCGACTGAGGGCAAGTCTTCTGAATATCCGGCGAATGTCAGTCCTGCTGCAATCAAGTTGTGCCCTAGATTGGATGTTGTGAACGTGTGCGGGCAGGAGTTGTCAGTGATGCCTTGCATCGATCCTGAAAAGAGCGCGAGATAGTTCGGCTGGCTGGGATGCGTGATGCCGAATGACTGTGTGAAGAGGGCGCCCTGAGCCGCCAGTCTGTTGATATAGGGCGCATCGGGCGAATTGATGATCTGGCTATAGGCGTGATTCTCTTCAATCACCAGAACGATGTGATCTGGTCTGGGAAGAGGGGAGGCGTTGTCGCCATGAGCTAATTCTATACAGAGAATGCTGGTAGCCAGAGCCAAGGGCACGGCCATTGCTCTGAAGATGAGTGTCCTCAGCCTGTTGAATATGGCGCGGCTCCTCTTGCTGACTTTCCGCGAAGAATACGACACGATTCTCAGCCTAGGGTTCCGTTGGTTGATCGAGGCAATCGATAAGATATCGAGATCGCGCAGGCATATCAGCGGTGACCTGTTGGGTCTGGCAGGGAGGGATATCTTCCTTCAGCCGCCTCAAGAGTCTGAGAAACTTCATGGTGGCAGGCGCTTCACATATCCATAGATGCGTACCAGATTCCAGCTCTTCCATGTAGCGTTGTACACGAAACCCCGGGTGCTCCATGAAGTATGCCGATAGGAACCCGCGAATGGCCTGGACGACCCATGGATGCGCGGTCGCATAGCGATAACTGATCCGAAGCTCGACCACTTGTACTGATTCGTGCTCATCCATCGTTTTGTGAGAGTATAGCGCGTTTCGGATGGTAAAACCCCCATTGAATGTTGACGTATCAGGCGGCAAAGGAGACTGGAGTATGATATGTCGGTTTTTTATCAATACGTGACTCATGCACCATATCGACCAGATTGACGACCAATGAAGATTGCGATTATCGGTGGAGGCCCGGCAGGGCTCATGGCTGCAGAAGCGGCGAGCGCTGGCGGCGCACAGGTTGAGCTCTATGACGCGATGGCGTCGGTTGGTCGCAAGTTCCTCTTGGCAGGGAAAGGTGGCCTCAATCTCACACATTCGGAACCGTTCGAGACATTTCTCTCGCGTTATGGTGCGCGTCGCGCCCAGATTGCGCCGCTGCTCGCATCCTTCGGGCCTGATACGCTGAGGGCGTGGGTCTTGGGATTCGGCATTCATACATTTGTCGGCTCTTCTGGGCGCGTATTTCCTGCCGATCTTAAGGCTGCACCATTATTACGAGCATGGCTCCGTCGGTTACGCCAAGCCGGTGTGCAGTTCCACATGCGTCACCGGTGGTCTGGCTGGAACGAGCAGGGGGCGTTGTCTTTTGCGACCCCCACGGGAATGCATGCTATCCAGGCCGATGCCGTGGTGCTTGCGCTTGGAGGCGGTAGTTGGCCAAAACTTGGTTCCGATGCATCGTGGGTGCCGCTGTTGATAGGACGAGGGCTTCACATCGCGCCATTACAGCCGGCGAATTGCGGTTTCGATGTGGGCTGGAGCGAGCATTTTAGGATGAAGTTCTCCGGCAGCCCGGTCAAGTCCGTGGTTGCTATTGTTGGAAAGGATGTCGGGGCTCTATCCAGGTATCCAGGGGAATTTGTGATTACGGAGACTGGCGTAGAAGGAGGCGTGGTTTACAGGGCGTCCGCCGCGCTTCGCGATGAGATCCTGATGAAGGGAGTTGCAACATTGCGCGTAGACCTCACGCCTGACCGAGATGTCCCACGGCTGACTCGCGACCTATCCCAACCACGAGGCAAACGCACGATGGCGTCTCATTTGGAGCGCCGAGCTGGGATCGAGGGTGTGAAAGCGGGGCTGCTTCGGGAAGTGGTTTCGAAGGAGGACTTCGCAGACCCAGCTCTTCTGGCTGCGATGATCAAATCATTGCCGCTCCGATTGGTCGCGCCGCGTCCATTGGAGGAAGCGATCAGTACAGCAGGGGGAGTTCCCTTCGAGGCTCTGACTAGGCAACTGATGGTTCGAAGTCTCCCTGGTGTTTTCTGTGCCGGTGAAATGTTGGATTGGGAGGCACCGACTGGAGGCTATCTTTTGACGGCCTGCTTCGCCACGGGCCATGCCTCTGGGGCAGGGGCTGTGGAGTGGGTCAAAAAAAATGGAACGAGTATGGTGGTCTGACGGCTGGAGTGAGGCTGGAAAGGTCGAGCGTCCAAACAGGTCAGCATTCCCGTACGATCGACTTGTCCAAAAGGTTCCGCAGATGCCTGGCCAGATCATCGGGCAAAAAAGGCTTTTGAATAAAGGCAGCAGTTGGCTCATCGAGAAAGGCCGACTGTGAAGGGTCGACGTAGCCCGACATGAAGAGCACTCGGATATTGGGACAGGTCACCCTCAGCCGTTCCGCTAGGACGAGACCGGACATATGAGGCATGATCACATCAGTGATAAGAGCCTGGATCGGCTCAGATAGCGATGATACTTTGCGCAAGGCATCTTCGCCGCTTGCGGCCTCTATGACTCGATAACCGTCCTGCTTCAATGCCTGGAGGATGAGGGCTCGAACTGAGTCCTGATCTTCGACGATGAGCAGATGTTCTGACCCTTTCTTGTGACCAATCGGCGGTGTCGGAGCCACAGCCGCCGAGGCTATGACGCGCGGGTAATAGAGATGGAATGTGGTTCCTTGCTCAAGCGCGCTGTCGGTAAAGATATAGCCCTGGCTTTGCTTGACGATCCCATAGACTGTTGCCAACCCCAGACCTGTTCCTTGCCCCACCTCTTTGGTCGTAAAAAATGGCTCGAACAGATGCGAGAGTGTCTCAGGGTTCATCCCGTGGCCGGTGTCGTGAACACTCACATGCACGTAGTCTCCTTGCGGCATCATCTGATAATGATCCAGCCGCTCCGGCGTGACGGAGAGATTGCGCGTGGTGATCGTCAGGTTTCCTCCGTTCGGCATGGCGTCACGGGCATTAATGGCCAAATTCATCGTGACCTGATTGAGTTGTCCTTTGTCGCCATTGATCAACCAGAGATCCGGCGCAAGATCCATTGTCAGCGTGATCTGCTCGCCTAGCAGCCGATTGAGCATCGAGCTGATCAACCGCAATGAATCGTTGAAATTCAACGGTTGCGGCATGAGGACCTGTTTACGGCTGAAGGCGAGCAATTGCTTGGTCAGCTCACTGGCCCGTTCGCCTGCCTTCAAGGTCTCTACGGCCATCTCATGTTTGGGGTCTTCCTGAGCCAGCCGTTCGATAAGCATCGCGCTGTACCCGTTGATGACGGTGAGCAGATTATTGAAGTCGTGCGCTACCCCACCTGCCAACCGGCCGACCGCATCCATCTTTTGAGCCTGCCGGAATTGCGCCTCCAGCCGCTTGTGCTCGGTAATATCGGTGGCAATCCCGGAGATTCCGTAGATCTGTCCCTTCTCATCCCTCAGGGGGGATTTGTTGGTGGATAGGATACGTGGTATCCCACTGACTGGGCTCTCCAGAACTTCTTCAAATTGTTGAGCGATACCACTCGCCATGATCTGTTCGTTGGTCGCCTGGATCGCATCCGCCACGTTCTCAGGAAAAACAGAGTGATGTGTCTTGCCGAGAATCTCCTCTTTGCGCCTCCCATAGAACTTGGCCAGGTCATCGCTCAAGAGAATGTAACGGTGTTGGCGGTCGGTGGCAAACACATATGAAGGAATATTCTCGAGGATGTTATTCATTAACCGCTCACTCGCCCCGAGCGCCTCCTCAGCCTGCTTTCGATCCGTGATGTCATAGTTCACGCCCGTCATCCGTAGCGGAGTGCCATCCGAATCCCGTATGACCTGCCCCGAGGCTTTGATGACGCGAACCACGCCTGAAGGCCATCGGATTCTAAAGTCGATGTCGTAGGGCGTTCCCGTGCGTAAGGTTTGCTGGATCGCCTCATCACACCGCACCCGATCATCGGGGTGCACGCTGGACAGCCAGGCGTCATAGGTGCCCACAAAGTCTTTTTTCTCTACCCCATGGAGAGCGATCATCCTGTCGTCCCAGACCAATTCGTTCTTCAGGATGTTCCAGTCCCACACCCCGATCTGCGCCGCGCGAGTAGCGAGTTCCAGTCGATCAGCCAGCAGAGCGATCTCTTCCGCCCCTCGTTTGCGCTCGGTAATGTCGCGCACGAACGCGCAGTGGTATTCTTTTCCTTCGTAGAACAGATAATTGACACTCACCTCGATGGGGATCAGCCGGCCATTCTTCGCCCGATGGACCGTCTCCCGCACCATGGTCCCGCGCCGCTGAGTGTCTGCCCAAAATGCTGGCCAGCTGTCTGCTTTAAAGTCAGGATTCAGATCGTGGACGGTCATCGCACACAATTCGTCCTTCGAGTAGCCCAGCATGAGGCTGGCCGCCTCGTTGACATCCAAAATTCTGGCTTGCTGATCGATCCAGTAGACGGCGTCAGCGGCTCGTTCCATAGAAAACTTCGCAAGCCGCAAGGCCCCCTCTGTCCGCTTTTGCTCGCTGATATCAAGCAGCACCGTTTGCCAAAGGGTGACCGGTCCCGACTCTCTGGCCACTGCAAGGCTCTCGAGATGGACCCAGTGGGGAGCGCCTGATTTTTTCTGGAGCTGCATCTCGCAGGATTGGCGCACGTCTGTCTTCAAGACTTTCTGACAGTGCCAATGGAAGATGTCTTGACTATCTTGTGCCACGAAGCGGATGAATGGTTGACCGATGAGCTTGTCCCGATCTATGCCCACCAGTGTTGCAACGCGTAGATTCGCCTCTACAATCTTGCCGAGAGTATCCAGTGTCAGCTGTCCGGCTGGAGAAAAGTTGTAGCCCTCCACCCGAGAGCGGCGGAGTTTTTCGTTCTGTACCTCGAGATTGCTCTGGCGGATTTGCAACTCATGCACGAGGTGTCGCAGGTCTTCTGCCGGCATATCTGCGACGTCGCGATGTGTAATGGGGTGCTGCTCCTCTGTCTGCTCTGGTATTTCTGTGATTTTCGCTGATGTGCCTGCCGCCTTGACCATTTCATCGACCTTGTCGAACAAAACTGAGGTCGAGATACAGGTGAATCACTGAGCCGGATTCTCCTAACTCAAGTCATCGTCTCCTGGTTCCCCCTCTAGCACTCAGGCCCATAGCAAACCTTATTTATCTCGGGATGTCAATACGGCCTGATGGCCCTTCCCCCTGTCCATGGTTCTCCTACAGAATCTATAGCTATGCATGGCGTGATTGTCCTGACAGCATGAGGGAGAGAATGCGAGGGGGGTCCTAGACATGGCTTCTATGTTTTCTCGGAAGGCTATTCCTCCTATCCCTTGGCTGAGTATTCAACCGAAGACAGATGCGTTGATAGACGCTTTGGGCCGGGAAAGAAAGAGGACGGTGCCAAGACCGTGTGAATCACAGAGGTACAGCGGTGGATACTCTACTGGGAAATGGGGGTGAGCCCGTTGACGGCGCCGATGGATCGGTATTTCTGATCGCGCTGAGACAGCAGGAGCAGAAGCGAGAGATCATTGAGCTGGGAGAGTTGGTTGCTGAGGGATTTGGCGACACGATCGGTGATGGCATTCAGATTCCGATGGGCGCCGCCGACAGGTTCTGGGATGACTTCATCCACGATATGGAGGTCAACCAGATCTTTTGCCGTCATCTTCAGCGCGGCAGCGGCATCGGGAACTTTCGTCGGATCGTCCCACAAGATGGCGGCGCAGCCTTCTGGAGAAATGACCGAATAGACCCCATGCTCCAACATGAGGACACGATCTGAGACGCCCAGTGCAAGCGCCCCGCCACTGCCACCTTCACCGATGATGATGGAAATAATCGGAACGGCGAGACGCGACATGACGAACAGATTGCGGGCAATGGCTTCAGCCTGACCCCGCTCTTCTGCGCCGATGCCGGGGTAGGCGCCTGGCGTATCGATAAAGGTCACGATCGGGCGTCCGAATTTCTCAGCCATACGCATAAGGCGCAACGCCTTTCGATAGCCTTCCGGATTCGGCATGCCAAAATTTCTTTGCATCCGCTCTTTGAGCGTCTTCCCTTTTTGATGGCCGATAACCATGATTGACCGATCGTTGAAGCGAGCGAAGCCTCCGACGATGGCACGATCGTCACCAAACGAACGGTCCCCATGAAATTCACAGAAATCCCTGAATAGATAACTGATGTAATCGAGGGTGCTGGGCCGTTGGGGATGTCGAGCAAGTTGCGTGCGCTGCCAAGGAGTGAGTTTGTTATAGAGGGTATCTTCGACCTGGGCCAGCTTCATCCGCAACTTGCGGATCTCCTCCTGGGGGGCCGATTTCCCGGCAGGAACAGACGCGAGCTTTTCTATCTTTTCTTCGATCTCGCGAATCGGTTTTTCGAACTCGAGGTAATCGCGCATAGTGAACTGGTTTGTTTGGTTTATCTGGTTTGTTTGGTTTTTTGGTTGAACGAAACTAATCAGATGAACCAAATAAACAACACAAAGCAAATGAACTAAATAACGGTCTTGGACGAGCCCTCAGGATAGCAGAATAATAGTCCTTTTGCCTAGCACTTCTTCAACGTCTGCCACAAACCGTTCACTGGGGGTAACCGTCATGCGAGGGAGCGGGGCCGTCTCGGCTTCCAGTGCTGAATCCATCCGTAATGTGAGTGAGACGCTTGTGGTGCCAGGGTGCCGCAAAAAGATCTCACGGAGCCGCGGTAATTGTTCTGTCATACCTGGACGATCCGTTAATCGAATATAGACCCGTTTGATGGTCTGTGCTTGCACCTCAGCAAGCGGTTCAATCTTGCTCCCTCGAATTTTCGTACCTTTATCTCCTCGATCGATTGTGCCTGTGATGCGTACGAGCCGTTCCGGAACAACTAACTCAGCGGATTGTTTATAGAGATCTGGAAACACGATGATCTCAACCACACCGAGAAGATCTTCAAGGGTGAGATAGGCCATCCTATCACCCTTCTTGGTCAGCATGCTTTTGACGGTGGTGATAATTCCGCAGAGTTTCACTTCCCGACCGTCGGATAATTCAGATAGGCCGATCGTCGAGGCCGTGGCAAGCGCCTGGATGGTGCTCTCATAGCGTGCCAGTGGATGAGAGGAAATATAGAAGCCGGTCAATTCCCGTTCATGTTTCAAACGCTCGCTTTGGTCCCATTCCGGAATATTGGGCAGCGGTGGTGCAGCTAGGTGTTCCTCAGAACCCTGTCCATTCATCTCGTCGCCAAAAATATTGGTCTGCCCGAGATCTCGTTCGCGCTGCGCAGCGGCGCCGTCCTCGACGGCTTGATCGAGCACCGCAGCCAACTGCGAACGCTTCGCTCCGGTTGAGTCGAACGCGCCGGTTTTGATGAGCCCTTCCAGCATACGCTTGTTGACTTTATGCAGATCGACACGGCGGCAAAACTCAAAGAAAGATGTGAAGGGGCCGTGTGTATTTCGAATGTCGATGATCGATTCGACAGCACCTTCACCGACATTCTTGATGGCCGCCAAGCCGAACCGGATGGCGTGATCGACCACGGTAAAGTCCTTATGACTTTCATTCACGTCCGGAGGCAGGACTTTGATATTGAGATCGCGGCATTCCGTAAAGTAGCCGACGATCTTGTCGGCGTTGCCCATGTCGGTGGTCATCAGCGCGGCCATGAACTCGGTCGGATAGTGCGCTTTTAAGTAGCCGGTCTGGTAGCACACCACGGCATAGGCCGCGGCATGCGACTTGTTGAACCCGTAACCCGCAAACTTCTGGATCAGTTCATAGAGCTTGTCCGCTTTCTTGTCGGGAATCTTGTTGGTCTTTGCGCCGCTCAGGAACTGCGCGCGCAGCTTCTCCATCTCTTCCGGCTTCTTCTTGCCCATTGCGCGCCGGAGAATGTCGGCCTGGCCGAGCGAGAAGCCCGCCACCTTATTGGCAATGGCCATGACCTGTTCCTGGTAGACGATGACCCCGTATGTATCCTTGAGGATTGGTTCAAGTTCAGGCACTTCGTAGGTAATAGGAACCTTACCCTGCTTGCGTTTGATGAAGTCGGGGATCAGATCCATCGGACCAGGGCGATAGAGCGCGATAATGGCGATGATGTCCTCGAAACGGTCCGGTTTAAAACCGGTCAGGAGGTCGCGCATGCCGGAGCTTTCCAATTGAAAGATTCCCGTCGTTTTACCGGATGACAGCAGCGTGAATGTCTTGGGGTCGTCGAATGCGACCTGCTCCATGAGCAACGGCGGATTATCGGGATGCCGCTCATTGATCAACGTCTCGGCACGCTTGATCATGGTGAGGGTTTTGAGGCCCAGGAAATCGAATTTGACGAGTCCGATCTTTTCAACGTCTCCCATCGAATACTGGGTGACGATTTCGTTGTTGGCACCTTTATAGAGCGGCACGTGGTCCGTGAGCGGACCTTCTGAAATCACCACGCCGGCTGCGTGGGTCGAGGCATGGCGCGCGAGTCCTTCAAGGGAACGGGCGATGCCCATCAGCTCTTTCACTCGCGAATCAGTCTCAACAAGATCGCGCAGTTTCGGTTCTTGATCGAGAGCCTGTTGGAGCGTGATATTGAGCTGATTCGGAACGAGCTTGGCGACTCGATCAACTTCGGCATAGGGGATCTCCAGCACGCGGCCCACGTCCCGGATCGCGGCTTTCGCCCCAAGCGTGCCGAATGTAATGATCTGGGCCACGTGGTCTTGGCCGTACTTGTCGACCACGTAGTTAATGACTTCACCCCGTCGCTCCATACAGAAGTCCATATCGATATCGGGGAGGGACACGCGCTCGGGATTCAGGAACCGCTCGAACAAGAGTGTGTAGACGAGGGGATCGAGGTCCGTGATGCGCAACGCATAGGCGACGAGGCTTCCAGCAGCGGAACCACGCCCCGGACCGACAGGAATCTGGCGCGAGCGGGCAAACTTGATGATGTCCCACACGATGAGGAAATAGCCGGCAAATCCCATCGAGCAAATGATTGTCAGCTCTTCACGCAGGCGAAGCTCATAGGCAGCTGGTAATATCTGGCTCGGTCTTTCCCGCAATCTGGCAGCCAATCCATCCAGCGCCAACCGCTCCAGATATGTTTCACGTGTGAATCCTTCAGGAACGGTGTATTGCGGAAGATGTGTCTTATTGAGCGCGAGTTGGAGATCGCAGTTGTCTGCTATACGACAGGTATTGGTGACGGCGTTAGGAAATTCGACAAAGGCGGCTGAGACTTCTTCCGTCGATTTGACATAGAGCTGATCCGTATCGAACTTCATGCGATTCGGGTCGCTGATCGTCTTGCCGGTTTGCAGGCAAAGCATCAATTCGTGTGGCCGGAAATCCTCTTTCTTAAGATAGTGGCAATCGTTGGTCCCGGCCAGTGGGATGTCCATTGTCCTGGCGATTTCTAGCAGGCCGCTGTTGGCAACCCGTTGGTGATCCAACCCGTTTGCCTGCACCTCGAGGTAGAAATGCTCCTTCCCGAATATTTCTTGAAACTCTCCCGCCACAGCCATGGCGCCGGCCATGTCCTTTTGGCCGATAAGGTAGGGGATTTCGCCACTCAAGCAACCCGATAGGGCAATAAGACCTTCATGGTGTTCTTTTAATATTTCCTTATCCATCCGTGGCTTATAATAGAATCCTTCGAGATATGCTTTACTGACTAAGTTGACCAGATTCTTATACCCAGTCAGATTTCTGGCTAGGAGAATCAAATGGTAGTAGTCGTTGTGTGCAAGGCCGCTGTCTTTGGCGGCAAGACGACTGCCAGGAGCCATGTAGGCTTCACACCCGATGATGGGTTTGATCCCTGCTTCTTTTGCTTTGCGGTAGAACTCGATGGCCCCGAACATGTTGCCATGGTCGGTCATCGCCACGGCAGGTTGACCAAAAGCTTTGATCTGTTGGACTAGGGGCCCAATTTGATTGGCGCCGTCCAGCAGACTGAACTGGGTGTGGAGATGAAGATGCACGAAAGACGAGGCCATGGCGAGATTTTAGGAGGGCGGGGAAGGTGAAGTCAAACGAGGGAGGGTAGCCAAGTCGTCCTCCTGCTCGCGGAACGCGCACGATAGGAATGTGCTCGTTCGACGCGCGCAATCGAGGATCGACCAGGCTACACTCCTGTGAAAAGGGGAGAAGGGAGTGGAAAGAACAGGAGCAAGCAGGACCATCGGGGGCGTCTCTGTGCTCGCGCAACGCACGGCCTCAGAATGATTCGAGGGAGCCGGCAGATCGTTCTTCTTGCTCGCAGAACGCGCACGATAAGATTGTGCGCGTCCGATGCGCCCAGTGAAAAACAATCTGCCTACTTCCTCTGGGGAAGTTGGGGAATCAGAAGGCCATCGCTCGGGTTAGTGGCACGTCTCGGCGTGCCAGTGGGTGGGCGGGTGAGAAAGTTGTGCGCAGGGAAATCAATCAGATCGTTCTTCCGAAGAGGGGTGGGAAGTTCACACTGACTTGCGGTGGAGTGACCAGTCGGCAGAGAGATGTCATAATAGTACTGGTCATCCGATGCCGGCTCGATGTATTTGAGGCCACTTTAAGAGTAGGAAACAGAGAAACCATGCGAATACTGCTCGTTGAAGATGATCTGAACCTCGCTCAATTCATCCGCAAAGGATTAAAAGAAGAACAGTATGCAGTGGACTTTGCTGCTGATGGTGAAGAGGGGCTGGAGCTGGCGTTGGCGAATCCTTACGATCTCTTGATCCTCGACATCATGTTACCCAAACTCGATGGCCTTACGCTTTGCCGCCGTGTTCGGGCGACGGGAAATGCGACTCCGGTGCTGCTCTTGACAGCGCGTAATACCCTGGAAGCCAAGATCTCAGGTTTCGATACCGGCGCAGACCAGTTTCTGCCGAAGCCTTTTGCGTTCGCAGAAATGCTGGCTCGAATCCGCGCGTTGTTGCGCCGAGGAGGGCCGCAACAATTGATTCGCCTCAAAGCCGCCGATCTAGAATTGGATCCGGCCTCTCACCGCGTGTGGCGGGCCGGGCAAGAAATCCCACTGACGAATAAAGAGTATGCCCTGCTAGAATTCCTGTTGCGAAACAAGAACCGGGTATTGACGCGTACGGCGATCATTGAACATGTATGGGACATCAGCTATGACCCGATGACGAACATCGTGGACGCCCACATTCGGGCTCTGCGTGCCAAGATCGACCGGGATTTTTCACCACCGCTGATCGCGACGGTACGCGGCGCGGGGTACATGTTGGAGGAGGCGGAGTCGATTACATGAAGTCCCTGCGTAGGTTGATCCGCCAGTCTGCGCTCATTCTGATGGCAGCGTTTCTCCTGGTCTTTTCTGTTCTGACCTACGCGGGAGGCGACGCATTATTGCACCGCTTTGTGGATGGCCGGCTATTCGGGTTGGCGGAGACGATGGCCAAGATCGTCGAGCAACACCCCAGTATTGTCGAGGGTTCTAGTGAGGAATATGCGCGTGCAGCCGAGTTGATTCGAGACAAAAATGAAGAGCGCGAGGTGACCCATTCTCTTCGGATCTTCTCACCAGATGGCCAACTGGTCTGGAAAAGCCCCAACGCAGTGGCACAGCCGCCGGTTCCCGATCACGTCTTCGAACAAGTCCGCCTTGGAAACAGCCTGTATAAAACCGTTGAGACATTGGATGGCAGGTGGTCTGTACGACAGCTATTCGTTCCAATTCCCCGGCAGGGCCCGGTGCGACACGTTCTGCAGGCCGAGGCGTCACTGCTCCTGTACCGGGAGACACTGATCGGTCTCGTGATCCTACTGACCCTTGGATCTGGGACCATCCTTTTTGTTGCTTGGATGGGCAGTGGGTGGCTGGCCAAGAAAATACTGACTCCGATCGAGGTCTTGAGTACCGGCGCTGAAACGATGTCCGAAGCCGACCTGGAGAAACGACTCACTCTGGATTCACCCTACCAGGAATTCCATCGTCTCACCCAGGCGTTCAATTCCGTCATGGACCGGTTCCAACGGAGCGGCGAAATTCAGCGGAGGTTTTGCGACATTGCCGCCCACGAAATGAAAACCCCATTGACCATCTTGCAGGGCAACCTGGATGTAGCCCTCATGAAAGCCAGAACCTCGGAAGAGTATCGCGAAGCGCTCCTCAATAATCTTGAGCAGGTCGGACGGCTGATTGCCCTCACGCGATCCCTGTTGACGCTCGCAAATTTTACGAGCGGAAAGCCTCCCGTTCATCTCGTGCCACTTGCTCTGGAACCCTTAGTTCAAGACCTGGTGGAGGAACTGACTCTGCTTGCCGATGACCGTCGAATTACGTTGTCGTTTGAATCCAAATCGGTCCCGCCTGTCCTCGGAGACGCACAGTGGCTCAAGCAAGCGCTGATTAATCTCCTCGACAACGCGCTGCACTACACACCGTCTGGTGGAGCGGTCACTGTCCGTCTTCAAGCGGTTGGGGAAGGGGTGAGTGTGGCGGTCGAGGATACGGGCCATGGAATCGAGCAGGAACATCTTCCTCATCTGTTCGAGCGGTTTTATCGGACCGATTGGGCGCGGGCGAAGGATGCCGGCGGCACCGGGCTCGGGCTCCCCATCGTTAAGGAAATTGCGGAGGCCCACGGTGGAACAATTTCTGTCACAAGCCAAGTCGACAAAGGCTCAGTCTTTACCCTGCGTCTGCCGGCCCTCTCTCGCCAGGCTATTCCTGGGTAGTGTGTGAAGACTTCGAATTCCCTTCCTGCCTTTATTCTCCTCTGATATCTAAGGCATTGACATGGTTTGTTCGGGGCGATGGCCTAACTTTGGAATCATGAAGAATTCTTCATGATCCGTTCA
>NEWT02000017.1:14313-26820 GCA_002869925.2 Nitrospira sp. CG24A
CGCGTAAACGCATCTTGCATGCGATGATGCAGGCACACCCATTCCCTCCTATGCTTCATGTGCGACATTTCTCGTACAAGAGCAGCCCATCAACAGTTGAAATAGAAGTGCGTGTGAATGTTGTGGGTTTACTGTGATCGCACGCCCCAGACTGTCTGTGCCCAAGACTATGTAGGAGGATGAAGAATTCTTCACCCAACGTTCACGATCCGTTCATCTTGATGAGCTACCCTGAGTTTCAGGGAAAGACGTTGAGACAGACTCAACGTGTCACCCTTATTTAGGAATAAAAGTGTGAATACTCAGCTGTACTTTGAGGGAGGGCTTTATGAATACGATACATCAGTCTATAGCTGTGCTGGGACTCATGCTCGTGAGCTTGACGGGCTGTAATTACGAACCGCGAGCCGTCGGGGATGCGAACCCAGCCCGTGTCGCTGAGATGCAGCAGACCCTTCGTGATCTCTGGGTCGGGCACATCTTTTGGGTTCGGCACGTCGTGTCGAACATCGCGACGAGCGATTCTGAAGAGCGGGATGCCGCCGAGAAGGAAGTTCTGACCAACACCAAACAGCTCGCACAGACGATAACGCCTTTTTACGGTGAAGCGGCGTCGGAGAAATTCTATCGCTTGTTGGATGGAAATATCGGCGCAGTAGAAGAATACTCGGAGGCGACCGCCGCAGGGAATAAGCGGCAACAGGATGCTGCGCTGGCCCACTTGGCATCCAACGCCGAGGAGATCGCCGACTTCCTGAGCCATCTCAATCCCTATCTGCAGAAAGACATCGTTCGGAGCCTGATCGAGACGCACGGAGCTCATCACGTTCTCCAAATCAACCAGTACAAGGCAAAGGACTATGCACCTCTAGGGGCAATGTGGCCGATGATGCGCCAACACGTCTATGTCATTGCGGATACATTGACAACGGCGTTGGCGAAGCAGTTCCCGAGCAAGTTTTCATGATTACTGAGTAGCTGTATGACATACCTCGATTCTGATGGAAGAACACAAAGCGGGGCGTGGCCTGGCATGAGGCCGGGACCGACACCGTTTCATTTGCGGATATCAGAGAAGGGACCTCGATCTAGAGGCCTGTCGAACAAAGAAGGGCCGGTCATGCGTCGTGAAATATTTTCGCTCTGCTCGCTTTTCATTATGCCCGCCGTCGTGCTGATGACCCCTTTGGTCGCTCAATCAGATCCGGTAGACCTTGAAGAGGTTGCTCGGATGAAAGTCGGTCATCAAAAGGTTGAGGGGGTGGTGATTGATAGGAAGTCCGGCCTCTATACCGTCAAGACATCTACCGGAGCCACGCTCACGCTGGCCGAAGCGGCGGCCGTCCGCCACGGCCATAGCGCCCCGAAGATCGGTGATGAAATGACGCTCTGGGTCAACGAAGGCAACATGGTCATGGATGTCTGTCCCAAAGGGCAAGCCGACAAGGCTCCTCGCTTTATCACTGGTACGCTCGCCTCGATTGATAATGGCAAGTCTCAGATGACGCTGGCGACGCTGGAAGGAGGGAAAAGTTTCAACCTCAGACCAGAGAGCCGAATGTTCAGGGATATCGCTGTCGGCGTTGAGGTCACGATCGAAGTGAATGATACGGGAGAAGTCATCGACATTCATAAGGGCAAATAGGAAGAGATGCAAGCCACGCGCACATCGCATCAAACCAACAACCGGGAGGTTGAACCATGGACCGGAGAATGGCGCCAAAAGAGCGGGAGGATGGCGGAACGATGAAACATAACGGACGTGGAGCTGCCATTCGGTCGCTTCCAGCGAGCGAACAGCTCTTGACGAGATCCTGTGCTCGTTGCGCGGGCCTGCTCGTGACCGAGTGGTACTACGACTTGCATAACACCGGCGCCGACTACCTTGAAACCCTCCGCTGCGTGCAATGCGGACACCGTGTCGATCCGGTGATCTTGCAGAACCAAATCCAGCCACCGGTCGAAAGCCACCAAGTACGGCAGGTGCAGCGTAAGTACTCCGCGAGGACAGGCATGGTGCATGAACTCGCATGAGCCACAACTACGGCGGAGAAGGAAGCGCTCCGGGATGTCGTGAGGGAGGATGGAATGAAGAATGAAACCGAAGTAGAGAACGTGTGGTCGATTATCCTGGCAGGCGGTGATGGGCTGTTTGGGTAGGTTCCCGTAACGAAGGAGGCCTGACGCGATGAACATTCTTGTGATTGGCGGGACCGGATTGGTTGGCAGTCATGTCGTGAAGGGTCTTGTGGCCAAAGGAGAACAGGTCCATATCCTCACCCGCTCGGCTGACAAGGCCGATGGCTTCCCACTTGGGGCCAGCGGCATTATTGGAGATCTCCACAAGCCAGAGACATTGCGCTGGGCCATGAGAGGAATCGATCGTGTATTCCTGGTCACACCACTCAGCCCGACGGAAACAGAAGAGGGGCTGGCGGTCGTGGCGGCAGCGAACCACGCGGGTGTTCGGCACCTCGTCTATCTGTCGATCTATCATGTGGAGCAGGCGCCATATATTCCCCATTTTAAGTCCAAGATGAAGATCCAGAGGGCGCTCAGAGATTCGGGGATGGCGTTCACGGTGATCATGGCGAATAACTTTTTCCAGAACGACCTGGTGTATCGCGAGTCGATTCTAAAGGAAGGAATCTATCCGCAACCGATCGGGGACATCGGCCTGAATCGTGTCGACGTGCGAGATATCGCGGATGCCGTGGTCGCGACCCTTACCCAAACAGGACATGAGTTCCATTGTTATCCGTTGATCGGCGCAGAAGTGTTAAGCGGGCAAGACGTAGCGGACATCTACACCCGCACCCTCGGCCGCGAAATCCGGTACGGCGGAAATGATCTCGATATCTGGGGGGGGAAGGCTACACACACGCTGCCAGGCTGGTTGGTCCAGGATCTAAAACTCATGTACGAATTCTTCCAACGCCAGGGGCTTCGCGCGAGCGAAGCAGATTTTGTCTTGCAAGCGAAGGTGCGCTGTCATCTTCCCCGAAATTTCCATATGTTCGTCGGAGAGACAGTTGCCGCATGGATGCCCGACGAACATCGCGAATATGCGAAAGTAGGGTAAAGAAGCTCGATCCGAAAGAGAACGAAACAGATTCCCACGCAAGATTTCCTTGAAAGTCTGATTTACTGCTTCTATTTCCACTCCAACGCTCTGAGCAATATGGCACAGACATGACACCACACGCATGACATCATATTGCTTTGGGCCTCGCCCCGCACAGGTCCACTGGCGATAATTTAGGGTGCAGCATTCTCAAAGAATCTGTGCAACCGATGAGTCAGAGTGAAGAAAGTGACCTGGCGGCTTTGCCAAGAGGAAATTCCACCTAGGATACGATAGACCATCATGCACAGCGGGTGAACAAGTGAAAATACAACGATGAAACCATCCCTGGGGAATGAAGAACGGCACGTCTTGGCGTGCTGGACTGTATATAGACACACTGACCGATCTGGACGTGACCAAGAAGGAGTTGCGTTATGGACCTGAAAGGGCTTGTTCATCGAGAACTCGGTGAGGGCCTGACTGAAGAGGAATTGGCCTCTACGGTTGGGGTCCCTGTGGAGACAATCGCAAATATTTTAGCCGACGAACTCCCTCAAGACCGCACAACATGGGAACACTTTGCGCGGTATTTTCGTGTGGATGTAGATTTCCTCCAACTCGGTGGTCCGCCGCACTCAGAGGGACTGTTCGACCTCAAAGAGAGCGCCAATCCCTCCCCCCTCGGTCAGATGAGAAAGGTGCCACTGCTACGGTGGGATCAAATCGATCAGATGGTCATACCCGACGTGCCGTCTCGTGTCATCCAAGCTGAAGCGATGCTCGAAACAGACGTTCCAGGGATACGTACCTTTGCCATGCAGGTGAAAGACAAATCCATGGAGCCTCTCTTCAGCGAGGGCGAGGTCATTTTCATCAACCCTGATCTTCCGAGTGAGGCTGATGACTATGTGATGGTCGATAGTGAGCATGGCCGCCCAGAGGGAGCGCTCTTGAGGCAGCTCAAGGAAATCGGTGGGCAGACCAAACTTCATCCGCTCAACCGGAGGTATGAAGACCTCCCCATGACGAACCAACAGCGCATCTTGGGCCGAGTGGTACGGGTGCGGAAGAATGTATGAAAGACATGGGTGCGAGTTATAGCCCGTCGATTTTATCGGCTTCGTCCGAGTCTGTAGCAGTGGTTGTGGATCCATCGAGCCCCCGCTGCCTCCCAAGGTGAAAGCAAATCGCTTTCACAATACTAGCGGATGAAGTTCGTGAATTCATCTTGCAGGCTGTTGACAAAGTCCACCAGGTCGACCCTCCATGTGACGAAGATAGCTAGGTAAAGATACATGAAGAAGACACCGACGATTGAAAAGGGGTTGGGAACATTAATTATTACTGGAAGCAGTGGGCGTATCGGCAGTGCGTTTATTGATCGCATCGGAGAAAGCTACACAGAGGTGGGCCTCGACCGCAAAGGTCCTCCCCATCCGCCGCCCGAGACCGAACACGTTATCGACTGCGACCTCACCTCGGATGAGAATGTGTGGGCTGCGCTGGACGAAGTCCGTCGGCTCGGATACAAGCGGATAACCTCAGTCATCCATCTCGCTGCGTACTATAGTTTTTCCGGTGAGCCGAGTCCCCTGTATGAGCAAGTGACCTTGCGCGGCACACAACGCCTGCTGCACGGACTGCGCGACTTTGAGGTCGAGCAGTTCATATTTTCCAGCACCATGCTTGTGCATGCGCCCTGTGAACCGGGAGAACGCATAGACGAAGATTGGCCGCTCAAGCCGAAATGGGATTATCCCAAATCGAAGGTTGCGACGGAGCAATTGATCTTACGTGAGAGGGGCGACGTGCCGGTGGTGTTTCTGCGCATCGCCGGTGTGTATAACGATCATAGCCATTCGATTCCGATCGCGCAACAGATCCAGCGTATTTACGAACAGCGCTTCATCGGCCATATTTTTTCCGGTGACATCACGCATGGAGCGGCCTTCGTGCATATGGAGGATATGGTCCAGGCCTTGGTGCTTGCTGTGGAACATCGCAAGGACCTTCCGCATGTCACCACGCTGCTCATCGGCGAACCGGACACCCTCAGCTACGATGAGCTACAGCGTACCATCAGCCGAGGGCTTCACGGCAAAGAATGGACGACCTATCGCATTCCCAAGGCATTGGCCAAGTTTGGCTCCTGGCTCCTGAACATGGTGCCCGGCGCTGACCCCTTCATCAAGCCGTGGATGATCGATATAGCTGACGATCATTATGCGCTCGACATCTCCCGCGCTCGCGCCCTTCTCGGCTGGGAGCCGCGCCACTCTCTGCGCGACACCTTGCCGAAAATGCTCAACTTTCTGAAATCAGACCCGGCGGGCTGGTATCAGGAAAACGAATTGATGGCAACACCAATTCCAGATGGTCCGCTCTGGCCGCATGTCGCAAACATGTTGCTTGGTCTGTGGCTCATTGGGACCGCGCCGGCCCTCGGCGTGACTATGCCTGCGCTACTTTGGAGCGATCTCGCGAGCGGTACGGTGGTGATTCTCTTCAGCGCGATCGCGATGCGCCATGCGTGGGCTGCGTGGGCGGTGTGCGGCGTGGGTCTGTGGGTCATGAGCGCGCCGCTCTTGTTCTGGGCGTCGAACGCCGCCGCCTACAACAACGACTTGCTTATCGGCGCGCTGGTGGTCACCTTCGCGGTCATTGTCCCGCAGCTCGGTCGTGACGGTCCCGGCTCTGGTGCTCCCCCTGGCTGGAGCTACAATCCTTCCGGATGGGTACAACGGTTGGGAATCGTGTTCCTGGCGATGGCCGGATTTTTCCTCTCTCGTTACATGGCGGCGTTTCAACTCGGCCACATTGTGTATCCGTGGGACCCGTTCTTCGGCGAGAGTACCAGGCTTGTACTCACCTCTGACATCTCTAAAGCCTTTCCTGTGTCGGACGCCGGCCTGGGCGCGCTCTCGTACCTGCTCGACGCCCTGGCTGGGCTGATTGGCGGAAGGCGGCGCTGGCGCACCATGCCATGGATGGTTGTGCTTTTCGGTCTGTTCATCATCCCGCCCGGTGTGATCAGCATTGTGCTGGTCATTCTCCAACCGGTGAGTATTGGCGCATGGTGTACTCTGTGTCTGGTGGCATCAGTGATGATGCTCCTGATGGTGTCACCGGCTCTGGATGAAGTAATTGCCACCGGCCAGTTCCTCCTTCGCACCAGACGCGAACGCGGTAATGTGTGGCGCGCATTTTGGCGAGGTGAAGGTCGTGCGGTGGAAGAACCAGAATCACGGGAAAGGCGATCTCAACTTTCTGAAATCTTACACAGCATCGAGGCATTCTCTGCGCCGTCGAATTTATGGCTAAGCACATTGGTCGGTGCCTGGTTAATGGCTGCGCCGACACTGCTGGGACTAGCAGGAGGCGTAGCCGATAGCACGCACGTGGTGGGTGCGTTGGTGGTTACGTTCTCGGTGATCGCGTTTGCCGAACCATCGCGCCTGGTGCGCTGGCTCAACGTACTTCTTGGCCTGTGGGTGCTCCTGACGCCGTGGCTTCTTGTGGGCGGTACGCCGGCCTGGCAGTGGATCGGTATCGCCAGCGGGCTCGCGCTCATCGCATTCAGTCTTCGCTGCGGCCCGGTAGAGAATCGTTATAGTGGATGGCAACGATTTATTCAGTGAAGTGTGAGGAACCCGACAGATCGTTGTACGAGTATGAGGTAAACACCTGGTATTCGCGCGAAGCGGATCGGCTTATCGAGGGCGGTTGGCACAACCATTCAGGATGATTCGGTTTCATACATCTATCGGGAGAACGTGGATCTCAAGACACTCCTTCCGAATCTCTTTCTCCCCTGACCTCTTTGAACAGTTGCATCACCACACTGATCAAGTACTTGTCTGTCTCCACTGTCTCAATCTCAAATCCATGAGATCCCCCGCAATTTCTTATAATAGCTTTCTATCCGCTACCGAATCGTCCGTTTCTCTAAACTACTAGGTTTGCGATAAGCAACACGTTCTCCAGTCATACAGCATAAGATGAAGAAGTTTTCATAATCTTTTCATGAATCGATCATGTGACAGCGCTACAGTACCAACAACGCTAAGGACACCATAGCCGCCACTCTGAAGTTAAGATCATATATTGATGAGACTTCATCAATTGAAAAACAGACAAGGGATTTTCCTAGGGTCCAAGAAGGCGCGTTTATTAGTATCATTTAGGCAGGTCAAAAAATGGTGGCAACGTCGTGCCTCGAACATGGCCTCTCGTCGGTCATGAGTAGCTTTCGGATTATTCCTGCCGTCGAAGCTGGTGGGGAAATGCCTCGGAAATGTTTGTGCAGTCGTCGTTGAGATGAATAGAAAGAAAGGAGACATGAGCCGATGGAACACAACAACAAAAGCATATTGGTCGTCGATGATGATCTCGACTTACGGTACATGCTCTCGGCCCGGCTTATCAGTGTTGGGTATAGAGTCTATGGGGCAGCGAACGGGTGGGACGCGTTGGAACAGATGGAAAAACACTTGATTGACGTCGTCCTGACCGACTATCACATGCCGGAGATGGACGGGTTTGGATTATTGTCGCTCTGTCGCGCAAAGTGGCCGGGAACTCCTGTCGTAGTCTTCTCCGGAGAACGGGACGACATCGCGCACGAGGCGGTGGAGCGTGGAGCGTTCGCTTGGGTCCGTAAAGGAAGTGAATTCACGATGCTCTTGGAATGTCTAGACTCTGCGATTCAACACTCAGTCCATACGTGAGCCACATTCAGAAATGGCAGTCGTGGGCAGAGGAAGGGTGAGGGAGGGGAAACTCACCACTGCAAAGGAGATATCATGAAGAATGTTCGACTTCTGATCGCGGATGACAACCCACAAATCCTCCAGTTTCTTAGCGACCTGCTTTCCGACGATTTCTGCACCGTGGGGACCGTGAGTGACGGGAAAGCACTGATCGCAGCGGCGGTGGAACTGTACCCGCATATCATTATTACTGATATACCGACGATAACCGGTCTTGATGTGGTTCGTCAGCTCGAAGCCGTGGTGCCTGACATCAAGGTCATGGTCTTGACCGACCATGAAGAGCCGGCGGTTGCGACAGCGGCGCTTGCGGCAGGCGCATCGGCTATTCTCTTCAGGAAAGGGGTACCGGACTTACGCTGCAAGATCAGAGCGATCATCCAAGATCTTCTCACTGTGCGTCCCAAACGGCTCACTGCAGTATCGAGGTCGGCGCGTTCTGGGTCGCAGGGGGTATTACAGAATTCCTAGTGACAGCATGGGTATCTTCTGCCGATGATCGATGGCATAGAATGAAGACCAATTCTGAGGCCATTCGAATCCATTTCCACCATATGCGTCGATCAGATATATATACTATGCGCGGCTGACGAACAGATGGTTTTTAGACTGGACGAGATGCCCGGGCAATCTGCACAATACGTTCCGATCGATATCTCTCTCGCTTCACTATTTCACGCTGATATCGATCGATCAGATGCCTCTCACTGTCGAGGAGCTGATACGCTGAAACCTATGACCTATCAACCAATCGAGAACTACGGCATCATCGGGAATATGCACACGGCAGCGCTCGTAGGTATGAACGGATCGATCAATTGGTTCTGCTTTCCACACTTCGACTCGCCGAGCGTGTTTGCCACCATTCTGGACGACTGCAAGGGGGGTCGATTCGAGATTGCTCCGTCGAAGCAGGGAATCAAGTCGAAACAGTTGTACTGGCCGGATACCAATATGCTGGTGACACGCTTCCGATCACCGAGTGGCGTCGGCGAAATCGAGGATTTCATGCCGGTTGGTTTGCCGCGTGACTCTCCATGGCATGATCAATTGATCCGCCGCGTAAAAGTCGTACGGGGAAGTATGGAGTTTACGGTACGATGCCATCCGGCGTTCGATTACGCGCGCGCGACACACCGCACCACGCTCACAGAACAGGGGGCGGATTTTCATTCACCTGGGCTTAGCCTCGGGCTCGTCACCACGATTCCGCTCACGCGCGATGATCGCGGCGTCCGGGCGATTTTCTCGCTTCATGAAGGGCAATCAGTGGTCTTTGTGCTTCGACGGATTGAACCAGATGGGCATTGCGAATGTTGCCTATCGCTGGATGAAGCCAATGCACTCTTTGACCGCATGCTGGGATATGCCAACCACGTGGGACTCTACGCAGAGGAAATAGGCGGCAGCGGCGAAGCGCTTGGAAACTTTCCCCAGGCCTTCACCCATCTCTCCTTGATCAGCGCCGTCTTCAATCTTGACCGCGCGCTTGGACAAAAGACATAACGGGTAGGCATAAGACCTTGACTACGTCTACAATTCGAGTAGCTTGGTAAGCTCAACGGCACCAGTTGATGGAAGAGGACACATCGCCAGATATTCAAGTAAGCTGGAGCCGTAAGAGGATTCGATAAACAGGCTCAGCCTCGTGTGAGAGCGAAATAGCATGTCAACCAAAGCGACTCTCGGTACCATTTCTCCTCTATCCGCCACGACTGATGCCGAAACACTCAACCGCAGCCTGACCCTCTGGAATAGCCTGACGATTGGCTTCGCAACCGTTTCACCGGTGGCTGGGCTCTATGCCATCATCGGTGTGCAGACGGTGGTGACAGGAGGCGGGTGGTTTGGCGCACTGGCGCTCTGTCTCGTGATGCAAATGTTGGTGGCGACCGTCTACGCTGAGCTATCCTCGCAGATTCCGATTGCAGGGGGGGCGTACAAGTGGGCACGGCAACTCGGAGGCGCCACCACGGGGAAGTATGCCGGTGTCATCTACGTCAGCTCTACGATCGCCATGCTGACCACGACCGCCTATACCGGGGGTGTCTGGCTTGCGCTTTTTTTTGGATTTGAGAGTGGAGGAGGATTCACCTTAGTCATATGGGGCGTCGTATTTTTGTTGCTCTGTACGCTGCTCAACCTGGCTCACGTGAATGTCTTTAAGCTGGTTATTACCCTGGGTGTGTATGCAGAAATCGTCGGTTCGTTTGGCGTGGCACTGCTGCTGTTTTTCTTTTTCAGACAGCATTCATTTTCCGAATTGTTTGAGCATCTGGGGACAGGGACCGCACCCAGCCAGACGGCTGCATTTCTGGCAGCGCTCGCCGTTGCGGGTTGGGCCTTCATCGGTTTCGATGCGTGCTCCACCATTGCGGAAGAAACCCACAACCCCAAGCGGATGGTCCCACGCGCAATCTTTTTGTCCCTCTGCATGGTGGGAGGGGTGGTGCTCTTCAACTCCGCTGCCCTGACCTTGAGCTTCAATCGAGACGCACTGGTGAATACCAGTGCCACGTCCGATCCCGTCACACCTGTGATAACCAGCAGCTTTGGAGCCTGGGCTGAAACACCTTTTCTAGCGATCGTCATGATTGCGTTCCTGGCTTGCGGGGCATCCATGGTGCAATACACATCGCGTATCGTGTACTCCATGGCCCGCGAAGGCAATATGCCGATGATATTCAGCCGGGTGACGGCCTCAAAAATTCCACGCAATGCGGTGATCTGCGTGGTGTTGCTGGCGGGACTCGGGCTGCTGTTCGGACTGAACGATGGAGCGGTGGCCACAATCATCGCCTTCGGCACAGGCGGGTTGTACGCCATGTTCGCCATGACTACCGGGGTTGGGCTCTATACCCGCCTCACGGGCCGTTGGAACCCGGCGCTGGGTGAGCTGAAGCTGGGTGTCTGGGGATTAGCGATCAATGTGGCGGCCTTCCTCTGGTCGCTGTTTGAATTCGTCAACATCTCCTGGCCGCGCGCCTACGCTGTGTCACCCGATGCGCCATGGTGGCAGCTCTGGGCTGTCCCGCTGGTCTTGGGTAGTATTTTAGGCGTCACGACGCTGTATGTGCTGATCAGTCATCGTCGTAGGGGTTCCTCGATTGAATCATTCGATGTGGAGAAAACGTGAAATAGAGAAATGCAATGAGGTGTCTCGCATTGGGCTGCGAGACACCTCATCTGACCCACGCGCACATCTTACGGCTTCTTTTTCCGGTTGGGCAGATGGCCTGAGCGCACCTGGCAGGCCAAAACATCCATAATGACGCGAGTAGAGATCAGCGCGGTAATCTCGGCTGCATCGTAGGGAGGAGAGCACTCTACGATCTCCATTCCAGCGATTGGTTTACTGTCTGCTATCACCTGAAGAAACTTCAGCACTTCGCGCGGCAAGAACCCCCCTGGTTCAGGCCAGCCGGTGCCTGGCACGAAGGCAGCGTCCAAACAATCCACATCGAAGCTCAACCAGACCGCATCGACACCGTTCCAGGCCACCTCGAGTGCTTGCTTGGCGGCATTCTCAATCCCCATCTCCACGCAATCGGTGACGGTCATGATGGTGGTCTGGCGTTCACGTCCCGCCTTCACACCGGGCCGCGGCGCTTGCCAACCCCCGATCCCGATCTGTACAAGATTCTTTGCCGGGACATTGGGAATATTGGTGGCGTGAAACCAGGGTGTGGTATGCATGCGTTCGTCGAGATCGGTCTCTTGTGTATCCACATGCCGGTCGAAATGAATGATGCCGAGCTTGCCTCCATTTAGATTTTCGGCGATTCCGCGCACGGTCGCGAAGCCCAGGGAATGGTCCCCGCCAAGCACGACGGGCAACGCGCCACTGGCATAGACGTGCGACACCCCTTTGCTGACCTGATCGAACGTCTTTTCGATGTTGCCGGGAATGGTAAACACGTCGCCCACATCGCAGATGGAAATGGACTCCCGCAGATCCACGCCGAGTTCGAAACTATAAGATCCATAGAGAGCCGAGATTTTGCGAATACCCTGAGGGCCGAATCGTGTGCCGGCCCGATAGGTGGTGCCGCCATCGAACGGCGCTCCGAGAATGGCCACGTCGTACTGGCCGCACTTGCGTACGTCTTCGACGTACGGCGCTTTGACAAACGTATTGATGCCGGCAAAGTGGGGGAGTTCTCCCCGGCTGAACGTGGGAATCCGTTTGTCCTTAATCGAATCAGCGCCAGGAAGGCCTAACTCAAGTCCACGTGCGACTTCTTCTTCCCACTTCGTAGTCGGCAACAGCGCTTCCGCTTCGACAGCGTACTTGGCCTCAGGGCCATAGTTGTCATGCAGGGGAATCTTCCCTCGGTATTTCCGTTCTTTCGCCAACGCATCACCTCCTTATGCCAGCGCTCAGTAGGATACTGACCACGTCTCCGCACTGAGCGTGATTTTAAAAGTGTGGTGAATCGGAAGTCAAACAATGGAACAGGCGAGCGGCCAGGTGCCCTTCTTGCTCGCAGAACGGGCACAATAGGGGAGAGGATGGAAGTTGTTGACCTCCTGTGCTCTCGCAACGCGCGGCTTAAGAAAGCCCTCGTTGGATACGCGCAGCGAAGATCAGCCTGGCCGCTCCCTCCGTCCTTCCTCGACCGCGCGTTGTGCGCACAAGGGGAGTAATCAGGCCGCACCAGAGTCCGAACG
>NEWT02000017.1:26830-106059 GCA_002869925.2 Nitrospira sp. CG24A
GCGACGGGCTCACCCACCCCGCTTCCGATTCGTTTGATTAATGTAGTGTGGGGAGTGAAGAGAGTCTGTGCGGGTAGGATCAAGCCGCTTTGTCGGCGGGAACAGCTTCGCGGGCTTCTGCTTGCTTCTGTAACTGCTCGAGTTCGTGGATGCGCTGATCTCGTTCGGCGAGTTGGAGCATGACTTCATCAAGCGCGATTCGATGTGTCTCATCTCGTTTCGTCAGTTGTATGTCTAGCCACTCGATCCATCCCCCTGCCTCTTCCGATTCCTGCAATCGCGCGTGAAGTCGATCGGTATCGAAGCCGAGACGTTCTGAGTTCGTAACCGGCTCTTGCGATGTGAAGTCTTCTTGGTTGAAATGGCTGAGGGTTTGGGATGTCGTCAGCCCACTTTCTCCTGGCGGAAAGTTCGAGGTGACCTCTCCTCTCAGCTGCTGCCTGGCCTTCTCCAACATCTGTTCTTTGAGATGCATCATGGCGGTGACGTCTGCGAGTTGTTGCGCGCTCTTGTCGGCGGAGACGTGTCTCAGGAGCCATCCGACTACGCCGCCGATGCCGGCTGCGATGATGAGACATCCCAACATTTGATTGAAGAACAGCGTCATAACTCGGGCTGCCCTTTCACACGTAGTTCGATGCGCCGGTTGCGCTGGAGGCTGGCACGTTTCTCCGACACCGACAACGGTTGTGAGGCCCCGTAGCCGACGGCGGTGAACTGCTTGGGTAGACCCTGCTTGGCAAAGTAGCGCCGCACGGCATCGGCACGGCGCTGGCTGAGTTGACGATTGTATTCAGGCTCGCCGTACTTGTCCGTATGACCACCGATCTCAATGTCTGTGTATGGGAATTGCCGCATTTCGGCAATCAGTCGGTCTAATGTAGGTAAACTGGTGGGAGTGATCGTCGAGCTCTTCGATTCGAACTCGATGGACCCACGCACGAGGATCTCATTTAACTTCTTCTGTAGCGAGGCAGGAGAAGCTTCTGCCATTGATGGGGCTACCGGTGGGGTTGGAGTCTTTGGGGCCAGAGCCACTACTGGAGAAGCTGTCGGGCGCGTTGAGGGTACGAAGCCTGGAACCTTCGGCGCTAGGGCCACCACCATAGAGGGATTTTTCTTGAATGACGGAGAGGGTGAGTGAACCTTTGGGGAGGCTTTTCCCGACGGTGAACTCATCAGAATGCGATCTTCCAACTCCAGCCCTGTTTGTATCAGAGGCCCAATCGTTTGCAGCACAGCAGACTTGGCCGCGCTAGGGCTTGTTGGAGGATGGCTGCCTTGCTGGCTTCATTGGGCAGTGAGCCGCGGAGGATCAGCGTTCCATACTCCACGCGCGCATGAAAATTAGCAGGGGTCGGAGTGAGCGATGCGGTCGATGGGGGAGGGTAATGTGGAAGGCAGAGCGCGGCAAGGAGAGCCAGGGCAACAATTCCAGTTGCTACAATGGCTGCACTCTTCATGGTTCACCCCAGGGTGGACAGGCGTCTTCCGATCTCAGTAAAATTTAGCAGATATGTGGGAAAATGTGCCGGAGTTGCTCCGGCCCACAACAAATTTTTCAGTTTGTGAATCTTGGCAACAGGGTCTTACAGGATTGCTGGAGGTCCCAAGGGTCTTGGACGCAATGAATTCATGCTATCGGTCTCATACGAATGTTTCGCGGGCCTGTTGGGAAGCATCTATATAGTCGGGCAAGTTCAAGGGTGAATGGCAGGCGTATTGCTTTTAGTTTCAATTAGTTGAAGATCCAAGGCCCTGGTTTGCACCTTGCTTTGATAGCTCAGGTCGGACACTACTATTCACATGAACCAGGCGGAGGAGCGCATGGGTGGTGCGATGGTTAAAGGGAGGCCAGAACGACGCGTAAGAGACCAGAGATATCTTCTGTGCCGGTAGCAGATGTGGCGCGATGTGTCATCCGATTATAGCCGGCTTCTAAGGAGATCAGCGTGGTCCATCCCCGTGATTTCTGGATATCCCATGCAAGCCTTCCTCTTCCGCCCATGTGCACCGTATCAATGAGTCCATCGCTCGAGCGTATTCCGGCGTAGTTGCCCATCGCGCTGAACAATATCTCAGGACTCTGCCTGTACTGCAGAGCTACCGACACCGAGGGCGAATGGATTCGGACTCCCGACCAATCCCGTACTTCCTCCCGATACCCAAGGGTAGGAGAAATAGTCAGGGTATCCAGGGGACGAACGGTCGCTGTGAACGTCTGCATCCTCACCGTATACTCTGCTCCACCACGAAGGAGATCGTTTCCAAGGATATAGGTCGATGCAAGGCGGGCATTCCAGCCCATGCCGTCATAGGCGAGTGCACTTTCCAGACTGTGACTGTGGTTTCGTTGAGGAGCGATGCCGAGAGGGTCAAGGGTGCTGTTCAAGGAGTTGTGCGCATAGGTCAGTGTGATCTCAGGCCAGACTGGACGCTTCCAGGCTACGCCGAATTTCCCATAGGTCTGCTCAAGTCTGGGTCGGGTAGAGTCTTCGATCACATTATTCCATTGTTGCCCGAACGCGCTCCGAAACGAAGTCCAGCCGGATGTCCATTCCCCCCATACCTCACGCCGTGTCTGGTCCGGCACTTGTAAGAAGGCCTGCCCGGCGGATCGGGACAGTATCCCATAACGGATCGACCCTGCTGTCCCCGTTAGACCGAGTCGGATCATGCGTTGTGACGCATCGCCAGTCGTATCGCCTGGAATCCTGCTTTGGAGCCACCCGGCTCCTCCTTGATTCTGGGAAAGCTCAGCTTCTGTGACCAAGATCCCATTGAGCCATGTGGTCGAAGACAGGAAACCTTGCGTGCGAGCTTGATGGGACTCTGGTGCGAGGTCGCGCAGACGAGCCGAGGCCGTGGGTAGAGTAAATGAGGTCACGGTGAGACTGGTTTGGTAGAGAGACGGGGTGGCCTGTTTCGATTGAGCGTGGAGATCATGATCGGAGAATATTCCTGTCCAGCGTTGAGCAATAGGGTCTGACAGTGACTGATCATTTCCCCAAGCTGGAAGAGTACACAGAACCAACACAATCACAAGGGGCAACTTCAAGAGTTTGTGCATCATTCACATGATCGAGGTGGTTCAGATTCATATGAACTCTAGCACTTGATAATTAGACTGTAAGTTATTGATAAGATACGCCTGTTCATGATGCCATGGAGAAGCTTGCTGAGATCGAGCACGTCAAATGATGATAGACGTAGCGCGCCTGAAGTTTTGAAAGATGGTAAGTCGATGGTTCGGTGAGGCTAAACCAGTCGCAAGAGGAGCGCGGTGAAAATCTAGGTTAGCTCCTGATTCGAAGCGAAATCGAGCGTGAAGCGGTGAGAGTCGTGGGCAACGTGGAGTCGCGAACGGTATATGTTCGGCTGAAGTTGGTGGTCGTCGTCGGTGTGCCCGTAAGAGACCCAGTAGACTCATCGAGTTGAAGCCAGGTCGGCAAGGCCGGTGAGACAGACCATGTATAAGGCGGGGTGCCGCCTGCGGCGCGTAGGGTTTGGCTATAGAACTCATCCTCCGCCCCAATCGGCAACCTGTCACCGACAGGGAATGTAATTGTTGGAGGAGGCACGGTCAGATTGATCGTTAAGGATAGTTGGCGGTTGTTTGTTTGATTGATGGGGGCAGTGGAATCAGTCGCGGTGAAGGTATGGCTCGTAGTCCCTTCCGTTCCAGCCAGTGGAGTGCCACTGATCGAGCCTGATGACACGATATTGAACTGCAATCCGTTCGGCAATGCAGGGTTCACCGACCACGTATAGGGCTGGAGACCACCTGTTACTGCCAATATGGTGGTTGTATAGGGTTGATTGACCGTACCCCTGGGAAGCGAGGCGGTTGTCATCGATAGTGTCTGCGGGGTAGTCAAGATCGAGATCGTTAAGGATTTTTCGACAACCCCCGACGGCGAGGACGCATCTTGTAATCGGAATATCGGAGTGGTCGTCACAAGGACAGTCGGTGTCCCGACGATTGCGCCAGTTGTTGTATTCAATGAAAGGCCCGCCGGCAGAGCGGGAGATCCACTGGCAAGACTCCATGTATATGGTGTCGTCCCCCCTGAACCGCCTACGACGGCGGCGTAGGGCTGATTAATCGTACCGCTCGGGAGTGATGATTGTGTGGCGATCGACAACGGCCCTGGTCCGGCAGGGGGAGGCGAAACATTAGAGGTGTCACCACAGGCGGCTAGGCTTGAGGCATACACCAATGCCAAAAGAAAAGGCATATCGTGTGACGAAGTCGATTGCATTTGAAAATGCTCACTATAGGACCGATATTGCGAGTCGTGCATTTTCCCACCGTATACCACGCTGAAGGGGACTAATGGTTTCTGCCATGACAATGATCGAGCGCTACGATGCATCCACCGTTTCAGCGCTTGCTGAAAGGATGCATCAGGTGCTCGTAGAGAATGGACTCATCGCCCTGCCGACAGAAAGTTTCTACGGACTTGCTGTAGATCCATTCAACGAGCAGGCACTCGCAAAATTGTGGCAGGTCAAAGGCCGGTCGAAGGGAAAGCCGGTTCTTGTGCTGATTGGAGAAGGGTCTCAGTTGAACCCATTCGTTCGAAACATCCCACCTGCCGCCACCGTGCTGATGAATGCCTTCTGGCCCGGACCGCTTACCATTGTCTTCCCTGCAGCGCTTGGACTTTCCGACGCGGTGACTACGGGTACCCACTCTGTCGGCATCCGCTTCAGTGCCTGGCAGCCGCTGTGTGAGCTCTTGCGGCGAGTCGGGCCTGTAACCGGCACCAGTGCGAATCGTGAGGGGATGCCGCCGCCTACGACCGCTATAGAAGTTCGGCACTATTTTGGCGACGCACTTGATCTGATCGTCGATGCTGGATCGACACCCGGTGGACGACCGTCCACTGTGATTGATGTGCAGGGTCCGATTCGAATCATTCGCGATGGCGCGATCGATCGAGAGGACATCGTTGCACAGTTGGCTGCCCACGGTTTCCCCCTCGATCCTGATAGTGAGTGAAGTCGATCGTCTAGTTTACACTGAAAGGAGAATCCCGATGATTCGAACAGCGATGGTGCGTAACCTGGTTGCGGTAGCCGCCATAACGCTCGTCTCGGTGAGTGTATCCGGGTGCGATTACTGGCCTCCGGCGCTCCAAACGCAAATCGAACAACTCCAATCCGAGCTCCAGAGTGCGACGATGGAAAAAGCTCAATTACAGAGTCAGCTGACCTCCATGGCAAAAGTGAAAGACGATTTACAGACGCAAGTGAATGACCTCTCTAGAGCGAGTCAGGATAAATCGACCATGATAGCGAGCTTGCAGAACGGCTTGGCCGCAGCGCAGGAACGCTTAGCGAAATCGGCGAAAGTTGCCGCGCCGAAGGTTGGCGCCGTCAAGTCGTCGATAAAGGTTGCGCCAAAAAAAGTCACGCATAAGGCTCCCCCAAAAGCCCCGGTGAAGAAGAAGGCTCCAGCGAAGGTCACAAGCAAACACTAACAGTTTGCTGAAAAACTCAGTTTTTGCGCGGCTAGGTCCACTGGTAATAGGTGTGTTGATAGTGCCGGATCACCGGCAGAATGCTCAAAAAGGCTATCCAGCAAGGCCGCAGCGAGCGAAGAGGCGAGGAGGTACCATCCGCACTTTGTGTGGCCGTTCGCCAGCAGAATGGGTCTTGGCGAACGGAAAATACCCTCCAGTACTTCCGAGCCTCTGAGCGACGCGAGAACGCCGCTGGCAGACTTTTTCAGCATCCTGCTAACTGACCTCACCTTCGTGAGCTACTTCGGGGTAGAAGGCGCCGGCGCGGTCGTTGTTGCCTGTGTGGCCGTGCTCGACGAGGCGCTTGCCGGTGAGGGTGAGGGAGTTGGAGTAGAAGGAGCTGTGGACGTCGATGGCTCAGAGGTACTTGGCGGCGAGTCTTTCTTTTCCCCGGTCTGAGCTGTTGGTACGTCACTGCCTGAAGACGGCTTCATTTTGTCGGAGTAGTCCGTCACATACCACCCGCTGCCCTTGAACATGATGGCCGGTGATGAAATAAGACGCTGTACGGACTTCCCGCAACGCGGGCAGGTTGTAAGAGGATCGTCCTTCATGCTTTGTTTAATTTCAAACTTGTCTGTGCAGCTCTCACATTGATATTCGTAGATGGGCACGGTTCAGTTCCTCCAGCCTCAAAGCGCTGAAACAATCAGCGCCATTCCTGAAATGTTAGGGTTCAATTGCCACCTCAACCCCGGTGTCCTTTCGGTGTTCCAGGCTAGATCAGTTGCTTAAATGCGACATCGAGGCGATCCATTCCGCGAACGATTGTCTCCATACTGGTCGCATACGATAGTCGAATATGCTCGGTGCTTCCGAACGGCTCGCCGGGAACTACCGCAACGTTGAACTCATGCAAGAGATAGTTTGCAAGATCGGTTGGAGTATGGATTGTTCCACGTGAGCCCTGCTTTCCGAGCAACGCACGAACATTGGGAAATGCGTAAAACGCGCCGGTAGGCCTTCGGCAGTGAATGCCGGGCATTGCATTCAAACGCTCAATCATGACGCGCCGTCGCCGATCGAACTCTGCCACCATCTTTTCCGTGAAGACATCGCCGTCGCGGAACGCCACAACTGCAGCCTTTTGTGAAATAGAACAAGGGTTGGATGTACTCTGACTTTGAATATTCGCCATTGCGGTTAACAGGTCTTTGGGCCCTGCTGCATAGCCGATCCGCCAGCCAGTCATCGCGTACGCTTTGGAGACACCGTTGATGACAACGGTACGGGCTGCTACTTCCGGTCCTAGCGAGGCAATGCTCGTGTGCGTCGCCCCATCGTAGAGGATTTTTTCATAGATCTCGTCTGAAATCAGCAGGAGATCCCGACGAAGCGCCAGCTCGGCAAGGCGTTCGAGTGTCCTCCGATCATAGGTCGCTCCGGTCGGGTTACCGGGGCTATTGACGATAATCGCTTTGGTGCGTGCTGTGATGAGCTGTTCCAACGCATGGGCGTCGATGGCATAGCCATCTTCTTCTCTCGTCTGCAAGAACACCGGTGTCGCATCGTTCAGTAGCGCTTGATCAGCATAGGAGACCCAATAGGGAACGGGAATGATGATTTCATCACCTGCTTCAAGGAGCGCTTCGGCAAGGTTGTAGAGCGAATGTTTTGCGCCGCAGGAGACCAGAATCTGGGATTTCTCGTACCGCAGCCCATGCTCTCGTTGCAGTTTGTCGATAATCGCATGGCGGAGCTCATCGGTGCCTGACGAGGGGGTGTATTTGGTAAACCCGGCACGAATGGCAGCTTCTGCAGCGGCTTTAACCGGCTCCGGTGTATCAAAATCCGGTTCGCCGGACGAGAAATCGGCGACGTCGATTCCCTGTGCGGCCATCGCTTTTGCAGTTGCGGCCATCGCCAAGGTAGGGGAGGGAGCGATTCGCCCTGCTCGCGCAGCAAGTCTCATGATTTCAAACTCCTAATCCGTTCCTGCAATCGGTGCGCAATCTCTGGATGGAGAAATTCTGTGAGGGCCCCACCATGAGTGGCCACATCTTTAATGATGGTGGAGGAGAGATAGGAATATTCTTCACTGGGCATCAGGAAGACGGTCTCAACCTGTTTGGCGATCTTTCGATTCATGAGGGCCATCTGAAACTCATGTTCGAAGTCTGAGATGGCCCTCAAGCCGCGGATAATCGCATGGGCACCGAATCGCTGAACAAAGTCTACAAGTAAGCCGTCGAAGTGGGTCACCTCGACGTGCTCCAACTCCTTCATCACGATCCTGATCATTTCCAGTCGTTCAGTCAGGGTGAAGAGTGGATGTTTTGATGGATTGGGCGCAACAGCGACCACAACTTTATCAAACACGCGCAAGCTTCGCCTGATGATATCGGTGTGTCCGTGTGTAATGGGGTCAAAGGTGCCCGGATAGATGCCGATCTTCATGATATGGTCGACGCTAAAGTGGAGACACGATAGAGATACAGTGCGGTGTCGCCATATTGGTATCGTCGAATAAGGGTGGCATGGTCGATCGATGTAGGCAATGCGGCGCGCGAGTCTTGCTCAATCATGACGGCTGCATGCTCCGATAAGAGTCCAGGTTTCCAGGCGTGGATCAGGATGTCTATCTCATCCAGCGCGGCATACGGTGGATCCGCAAAGAGTACATCGTAGGGGCCGTCCCAGCAATCTTTCTGATCAAGGAAGGCGGAAGTCCGTCCCAGATGTATCTGCGCATGGTTGAGCAGTTGACAGGTCTGTAGATTTTTCTGTAACAGCTGAACGGCCGCGGGGTCCGACTCAACAAAGGTGACCGCTGCGGCTCCACGGCTCAACGCTTCGATCCCCACGGCTCCAGTACCGGCATACAAATCGAGAAAGCGTCTTCCAGGCACCTGAGCCCCGAGAATTGAAAAAATAGCCTCGCGCACCTTATCAGATGTGGGACGTAGTGCAGTCCCTTGTGGCCCATTTAATCTGCGACCTCGGTGGGATCCGGCAATAACACGCATACGTTATGTGAGTGGTATCTCGTGGATTATTAATCTAACACAGCGTTTTTGAAGGGGTCAAGATGCGTGTGGTGATTGGACTGGTCCAGAGTAGGTGGGAAGCAACGGAGATGGTTGTGTAAAAGTGTTGGAGGTATTTTGACGATCTCAGAACCGAGGACTATAATGACGCCCCATGCGATGACGCAAGACACGAATGGCAGGCTTCCTCAGAAGAGGGACATAGACCATCTGTGGCAATGGAGAGGATTGACCAATATGGTGATAGCCCACAATTCTTCAGGGGGTCACCACCGTTTGGGGTTTCCGGGCAGCCAGGCTCTTTTGCCGATTATTCGAAATGGTACGATCGATGATGGCACCGCAATTGATGCATTTCCAGGCGTAGAACACTAAGAAGAAGTCGGAAAACCGCTCGAGCATCATGAGACCTTTGCACTTCGGACATTCCATCGATTCCTCCCCTGATGGTGGTGTACTGCTGCAAGCCTACCAAAGCAAGTACTACACCAAATTTGTCGCTGTACGTAATTTCAACAGCTTAGATCATACGTATTTGTTTGCAGAGGGCTTCTGAGGGGCAAATGTGAGTACGATAATGTTCAGAGTGTCATTTTTTGTCCGAGGAGGATAAGTGGCTGCAAAGAAAGGAAGGCAAGGCATCACTCAATGGCCTGAAACAGAACGGCCACGCGAACGCCTGCTCTCTCAAGGGCCACAGGTGCTTACCGATGCCCAACTCTTGGCCATTCTCCTTCGAGTCGGTCGTCACGGCTCTTCAGCGGTACAAGTGGGGATGGATATCTTGGGTTGCCTTGGAGGAGTGGCAGGGCTTGCACAATGCGGAATTGAAGAGCTCTGTGCAATCCCAGGTGTGGGGAAGGCTAAAGCTGCTCAACTGAAGGCAGCCCTTGAATTGGGAAAACGTGCCCTCGCCGGCCCTCTGATCAAAGGGGCAAAAATTACATCCAGCCGAGACCTTTTTACCCACTACCATCCAACCTTGCGCGATTTACGCCATGAAGTCTTTAAAGTGGTGTTACTCGACGCCAAGCACGCTATTATGCGCGATGCCACGGTATCGGAGGGCAGTTTGACCCTCAGCATTGTCCATCCGCGTGAAGTCTTTACACTCGCCGTGAAAGAATCAGCAGCGGCAGTAATTTTTCTGCACAACCATCCTAGCGGCGACCCTACGCCAAGCCAGGAAGATCGTGTCTTAACGGCGCGACTAGTATCGGCAGGGGAGGTGCTGGGCATTCGGGTTCTCGACCATCTCGTCGTCGGCGATGGACGCTATGTCAGCTTTGCCGATCAAGGATGGTTGACCACCCCTGGCGCCGACGTGTGAGCAAAGGAGGAGTCGTCACGATGTAAGGAGGCCATGTCATTTTCGGAAGAACCACCTATCTTCTGATTAGCATGAGGAGGGCGCCATGAGCGAGCTAGCCAGAGAGTCACTCAGAAATGTGGCCCTGATCTCGAGTGCCGGTGCCGGGAAGACTTCGCTGGCTGAGGCTATGCTCTTTGCCTCCGGCGTTGTTCCCCACCTCGGGTCTATCACCCAAGGCACGACTGTCTCGGATTTCGAGCCGGAAGAGTTACACCGACGTAGTTCCGTCAACACCAGTCTGCTCCGCTGTTCCTGGAATCACACCACAATCAATCTCGTTGATCCTCCTGGTGCGGGGACCTTGCTCGGCGAGACGGTAATGGCATTGCGGGCGGTGGATGCCGTCGTGCTGGTGGTCGGCGCCTCTTCGGGGATCCGGAGCGAGCTTGTCAGAGTCTGGTCTCGTATTACAGCACTGGGTTTACCGTGCATTCTATTCCTCAACGAATTGGACAAAGAAGGCGCCTCACTCGACGGGGCCTGCTCGATGTGTCAACGCGATCTGGGATTCACACCATTGCCGATCTCATTGCCCCATGGCAGTGGCGCCCAGCTTGAAGGTGTGTTGGATCTCATACAACAAGTCCTCATCACATCGCGGGCGGAGACTCCTCTGCATCAGCAGTTACCCATACCCGAAGATGCGCGGGCGTTGGCCGCTGATGCGCGAAAACGGATTCAGGAGTGCGTGGCCGAGTGTGATGATCGATTATTAGAACAGTATCTCGCGATGGGTGAGTTGACCCAGGAGGATCTGATCGAAGGACTTCGTGTTGCCGTCCAGACTCGCGCAGTCGTCCCGCTCTACAGCGGTTCCGCGATCAAAAACATCGGGATCGTCCCTCTCCTCAACGCCATCGTCGATGTGTTGCCATCGCCAATGGGCCGGGCTTTGACAGCTCCGTTGGAAGGCCTGCATCCGGATACAGGCGAGACCGCGCATCGCCGTGCCGTTTGTGAAGACCCTTTTTCAGGAATGGTCTTTAAGACGCTGATAGACCCATTCGTCGGGCGGCTATCCTTTCTACGGATTTTCTCAGGGGCTCTTCAGGCAGACGCGACTGTTTTCAACAGCTCGCGAGGCAGTAAAGAAAAAAGTGGGCATCTGTACGCCGTGTTGGGAAAGAAACATACGGCACTCGCTTCGGCCGGAGCAGGGGAAATTGTTGCGATCGGGAAACTCAAAGATACACAAACGGGCGACACGCTTTGCGACGAACAGGCTCCCATCTGTTATCCAAAGCCGGTGCTTCCGCGCCCCGTGTTGTCCTTTGCGATTGAGCCAAAGTCCCATGCCGATATCGAAAAAATCAGTCTCGGACTGCATAAGCTGATCGAGGAAGATCCGACACTCGAATTTTCGCGCCATGCCGACACGAAGGAAATGGTGCTGAGCGGTATGGGGCAGTGGCACATCGACCTTGCGCTTGAAAAATTGCGCCGCAAGTACGGTGCGGAAGTGGTTCTGCATATGCCGAAAATTCCGTACCGTGAAACCATTCGCGCCACCGTACAGGCGCAGGGAAAATACAAAAAACAAACCGGTGGACATGGCCAGTATGGCGATTGCTGGTTGGAACTCGCGCCTCTGCCGCGTGGAGAGGGGTTCAAGTTCGAAAATAAAGTGGTCGGCGGAGCCATTCCACGCAACTTTATTCCAGCGGTAGAGAAGGGGGTGATTGAGGCCATGCACCATGGAACTGTGGCAGGGTTTCCTGTCGTCGATTGCCGGGTGGCAGTGTACGATGGCTCGTACCATACGGTCGATTCATCCGAAATGGCGTTTAAGATTGCCGCATCCATGGGATTCAAGAAGGCCTTGGAGACCGCGCATCCCGTCCTGTTAGAACCGATCATGACGGTGGAGGTCGAGGCGCCGGCAGATCATATCGGAAGTGTGATTGGGGATCTGAATGCGCGTCGAGGGCGGATTCTCCACGTAGAGGCGAAAGACCATACGGAGCAGATCACAGCCCTGTTGCCAATGGTGGAGCTGCTCACGTATGCCACCACGCTGAACTCCCTCACTGCTGGGCGCGGCAGCTATGCCATGGAATTCGCGCGGTACGACGAAGTGCCTCGCGAACTGGCAGGGCGAATCATTGAGGCGCACAAAGTGGAGATTCACGCGGCGGCACATTGATCGAGCAGGTGCTGCGGGAGAAGTGGAGTCATGTCGACTTCAACGTTCAATAAAAATACTGTGCTCTTATTTTAACTTCAACATTAGCATGAACTTTAGGCTTCTTCGTGCCTGCGGGCTTTTTCATTATCCTGTGTCAGGGGTCGGTCAATTTCAACACGACATAGAACGCGCGGCTTTCTCTCAACACACGAAGGAGAATCGTTTCGCCTCGCCGGATCTTAGAGACTGCGCTGCTGAATTCTCCGACCGACCCGATATCGACACGATTTACTTCTTTGATGAGATCGCCTTCGTGAAGGCCTTCTGATTGGGCGAGGCTTCCTGATTCCACTTTGCTGATGATGACCCCTCGGTTTTCCCGCAGTTTAAATTTATCGGCAAGGCCCGGTGTGAGGTCTTGCACATCGAGTCCGAGCTTGGCTTCAGTGCGCGCTTGGGGAAGCGAGGTCATGACGGTATGATCCCGACGTTCAATGAGCGCGACGTCCAACACAAGGCGCTGTTGATCGCGGACGATCTCTACTTTAGCCGTCGAGCCCGGGAGTAACCCTGCCACGACGCGAGAGAGCCGGTTCGGCGTGTCGATCACAATTCCCTCGATACGGGTAAGGATGTCGCCGGGTTTAATGCCCGCTGCCGCAGCCGGATCCTTCTCAAAGACTTCGTTGACCAGCACGCCGTCGCCTTCGTTCACGCCGAATTTACGCGCCAACTCCATCGTGAGTGGCTGGATGCCGACGCCCAACCAGCCTCGTGTCACTCGCCCCTGTGCCAGCAATTGTTGAATCACTTGCTTGGCCATATTGGAGGGAATGGCAAACCCGATTCCTTGGGCAAAGTTAATGATGGCCGTATTGATGCCGATGATTTCGCCGCGGAGATTGAAGAGCGGTCCGCCGGAATTGCCGGGATTGATGGAGGCGTCTGTCTGAATAAAATTTTCGTATCGCGAGAGATTGATGTTTTCCCGGCCGATCCCACTGACGACACCGAGCGTAACCGTTCGATCGAGCCCGAATGGATTTCCCACGGCGAGCACCCATTGGCCTACGCGCACAGACGACGAATCCCCGAATTTCGCGCTTGAGAGGGGATGGTCGGCGGTGACCTTGAGAACGGCTAAGTCTGTATCCAGATCCTTCCCGACCACTTGTGCAATCAACTTTGACTTATCAGAGAAACGAACCTCGATCTCCATGGCATCGCCGATGACGTGGTTGTTCGTCACGATGTATCCGTCAGGATCGATGATTACGCCGGACCCAGATCCTGAGGCATTGGGGGCCCGTTCTTGCAACAACGGTTCACGCCCTCGCCCCGGTCCAGGGAGGGGAGTGAGATTTACGACGGAGGGCTTCGCCGATTCGGCCAAATCTGTGATGACGGTTTGAATCTCTTCCAGTAGGCGAAGACCCGGTGAGTCGCTGGATTTTGGTGCAGCAGGCGCAGCAACGGCGAACGAGTGAACATCGAGCAAGGTTATGAACGCAAGGCTGATGACGACACGGTACAGGTGAGTCATCCTGTTCCCCCTTGGCCGAGGTGATTTATGCCGGTTTGCCGTTCCGGGCATTGGTGAACTCAGCAACAACCAGTGTTAGGTCTGCCTGTAGTCCGATCAAGATCAGGATATCGTCGACGCGGAGGACCAGGGTATCATCCGTCGATAGGAGAAATGGTCCGCGCAAGATTGTGACGAGGCGAACCGACGGAGGCATGACAACCTCATCAAGTCTTTTCCCAATAACTGGTGACCCTTGGACGACGGTGAGCCGTTCGAGGGCCGCGGCGCGAAGGCTCAGGTCCTGTTGTAGAGTCAAGAGTTCATCGTGAATCGTTTCCAGCTTGAGCTCGCGAATTTGACTATCGACGTGAAGCAAGTTCTGTTTCAGTTGCTGCGTACGATCGCCGGCCTGACCGAGGATATATCCCAATTGATCGAATGACGGGGTTGGCTCCTGGTTGAGCGGAGATCGTTTCGCGCTGAGGGCGACAATGTGTCGCCCGAGGTCGCCGTGACCCTGTTCAATCTGGCCCAATAAATTTGACGCCTGGTTATGCAGTCGAAGAACCTGGACTTTACGGTTGGCTCGTTCTGAGAGCGCGAGAACAGTCTCATAGATGGCGCTGCCGGTGATGGCAAGTTCTTGCTGGATGCGGCCGAGCAGTTCGAAGGACATACGTCAAAAATCAATCGCGTCTGATAAGAATGATTATGTCAACTCATAGATTTATCTCAATCCACTCTCCCACACTACCCTCGTCGCGCAAAGATTTCAACGGACGATGTTCTCGGCAGACAGAAATTACTCCAATGAGTTGAGGCTGCCTGTTGCTCTGGCTAGATTCACGCGAGCGGCGTTCACTTGGAATAACGCCTCCACCAAATTCTCCCGAGCTCGAGCCACAGCCGATAACCCGTTGGTTAACTCGAAATGGCTTGAGGCCGTAATCACAGCATAGCGTTCACGAGCCAGATCGAGCTCTTTCGTTGCCGCCCGCATGCCGGACTGCGCGATATTCACTTGATCCTTTGCGGCCGTCACCCCGGCCATCGCATCATGCACTTCCATTTTTACATGGTTCAAGATGGATTGGAGACGGAGCGCCTCCTGCCGCAATTGGCTGCGGGATTCTGCGATACGGCCTTCTCGTTGTCCTCCATCAAAAATTGGCACTTGGAGTAACAGCGCCATATTGTACGTGTCCAGCGTGTTGTTCCAGCGATTCCCAATGAGGCCGTAGTCCCCTTGCGCCACCAACGACGGCAACCGTTCGCCGGTGATAGAGGAATAAGTCAATTCTGTGGCGCGTACGCGTGTCACCTGAGCCATCACCTCCGGCCGCTGTTTCAAGGCATCTTCGACGGCAACCTGAACAGCCGGTCCGTCAAGCACGTCGGTGCGAAATTCATCGCGCAATGACAGTGGTGTTTCATAGGGAAGCGCCAACAAATTAAGCAGGTTCAGTTTGGCACGCTCAACGGAATAGTATGCGACTGACGCCTGCTGCCTCTCGCTGGCAAGCTGGGCGTCGAGCCGAGCAAGGTCGAGACCGGTTGCGACGCCTGCGCGTTGTCGCTGCTTGATGAGCGCGAGCAGATCGTTCATGACTTGCTGGTTGGCTTCATGCATCTTCACCAGGCCCATGGCCTTCAGGCCCTCCATATACGTGAGTGCCACGCTCGCCATCGTGTCGAACTTTCGACTCTCGGACTCCGCTTCACTGACGTGGAGCATTTCGCGTGAGGCGCGCCAGCGCTGAATCAAGCTGATACTAAAAAGGTTTTGAGACGCACTCACCCGCGCGTCAAAAATACTGAACGGATCGGATCTGACAGGGTCGAGTCCGAAGGTTCCACGAAACTGAGTTTGCCTAGTTTGACGCGCGGTCACTGAGAGATTGGGAAGCATCGCGCCAAATTGGGTGTGCACTTGCCCACGGGCTGCTTCGATCCGCTCACGGTACAGGAGCACATCGGGATTGTTGTCGACTGCCGCAGCCAAGGCATCGCGTAAGGTCAAAGACAGCGGCTGGAGCGGAGATGACTGTGTGGTCAGGCTGCCCTCCCCTCCTCCAAGAGCATCTTCAGCTTGACAGATTAACCCCAGACTGAACAAGGTCACTATAGTAAGATGAGAATAAACATATACATAAACTATCAATGGTTTACTCATCTCTCCCTGAGGCTTTCCTTAACTGATTTCAGTAAGGGGCTCAGGAGATATTCGATCACGCGACGCTGGCCGGTCTTGATCTCAACCGTGACAGCCATACCTGGCGAGAGATGGACCTGCCTCCCCTCCACCTGGATTGTGGCCCGGTCCATGCTGACCCTGGTGGGATACACAAGCCCGACCTTTTCAATCGGCGCCGCATCATCAGACACACTCAATACCTTCCCTGGAATCGTGCCGTACAGTGTGAAGGGAAAGGTCTCAACCTTAATCTCCACGATCTGGCCGTTTTGCACAAACCCGACATCCTTGTTCTCGACTTGAGCCACCACTTCAACGGGATGGTCCTGCGGCACGATGATCAGTAGATCCTGAGCTGGGGTGACGACTCCACCTACCGTATGGACCGCCACCTGCTGCACCACGCCGTCAATGGGTGTCGTCAATCGTTGAAGGTCAGCCTTCTGTCCGGCTTTCGTGACATCCTGAACCAAGGAAGAAACCTTCGTTTCCAATAGAGACAATTCTGCCTGTTTCGTCTGTTGAAACTCGGAGATGAGCGCTCGATAGTTGGTGTCTGCTTCTGATAGCGCAGCCTGGTCCTGGTGCAGTTTCTTCCGTTGCCCGGCAAGCTCTTGAGTCTTGTCGATCCGTTGCTGTTCCGCTTGAAGGAAGTCCAGCTTGGTCGCCGCATCGTGATCCAACAGTTTCTTGAACGCGTCGGCACGTTCTGCCTCCATGGGTACCGTCGCTTCGAGTCGTTGGATATTCTCTACCGTTTGCTCAAGCGCGGCCTTTCGTTGATCGATCAAATGTTGCGAGGCCCCGACCCTGGCCTGATACTCCGCAAGTTGATCGCGAAGCAGTTGGCGTTGCAGGAGGACATGTTGGGGATCGCCATCGGCAGGGGCCTTGAACGTCGATTGGCCGGCAATGAGGGCGCGTAAGCGAGCCGCGTCAATCTTCGCCGCCTGGTATTCATTCGTAGCTTGGTGCTGGTCGGCTCGGTTCTGTGTGGAATCGAGCTCAATCAGCACCTCACCCCGCTTGACGATCTGCCCATCCTGCACGTGAATGGCGGTGATCACACCAGCTTCATACGGCTGAATCACTTTGGAGTAACCGCTGGGAATAATCTTGCCCTGTGCCGTCGCCACAATATCGATCCATCCCAACGTCGCCCACAAGACGCCGCTCCCGAATACAGCCATGATCGTCCAGAGGATGGCTCGGCCGATCGGTGAGGGCGGCGCCTGTTGAATTTCCAGCACCGCAGGAAGAAATTCCGTCGCGCGCCCGCCTGAAATTGCGCCAAGTGTATGGCCCTGCTCAGCCTGCCAAGCCGCCTTCCAGACTGTCCAATGACGTGAGAGTGCGCCGAATGCCATGCCTGTTCCTCTACCCCGCTATCCCGTTACCGGTACAGGGCCGTCTTGATGTCGGTAGAGGCGTGCATAGAATCCCTGCATATGCAGCAACTCTTCGTGTGAACCCTGCTCGACAATCTCACCCTTGTCCACCACATAAATCCGATGCGCCGGACGCACCGTACTCAGCCGATGGGCGATGATGAAGACGGTGCGCCCCTGACTAATCTGCGCCATGTTCTGCTGAATGATGGCCTCAGATTCATAGTCCAACGCGCTCGTGGCTTCATCGAAGATCAGGATACGCGGGTTCGCGACCAACGCTCTGGCGATCGCAACCCGCTGGCGTTGCCCACCGGACAGCGAGCAGCCATGCTCTCCCACCATCGAGTCATAGCCTTCCGGTAATTCAAGAATGAATTCGTGCGCCCCAGCCAGCTTAGACGCCCGGATCACTTGCTCCATCGCCAACCCCGGATCGGTCAGCGCAATGTTGTCACGCACGGAGCAATTGAAGAGAAAGTTTTCTTGGAGTACCACGCCAACCTGTCGACGGAGCCAGGCCGGGTCCACCTGCGCAAGGTCCACCCCATCCACGAGAATACGCCCGCGCTCCGGTACGTAGAGCCGTTGAACCAACTTGGCAATGGTACTCTTGCCGGACCCGGATCGTCCGACAAGCCCGATCACCCTGCCTGGCGTGACGGCGAACGACACCTTGCGTAAGACTTCTGTCCCATCAGGCCGATAGCGAAATGTCACATCTTCGAACACCACCTGCCCCGCCACTTGCGGGAGCGTAGTTCGATTTGGATTGTAGGAAGGCTCCGGCTGAGTGTTGAGGATATCCCCCAGTCGCTGAACCGAAATGCCGACCTGCTGGAACTCTTGCCAGAGATTCACGAGCCGCAATAGAGGCCCAGTGACCTGGGCCGATAACATATTAAAGGCGATCAGTTGTCCAATCGTCAGATCCCCTTCGATCACACGATAGGCCCCCATCCACAGCACGGCAACGGTCGTGACCTTTTGTATGAACGTCCCAGTGTGGCCGGCGATGGTCATGAGGCTGGTCGCGCGAAAACTTGCCCGCACATACCCGGCGAGTTGTTCTTCCCACTTGCGCAACAGCGGCGGCTCGACGGCCAAGGCCTTCACTGTTTGAATGCCGCTGATCGCTTCCACAAGGAAAGACTGATTGTCTGCGCCGCGATTGAATTTCTCATGGAGCCTGGCGCGGATCGCCGGGGTGATGGAGATCGAGAGCAGCGCATAGAGTGGCAAGGATGCCATCACCACCAACGTGAGAGCCGGACTGTAGAACCACATGACGGCGAGAAACACGATCGTGAACACGACATCAAGCACGACCGTCACAGAATGACTCGTGAGGAACTGCCTGATATGTTCCAGCTCACGTACCCGCGCGACCGTGTCCCCCACCCGCCTTGCCTCGAAATAGGCCAAAGGGAGCGCCAACACATGGCGAAATAACTGCGCGCCCAAGCCGACATCGATGCGGTTCGTCGTATGCGAAAAGAGATACGTCCGAAGTCCCCCCAAGACTGCATCGAACAGAGCCAGGGCGATCATGCCGATGGCGAGGACGTGCAACGTCGTGAAGCCTTTATGTACGAGCACCTTGTCGATGACGACTTGCGTAAAGAGCGGCGTCAGCAAGGCAAACAACTGCAAAAAGAACGACGCGACCAGCACCTCGCCAAGGAGCGTACGGTACTTCACGATGGCAGGAATGAACCAGGTGAAATCGAACTTCAGATCTTGCAGACGGAGATTCGCGCGCTTCGTAAAGAGCAGGAGTTCTCCTGTCCAAGCCGATTCAAACTGTTCACGCGACAGCACAAGCGGACGAGCCTCGACAGGATCTTGAACGAGCGCCTTCTCGCCTTCGATTTTCGCCAGTACGACATAGCGCCCGTCCGTTCGCTTCACAATGGCAGGGAGCGGTGTTTTGGCAAGTGTGCCCCACTCCGTGCTCCGCAATCCTGCCTTGAGCCCAAGATGTTTGGCGGCACGGAGAAGATCAGTATCGGAGAGTGGTCGGCCTGACTGCGCAAACTGATGGCGTAGCTGTGATCCGTCAGCTGGTAAATCGTAGAAACGGGCTAAGATCAACAGACAAATCAGGCCCGTATCCGTGACTTCCGTTGCAGCAAATGGCGGGGTTGAATCAGGAGGCGCAAACACACTCCCTACGTCGGCTGGCATACGTCAGTTTAGAGGAGTCTGGATCAACGGCCAAACAATATCGTCGATCGTGCATAAAAAAACCTATTCATCGTTCCCCCGGACTAATCTTCATTCCTCACCCCGCCCCTCACGTTTCACATCTTCTTAAAGGAAACTCGAACAGCTCGTGCAGCAGGGTCGCAATGAGCGAAGAAGTAACGTGTACGCTGTCCCATAACTTGATCCTCTAATTGATGTGAGAACGCCGTTGGTGGATTTTTTACCGATCTGTTAGGGCGTGTTAACACTAATGGCCATTTTTATGAGATACTGCGTCCATGGAAATCACCGACGCACAGTATCGCCACATCGAGCCGTGCTTGCCGAGGCCACGCGGCAACGTGACGCTCGACAATCTGCACGTGCTGAACGCCATCTTGTACGTCACCGAGCAGGGGTGCAAATGGCGCGGCCTACCCAAGCGGTTCGGCAACTGGCACACCATCTATACGCGCATGAATCGTTGGTCGAAGAGTGGGGTGCTGGATCGCGTCTTTGCCCAGTTGCAACACACGGAAATCTTTGGGCCGATCCTCGCCGTGATGAAGGCGTCTTCTTACCAGGACGCCTTGACCCTGGCGAATTCAACGCCCTACGCACTCACCGGTGGAGTCTACTCGAGAAGCCCAGCCCATCTAGAACTCGCCCGGCAACGATTCGATGTCGGGAATCTCTATCTGAACCGTCCGATCACCGGCGCATTAGTCGGACGCCAGCCGTTTGGAGGGCACCGACTCTCCGGAGTCGGCGCGAAAGCCGGAGGGGAAGAGTACCTGATGCAATTCGTGGTCAATCGCGTGGTCAGCGAACAGACCCTCCGTCGAGGATTCGCGCCGCCCGAGTGAGGCCTTCGACGGTTTAATCTCGTACGATTCCAGTTCTTCCATGATATCGGTCACCACGCCCCGGTCTTCCATCTGCGCCAGCTCCTGCCGCTCGACATACTTGACCAGCCCGACACCCTTTGCAAACCAGGCGGTCATCACATCGGTTCCCATGGCAGTCTTCTTCGCGCCGGAGAGATGAATTTGCATGTGCATGCGCGCTTCCAGCTTCACGGCATCCTTGAATGTGCCGGCTGGGACCGTCACCGATTCATGCCCCAGCACGGTGGCATCGCCCTGCGAATCTGCCTTTTCGTTGACGCCATCACGGTCCAAATCCGTGCCGAAGTCCATGTCCTTGCGGTTGAATTGCTGGAAGGACGACAAGAGCTTCATCGGGAACCGTACGATCTGATAGGGCACGAGTTGTTTTTCGAAGGGCGTGCCAGGTTCTGAACCGTAATAGACGATGCCGACGCTATCACGCCGGTAGAAACTATCCATGGGGCCATGGTTGCCTGGATTGGCATCGTGAAACACGGTGACCGTCATGCCCTTCATGACTTTCGTCTCGGTGACCGAAGACACGTTGGAGAAAAATTTATGCTCGATCGTTTGCAGAGGTCCTTCGGTTATCTGGCCACGATAGCGCCACGTATTGCCGATCTGATCGGGAAAATAATCGGCGGATTGCGCAATGAGGCTGGTATCATCTGCTGCGAAGGCGGTTGCCCAGGGGGTACAATTGAGCAGTAGCACTGAGCCCACGATGAAGACCCATCGATATCCCAGTTTCATCAGCGGCATGCGCAAGATCCTCCAGTAGTTGATCGATGAGATGACCGTACCATAGGAATCCTGGAAGCGGCAAGGGAAGGAGAGCGGTGGGCCTACAGGCTTGCCTTCGCGCGATATCCCACCCATAATCCTCGTGCAGATGTTGAAAAAGTCCGCCAGCTTCGTACTCACCTTGAAAGCATCCTCAACGTAGCCCAGAGGCTACGCCTCCGGTGCTTTCATCGGCTGCGGCCTTGCTGGAGGAACTTTTTGAACATCTGCATGGCAGTGTTCTCTTCGTCGGAGGAGCCGAGATGGCGAGACCGGATAGACAATTCACACAGGCGGTGTTGGTCACTGGCGCGTCTGGAGGAATTGGTCGAGCGATCAGCCTGGCCTTTGCGACGGCTGGCTGGTCTGTCGGGATCCATTACCATCGAAACAAAGCCGCGGCCGAGGAGACGCTCGCACAAGTGGTGGTCGCCGGTGGAACTGGAGCGCTCTATGAAGCCGATGTTCGCGAGACGCATGCGGTGCAACAGATGATAGAGTCCGCATGTCGCCGGGCGCCTGTGCCGTCAGTGCTGATCTGCAACGCTGGAATTGGCGGAAAGCATCTCCTCCTTCGACAACGTGATGAAGATTGGGCCGATGTGATTGCCACGAATCTGACAGGAACATTTCACTGCCTCCGCGCGATGGCCCCTCCCCTCCTCGCTCACGGTGGCGGGTCTATTGTCGTCATTGGTTCGCACGCCGGATTTCATGGTTCGAGTGGACAAGCCGCCTATGCGGCGTCGAAAGCCGGTCTCATCGGGCTGGTGCACACTGCCGCCCAAGAGTGGGGCGCGGGCAACGTTCGTGTGAATCTCCTCTTGCCCGGCTGGCAGAAGACGGGACTCACAACGGGAATCATGCCGGCACACGATAACTGGAACGATCATGCGTTGGGTCGACCACCATCGCAAAAGGAAGTAGCCAAGACTGTAGTGTATCTGGCACAACAGAACGATGTATCGGGGCAGGTGTGGAACTGTGACAGCCGCAATCTGTAGCAAGATGCTGAAAAAGTCTTCTAGCATTGTTCTCGCGTTGTTTAGACCCTCAACGTACCCCTGAGGGTACGCCTCGGGCCTGCACTCGCTGCGGCCTTGCTAGAAGAACTTTTTGAGCATCCTGCAGGGAAACTGTTCTGGTCCTTTTTGCCTAGATATGCCAATAGAATTTTTTCAGCCTGCTTGATTCCGATCCATGCGAATCACTAAACAACAGAGTCACGATTCTCGTCCACGAGGGGTTTTTATCACTGCGACCGATACCGGAGTTGGGAAAACGCTCGTTGCTTCTGCTCTCGTACGATGTCTGATTCAACAGGGGATCGATGTGGGAGTGATGAAACCGATTGAGACGGGAGTCTCTCGGTCGCGCAAACTTCAGTCTGATGGAGCGCGGTTGCGAAAAACGGCGGGAAATCGAGATCCGATGACTGACGTGTGCCCCTATGTCTTTCGACTCCCAGTGGCGCCGCTTTCTGCTGCACGAGCGGAAGGGAAAACCGTACAGATGGCAACGATCTTACGAACCTTCCGCACCCTGCGTCAGAAGCATACGTTCATGGTAGTAGAAGGTGTTGGTGGAATATATGTGCCTATTACACAATCACTTAATCTGTCAAACCTCATCTATCAAATGAGGTTGCCAGCGATCGTGGTTGGACGATCAGGCGTGGGGGGAATTAATCACGCGCTGCTGACCCTTCATGCGCTTCGCGACCAGAATATTCCTGTCGTGGCATTGGTGTTAAACCAGCAGCGGCCTGTGCGGACGAAGATTGCTCGCGCGCAGGAACAGTCAACCATCAACCTCCTTCGACGACTTGCAGGGGTTTCCATAGTGGGGCCGCTCCCCTATGCCCCTATGATGAACCGAAGTTGGGACGATGGATTGACCGACTTTGCCAAGACTACGCCTATGACGAAGCTGGCGAATTTAGTCCTGACAACTGCCCAAGGAACAATCTCACGGCGTGACTGATATCAGGCGCCTTGAGGATTGCTGAGATCACCGCTACCCCATCAGCTCCCGCTCGCACGACCTCATCGACCCGATCGAGATGAATCCCGCCGATCGCAAAGACGGGCAACGGTGTGAGCGAGCGTATCGCACGGAGTCCCTCAAGCCCAACCACCGGATCATGATCTTGCTTAGAGCCTGGTGTAAAAATGGGGCCAAAACCAAGATAGTCCGGTTTCCCAGCGGTGGCGCCTCGCACCTGCATCGGACTATGGGTGGAAATCCCGATCAGCTTCTCTGGACCCATCACTTTCCTTGCTAAGTCGAGCGGCAAGTCCCCTTGCCCCAAATGGACGCCATCGGCATCAATGGCCAAGGCCAGGTCGCAGCGATCATTGACAATGAAGAGGACACCGGCCTTCGCCGCGGCCTGTCGGAGTGTCAGGGCTTCCACATAGGCGTCTTTCATCGATGCGGTTTTGTTGCGATATTGAAAGAGGACAGCGCCGGCCTCAGCTGCCATTGTCAGTACCTCAATCAAAGGGCGCGCAGGATAAACCGATGGGTCGAGAATAAGGTAGAGACCAGAGAGCACGCGCGAATGTGAGGCAGTCATACGAGAGCCATTCTAGCAGGAACGTCAAAAAGTCCGCCACCAGAAGAACACCATAGTCGCGGTTGGTTCAATACGCGATGAAAAGAGGGAAGCAGGTGAATCTGATCAACCCATTCTGCCCAGTCTCGTGTTGGGTCCTGAGTCGCGTACGTTGGTGTCGGCTGTGTTCATACGTTCCTACTTACTGTTGAGTGCCCGACTCTCCCAGTTTTCCATCAGTTTCCACTCGGCAATTGGGTGCCGCCGGCAGAAGTCGATATGACACGTCTTCTTCTAACAGTGCCGGATCCGAGGGATCGAGATTCCGACTCTCCACCTTGTCAGCCACGGATATGCTTCTCTCACCGCTTTGCATTTTAGTCTCCAACATCACCATGGTCGAGTCGCTGATCTGAGCGACTGTCAAGCCGACGTTCCATAGCTGATCAGCCGAGAGGAACGCGGTTGGGATACGGAAGGTATGGTGTTCGTCGTACAAGGCATGCCGCATGGTGTCGTTAATGGGAGTCTGTAGTGTCACCATCGCTGACACATTAGGCGCAAGGGCGTCGATAGAAATGACATACATGGGAAGACCATCTTTCGCGCGAGACTCCACCCTTCCCTTAGCTTGGATGTTCGGAGTCGCCGATAATTCGGTGAACTGATTGAGGAGAGGAGAAGCGACCGCCATGCGGATGTGTGTGATGGTCTGGTCTGACGTATTTTCAAGAAGATACTTGCTCAAGACCCATGCGTGCAAATCGGTTATCTTTATGCTGGTTTTTGGGAGCACCGGTGGAAATCGCCAGAGCGTGCAATTGGAGAGGAGGTTCTGCATATGAAAGAGAGTCGTCTTGGTGGTTCCCTCCAGCATGAAACCGCGCTCGTACGTGTACAAGGCTGCTCTGACATGGATCACGGAATTTGGCTTGAACCAGGTGATGAACCAGATGACGGCTGCAACAATAAGACAGAGCACCGCGGCCAATTCTGCCGAACCTTGGAGCATCTCGCCTAACGTGAGACTTCGAATTGCGCCCCACAGACTCATGCCAGTGCGTGCCCGGGCTAACAAAGTTTTATATATGACGGCCGGCATGATTCGCTCTCGTTACGTGAATTGCCTAGCGAGAGATGGCTCAACGCGTCGCGAGGCAAAAGCCAGGAACATGGCAATAGCGACGAATAGAGAAGGGTGGGGATTCGTGTGTACGGCGGGGGCGCGCATTCTGCAGTCTGTCCATACTTCTATTGAGTCGCAATCTTGGACGTGATTTCATCGCACGCAGTGCGACAAAGAGTCGACTGGTGCTACAGCTGCTGTTACCACTCTGTGATGAACAGGACTGCTCGTCGGCACGATCATTTCTTCTCGCATGCCACTTTCCAGAGCGTTCGATTGATCGTACGAGGGACAACCGGTTCCCACTGCAGTTGTTCCATGGTACTGTACACGACGTTCCCGTTTCCCATGTTGCCTGAAAACCACGTATAGCCAAGCATGCGTGTGCGCTCTTCTGTGCAATCATATTCGTTGAATTGCTTCATAGACAATAACGAATCGCCTGCCACGGTTTGTACGGTCTTATAGTCGTGCAATTTCCACATTTTCGCCAGAGTCCCATTCCGGCGAAGGGTCGCGGGATCGACGTAGACCTTTAATCCCACTTCATCGTCGCCACTCACCAAGACCCATTCGGCATAGACTGGTTGGCCGGTCAGTATCAGGAGTATGAGTAGTAACCCGAGTCTCAAAATATAGGTCTGTGGGAACTTGGAGAAAAGACCCAGGTAGTGGGACAGACCGTATGGCACAGGGGAGAGACCTTGGTGGCGAATCGTGAAAGGCATAGGCACCCTCATAGAGTGGCGTATTCTAAAAGGGCCAAGAGCGAGGATGCAAGATCAATGAATCGCGCTGCGCAACGTGATGGGCAGGCTGGTATACTGAAGGGAGCAAACCCGTCGTCGAAGGAGGGAGTCCCATGAAATCAAAAAATCCTGATGCTCAGCATATGGGAGAAGGGAATTTGTCCCCTGAGCCTGAGTCGATGCAGAAGTATTCAGATGAGGTGAGGGAACGGATTGCGAAAAAAGCCTATGAACTCTATGAGCAGCGAGGTCGACAGGCGGAGCGCCACCTAGAAGATTGGTTGGAAGCTGAAGAACTGGTTCGGAAAGAGATGACTGACAGCCGCACAGGTCCCACGCTCCAGGGATAGTGCATAGGGGGTGTCTGTTGCTCCCCCTATGCCCGCACACCTGTGCAACGAGAAGTACGCCATGGTACCCCCGCTAGCCCTTCCCCTATCCCACTCTGTCCCTGTCATACTTTCAGGCCGGAGCAATAATGGATTGGGCTTTGATCACCAGGCGTAAGCTTCTGGCGCAGGCCCACCGGGGCCGGGGAAGATCTCATCGAGCCGTTTCAGCGTCTCCTTGCTCAACCTGAGACTCAGGACCCGCATCGTACCATTTAGTTGTTCCATCGTACGCGGGCCGATAATCGAGGATGTCACGGCCTTCTGATGCAGCAACCAGGACAGGGCCACGTCGGCTGGACGCTCGCCGAGCTGTGCGCACAGTGCTTCATAGGCTTCCAACTTGGGGCGATAGGTCTCAACATCTTTCTTGAGATCTTCTTTCGCGCGTCGACCGACTGTGGCTGGTTTCAAAGACCCGGCCAACAGGCCGCGCGCGAGCGGACTCCAAGGAATCAGGCCGATGCCATAGGCTTCGCAAGCTGGAATCACTTCTAACTCGACTGTCCGCTCGTTCAAATTGTAGAGACTCTGTTCCGACACGAGGCCAAGAAAGTGGCGGCTGCGAGCTAATTCTTGCGCCTGGGCCAGATGCCAACCGGCAAAATTGCTGCTGCCGACGTAGAGCACCTTGCCTTCACGGACGAGTTGCTCCATCGCCTGCCAGATTTCCTCCCATAGCGTCTCCCGATCAATATGATGGATCTGATAGAGATCGATGCAGTCGGTCTGCAGACGCCGCAGGCTCGCCTCGCACGCTCGTTTGATGTGCAGGGCCGACAACCGAGATTGATTCGGCCAATCGCCCATCCGACCGAACACTTTGGTTGCCAACACAACTTTTTCACGCCGGCCTCCGCCCTGAGCGAACCAACGTCCCATAATCTGCTCGGTCCAGCCTTCGCCGACTTTCCACCCATAGACGTCCGCCGTGTCGAAAAAGTTGAGGCCCAACTCCAGCGCTTGATCCATGATGGCAAAACTGTCTGCCTCGTTGGTCTCCGGCCCAAAGTTCATCGTGCCGAGACAGAGCCGGCTGACTTTCACGCCAGCCCGACCGAGATGAACATATTCCATCAGTAAGACCCCTTGTCACACACGCCATGCATTCGTGTGCACGGATGGGATAAGCGCAAAACGCTCATGACTCCTCCTCCTCAATATCCTCGATCGATTGTTTGAGCGCTGAAACAAAGGCCTCTGGCTGAGCCAGCGCGTTCTCCGTCAGTTGGAACTCAGAAACCAGCACACCGGCTTTATCGACAATGATCAACCGATAACCCTGTTTCACGCACATGCCCTCTTTTGATGTAATGTCATGCACAAGAGCCTAACATAGTGGGAACGAGACTTCGATATCGGAACATTGAGGGTAAATGCGTCTCTTGACGACGACGCCATGGTGCGGCATTCTCCAGATAGGAAAATTTTGAGAGAAGATTGAGAAGGAGGCCCCATGGCCATAGCGTCAGTCATGTTACCGCTCGGAACACCTGCGCCTCCATTTGCGTTGCGCGATGTGGTAGGCGATCAGATCTACTCGCTTGACTCGTTTGCGGACAAGACAGCCTTGCTGGTCATGTTCATCTGCCGTCACTGTCCCTATGTGGTGCATGTCGAGTACGAGATCGCCAAATTAGGGCGAGACTACATCGACGCGGGGCTTGGTATTGTCGGTATCAGCAGCAACGATCCAACCCAATATCCTGATGACGCACCACCACGGCTGAAAGAGATGGCCGAACGCGTGGGCTTCACCTTTCCCGTGTGTTTTGATGACACACAGGAGATTGCGCAGGCCTATCGGGCGTCCTGCACCCCTGATTTCTATCTCTTCGACCAGGAGAGGCGGCTGGCCTACCATGGACAGCTCGACGGCAGCCGCCCTGCTAGCAACAAGCCGGTTACAGGTCGTGATCTACGTGCGGCGATCGACGCAGTGCTGACTGGGAAGCCGGCCGATAGCAACCAGAAAGCAAGCATTGGGTGCAGTATCAAGTGGAGGCGAGAAAAGGGATGACACGCCTGCATGCTGATCCGTTGTTCCCGGAACGCGCATGATCAGAATGTGCTCGTTCGACGAGCGCAGTGGGACCAGAGCCGGGTGCCATTCCCAGAGAGGAAATACAAATGAGCTTGGAAGGGTTATTTCTGAAATGATAAAGAGTTCGGCGTGTGCAGGAAAGACGATCTCGCTACTCTCGCTAGGAGAGAATAAGAAAGATCAAGCTGAATGCTCAGTCAATGTACCTATGGCATTGCTCAGTTCTGAAAAGTAGACTGCTTCGGCTTATTTCTTCAAGAATCTAAGAACCATGGACTATGGAGTCTTCGCACACCGAAACCCGGTCCCCATACCCCGGGCCGACAGCAAATGGCTGTCCCGATCCGTGGAGCGTAGATCCTTCGGACCGCTGCCCCAGGAACCACCCCGAATCACCTTGGACTGGCCCTTCAGCGGCCCTGTCGGATTCTCCGATGGACTGGACGCATAATAGTCAGCATCATACCAATCGCTGAATTCCGATAACATTATTTCATACGCCGTCATGCCCGGCTCACGCCGCGGCACATCGGTCAAGTCCAGATCGATTCCGTTGCCGGCACGCGACGCCATTTCGCAGGACGAACTGGTCAGCCCTGCCGCCCCCATGTCCTGAATACCAACCAGCAGATCGCCGGCCATCAGTTCAAGACAAGCTTCCAACAACAGCTTCTCTGTAAAAGGATCGCCCACCTGCACCGTGGGCCGCTTCTGCTCTGACTGGTCATCAAAAGAATCGGACGCCATCGTCGCGCCATGAATTCCGTCACGGCCCGTCTTCGAACCAAAATAGATGACCGGATTACCGACCCCGGCCGCTGTCCCAAGGAAAATCTTGTCCTTGTGCGCAATGCCGAGGCAAAACACATTCACAAGCGGATTCTGCGAATATATATCGTTGAAGACAATTTCGCCTCCAATCGTCGGCACACCCATACAGTTGCCATAGCCCGCGATGCCAGCCACGACACCCTTAACCAGATGCCGGTTCTTCGCATGATCGAGCCCGCCGAACCGCAACGCATCGAGCAAGGCAATCGGGCGCGCCCCCATCGTAAAGATGTCGCGCAGAATTCCGCCTACCCCGGTCGCCGCCCCCTGATAGGGCTCGATAAACGAAGGATGGTTGTGCGACTCCATCTTGAAGACCGCGCAGAGCCCATCGCCGATGTCCACGGCCCCGGCATTTTCCCCAGGTCCCTGAACCACCCGAGGCCCCGTCGTCGGCAATTTCTTCAAATGCACGCGCGAACTCTTATAGGAGCAATGCTCCGACCACATCACCGAGAACATACCCAGCTCAGTAATGTTCGGCTCGCGCCCGAGTACCTCGACGATCTTCTTAAACTCATCGTCAGTCAGATTATGCTGCGCAATGAGGTCTTTGGTAATTAAAGGTGATACAGATTCCATAACACTACACTTTCTTCCTTGGCCGTTTGCTCTTTGCCAACATGACTGTTACATGACTCTTGAGAACAGGAAGACGTTGCGCATCCCCGTTATGCTTCGCCAAGGAACCTCCGCGTACGACTTTCTCAGATCAACAATAAGATTCCTCGCTGCTTCCCCAATGATCTCCAGATTACGGATCACTGAATCCTGAATCATCGTGTCTTCTAAAAATGTCTTCCGGCCACCCTCTGTGTACTTCTCGATTTTAACGATGGCTTCGCGGATATGCTTCAGGTAAGCGGACACATCTTTCATAGAGGCTTTGCCGTTCGAAGAATGGTTCGCCGCAAGTGCGGACTCAGCCCGTTCTCGGTCACAACGTCCACGTCACAACCCAGTAAATCCTGAATGTCCAGCTTGAACTCCACCAGGTCCAAGAGATCCCGATCGGATTGCAGCGTGATCAACAAGTCCACATCGCTCGTCCGCCTCGCATGACCAGCAGCATGAGAGCCAAACACCCGCACCCGCGACACTCCATGCAAGCGGGCAATCCGCCCAATATCACCAGCCTTGCGTTTCAAAGCACGAGCGGTCATGAGTCCACCCCAATGCAAATTTGATCCCGCCCAATAATCTCGGCGATCTTCTCATACTAATCATCCGTCAGACTATGCTACGTGATGAGGTCTTTGGTGATCAGCTGCCTTTGGTCAGCACCACAACTCAGTCATTACTCCGTCTAAAGTTTTTCAAGAACTTTTCATACAAGGGAGACTGAACCTCTTTGGGAACTTCCGTATCAGGAATCTTCTCAAGTTCTGCCTTTGGAGTCAGATAGACCCCTTTTTTCTGCAAGGCGTAGCGATATTCTAAGGCCTTATCCCCATAAAGTTCCTTGAGTAGATTGGTGGCAAGTTCTTCATTATGTCTTCCAGCTTCATCCCAGTGACCAGCATTCCAAACCAACATGGCAGTTGTTTCTAATGCTATTCTCGTTGCTGCTTCTTCAGCGTCCTTCTTGATGTCATTTAACTCAAATCCGGCATACTTGATCGAACGTGGCTGCACAAGCGAGACCAGAATCAACAATGTACCAAGCGTCAATAGGCCAAGAAATGCAGCATCAATTTTTTCTTTTCGCACGAACACAAACCAAACAAATATTCCAATGATTCCGCACCCGAAAATCCCAATGATACAGAATTGCCAATTTGACATCTCTATTCACCTCCCCGCTCAGGCGTGCAGAGAAGGATGCTCCGCTCATCCTTAGCGCCTTCACACACAGATGCCATGCTGCCGTGAGCGAAATTGGCCGAAGGAGCGGGGACCCACCGAGACTCTGCCAGGAAGGAAAGCGGAAACTGACCGAGTCTGCGAGGGAATTTCCGAAGGCTTCCGCCTGGTAGAGTCCGGAAGGGTCGCTCCGAGAGGCCATGAAGCGAACGGCCGAATGGCTTCACTCTTCACGTCCCCACCATCTTCAGCTCCTTCTTATTTCCCCTCAGCGCCTCCAGCATCGACAGGAAAATCAGCTTCCCTTCGTCATTGCCCAATACCGCTTCCGCGCAGCGCTCCGGATGCGGCATCATGCCCAGCACATTCCCTTCGGCATTGATGATTCCGGCAATGTTATCGAGCGAGCCGTTCGGATTCGCCTCCGGCGTCACCTTGCCATCCGGGGTGCAATAGCGGAGCACGATCTGCGCATTCGCCTGCATCGACGCAAGCGTGACCGGATCGGTGTAGTAGTTCCCGTCTGCATGGGCAATCGGGATCTTAACCACCTGACCGGACTCATAAGCGCTGGTAAATGAAGTGGCCGCATTTTCAACCTTCACCGATACATCCTTGCAGATGAAATGCAGCGACTTGTTCCGGAGCATGGCACCGGGCAACAGGCCTGCTTCCAGCAGAATCTGAAACCCGTTGCAGATGCCAAGTACCAACCCACCCTTCTTCGCAAACTCCTTCACCGCCCCCATCACCGGCGAGAAGCGCGCGATCGCGCCAGTCCGCAAATAGTCGCCATAGGAAAACCCGCCAGGCAAGACAATCGCGTCCAGCCCCGCGAGCAAGGTCTCCTTGTGCCAGATCATTTCCACATACTGGCCCAGCACATCCTTGAAGATATGCCGACAGTCGTGATCGCAGTTACTCCCAGGAAAAACCGCCACTCCGATTTTCATAATCTGTAGCCTGCTCGTTTCACGGCTTACGCCATGAGCTCGTACCGGTATTCCTCGACAATCGTATTCGCCAACAACTTCTCACACATGGCCTTCACTGCAGCATCGGCTTTCGCCTTATCCGCTTCATTCACATCCACTTCCATGTATTTCCCGACCCGCACATTGCCCGCATTCTTGAACCCCAGCGAATCGAGCGCATGCTCGATCGCCTTGCCCTGAGGGTCCAAGATTCCTTGTTTCAAGGTGACATGAATTTTGGCTTTCACTGTTTATTCTCCTGCTCAGATGCTTTTGGCTGCCTGTCTATGTATTTCCTAATCCATAAAATCCCCGCAGCAGTTCCGATCCCGGCCAGCGCCAGCGCCACCATCGGCCAGCGCCAGCGCGATCCCTCCAGGCGATAAGCCAATACAGCCACCAGCGCCGTTGACACTAAAATGGATAAGACCAACCCATAATTCATGAACCATCCCCGAAACCCCTTCACGATTCTCCCCTCTTCACTTCCCTCCCCCCTCTCCCAAAAAAGAAGGATTTGGAACTTCCCGACGGGATGGAGGGGTTAGCCTCAACTGCGCGCATCGAACGAGCACATTCCTATCGTGCGCGTTCTGCGAGCAAAGAGGCTGGCCCCTCCATCCCGTCATCCGCATACTCTTTTCAGCACTTCCCGATACGCTTCTTCAATCTTTCCCAAATCCTTCCGAAACCGATCCTTATCCATCGATTCTTTTGTCGTCTGATCCCAGAAGCGGCAGGTGTCCGGCGAAATCTCATCGGCCAGAATGAGTTGGCCGTTGTGCAGCCCAAACTCTAACTTGAAGTCGACAAGGATCATCTGTCGCTCACGGAAGAATGGCTGTAAGAGGCTGTTCACTTTCAACGCGAGCCTCTTGATTTCCGTCATGTGCTCCGGTGTCGCCAACTTCATCAATCGAATATGCTCATCGGCAATCAAAGGATCACCCAGCGCATCGTTCTTGTAGTACCACTCGACGATGGCCGGCTCGATAGGATCACCCTCCTTTAACCCCAACCGCTTCGCCAAACTGCCTGCCACGACATTGCGAACCACCACTTCGACCGGCACGATAGTCACCTTCTTCGTGAGCAGTTCCCGGTCACTGAGGCGCTCGATAAAATGTGTCGGCACACCGGCCTGTTCCAGCAACCGAAAGAGCCGCTCGGACACTTTGTTATTGATCACGCCTTTCTCAACGATGGTTCCGCGCTTCTGCGCATTGAACGCCGTCGCATCGTCCTTGAAATACTGGACGACCTGATCCGGCGTATCCGTCGCAAAGACCTTCTTGGCCTTACCTTCGTAGAGTAGTGCACCCGTGGGCATAGGTTGTCCTCAAACCACAATTATAGTTACTGAGCCAACACCTCGATAATCTCGTCCAAGGATTTCACCGTTCCTAGCAACGTCGGATGACCGAAGCGTCGATTATGCCGGAACTCCTTCACCTTCTCCAATGCCAGAATCAAGCTTTGAAAGTCTTCCAGCCGCGATGTTTCGAAATAGGTGATGAAGTCCAGGTCATCGAGTCCAGTGGAGTGATAGAGCTTCCGCTTGACTGTCTTGCTATAGGGCAACGAGGCTTCGGTATGCTCTTGCATCATCGCTCCACGCTGTTCTTGCGACAGAGACCACCAGTCCGCATCCTTCCGGATGGGGATCACGATCACGTAGGGTTTGGGACCCGGGTCGCTTGATACCTTTAGTTCTGCTTTAATATTATCAGGCATACCAGGAACATAATTGGGCTTTTTCGTCAGGCCAGAAAAGATTGTGCTGCCGGTCAGGTGCTTGCCGAAGAGACTGCCTTGAAGATCCAGAAGAAATTGTTGGGTTTCACGCAACTCAATTGCGTGTACACGAAAGAGCAGGTCCGCATGATCGGATAGTCCGCGAAGAAGATAGACGTCAATCGCCAGTTTCTCTCGATGCTGCTCGACCACTCCCTTCAGAACGGTCAATTGCGCGATGCGAACTGCCTGATCCTGCTTCCCCCAATTTTCATCGAGACTATACGAGGCAAAGGTGCCATAGACGCCAGGCTCGCTCAGAAGCTTGTCGCGATCGGCTGCCTCAACCGCCGGCACAACCGCCAGAACGACAAACACCAGCACGACAAAACGCGTGAGAGTAGCAATACATGATTTCATCGTGTCCTCCCCTTCCCTGGTTTGCGCACCCCCGATCCGAAAACCCGCCCAAAAATCTTATCGAGATGGCGCAGATAATATTTTGGATCGAAACAGGATTTAATCTCTGCAGCCGTCAGATGCTTCGACACAAAGGAGTCCCTGCCGACCAAGTCTTGCAACCCCCCCTCTCCTTTCCAGGAGGCCATCGCATTGCGCTGGACGGCCTCGTACGATTCCTTCCGCTGCGCACCCTTCTCAATGAGCCGCAACAGCAGCCGTTGCGAATAGACCAATCCCCCGGTGAGATCGAGGTTACGTTTCATCCTGTCAGGGTAGACCACCAGATGCTTGATGACGTCAGTGATCCGCGTCAGCATATAATCGATCAGGATCGTACTGTCCGGCATAATCACGCGCTCGACGGAGGAATGGCTGATGTCACGCTCGTGCCACAGCGCGACGTTCTCCATCGCCGCAAGGCTATTGCTCCGCACGACGCGCGCCAACCCACAGAGATTCTCCGACGCGATCGGGTTCCGCTTGTGCGGCATGGCCGAGGACCCCTTCTGTCCTTCTGAAAAATACTCCTCCGCTTCGAGGACCTCAGTCCGTTGCAGATGGCGAATCTCCGTCGCAAACTTTTCAATGCTCGCAGCCAACAGCGCCAACGCCGAGGCATAGGCGGCATGACGATCTCGCTGCACAATTTGATTCGAGACAGGGTCAGGCGTGAGCCCTAGCTTGGCACAGACGTAGGCCTCTACTTCAGGCCCTTGATGTGCGAACGTCCCCATGGCACCCGAAAGCTTGCCGACGGCAATCTCCTGTCGGACGTGCGTCAATCGCGTTCGGTGCCGACAGGCTTCTTCGTACCAAATAGCCAACTTGAAGCCGAACGAAATGGGTTCGCCATGAATGCCGTGCGAGCGGCCAACCATCACCGTGTGCTTGTACTTCAACGCCTGCCGCTTCAACACAGCGATCAGCTCGTCAAGATCCTCGAGAATGAGGTCGAGCGCCTCCGTCATCTGCACAGCCAAGGAGGTGTCGACGATATCCGATGAGGTCAATCCCATGTGAAGGAATCGATGCTCCGGTCCCACCGATTCCAGCAGCGACTCGAGAAAGGCAATGACATCGTGTTTCGTCACCTTCTCGATTCTGGCGATGCGCTTCACATCGATGGTGGCCTTCTTCCCGATACGAGCCGCGGTGCCACGAGGGACCTGTCCCGCCCGTTCGAATGCTGCACAGGCAGCCAGTTCGACGGCGAGCCAGATCTCGTACTTCCGTTTCAATTCCCAGATGGCTTTCATCCTGGGACGGGTGTAGCGGTCAATCATGGCGGCCCCGTGAGACATGAAACGTGAAACGTGAAACGCAAGAGAGAACACTGTTCGTTCTAGAATTCAACGTCTCACCTTTCACATTTTACCTATCACGCCTGCCGCTTCGGCTCGCTTGGCGGCCAGCGTCAATTCCTTGCTCAAGATTTGATCCAGGATGCCGTTGACGAATTTCGACGCATCGTCGTCGCCGAAACTTTTCGCTAATTCGATGGCTTCATTCACTGTCACCTTGGCCGGCACATCATCCATCCACAGCAGTTCATAGACACCGGCACGCAAAATATTACGGTCCACAATCGGCATACGGCTGATTTTCCAATTGGTGGCATATTTGCCAATGACGGCATCCAACTCCTTTTTCTTTTCCAATACTCCGGAGACGAGGCGTTCGGCGAAGGCTCGCACCTCATCCGTTGCCTCATTCTCCTTCCAAAACACCTCCAGCCACAGGCCCGCCTTGCCGTGAATATCGTACTGAAACAAAATCTGGAGCGCGCGCTCCCTCGCGTGGTGACGTGATCCCATGGCTAGGCTTTTCGCTTTCGCGGCGCCTGCTTCTTATCTGACCTTTCACGTTTCACGATTAACGTTTCACGCTTCACGCTCATCTGAGTCTCCTCGCCTACCCGCAAGACACGCATCACCGTCGCCATTTCGATTGCAGACTTGGCGGCCTCTCCTCCGCGGTTGAACTTAGCCGGATCGGACCGTTCAATCGCTTGCGCGACTGTGTGCGTCGTCAGCACGCCGAAGATGATCGGCACATCGGCATCCAGCGCCGCCTGCCCGATCCCGCGACTGGCCTCTGCGCTGATATAATCGAAATGCGGTGTGTCGCCCTGAATGACCGCCCCGAGACAAATGACCGCGTCAAACCGCTTCGTCCGTGCCATCGTCCGTGCCACCAAGGGAATCTCGAAGGCCCCTGGTACCCGCACCGCTTCGATGTCGTCAGCCTTCACCCCCTGTGCGATCAAGCCGTCCACGCAGGAACTCAGCAGTTTGCTCGTGACGAACTTGTTAAACCGCGCGACGACAATCCCAAACCGCAACCCCGTCGCATCATGAGAACCCTTCCGAAGTTTCATGTACTAACAGTCACCTTCCGCTCAGCCATTATGTTCTCATCAGGCTGCTCAAAATGGTCATCCAGCGAGGCCGCAGGAGAGAAACGACCGGAGGCGTACCCTTTCTCACCCACCCTCCCTGAGCTGCCAAGACAGCTCTCTACCCATGTGGGGTACGTTGAGGATCGTTTCGAGCCGAGAACGAAGCTGGGGGCCATTTTCAGCAGCCGTTATACCTTTTTAAGGATATGCCCCATCTTATTCTTTTTCGTTCGCAAGTACTTCACGTTCGCAGCGCGCGGCTGAATCTCGATCGACACTCGCTCGACGACTTGCAATCCATAGCCTTCGATTCCGACGATCTTGCGCGGATTATTCGTGATGAGCCTGATCTGGTGCAGCCCGAGATTGACGAGAATCTGCGCCCCGACCCCATAATCGCGCAAATCTGCCTTGAATCCCAGCTTTGCATTCGCTTCCACTGTATCGCACCCCTGATCTTGCAACCCATAGGCTCTGATCTTGTTGAGCAAACCGATGCCGCGCCCTTCCTGATTCAAATAGAGCAGCACTCCTCGCCCTTCTTTTTGAATCACCTCCATCGCTTTGTGCAACTGATCCCGGCAATCGCATCGCAACGAGCCGAGGGCATCGGCCGTCAAACAGCCTGAGTGCACGCGCACCAGCGTTGGATCGCCTCCCTCTACACGCCCTTTCACCAGCGCAATATGCGTGACCCCATCCAATTCGTTTTCGAACGCCACGGCTTCAAAATCGCCGAACATCGTGGGCAGCCGCGCACTGGCCATCTTCCGCACAAAAGGCTCCCGCTGCATGCGGTATTCGATGAGCGCCTTGATCGTCACCATTTTCAATTTATGCGCTTTCGCAAATTTCCCCAGTTCAGGCACACGCGCCATCGTGCCGTCCTCGTTCATGATTTCGCAGATCACGCCGGCAGGAATGAGCCCGGCCAACCGCGCCAGATCGACCGATCCCTCTGTCTGCCCCGCCCGCTTCAACACGCCGCCCTGCTGCGATTTTAAGGGAAAAATATGGCCGGGTCGTGCCAGATCGCCGGGTTTGGACTTCGGGTCGATCGCTACATGAATCGTCGTGGCCCGATCCGCCGCCGAGATGCCCGTCGTAATGTCTTTCCTGGCATCGATCGACACCGTAAAAGCCGTGCCGAAGGTCGCCGTATTCTCCACGGCCTGCTGCGGGAGATGAAGTTCTTCTACTCGCTGAGGCGTCAGAGCGAGACAGATCAACCCCCGGGCATGGCGAGCCATAAAATTGACGGCCTGGGGCGTGACGTGTTGGGCCGCCATAACAAGATCGCCTTCGTTCTCGCGATCTTCGTCATCGACCAGGATGATAAGTTTGCCCTGTTTGATGTCTCGAATGGCGTCTTCGATGCTATGAAAAGGTGTGGCCATGATTCCCATACTGTGAGATAGTCAATGATTCGTTCTCAATGGAGGGTCAATTTATCATTTAACTTTGCAGATGTACCATGATTTTTTCGCCTGCCACGATCAACAAGGAATCCCTTCAGGAGGACGATCCTGCCACAGAGACGACCCGATTCCGCAATGCGACGATCACCGTTCCCCAGGCACAGACACCACATCCCGCGAAAAGCCAGAGCCCCGTATCGTAGCTCTCGGTAAATCCTTTCATGGTTGCGGTCACGATAGGCAAGAGAAATCCCCCGAAACCGCCGGCCGCTCCCACCACACCCGATGCCAGGCCAATGTCTTTCGGGAACCATTCAGCTACTAATTGAAAGACTGCGCCGTTCCCAAATCCCATCGCACCGGTCGCGAGCGCCATCATGGCCACAGCCACAGGGAGCGATGGACTCGTCACGGCCACCAACGACCCGACAATGACCGGTAATGCATAATAGAGGGTCCGGAGTCCCCCCAGCCGATCGGCAACATACCCCCCCACGGGACGAATCAGGCTACCGAACAGCCCACATACCGCGGCGATGGTCCCCGCCATAACCGCATCCAGCTGATACAGGTCGTGCAATAGTAACGGCAGCAGACTGCAAAACCCGACAAACCCGCCGAATGTGACGGCATACAAGAAGCAGAGCCAATAGGCAGAACGGCGGCGAATGAGTTCCGCCGCAGTACGCCACCATTCGGCGCGACTGGACACCACGTTCGACGGCCTCTTCGGCACAAGAAACATGAATAACACCAGTGTGACGACGACGATACCGGCCATCACCGCGCAGACCTGGTGCCAATCCATCACGGCAACCCATCGCGGCGCAAGAAACAGGATCAGCACCGTCCCGACGTTCGCTGACGCAGCTAGACCCAATACGAGACCCTGCGCTGCCGGTGGATAGGCTCGCCCGGCGATCGGCAACGAGACCGCAAAGCTTGCGCCGGCAACCCCAAGAAACAGCGCAAAGACCAACGCCTCATGATAGCCGGACACACCCAGCCAGCCCCATAGCAAGGCCGCCAATTCCGCAAGCAGAATCACGAGAGCAGTGAACCGTGCACCCACCCAGTCAGCGCTCCATCCCGCCAGCATTCTGAGGCCTGCCCCGCCAAGAAGCGGCAATGCCACCAACCACGCCACTTGCTGATCGCTCAACTGAAGATCGTGCGCGAGCGAAATGCTCATCGCGCCGATCAACAGCCAGACCATGAAGCTGACAGTCAAATGCAGCCACGCTCCAGCTAAGGACGGCCAATGCCCGCTCCGTAATACTTCCAGAATCGCCATAATGTCTAATTCGGCCTACTGTGTTCGGTATGTCTGTCGCACCTGTTCAGAGCCTGCCATCATAGGGGACGCTGTTTCGTTTGCGCAAGAGAACGATCGTCGGCCGACTTTTTCAGCACCCAGACTGCAGGATCTTATGATAATCTCGACCGCTATGAGTCCCCGCAAGAAGGATCTCAACGAAGAACCCATCGAGCCGGAGGTCCTCGGTCCGTCCGATGAAGAGATCGCCGAGATTGGTCCGCCTCCTGAGGCCTCCCACCCTATAGCCAAGGAAGATCCTCACACTGCCGATTCCACTGCCGTGGTGCCGGTTACGGCCCTTCAGCAATACCTGGCCGAGGTCCGTCTCCACCCCTATCTCTCTAAAGAAGAAGAGCTGCGCCTCTTCCATGAATATAAAGTCCAGGGCAGCCGAGACGCTGCTGTCAAGCTCATCATGGCCAACCTGCGCGTCTCCATTTCGATTGCCGCGGAATATCTCCACACAGGCGCTGACCACATGGACCTCATCCAAGAAGGTAATGTCGGGCTGATGCATGCCATCAAAAAGTTCGACCCGTCGAAGAACGTGCGCTTTTACGCCTATGCGGCCTGGTGGTCCCGGGCCTACATCCTTCGCTATTTGCTGAACAACTATCGACTGGTCAAGATCGGAACAACCCAAGATCAACGGAAGCTGTTCTATAACCTCAAAAAAGAGAAGGCCAAGCTTGAACGAGAAGGCTTTGCTCCAGACACGAAGTTACTCGCCGACCGATTACAAGTACGGGAGCGAGATGTCATCGAGATGGGACAACGACTTGGCAACTGGGAGCTCTCGTTGGATCAGCCCATCGGCGAGGACCAGGAAGGCAGCCTGCTGGACGTCCTCCCCTCCCAGCAGGTTCCAGCTGATGAGCAGCTGGCGCACACCCAATTACAGACGCTCTTCCGTGCCAAACTCGCGGAATTCGTCAAGACACTCAACGAACGGGACGAAGACATCTTGCGGAATCGAATCCTCTCAGAAACCCCATTGACTCTCGACGATCTCGGCACGAAGTATTCCATTACGAAAGAGCGGACCAGGCAACTTGAAGCCCGCATCATCAAGCGCTTGCGTGACTACATTAAGAAAGATATTAAAGATTTCGAGCACTTGAGAGTCTGATGCCGCATTTTTATTTCAAACAATACATTCTGGCATATCAAATCCTCGATAGGTTATGATCCACCGTATCGGTGTGCTAAGGGTGCGTAGAAGAATTTCGTTGTTGCCCCCCTTGACTTGGACAAACACGGGGCTATCTTCACTCCCGTGTCCAAGGATCAGGACTTCTGCTCGTTCTGGAGTAGTACGGTTACACCATCGAGTCCGAACCTGTTCTACATCGTTACTATTTACTGGTCTAACTTCATGAGGAGGGTGTTGCTATGAGCACTGCAGCAAAGGAAACGACAGACAAAAAGAGCGTAGCCAAGGGGTTTCAGCCTCTGGGTGATCGGGTGTTCGTCACCTACACAGAGGAACTGGATCGAACCTCCGGCGGGATTTACGTGCCGGACAGCGCAAAAGAGAAGCCACAGCGGGGCATCGTGCAGGCGATCGGCAAGAAGGTTGAGAACGTCAAGGTCGGCGAACAGGTTCTCTTCGACAAGTACTCAGGCAGTAAGCTCCGCATCGAAGACGAGGATTGTTTGATCCTCAAGGAAGAAGACATCCTCGGCGTCTTCACCAGCTAATCATCATCACACACGACAACGATATTTTTTAGGGAGGCATACACATGGCAAAGCAATTGATGTACGGTGACTCAGCGCGTGCGTCCATCCTCAGAGGGGTGAACCAGCTCGCCGACGCCGTCAAGGCAACACTCGGTCCCAAGGGCCGTAACGCGATTCTCGATAAGAAGTTCGGCGCGCCGACCATCACCAAGGACGGTGTGACCGTGGCGAAAGAAATCGAACTCAAGAACCCGTACGAGAACATGGGCGCCCAACTCGTGCGCGAAGTCGCCAGCAAGACCAGTGACACAGCAGGTGACGGCACCACGACCGCAACGGTGCTCGCGCAAGCCATCTATCGTGAAGGGGTGAAGAACATCACCGCCGGCGCGAACCCGATGGAAATTCAGCGCGGGATCAACAAGGCGGTCGAAGTCGTCATTACCGAGCTCAAGAAGCTGAGCAAGCCCTGTCAGAACAAAACCGAGATCTCCCAAGTCGGGACAATTTCAGCCAACAACGATAAGACCATCGGCGACCTCATCGCGGAAGCGATGGAGAAAGTCGGCAAAGACGGCGTGATCACGGTTGAAGAAGCCAAGTCCATGACCACCTCGTTGGATGTGGTCGAAGGCATGCAGTTCGACCGCGGCTACATCTCCCCTTACTTCGTCACCAACGCCGAGCGGATGGAAGCCGTCATGGAAGACCCGCTTATTCTCATTTCTGAGAAAAAGATCAGCAGCATGAAGGACTTGCTACCGGTCCTCGAGCAGGTTGCCAAGATGGGCAAGCCCCTCGTGATCCTCGCAGAAGACGTGGAAGGCGAAGCCTTGGCCACCCTGGTGGTGAACAAGCTCCGCGGCACGCTCAACGTGACGGCCATCAAGGCCCCTGGCTTCGGCGATCGCCGCAAGGCCATGCTGGAAGACATCTCGATCCTCACCGGCGGCCAGGTGATCTCGGAAGACATCGGCATCAAGCTGGAAAATGTGAAACTCACGGACCTTGGCCGCGCCAAGCGTATCACCGTCGACAAGGACAACACCACGATCGTAGAAGGCTACGGCGATCCGAAGAAGATCGAAGGCCGTGTGAAGCAGATCAAGGCACAGATCGACGAGACCACCTCCGACTACGATCGTGAGAAGCTCCAAGAGCGCCTCGCGAAGATCGTGGGCGGTGTGGCCGTCATCAATGTCGGCGCCGCAACAGAAACCGAAATGAAGGAAAAGAAGGCGCGCGTTGAAGACGCGTTGCACGCCACCAAGGCAGCTGTCGAAGAAGGGATCGTCCCCGGCGGCGGAACAGCGTATCTCCGTTGCATCGGCGCGTTGGATTCACTCAAGCTGGTGGCGGAACAGCAAGTAGGTGTCAATATCATCCGCCGCGCACTCGAAGAGCCGATTCGTCAGATCGCAGTGAACGCCGGGATGGAAGGCTCCGTCATCGTCGAGAAAGTGCGCAATGACAAGAATGCCAGCGGTGGTTACAACGCCGCGACCGAAGAATATGTGGACATGATCAAGTCCGGCATCATCGACCCGACCAAGGTGTCTCGTTGCGCGTTGCAGAACGCCGCGAGCGTCGCGGGTTTGATGCTCACGACCGAGGTCATGATCACCGAGATTCCAGAAGAGAAGAAAGAGCCTGCCGGCGGTGGCGGTGGACACAACCACGGCGGCATGGAAGGCATGTACTAAGAGAAGACAAAGAGCTACTGGCATCTAGCCGATAGCTTGGCGTACACAGTGAAGGGCCTGGTGGATCATCCGCCGGGCCCTTCGTGTTTCTGTGGCTCCTCACTGCCTACATTGAACGTCTGCGTACATCAGCCAAGGAACAGACTGCTAGCCGCCTCCGGCAATTTCACTCGCCTGGAGCCGGATCTTCTCCTCCACGCTCGCCAGCAGCTCGGCAAATTCTTTAGGTTGTGGCGCCGTTCTCGGATCGAAACACCCGGCATTCTGCAGCTTGTGCAAATAATTGAACTCCGTGAGCCACTTGCTCTTGTTGGCTCGTTCTTCCGCCAGCGCATAGTAGATGTCATGGAGCGGCGTCTCAGGCGTAGAAAGTTGGAGGGCTCGCAGATCGTTGAGGATGGTTGACACCGTCTTTTTACGAACGACCTGCATGCCTCTTGGTGAATTCATGAAATAGACCAAGGCCGCGCCGGCGGCGATGACCACAAGAAGGATCACGAGGATTTCCATGGGAGGTAGCCTACACCCGGCAAGGAGTCCGCACAAGTCACTCACCGATGCACGAGAACGCTTAACAAGGCCGCAGCGAACGAAGAGACGGGCAGAGGCTTTGGTGCCTTGAAGATCGGAGCGATGAGAGAATGCCGCTGGCGAACTTTTTCAGCATCCTGCTAGGGATGGATTGGGATGTTCACTGACATAGAGGGGAGTTATTTCGTCTCGCGAACAGGAAGGAGTCGTCGTTCCGGGCCGCCCGGTCTGTTTTGATACCGTGCGATGAACATTTCACCCATAGTGCGGGCATGATCCTCTGCCTCCTCTCGCGTCGAAAAGCGCGTCTCCCCCACCTGCCACCACTGACTCGCACTCACACTCTCGCCAAGCAGCTCCGTCACCGACACCTTCAACGCCTTCGCCACTCGCACCAACGTACTCAACGAAGGATCATGTTGTCCCAATTCCAGCCTCGTCAGGAATGTCCGCGACAGACCGGCGGTCACGCCAAGTTGCTCTTGCGTCAGACCACGGCTGGTTCGCAGTCGCTGGAGCTGTTTCCCGAAACGCTGAATCGCACGCATGAGGCGCTTCCTGGTACAAAGGCGGAGGACAACGGGGTGAGTCTACACTGTCGGCAAGGGGGACGGAAGGGCACCCACGTTGGTCCTGTGCCCCTGACGCGCACAGTCGAGAGTTACGCTCGGCCACTTCAGATAGGCGGTACAGGGTCAAAGAGTAAAGGGTACCGGGTTATAAAATGTCCTGGGCCAGACGGAAGCCGACGCTGCTGCCCCGGTCGTCGGGGTTGCTCCCGGACCTGTTTGAGACACACAGGATTTCCCATTCGTTGTCCCAGGAACCGCCCCTGACCGCGCGCCGATCGGCTACTGAGACCTCAGTGCTTACCGGCAGGAGTACCTCCAATAGGTCGTACAGGTTTAAACACCACTCCCAGACATTCCCGGCCATATCGAGAAGCCCGTGACGCGATGTTCCGCTTGCATACAATCCGACGGCGGTCGTCTGGCCCAGTCGGCTTTCCCAGCTATTACACCGAGCCGCATCCCAGCCACCAGGCCACGGATACTCGGTCGTTGGATCGCTTCCTGTGGCAGCCTGCTGCCATTCCCACTCGGTGGGTAAGCGAATCCTCGACTCCGTCCTATGGCCCAACCAGCGACAAAAGGCCACGGCTTCATACCAGGAGACTGTTTCCCTGGGGGCATTGGCGTCCCTCCATCTCGGTTCAGCCGCCGCGTCGATCTTCTCGATGCCTTCCCACCAGGCGTCGTTTCCATAGCCACCGTCGTCGATGAATACCTGAAACTGACTATTCGTGACCGGGTATTTGGCCATCCGGAACGGCTTGACCTCGAAGATGTGATCAACACGATGAAGCCTAAGCCGACCCTGCGGAATCTCAATCCATGCGATATCCGGCAGACCGTCCTGACGCAAGCCGACACCGGGCCGTGGATCGCCGAACTCCGCGAGCTTTTGACCGATCAATAGGCGCTCTTGGTGAGAGAGGGTCTCGCTCTTAAGCTTCTCAATGAGCATCCGCTGTGGATGTAACAGCGTAGCAAGTTGACCCGAGGGCGACTTTGTAAACCGAGTCAGTGCTTGTTGAATCGACTGTGCACGCTCATAGCGCCACAGCTCATGGAGATCCTCTCCAAGATCATGCCACCGCGTTGCTGCTTCCTCTGCATAATCGATGAGTCGTAAGTCGACTCCGCTGCTCTCGATCCACTCTTTGAGCTTGTGCCATGCGACAAACAGTTTTTCATGCGCAACTTCGACCACTGAGTCCCGTTCATTGCCGCTCTTTACCAACACCCGGCAATCTGACCCTGCCAACGCATCGATCAGTTGGTTCGCAGCCATGTCTGGAATAAACCGCGTGAATGACGCGCGCTTTCTGGTCGGCGGACGCTCGCGTTCGAGGTGCACCAACTCAGCAAACACGTTGTCGAAGGCGTCGCGCACATCGGCAGCCAATCCTGCCATGACCTGATCGGCCTGCGTGCCGATGGCACCAGCCACCCCGCCAATGACTTTGTAGGCGTCGCGCATAAAGGTCCGCTCGTGCCGCCGCTCAAACAGTTGCTTTAAGACATAGGCAACAAGCGGAAGACTCCCAGGTTCTTGAGCGGATTCGCGTAAAATCTCGTCAAGCACTTGAGGTTCAAAGACATAACCGGTGGCATGAGCTGGCTGTTCAATCATGTCCTGCAACGCCCTCGGCGATACCGGACCCAGGTGATAGTGGTATCCGGCATTGAGGACTCGGAGAATCGGCTCTGACTCTTCAAGCCGCGCAATAAATTCGCTACGCACAGTGGCGACTAGACGTACACGGTTCTGCTTGTGCTGAGCTGTGCCCACAAGTTGCGCAAGAATATTTTGAATGTCCTCATGGTGAAAACCACGTGTGAACAGCTCTTCCAGTTGATCGATAAACAAGACCAATTCCTGTCCCTGAGCCAGGTGTGGAACGAGAAGTTCCTCGATTGTCATCTGACAGTCAGCCAGACCTTTGGCAAGTTCAGGTGCGGATTTTGAGATTCCCCGGAAGGCCTGTTTCAAGCCCTGCGCGAGCGAATGAAAGGGGGTCTCGCCGTCGCTCGGCTGGATGCGCTGCCAGACCCAGCGCTCGCTCCCCGTGAGGCGACCTTCATTGATGACGGCATGCCACAGACCGGCTGCCACCAGAGAGGACTTGCCTGATCCCGACGCCCCGCTCACGAGGAGCACATGCCCCCCAGGCTCGCTCATCTTGCCGACCAGGTCGTCGACTTCCCGGTCGCGCCCGAAGAACAGCGGGGCATAGTCCTCGTCGAACCACAGCAGGCCAGGATAGGGAGACTTGCCCTCAGGCCAATCGATGAGCTCATGCTTCTGTGGCTCGGCCTGGGCCGACATGTTCTGTGTCAGCCAACGGCCCAGCGTCCCCGTCAGGTCGATTGAGCGAGGCTCTAAGCCAAACGATTCGACACCATGGCGTTGCTTTAACTGCTCGCGCCAGGCTCTGATTCCAGGATCCTTGTCCAGCTCATCAAATTTCCGAGGCCAGGGCGCATCTTCTGTAAGCATGAACGGGACAATATCGACGCCTTGCTTGACGGCCGCATCGTATTCCATCTGTGTAATGCTTCGCGTGTCACCCTGCGGCACATAGCCTCGACGAAACGCGACGAGTAACAGGCACAGATCGCAACCACTAAGCCGATCCTGGGAAAATCTCTTTGGCTCTTCGCTGTCCGCCGGCCACTCCTCCATCGGGTCCACGAAGAAGCCTGCTCGCCGCAAGGCGCGAATCACATGCGCTCGATGATCTTTGAGATCTTCAAATGTCGAAGAAACAAATGCTTTGTAGGTCATGCTATCTACGGCCTCGATTGCACATGTCTCAGGCTATGTGGCAGACATACAAATGGTATAAAGAACACAGGGCTAGGGAATATCCTGGGCGAGACGGAAACCGATGAGGAAGTTCCGGGAGCTGGCATCGAACCCGCCATGGTTGGAGACACGCAGGCTCCTCGGTTCGTTGACCCAGGCACCGCCACGGAACACGCGCAAATCTTTCTTTTCATCATGCCAGTCCGCACACCACTCCCAGACGTTTCCTGACATGTCATAGCACCCATAGAGGCTGACCCCATTGGGATACTGGGTAACCGGCGTCGTGTGCTCAAAGCCTGCCTCCGCGCTGTTGCATTTGTTCTTGTCAAACCCATCCCCCCAGGGATACTCCCGTCCGTCCTCGCCCCGTGCAGCCTTTTCCCATTCCCGCTCAGTCGGTAGGCGTTTCCCTGCCCATTTCGAATAAGCCTCTGCTTCGTAGTAACTGACTCCCACGACAGGATAATCCGCCTTGTTCCATTTCGTGTCATTCCAATATTCTGGAGCATTTATGTTCTTTTGGGCCTTCCACTTCCATCCTTCTACGCGCCAATAAGCCTGATTCCCATAGCCATCTGCCAAGATGAACCCGCGATACTTCTCGTTCGTCACAAGATATTTATCGATCCAATAGTCGTGGTCGATCACCTCATGGACTCTCTTTCCCCCATACAGGAACGGCCCCTTTGGTACCTTCACCATTTCTGCGGGAGTGTCAGTGCGATGCAATGGGCGAACTGGTTCCGTGCGATACTCCTTCAGTCCCTGAATCTTTTGCGTGAGAGATTCGATTAATCGGTCCATATCCCGATGAAAATCAGGATCTGCTCGCACCGCGATACCGTTTCGGTAAGACAAATCCTGAATACTGAGCGGGAGTCTCTTTGCCGGCGGAATCGTTGCCCCACTCACCAGCACGGGAATCACTGGAATCTGGCGCTTCAGTGCCGACTCGATCTCGATCCGAACGAAATCCCTTGGGTCATCGAGCCTGGTCTTTCCCGTACTGCCCATGTTTTTCATCCAGTCTCGTCCGATCACGGCGAGAAATACCTCGCACTTGGCCACTTGTTCATCCAGATAGATACGAAAATCGACACCAAGGGGAATTGAATCCACATCCTTGAAGACGGTCTCTCGGTCAAACTGCTGAATCAGTCGGTCGTAGATCCGCCCTGTGACATCGGCACTATCTTCACGACGATAGGAGATCAAGATTTTACTCATGGCCTAGCCACTACTCATCAACCAAGGCTCCAACGGCGCTGGATGATATTTTATCCGGCCATCGTTGTAAAGAGAGCGAAGGCTCTTACGCTACGTTCCTCAGGATGGCTGCCGCTCTATTGGATTGATAGTTTCGGATTGAGATTGAAGCGCGATTGCTTCGGTGGCGGGCTCGATACGCCCTACATCGAGCAGAATAGCGACCAGCATGTCGCTCAGAACGTTCACGCCCGAGCGGGCTCGGGCGATGATCCAATCCACTGTCAGGATCAGTGGAATGGCGGCGACGATGACGTGGGTCGGCAAACCGGCGGCTGAGAGAACGAGCGGCAACACGATCATTCCGGCTTCCGGAATGCCGGCCACGCCGGCCCCGGCGATCATCGATGCGGCGACGATCAACAGCTGACTGCCGATCGACAGATCGAAGCCCAGCGCTTGGGCGAGAAAGAGCGCAGCCATCGCTTCATAGAGGGTAATGCCGTCGTTATTAAGATTAGTGCCGACACAGGCGGCGAGCCGCGCCGATTGCGGCGAGACCTGCATACGATCGAGGCACCGGAGGGTGACCGGCACGGTAGCGAGGCTGCTGTTGCAGGACACGGCGGTCATGATGGCGTCGGCCCCCTGCCCCAGATAGACCTTCGGCGACTTTTTTCCCACTAGCCAGGCGACGAGCGGGTAGTAGACGAGCGCATGGATGGCGAGTCCCAAGAGCATGGCGGCGAGAAAGATCCAGAGGACAGCGAAGACGCCGATGCCTGCCTTGCCGACAACCTGCGCGACAACGCCGAACACGGCCAGCGGCACCGCAAGGATGATCCATCCGAGCATCTGCACGAGCCATTGATAGATGCGCTCAATGGTCCGGGCGAGGGTATGAACTGCTCCGCGACCCTGGTCTGTCTCGCCACGCAAGCGGCGAAGGATGGCGCCGATGCACAGGGCGAGAAGGACAACGCCGATGATGTTGCCGCTCGAAAACGGCGTCATGATGGTGCTGGGAATATAGGACGCGAGGTATTCGATCGGACTCTGTGCACCGGTTTGCACAGTCGCTGGGGTGCCCGTCGATAACTTGGGGCTAGGTACGAAGTTCAGCAATTCATCGACGTGGCCATGCCAGGCCAAGCCTGGCTGCCAGGTGTTCATGATCACAAGACCGATCGTCATCGCCACACAAACATTGACGAGGCAGATGCCGAGCAGTTTGACACCCTGGCGCAATGGAAGATTCGTACGGATGAGCGCGTCGAGGATCGCAAAGAAAATCAGCGGGATGGCGAGGGTCTTGAGCAGCGTCACGACGAGCAGGCCGAGCCAGCCTAGATCCTCGTTGCGCAGACCGCCCAGATAGGGCTCCTGGCCAAAAGCCGCTCCAAGCAGCGCACCACAGGCCACGGCGATGAGCACTTGTGCGTACAGCGGCAGCGGGATCCAGCGTGATGGTGCCTGCATAATGGTCTCTCGTAAGCCGCAGAAGAATACCCCTTTCCCCACGAGAAAGCACGTTGCCTTCTGACACAGAACTGAATTGCACCTCGCGGTCTTCCTTCAGAAATGTCAGCCCATGCATGGTATAGTTTCAGAAACAGGGAGGTGGCGTATGTACAGGACCATCATCAGTATCGTGGCCCTCTTGTTCATAGGGTTTTCACAGACTGCGGCGGCAGCCTCATCGGCCTCTCCTGACAATCATAAGACAGGGGACGGCAAGGGCCTCACGGTAGATGACCTCGGACGAGGGTTGAAGAGCGCGGCCAATAATATCGAGAAGGAGATTCCCAAATTCGGGTCTGCGGTTGGAAACGCAATCAAAAAGATCACCGAGAAGGGATCGGATAAGCCAGTGAAATAAAATATGGGACACGCAGCACAGAGGATGTCGAGAATATCTGCTCAGAAGAAGACCGTTGTGCTGCGTGTGAGATGTCCGCCTCATGAGTGCGCCCTACAATTCAATCAGATACACCGCACACGCCAGATCAATCGAACCTACCTGCCTTACTCCTACATGTGACACACCATCTGTTCCCCAGCTTCTGTGGGTAACTCTGTGGATGAGGGGTTTGTTTCGTTGAAAAGGCCGCCGCTGAAAGACCTTGTAGCTGTTTGCCTAATAAATGGGCATTGTGGCCTGCCCTGTCGAGCCCCTATATTTAGTGGCTTGACGGATCGATTTTTTCTTATTTCACGCGTGTCGATTCGTGTGCGCTTTTTCGTTCAGTGCATACTTGAACTACATCTCCCAATGTGGGGTGATGTGAAATATTCTGCCCTTGAATAGGCGTCAGCACACGTCGACATGAGACACCGCAGAACACGCGACCTGTACAATTGCATGTTGGGAAACAGGGGGATTCGTGAAATCGCTGTCGGACGGGGTTCGGACTGCGTTAGCTGGTAAGGAAACGTTCGAGGAAACTGGTTGAGACGTGGCCCTTTTGGAAGTCGGGGTCGTTAAGAATGCGCTTGTGCAGCGGGATGGTCGTCTTGATGCCTTCGATCACGAATTCGTCGAGGGCCCGGCGCATGCGAGCGATAGATTCCTGCCGGTCCCGGCCATGGGTGATGATTTTGGCGATCATCGAATCGTAGAACGGAACGACCATCATGTTCGATTCCATCGCCGAGTCGACGCGCACACCGAATCCGCCAGGCGCGCTGTATTTGGTGATCATGCCGGGACATGGCGTAAACTTTTCAGGATCTTCAGCGTTGATGCGGCATTCAAGACTGTGTCCGTTGAGCTTGATGTCTTGTTGTTTGAACGAAAGGGAGTGTCCGGCGGCGAGCCTGATTTGCTCTTTAATGAGATCGATGCCGGTCACCATTTCGGTAATGGCATGCTCGACCTGGATGCGGGTATTCACTTCCATGAAGAAGAAGTTGTGATCCTTGTCGAGCAGAAACTCGACAGTCCCGACATTCCGGTAATGGACCGCTTTCACGGCTTCGACGGCGACGCGGCAGATTTCCCGGCGGAGCTTCTCATTGACGGCGGGAGACGGCGTTTCCTCGAGTAGCTTCTGGTGCCGACGCTGGATCGAGCAATCGCGCTCGCCAAGATGCACAACATGGCCACGATGGTCGGCAACAATCTGCACTTCGATATGGCGAGGTTCAAGAAAATATCGTTCGAGATAGACGGCGTCGTTGCCGAAGGTGGTCTTCGCTTCCGCCTGCGCAGCTTGAAATGCCCGAGCAAGGTCCTCGGCTTTGTTGACGACGCGCATGCCGCGCCCCCCCCCACCGGCTGAGGCCTTGATGATCACAGGATAACCGACTTTGTCGGCGGCTTCGAGGGCTCCCTGTTCGCTCTTCAATTCACCAGGACTGCCAGGCGTGACAGGTAAACCTCGACCGGCAACGATCTCGCGAGCTTTGGCTTTGTCGCCAAGGAGTGCGATATGTTCGGACGAGGGACCGATGAATTTCACGCCGATGGATTCGCAGACTTCAGCAAAGTGGGCATTCTCTGAAAGGAACCCGTAGCCGGGATGGATGGCGTCTGCTCCGGTGATCTCAGCGGCGCTCAGCACGTTGGGAATATTCCGGTAGCTGAGCGCCGCGTCGGCAGGCCCAACACAGATCTTCTCGTCGGCTGCGCGCACGTGTAGGCTCAATGCATCGGCCTCTGAGCAGATTGCGACGGTCTGAATACCGAGTTCCTTACAGGCGCGAATCACGCGGAGCGCGATCTCACCCCGATTGGCTATCAACACCTTTTTGAACACGCGCGTACTCCGATGTGGGTCGAGGGAGGAGGTTAGGATGTGGCAGTCGGATCGATGAGGAAAAGCGATTGGCCATACTCCACCGGTTTGGTGCTTTCAGCCAGAATTTTCGTGATCCGCCCACCCATCTCCGATTCAATTTCATTCATCAACTTCATCGCTTCCACGATGCAGAGGACCTGTCCCTTTTTCACGTAATCGCCTTCTTCGACATAGGGATCTGCGTCCGGCGAGGGAGAGCGATAGAACGTCCCGACGATTGGGGACACGATGGTGATCATGCCTGTCGTATCTTCGATCAGCGTGCCTGTCGTAGCAGGCACATAAGAGGCGGGTGTCGAGACAGACATCCCAGGCTCCTGGACCGCCGCCGTCATCGTTCTCAGCCCCGTTTCATACCGCACGCGGATTCTGAGGCCTTCGCGCTCGATCTCCATTTCGGTCAGGCTGTTCTTCTTCAGCAGATCGATCAATTCTTGAATCTGCTTGGTCTGTTGTCCTGACAACAAGGGCATCCCCTCCCCACTTTGGGTCGAGGCAACGGTCTGCGAAACGATGACCGGTTTCTTGTTCTTCTTCGACTTGTTGGAAGCCCGTTTGCTCACCGAACACGCTCCACATACTCGCGAGTACGGGTGTCGATCCTGATCACAGTCCCTGTTTCCATATAGAGCGGAACCTTAATAGTGGCGCCGGTTTCAAGAGTGGCAAGCTTGGTGCCGCCCGTGGCGGTGTCGCCTCGGAAACCCGGATCCGTATCGCTGACTTTCAGTTCGATAAAGTTTGGTAGCTCGACGTCGATCGGGCGGTGTTCGTATACCAGGATCTTCACCGTCATGTTTTCTTTCAAGAGGTCCGCATTTCCGCCGAGCTTTCCTTTTTCGAACGTGAGTTGTTCGAACGTCTCTGTGTCCATAAAGGTATAGGCATCGTCAGTCGCATAGAGAAATTGCATGGTGCGTTCTTCGAGATCAGGCTCCTCGAACCGTTCGCCTGATCTGAAGGTACGGTCCAGAACATTGCCCGAGAGATAACTCTTAAGCTTTGTGCGCACGAAGGCTCCACCCTTCCCAGGTTTTACATGTTGAAACTCAACGATATAGAACGGCTGGTTATCGACCATCAGGCGCACGCCCCCGCGAAAATCTGTCGTGGAAATCACTCGATACTCCCTTCAAACTGTACATGGAGGCAGTTGTTGGACCGGCTCCGTCATGATGTTGTTCTTTTTACCGCCCGTCGCGATGCCGCCTGCGCTGGTATGCTCTTCCCGCCTTTGGATGCAGTCAGATGGTCGTGCAGCCCCCGGAGTGCAAGGAGATAGCCCGTCGGGCCCAGGCCTGAAATTTGTCCGATCGAGACTCCTGAAATATAGGATCGGTGACGAAATTCTTCCCGCTGATAAATATTGGACAGATGTACTTCAATCGTCGGCAGCCCAACTGCAGCAATTGCGTCACGAATGGCGATGCTGGTGTGGGTGTAGGCTGCAGGATTAATAATGATCCCGTCGTATTCCTCCCGAGCCTCTTGAATCCAGGTCACCAACTCTCCTTCACTATTCGATTGGCGCAGGTCCACTTTCACTGCCAGCTCATCCGCCAATTTCATGATGGCTGCGTCCATAGCTTTAAGGGAAAGCGTGCCATATAGGGATGGCTCTCTGCTCCCGAGGAGATTGAGATTGGGGCCGTGTAGGACTCGTATTCGCAGCATATCGCACTGTTCACATAAGTTACGTAGCGAGTCCGAATCCCTCTAATACAATCCAGCAGAGCGGCATTGTAGCAGCCTGCCTGGGACCGGTCAAACTTGTGGAGCGCCATGCGTTACAGCTGTGGTCCCTCTGGTATCTTCTGTGAACCCGCGAAGCATGTCCTCCTTCGCCAAGGCTTCGGAGGACACCCGCTACGCATTCCTCCAGGGCGTGATCCATTCTCCGTAGCAGCCTACTGCGAAGGACGGGCAGTAGTGGCTCCCTGCAGAGGCGGGTGAAAAGTCTTAGGAAGCTTTGCGGTGTGACTCGTTCACAGAGTCACGATCGTGACGACGGGATTGAATCCTATACAGCCAGGACTCTAACTGCACCACGACGTCAGCACGAGGCGTTGAAGAAGACTGCACAGCAGTCTCGGCGGGTGGGGAACCTGACTCCAGGTCTGCGGGCCGCTCCCCTATATGATCCGTAGGGTCTGGGGCTGTCTCCGTGGATGTGGTTGCCGCAACCTGTGACACAGCAGAGACAGTCTCCGGTTCGCCCTTCATTGATTTCGAACGCTCCGATGGCACAGGCGTAGCCGGTTCTTTCTTCTGAGCCTGTGGTCCACTGAGAGCAGATTGGATTGAGAGCGCTTCTTCATCACGCGGGTTGATGGCCAGTATCAGCGAACAGGATTGCCGCGCGGACTCCATGAGCCCCTGGCTCTGGTAAATCTTTATCAGGGTTCGGTGGGCCCGCAGGTTTTCGGGACTTAACCTGACAGATTCTTCCAGAATCGCCTTGGCTTTTGTGGCCTGACCCAACTGGTCGTAGACACGTCCGAGGGCGACCATGGCCGTAATAAAGCCAGGATACAGGGTCAGACCATCTTCGAGCACGCCCGCGGCTTCTTGCCACATGCCGGCTTTTCCGTACTCTTCAGCCAGTGGCATAAATACTTTGGAGCGTGGATCCTTGGCTAACTGGAGAGCCAGTCGGTCGATTTCCAGGGCGCTCTCGGCGGATTGCTGATTCTGAGCCATAGGATGCTAGCGTCCTCCCATCACTGTCGTGGGGGTTTGGCTGGATTGTCTGGCGCGAAAGAGTTCATGCGCCCGGCTCAAAATCGCATCGGCAAGCGCACGTTTTGGCATGAGGGGTAGTTCTGTCATGATCCCCTGACGGTCGATCAATGTCGCTGCGTTCTGATCGCTACCGAATCCCGCTCCTTCCCTCGTAACATCGTTGGCCACGATCAGGTCGAGGCCTTTTGCTGTCAGCTTGGCTTGTGCATGAGCGATAAGATCGCTGGTCTCAGCGGCAAAGCCGACCAGAAGTTGCGTAGTTCGTTGTGCAGATAAGGAAGCCAGAATGTCAGTGGTTCGTTCAAGATTGAGTGTCTCGGCTATTTGGCCCTGTTTTTTGATTTTTTGCGAGGCAGGGTGTGTTGGGCGGAAGTCTGCGACAGCCGCAGCCATAATCACAGTGGTCGACCAGGCAAGACGCATGGATAACACTTGCAACATCTCTTCAGCCGTAGCCACCGCCACGACCTCGATACCTCTTGGAGTCGGTAATGCCGTCGGGCCAGTGACAAGGACCACCTGCGCGCCCCGTGCCTGGGCTGCTTCGGCGACAGCATAGCCCATCTTTCCGGAAGAGCGGTTCGAAATAAATCGCACCGGATCGATCGGCTCCTGTGTCGGACCGGCCGAGACCAGAACGCGATGCCCTTGCCAATCGCGTTGTGGAGCCAGCGCCACTTGAACCGCCTCCAATATCCTACCTTCTGCGGCCAAACGGCCTTGGCCGATCTGCCCAGAAGCGAGCGGACCTAGTTCTGGAGTGACAATGACCGTTCCCCTTGCACGCAACGTGTTCACATGCTCTTGAACAGATGGATGCGTCCACATCCCGCCATCCATGGCAGGGGCCATGATCAACGGGCACTGCGACGTCAGAAGCATGGTCGAGAGCAGATTGTCTCCGAGGCCCAACGCTGCCTTTGCAAGACAATGAGCGGTGGCCGGCGCAATGATGATCGCATCTGCCTGTGCAGGCAATGACAAATGTTTCATTTCCTGATGTGCTTCGAACATATCTGTCGAGACCGGATGACCTGAGAGCACTTCAAACGTGAGCGCGGTGACGAATTTCGTGGCCGAGTGCGTCATCACGACATGCACAACCGCCCCTTCACGGATCAAGCTCCGGAGCAATGCCACAGCTTTATAGGCTGCAATGCTGCCGGTCACGCCAAGCACGATCCGTTTCCCGATCAATGTTGGGCCGATTGAATCGGAACTCTTCACCACTGACTCCTCTTACTCCCCGCTCTCGGCCACCACCGGCGGCTTTGGGGAATCGTCGACATAGACGCTCAGTTCTTTCTTGATCTCTTTCGCATCGTCGCCGGTCATCAAGGCAATGCGCTCCATTTCGCCTTCTTTACCACGCTTCGACTCTTTCATGGCATCCCGCGCTTCCTGGCCGATGAGATAGGTGACCTGCCCTCGGAGAACTTCATCAAGGGCAATCGTCGTTTCTTTGGTGAAGCGTGAGGGGGCATGACGTGAACCCTGGACAATATGTTTCGCCCGCTGGGCCGCAATAATCGTCAGCCGGTGACGTGAATCGAATTCGCCTTCTTTATATTGGGGCAAGACTCTTAACATGTCGCTCATGGATCCGGTACTCCTTTGGGTGAAGGAAGATCTTTGCGATCTTCAGTTTTCTGTTCATCGTCAAGAATGAAATTATTCTCGAGCCAGGTCATATTCAAACGTTTTGTCTTCAAGCGTTCAGACCAGAAGATGCTTTCGAGATCGCGAAGGGATCGGCCGAGATCTTCATTACGGACGACATAGGCGTATTCGCGATAACTCCACACCTCTTCTTTTACTTTGTTGAGCCGCCCCTGAATCTCTTCCGCGGTATCGGAGGCACGAGTCTGAAGACGGGATTTCAGCACGGCCATCGAGGGAGGGAGAATAAAGATCGACACAGAATCTTCGAATCGTTTCTTAACCTGCATGGCGCCTTGTACATCGATCTCTAATAACACATCCATCCCCTGCTCGATCTTTTCGGTCAGTGATTTCCGTGGCGTTCCATAGAGATGACCGTACACATGCGCCCACTCGACAAACTCATTCCGATCGATCATCTCTCGAAATGGCTGCTCGTCAATGAAAAAATACTCACGCCCATGCTCTTCGCCTGGCCGAGGCTTCCTCGTGGTATAGGAAATTGAATGCCACAACCCCGGGAGCTTCGCCGTCAGTTGCTTACACAGAGTTGTCTTCCCCGTCCCGGATGGTGCGGAGATAATGAAAAGAATCCCTCGCCTCTCCGTCGAGGAACGTGGGTGGCCCGATGCCGGTATGGGAGAGCTGATTGTAGGGACTGAATTCATTCGACGTTCTGGACCTGTTCACGAATGCGTTCGAGCTCGGCCTTCATCTGGACGACGTGACCTGCGATTTCCGCATCATTCGCTTTGGAACCGATCGTATTCACTTCGCGCCCGATTTCTTGAAGCAGAAAGTCAAGTGTTTTGCCTATGGACTCTGCACGGTCAAGCGTCTGCTCAAACTGTATCATATGCGAGTCTAGTCTGACTATTTCTTCCGTAATATCGCCACGGTCCGCGTATACTGCCAACTCCTGGTGGAGACGGGGAAGATCAGGAATCTCCGATCCCAACAGCTTCTCTACCCGCCCCTTCATTTTCACGAACATTTCCTGGGCTAACAATGGAGTCCGTGCCGCGACACTCGTACGGTGTCCTCGGATCGTCTGAATCCGTGAGCCCATATCCTCTGCCAGGGCCTTGCCTTCGCGTGTTCGCATGCCCTCAAGATCCGACAGGGCCTCTGTCATCAATTGCTGAGACACCTTTGCCAGTTTAGGGTCTTCCGCCGGTTGATCCGATACCGACAGCACATCACGAAACCCCGCCACGAGCGCAAGATCAATGGGGCCACTCAGCTTCAGCGATTTTTTGAGCGTACGGAGGGCCTGATGGTACTGTTTTGCGAGGGGTTGGTCAAGATTGACGCTTCCAGCCCGGCCTTTGCCGGCCTGGACAGTGACGGTGATGTCAATTCGTCCACGCGTACAGCGTTGCTGGATGGATTTTTTGAATACGTCTTCCAGATGACTCAAAGGCCGGGGAAGACGGCAGGAAACTTCAAGGAAACGATGGTTGACGGAACGTATTTCCACCGTCACAGATCCATCCTGCCATGGGGCTTGTCGTCGGCCGAAACCGGTCATGCTTCGAGTCATTGGGGACCTTTCTCTTTCCACGTACAATGCCGGTAGATCGAACACGTGCTGCACTGAGGTTTTCTGGCAAGACACACATAGCGGCCATGCAGTAACAAGCGCTGCGAGACGGCTGTCCACTGAGACTTCGGCATGAGCTGCTGCAGGTCCTGTTCGACCAGATCTGGATTATCTGATCGGGTCAGACCAAGTCGCTTCGCGACGCGCTTAACATGAGTATCGACGACGATACTGGGTTGGCCGAAGGCGGTCCCAAGAATGACGTTGGCTGTTTTTCTTCCGACGCCCGGTAAGGTGATCAACTCTTCCATTTTTTCAGGAACTTGTTCACTAAAGCGTTCGGTTACCGCTTTGCCGCAGGCGACAAGATGCTTTGCCTTGTTCTTAAAAAAACCGGTGGACCGAATAATCTGTTCGACGTCAGAAAGATGCGCGGCTGCCAGTTCTGCCGGTTGCCGATAGCGCTGAAAGAGAGTGGGAGTGACCTGGTTCACCCGCTGATCGGTACATTGAGCGGAGAGGATCGTGGCGACAAGCAACTCCCACGGGGAACGATGATCCAGTTCCATCTTCGGACTTGGCATCGCATGCTGAAGCGACTTTGCAATCGCTCCAAGTCGTGTTCGAGTATCCAATAAAGGTGAAGATTTCGTTGCCATAGCTGATGTCAGAATAATTCGATTGTGCAGCGGGTTAAGGGCGAGAAGCAAGTGTAGGTCCCTGGGTCGTCAATTTCTTCGACGACCCATCCAGTGGCACAAGGTCAGCCAATCGCTCTTCGAGGTGCCGGAGCAACGGGGGTAAGGTTTCCGGCTGCAACGCCGAAATCCCGATCGCGGCGTAGCGCCGGCAGAGTACTTCTGCTTGCCCGGCCGGAAGCTGGTCACACTTATTGAAAACAAGAACTCGTGGTATCTGATCCAGGGCAAGGCTTTGAAGCACGGTCTCGACCGATGCAATGTGGGCAGCGAGATCTTTCGCCCCCGCATCGACAACGTGCAAGAGAAGATCTGCATCGCGCATCTCGTCCAAGGTCGTTCTGAATGCTGCCACGAGATCTTTGGGCAGATCTCGAATAAATCCCACCGTGTCCGTGAGAATGACTTCACGGCCATGCGGGAAATGCAGCCTGCGGCTCGTGGTATCAAGTGTTTCGAATACGCGCGGAGCGGTGCTGACTTCACTGTTCGTTAAGACGTTGAGCAACGTCGATTTGCCGGCATTCGTGTAGCCCACGATGGAGAGGACGGGAAAGGCCTGCCGAACTCGACGCGATCGCCTTTGGTCTTGATGACGGGCAAAGGCTTCAATCTCCCTCTCCAAATGGTCGATGCGCTCTCTGATACGACGTCGATCTGTTTCGAGCTTCGTTTCGCCAGGCCCTCTGCTCCCGATGCCGCCACCCAAACGTGAGAGGCTGACTCCCTGGCCGGAGAGACGCGGAAGTAGATACCGGAGCTGTGCCAATTCGACCTGCACTTTACCTTCTCGACTATGGGCTCGTTGGGCAAAGATGTCGAGAATCAGCTGGGTCCGATCGATCACGGTGAGGTCGGTGATCTCATCAATGGCCCGTAGTTGTGCGGGGGCTAAATCTTGATCGAAAATGAGCAGGTCTGCGCCTTTCTGCATCGCGTGCATCAGCACATCTTTGAGTTTGCCGCTCCCCAGTTGAAATCGATGATGACCGCTCTGTGTACGCTGCACCAACCGATCGATCACCGTGAGGTCTGCCGAAGAAGCCAGTTCTGCTAATTCGACAAGGCGTTCCTCTTGGTCAGCCTTGTTCTGAGGCGAGGCGCTCACAAGAATGGCTGTGGGCTTTTGCGCCATCGTATGAGATCCGCTCTGACGTTGAAGATCTGCTTCCAGTTCGCGAATGAATGTATCGAAGTTCACCGGGCATTGATGCACCAACGTGGGCTTCAAAAGCGTATACAACTCTCCCTGCGGACTGGGTGGATTCAGATGGGCCAAGGAAAGCAGCCCAGGCTCGCCTTTGGGAGTGACCGCCATCGTTCCGATCATGTCGAGTCTGAGCAAGCCCAACAGCGTGAGGTCTTCTTGAGTCAGAGGCTGCTCCTTTGGATGCGACCGGATCAACCGAAGACCTCGCAACGACCGCGGGCTCGCTCGAAAGGCAGTCAGGGTCGTTGGCGAGGGCTCGGTACCGGACCCGACCAGAACATCTTGCACCGCGCCACGCCTGGTAATGACCAGACCTATCGGGCGCCGAATTTCATGCGTAAATTGTGCGAGAGTTTTTGCCGCTTCAGGCGATAACACTTCGTCTGCGGACATCCGGCGGCGATACAGCCGCTCAAGCATGGCGAGCTGGCCGGCGCGGAGACCAAGAACCTGTCCGTGGATTTCTGGAATGGGCGTCGTTTCCTTTTCGTCGTCGATTACATTGTGCGTGCGAACGATGAAACCAGTGAGGCCTGGGCATCGATGTCTAACGGGGCACGGAGACCTGCGAGAAGGGCCCGCCTTCCTGCTGCTGCGATCATTGCAGCGTTATCGGTACAGTAGGCTAACGGGGGAAGGCTGAGCTCTAGGCCTTCGGACGCCGCTCGTTGTTGGAGCAGTCCACGTAATCGAGAATTGGCCGACACCCCTCCGACAACGGCCAAGGCACGTGCGCCAGATGCCCGAACCGCAGCAAACGCTTTGTGGACCAAGACGTCCACAATCGCTTCTTGATAGCCGGCCGCTAAGTCAGCGGCCTGTGCTGCTCGGAGGCGTTCGGGTATGGATTGAAGTTTGTACAGCAAGGCTGTTTTTAAACCGCTGAAACTAAAGTCAAGACTCCCACCTTTCAGATACGACCGGGGAAACACAATCGCCTCTGGGTTTCCCTGTCGAGCTAAGCGATCAATGGCTGGGCCACCAGGATACTCCAGCCCAAGTAACTGAGCGCCCTTGTCAAAAGCCTCCCCTGCTGCATCATCTCTTGTAGACCCCAGGAGACGATAATACCCACTCACCTCTTTGTAATAGAGATGGGTATGCCCCCCCGATACGACCAGAACAACACAGGGTAATGGGAATGCCGGATCTTTCAGCCAAGCGGAGGCAATGTGGCCTTCAAGGTGGCTCACGCAAGCCATGGGAATATTTAAGACATAGGCAAGGGCTTTGGCATAGTTGACTCCGACAAGCAGCGCGCCGGCTAAACCCGGTCCTTGCGTCACGGCGATTCCTGTGAGATCCGACCATGCAAGGCCGGATTGTTGTACGGCCTCTGATGACACCTCTTCAATCAATTCAATATGCGCACGGGAAGCGAGTTCAGGAACGACGCCGCCGAATCGACGGTGCACCGCATGTTGCGAAGCAATCATGTTTGAGAGGACTGTGCCGTCTGCGGCCAGTACCGATGCGGCTGTTTCATCGCATGACGTCTCAATGCCCAGGATAGGCCCTGGCACCCAGGTTGCTGCAGGCGGTTCAACTGCTGTCATGATATTACCTTCGACAATTACGCCACTGCGACCGCCTGCCATTTCCCGATTCTGAGAGTGGCGAAATAATACGGCCCTTGTGGCCACTAGCGCCACAAGGGCCGTGCGTACGTTCCACGATGACCTTGCGCAGGTATCGCGCTGGAGATATTAAACGCCCGCCATCGCTTCCTGTTCAATAAAGGCAGGAGCTCCGTCGCGAAGCACGACACGGATCTTCCGGGATTCCTTGAACCGTCCTCGAATCATTTCTTCGGAGAGCGGATCGCCGATCGCGCGCTGAATCGTCCGGCGCATCGGTCTGGCCCCGTACAGCGGATCGTAACCCTCTTTAATCAACCATTGCTTGACATCGTCCTCAACCTCAATCTCGACGCCTTTTTCGAGCAGACGGACGTTGAGCTCACCTAAGAGGATGTCGAGAATATTAGAGAGATGTGTTTTGTCCAACTGGTGGAAGACCACGATCTCGTCGATCCGGTTGAGGAATTCCGGGCTGAATGAACGGCGTAATTCACTCAACACTTCTTCTTTTTTGTGGCGCTCTTGATCGCCTTCCGTGCTCTGAAATCCGAGCGAGACGCCCTTCTGGATCATCTTGGTCCCGATATTGGACGTCATGATGATGACGCAATTTTTGAAATCGACTTTGCGCCCGAGGCTATCGGTCAACACCCCATCGTCCAATACTTGAAGTAGGATATTGAAGACATCAGGATGGGCTTTCTCGATCTCGTCGAAGAGGACGACTGAGTAGGGCCGGCGCCTGACTCGCTCGGTCAATTGGCCGCCCTCTTCATATCCCACGTACCCAGGAGGGGCGCCGAAGAGCCGTGAGCTGGTGAACTTTTCCTGATATTCTGACATGTCGATCCGAATGAGCGAGTCTTCGCTGTTAAAGAGAAACTCGGCTAACGTCCTTGCCAGCTCGGTCTTCCCTACCCCGGTGGGTCCCAGGAAAATAAAGGAGCCGATAGGCTTCTTCGCTTCTTTCAGTCCAGCGCGTGACCGTCGAATAGCGCGGGCCACGGCGGAAATCGCCTCGTTTTGTCCAATCACTCGCTTATGGAGGAATTCCTCCATGCGAAGCAGTTTGTTGGATTCTTCTTCTTCGAGCTTGAAGAGCGGAATGCCTGTCATCTTAGAGACGACATAGGCCACCTCTTCTTTTCCGATCGTCGGTTTATTTTTTTCCTGGTTCTTCTTCCACTCGCGCTTGGACTCATCGAGGAGCTTGCGTAACCGTTCTTCTTCCTCGCGGTGACGAACAGCTTCTTCGAAGTTTTGCATCGAAATAGCCAATTCCTTATCGCGAGAAACTTTTTTCAGCTCTTGCTCCATCGCCTTCAGCTCCGACGGCAAGGCATAGGTCTGCAACTTTGCGCGAGACCCAGTTTCGTCAATCAAATCGATCGCCTTATCAGGGAGAAAACGGTCGCTAATATAGCGATCGGAAAGCTTGACTGCTTCAAGGATGGCCTCTTCAGATATCTCGACACCGTGATGTTCTTCGTACCGATCGCGCAGCCCTTGAATGATCAGCACCGTTTCGTCGATGCTCGGCGGCTGGACATGAATCGGCTGGAATCGTCGCTTGAGCGCTCCATCTTTCTCAATATGCTTTCGGTATTCATCGAGAGTCGTGGCGCCGATACATTGAATTTCGCCGCGTGACAGCGCCGGTTTGAGCATATTGGAGGCGTCTATCGACCCCTCTGCCGCCCCTGCGCCCACCAAGGTATGGAGTTCATCGATGAAGATAATGATATTCCCGGCCTGGACGATCTCCTTCATCACAACTTTCAGCCGTTCTTCAAATTGGCCGCGATACTTCGTTCCTGCTACCAATGAACCAAGATCGAGGGCTATGACACGACGCGAAAGAAGGTTATCGGGCACTTCGGACTGGATGATTCGTTGGGCCAGCCCTTCGACAATGGCTGTCTTACCAACGCCGGCTTCCCCGATAAGCACGGGATTGTTTTTCGAGCGGCGGCTCAGAATCTGAAGCACCCGCTCAATTTCGTCGGCTCGGCCAATGACTGGGTCCAATTGCCCTGCCTGAGCGAGTTGGGTAAGATCCCGACCGAACTCATCGAGTGCCGGAGTATTGCTCTTCCGGTCACGTTCGCGAGGAGCAGACTTCCGCAGAAATGTCACGGTGAGTTGACGGGCAGTCAGAAGATTGGCCCCTAAGCTGCGGAGAATCTTTCCGCCAATCCCCTCCTCTTCCCGGAGAAGACCCAATAACAGGTGCTCGCTGCCGATGTGGTTATGTCCAAGAAGACGAGCTTCTTCGACCCCATATTCAATCACCTTCTTGACCCGCGGGCTGAAGGGAATTTCACCAAAGGTCATGGTGGTCCCTCCGCCGGGCAAGTTCCGTTCAATTTCCAATCGAACTTGTTCGGTCGAGAGTCCCATCTTTTTCAGGATCATCAGGGCAATTCCGTCAGATTCACGGAGGATGGCCAAGACGAGGTGTTCCGTTCCGAGGTAATCGTTTTGATGACGCTCAGCCTCTTCCCGTGCGAGGATGATGATCTTCCGACCCTTATCCGTAAATCGTTCGAACATCCTGCCTCCTTGTAGCTGGGCTATATCCGATTCCAGGCACCAAAAGTTCTCGAAAAATCTGACCTAATTCTAACTAGAAGGATTTTAAGTGTCAAGACTAGGAGACAATCACACAGACGGAGAACTCGCGTGTCTGAAGCACGTGATCACGTCTAGTTGAGAAGGTCTGCTATGCTTCGGTTCGTTGACTTCAAAAGAACCCTCCCGATACAATCGCACACGTTTTTAGGGCTCTCAACATCGCCCCACAACAGGGTTGCATCAGATGAAAAGTAAAAGCATCGGAATCCTGGTCAAGCCAAAATTTCCTGAGATCAAGAGTACGCTACAGAATATTGTGACCTGGCTGCGTGCTCGATGCATCGAGGTAATTTTAGATACGACATCGGCGAATCTTCTCGGGGAACAGGGGGGATATCAAAATACCCACTTGGCAGCCAAAGCAGATGTCCTTCTGGTCCTGGGTGGAGACGGGACTATGCTCAATGCCGCGCGACTGGCTGGAGAACGAAGCATTCCCATCCTCGGCGTCAACATGGGTGGGCTCGGTTTTTTGACCGAGGTCCGGCTGGAGAACCTGTATCCTTCACTTGAACGGGTCTTTGCAAACGACTATGTCCTTGATGAGCGACTCATGCTCCGGACGCATATTCACCGACATGGAGAAACAGTCGCGCAAGGCGTGGTGTTGAACGATGTCGTCATCAGCAAGGGCACGCTCGCTCGGATGATCGAACTGAAAATCGCGATTCAGGGTCGATTCGTGACGAACTTGCGTGGCGACGGGTTGATCGTGAGCAGCCCGACAGGGTCCACCGCGTACTCCCTTTCAGCGGGAGGTCCCATTATCGATCCGGCAGTCCAATCATTGATCCTGACGCCGATTTGCCCTCACACATTGACGCATCGGCCATTGATTGTGCCGGGCAACGCAAAGATCGATGTGATACTCACGAGTAAAGACGACGGTGCCATGGCCACGCTTGACGGGCAGGTGGGTGTGGCGATCGTGCAGGGAGATACGATCGAGATTCAGACCTCGGAGCACCGGACCCGATTAATCCGATTTCCAGAGAGCAATTACTACGATGTGCTGAGAGAGAAACTCAAATGGGGGGATCGATAGAATGGAGCGGCCGATCCGTTACGATTTTCCACGCTCAATCAGTTCGAGCATTTCCTGGTTGCTCGTATATTTGAATTCCCCGATACAGTCCTCACCCCAATGAGATCTTTCTTGTGATTCGAGGATACGGAGTCCCTCCAGACCGACCGGATGGCTTCTATGAGCGGTGAGCACTGCGGCAAGCTTGTCGAGGACAACTTTTGCGTCAGAATGATTCCCTGGTGATTTTGTCGAAAGATAGCGATTGACCACTTCCGCGCACCAATCCCCATCCCGTTTCGCGATACCCACTAATCCTTCACTGGCTTTGCGGGCCCATCCAGCGAGAAATACCCCGTCGATGACTGTCTGTGCCGTTTCATCATAGGCTTGGAAGAGTGCATCGTCCGGATCGTTCCCGGTCTTGTTGGGACTTGTGATGAACATGCCGCTCTTATACGGCAATCCAACCGTCTCATCGACTTTATCCCCGACGGCAAACACCACGGAGTCGCAAGGAAATTCATAATATTGTTTCAGTCCGACCGCCACGGTGTCCTCGCCCTTTGGATCGAGTTTGTTATCTTCCATCTCCAAGCCACACACGCGATTCTTGCCATCGACGAGAATACGCTTGGGAGACGCAAGGAACTTGAAGCCCATACTCGCTTCACTGACCTTCGGCTCGCATTTCGTAAACTCCTCGGTCAGGCCCTTCAGCACGTCATCTGCATTCTGGCCGACTGCGGCAAGGCGATCCTTGATCCGATCCACCTCATTGGTGATCCCCTCCACATCCATATTGGCGCACACGGCGCGGATCTCTTTCGGATTGTACTTTCGCTCGGCAGGCCCACGCCGCACGATCGCGGTGACCCGCTCAACTTTCTTATAGCGAACCAACCAATGCGCGATATCGACCATGACATCGCCGGCGCCAATGACGGCAACATGCTTGCCCATCTCGAACGGCCGATCACCGAAACCTGGCAGTCGATTGAAATGGTACACAACATCCTTTGCGTGAAAGACTCCTTGGGCCGAATCCCCTTCCACGCCGATCGCCTTGGTCCCCTGTGCGCCGATAGAAAACACCACCGCATCGGCGCCAAGCTTTTGCACCTCATCAACGGTCAAGTCCTTCCCATTGCCGATTGAGATATTACCGAAATAGTGGACGTTCGGTCGCTCGAGCAATTCCCAGTACTGCTTTTTAAGCCCACCGCGGAGCTTAAGCTTTGAGGGAAAGATCCCGTATTCAGCCAGCCCGCCGAACTTGATATCGCGATTGAGAATAATGACCTCATGGCCTGCCTTCGAAAGCGAACTCGCCACTGCCATTCCTGCTGGTCCAGCACCGGCCACAATGATCACATGCTTGCCCTCTGTACTCATAGAATATGTCCTAAGAAATGTGAATGGAAAACGCCTAGAACCTCAACAGTTCCGCGGACTTTAACATAGCGTGTTTTGTGGTGTCAAAGCGAAAGGGGAACCCTGTCTGATCAAGATCTCGCGCAATAATCTATGGGAGATTGGGATTCAGCGTGCTGGGCGTGAGGGATTTCTTGGTTGGCTCTGAACGATCTCTTGAATTGATTCATTTATTTGATGGATCAACCGCGGCTCCTTCCCCGACAACTTCAGTATCGACAGACTCTTGTATCTCGTTTGCGCCTTCCGCTCCTTCGTCAGACTGCTCTGCACGAGGCCCTCGTGCCTGATCTTGCTCGATCAATTCCATCGCCCGTGCCTGGACTCGTTCGTCCTTATCCTCGAGGGCTACGATCAACGGATCAACCGCGCCAGGGGGCGCTGATTGTGCCCACGTTTCCAGGGCGCGGAGCCGGGTATTCACATCCGGTGAGTCGAGTTCTTTGGCTATCCATGCCGGCACAACCAAGGACTCCGGCAAATCTTCCGATTTTGAAAACGGAACAGGAACCGCGTGGGGACTGTTCTCCCCTCGTACAGTCTCTTTCCCTGATGCGCCACCTGTTGCCTTTCCTGAGGTAAGAGGAGTGGGGTTTGCCATTGGGGAAACTGGAGTCACTGAGTTGTTGCCTGTGGATGGACTCGGCTTGGAAACAGGCGGCACACCCACGCTTGCCCGTGAGCTAAGGTTCGGTGAACTGTCTGAGGAAGTCTGTCCACAGCCAGCCAGCCCCGTAAGGAGCATCAGGCTTAAGAACAACACCAGGCACGACTGTGATGAGCGCATGTCCTAATACCGTTTAAGTGGCGTGGAAAAGATATGCTGTGTAGGCACTAGCTGCATCGTAGCTCGATGCTGAACGTTTCGTGGGTATAGCCTGCAGGCATCAAGCTGAAGGGGTGAAACTACCTGCGATAGAGAGCCTTGTCAATACAAACAACCCTTAAAACCTTTCGACAATACTTCCATTTGTCTTGGCCAGAACTCTGTTTGGTTCAATTCACAAAAACCAGAAGACCCGGTGCGATGGTGTTGCACCATTCTTCACCGGGTCCTTGGCTAGGAAGCTGGGTTAAGCGCCAGGATGATCTCAGCCCCTTGAACAAATTCCGGCGATTACGTCTTACTTGACACCCGTAAATGCTTAGCCACGCTATTTGTATTAATTGCCACCATTTCCTTGTGGGCAAGCCAAGCCCTCTCCGAGATGCCCATTTTCCCATCTCCAACGCATACAAAAGTCAGTGTAATGCACTTCTCTGAAGATATCACGATAGCAAATCCTGCCATGGAAATAGACGGCTGCTCGTCCTTCTTTAATTGCCTTAACCTCAGAAGCTTGGAATGGCAGCACCCTCCATTTTTCTATTTTCGAAGACCTGCCAATAAGCCATTTTGGGGCACCTGGACTCTTCAAGACGTTGGTGCACGAATCATTAGTAATGTCCTCTGTCAGGGGGTAGGTAAATACATTGATGCCAGATATCCACCCCCCATCATATATGGGCGTTTTACCTATGTTTTCAACGACGCTGGTAACGAATGGCCTTTTGCCTTCTTCCAGTTTCGGAATGTCATTAGATCCAATGACAACGTAGGACCGCAGCTCCCGATGAGAGGTTTCTTTGGCATTGTTAATCGATTCTTGAGTGGCAGTAGCCAGATTATGGGTTTGCTCAACCAAGGCTTTGAGCTGACCAACCTGTTCAGAGGTGTTAGTGGCCTGTCTCTTGCTCGCTTCAGCGAGCAATTTAGTATCCCCGCTCCCTTTTTGCATTTCGTCAAGTTGCCCCTGCATTTTCGTGGTTTGCTCCCTCATTGCACCCAGTTGAAAGCCCGCTATAATCGCCAGGACAATGGCAATGATCAGACCAACAACAGCTACTCCAAGCTCAATTTTTCGGTCGAGTCCGAGTTCCTTGAGTTGCTGAGACAGGGATTTTGATGGTTGCTCTTCCTCGTCTCTCTCCCGATTTCGTTTAGCTTCTTCTATTATCTCTTCGATGGGAGATTCATCATTGCCACTATAATCTTTGCCGGTCTGCTGATGGTCATTCATTTAGCGCTAACCCTTATTTGGCCTTCTTTGTTTTGACCTTCCGCTGCTTCTTCTGCGTTTTCGGAGGTGTTTTTATGAGCATGGTCAGAGCCTCATCAAAACTCAACGGATATAACGAAACCGGGTTGGCTTTCGGCATGACTGGACCTCCATCGGTAATCGCATCTGCAAGTTCTTGGGCTTATACCTCATGCTGGCACGCTTCAGCGGAGGCGTGCTCAGCATCCTGCTACGACATCGTTAAAGAGGTTCGGATTCTCTCGGTTATTATGGCGATGCGAGAACTCTGCCAGGTACAACGGCAGATAGGCTTTGCTGATATTGTGGAAGGTACCCATGACGCCACGCTTCAGCAGGCTCCAAAAGTTATCGAGATTGGCCGTATGGACACTGCCCCTCACGTACTCGCCTGTGTTATGGCTCACGGTTTCATGAGGGAAAGACTTCTTCAGGCGCACATATCCGCGCCATTCATCAGTAGAAATCAAAGAGACGTGCTCATCAACGGTCTTTTTGACAAACGCGGTGAGTGTGGCAGCATCGGCCTGCTCGATAATCTCCGCAACCACGTTGCCCTTGCGAGCGATGGCACCAATGACGCCGACTTTGCCACTGACGCCAGTACCCAGGAGACGCTTCGATGCATGCCTATTTTTCGCTTTCCCGCCGATGTAGGTCTCATCCACTTCCACTTCGCCCATGAGCTTGTTGAATGTGCCGCTTTGCATCGCGGCGCGAATGCGATGGCACATATACCAGGCTGTGCGGTAGTCGCCGCTTCCGATCGTGCGATGGATCTGCAAGGCGCTGATCCCCTTCTTGCTCTGCATCATGAGGTAAATGACCTGGAACCAAGTTGTCAGCGGATAGTTCGTGTTCTCAAAGATGGTCTTGGCAATAACCGAGAAGCGGTAGCCATTCGCGCCTCCGCACTCCTTGGCTTTACAGACCCAGTGAAACGGCTTGGACTTGAGTTCGTAGACTTTCTTATTCTGACAGCGAGGGCATTCCACGCCGTTAGGCCAGCGAAGATTCTTCAGGTGTTCTTTGCAGGCTTCCTCGGTAGAGAATTTCTGCATCAACTGAGTGAGGGTAACGGCTGGCTGTGTGGTGAGCTTTTTCATGAGGCCTCCTGTTCAATGAGGCCAGTATACACACTCAAGAAACCAGTGTTAAGTACAACATAATCGCCCGAATTTGATTCACCCCCAAATCGAATAGAGCGGCTGAAGGAGTTGTCGGGAAAGGAACGTGGATAAACCGATCTGCCCCTGCTTCTGTTGGCGGTTGGCACTGTGAGCCGCGCCCTTCTATCCTCCCGCGCTGCCGACTGGGCCACCCGGTTCGGTCATACGCCAGGGATCGAGCAAGGCGGCGAGCCGCTTTTCTGAGAGGACGTTCTGTTCTTGGGCGATCTGACGCACGGTCTTGCCTGACTTATACGCCTCCTTAGCCAGCTTCGCCGCCGCGTCATAGCCGATCTCCGGGGCCAGCGCGGTACACATTGCCAGGCTCTGCTCAATCAGACTCTTGCACCGTGCCTCGTTGGCGGTGATCCCATCAATACACTTGGTTGCGAAGTTGGCAGATACGGTCGAGAGGAGTTCGATCGATTGAAAGAGGTTATAGGCCATGACCGGCAGCATCACGATCAGTTCGAAGTTCGCCGCTTGCCCGCCGACGGTAATCGTGACATCGTTCCCGATGACTTGCGCGCAGACCATCGTCACCGATTCGGCAATGACCGGGTTCACCTTGCCCGGCATGATGGAAGAGCCCGGCTGGGTCTCAGGCAGATTAATCTCCCCTAATCCACAGCGAGGGCCCGAGCCCAACCAGCGGATGTCGTTGGCAATCTTCATCAGACTGACGGCCAGGGTCTTGAGCGCTCCGCTCGCGTCGACCAACGAATCCTGTGCCGACTGCGCTTCAAAGTGGTTCGTCGCTTCAAGAAATGTACAGCCGGTCTCCTTGGAAATGAGGGCCAGGACCTTGCCCGAGAACTTCGGATGGCAATTGAGCCCAGTGCCGACGGCGGTGCCGCCCAGCGCCACTTCACTGAGGGCCGCTTGGGCCTGTTTCAGCCGCTGAATCCCGAGTGCCATCTGCCGGGCGTATCCACCGAATTCCTGCCCCAGCCGCACCGGGGTGGCATCCTGTAAATGGGTACGTCCGATCTTGACAATCCGATCGAACTCCTTCGCTTTGCGCGCCAGCGATTTGTGCAAGCCGGTAAGAGCCGGAATGAGCTGCTGTTGGATCAGTTCCCCGGCGGCGATGTGAATGGCGGTAGGAATGATGTCGTTGCTGGATTGGCCAAGATTCACGTGATCGTTGGGGTGCACCAACTTACTGCCGCGTGCGCCTCCTAACAATTCGGTGGCCCGATTAGAGATCACCTCGTTGGTGTTCATGTTCGTCGAGGTGCCGGACCCGGTTTGAAAGATATCCACGGGGAATTCAGCATCGAGGCGGCCTTCGACCACGTCGGTCGCAGCCTGCGCAATGGCACTGGCGGTGGCCTTGTCGAGGAGACCCAAGGACTGATTGACGGTGGCCGCTGCCCGTTTGATCCGACCCAAGGCCCGAATCATGGCGCGCGGGAAGCGCAGCGAACTGATGGGAAAGTTCTCAATGGCGCGAGCGGTTTGCACGCCATAGTATGCGGTCGCCGGCACAGCCAGCTCGCCCATGCTGTCACGTTCGAGACGGGTGGTGGATGAAGACTGAATGGCGGCCATGGGTGTTCGCTTCTTCATGCGTCAGACTCCTGGTGATTGGGTGCGTGGTACGGGCGGGCATTATGATAAACGCTGCACGAGGATGGACACAAGGGGGCAGCTTAATAGACGCCTATGTTTACCCCATCACTTTCACGCCCGTCGTGACATTTTTCATGGAGAGCAAGACACAGTTTGAGATCAGCACACTATGGGAGTCAGGTTGGCGTGGGAATAGTCATTCTGTCGCCCTACACTGCGATAGCTGGGTCATCATAAAAGTAGAACGTCTTCGCCTTACGGCGACGGGCTACAGCTGAAACTGTGCCGCGAGATCACCTGGCTTGAACACACCCCGCTCAGTAATGATACCGGTGATCCATTCCGCCGGGGTCACGTCGAAGGCCGGATTGTAGACTGCGACTCCGGCTGGTGCGATGGGATGGCTGCCATGAATGGTGGTGATTTCTAATGGATTCCGTTGTTCGATCGGAATGTCCGCTCCTGTTTTGGTCTTCAAATCAATCGTGGAATAGGGCGCGGCCACATAGAAGGGAATCCCATGGGCTTTAGCCAGCACGGCGACTGAGTAGGTCCCGATCTTGTTGGCTACGTCCCCATTGGCCGCAATCCGATCAGCCCCCACGATACAGAGGTGGATCTTCCCCTGCCGCATGAGAGCGCCAGCCATATTGTCTGTGATAAGCGTCACGGGAATCTTGTCTTCCATCAACTCCCAAGCCGTAAGGCGTGCGCCTTGCAAGACCGGCCTGGTTTCGTCTGCAATGACCTGGATCTTCTTCCCTTGCTCCCAAGCCGCGCGAATGACCCCCAATGCCGTGCCATAGCCGGCTGTTGCCAGCGCACCGGCATTGCAATGGGTCAGGATCGTTTGGCCGCTTGCGATCAGCTCTGCGCCGTGTTTCCCCATGGCCTTACAGAGCGCAATATCTTCATCCAGAATGACTTGGGATTCCTTCAGTAGCGCAGTCTTGATGAATGCAATCGGCTCCGCGCATAAGGAGGCCAGCAGGCGTTTCATCCGTTCGAGGGCCCAAAATAAGTTCACCGCCGTCGGCCTGGTCGCCGCCAGATGATCGCAAATCGCGCCCACCTGCCTGGCGAAGGACTCGTAGTCGGGCGAGATGACGGTCTGAGCACCCAGTGCAACCCCCATCGCCGCCGTCACACCGATCGCCGGCGCACCTCTAACTTTGAGCTGACGAATCGCATCGGCAACTGTCTGATAGTCCCGGCAGTCGAGAAACTCGACGGACTCCGGTAACCGGCTCTGGTCAAGTAGTCGTACAGCGCCGTCTTTCCATTCAACGGTAGGAACCATGGAGGGATTTTGTAGCGGGAACTGCGGCACAGTGCAAGGGGTTAGTGCTTGTGGCGACCGCTCCATTCCAATATCGTGATAATGACCACAATCAAGGCCGCCTGTAGCAACAGTAACAACGCTTCAGTGGTTTCGGCATGACGGAGCGCTAACGCCGCAAGCCCCAGGCAAATAGTCATCAAACAGATCACTGCGACACTGGCTTGGCGAGACCCCAAGGCACGTTCCAACCGATGATGAAGGTGGTCTTTCCCCACGTAGTCGAGCCACTCCTTGATGGAGTGCACTTTCCCTGTCGCGACCCGTTCCACGGTGATGTGGATCATATCGTAGATGAGCACGCCGAAGATGAGGAGCGGGTTGCTGAACGAAACGATTGGACTATGATCCGCCCAATTCCCTTTCACGGCGAGACAGGCCAGTGTGAATCCCAGGAAGGTTGCTCCCCCATCTCCAAGAAAAATGACGGCAGGCTTGCGCCCTCGAAAATTATACGGAAGAAACCCTGCCCCTGCGCCAATGACGGCAATGGCGAGCCAGCCCAACCCCGGCTGATTCGTTTCAAACGCCACCGCGCCCATGAATCCAGCGATAAGAATGGCCAGCCCTGTGGCCAGCCCATCCATGCCGTCGAAAAAATTAAAGGCATTCGTGATCCCGACGATCCAGAGCAACGTCAGCATGACATTCGCCACATCGCCGACTGGGCCGCTTGGAAACAGAGTCAGAACCTTGCCCGTCGCAATAACAATCCCCGCCGCCGCCAGTTGAGCAACCAGCTTGGACCATGCGGGCAGTTCACACACATCGTCGATCACGCCGACCACCAACAGCAGCGATCCCGCTGCAAGGATCCCGATCATCCAGTCCGGCAGGATTGAATTCAACAGGACCGAGCCGAGGAATCCAAGAAAGACAGCGACACCACCGAGCCTGGGAGTAGGATGCGCATGGATTTTACGCGCTGACGGTTGGTCGACCAACCCCCACTGATGGCTGAGATGCGCCATGAACGGCGTCAACGCGCCTGCGCCAAGAAAGGCGAAGAGGAGGATGTAGAGCCACCGAAGACCTTCGAATACAAAGAATTGACGGACCATAGGAACCGCTAAGGCCACCACACCAAGCAGAGCCCCCAGGGCAATCGGTGTCAGCCAGCGTCGGCTGCTGCGCAACGCGAAGGGTGGAATCTCTATATCGATAGCCTTCATGAAAGTACCTGCACCAACGAGTGCTGAATCTGCTGAACTTCATCATCTGTGAGATCGGGATAGAGCGGAACTGACAGCGCCGTTCGGTCCGCTTCATCGCTATGAGGAAAACCTGGCTGATCAAGATAACGGTGAAGCGGGCGGAAAACAGGCTTACGACAGTGAATCCCCTGCTGTTCCAACCGGCTGATCATATTCGCAAGACCGCCAGGGGCGGTCTGTGCATGCGACAGCCTGATTACAAATCGATAGTAGCCATGCATCCTCCCCGGAGGCACGATCGGACAGACAGCAGTCGTAGAAGAAAGCGTGTCACGATACGCGGCTGCGAGCACAGCGCGGCGCTCCTGAAAGGCGGAGAACCGCCCTAACTGGGAGAGCCCGAGCGCCGCTTGCAAATCGGTCAGCTTAAGATTGAAGGAAGATGGATTCAAGGTCGCTGCGCCATCATATTCGCGCAGCGATGTGATTCGTTCGAGCAACGACGCTTCATTCGACAACACCATCCCACCTTCTCCTGTGCACAATGCCTTCGTGGCGTAAAAGGAACACACGGTCAGTCGTCCGACCGTGCCAACACGGCGACCCTGCTCTGTCACCCCTAACGTCTGGGCACAATCCTCGATCAATGGAATCCCCAGCCGCTCCAGCGCGGTCAGATCGGCCGGCAGGCCGAATAGATGCGGGACAATGATCGCACGAGTCTTCTTCGTCACCGCCAGACGGGCTGCGAGTGGATCGATGTTGAACGTATTCACATCAATGTCGACAAGCCTCGCCTGTGCCCCGACTCGTTGCGTCGCAAGCCAGGGCGCGGCACACACATAACTCGGCATGATCACTTCATCGCCCATTCCAATCCTAAGCGCCCGCAGCGCCAGCTCCAGCGCCGCAGTTCCTGAACTGACCGCCACCCCACCTTGCACGCCGACGAAGGTGGCCATGTCACGCTCGAACTGCTCAACCCGAGGCCCCTGGGCAATCTGCCCAGAACCTAGTACTTCGGCTGCTGCTTGCAAGTCCGCCTGCCCAATCGCAGGCCGTGAGTGTGGAATCATGGTCGCCACCGTGGTCATTGGCCGATGTTAATAAACAATCGCAGCGGCACGAAGCCTTCTGCATTTTTCACCCGACCCTGGATGCCGCGGAAATGCGCCCCGGCCCGAATCACATCCACAATACTTAGGCCTTCAATGTTGGTCTTCTTTACCTGCGAAGCGTGAGCCTCGATAGATTTGACCTTGTCCTCGAGCACATGGTCGATGTCGACGAACACAGTCGGCGAAAAGTTCTGGGTGGTCGGTCCTTCATAGAACAACACGTTCTGAGTATAGCGGGTTGCGGTGATGGTACTCATCGCCAGGTGCCGGTGATCTTGATGGGTGTCATCGTGATAGTGCGAGAAAATGAAGTGTGGCTGAATTTCCTTTACCACCTCTTCGATCTCCTGAATGAGTTCTCGCCCCATCGGAACGGCCGTGTCCTCATACCCGCCCCAATAAATTTTTTCGACCCGTAATTGTTTCGCCGATTCTTCCTGCTCGCGCTTGCGTACGCCGCTCGCCCCACCCTTATCCCCAGACGTCATCACCATCAGAAAAATGCGGTGCCCCTTTTGCGCATACTTGAGCAATGTTCCTCCGCACCCAGCTTCAATATCGTCCGGATGCGCGCCGATGGCCAGAATTCGCATCGGCTTTCTACGATCGTTCGCCATCTCGTCCCCCTCGCTTAGCTGGATGCTGAAAAAGTCCGCCAGCGGCGTTCTCGCATCGCTCAGAGGCTCAACATACCGAAGCGTACGCCTCGCCTCTTCACTCGCTGCGGCCTTGCTGGACGGCCTTTTTGACCATCCAACATGACTTTATCGCTATTTATCCTGAAAATAGAGATAATTGAGTTGTTATCCTGCCACAACACTTTTGTCCGAAAACTCTTCGAGCTATATCGCACTGACCACATTCTGTCCCGTTCGTGCCTCGCGAAGTCGCGTCAGCGCCTCCGGGCCACAACAGAACAATAGATCGATGGCCGACATCGCCGGCATAAATGGTTCATAGGCTTGCCGATATATCGGATGGTGGAACTGTTGCATCTCCAGCTTCAATCCAGACGAGTCAAATCGCATCACATCCAGATACTGCTCCCCGCCAGGACCGGAGAGATATCCCGATGCGCCGACGGCACGGCAAAGATCGATCAATCGGTCGGTAGGCTCTTCACGCGCCTCCCACTCCGACGCACAACGGACAGGCGTCGTAATTCCGTATGCCTCAAGTAGCCAACGAATGACCCTCATATTCAGCTCATGCAATCGTTCCCATGGCATGGCATAGAGGCTGAGCAATTCCGGAAGGTAGCGGTCACGGAATGGCGCCTGCGCATAATGCATCTCGATGGCATGTCGGTGCTGGCGTTGCCAATTCACAGTTTGGTTGACCTGAACATCTTTCACCAGTTGGCCAAACCGATGAAGGACCGGTACGGTGACCCATTGGCAACCGCTCGCGGTTCTGATTCGATTACGATTTTGCCACTCGTTCTTCTTGAACTGCACTGAATCCAACGCGATGAATAGATCGGCCTGATCGATCTTGTCCAGATACCCAAGCCAGGGTAGAAACTGCGGTTGATGAATCGTGACGCGCATCGATGCTGCCTTAGCTCATAGCCTTCAGTGGAAGAATCGGCTCCACAACAATGGGGTTACTCAACAGTTCGCCACTGCCGGTGATCTCTACTCGATAGGTGATCCGCTCTGCGATTGGCGCGTGTGTGTCCGGCCAGTCGATGCGAAACGGCGTCTGACCGGCCAATTGCGCGAGAATCTGGCCGGAACGAATCACCCGCACCTTCACAGGGTGGCGCCCACGATCGACCGCCGTGACAGAGAGTCGAATCATGAGGTCGCGCGCCCCACCTGGATCAAGCCTGTCACCGACCGATGCCGATCTGGTTCCACCGTGGCACACCACTTGGAACTCATCCAATCGAAGCTGAACATGCTGATCGCCATCCCCCACTGCATAGGAGTGACCGGACTGAAGCGCCTCGAGAACACCGGAAGCTGTCCGCTCTTTCACCCAGAGCACCGTCACAAGTCGATGCAAGTCCTTCCCCGCATCCGTGAATCCATGAAACGCCAGTTCCCCGATCAGCACTGGGGGCGAGCGCTGTTCACTCGTGGGCAATTGGAGCAACCGGTCCCACAATTCACCTGGCTTCACGCCTGTTCGTCCATCCTGATAGAGCCCCCCAAAGCCGGTATACCCCGTCGTCTGTAGCAACGACTCAAGATGGGGCTCCGTCTTAACGGTAACAGTCCCCAACGGGCCAGCAGTATATTCATGAAAGTCTCGCGCTTCTGTCATCGACCAAAAAACAAGCCCACCCTTCGCCCTCACATCGTCGATCAAGGCCTGATAGGGACGATACCCCAACCGATCATCATATGAACTAAACGCAGGCTGGCTCAGGGGCCAGGCATTCGCCACCAGCGCCACCGCAAGGACGATCAGCACACAGGCGATAGCCCGCCGGAGTGATCGCCGGGCGGGATCACGCCGGAACGGCCTCCACAACCAGACGGCTGGAATAGCCAATAACATCGGCACAGCATTCACGGCTCCTCGCCAATCGAATGTGTAGGAGGATGGATTCCCGCTCGCCGGAAGAGATCGATAGTCATCTGGCTTGGTCAGACCGATCACCAGAAGATTGCGTTGAGCATTATGCATCGTCAACGTTCGATTCAGAATTGAGCCGGTCCAATAGTAATAGGGGGCAACCTCGACTCCGGGTAGGATGATCAGGTTCGGGTGACGGCTCTGCGCTGCCGCGATCTCGTCCAAGTACCGTTCGATTCCATATTCCAACACAGAAGGAAAACTGACGTGTTGTTTTAAAAGACCCGGCAATGGCCACAATCCATACTCATAACGCAGAGAAAAATTGTCGGTCAGAATCAGCGCATTCAGGCCAAGTTCTTCCGCTCGTTCAGCCAACGCTTCAACGGTCAATTCACCGGTGCTGGCAGAACTATGAACATGTACCGTAGCCAGCAACTGTTGTCGCACTTCCGATGCCTGTGCTCTCACATCGAAACCTGACAAAAATGACGCCATGATCACGAACGCCACTATCAATCGATAGGTACGATTCATCGCTTCCTTATTCTTACCTGCGAGCACTGAGCGCCTCTGCAAAAATTGATTCAACCACGCGAACCATTGAACGCGAACCATATCGGCTGTCTACGCTATGGCCTGCAGCCAGGCCTAATTGCCTAGCCAAATCCGGCTGATCGAGTAATCGCCGTATGGCATCCGCCAATGCATCAGCATTACCAGGAGGCACCAGTAAACCAGTTTGCTCGTGGCTGATGACGGCCGGAATACCACCGACACGGGAGGCAATCACCGGCAACCCAGCTGCCATGGCTTCGACCAGCGCACGCCCCATCCCTTCATTGAGCGAAGGCAACACAAACAGATCCATCCCGGCCAGACAGACTTCGACGTCATCCCGGTGGCCCAGGAAATGCACTGCATCGAGAACTCCAGCCAATTCCGCCTGCTGCAGAAGTGCGTCATGCCGATCTCCACTCCCGACGATGACGAGATGGAGGGAGGGGAAGTCCATTTTCAATTTGGAGACAGCTTCGATCAGGTATTTGTGGCCTTTAATATCGGTGAGCCATCCGACTGATCCAACGATCAACGCATCCGGTGGGCAACCAAACCACTCCGGCTGTTGTTTCCCCTGAGCCCTCGCCAGTCCAAACCGCTCGCGATCGATCCCACTCGGTACCACAGCAAACCGGTCGGCAATACCGACATTACGATCGAGATGATCCTGTCGTTCCGCGTCCGTCAGCGCAATCAGTCGATCCGTAATCACACTCAGTACCCGTTCGATCTGAAGAAATAGCCAGGATCTGGTTGGACCGAAATGCCCGTAAAACACATGGCCGTGCGGCGTGTGGACGATGACTGGGACCTTCGCAATCCAGGCCGCCACTCGCCCTAACACACCGGCCTTTGATGTATGGGTATGGACCAATGCCGGCCGCTCTTGCCGGAAGAGGCGAGTCAATTGCCACAGGGCTTGTATATCTTTCAGGAGAGAGACCTCTCTTGTCAGGGAAGGAAGCAGCTTCCAGCGAACATCCGCTTTCTCAAGTCGCCGGCAATTCTCTTCAGTTGCGACCTGCCCGCCTTGCGCATCCCAACGCCCTGGATACCCGGCAACCACCAGCAGCTTGAACTGGGCACGGTCATGACCGAGAGCGGTCAGCATCGTATTCTGTGCAGACCCGCCATAGTCCAGCCGCGTAATCACATGAATCACCTTCTTCGCTCCGGCCGACTCACGTGATAGAGCCGGTCCGTTTTTCGACAAGCGCACGAACAGTCGATCGAGATCTGCTGTATGCGCCACCCAATTATATCGCTGCTCCACCATCGCGCGGCCTTTTGTTGCCCAGCGCTCCCGCTCACCTGGTTGACTGCGAAACCGCTTGAATACCAGCCGTAATGTTTTTGCGAGAGACGCTCCGTCTGTCCCTTCTGTGACAAACATCGGATCAACCGTGCTCAACACTTCAGGGATCGCGCCAACCGGCGTCCCCATCACCGGCGTACCACAGGCTAACGCCTCGACCGTCACCAAGCCGAACCCTTCGAGTTGTCGCGTCGGCATCACGACCAAATCGGAAGCCTGGTAGTACTTCGCCAATTGATCCTCCGGCACAAATCCGAGCAACCTGACTGCATCGTGTAATCCCTTGCTGAATATGTGTTCTTCCAATCGCGAGCGTAGTTGACCATCTCCACCAATGAGGAGGAGAAGGTCTCGCTGCTCCTCTCCGAGCATCGTCATGGCTTCGAGAAGATGCTCTAATCCCATGCGGGGGACCAGATTGCGAACGGTAAACAAAATTGTGCGGCTCTCCGGTAATTTGAGTTCCCGTCTGATCTCCTTCCGATCCTGCGGCGGATGGAACGTAACTGGATCGGCTGCGCCGGGAACCACGGTAATGGACTTCGGAGGGATGCCGTGTGTAGCGAAGACTTGTTGCTTCATGAATTCGCTCAACACGATCACATGATGACAGCGGCGGATCACCATGCGTTCAATCCAGCGCCGGGCGCGCACGCTCAGCCGCCGTCTGGCCCGTTCATGCGTCGTCGCAGCCCGCTCTGCTCTGGTGAGATATTCCTCATGCGCCAACGAGTGGCAGACATAGACCCAGCGCTTGACCTTCCCGTAGCGGAACAGAATCGGGCCG
>NEWT02000017.1:106159-118279 GCA_002869925.2 Nitrospira sp. CG24A
CCCTGTTCCCCAATACTCCCCTTGTTGAATTCGCCTGTAGGGATGTCGAAGGTCGGGCCGGCTAATCCACCAAAAGAAAGCAACCGCACTAATGCCTGTAAAGATGGCGAGCCCGAGCCCCAGGCCTTTAGAGTGTTTCCTGGAAAAATCTCCGATACGTATTTCCTGAGCGGGTGACGCCAACGCCACCACGGTGAGATAGAGGCCTTCACCAAAGTGTCCCAACTCAATCGACGGCTGCAGGCTTTCACGGCCGACTTGATTGACCACCGCTGGAGTAATGACGGGCAACATCTGGCGGCCTAGCGTGATCGCAGCCTGCCGTTCCTGCACCGCGACCAGCACCATCATGCCATGTTCCTGTTGCGTCGATCCGATTCCCCACTTTTCATAGAGTGCCGTTGCATACTCGTTGGCTGACCCGAATGGCTTGATAGTGGGGACGGTCACCACCACCATTTCCACGCCGGTCTTCCGCTCAAGATCCTGGCAGACGGACCGGATGCGCTCTTTCCAATCCCCATCGATCGCCTGCGCATGGTCGCTCACATAGCCTTGAGGGCCCGGCAACTGGACCTTGGGGCGTTCATAGAACGCAGCCTGAGCCACGCCCTCAAAGACAATCAGGCAGAGCACCATTGCCATACTGAGGGTTCTCGTCATCGCGGCTCCAACTGAGGCAATTGCTCAACCGCGCGTGTCACCAATACTGTGGCCTGCAGATGGCGGTCGAAGAGTCGAGACATTTCGTGGGGACCTGGAGAAATCTGTCCACGCTTCAGCAACCAGACATCCAGCAACCCCTGTAGATCCAGTTTCAACTGCTCGCCGACATCCGAGATCACCGCCTCTGAGTGAGAAAGGGGGAGGCGCCCAAGAAGACGTCGAACTCCGCGCAGCAGAGGAATCGTTGAGGCAATCGAAAGCGTCAGCAAAATTGTCGTTGCTTCGTCGCCTCCGCCCCCTTCCACATAGCGCTGACGCAGCCGTATGATATGACTTGTCAAACCCTGAACTACGGCCTCTTTCAGCCGATCGGTCTTCACGTGGAAGCCGATGAAGGGATCGTGCCCGTCGAGGACGCGGTGTTGCTCCTGGATCTCCAGAAACTCGAGTGGAAAGACCGCTGCCGACATGCGCAATTCCTCTTCCGTCAGAAAGAGGGGGACCACAATCTGCTCTTTACTCCATTGACGGTGCAACAGGCTGTACTGCTTCAGGACGGCACTGTCGTAGGATGAGACGAGAAGGAGGATGTTCAGGTTTGACCGACCTTTGAGAAATTCCCCCCTGACGGCACTGCCGTAGAGCAACAAGCCTTCCAGTTGATCTCCGAATGCCGCTTTGACCTCCTTCACATAAGTCTGCAGCAGCTTCTGCGTCTCATTCGACAATCCGTCGATCATACGTTCAGGCGCACCTATGTTTCTCATAAAGACATCGGATGTGGAGATCTCTCATGGGCGCGGATATCTGGAAGCAACCCCGCGGCAATCACACGATCGATCAGATTAAACGGGGGCATGGTCCGCAGCCCCGCCGTGGTCGACAGAACCTGATAGCGAAGCCGCGCGTTCCGGTCCAGCGTCTGAAACACACGATCGCGCAAGAACGCGATCACGGGATTCTTCGTATTCCAATAGAACACTTGTTGATCAGCCAGTTGCTGTAGCATGGTGACTTGTGGCCGCCTAGCCCGTTCAAATTCTTTCAACCTTTCGGCGGAATAGTTCCGATCGTTCAGACAGCCCGGCAAGAGATCGGCCAGCGCCATGGCATCGACCATAGCCTGCATGCGTCCCTGCGAGGCATGGGGATTCATCGCGTGGGCGGCATCGCCGATCAGCACCGCTCCATCCGCCACCCAGGTTGGTGTTCGTATCCGCCCAGTCGGCATATAGGCGGTCTGCCCCCAATCGTTCAAGCAGCGAAAGAGCCTGGAGAACTGTGGCGCAATTTGGCTCCATATCTGCTGGAGTGCAGGAATCCCCTGCTGCTTCACCGCCTCCATCGAATCCTTGCGAATCATATAGAAGAGATAGGCTTTGTTCCCTGTCGCTGGAAAGATTCCCAAAATCGTCCTGTGCCCGACATAGTAAAACGATTCCGATACCGGCTCGTCCGATTCGAGAATCGCAATGAGATACCCGTCAGGGTAGAGGTACAGATCGGCGGGAATCTTCAGCGCCTCGCGCACTTTTGAAAAGGCGCCATCGGCGCCGACGACGATCTTTGCGCGAATGGTGTGTGCGCCATCCGGCCCCTGCGTGGATACTCCCACCACCTGATTGCCTTCACGAACCAGCCCTGAGAATGAGGTCCCATAGCGCAATGTCACACTCGTATGCTGTTGCACCGCCGCGACAATGGCATGATGGACCACGTTGGGCAAGGTGACGATGGCGTGATTGTAGGGCGGGGGCAGGTCGCCATAGTCGATGCTGCAGAGGCGCGTTCCTCCGGCCCGGCAAAAATGAAAGAGCCGCACAGATCGCGTGGCATCTGCCGGCAACGACTGCAATACACCCAAACGATCGAGTACGCGCTGTCCGTTCGGTTGGAGAATTTCTCCCCGCAAGCCCTTGGGTGGGCCAGTCGCCTGATCTAATACGACGGTGCGGACCCCTTGCTTCGCCAATGCCAGGGCCAAGACGGCTCCGCCACCCCCTGCCCCTACCACCGCGACGTCGGTCTCTTCAGTCATCACATCTCACCAGATAGGCGACGGTCGAAATTGAGGCTGAGAGTGGAAATACACCATAATTACCGGTTCATGTTCCATCATCCTCAATTGTGGTCTGCACCTGAACTTTTTCGTTTACTTCCAATTCCGATATCGCGTGCGATCGTTCCACATCGCGAGGAACTTGTCACGGGCCTGGACCGTAATCGCGTGGTCAGTAATGATGTCCAGTCGCTCATCGTTATAGCGATTGCCGCTCGTCGTATGATTCATCGAGCCCGTCGTATTCACCTCATCGTCAATGACAACCTGTTTCAGATGCATCAGCCCATCGTGCTCATTCACGAGGATCGGTATACCAGCCAAATGGAGCGTATGAAGCGCCGTGCGTTGTTTGACATCCTCGGTGCGCTGCCGATCAGTGATCAGCCGCACGTCGACTCCCCGCTTCTTCGCTGCGACCATGGCCTCCACCGCGCGCGGAGACGTAAGCCCATAGGCCGCCACATAGAGATAGCGTGTGGCATGTCGATAGAGCGCAGTGAGGCGATCGAGCGGTGCGTCGTCAGGGCCGTAATAGACCTCCACCGTCGCGCCCCATCCGACCCCGAAAGGCCCCACAAGCGACAGGACGATGAGAGCCCACGCCAGCCCGATCCGGCGAGACCTGACTGCATTCACCGGCGGCAGATGGTGGGCCGGAGTCATTCGAGCTCGAATAACATCTTGAAATGATCGTTAGTCGTCTCCCAGGCCTGAGGAGCCGTGGTCGCAAGCCACTGCTGTAGAAATTGCTTTTGAGCAGGTGTGAGTAGTTGCTTGATCTGGTGAGACCGCCCTTGGAGAGGCTGCAGAAACCCAACCCGCTTCTGGAAATCCAATGTCGCGGTGCGGACATACATGTTTGTGAAAGCTGTCGGAATGTCATCCTCTCCATCGCCTTGAATCCAAACCGATAAAAACTTCTCTAACTGGAGCCCCGTGCTATCCATGGCGGGATCAGTATCGTGGAAGAGCTCGTTTTCAGATTCTTCGAGCGGAAGAGCCTCTGCGGACCTGAACATGAAATTGCGTTTCCACATGTCATCGTGCTTCCAAATGCTGGCATAGTGGCGGCGGATTGCAGACAAAGTCAAGCCGAGAGGCCTCCGGTTTCGTTGCCTTGACATTGGCAAAGTCGCTTTGATAGCGTGTTGAAATTGTTTAATTTCTTTGCCAGGTTAGGAGTCTTCAATGCAGGTCACAATCAATGGGAAGACAGAAGAGGTTATAGGGGGAACGGTCCTCGATCTTCTACAGGCCAAGAAAATTGAACCACACATGGTAGCAGTCGAAGTCAACGACACGGTCCTGGACCGGAATCACCTCGCCACCACCAGTCTGAACAACGGCGACCGGGTTGAGTTCCTGTTTTATATGGGAGGTGGCCGGTGACGAGCACCCTGCATACAAACATTACCGAACTCATCGGACGAACTCCCCTCGTCCGCCTGAACCGGTTGTCCCCTGTTGGCGGGGCGACAATCTATGGAAAAGTCGAGTTCTTTAATCCCGGCGGAAGCGTCAAGGATCGGATCTGCCTTAATATGATCGACGAGGCGGAACGACTTGGCGCATTAAAGCCGGGTGGCACAATCGTCGAACCGACCAGCGGAAATACCGGAATCGGCCTGGCACTAGTCGCTGCGGTCCGTGGTTATAAGCTGATTCTCGTGATGCCGGAGAGCATGAGCATGGAGCGGGCGAGCCTCTTATCGTCCTATGGCGCGCAGCTCGTCTTGACCCCGGCCTGGGAAGGGATGAAGGGAGCGATCCGCGAAGCGGACAGCATCATAGCGCAGAATCCCTCATACTTTATGCCGGATCAGTTTTCCAACCCGGCTAACCCGGCTATGCATAAAAAGACCACGGCGATCGAGATTCTCGAGGCGCTCGACGGAAAGATCGATGCATTCGTGGCGGCAGTGGGGACTGGCGGCACCATTACCGGATGCGGGGAACTGTTCAAAGAGCGGAATCCCAGCGTGCAGGTCATCGCAGTTGAACCGGCTGGATCACCGGTCTTATCAGGCGGAGAGCCAGGGCCCCATAAGATTCAAGGCATCGGCGCGGGCTTCATCCCGAAAGTCTTGAACCGGACCATTATTGATCGTGTCATGACCGTAACCGATGACGAAGCCTATCAAATGGCCAAACAGCTCTCGAAAAAAGAGGGCCTCTTGGTGGGGATTTCTGCCGGAGCCAACGTATTCGCTGCGCAGAAAGTGGCTCAAGAGCTTGGACCAGGCAAGAACGTGGTCACCATCCTGTGCGACACAGGCGAGCGGTATATCAGTATTGAAAAGTATTTCAACATTTAAGAATGCTGAAAATGGCTTCCAACTTCGTTCTCGGCTCGGGAAAATCCTCAACGTACCCCAGAGGGTACGTCTCCGGTTTTCTCTCGCCTGCGGCCTCGTTGGTAAACCATTTTGAGCATCCTTTGGGATCGGCGAACTGACCGACATGGAATTTACCGAAGATCAGATAAGCCGTTACAGCCGCCACATTCTCCTACCGGAGGTGGGAGGGAAGGGGCAAAAGAAGATTGCGAAGGCCAAGATTCTCCTGGTCGGCGCAGGAGGTCTTGGTTCGCCTGCAGCCCTCTATTTGGCGGCTGCCGGTATCGGCACCATCGGCCTCATCGATAGCGATGTCGTGGACCTGACCAATCTTCAACGGCAGATTCTTCACCATACGTCTGACGTCGGCCGTCCCAAAGTTCTATCGGGAAAAGAGAAGATCCAGGCGTTGAACCCAGACGTCCAGGTCTCGATGTACGAAGAGCGACTGACGTCCGGCAATGCATTGAAAATCATCAGCGACTACGACATTGTCATCGATGGGGTCGACAACTTTACAGCCAAGTTCCTCATCAACGACGCCTGTTTTTTTGCGGGAAAACCGTTAGTCCACGGTGGCATCCTTCGTTTCGATGGACGTGCGACGACCATTATCCCGAATCAGTCTGCCTGCTATCGTTGCATCTTTAAGACTCCACCGCCTGCCGGACTGGTGGCCTCCTGTCAGGAGGCCGGTGTGATCGGCGTATTAGCCGGCATCATTGGCACAATCCAAGCTACTGAGGCCTTGAAACTCATCCTTGGAATCGGTCATCCTCTCACAAACAGATTCTTGGATTTCGATGCGCGCAAGACGCAGTTCAGAGAAATTAAAGTGAAACGCAATCCTGACTGTGCGCTATGCGGCGCGCATCCAACGATTACCGAACTGTTTGATGACGGCGATCCGTTTGCCGGCTGTGCCGTCCGGCCGTAATTCTTGATTGAGTGAGGTGGAATCGCCATGGCCACAATGAAAGCCCTAGTCTGTCGCGAGTGTGGAAAACAATATCCAACGAAGGCGATCCATGTCTGCGAAATGTGCTTTGGCCCTCTCGAGGTGAAATACAACTACGAGGAGATCAAGAAGAATGTGTCCCGCACGAAGATTCATGACGGGCCACATAGCATCTGGCGCTATGCCGATCTCCTGCCGGTAGAAGGGCCGACCTTCCTCGGCCCGCATGCCGGGATGACCCCGTTGGTGCGCGCGAAAAATCTTGGCGCCCACCTCGGACTGGACGAACTCTACATCAAGAACGATACCGTCAATCACCCCACACTCTCGTTCAAAGATCGGGTTGTGGCCGTCGCCATTACAAGAGCGCGAGAATTGGGATTTGAAACCATTGCCTGCGCCTCGACCGGCAATCTGGCCAATTCCGTCGCCGCCCATGCCGCCGCGGCAGGGATGCGCTGTTATGTATTTATCCCGGGCGATCTGGAAGCTGCGAAGGTGCTCGGCAACTTGATCTATAAACCCAATGTAGTGGAGATCGAAGGCAATTACGACGATGTGAATCGGCTCTGCAGCGAAATCGCCGGCGAGCACGGCTGGGCGTTCGTCAACATCAATATCCGCCCCTACTATGCGGAAGGCTCGAAGACATTGGCTTTCGAAACCGTAGAGCAACTCGGCTGGCGCACGCCGGATCAAGTCGTCATCCCGATGGCGTCCGGCTCGCTCTTGACCAAAATCTGGAAGGGCCTCCACGAAATGAAATATGTGGGATTGATCGATGAAGTGAGGACCAAAATCAACGGAGCGCAGGCCGAAGGTTGCTCGCCAATCTCCACTGCATTCAAGGCAGGGCGGGACTTTTTCAAACCGGTAAAACCCAAAACCATCGCCAAGTCCTTGGCGATCGGGAATCCAGCAGACGGGTACTATGCCCTGAAGGCCACAGCAGAGAGCAAAGGCTCTATGGACATGGTAACAGACGACGAGGTGGTGGAGGGCATCAAGCTGCTGGCGCAGACGGAAGGGATCTTCGCCGAAACGGCCGGTGGTGTCACGATCGGTGTGCTCCAAAAGCTGGTGAAAAACGGCACAATTAAGAAAGGCGATCTGACCGTAGCCTATATCACCGGGAACGGTTTAAAAACCCAGGAAGCCGTGATCGATGCCGTCGGACGGCCGGTCCGCATTCAGCCAAGTCTGGTTGCATTTGAGAAAACATTTAAAATGGGCAAGAACGGTGGTGGTGACTCATGATTAAAGTTCGCATTCCGACTCCGCTACGCCCGCTGACCAAGGGCCAGGGAGAGGTCGAAACAAAAGCCGCGAGCGTGCTTGAGATGATCGAGGCGCTCAATACCGCTCATCCCGGCATGAAAGATCGCCTCTGCGACGACACGGGCGAGCTCCGCCGATTCGTGAACATTTACGTCAATGAGGAAGACATTCGATTTCTCAAGGGCAAAGAGACGTCGCTCAAAGACGGGGACGAAGTGTCGATCGTTCCCGCCATTGCAGGAGGCACATCATGCCACATGTGAAAGTGCACGTGCAGTTCCCAGAAGATAAGATCAAAGAACCGGTCATCTATCAGATCGGGCACGAATACAAAGTCGTCACCAACGTCCGGCGCGCCGATGTGCGTGAAACTACCGGATGGATGGATCTTGAGCTGACCGGCGACAGCACAGAAATCGAGCGGGCGATCGTAGGCCTTCGCACGAAAGGCGTCGTCGTCGACCCGATCGAATTGAATGTCGTGGAATAAAATGGCGTAAAACGTGAAAGGTCAGAGCAAGTATCTTGACCTGATCCTGCACGTTTGACTTTTTACGTTTCACGTTTAACGGGACTCGGATGGAACTCACTGAACAACAGATAGAACGATATAGTCGCCAGATTATTCTGAGCGAGGTCGGCGGCAAGGGCCAGATGAAGCTAGCCAAGGCCAAAGTCTTGCTCATCGGTGCCGGAGGGCTCGGCTCGCCTGCCGGGCTCTATCTCGCTGCCGCGGGCGTGGGTACCATCGGTCTCGTTGATGGGGATGTTGTCGATCTCTCGAACTTGCAGCGGCAAATCCTGCACTCTACGGCCACAGTGGGTCTACCGAAAGTAGAATCCGGCAGGAAAACCCTATCCGCAATTAACCCGGAGATTATGATCAAGACCTATCAGCAGAATGTCGACAGCGACAATATTCTTTCGCTGGTCTCCCAGTTCGACATGGTGCTGGATGGTTCCGACAATTTTGCGACACGTTTTCTTGTGAATGACGCCTGCTTCTTCGCCAAGAAGACGCTTATTTCTGCCAGCATGTTCCGGTTTGAAGGCCAACTCACGACGATCAAGCCTCATGCCGGCTATCCCTGCTACCGCTGCCTCTACCCGGAGCCACCGCCGGCAGGACTCGTACCGAATTGCCAGGAAGCCGGCGTGTTAGGCGCTCTCGCTGGAACCATGGGGATTCTTCAGGCATCGGAGGCAATCAAGGAAATTCTCGGCATTGGTGAAACCCTGGCCGATCGCCTGCTGATCTACGATGCGCTGGAGATGAAATTTAGAAAAGTCAGGCGCCCTAAAGACCCAGCCTGCCCCCTCTGCGGCCAGAATCCGAAGATCACAAATCTCAGTATGGACTATACCGTCAGCTGCACCCTTTAATTATCGTGGCTGATCTTATCATCCCTCAATCGATCCTCGACGACATGGTGGCCCACGCCAGGGAACTCGATCCTTACGAATGTTGCGGACTCCTGGCCGGAACCAACGGGGTTGTCAGCCACCTCTATCGGATCAAAAATATCGTGGCACTCGAAGGAGCTGAGAAATTGTCGTCCTTCGACCCGGCAAAGGTGGCGCATTTAGAGCGACTGTCACCAGCCGAACGAGCCGAGATCGCCTTCGTGATGGATATGCAGGACTTTTCCGTTGCGAAGAAGGACATTCGAAACAAAGGACTCGAACTGCAAGTGGTCTACCACTCCCATCCCCACGACCCGGCACGCCCCTCCACTACCGACATCAAGATCGCCACTGATTACGAAGAAATCTGGCCAAAAATTAACCTGCCTATCCCCGCTTATCTGCTCATCTCACTCATGGAAAAATCCAAGCCTGATATCCGTGGATACTGGATTACGGAGGGGATGGTCACGCAGGCGCACATCACCACTCTTGCCTAGCAGGATGCTGAAAAAGTTCGCCAGCTTTGTTCTCGCATCACTCAGAGACTCGGAAGTACTGGAGGGTATTTTCCGTTCGCCAAGATCCATTCTGCTGGCGAACGGCCACACAAAGTGCAGATGGTACCTCCTCGCCTCCTCGCTCGCTGCGGCCGCGCTGGACGGCCTTTTTGAGCATCCTGCGTGAGAGTACTTCTGTTGTGGGATACATAGCGACCATCAAAATTCTCGTTCGCAACATTTTCACATAGTCTATTTACTGCGTTCAGAACACAGCCTGGCTCAATAATTTCCAGTTTGTTTCCCCTTGGCCCTAGTGCGATAATAACTTTCTGATTGTTCTCATAGCAGGAGCGCTCGCCATGTTCGTCATGCGCACGATGCTTCTCGTTATCGTCCCCAGCTTCTTTCTGTTCAGCCTACTTGCGTCCCCTGGTTTTGCCGAAGATAAGAGTTTCTATAGCCCGGTCATTCAAGTCGACGCAGACGCACATCGCATCTTGATTTCGACCCTCGGCGGAATATTCTGGATCGACGTTCCCGAAACGGCCAAGCCTCATATCGAAAAGCTGCCGATCTCGGGCCTGGTGGACTTCGTCGTTGAAATAAGAGACAACGGACAAGCGCCGCTATTGAAAACCTGGAAGGTAAAATCCGGAGAGACAAGCTGTCTCCACTTCGACGGGAAGACCTGCAAGTAAAGGATTTTCCCTCCTAGTCAGTTTGCCACCACTTCTTTTTCACGAAGGTGTTTGTCCAACACAAATGTTCCAAAGGGAATAATAGACGCAACGAATGCGTAGAATGAAAACATAAACGACCATTGATGCCGAACATGTATCACGGCCAAAATGCCGACATAGAGCAGGAACAATCCTCCGTGTATTGAGCCCACCACCTTCACGACCTCCGGCATCCCCATGAAGTACTTCATGGGCATTGCGATACATAACAAGATGAGAAATGAGCAGCCTTCGGCTAACGCGGTCATTCTAAATACTCTGATCTGGCTCATAGTTCCTGTTCTTCCTTCTTTTCTGCTAAATATAAAGTCCGAGCGGTCATCCGAGAAAATTCAGAATGCCTCCCTGTTGTTCTCCCCATGCTGGGTCATGCCACAACCCGTATAAAAGTACAGGGCTGTAGACTGCCAAGTGCTTACTCCAAGGGGTGAACGAGTGGCAGTAGTGCGCCAAATTCGTTGGAATAGGCTTCCATACAATGACTGCTACCGGGAGTGGCGTTCTTTACTCCTCCCCAGCCCATTTCGACTACTGTTTTGACCGAGTGACTTGGCAAAGACCGCCGAAATCGAGCCAGGACAGACTCATCAAGAAGTAGTCACATCTGCGAACAGACTGCCCTTTGCATCCTCGATAACGGCTACGGCAGCTTCTCTAGACACAGAGGGAAAGTCTTGCAGGAACTTCTCAAGTGAGGAGATTCCTTCAAGGTAGTCGAAGAGATTTTGCACTGGGACACGTGTGCATTGAAGTACAACGCGCCACTCATGACCTCGAGGTCACCGCTCATGTATCGAGCATTCATAGGCACTTCCATGGGGAGAACTTACCACAGGGGAGGAGGTAGGGTCACTGACATCTGTCGCCACCGGCGAAGAAAAGACCATATCAGGTAGGCTCACGCTGCGGCTCAGCTGCGGCCGCCGCGCGCACCACCTTACCATCGACCGGGCGCCGGTGGCGGTCCTACCACCCGACCCGGAGTGCGGCTGGCCAAGGCCGCCGCACTCCGGTCACAATCCTCTTGGTTGTGGCCGTGGTCAATTGACCTTGAATGCCGAAAAAATGATGCTCGGCACCACGGGTTCACCTGCCGGCTTTTTCACGATCAAACCGAGGCCAGGCGCCGATCCGGAATAGACCGTTTCGATCGTGTCGCCATTCCTTAACAACTGCACGCCTTGGGATACCAGAACGGCGGTGAAGGACGCGTCAGGAATCACCTGCTCGGTGTTGGAATTGACTACATCCTTGCCGTTGACCCTGAGCCAGAGTCGTACCGAACCCGCAACTTTTCCGCCGACCTGCGCTGCCGCCATCAAGAAGTACGCCCCGTCGGCACGGACTGTAACGACACCGTTCTTATTCGTGAGGCCTCCGCCCGCATCCGTCTTCATCGTGACGACGTTCGGATTGGTGTCCTTCGCAAGCTGCTCCTCATTGTTCGAGGCCTGCAGGAACGATGCCAATTCCGCAAAGGAACTGCTAGCCGAAGCCAGAAGCGTGGCCGCGATCAACATTGCCATCAAAGTAGCTTTCATCTTCAGTCTCCTTTCCCTTGGTTGGAAGTTAGACCATTTGCACGGGAGCCGCGCAAACGACATGCCATCGTCGATGGAATTCGGCTCACTATTGGATGCGCTGCTCGAGCCAAGACCCTCCTTGTAAAATACAGAGGCTTCCTCATAGTTGCTCGTGGTTGCCCCGCATCTCTGCCTACAGGCGAATCTCGGCTTCACCTCTTTCATGAGTGATCTTTGGTGTTTTAAGTGGAAAACGAACTGAGAAATGTCTTCTTATGAAGGGGGAGCTCGAGATCGAGGTGCTCTGTTCGGCATGACTCCACTCCTCCGTTACCGAGGAACGTGTCCTGCTCTGTACTAGCTCGCTCAGTACCTAAATTCGTTGGATCACCACTACTTTCATCCTGGGTAGCGATGCTTGGTCATGACTGGCTCACGATGTTTAGGTCGATCTGCAGAAGCGCAGGATCAGCCAATTTCTATCCGTATAACACGCCACTAGTATTCGTAAACAATACGCCGTAACTGTTGCCGTTTCAAGAGGTACGAATGCGAAAACATTTATCACGGGTTCTTATTCGGATCGAAATAACACCCGCCTGGCACGGGGTCACATCCCATCCAGCGGACTGCGAACGCCTCCACGGCCC
>NEWT02000017.1:118379-173238 GCA_002869925.2 Nitrospira sp. CG24A
TATATCCGCTTGGCGCGTGGATTTGTGTACCTGGTGGCCGTACTCGACTGGTATTCGCGTCGCGTGCTGTCCTGGCGATTGTCGAACACGCTGGAGGGCGGGTTCTGCGTGGAAGGGCTGGAGCACGCCTTGCTGAGCTACGGCATCCCCGAGATCTTCAACACCGATCAGGGGTGCCAGTTCACCGTGGAGGCCTTCACCGGCGTCCTCAAGGCGCACGGCATTGCGATCAGCATGGATGGCCGTGGTCGGGCCTTGGATAACATCTTTGTGGAGCGGCTCTGGCGGAGCGTCAAGTATGAAGACGTCTATCTGCGAGGGTACACCACGATGTCCGAATTACAGCGGGGCTTGACGGACTACTTTGTGTTTTACAACACAGAACGACGACATCAGTCGTTGGATTACCTGACACCGGACGAGGTCTACCGGACCGGGAGTGGAGGCGGAGCACGGATTGTGGATCTATTCGGCAAGACCGAACACCCTCGCCCAGAAACACAAACAGAAACAGAACACCGGGGCAGCGCCGTTCCGCTGCAGGTACACGGTTACCCTCTTAAACTCGACGCATGAGTGTCTTGACAGAGGGGTCCACTGTAGGGTGAGATTAAGTGGTCTGATCCCTGTCTTTTCTACTCTGCCGACGCACGAAAGATATGTGCAGTGGAACTCGTAATCACATAACGGATCATATCTTCGGCTCCTTGTGGTCCTCCCGGTTCCTTGGGGTCTTGCGGACTCTTGAGATCCAAAACAACTATAAGAAGCGTGCAAATCGGCCCGAAGAACAAGGATCCGAACCGCCACCCCAAGCCGCTCCTGCCTTTAACCTGGGCAAGACCGGCATTGATGAGCGAAAGAGTAAACCACCAAACGGCATATTCTCCCTTCATGGCTTGAATGCTGCTTGCATATCAGATCGGCTAACCATTGAGTATCTTGACCGGCATAGTATGCGAATAAGGCGGGCAAGTTTCTCTATGATTTTCTTTTTCTTTCAAAGGCTTCCCCATGTTTCCTAATAGCAAGATTCGCGTGTTATACGGATCGGCATAGTTCCGCAATGGCTGCGATGAATTTAGTCCCTGGGCCAACACACCCACTGAACTCCATACGCCGTTCACGCCATGACGTGTCGCATTGTCATCTGCCCCAAGTACTCCGTCTAGTGCAATGCAGGCTATATATTTTGAGGATGTTCAAAAAGCCCGTCAGCAAGGCCGCAGCCGAAGAAAGCACCGGAGGCGTAGCCTCCTGGCTACGTTGAGGATGCTTTCGAGGTGAAAACGAAGCTGGCGGGATTTTTTAATATCCTCACTCCCCGCTCCCTGCCATATCGTCGATGAGCGGCCTATTGATATCGGTGCAACCGAAGCAGATGGTATCGAAGAGGGTCTCGGCATCCGCGACAAAGTTCTTTTCGTCGGTGAGTTTATCCGCTATGACCTGGGCGTAGCAGGTATCGCAGAGCATCATGAGCCCGCGTGATACGCCTACTGTTTTTCTTCCTATGCTCGCAGCCATAACGTCTCCTATACGGACCCTTTCTGCCTTGCCAGCCAAAAGTCTTCGGCTTCGAGATCGATTCCACACACGGCGCATTCGTAGATCTTCTCGTCAGCCGGAAGTTGGATCTCCGTCCGATCGATGCGCCCGCGGCAGACATGATAAAACCGCCCTCGCGCATCCTCGTTATCCAACGGATCGCTTTCATATATCAGCACCATCGGCCTACTCCCCTCTAAATCGAAATGAAGTATACCGGCGGACAAGATCGATCCGCAACGGCTCAGATACTCGTGAGCGGTTAGCACCAGGACACAACCTTGCAAGTTGCTCAAAAAGTCCATCCAGCAAGGCCGCAGCCGATGAAAGCACCGGAGGCGTAGCCTCTGGGCTACGTTGAGGATGCTTTCGAGGGGAGAACGACGCTGGATGGCTTTTTCAGCAACTTGCTACACCTGGAATTGGGCGTCATACAGCCGTGCATACACCCCTTCGTGCCCAATCAATGTCTCGTGGGTCCCGTCTTCGACGACGCGTCCGTGGTCCACGACAATGATGCGATCGACACCGTGGATCGTAGAAAGTCGATGGGCAATGATGATCGTCGTCCGCCCTTTTGTCAGATCGTCCAGCGCTTCACGAATCTTGACCTCGGTCTCGGTGTCGATATTGGATGTGGCCTCATCGAACATGACGATCGGAGGATCCTTCAGAATCACACGGGCAATCGACACACGCTGCCGCTGCCCGACGGAAAGCTTGACGCCGCGCTCCCCTATCCAGGTATCGTACCCCTCAGGAAGAGCCATGATAAAGTCATGCGCACGGGCCGCCTTGGCTGCCGCTTCAATCTCCTCTTGCCGGGCCTTCAGATCGCCATAGAGAATATTTTCTCTCACCGTACCATTAAATAAGAAGGGCTCTTGCTGAACCAGCCCGATTTGACTGCGGAGAAAGGCCAACGAAAGATCGCGAATATCGAATCCATCGACAGTAATGGCACCCTGCTTCACATCGTAAAACCGCATCAGGAGTTTCAGTGTCGTGCTCTTGCCTGCGCCGCTCGGACCGACGAGCGCCACGCGCTCTCCCGCGCGGACCGATATCGTGATGTCGGTCAAGATCGGCGCATCCTCTCGGTAATGAAACCCGACATGGTGAAAAGCGACCTCTCCTCGCAATCGCGCACCCGGCACCTGAGCGTCCGGACGATCTCGCACATCTGGAACGAGATCCAGCACTTCGAACACTCGCTCACTTGCGGCTAAGGCATGCTGCAGCATGTGATTGACGGAATGAATCTGATTGATCGGCACATAGAAGAGCGCAAGATACGAGATAAACATCACGAGCTCGCCCACGGACAGACGATGTTCCAACACTTCAGCGGTGCCGAACCAGAGCACCATCGCCCCGCCAAGACTTCCGATCAGCATCATCCCCGGGGAGTAGTAGGACCAGAGGTACATGGCCTTCAACGTATCCTGCCTGCAACGATCGCTCTTCCGGTCGAATCGCTCCTGCTCATAGGGCTGGCGATTGAAACCCATCGTCTCCCGGATGCCAGCCAGCATGTCTTGTAAGAGGGCATTCAGTTCTGCCGCCCCTTTTCGAATGACCCGATAATATCCATGAACACGCTTGGTGAATAATGCCGCTCCGATGACCAAGAGCGGAATCGGCGCGAGCGCCAACAACGCCAGCTTCCAATTGAGCATGAACAGCATGATCATGATCCCGATCAGGGTCAGCCCGGCCGTAATGATCTCTTCCAACCCGTCGACGAAGATGCGCTGCATATGCTCTGTATCGTTCAAGACACGCGACATGATCTCACCCGTCGGGCGATTCTCGTAGAAGCTGATCGACAACCGCTGGAGGGCCGAGAATACTTGAACGTGCAGGTCATGGACGACCTGCTGCTCCAATCCATTGTTCATTCTGATTCGCATCGACCCGCAGAGGCTTCGCAACACGTAGGCGGCGCACAGCGCGAGAAATACCCAGACCAGGAGCTCGGTCTTACCAGCTTGGATCACGTCGTCGATGATCACTTTGATGAGCCATGGAGGGATCAGCTCAAACGCGGTCGCAAGCCCGGCAAACACAAACGTGCCGACGACCAGGGAACGGTGCGGGCTGAGATAGTGGAGCACTCGAAGCAGGGTTTTCACAAGCGCAGGGTCTTCACGGCGGGTTAACCCGGATTCTTCATGAATGCCGTAGCGAGGCGTTCGAGACCGAAGCCCGCCGGAGCTTCTCGCAAGTGAGGTTGACGTAGGCATACTTGCAGTACGTCGAGGAGACCGAACGAGAAAAGCTCTGCCGGGCGAGAGGATCGGATGACGTAGCAGGTATTCATGAATAGTCCGGGTTCGCTAAATGACGGGAACAGGATCGTCTTGCCAGTACTTAGTAAACTCGGGGAGCTGCGTGAGCGTCGACATATCGGTCATTCGATCCAAGAATACCTTACCGATCAGATGATCCATCTCGTGCTGAATACAGACGGCATAGAGACCGGTCGCTTCGAAATCCATGGATTTACCGTGGCGATCCAATGCCTGCACCCTCACCACGGAGGGCCTTGTGACCTTTCCTCGCAACCCATCCACGCTGAGGCAGCCTTCCCAGTTTTCGACTTGCTCCGGGCCATAGAAGACGATCTTAGGATTGATGAGGACCGTTTGAGGAAATCCATCCTCCCCTTCACATCCCATGACGACCAACTGAATCGAGCGTGAGACTTGAGGGGCCGCCAAGCCTATCCCAGGTTCGCCCAACATCGTCTCAATCAGATTGTCGATGAATTGCTGTATGTCGTATGTGCGGATATTGCGAGGGTCGACCGGGGCCGCAATCTGGCGCAAAACAGGGTTCCCAAGCTTTGCGATCCGGAGTGTAGGCATAACGCGAATCAAATTTCCTTCTATTACAATGCGCGACAAAGAAAGTGCACGAGAAAATATAACACAGGATTTTTTGCCCCTGCAAGGCGTACGAATGGAGGAACCGGGGAAGAGAGCCCCATTCATCCACGTCGCTGCGTGTTATCGAGCCCGGCCAGGCCGTTTCGGATCCGACATTTCGAAACTATCCTTCTGACCGTTCCACCATTCTAACCACTCGCTTGCCCACTCTTGACGGTCTTGTTTGGTCGAGGTTTCCCAATCATGAAACTCCGTTTCATGCCGAGTCAGAATCCAGAGTGACTGCACCGCTGAAAATGCGACAAATCGCTCTTCATCGGCAATCATCCCGATCAGAACCGGGATCACCGCTTTCTCTCTGACATACCGGGCCTCAAAAGCAGCGGCCTTCCGGATCGACGAATTCTGATCGTGTGCCATCGACTCAATGGCATCGACAACTTTTGCCCCATCCAATCGTACGGCCACTCTCAAGGCATGTTCACGAACCCGCGGAATTTCATTCGGTTCTTTCGCCGCCATGGCGAGAGCCGGAACCGCAGAGGCGGCTTTCAACATGGAAATCGTTTCAATCGTATTGTAGCGAATACGGGGGCCCGCCATCGTCAATCCTTTGACCAGGACCGGGACCGATGGTTCGCCGAGATGTACGAATTCGCCCATGGCCCAAAACTCTTGCGCGCCTTCCAGTAAGGGTAACAGCGCTTCCGCCCGCTGAGCCTCTTCAGCCGTTAACGATTTTGTATTCTGGGGAACGGATTCAGCGGATAGATCCTGTCCCTTCGGAGGCGCCTCGTAAGGCACTTGGACAGGGGTAACTCGGCCCTTCATGATCGGCTCAGCCGATAGAGTCGGAACGATTCCTACCAACACAATGAAGAAGGCAATTCCCCAAGAATGAAAATATTGCTGCCGCACGGTCATCCCTTTTCCTCCCCCATCACGATCGCGCATATTGCCGCGCAATCCCGAACAGTCTCATTTCCTGAGCACACAGAGGCCTTCTCCACTCAACTCCAGCGTCTTCACGATCTGCGATAGAGCCCACGACAGACGACGAGGACGCTGCGCTGGCAGACCGCCCCCAAAGTCTGTCTGCGCTGTTCGCGACACCCGTGAAGCGTAACGTGGAGGATATCTGAGGATCTGATGAATTCTGGACATTCACAGATCGACAGTTTCAGGAGTCGCTTCCCACATGACAGATGCAAAGGTGGACTCATGGGGAGGGATCGACGGCACAAAGTCACCAGACTCAGAAATCGAGTCCCACCTTAGAATCGGAGGCTCGAAGATGCTTGCGGACCCGAACTTGCTCATGATGCTTGCGCAAAAGCTGCCGACGAATGACGTCACGATCTTCAGCCACAATACGCACCAATCGATCGACATCCTCCGCATGCTCGCGGACCAATTCGGACAGCTTTGCCATTTGGCTTTCAAGATGCTCGACCCGCCGGAGCGCATCGACCGCGCGATCCACAGCCGGCTTTTGAACCGCCTTCTGCCTCACCAGCGACGTGACCACGACATCCCGCTTCATGCTGACTCCTTTGCTCGATTACTCACTGAGTTTCCAGACTCTCCTGAGTAGTATCGTCTCAGATTCTCGCGTTGTCAACGAGTATGCTTTCTTTCTATTTCCTCTGTGTCCTGTTACAATCCGCCGCAATGCTGAACATGTTCACCATGTTGCTGGCTGGCGGGAAAGGCGAGCGTCTTCAGCCTCTCACCGAGCATCGGGCCAAGCCGGCCGTTCCCTTCGGCGGGAAATATCGCATTATCGATTTTACGCTCAGCAATTGTCTCAACTCGGGGCTTCGAAAAGTCGCCGTCCTCATCCAATATAAATCCCACTCGCTCGATCGCCACATCCGTACAGGCTGGAATATCATGAATGCAGAGCTCGGCGAATATATCGCCTCGATTCCGCCCCAGCAGAGGATCAGTGAAGAATGGTACCAAGGTACCGCCGACGCAGTCTATCAAAACCTGTTTCTGCTCGACACCGAACAGCCGGACTATGTCCTCATCCTGGCAGGCGACCACATCTACAAGATGAACTATATGGAAATGTTCCATTGGCTGCTCGCCAAAGGGGCCGATGCCGTGGTCGGCGCGATCGATATTCCGATCGAAGAGGCTCATCGATTCGGCGTCATCCACGTGAATGAAGATTTTAGGATTACGGACTTCATCGAAAAGCCGGCTCATCCGCCGTCGATTCCCAACGATCCGACCCGCGCCTTTGGCTCGATGGGCATCTACCTCTTTCGCACCAAAGTCCTCCGCGAGCAGTTGATCGCCGACGCCCAGGAGGGAGGCAGTCACGACTTCGGGAGAAATATCATTCCACGCATGATTCGCGATCGGCCTGTCTATGCCTACAAATTTGTCGACGCGAACAAGAAAGATGTGAAGTACTGGCGGGACATCGGCACCTTGGACGCCTATTGGGAAGCGAACATGGACCTTGTCGCGGTGGATCCCCTCTTTAATCTTTACGACCAACAGTGGCCGATTCGGACGTATCAAGGACAGTTTCCACCGGCTAAATTCGTCTTCTCGCAAGATTATCAAGGTGGAAGAATGGGCGTGGCGCTGGATTCCATCGTCTGCGGCGGCTGCATCATCTCCGGTGGCCGGGTACAAAACTCCGTGCTGTCGCCGAACGTCCATGTGCAGGATCATGCGGATGTGCGTGAATCGATCATCATGGAAAACGTGATCATCGGCGCGCAGAGCCGTGTCAGACGAGCTATCATCGACAAAGATGTCATCATCCCGCCTCACTCGGAAATCGGGTACGACCGGGAAGCCGATGCCCAGCGATTTACCGTCACAGAATCCGGTTTGGTCGTGATTGCAAAGGGAACGAAACTGCATGCCCCCCTCGATTCATCCGATTGATCTGATACTCGCTCTTCGCGACAAGCACTTGACCCCTGCCATCGTATTCCTCACATCGCGGCGTGCGTGCGATGAAGCGATGCAGGCCTTCGACCATAGCCAGATCCTCCTCCCGCCGCCTCGCCAGCGAGCCATCGCCGACGTGCTGGACAAGGTCATCGCCCAATATCCCAGCATTGCTGAGCACCCGCTCATTCCGACCGTCCAGCGCATCGGTGTAGCGGCGCATCATGCAGGTCATCTGCCCTCATGGAAAATTGCGGTGGAAGAATTGATGCGTCATGGCTGCCTCGATGCCGTCTTCGCCACGACCACACTGGCTGCCGGAGTCGACTTCCCCGCGCGCACCGTCATCATTACGCAATCCAGCATCCGCAAGTCGCGTGACTTTATGGACTTGACGATCGGCGAGGTGCAGCAGATTGCAGGCCGCGCAGGACGCCGTGGAAAAGATCTCGTGGGCTTCGCCATCGTCACCCCCTCGCCCTATATCGATCTGAACGTATTGACCAAAGGCTTCACCGGCCATCCGGAAGCGATCAACAGCCAATTCGTCATCAGCTATCCCATGGTCCTCAACCTCTTAAAGGCGCATCCTCTCGATCAAATCCAACCGATTCTTGCCAAGAGTTTCGCGCAATTTCAGCTCAACCAGCGTGCCGAGGTCTTGGAACGCAAGCTGGACGATCTGCGCGATCAGATGGAGCCATACGGGCCACGCGTGTGCACCGACTGGATCACAGAATGGCAGACCTTTGATCATGTCCGCCGACAGAAATCGCACCGGGCCCCCGTCAGGAGACACGAACCACCGGAAGTCGCCGCACGCTTTCACTTTCTCACCCCCGGTCGCGTCGTAGCCTTCGGTCGCACCCGCGGTGTTGTGCTCAGACAATATCGCAGCAAGGGGCAGAAGAGCCCGATGATTACGGCGTTACGTCTAGGCGGAGGCATTACCGAATCTCCTGCTTCCACGGTGACCGAGGTGTCCGACCGTGTCCTCGATTGCGTGGACGCGCCGGTGTACCCCTGGTGCACGCCGGAAAGCGTAGAAGAGTTACTCCATCACCTGGAGGAGTTGCCTGGCAGGCTGCCGGAACTTCCCATCTTGATTCCGAAAGACGACGAACCGATTCCAGACGCCATCGTGCAAACCCTGGGCGACTTTGCCTGCCCAACCTGTCCTTCACGTTCCGCTTGTCAGAGGGACTATCCTGTCGCTTCCAAACTTCGGCAGGAACAACATCGACACGTCAAATCGATCCAGGCTTTACGTACGAGTCTCTGGCACCGGTTCCAGGAAAAGATCGACGTCCTGCAACAGTTCGGCTATCTCACACCGACGGCCCATTTGACCGAGGACGGCGAATGGGCCAGGCTCATCCGCATCGATCACTCGCTGCTCATCACAGAATTACTCCGCGCCGAAGCCTTCAACGGCGCCGATCCGGCCATGCTGGCTGCCGTGATGTCGAGCATCGCGCACGACGACGATCGCCCCGGCGCCTTCCCACGCGTCAGTTCCGGATTGGCGTCATTGCTCGGGCAGGTCCGAAAACTCGCTGCCTCTCTTTCGCCACATGAGGATCCCCCACTCTTACGCGCGGATATTGCCGCTGTGACGGAACGGTGGATCGGCGATCCTGGGCTCACGTGGATCGGTCTCTGTAAAAGCACCACGATGGCTGAAGGGGATATCTATCGCCTCTTAGCGCGTACATTGGAGTTTCTGTCACAGCTACACACACTGAAGGCCACACACCCGGGATTGGCAGACACCGCCTCACGCGCGATCGCCAACCTGCGCCGTGGTGTATTGGAGGAACTGCCATGAGAAATGACGTGAGGGTTGAGGTGTCAGGGGTAAGGGGTGGGGCTTGGATCGAGACGAAGCCAGCGGTATCAATCACCTCACGCCTTACGTGTCAGGTTTCACGATCAACAAGGCAGAAATGACGACCCAAGAACTCGAACAACTGTTGGCACAACAACCGATCGCGCTCTTACACCGTCTGGCGCGCGGGCGTGTTCAGCGGCATTTCCGCGCAGGCAAACGCCGCTTGATCGAGGTCTTACTGCGCCATTCTGCCGAGAACCGCCCGGGCTTTGAATCTGACCTGATGACCTTGATCGGCGAACAACAGGCTCGCCCTTCGCCACCGCCTCCTCCTCAAACTCCCGCCGCACGAAAACCGAAACCGTCGGCTCCGCAGCGTCGCACCACCCACAGACCGGTTGAGCCGGAATCCCATGAACCGGCCATCACCCTCTCAAGCTGGTTGGAGGGATTGGGAGTGCCGCCAACAAAAGCCTTCATCCCGGATGCTTGGCAAGAAGATGCCATTGAGAAACTAAGAAAAGGCGATGTCGTCGTGAGTGTCCCAACAGGAAGCGGAAAAACGTATGTGGCAGTGGAAGCGGCCCGCCGCGCCATCGCCGAGAATCGAACCGTCATCTACACGTCGCCTCTTAAGGCACTCTCAAATACCAAGTATACGGAGTTTTCAAAAATCTTCGGTCCTGACCAGGTCGGCATTCTGACCGGCGATCGGCGCGACAATGGGCAAGCGCCCCTGCTGATCATGACGACAGAAATTTTGAGGAATCTGCTCTACGACGCAGGAGGCGGTGAGATCGACGTCCGATTAGATACCTTAGGTCTGGTGATTTTGGACGAGTCGCAATATATTGCAGATCCCGAGCGAGGCGTCGTATGGGAGGAAACGATCATCTTCTGTCCGAGCCAAGCACGGATGCTCTTGCTCTCAGCCTCGATCGGCAACCCGCATGACATTGCCGAGTGGATCACTTCGATCAGGCCGACTCCCTGCCACTTGGTCCGACACACGACACGCACCGTGCCGCTTCGCGCCGGGTACCTCCATCCGAACGGCAAACTCACACCGCTCTTCCGCACCGTCGGCATTCCGCACGGGCATCCAAGCTATCTCCATACAGAAGCCAAACGGCTCTTTATCCAATACGAAGACGAAACGCTCCCATCGCGTTCACGGCGGTAAACACTGGAGCCCAATGGTTAAAATAAAAGACTGAGACCAGCGGTGAAACCGTGCCGCAACGATTCGAACTGTGTGAGAGGGAAAGACTCCGAAGACGCTGCAACGGGATGGACGGTGAGATCACCATCCAATACTCGGTTATAGTAGACGCGGTATCCCAGATTTGCCGCCAGATGTTTCATGATCACGAAGCGGACCCCAACGTCCGCATCAGCCCCCACCCCATAGCCATCCATGGAAAAACTCGAGTTCTGTTGGAGATCCCCTCGTTGGTGATGCACATCCTTATTATCGAGCACACTAATCGGAATCAGCGCGAGCGTACCGAGCAGACTGAGACGCGTGGTCAGTCGATATTCAGTAGAAGCTCCGACTCGAATCGAGTGCCAATTCGCCTTGTTCGTGATCACCGTCTCTCCTGGCGGTGGAAGCGCGCCGGTACACACAACCACCGCTGGATCGCACACCACCAATCCAATTCCAACAGCCTGATGCTCCGTATGCCAATACTGATAGCCTCCGAACAGGTCCAGATAGCCTCGGTGGTTCGGGAATTCTTTCACACGCCCACCCAGATCGGCATTGATGTAGTACATGTTATTGTCGGGAACATTACTGTTCGTTCTCAAATACAAATGTTGCCCCGTCAGATAGTCATCGTCCGTCAGCCGCCCACCACCGATGTTGGCAAATCCTCCGTTCAGCCGGCCGAATACCCATGGAGAAAACCAGAATTTCCCCGTGAGATCAATGACGTTCGTCCCGACATCTTTGTACGTGAGTTTCGACGTTGGGTTGCCGAGTCTCGGATCCGAGGAAGCGTTATGAGCCCACCGAGTGTCCCCAACACTGATCCACGTCCCCGCACTGAGCTCAACCCTGGGCCGAGACTCTTGGGCTCGCGCGTCTCCGGCACTCACTGAGACCATCGCAAATGCGATCATGCCACACAGCACACCGATGCAAGCAGGTCTCCATCTTTGACTCATCGTCTCGCAACACCCCGTTGAATGATGACCGTATCGACACAGCGCTGCACGGTCTCCGGCATGACGCGCTGACAGGCGCCCTTGATCTCGTCTGCCGAAAATTGCCGTTGAAGATCAATCGCCCACCATACCAACCACGATCCAAGGAGAAAAGCAAGCACTGTTCCAACCACCCATTGGGTGATGAGCCGAACCCCTTCCGAACGACCTTTCGGGCTATCCGTCACAAGGACGGCTGGTTGAATTTCTTGTCGGTGAGATATTGCGCTCATAGACATCGATGAGACCCTCCCTTCGCATAGTCGAGTGAGTATCCTACTCGAGAGGGAAAATTCTGCACATCGTTTTTCCTTTCTTCGCTGAACGTGGCAAGACGTCCTACTTCTACATCAGCGCCTTCAACGAAGCGAGACCAGCAACACTCCTATTCCAGCAACATAGGCAGACCGCTACCCGATTATTGCCACGACGCCTTGACCCGCCAGCCCAGAGACCTGTATAACCGCTCACTGCTGTTGCCACAAATAGAGTGCTGAGTTCATGACGTAAGCTGATTGATAGCCTGTATCTGCGCGCAGCCGTTCTTCCGCTTCAACTCGGCATGTAGTCCCTCGTCGATACGCGCCCGTAGCTCAATGGATAGAGCACCAGACTACGGATCTGGGGGTTGGGGGTTCAAGTCCCTCCGGGCGCACCACATGCCTCTTTGTTAGTGGTGTTGCTCCCTATTTGACTCAGAATCTATCGATCAAAACTTCAACGCGTTTTCCTCTTCCATTCCCAGTCAAGCCCTCTTACGATACACTGAATCACTGAGGAGTCCCCTCGTATGTCAGATCTGCCGCGCGAGCAACTCGAACAACTTGTCCAGGGGCACCACTGGGACCCTCTCGCTATTCTTGGTGCCCATCCGACGGCCCAGGGCGGTTCCCCTACCGTTGCGATTCGATGTTTTTTGCCGGAAGCCAACGCTGTAGCCCTGCTCCTCAGTGAGCAAGGGCCACAGCCCATTCCGATGACACGCATTCATAAGGCCGGTTTATTCGAAACCATTATCCCTGGGCCGCTCGGAATAAGCCCTTATCGATTCCGCATCACCAACCATTGTGGTCAGGTCTCTGAACGGCACGATCCCTATGCCTTCCCGCCGCTCCTCACCGACTTTGAACTACATCTCTTTGCCGAGGGAACGTTCTTCAAAGCCTATGAGACGATGGGCGCCCATCTCAGGACAGTGCAGGGTATCGGCGGAGTTCATTTTGTTGTCTGGGCGCCGAATGCTGCGCGAGTGAGTGTCGTGGGCGACTTCAACGAATGGGATGGACGGTGCCATCCCATGACGAACCGCGGAGCGACAGGCCTGTGGGAACTTTTCATTCCTGAACTCACAAACGGTATGCTCTACAAATATGAAATCCGCTCACGCCATCACGACGTACCGCTTCTGAAAGCTGATCCCTATGCCTTCGCATCGGAGCTGCGCCCCAAGACCGCCTCGATCGTCCGTGAACTTTCTTCGTACCGCTGGAATGATCAGTCCTGGATGACGGCACGAGCCCAGCAAGACCCGCTCGCCGCACCCCTCTCAATTTATGAGGTCCACCTCGGCTCCTGGATGCGTATACCTGAGGAAGGGAATCGCTGGCTGACCTATACCGAGTTGGCAAAAAAGCTCATCCCATACGTGAAAGATATGGGCTATACCCACGTTGAGCTGTTGCCGATTACAGAACACCCGTTTGATGGGTCATGGGGCTATCAGACCACCGGCTATTTCGCTGCCACCAGCCGCCACGGGTCTGCTGAAGACTTTATGGCCTTTGTCGATACGGCCCATCAGGCCGGACTGGGCGTACTGATGGACTGGACGCCTGCACATTTTCCAGATGATCCGCATGGACTCGCCCAATTTGACGGCACCCATCTCTATGACCACGCCGACCCACGCCTCGGCTACCATCCAGACTGGCACAGCCGCATCTTCAATTACGATCGCGCCGAGGTCCGGAACTTTCTTTTGAACAGCGCGCTTTTTTGGCTGGATCGATACCATATCGACGGTCTACGGGTCGATGCCGTCGCGTCGATGCTCTATCTCGATTATGGGCGGAAAGAAGGAGAATGGATTCCTAATCGCTTCGGCGGGCATGAAAACATCGGGGCCGTCACGTTGCTAAAGGACTTGAATGTCCTGATCCACCGTGACTTCCCTGGCGCAATGACCATCGCCGAGGAATCCACGTCTTGGCCGGGAGTCTCACGCCCCACCTATACCGGAGGACTGGGCTTCACATTCAAGTGGAGCATGGGCTGGATGCACGACATGTTGAACTACTTCAGTCTTGACTCTGTTCACCGCCGATTTCACCACGATCAACTGACATTTGGGCTCCTGTATGCCTTCAATGAAAACTTCGTGTTGGTATTGTCGCACGATGAAGTCGTACATGGAAAACGGGCGCTACTCGACAAGATGCCCGGCGATGAGTGGCAGCGATTTGCCAATCTTCGTTCCCTCTATGGCTTCATGTACGGACATCCCGGGAAGAAAATGCTCTTCATGGGCGGAGAGTTCGGGCAGTGGCATGAGTGGAACCACGATACCAGCCTGGAATGGCATCTCTGTCATTTCGCGCGGCACGCAGGGCTCCAGCGCTTGACACGCGACCTGAACCATCTCTACCGCGAAGAGCCCGCGCTGCACGAAGTCGATCACAGCTGGAACGGTTTCCAATGGATCGACTTTCGCGATGCGGACCATTCCGTGATCGCCTTTCTGCGAAAAGCCAAGGACCAGGACAACCATATCTTGTGTGTGTGCAACTTCACCCCTGTTCCTCGCGAGCACTATCGAGTTGGCGTGCCATACGAAGGTTACTATCGTGAACTCTTCAACAGCGATGCTGCAGCCTATGGGGGCAGTAACATGGGAAATGCCGGGGGCCTTCACACCAACGCGGTCCCCTCCCATGGGATGCCCCACTCACTCGCAGTCACACTCCCGCCTCTGTCAGTGCTGTTCCTCAAACGGATCTGAGACAACCGAACGCTGAGGCATACCGCAACAGAGCCATTCCAAATGTGAAAGTGATTCGATACAAGAAGGTATTGAGGCGAGTGGATTCCTGGGCTTGGTTACGGCGCCAGGCTCAAATCTTTGCCTTGTTAAGGAAGGTCTGATTAATTCAGAGTTCTGAACAGAAACCTGCCAGATTCCCAGTGTTGTGTGCGTGAGCTGATTGAAAACGAGAATTATTCAGACCTTCCTCTTGAGCGGCTATTTGAATACTGCTGGGTGAATAGGGGCAAGCAGTTCAAAGACGACTGGGAAAACCTGATCCACCACGGAATACTCAATCCGCTTTCGTTTCTACTGAACAAGGCCTTTTACGAGAACGAGGCAAGCTAAGAGGGTCAGATCTTGTAATGTCACATTGTCACGGCTGACTGCATCCATGGCTCGTCCGCTCCGCATTGAATTCCCTGGTGAATAAAGCCCACGGCGTGGCCATCTTCCTGCTCGAGTCCCAGTATTTGAGGTCGCATCTTATAATACAATATCATGCATGACGGGGCTGCCTGCCGATTCATCGTTCGGCGCTCCCCTTTCGCTGTTCACCCCTTCAGTGCGTCTAACTTAAAACGAGACACGTTTCACGAATGACGGTCTCCCCTCCCCACCATCTGCTTTAAGGTCGTTATTGATGTTCCAGCTGAACTGGACACGATTCTCAAGCGTCACCGGGAAATCCCATGGGCTCGCGTGGCTGAGCAAGCGTTGTGGCAGTATGCACGCCAGGTGGCGTTGGTGGATCGGCTCGCATCTCGTAGCGCGCTGACTGAGGCTGCAGCCAAAGACCTTGCCAGATCCGTGAAGGTAGGGTTGCGGCGTCGTTATGCCAAGGTCTCGAATGCATGAGACTGGTTCTCGATACGAATATTCTGATCGCCGCACTCATTAAAGACTCGATCACAAGACGCATTCTGCTCCTTCCTGATTTTGAGTTTCTTCTTCCTGCTTTTGCCCTCAATGAACTTGCTAAACATCGAGGAAAAATCGTCCGCGCCGCTCGACTCAAAGGAGACGAACTCGACTCAGGGATCGAGGCGTCTGGCATCTTCTCTAGGATTGACGCAGGATGAACAATCGTGAAAGATTGCCTGCGCGCTCTATTCGAAGAAAGGAATATCGCATGAAGTTCAATTGGCTTATCTCTACCGCTGTGGCCGTGCTGGCGCTCGGCGCTTCTCCAAGCTTTGCCGCGTCGGGCGCTACCAAAATCTGTGCACTTCTCACACGCGAAGAACTGATGGCCGCCGGAATCGCCATCACCGCACAAGGTGTGATACCGGACGACTCTGCGTCACTCAAGAAGGGCTCACTGCCGGGGTTGATCACCGATATGCAGATGGACCAATGCACGAGTGAGATGGCCGGGCAGTACACCGCCTTTCCCGTCCGTTGGTCGGTCTCGACCACCAAAGATCCGATTGACAAGAAGGCCTGGGAACAGATGGCTGACGCGCTTGACCAAAACGAGAAAAAGAGTGCTGGGGACTCGGAACAACGTCTGACTATCGAGGGAATCGATTGCGAGACGCTCTCGTGGCCGGAAAAATCCGGCAAGCAAATATATGCGATCACCTGCACCGCTCATAAGGGTGCCCATCACATCACGCTGGAGTTCGCGCATACCGACCGGGCCAAACTACTCCCCGCCAAAACCGTCAAGCGACTTCTCGATAAGATGTTGGCCAGGCTGTGAGACGTGCGTCGAGCCCGTATTCATGACGGTTCGAAGAGTCGTAAAAGGGGTCGCGTCTTGCAATGAAATATTTTGCGGTGCAGGGCTGGCCTACCGCCGATTCGTCGGTCGACTCTCCTCTCGCATCGTATACCCATTCAATGCGTCTGGCCTAAAAAGCGAGTACGTATTAAGATTACATCTTTCACTATGACATCTGCATAGTAGACTGCGCCCCGTGAAGACCGCGGTGTCATCGTTGCGCAAAACACGTTGCCACCGATACGCGCATGTTGCGCGGCGAACGGGACGGCCACGGCCTCCAACGGCCACGACATTGCTCTGGATTGGGCCTACCGGCACCGGTTAAGATTACGGCAAGGAACAGGGATCAGGACGAAGACGTCAGCCTGTTTCACATGCTGCCATAGCTACTGGATGTCGGAACGGTCACATGCATGTCTTTCGGGCTTGTGCTGTGGCGTGATGAGTGAACCCTATCGAACGTGATGCGTATCGCATAATGGCGTACCTATGAAAATATTCATGGTGGTTGCAGCGGTCATCCTCGGTGGTGCTCTGGCTGCGTATTATTACTGGCAGCAGACCCAGCCTGAACCTACCGCAGTAGAAACCATCGCGCCACCGCCGCCGATTGCACCGCCTAAGCCGGTGCTGCGCCAAGTGGTGAAAATTCCCGAGACACAGTTTCCGCTACCACAGCTGGGTGAGAGCGATCGTTTTATGCTTGAAGCCTTGGCCGGTTTGATGGGCAACGAATCAGTGATGAAGATCTTCCGCGTTGAACAAGTCATACACAATATCGTCGTCACTATTGATAACCTGCCGAACCAGAGCTTGCCAGAGAACACGATGCCAGTCACCCCGGTGCCGGGCAACCTTGTGGCTTCGGTGGCGGATGGGGACATGAGCATTAGCCGAGCAAATGCAGCGCGCTATACATCATATGTGCATCTTGCCGGAGTGGTGAGCACCGAGAAATTAGTGGCGCTGTATCTTCGCCTCTATCCGCTGTTTCAGCAGTCTTACGAGGAACTTGGCTACCCCAATAAATATTTCAATGACCGTGTGATCGAAGTCATCGACAATCTGCTGGCCGCACCGGATATCAAAGAACCCGTGAAACTCGTTCAGCCCAAAATAGTCTACATTTATGCTGATCCTGATCTTGAAGGGCGCTCGATAGGCCAGAGGACTCTCATGCGGATAGGGAGCGAGAACGAGGCGAAAGTTAAAACCAAGCTGCAAGAAATCAGGCAAGAGCTGTTTCTGCATATGCATGCAGAAGAAGTACAACCTGCCGAGTAACATCAATCGGGCAGGCTTGGACGCCTTTACAGGATAAGAGAGGAATTGGAAGGGAAGTCTTTTGACTCCTCCCACACCGACGCGTGGCCTGCAATTTGGGAGCATGTCTTGATATCTAGCAGTCTCTGGATGGCGCGTCTGCTCGCGGCTCCTTGTCGGCTATCCCCTTTCGTCGTGCGCCGCTTCAGTGAGTCTGATCGAAAGCGAGTCACGAGACAGGCGCTCCTGACGCCGGTCTTTACGAAAGATTGAAGGATTCTCGGATATTCAAGTAGACTTGCCTTCCACCAGCCTATTCGGGCTACCGTGTTATGATTCATGTAGGGGCAACGAGCATGAACAATGATGACCAGATTCTGAGAGCCTATGCCGTCATCACTTCGATTCGCGCGAACGTTCCGGAGCGCCACGAGATTGAAGCGCGGTGGGTCAACGAGTTCAACTGTGCGATCGAGAAACTTGAGAAGTCGCTGGGCATTGACCTGCAGGAATTTAAGGTTCCGCAAGACGCACTCAAACGATTTGTCGCTTCGTGCAACAGCCTCACGAATGACGTAACCTATCTCGAAGGCCTATGGTGCGAACGGGCCATTTTGATGCAGAAGCTTGACTCGGTACTTGTGTACTTCACGGGGTTGCAAGATCGAGAAGACTATAAAATTGGTTTTCATCCATCTAATTAGGGATCGCTGCAGCCACATCAAACCGTGCTCCATCGATTGAGTTTGCACTCGGCCAGCCTCGCTTCGCACTCATGCAAAGATGGCAGTCTTGTCAAGCAGCAAAGTACTATGTTTGGATAGGGCTGCCCCTTAGATTTATTTTCAAGGAGATTCTCATGCCCAAGAAACTGTCGCCTCCTGAACTCATGCGGAACCTCACCATCGGATACTGGATCGCGCGCCTTGTGCATGTGGCTGCGAAACTCAAACTAGCCGACTTACTCAAGAAGGGACCTCGAACCGTCGAGGATTTGGCGGTAGCCGCAAATGTCCAGCCGCTGGCGCTCTACCGTATCCTTCGCGCATTGGCGAGCGTCGGCGTCTTCGCAGAAACCAAGAACGGACGGTTCAAACTCACGCCGCTCGCCTCAACGCTTCAGACGGGTGTCCCCACCTCCATGCATGCATGGGCGCTCATGATCAATGAGAACTGGGGGTGGGACGCCTGGAAGGAACTCCTCCATGGCGTCAAAACCGGCGAGGTGCCCTTCTCCAAGGCCCACGGTGTTCCGCTCTTTGAGTATTTTGAACAACACACCGAAGACCTTCAGGTCTTTGGCGAATCGATGACCAGTATTTCGACAACCGAGAACCCGACGGTCCCAGCCGCATATACGTTCTCGGGGATCCAAATGCTGGTAGATGTCGGCGGCGGACATGGCAGCCTTCTGGCGACCATCCTCAAAGCCAACCCAAAACTGAAGGGCATACTCTACGACCAACCCTCTGTCATCGCTCGCGCTGAGAAGGACCAGCACGTCACTGCGAAAGGGATCAAGGAGCGCTGCAGGCTCGAATCCGGGAGCTTCTTCGAATCCGTGCCAAAAGGCGGCGATGCCTATATCATGAAATACATCCTCCACGATTGGAACGATGACGCGTGCGTGAAAATCCTCAGAAACTGCCGTGACGCAATGAACGAGAAAGGAAAAGTCCTCGTCGTCGATAACGTCATCGCCCCCGGCAACGACCCAAGCTGGGGCAAACTCCTCGACATTCAAATGCTCATCATCGGAGGACGCGAGCGCACAAAAAAGGAATTCGCCGCATTGTTTGCAGAAGCCGGGTTGAAGCTGACCCAAGTGGTGCCAACTAAAGGACCCCTCAGCATCGTTGAGGGAGTCCGCGCGTGAGAATCTCGGCTCAGGGATAGATGGAGCGGTCACTGAACAAGAACCCTTTGAAAACCGAACACACGTCGTATAATCCAACATCGCTCCGCGAGGAGCAAGTCTTATCCCTCCCCGTATCGTAGACGGAGAACCGGCAAGTCAATAAATAACAGGGACGGCGCGACGCCGGCACGTCACGCCTGAGAACAAGACTGCGAAGATGGCGTGTAGTCTATTGCCGCTATGAAATCGGGAACTTCTTTTAACTCCTTCGTTTCGCAGCCGACTGCTATCTTGCAGCCCGCAATGTTGATCTGGCCTATTTATTTCTTCGATTTTCGGGGTCGAGATACTAAGAATCTGTCAGACTTGAACGCTGGCAAGTATCTCTGCTGTAATTCGGGATTAATGTAAGAGGAAGTCACCGCCAGATCCCGGAAGCCAGTGTAGAGCCAAGCCACACTGCGCCAAGACCTACCAGCACTTGTGCACCGACATTCAACAGCGCAAGGGCGATGTCTCCGTCTCGGATCAGACTCATCGTGTCATGGCCAAAAGCCGAAAAGGTTGTAAACCCGCCGAGGATTCCGACAAGCAGAAAGGTTTGTGCGTCGACACCGATAAACGTGCGAGCGGAACATAGTTCCGACAAGAAGCCGATGCAGAAGCAACCGAGGATATTCACAGCCAGTGTCCCAAAAGGAAATGTGACACCCTGGTTGAGTGTTTGCACAAAACCGCTGACGAGATAACGTAGAACAGAGCCAATGAACCCGCCGGCCCCGATTAACAAGAATGTGATCATCGAACGGTTTTACACCCAACGCTTCATGCGGTCGACGGGCATCCAGATCTTCTCAATGTTGTCGAGCAGACACGAGATCGAGCTTTGGCGCACACCCACGGCACCCTGTCCGCCACGATCGACATATATATGTCTGGTCACACCTCAGGCTTGAGGCTTCTCTGACGATCCAGGCGTCAGGTCGCCGGAAAATTTCTTGTGGAGAAGTTTTCTTCCGAGGATCGTAATCCCTAATGCGAGACCGAGCGAGAGCGGAACGAACAAGGCGGAGGCAATATCCACATTGGGCAACCATCCCATCTCATGAAGTCCTTTGAAGATATAGGCCATGAGCCCGCTGAGATAGTAGGCAATCACAATCACCGACAAGCCTTCCACCGTGTACTGGAGGATGGCCTGGCTTTTCGTTGTCTTATCGACACTGGCTAAGAGTGTCAGATTTTGGGATTGGAGCATGAGGTCCACGCGGGCACGAAGGATGGAAATGACCCCTTCAAAACCGCTGCGGAGGGTGTCGATCCGCTTCAACAGTTGTTGATAGCCCTCCGCGACCCCCGTAATCCCGCCAAGAACATAGTCAGACATTGGCCGATACAGGGGAAGTATGCGTTCGTTGAGTGACGCCAATGTCCTCTGCACAATCTTGTCATAGGGCACTGACGCGGACAGCTCGAAATGCAGCTTGCCGGCCAGCCGAGTGGTTTTCAACAAGTCTTGCGTCAATCCATTGAGCCAACGCTGAAGCGTGACAGCATCGGCATGGCCAATATGTCCACTAATGATTTCACGCTGCTTCAAGTGCACCTGCTCGAACTTATACGCCTGATCGACGGCAGCGGAAAACAACGGCTTCTGCATCAGCAGCAAGTGATAGTACGTTTCGATCCGGACAACGGCATCGACGATATCTTTCAGGTGAGACTTGCTGGATCTTCCAGACCCGACACTCACCCAATAGCGCTCGCCCCCATGGTCATCCGGTGTAAAACTGGTCACCAAGGAGGTCTCCTCATCGAGAATCCGGCTGCCATACATGACAGGTCCCGGAAGCAGTGCGCGCAATGCCTCACTGCTTGGCAGGGGTTCAGCCATCAGCACGATGTCTAAACGGCAGACCTCCACCCCATGCGGTGTGACGGGAAACTGATAGTCAGGAAAGGTCAGCGGGCCAAACGTGACTCTCCCGGCCTGAGGGGAGGGAATATGCCAGACTTGATAACTGTAGTACTCCGTATGTGCTTGCCAGATCATGATGAGCTGATCGCCATTCGCCGCCTTCTTGACCCCAGAGCCAAACGCGTCACGAATCACTATCGCGTCATCGGGAACCTTGAACGCATCGAGGAGAGACCTGAACTCATCCCGACTCGCCGGCCGCTGCAGTGGCGGGTCGCTCATGCGAACCGCTTTATAGTGCACGTGCGCAGGGGTCTGTAGATGCTCGGCCCAGAGCATGTGCGGCTGCTCATGCAGCTTTCGAATCAGCTCGCCTGTATCACGCTTGAGCATCTCAGGTTCAGACATGCGACGACCCTAAATAAATGCAACCATGCGAACGAACTGCCGCATCAGGCTACTGACTTGCCCGCAATCCTGTCAACTGATCGCGAATCAACAAGGCGATCAGAAGATCATTTCATTTAGCACAGACCCATACACCAAGCGAGCGACCCTTCTCACCTGCTCACCCCAATCCTCAGAGATTGCTGAATCCCTTTCGGCCGCCTCAAGCCATCCCGCCCCTCCACCTACCCCAGAGGGGCGCCGAGGCCTAACCCCCTTCGCTCGCTGAGACACGACTACGCAATATTTCAAGCATGTCCTGGAACTCCGTCTCCTTTTGTCCTACAGGCGCTATTATTCGATGTCCTAGCTCGTCACAATGTTTTTCGACCCGCATGCTAGACAAGAGAACTCAACATAGGTAAGATCGGGAAAAATAGGTAGGATGCTATGGCGACAATTCTTGTTATCGATGACGAAGAATCGATTCGGAACCTCCTGACGGAAGTCCTTGGGAGGGCCCACCACCATGTGCTCGTAGCCCAGGATGGTCAGGAGGGCTTGGCGCTCTACAAGCAGAACAAGGTGGATCTGGTCCTCATGGACATTTTGATGCCGGGAACCGACGGCCTCGAAGCCACGCTAGAATTGACCAGGGAATATGTCGACGCAAAGGTCATTGCGATGACCGGCGCGCAAGGCGACAAGAACTTCCTCGATGTCGCAAAACTCTTCGGCGCCCGCCGAGTCTTCGAAAAACCCTTCGACCTCGACACACTCGTCAAAGCCATCAACGAAGAACTCGCCACATAGCGATCACAACCCAGCCGTCTATCTTTGACCTCATCGTCGTTGTCACAACAAAATCCTTTCTCTCGACCGTGCCGTCAAAAGCTGCGAAATCCTGGCGCTCGCCACAACGTATCGTCATAATTCTGGCAGAAACAATACGCGATGTTTGAAATGAGTCCTCGCACAAGAACACGAGATGTGAGCTTCCTGATCCTCTGGGTCGTGTTCACACTGATGGTGGGGATACTGCCCCTGAAGAACTTTGTAGGGCATGCACACTGGGAATATATTAAGTGGGTTCCGACCGTTGCAGATCTTCGTTCGCCCAAATATCTCCTCGACATCTTCTCCGACCTTGTCGGGAATACCCTGCTCTTTGTGCCTCTTGGCTATTTTCTGAGACGGCTGTGTACCTCTTCCAGTCCTTCCCGGCAGCTGCTTCTCGCTGCCGGGATCGGTGGCACGCTGTCACTGAGCATCGAACTGTATCAAGTCTATTGCCACAGCCGCTTTCCCTCAATTTTCGACGTCATCACCAATGTGACCGGAACCGTCATAGGGGTCCGCGTTCCCCTCTTCTCACGAGAGAACGCCTCGCCGACCCCTCAGCATCCGAACATTACGCCCAATCCATAGAGTCGTAGGCACACTCCTTAGCACACATGAGCCGGAGCGCTTCTGCTGTTATCACACCATCACAACGTCCGCCAACTCAGCGTCCTGCGCTGAGTTCTTTCCTGGCCAATGAACGCATCATGACGGGGTCGCTGTAGGCCACTTCGCTAAGCGCGTCCATCATATGCATGCTCTTGGTCGCCACCAACTCCTTCGCCTTCGCATAGTTCTTCGCGCTGAACCTCGCCACCGCCGGCTGACCGTTCACAATCTGACAGGCTAAGATCTCGCCGTTCACCTCCAATGTGCCACCCTGCTCGATCAACGCCTTAGCCTGCGCCTGGGTGATACTATGGAGCTGCGCAAACTCCGCCAATCCTCCTGTCTCCACTAACCGTCCATCCGGCATGATGCACAGTCGCTTGAAATGCGGAGACCAGTCCTTGCGGAAGTCGATATACTTAATGTCGCCGCCCCGTGCGACCGCACGATCCAATGTCCGATAGTCGAGTCCAAGATTTTTCCGTTCGAGCTTCGCTTTCAACTCTTCCGGCAACGTCTTGTGAAACACCATCGCCGCCACCTCATCGAGCGGAATCGCTCGCGCCTGGGCCAGCTGCACCGCCTCGGCAAACTGCATGAGGTCCAAGGTCCAAGTTTGCTTAGGAGCCTCACCGGTCGGATCAATCCTGCACGCAAACAACCCTCGGGTCAGGACCCCGCCGATCTGTGGGTAGACATACACCCCTCCATCGGTCAGCAGCGTCTTCATCGTCTCCAGTGGAACCTCGTAGCTCTCAGAAAGGACTTTCGCATGTGCAGCCAGATCTTCCTGAATTGTCATCGCACAGGCCGTGACGTTTCCCGGCGCATCGAACTCAGAATAATCCTCAATGACGTTATACAGGACCACGGGCTTCAGCTTCTCGGATTTTTTCTTTATTTTAAACATGACCTATTACATATAAGATTATGAAATATATAATTATTAGTTATTTTATCTATGGCCGTACGGTGGCAAGGTCATCAGCCTTCCATCCTCGACTGGTCCACCAATTGTAAAGTGATAGAGCGATTGAAAGCTCAGCCCTTTCACCGATACGATCTCATGAACCGGGTCGTCGAAGAAACATCCGATTCCAGTGGCCCGCACCCCCGCAGCTTCCGCTTCAAGATACAGCACCTGCCCCAGCAACCCCGACTCCCAGAAGAGACGTGGATACCACCAGGCGCCCCCTTCCCGCAAGCGCCCTTCAAACTCAGCCAGCATGCCAAATGAGAAGGCACTGTCGCCCGCAATATCTTGGTGGCAACTCACTTGCACGGCCAGTTTCTTTGCATCCCCTTCAAGCAACCAGTAGAGAGACAGGTCTTCAGGACAATTTGGCGTCGAGCTCCAGGTCAGCTCGGAATTCATGGAGTGCTGGATGGGCGAAAGCTTCTTCGGATCACGGACCAGGAAATACAGCCCCGGCACGAGACCTTCAACACGATGCACAAATATTAACAAATGAATCGCCGGCTCGTAGGGCCACACATCCCACGGCATCGGTCGATCCAATTGCAGCCGATCGGCGCGAGGCATCACCCGCTCCATCATGCGAAAAAATGTCGCCGCTGAGATTGACGTCTTCCCATCGAACGACACGGCACTCCGGCGTTGACGAATGATCTGACCCGCTGGAGCCCCGTGAAACGTGAAAGGTGAAACGTGAGACGTATCGGAAGTGGGAGCAGCGACAGAAATATGTTCGCAAGATGATTTCCAGCTCACTACTGCTGCTTCATCGATTATCTCCCATTCCACTCCATGCTCACCACTCAACCGGTTGGCCTTCCCATACCAGGTACACTCAGCGACTTCCTTGACCACCCCTGGATCAATGAACAGTGGAATCTCTCTTTGCTTCCCACATTTCACATCTAACGTTTCACTTTTCACGTCCGGAAGAGGCCAAATCACCGCCAGACAGTCCGGATGTTCTGATTCGACACCTGCAAAGTCGTCCACCCTATTGGTCCCCAACAGAAGCGCGACAGTCTCCTGTGACGTGCCATCCAGTAACGCCATCTTCCATCCAAGCGTCGCAGCGCTGATCCGCGTTGAGCCGATCGCATGGCCGACATCATGGTTGCAGTACCGGAACGCCCGCTCACCATACTTCCAGGCCTCGCGCCAATGGACCGACGTCAGGCCGAAAAGAAATGCACTGGGAGGAAAGGGAGCCAGCAGCCGAGCGATCTGTTCAGCGGGAAACTCAGCACGTAACTCCAATCCATGCTCTTTGGGCGCATAGTGATAGAGCCCCGGTTTGAAATCGAGTCCCTCGATCTGAGGCATGACCACATAGCCTTCTGTCGGATGAAGGTTGCCTGAGGATGGATTGCTCCGTAGCGGCCACTCAGACTCCCCTGCTTTCTTCCAAGCCGACAAGGCCAGAGCAAACTCGAAGAACCGGGAAAGCGTACGGACCGTGACAGGCTGACAGACAACCGCCCCAGGCTGGTAGATGGCATCATAGGCCGGCGAGACTGGATCCTCATCCGGCTTTAGCAGTGGCAGCGAAATGATCGGTGCTCCTTCAAACCGCCGAAACGGATCAGGCTGATTGGCCCAATCCAGATACCCCAACGCGCGAGCATAGCGGTTGAAATGATGCTTCGTCTGAACGTGATAGCGGATGACCCGATCGACGGGGTCGGCTGGCACAGTCTCGACTGGTTCGCGGTACAAGGGGATTTCGGTAGCCATAATAATCAATCCCAGTCTACAGAGCCGCAGGAAAGAAAGTAAACGCAGGTTGATCAGGATATCCTGCGGGCTAATAGCTGGATAGACTGCCGGCAGCACAGCCTATCCCGTAGCGTGGCACCTGGCAGAGAAGTGGATAAGCGCTGTACGTTTCGGTAGACTTAACACCAACAGATTGCGGGGTTGCATTGCTATGCTTCATGGCAGACCGCGTAATCTTTTCAATTAGAGCACAGTGAACTCTGCAATCAGAGCACGCAATTCAAGGAACTGGAATGCCAATGAACCTGTTACCAGAGCACTATCAGGGCATCGGCGAGGTCGTCGTGGTCTGGGCGAGACTCGAAGCTCATGTTGTCAGAGTTTTGCGATCGCTCACACGTATGACCTTCAAAGAGGCGTTGATTGTCTATTGGCAAATGGGGCATCGAGAGCGGGTAGCCGTCCTGCGTGGTCTCGTATGCGCGAAGTACGCAGACAAGAACGACCCGCTGAGGAAAGCGTTTGACGTTCTAACAAAGCGTCTTGAATTGGCGTATTCCGTTCGGAACACTGCCGCTCACAGCATTTGGTCTCCCGGGTTCCTACCGGACGAGATCTCCCCGTTCGACTTTGACGCGCAAGGTCTAAAAGTGAGCATAAAAGATCCGAATCGAAAGAGCTTCAAGTTGGAGCACTTCCATAAGGAAGCGCTCGTGATTGATCGCTTGGCCGAAGACTTCAAGCACTTCTTTTCAGCGCACTTCCGAGTCAGCTTCATACACAAGAAACAGGACAATCTAGGTTGAAGGCGTGGTACACAATGCAACGCCGATGCATTGGCGTGATGCGCCTCAACCCTTTCGTCGAGGGACGGTCAAATGCTAGGTGTGCGGCAAAGGCAACGTCGAATTGCATGGGCTCCTCTTTGGCAATCTTGATTGCAGCATACGCGCAGAGCCTTGCAATCAGTAGATGCTAGCTGTTGCAGGAAAGTGTAGTATCACGACATAATCAGCTTCGCAGCTCTACTATCGACATACATACCCAGGGCTGAATCCGTGGCTGAAAACGCTAAGAAAACTGAACACGCTGGACCGAAGAAGGGCCGTGGCGCCTACTGGGGGCGGAAAGCCGATGCCAAGCGTGAAAGCAATCGAACAAGGCGCGAAGTTGCGAAGCAAGCCGTTAGCCAGGGCATCGAGGAATTGAACACGGATAGGGCTACCCATGCGCATGCACAATCCACCACATCCTGGTGAAGTCATTAAGTCGCTCTGCCTTGAACCACTAGGTGTCACCGTGACCCAGGCAGCTGACGCGTTAGGGGTAAGCCGCAAGACCCTTTCTGCTATTTTGAATGGGCGGGCTGGAATCAGTCCCGAGATGGCTGTCCGGCTCTCAATTGCATTCGATACCACTGCTGAAAGCTGGATGAATCAACAAACGCAGTACGACCTGTGGCATGCGGAGCAACGGCGCAAGAGTCTCCGAGTCATGAAACTGTCCGCTTAGAAACACTCAAACTGATTTCCTGGTCTGCCTATGCAATTCGACGCTGCGCTTGCTGCACAAGACACATTTCGACGAGCCGAGACGGAGCTTGGCTCTGACTGGGATACGGCCGTTGAGCTGGAGGCCACATTTTCCTCCAACGCCGGATCTACGGCACGGGAAGCCTATGAAGGCTTGCTCGCTCTCAGCGTTCGTTACCCGCAGGCATACTCTTTCCAAGCCTTCTGTATCTTCATCACCTGGCAGCAGGTGACGGAAGAGACCATCGCCCATCACTTTCAGACAGGCCTTCGGCTCTGCGAAGCGTTTCTGGCATCTCCTGATGGCAAGCATCCAGTAGACGTCGAGCAGATCACCGAACTCTACGGGTCCTATCGAGATGGATTGGGGCTCGATGAAGAGGATGAAACTCTCGTCGAGTTTCGGAAAGACACACCGAAGGGCGGCGACTAACCTCAAACAGTGCTGAGCTGTAGAGTTCTGAGTGCTGTGTTAGGGATTGTCAGAAGTAGCGCACTGCTCGCTGGCAGCTGTGGGCTCCGGATCGGATTCATCGTGCCCGCAATGGGGACAGGGCATGCAGACCGGCCCATCACAACAATGGTAGATGTATTCGCGGCCACAGCGTTTGCAGTTGGTGTGAGCCATCTCTGAACGCAACGTAGCAAACTTCCCGCCTCCTCACAAGAGCCGATTCATGTCGGACGACGACAAACATCGCGCACGAATTTTTCTCCATCGCGGCCAGCTGACGCAGGCCAGAACTGCCTATGAACAGGCAGTAGCGGATGATCGCCTGGCCAAGGATCAACGCGCCCTCTCCGATTCACTTGGCAATCTTGGTAACGTCTGCGCGCTCTCGGGCGACCTGGATCGTGCGGAAGCTTGCTACAGGGAAGTGCTCGCGATCCAACGCATAGAACGGAATCAACAAGCCATCGCCCACACACTGGTGAATCTCGGCAATCTTCACATCGGCGCCGACCATCCGGAGAAGGCCCGTCCCTATTACCTCGAAGCATTAGACCTACTTCGTGATTTGAAGGACAATCGCGCACTAGGCATTCTCCACAACAACCTCGCGCTGCAAGAGGCTCGCGAAGGGCAGTGGGAGCAGGCAGTCACATCGTTCAAGCAGGCCCTCGACCATCATCGAGTCGTCGGGAATGAAGAAGGACTCGCGGTAACCTATAGCCAGCTTGGCAAATGCTTTCTCGACCAAGGAGATCTCACCAGAGCCGAACGCTGTCTCAACAACGCCTCGGAACATTACATCAAGCTCGGCAACGAACCAGCCGAAGCCGCAGTGCTCCGACTCCTTGCCACGCTGTACGACACTCGTCAGGATCTCGTTTCAGCACGACGCTGTCTTGAACGCGTGGTGGCTCTCGACCTGCGATACCAGCTGCCTGAGCTACAAACCGACTCGGCCTCTCTCTCGAAACTAAACTAATCCCCTTCGTCTCTCTTTCGCACTCCTGTCTATCCTGACAACTTCCGCCGGCTGTCCAGCATTCGTTCACTTTTAGCAGAGGGGAGCTCGGCGTACTCCTGGACAGAATTCAATCCTCTGCTATCTTTGAAGAGTCACCTTGTTGCCTCACGTTTCATCATGACATAGCCACAAGATACCGACGTGGATGCTGCATGCCATTTCTTGCTCGGGTCCTTACCGCATTGGCTCTTGGATCGCTCATGATGACGACCGGCGCCTATGCCGCAGACAGCTCACCGACGATCACTGTCGGCACACAAGAAGTCGGACTCACCGCAGGCTACATGCTTCCTCATCGTCTCACACAAGACCACACCACCAAACAACAAGGCCCGGCCTTCATGCCCTCCTGGATGATGACCATCACCGACCCGGTGGGTGACAGCTGGTATCGCGGACAGGTCTCGATCGGCGCCGAAATGGTCTATATCCAATTCCGGGAACCGTTTCTCACACACGGCGTCGGCTTCACTCCGAAAATCAAATATACGTTCGCTGGATGGGATCGCATCCGGCCCTATGCCGAATTCGCCGGAGGCCCCTTTTGGACCGATCTTGCCGGGAAGATCCCGGAAGAGTCGAGCCGATTTAATTTTGTCTTAACGGCGGGAGTCGGGGTCTCGTATTTCCTGACCGACCGAGCGGCACTCAACATTGGCTATCGCTTTCACCATATTTCTAACGCCGGCACTCGGTACCCAAACCTTGGGCTCAATGCCAGCCTTCCCTTTGGCGGCTTTTCATTCTTTTTTTAAATCACGCGGAGGCGAGATGATACGCCAGATTGTTTCACGGCCATTGATCGGTAGCATGCTCGCCATCACACTCGGACTGGGAACGGGAACGGGCTGCTCCCATCAGATCGAGTTGACTCACCCCACAGACGTTGCATTGCTTGCCAACGCCACGGTGGCCACCGATGCACGAATGCCGCTTCTGCTCGAAACGGTACGGGTGACCCACAACGGCTCGGCGATCGCTCCGCCTGCCATTCTCGAGCGGCAAGTACTCGGCGCCATCGAAGCCACACGCCTCTTCTCTCAACATTATCAATCGGGGCACGCACAGCCAGCGGCTAACCAAGCGCGCGTCACTGTGCGTCTATCGATCGACAATCTTGTCGAGCCCCATGCCGGTCAAGCCGCCTGGCGAGGTCTCCTCGTCGGCGCGTCGATGTTTACGTTGGCGCCGTTCATTTCTCTCAATTACGACTACGGCACTCAGATGTCGCTTGAGATGGAACGATGGGACGGGAAAATCAAGCACTACAGCGCCACAGCCAATGGGTCAGCCCACTATAAGCTATTCGGCGCAAACCCGGAAGTTATCGAACAGTTGAAAGGGCAGGTGACGGAAGCCTGCCTCTCGTCTCTGCTCAATCAAGTGATTCAAGACTCACCCCTCTACCTTGCACAGAGCGAACAACCTCAGGGCAACCAGATTCGCACCGTCTCCGTCGGAGTCCGACACTCATCGAGCCGCGCCGTTCCCGTCTCTCGATCTCTCACAGACACGTCTCCCCGATAACCTCCATCCACACAAAGCCATTTATCACACTTCATCAAGCAGGATGCTCAAAGTTGAGCCTCTGAGCGACGCGAGAACGATGCCTGGTGAAAGGCGCGTCTCGGCGCGCCGGGGTTGGGCGGGTGAGAAGAATGACTTTTTCAGCATCCTGTTAGAGGTCTGGCTCTCTCCTTCCATGCAGTGGTATCATGAGCCTGGTACTCACGAGGAGGCCGACATGGATCTTGATGCGTTCAGACAAATGGTCGCCAAAAACCCGAAGGGCTTTCTTGGCCGCTACGGGCTTGGACATAAACTTATCCAGGAAGGTGGCAATCTCGAAGAAGCGGTCGAACACCTGACCATCGCGACACAACTGGACCCAACCCACGTCGCGTCGCATCTCCACCTCGGGCGCACCCTCATTTCTTTAGGGCGAAAGAACGAAGCGAAACCCGTCTTGCAAGCCGGTATCGACGCCTCACGCTCCGGTCGATCGAACGGAGGGGGAGACTTGGTCCCTGAAATGGAAGCATTGCTTCAGCCATTGGGATAACGAATCGGATAATGATGGAGCGAGGAGCGCCGTATGAAGATTGAAGAAGCGAGACAGCGAATTGATTCGGCGATGACGCAGTACGGGGCACACGCGGGGGCGGCGATCGATCTTGTGATCAGCGAAGTGAAGTCCGATCTCGGCATTTCCACGGCCAATGAACTGATCGAGGAGTTCGACCTCGAATTACAATACAACATCGCCCCGATAGAACCTGGGTTCTCCAGCAGCTAAGCCATGTGCTTACGGCCTCACGCATCTCAATTCAGAGTGCTCAACAAGCTTCTTCAACTAGGCCGCAGGCGAATCGAAACCGGAAGCGTACTCTTTCTCACCCGCCCGCCCCCGAACTGCTAAGACCGCTCGTTTCCCGAGTGGATACGTTGAGGATTTCGATGAGCCGAGAACGACGTTGAGGAGCTTTTTCAGCACCCTGCTATGCCGATAATTTGGTGCGCCATCTCCGGACATGGCTTCGGTCACGCAGCGCAAGTGGTCCCCGTACTCAACGCGCTAGGCAACCTCGTCCCCGGACTGACGGCTATTCTTCGTACAACCGTCCCACCCTCGTTTTTCGAAAACCGCCTGACCATCCCCTGGCAACATAGCCTCGCGCAACAGGACATCGGTTGCATCCAAGATGGGCCTCTTACGATCAACATCGATGCAACCTGGGTGGCACACCAACATTTCCACGAGACCTGGGACGTTCGGCTGGCCAACGAAGTCGCCGCCATGCAGGCGGCCTCGCCTGCATTAGTCATCGCCGACACGCCCTACCTCGCCATCGAAGCCGGTTCCTGCGCACACATACCGACCATCGCCTTGGCAAACCTTACCTGGGACCTTGTGCTCAAGGAATATTGCCACGCCACAGACCATTCCCATCAGCAGTTGATTCAGCACATACGGAAATCCTATGCGAATGCCGGCATGGCCCTTCGCATCACCCCTGCTCCAACAATCGATGCCTTCTCGAACGTCATCGATATCGGCCCGATAGCCAACCCCAACCCCCCTGAACGAAATCGACTTGCCTTAGCCCTCAGCCTAGCCCCCAATGAGAAAATAGTCCTTGTTGGATTCGGTGGTATTGCCCTGCCATCCCTCCCACTTGAACAGATGGAACAGCTCCATCACTATCGCTTCCTCATTGATAGCCCAATCCCACCGGGCTATTCACGGATTCATTCTATCAAGACGCTCCCATTCTCATTTAAAGCCCTGCTGGCTTCCGTCGATCTCATTATGACCAAACCTGGCTACGGCACCATTGTTGAGGCTGTGGCGCTTCAACAGCCGGTCCTGTACGTCCGCCGATACAATTTTGTCGATGAACAACCGTTGGTGGACTACCTGCATCGCTACGGACGCGGCATGGAATTGTCGATTGACGACTTCGTGAAAGGGCGGTGGGAGGCCGCGCTCAGAACGGTTCTTGATCTCCCCACGCCCACAACGCCTCCGCCCTCAACTACAGGGGCAACCGACGCAGCCACAATTTTGGCGAAGTCATTGTAGAACCCCTCCTCTGCCACTCACGCGCCCACGACTATTCTCCTGCATATTTACCTGTCTTGACAGTCCTTCGACCCAAGGCTATTGTGAGGTCCTCGTTACCCCTATTCATGGATACGACTATGCGACTCCGTATCGCCGACGATGTAGTGTGTCGTGACTTGGCGGGAGAATCCGTGCTGTTGAATCTCGGCACAGGAACCTATTTTGGGCTCGATGCAGTGGGCACTCGCCTGTGGCACCTTGTTACTGAACATGGCTCAACGGCATTGGCCATTGAAACCCTAATTGCTGAATACGACGTGGACGAGTCCCGGCTCCAAAAAGACGTGGAGGCCCTCATTGAACAACTCCTAGCCAAGGGGTTACTGACAACCGATGTTGAGCACACTCCGACGGCTCGCTAATCTCACCCTCGTCGAACGCGCACTGCTCCTGCAACTTACCGCACTGTCACTCGGGCTCAGAGTCGCGCTCACCACTATCACTCTCCCGCGCCTGACTTCCCTCCTGTCACATATCGCCGTATCTCCTCTGCTCAGCCAGGTTCCCATTTTTCATACTCGCTGCACAGTGGATCGACTATTCACACTGATCGACCTGGCGACGGCCGTAAGTCACAGAAATGGCCGCTGCCTCCCGCGCTCACTGCTCCTCTTCTGGCTCTTCCGCGCACGGCACGAGCCTGTCGAACTCTGCCTCGGCGTCATCAAAAACAGAACCACGCTGGAAGGACATGCATGGGTCGAACGAGATGGCATCGTTCTCGGCGACACTGTCTCCTTCACAAGCCGCTATGCGCTCTTCCTCCGGTTATCATCATGAGTGGGCTGGCTGGGATCTATCGCCTCGACGGCAAACCAGCTGACCCCGCGCTGCTTCAGCGCATGATTCATCGGATTGCCCACCGTGGACCTGACGCGTCGGACTACTGGATTAAAGGATCCATAGGCATCGGCCACGTCATGCTCCACACCACTTCGGAATCGCTTGATGAGCGGCAACCCTGGACGGACGAAACAGGAACGTTCTGCCTCGCGTATGACGGGCGGATCGACAATCGGGAAGACCTCGCCCTCTCTTTGAATGCCGCAGGCTTCCACCTTCGCACCAATACAGATGCGGAGTTGATGCTCCGCGCCTATCAGCATTGGGGAGAGTCTTGCCCTGAACACCTCATCGGCGACTTTGCGTTGGTGATCTGGGACAGCCGTCGTCAGCAGCTTTTCTGCGCTCGCGACATTCTCGGCCTGAAACCTTTGTATTATTGTCATCAGGGGACAACCTTTTGCTGGGCTTCAGAACTTCCTCCACTGTTCGAACACCCTGCAACCCCGCGCAGTCCCAATGAAGCGATGATCGCCGAATTCCTGAGCGGAACCGTCGTCACCAATACTGAGACCCTCTACGAGGGGATCTCCCGGCTTGAACCAGCTCACAGTCTCGTCGTTCGCCCAGGTCGGTGCGAGACACGCCGCTATTGGACGATCGATCCACACCGGCGGATTGAATATGCGAATGATGACGACTATGCCAAGCATTTTTACGAGCTCTTCAGCAAAGCCGTGCAATGCCGGTTGCGCAGTCACAAGCCCATCGGATTAGAGTTGAGCGGCGGCCTCGACTCCTCATCCGTGGTGAGTCTCCTTCAAGCCTCCTCTCGAAAAAATCCGCAAGATCGAGATCGCTTTCAGACCTTCTCCCTCATTTTCCCAGGGCTCCCTTGCGATGAACGCACGTTCATCGACGCCGTCACCGCACAAGGCTCCTTCCCTGCACATTGCATCCCCCCACAGCCGCCGGCACTGACTAGCTTTCTTGACGATGTTCTCCGCTATCAGGATCTTCCCGACCACCCCAATGGCGCCATGAACAACTCGCTTCGGACCTTGGCGCAACAGCAGGGTTGCCGCGTGCTTCTCACGGGATCTGGGGGAGACGAATGGTTCACCGGCAGCTGGTTTCACTATGCCGATCTGCTCCGAAGGCTGAAGCTAGGATCGCTGTTCAGGCGAATCCAAGCCGATCGCCCGTTCTACTGTGAGAGTGACTGTTACGACCTCTTCGCTGTACCGATCGTACAATTCGGGCTCCTCCCATTCGTTCCACAGTCGTGGCGGACTCTGGGGAAACGGCTCCTTGGACGCGCAACTATTCCCGCCTGGATCTCTCCCGACCTGTGGCGCCGGACGCACATGCCGGAACGTATTCGCCAATCCATTTTTTTAGCTCCTTTCTCCAGCTATGCCCAGCAAGACATTTTCCGGTCGACCACACACGGCCTCGGCATTCACGGAACCGAACTGGACGAACGCGCGGCATCGTTCTTCGGCCTAGAGAGCCGACACCCACTCAACGACCAACGTCTCATCGAATTCGCCCTCGCCTTGCCAGAAGAGCAACGGTGGCGCGACAGCCCAAAATTCATTCTGCGCAAGGCGATGGGAGCGCGGCTCCCGATATCGGTGCGTGAACGAGTTCTCAAAGCGGATTTTTCCTGCATCTACGCTCAAGCGCTCCTCAGTGAATCGAACGCGGCCATCTTTCAGTCGTTGTCCGTGGCCTCTATGGGATGGGTCCATGGCGACCAAATCTGGACCGCCTATCAAACGATGGCTCGTTGCTACAGCCGTGGGGACGAGGCCTATCAGTCCCATGTCGCTCCGCTTTGGATGGTTTTTGGAGTCGAGCTATGGTTCCGCAGGCTCTTCCAGGGACAGAGCCTGCATCCCGATCTACCGACGCGCCAGGAAGTCGTGCCCTCATATTTTGCCTAGCCTCCGCGCAAGGAGTTCGATACAATCTCTGCCACAGAGAAAGGGTCCGTATGACACGAGAGACTGAACCCGATCCGGAGAAGACTCCGCCGAAGAAACCCTACACCACGCCGACTCTTGTTGAGTACGGCGACATTGCCAAATTGACTCAAGGAGGCGGCGGGAGCGTTCCTGATGGTATGTCAGGAATGGCGGCATCGATGATGATGATGTGCCTCTAGTACGGGCTGGCGACAAGATCCAACCGACGCACGCTATCTCGAACCTTTGATCGCATGGAGTCTTCACTGTGTCGCTCATTGTCGATGAACATCGCCACTACCTCGAAGATCAAGCCCGGCTCACCGCGTTCCGTCGCGCGATTCAGGAATCGGTTATGCCTGGCGCGGTGGTGGTGGACCTTGGCAGCGGAACCGGAATCTTAGGCCTCTTGGCCTGTCAAGCGGGAGCGACACGCGTCTACTCGATTGAGGAAACCGGCTTGATCGAACTGGCTCGTGACATTGGCCAGGCCAATGGGTTCGCGGATCGGATTCGCTTTATTAAAGGACTTTCGACGCAGGTCAATTTGCCCGAACCGGCCGACGTCATCGTCGCCGACCAGATCGGACACTTCGGATTTGAGGCCGGCCTCTTCGACTATTTCAGCGATGCCCGCCGCCGATTTCTCAAACCCAACGGCGTAACCATTCCGCAACGTATCACCTTCTGCATCGCTCCCGTCGAACATTCGACGCTGTGGCAACAGGTTGAATTCTGGGATGGATCCCCTGCGGGGTTTGACATTCGCCCGGCTCGAGCGCTCGCATCGAATACGGGCTATCCGGTGAAACTGCGTCCCGATCAGTTACTAGGCTTACCGGTGGAACCATTCTCCGTGGACCCGAGCACCTCGGGCTCCCAGCCGCTTCACTTTGGATGCACATTGCCCATTACCCGAACGGGAATGCTCCATGGTCTGGGCTGTTGGTTCGTGGCTCAACTGTCTCCATCGGTCACGATGTCGAATTCGCCGTTGAGCGAACAGCGTGTCGATCGACGCAACGTCTTCTTTCCTCTCGACCGACCTGTTTCTGTCCACGCGGGCGACGCGGTTATCGTCACGATGCAGATCCTCCCTGTTCAAATCGCCGTCACGTGGAAGGTCGAAATTCGAAAGAACGATCGCCCGGACACAGAACGCCTTCGCTTTACCCATTCCACGCTGAAAGGCATGCTCATTGCCAGGGAAGATTTGCAGCGCACTCACCCGGCATTCGTGCCGACGCTCTCTCCTTGGGGCACGGCCCGTCAGACGGTACTGACGCTCTGCGACGGAACACGACCGCTGGCACAAATCGAGTGTGAACTGCTGCATCGTCACCCTGACCTCTTTCCTTCTCTCTCCAACGCGGCCACGTTTGTGGCCGAAGTCGTCACCAAATATTCTCTATGACCCTTGTGACACATCGGCTGGACACCGCAGTGCGATATCGCGTGTACGGCTCTATTCTAAGTTGTACCGCGCGGCTGCACGAATTGGAACAAACTCTGTGTCTAGACTCTACGGAAAATACGGACCTACGAATCCAGTTTTCGTCGCCTGATGAGTCGATCCCCTTACCCTCATCCTGGTACCTGACCATCTCCCTTGCCGATGGCACACCCTGGTTGCGTTACGCCGAAATCGCTTCAGGCTACCTCCTGCACTTTCCCCATCTGGCCGACTTTGTGTACAACACATCGAGCGATTCGATTCGCTGCATTCCACAGGCGAAGACGCCCCCACACACCTTGCACCATCTGCTCTTGGATCAGGTCCTTCCCCTTGTGCTCAACTACAAAGGGAAAGAAGTATTGCATGGAGCTGCCGTCGTTACGCCCCATGGCGCCTGCGCATTCGTCGGTCCGACCGGCACAGGAAAATCTACCTTAGCGGCAAGCTTTCTAGCTGCAGGACACTCTGTGTTAACCGATGACTGTGTCGTTCTCAACCTCCAGGGCAAAAACATCTTCGCCATCCCCGCCTATCCCGGCATCAGGCTCTGGGACGATGCGATTGCCGCGCTGTTTGGCACGATGGGATCTTGTGCACCAGTGGCCCATTACACCGACAAACAGCGATTCACTGCTGCGCTCTCTGCGGCTCCTTTTTGCTCTTCTGCCGTTCCATTAGTCGGTGTCTATGTGCTGGAAACGGGCGATGACGAGCATGCGGCACTGATCTCCGCGCCAAAAGTGTGCCTGCTCGAAGAGCGAGAGGCCCTCATGACACTCCTCTCACTCTCGTTCAAGCTGGATATTCGAGACCGCCGCATGTTGACGCGAGAGTTCGATTTTCTCCATCGTCTCGTCACTCACATCCCAGTTCGCCGATTAACCGTCCCTGATTCATTCTCGGCGCTTCCTGCTGTACAGGCAGCCGTCCTACACGATCTGGCACTCTCATGCTGACGATCCCTTCAGTGCATCCCTATCTCATGACGGTGCTATTGGAAGACCCCTCTGAACGTGAACAACTCACAGCCCTGACTCACGATTCCTGGACGACAATCATCGAGGAAGCCATCGCTCAACGGTTGGCGGCGCTGCTCTTTCGCCGGCTCAATCATTCCAACGACCAACACCTCGTTCCTCGTCATTTACTACAGCTCCTCACGCAACAGATGGTACGGCAGACGGCATGGAGTTTACTCCTCACGAACGAGCTCGAACATATCCTGACTGCATGCAAAACGCGTGGCATCACGTGCATTCCCATTCGTGGCCCGGTGTTCGCTGCCCAATTGTACGGCGATTGCTCGATGCGCCAGATCGACGACCTTGACATACTCGTTCATCGCGAAGACCTGTCGGCCATCAGGGACATGTTCGACCAATTCGGTTATCTACGGCATGAACAGCAGCCAGGTTTTCTGGAAACCTTTTCCTATTCACTCGAATTCATTCACCCTCAGCATGGTCTCATCGTCGAGCCCCATTGGACGCTGGCCTATCCACCATTTGTTGCCGCTACTGACATGGCGCCGGTATGGGCGCGAACCGTCAAACAACAATGGATGAATAGAGAGACCTGGGCACTCGGCCAAGAGGATCTTCTCCTTCATCTCTGCCTTCACCTTCTTCATAAGGGCGAACATGCGCCGCTGTTATGGTATTACGAATTGGACCGGCTGATCCGTCAACAGCACTCGCGCCTAAGCTGGAACATCTTCGTACCTCACGCTCAGGAGATAGGCCAGGCCGCTCTCATCGCCGATGTACTGGCGACCGTGATGTATCACTTCCATTCCACCATCCCCGACTCAATCATGCGCCGTCTTCTCTCTCCTTCACGGCCCTCTCACTCGATTCCCCTTCGCCCGATCCGAGACCATATGCTGGCTCAACCATCACTATACGGACGGGAGGAATTTGCACTCCTCTGCTCGTTACAAGGGTTTCGACAAAAAATCCGCTACACCTATGCCCTCCTTTTTCCATCCGTTCAATTCATGAGTCGGCGCTATGGGTTGTCTAGCCCCATCGGTCTTATCCACTCATATATCACTCGGGCCTGCTACCTATTGTGGCAAGGATGTAAATTGGTATCTGCCTGGTTGCTATCAACTCTCGCCGCGCGACAGAGCTGAGAACGATCGCTGTCTGTTTTGGCCTGAATGTCCCGCATTTTTCATAGATCCTTTTGCCCGTTCTATCCGTAGAGTGTTATAGTCGTGGCGGGCATGAGGCGATCACGACTTTCTTTCCACAACTCGCTCTCGTAATGGACACACCCTCACCACAGGCCACCTCGATCATCGAGCCAACGTTACTGGCCCGTGTAGTCAAAGGCGATCAGCAAGCATTCAGTCAACTCTACGACTACTCAAGCACGCTCTTGTTTACATTGGCGGTCAGGATGTTGGGGAATCGGGAGGAAGCGGCGGAGCTGTTGCAGGATGTCTATTTAGAAGTCTGGCGGAAAGTTTCCCGCTATGACGTCGGGCGAGGAACCCCGATCGCCTGGCTGATCACCCTCACCAAAAGCCGTGCGATCGACCGGCTAAGGGCCAGGGCCTCACGAGGCTATCGGGCTACCAATTCACTGGAAGGTGGAACGGCGACACAGGTGGCCGACCCTGCTCCAAGCCCCCTTGAGACACAGGCCGATCAAGAACTACGCACTGCGATTGGAGCCGCTGTGGCAGGACTACCTCAGTCGCAGCAGCAAGCGATTGAACTCGCCTACTACGAGGGGCTCTCCCATACCGAGATCGCCACGAGGCTGAACCAGCCGCTAGGGACTGTCAAGACACGGATCAAACTGGGGATGTCCAAACTCCGAGAGAGCCTCCAACAGTGGGGGCACCAGGGTGAGCTGCAATGACGCATGAAGAACTTGAAGAATCGGTTCCGTTGTATGCTGTAGGGGCACTAGACCGGAACGAACGACAGGCGTTGGAAGCCCACCTGCTCTCCGGCTGCGTCTCCTGCCACGCTGCGTTAAAAGAATTTCAATCTGTCGCCGCGCTCCTCCCGCTCGCTCTCAGCCCAATCACGCCCCCACCCTCCCTTAAAGCCACCATCATGGCTGAACGAAACCCCGCATCCATCCCAGCTGAAGCGGTCCCGAATGAACCGGCCAAGCAGAGTTTGGAGCCGGGCGAATGGATGAACCATCTCTTTCCACCCGTCGCCCCTGCCCGATCATCGTCACTCCCCTGGGCTTTAGGTTTTGCCACGTTCCTGATCGTGGCGCTCGGCGGATATTTCGCCTGGAGCGTCTCGACAGAACGTTCCGTCACGACATCGAATATTCAGCAGCTCGAAGCATCGCTCAAGGAGACATCGACGAAGTTTGCAAATTTACAACGTGAGGCCGGCGACCAAGCCAAGGCCCTTGCCGAATTACGTAACGAATTGCAGCAAAGAACGGAGGAAACCGCTGAAACCAAAGAACAGCTGACCCAACGCGAAGGTGAATTGGAAGAGATACGTGTTCAATTAAGCCAACGAGGAAACACTCGCACCGTCGAGGCGCCACAGGACGAATTAGCCACACTCCTTCGAATTCCCAACGCGAAGGCCGTCGCCCTCACCGGATCGGATGTGGCGAAACAGGCTACGGGATTTCTGCTGTACGATTCGCGCACCCAAAAGGTCTGGCTCTACTCCGTCAACCTACCCGAATCTCCTGCCGGCACGACCTATCAGCTATGGGCCATTCACGACAAACCCGTGAGCATCGGAACCTTTAATATGGATACCGGAAAAGCCGCTCACCTACTCGTCAAGAAGGCACCAAGCTTCGTGGAGGCAAAGGCCTTTGCCGTCAGCCTTGAGCCCTCAGGCGGCCGCCCGCAACCGACCGGACCGATCTACCTCTTGAGCCAGTCATAGTCCACGCAACAATCACTGCACAACCTCCCTCCGCTTACTCGATACAACATTTCTCTCGTAGCGGCAGAAATAATCTCTCCACTCCGGTCACTTACACCTCGTCTAGGCACAAGACATTTTCATGATACACCGCCATGACAATGCGAGTGAGCTACAGGCCTTTTGGCATGATGCCGGACCTTTGCCCATGAGAAAGTCTGAAAAATTTAACGGAAAATTTACAGCCTATTTCGATTCCACTGCTGTATAAAATAAGTGAATGCTTTTTGTTGCACGACGGGAGCGTCATAGCGGCCTCCCTGCAGAGTGAGAAGGCTCGGGAGACTCGTGATGCAGCCACGTTCAAATTGGACTACACCCGTATACTGCGCACTGATCGTTCTCGCCTCCTTCGCTGTCTACTTCTGTCCAGAAGACGCGCTCGCCGTTCGCCCCTTCGTCACGGATGATGCCCGGATTGTTTATAAGGGACAGCTCGGGACGGAAACATACGGCGGCACGACGGTGGTGAAGGGAGATAGCCCCGCGTATGAGGCGCGCACATTGGAAGGCCTCGGCATCACCGACCGCTTCGAACTGACCGCAGGTGGATTCGGGGTCACCTATCAGGGCAATCAAGCTCGTCCGCTCGACATGCTGATTCAGCCGAAGTATGTCTTACATAGTTCCCTCGGGGCGATTCCTTCTCTCTCCGTTGCTGCGGCCACGTTGTTTCCCCTCAGCGGCAATCGCCAGCATTGGGATGGGTACGCCATGGCTCATGTCAGCTGGTTTCTGTTTACCCCGGATCCCGACACTGACCCCTATGACAATAACTTGGCCATTCATCTTAATCTCGGCGCGAAGTCACGGTATGATGCGGGCCCGGCGACGTATCAGAGCAAACTGTATTGGGCTGCGGGTTTTGAGGTGATCACGCCGGTGACACGCGAGGTTCGCTTCTTGGGAGAAGTGTTCAACGGCGATCCATTTTCTTTTGAAGAAGAATTTCCCGCGTATCAAACCGGCTTTCGCTGGTACAAGAGTCCCATGGTCCAGATCGACTTTGTCTTTCGTGGCGTACAGCACGGCTCACTGGAGACGCAAGCCCCGACAGGTGCGGAGTTTGCTCCAGGCTGGAACTATACGATCCAGGTAGGATATCGCATGTTATTTGATGTCTTCAGATCATCACACTGAATTTTGACGCTGCACGAATGCAATTGGGCTACGTCCACGATAACAACCGGCAAATTCCTTTCGGCCTTCCACATCTCACACGCCTCTTCTTTCTCGCCAAACTTCCGTGCTAGGATTTCCCCCTGAGTTGAGGAGACAATCGTGCCGGGAGACGAACGCACACAGGATTTCACGTTTATGCGGATGGCCTTGGAAGAAGCTGCCAGGGCGCCGACTATCGGCGAAGTGCCGATCGCTGCCTTGATTGTTCAAGACAGCCGAGTTTTGGCGCAAGCGCATAATTATCGAGAACTCTGGCAGGACCCCACAGCCCATGCAGAGGTCATCGCGATCCGTGCCGCAGCAAAGACATTGGGCACATGGCGATTGACCGACACGACCCTCTACGTGACCGTCGAGCCCTGTTCGATGTGTATCGGTGCGATTATTTTAGCGAGGGTGTCCCGAGTCGTCTTTGGAGCATGGGATCAGAAGGCCGGCGCCTGCGGATCGGTGTTCAATATTCCGGCAGAGCCGAGATTAAATCACCAGGTCTTGGTAACCGGCGGGGTCCTCGATCAGGAATGTCAGTCTCTCGTTCAGACGTTTTTCAAGGAGCTCCGAACAGCATCACCAGTGACAAAGCTACGTTCAAGTCAATAGAGATAGGCGAAGCATTACTGCACAGGACCACTCTGGACAACCCAATCTCTCCCTTGAGCCGCCACAGCGGCTTCCCATCCCTCGCCACAAAAAAGCGGACGAACCCTCCAATTACTGTGGAGTGGAGAACCCTCTGGGACCAGAACCTCGGCATCGGCTCTCTCCGTTCCTAAGAGAATCTCGCACTGATGCAACGCCTGGAGTCCGATACCTTGCGCCTTCAGCACCGCTTCTTTCGCGACCCAGTAGCGGAAAAATTTGGCTGCACGCTCCTCTTGAGCCGACTGCATAATCACGGCGTGTTCGGAGGTGGCAAAGTACCGTTCAGAAAGTTTTACGACCTCTATATCCGAGCGAATCCGTTCGAGATCAACTCCAACCTCTTGCCCCTGTGAGACCGCAATGAGCGCACGGCCCTGCGCATGGGACATATTGAACGTGATCGGGGACTGCCCACGCGATTTCCTCGGCACGAAGGGCTTGCCTGTCTCATTACGACACAGTTCAACAACACCGGGGCCGACTCCGAGATACCGACTCAACACTGTCCTAAGCCCTCCATGCGCAAGCACATAGCGCTGCCGATCCTCCTCCCGAACCAGGCGCCCGGCTCTATGCTGTTCTTCTTTGTCCAGCCACTGTGCGCATCGCTCCAAGCAGTGAGATGACCCCTCCAGCTCAATTCCCCAGAGATGAACGACGTGCCGTTCAAGACGGGAATGACCCGGCCATTCTGTACCCGTCATAGGCTCAATTGACTGAAATGAAATCACCACAGCGCCTTCCAGACCGCAGACATTCGATATCATGATGTGATCGTTACGGTCGATGACCAGCCACCTCGGTCTTCACATGTTCCACAACCTTGCCGTCTTCTAATTTAATGACCTGATTGCCGAGGTGGAAGTACCGGTCGTCGTGAGTAATGACAATAACCAATTTCCCCCGCTCACGCAGATCCGGAAGCAACGTCTTGTAAAAGATTTCCTTATACTGCGGATCCTGGTCCGCCGCCCATTCATCGAATATATAGATCGGGCGATCCTCCAAATACGCCGTGACAAGCGCCAAGCGTTTTCGCTGCCCCTGCGAGAGGTCGAGGGTCGAGAACGCACGTTCACGCACCGTGACTTTCTGATCCATGTGGAGCAATCGCAAGTATTCTGACGCAAGGCGTTCCGTGTGAGCATCCGACTGACCCAGAAGTTTATTGAAGAGGTGAAAGTCCGAAAATACGACCGAGAAATGTTCACGGTACCACTCACGATTGGCATCGTCGATCATCGTACCGGCCAGCGTCACATGCCCCTGCGAGGGCCGATAGAGTCCAGAAAGGACTTTCACGAATGTTGTCTTCCCACTCCCATTCCCTCCAATGACAAATACCAGTTCGCCAGGATGCAGATCGAGGCTGATTGGACCAAGAGAAAAGGTCATCTCAACCCCCTTCTCCTCGCCATAGGAAAATACGACATCATTCCACTGCACAACAGGCAGGCCCCCGGCCTCAACGCGTGCCACCTCTATTGTCTGGGCGTCCGTGGGGCCGGCGTCCAGAGATACGCCTAATCGTTCGATATTCTCCAATGCCACTTGACCTCGCTCAATCGTCGGCATCGAACCGATCACGCTCCAGATAGGACCCATCATGTAGAGAACAGCCACGATATATCCGGTAAGCGCCTCAGGGGAGACCGCCACAACAGATGGAAACAGAAAGACGATGAATCCGATGAGCGAGTAAAACGACAGCTGAGTCCAGACTTCCGACAACGCTTGTCTCCGCGTCGCTTCTATATTCGCGTTTCGATACAACTCCGCTGCCCCTCGCACCTCCTGATTCACAAATTCCTGCCGACGCGCCTGATGCATCAACAGCTCTTTCAAACCATCTGTGAGGGAACGAAAATGTTGAAACAACTCGGACCGCGCCTCCCGGGATTCTGAAATCACGCTGCGGGCGCTGGTGTGCAGCCACCGATACCCCAGGGCGCCAATGACGGTGACTCCAACCACTCCCAGAAATACCCCCCACGACAGCCAGGCAAGATACACTCCGCAACCCAGCACCATGGCCACATTCATGATCATATGAGGAAAACATTGGATGGCCCAGGTGACCCAACTCACGTCGTCCGTCAGAATGACGAGCGTATTCGCAGCCCCTCGCTGCTCGGATCGACGTAACGGAGCCCGTACGATCTTCTGACAAAGCGACAACGAAAGATCCAAAATCGTGTCTTGTGAGAATCGAACCAGCAGGAGCTGAGACCCCAGGCTTGACAGAATCTTCCCGGCAACAAGGACAACGAACCCCAGCATCACCTGGGAGGAATGGTCGGAGGGATGATGAAGCACATAATTGATGAGCGCCAACACCCCGGCGCTCAAGACACCTGACAACACACCGACACAGACCATGAGCCAGGCCATCGATCGCGAACGCTGTACAATAAAGTAAAGAAATCGTCCAAATGGCATCGCCAATCGGCCTCACATTCACGGAAGAGGGCAATGGGAATTACGCACTCATATCACGAGGGGGGCGGTCACCGGCGCTCTCGTTTCGACTCTCACCGGTAAGGAAGGCTTGAAGATGCCTGGACACTTCGCCGACATGGGGTGACGCAAGCAGGAGCCCTGAGTCTCTGGCCGCCACCTGCACGGTCTGACTCCCCTCGCCACCAAGCTCTTCCCAAACCTGCCTGGTATCAGTCACCGTCTCAGCCACGTTCCGTTTCGACGCCACGATATTCAGAATGCGACCAGAGTATTTGCGCATGGCATAGCACGCCACCGCCTGGCGCGTCGACTGCGTCACTCGTTCGACTTGAAACTCAACAAATAGCTCATCTTCACCGGCTCTACTTCGTAAAAATGACATGAGTCTCTCACTTTTGCGCCGGATGAATGGCCACCAGTCTTTGATAGGCATACGGAGGAGTACGTGAACATTTCCCATTGTCCTCCATATGATAAAGAGAACCAGCCAAAACCTCATCGACCACTCATACGAATGTGGGCGATACGAGGTCGGATGCCAGGTATCCATCATCACCAACGTGACAGGTTCCCCCTGCGCGAGTAATTGCTGAGCCATTTCATAGGCGACCAGCCCACCGGTACAGATACCAAGAACGATATACGGCCCGTGCGGGCGCACGGTGCGGATCTCAGCGATATAATGTTTTGCCATGTCCGGCACCGAGGTAAACGGTGTCTCTTTCCCGTCCAATCCTCGTGCCTGCAATCCATAGAACGGCTGATCCAAACCTAATAGTCTCGCCAACTGAGCGAAGATCAACACATTACCCCCGATTCCCGACACCATAAACAACGGCACCGCATTCCCGCTCGGCTGAATCGCCACCAACGATTGCCATGGCGGCGTCCATTGCTCGCGTGAAAGAACCGACGCTAATTCTGCGATAGTCGGCGCTTGAAACAGCGTCGCAAGCGGAAGGCGCCTTCCATACACTCGTTCGAGCAGAAAGAAGAGTTGAGCCGCCTTGAGGGAATGCCCACCGAGATCGAAGAAGTTGTCATGGATTCCGATCTTGGGGACTTCGAGTACCTGCTGCCACAAGGCCATCAGTTGGACTTCCGCCCGATCGCGCGGCCCAATGTGAGCCAGCCCATCTGTGGGAGAGGGCGCCGGGGCTGGTAAGGCCCGCAGATCGACCTTGTTATTGGCCGTCAAGGGCATCGACTCCAGAAACACAAAGAATGAAGGAGTCATATAGTCAGGAAGTTCTGCCCGCACACATGCACGAAGCTCTGTCGGGCTTGGCACCGGCCCTTCCTTGCACACCAGATACGCCGCCAACTGCTTGAAGCCTTGCTGATCCTCCCGCGTGGTCACCACGACCTGACGGGCTGCGGGATGGCGACTCAGCACCGCTTCAATCTCGCCCAGTTCGACTCTGAACCCTCTGATCTTGACTTGATGATCCACCCGACCGAGATGCACAATGCGTCCATCGGGGCGATAGCGAGCCACATCTCCCGTTCGATACAATCTCGCGCCAGGTTCTGTCGAGAATGGATGCGGGATGAACCGTTCCTTCGTTAATTCAGCACGTCCACGATATCCTCGCGCGACACCGTGGCCTCCGATATAGAGTTCCCCTGAGACTCCAACTGGTACCGGCTGCAGAAATTGATCCAGGATATAGATGTCCGTATTGGCGATCGGACGCCCAATGGATATCTCCTGGTCTGCGCGTTGAATCTTCTCGATCGTGGACCAAATCGTCGTTTCAGTCGGACCATACATATTCCACAAGGCAGCACTGCGATCCAGCAATGCCCCCACAAGATCCTGAGGAAGTGCCTCCCCTCCACACAGTATCGTCAGCCTGTCGCTGCCAGGCCATCCAGCCTCAATGAGCATTCGCCAGGTCGCAGGGGTCGCTTGCATGATCGTCGGCTGCACAGTCTCACAGACAGCCCGTAGTTGCCGTCCATCCATCGCAACAGCTCGACTGACGATCTCGACACGGGCCCCCACCAGCAGCGGCACATACAACTCCAGCCCGGCAATATCGAAAGACAGCGTCGTGACGGACACCATCACATCCTGTGCCGAACATCCCGGTTTCTGCCGCATCGAGCACAAGAAATTCGCCAGCGCCCGTTGGGGAATTTCCACCCCCTTGGGCTGCCCGGTCGATCCCGATGTATAGAGAATATATGCCAGGTCTTGAGAGGTCGCGGTCGGCGGAAGGTTATGATCAGCCTCTTGTGCAATCCGCTCCTGCTCCCGATCAAGACACAACATGCGGCAGGATCGAGCCTCAAACCGATCGGAAAGATCTTCGGACGTGAGTACGATCGCGGCGGCAGCATCCTCGGCCATAAACCGAAGTCGATCTCGGGGATATTCAGGATCGAGAGGAACGTACGTCCCACCGGCTTTCAGCACAGCCAGCAATGCAATGACCATGTCCATTGACCGTTCGAGACAAATACCCACCACAGCGCCAGGCTGGACGTCCAGCGTCCGGAGATAGCGTGCCAACCGGTTCGCTCGGGCATTGAGCTCACCATATCGTACGGTCACCTGCCCCATCGACAACGCGAGGGCATCAGGCGTCCTTTCGACTTGTACTTCAAACATCTGAGAAAAACATTCGGACTGAGGATAGCCGGTGTGCGTTCGATTCCAGTCCAGCAAGATCTGGGTACGCTCGGCAACGGTGAGGATGGAGAAATCGGAAAGTTTAGCGGAGGGATTGGCCAATGCGCTCTGGAGCAAGACTTTGTACTGTCCCAACATCCGTTCAGCAGTCTGGCGCTCAAAGAGATCGGTGTTGAATGCCAAATAGGCTTTGCGGGCAATTTCTGTTTCGACCGTCAGACTGAGGTCGAACTGTGCGGATCTCGAATCCACCTCGAACGGCACCCAACTCAAACCATGGACGTTGATCTCCCCGATAGGGGCATTCGGTAAATTGAAGAGGACCTGCACCAGCGGGGCAGTGCTATGGTCGCGAGCCGAATGCATCGTCTCCACCAGCTTATCGAACGGGAAATCCTGATTGGCATAGGCCCCTAACGCTGTGTCGCGAACCCGCGCCAGCGTCTCGATGAACGTCGGATCGCCGGAAAGATCGGTGCGTAACACCAAGGTGTTGACGAACGAACCGATAATCGATTCGACCGCCGATTGGGTCCGGTTGGCAATAGGCGAACCCACGGCGATATCGCTCTGGCCTGAATAGCGGCTCAACAGAATCTGAAAACAGGCCAACAGCGTCATGAACACTGTCGCGTTGTGCTCTGCGCTGAACTGCTTCAGCCGCTCGATCAACGAGGCGGGCAACTCCAGCAGACAATGTGCGCCGTTAAATGTTTGCACCACAGGCCGTGGAAAATCGGTCGGCAAGGAGAGTTTGGACAGTCCTGCCAGCTTCTTCTGCCAATAATCCGACTGTAGGCTGAGCCACTCGTCGGTGAGACAACGCCGCTGCCACACCGCATAGTCGGCATACTGAAGCGGGATCGGCTTGTCGGAGAGAACCTCCCCTCGGCTAAACGCATTATAGAACAATGCAAACTCACTCCCGATCACTCCAAACGACCACTGGTCTCCGATAATATGATGCATCGTGAGCACCAGCACATGGTCCTCGGGCCCGATCTCAATCAATAAAAACCGTGCCAAGGGGCCCTTCTCAAGATCGAATGGCTGGTTCGCTTCCTCCTCCACAAGCCGAGCCGCCTCCTGCCGTCGTTGTTCGCTCGGCAGCCGTAAAGACAAATCAACCTCAACCCAATGAGGAGGCCGGAAGGGGCTGACGATTTGGATCGGCCCCTCACCAGTCATGGCGAAGGTCGTCCTGAACGCCTCATGACGATGACAAATGACATCGATCGTACTCCGAAGAGCCGATTTATTGAGGGGGCCCATCTGCCGCGAGGCAAACGGCATATTATACGCCGTACCTTCAGGAGCCAGCCGATACATGAGCCACATGCGTTGCTGAGAATACGAGAGCGGCAAGGGCTGATCTCGGGATACCCGAACGATCGGTGGAATCGCTGAAGCCTTCTGCTCCTCACGCCGCACACGGATCACTTCTTCGGCCAACGACGCGATCGTCGGTCGCTCAAACACCGCCCGCAGCGAGACATCAACCTCAAAGACTTCACGCATTCGGGAGACGAGCTGTGTGGCAATAAGGGAGTGGCCTCCTTGCTCAAAGAAGTTGTCAAGGATGCCGGCCTCTGGTACGGCCAGCACTGCCTTCCATAGTTCAGTCAGCGATTCTTCGATCTGATTTCTCGGCGCAACCCTGGCTGCCGCTTGGCTCGCTGTCTCTTCCGGAACAGGAAGCGCACGTCGATTGACTTTTCCCGTCGCACTAAGCGGCATCGTGTCCACCCACAGAATGACGGATGGCACCATATAGTGCGGTAATCGGGCTACGAGATAACTCCGAACCTGGTCGAGCATCGCTTTCAGCGATGGCTGGCCGGTGACATACCCTACCAACCGTTGCTGCTCCGGCTTATCCTGTCGAAGCAGAGCCGCAGCCTGATACACACCAGGAAAGTTACTCAGCACATATTCGACTTCACCCAATTCGATCCGGAACCCACGCAGCTTGACCTGCTGATCCGCCCGCCCAAGAAACTCAATATTGCCGTCTTCCCGATACCGAGCAAAGTCGCCGGTCCGATACAGCCTGATACCAGGTACATGGGGGTGCGCGAGAAACCGTTCTTGGGTCAACTGCGGCTGGTTCACATATCCACGAGCCAGACAATCCCCTGCCACATACAGCTCACCCGGCACGCCGATAGGCACCGGCTCCAGGCCCACATCCAGCACATACAGCTGCATACAATCGATCGGTTTTCCGATCGGGACTCGGGCCCCTGCTTCCTGGCGTGTCGTGTGATACACGCTACACCAGACCGTGGCTTCCGTCGGCCCATATTCGTTGTACAGCGTGGCAGAAGGCAGGAACTGATAGTGCCTTCTCACGAGCTCAAGGGGAAGGCTCTCTCCGGCGGTAATGACGATACGAAGTGATTCCAACTGTGCATCCAACGCCTCACCGAGCACGGCATGGTATAAAGAGGGTACCCATACCACATGCGAGATCTGGTGCTGTTCGATCAGCGTAGCGAGTTCGGCAGGATCGCGATGGGCAGCCTCAGAAGGAATGATTAATTGCCCCCCTTGCAATAAAGTCCAGAAGATGCCCGTCACGGAACCATCAAAAGCCAGAGAGAAGGTCAGTAAGAACCGAGAGACCGGTTCCGGGTAATACTGAAGCCTGGCACGCAGAGAGGTCGCCAGATTGCGGTGTGTCACTGCCACACCTTTGGGCCTCCCGGTCGACCCCGAGGTGTATATGATATACGCCAGTTGATCAGGGGAAACAGAAGCCGCAAGATTCTCTTCCCCTCCCTCCACCGAAGATTGACAGAGAGTCTCCACGTCGCATATCTGGCCGCCATAGCCATGCAAATGGCTACGGAGGTGCCCCTGTGTCACCACCATGGCAACCTTCGCATCATCCAGCATGAGCCGGAGACGGTGATCCGGGAAGGACGGATCTAAGGGAACATAGCCCCCTCCCGCCTTGAGAATACCCAAGAGACCCACAAGGCCGTCCACCGAGCGCTCGACACAGAGCCCTACTGGTACGTCGGCACAGACCCCTAATGTCTGCAAGGCACGGGCGACTCGGTTCGCACGTCGGTTCAACTCCTGATAGCTGAGAGACTTGTCCCCACAGGTCACAGCGACGACGTCCGGAGTCCGCTCCACCTGTGCCTCGATGAGCGCATGGATGCCCACAGAAAACGGAACCGGATCGTTGGTGCGCTTCCATTCCAACAGCATGTGCCGGCGCTCTTCCGACGTGAGTAACGAGAGCTCGCCAAGACGGGCCTCAGGTGTCTTGATGAATTCCCCAAGGAGCGACTCTAGCTGTCCCAACATGCGATTGACGGTCGATTGATCAAAAATCGTGGAATTGTAGAGCAACACCAATTCCACGCCATGAACCTTGTTCACAACCATCAACACGAGATCGAACTCCGATGCCGTCGGCTCCCAGGGAAGATGGGTCGCCTCAAGGTCTCGAATGGTGAACGCGGATAATGGATCGTCTTCACCCACAATCATCACGTTGAAAAGCGGGGAAAGCGACCCCTCACGTCGTAGTGACAGCGCCTCAATGACTTCTTCAAACGGTAGCTCCTGATGATCGTAGGCCTCAGTCACCACTCGGCGTACCTGTTTCAATAAGTCCTGCCCGGTGAGTCCATCTGAAAGTATGGACCGCAACGCCACCGTATTCACACAATACCCAATGACATTCTCGAGCTCTACGCGACGCCGACCGGCCACCACCGATCCAACGATAACATCAGGCTCTTGGGTGTAACGATGCAGCCATGTCACAAAGACGGCGTACAACACCATGAACGTCGTCACACCCTGCTGTCGGCAGAAGATTTCCAAAGCATTCACAAGCCCCGGAGAGAGAGGCTGTGACCGCACACCTCCTTCAAACGTCCGCGGACGCGGACGCGGACGGTCGGCCGGCAGCTCGACGGGTGGCTGAGCGCCGCTCAACTGCCCGATCCAATATTTTCGATGGACCTCACGAAGACCTTGTTTAAGCCTGGTTCGTTGCCAATTCGAATAGTCTGCATACTGAACGCTCAGCTTGGATAGTCCAGCGTCTTGGACATCACCGCCGGCTTCATAGAGAAGCGCCAATTCCTTGCAGAACACACGCAGAGACCACCCATCGGCTACAAGGCGATGGAATGTCAGCCCCAGAACATGCCGATCCTGGTCGAGCGCCAATAATGCAATCCTGAACAACGGCCCTTGCCCGAGATCAAACGGTTGACCGGCTTCCGCCCGGAGCAGCTGCTGAACCTCAACTTCTTGCTCTGCCTGGTTTAGCGCTTGGAGATGATGTATTCCCATCGTGAACACCATCTCACCAGATACGTCCGCAAACCCCTCGCCCCTCTCCGACCCGAAGCGGGTTCGAAGAATCTCGTGTCGGCAGATCATTTCATGCACCGACCGCTCCAACACCTCGGAATTGACAGAACCCCGGAGACGCACACTCATGGAGATATGATTCATCGAGCTCCCAGGATAAACCTGCTCGAGGAACCAGAGTCGCTGCTGCGAGAAACTGAGCGGCATCCTGCCTTGCCTTGATACTGAGGGCAGTGATACGAGAGACGTCTGTATCCCGCCGCCGTCGCCGCTACCTGAAAGTCCACGCCCCCCCACAGCAGGCTCCGCCTTGTCCTGACTGGCGCTGAGTTCACGGACACGAGCAGCCAGCGCGGAAAAAGTCGGATATTCGAATACCACGCTAAGAGGAATCTCGACCTCGAACACATCGAGAATTCGCGCCACAACTTGTGCCGCAAGCAGAGAATTACCGCCAAGTGCGAAGAAGTTCGCATGGCGTCGTGGCTGAGGTCCTCCCAGAACCTCCTGCCAGATATCAGCCAGCCCCTTCTCGACTGCGGTGTAAGGACTCTCGCTCAGCGACTCAGTGTCCGCCTCTTCCTCAGTCGTACCCAGCCTACTCGCCCCAACCACGGCAAGGCGTCCGGACTCAAAGTCCGCCTTGCAGGCGTGCCGCTGAATTTTTCCGCTGGACGTTCTCGGGATAGTCCCGGACTTGATCAGCGCTACATGGTGGACCTCTAATTCATACTCATCAGCCAGCGCACGACGGATACAGCTCATCACCTCCGTCATATCCGATTCGGGCAATTTCTTTTCAATCTCATAGACGAGTATCACGCGCTCTCCGGTCTCGCTCGTGATCGAGAAGGCCGCTCCGCATCCTCGCCGCAATCCCGGATGCGCCTCTTCGGCCGTCCACTCCAAATCATGGGGATAATAGTTCCGCCCCCGTACGATGATCAGATCCTTGAGCCGGCCGGTCAGAAACAACTCTCCTTCATGAATGAATCCGAGATCTCCAGTCCGTAAGTAGGGCCCCTCTCCTGAGTCAGCGAGGGTGGAGCTGAAAGTTTTGTCACTGTCCTCCAGCTTCCCCCAATAGCCAACGGCAATCCCAGCTCCAGCCAGCCAGACTTCTCCCACTGCACCGGCCTGACACAGGCTCTGAGTCGTAGGATTCACAATGCGAATACGCGTTTCTTCGAGAGGCACCCCGCATCCGACTAATGTCCGGGTTCCGCTTTCCGATGCGGAAGACTCTTTGACAATCGAGTCAGCCAATGCCGCTGCATCGACGGTCAAGAGCGTCGGCTCCGTCTCGGTCTGCTTCATCGTCACCAACAGCGTCGCTTCTGCCAATCCATATGCCGGCGCAAACGACGTTCGCCGGAAACCCCGTGGCCCAAAGGTTTGGATAAACTGCTCAACCGTATCCGGATGGATGGGCTCCGCACCGCAACTTGCGACCATCCATGTGCTCAAGTCAGCCTGCCACTCGCGCTGTTGCCGGGCGGCTCGGAGACAAGACTCGTAGGAAAAGTTCGGTCCCCCGCTGTGCGTAATCTCCAATCGAGACACCGCCTCCAGCCAACGCAAGGGTCGCCGGAGAAACGTGACGGGGGACATCAAATAGGACGGAATCCCGGCATAAAACGGGACGAGGATGCCATGCAGCAATCCATAGTCGTGAAAATACGGCAGCCAGGAGAGCATCCGGCTCCCGTCGGATAATCCGCCGGCCCGCTTCAAGGCCTTGCAATGCGCGAGCACGTTTCCATGACTGACCATGGCGCCACGAGGGGTGGCCGTCGATCCTGAGGTATATTGCAAATAGGCCAGGGTCGTTTCATTGAGACGTGGCAACTCAACCGCATCGCATTGATCGAAAGATTGATCGGTGGCCATCCATTCTATCTGGCCTCCAGCCTTGGCGATCGAAAACTCTGAAGAACCGGTCTTGATATCAGAGGTTGTGAGCACCAGCGATACCTGCGCATCCTCGACAATAGCGCGAAGCCGCGGCAGGCCATGCTTTCGCCTGACAGGATCCGGAGCAGGCGCAGGGACCGGCACCAGGCCGGCACATATACAAGCCCAGAATGAGCAAGAGACATCCAGCCCAGGTGGGTAGAGGAGAAGTGCTCTTGTGCCAGGTCGTGCCCTGCGTGCTAAATGACTAGCAAGCGAACGTACGCGGTGTTCGAGTTCGCCATAGGTGAGCTGACTTTCAAGTTCGAGGGTGTCACGAACGAAGGCATAGGCGAGCTCCTGCGGCTTTTGACGGCAAGAATACTCAAAAAGGTTCGCAAGGCTGTGAATAGACGCGGGCAATGGCTTTAACATCAACGCTTTGGTTTGTCCGTGAAGGACTGAGGGAGAAAGCCAACAGACAATTTTTCCACTACAAACAGAGAACACCCCCCTAAAGGGTTAAGGGTATTATCTCAAATAAAAATGGACAAGACTAGGCCTTCTTCAGCATGGTGAACACTGATTCTCGCCTCATTACCCACGCATATGGACAGAGTAGTACATCGTCTGAAAACTCGGAAGAAAATCATGCTTTTTCACGACGATGGCCGTCCGCATTCAACCTCCCGCCACGAACCTCGGACCATCACAGTACTCAACGTTGAAGACGTTTCAGGAATCGCGGCGATCCCTTCCTGCAGCCAACTTCTGACGATGTTCAAACCGTAAACGATTCTGAGAAATCGCCGATCTGCTTTATGCGAGGTGAGCACAGGCCGGCACAGGCGCATCGTGATTAATGGCCTCCCACGCCTGCCGAGGGGCGTTCATTTCTGATGCCTATGTGGCGAATCATCGCAGCCACACAATCGATGTGCTGACGCTTGAAACTTCCCCTGCAATCTCGTTGAGTGGGTACGACCTCCAACCCTCTCTTTGAGCAAGGCAGATGCCAACTGTTATGGCGAGGAAACTCACCAGGGTCATGGTCGAGAAGATGCATTCTCTCAATGGCTTATGAAGCAGCTTCATGCAACTACGAAAAAGGGAATAACGGAAAAATAGTGGAGGCCTGTAGGTGGAGGCCTAGTGGTCTTCACAATGCCATCACATCGATCAGGTCTTGAGACAGAACGACTAGGGCTCTGATTCCGAAGCATG
>NEWT02000018.1:0-71894 GCA_002869925.2 Nitrospira sp. CG24A
TGGTATCGAAGCGGGAGAAAGCCCAACGGGCTCACTGGGGAATGAAAGAAATTAATGTGGAACCGGCTCGGAAGGTGAACACTCGGCAGAGGTCTCTCAAACGTAAACCTTCACGTTCCTAGCCCGCATTATTCACGAGAGTTCGTGACGAAACCGCCGAGACGCCACGCGAGACGGGCGCGCGGAGCCGCGAGGGAGGGAAGCATACTTGAACAGTATGTTGACCGACTGAGCGGCGAGCCCGCCCGCCGTCGGCCTGTCGTCGCAGCGTATCGACGGTTGCAGTAGAAGCCTTCGTGAATAATGAGGGCTACGGCAGGGTCGGCACATCTTGGGCGCAGCGAAACCCGACGTTCGGCGCATGCTCGGTCGGATCGCTCTTCGTGCGAAACGAGGCGCGGAGCCGGTAAGGATTATTGAGATACGACCCGCCCCGCTGGACCTTCAAGGCACCCTCAGCCGGGCCCCGTGGATCAATGGTGGGATTGGGCGTGTAGATGGCTTCGTCGTACCAGTCCGCCACCCATTCGTAGAGATTCCCAGCCAGGTCATGGATACCATAGGGGCTCCGCCCCGGGTCTCGATTGCCGATCGGTGAGACCGTCTCGGCCCCTTCTTTCAATCCAAAGACCGCCTGCGTCGACGTCGGAGGCTCGTTGCCCCACGGATAGATCCGGCCATCCGTTCCTCGTGCCGCCTTCTCCCACTCAGCCTCGGTCGGTAACCGTTTCCCTGCCCATAGACAATAGCCTGTCGCCTCCAGCCAGTTCACCCAACGCACCGGCTGCTCTGCATGAACAACTGGCGTCTCTTGGTCCGCAAAACCCCACGGAGGCTCGCTCTGAATCGCCTCGACAAACTTGGCAAACCGCCCATTTGTCACTTCGAACGTATCCAGATAAAAACTGTCGATGAAGACACGATGAACAGGCTGCTCGTCGTCATCGCCCTGCTCGCTCCCCATCGTAAACTCCCCGGCGGGCACGAGTACCATTGGAGCCCCATCCTTTCCTATCAACGTGGCCGGGGGATGGAGCAGTGCCGGTGCCTTCGTGGTCGAATTCCCGTTTGCTGACGATCGCGTTTTTCCCGCCGACTTGGGATCTCTTCCTGTTGCGCGTGGCTTGACAGGCGCAGACTCTGGCTTCGCAGGAGCCGACTCAGGCTTAGATTCAGGCTTGACGGGAGCCGGCTCTACTGTGGGCGAGGGAGGTTCGTTGGCCATGGCTCGACTGTGGCCCATTGCACACTCCAATAGCACCAGACCGATCACCACCACGAACGCAATCCGTCGAACCCACATGTACCTAACTACTCCTCTATCAACGTGTAGCGGACTACGTCTCCAACGACACACGGCAGCCCCATCAGCGTACCGAAAAAGAGAGCGACAAATCTAGAGGGAGGTGGGACGATGAAAGCCTGAGCCTTAATAGGGCCTCATTCGGCTCAAGAAATGAGAGACGGGAATAGACCGAACACATAGAAACAAGCGGGGAACGGATAAACATGTCCCGTTCCCCGCTTGTCGACTGGTGGAGGCGCCGGGAGTTGAACCCGGGTCCGAAGACCTTCCGCACAACGGATCTACATGTGTAGCCGATCGTTTTAGTTTCGCAGCCACCCACGCCCACCGGCTAGCTTAGACTGGCCGCTAGCCCAGTATTGTCTCGTCCTCAGCCGCTGAGCACCAGCCTCGGACCAGCCCGCTGTATCGCGCTCCGACCACCCCCGCGGGCCTCAGGTGGAGGAACGTCGCAGTTAATTAAGCTGCGAGTGCCAGTTCTTGATTGGCAGTTACATTTTCCCGGAGGATTTACGAGACCCCGAGAGCTCGACATGCACCGCTGACGTTAGTATCCCCGTCGATTCCGGTCGCCCCCTTTCAGTTCGTCATTCGTAAAGCACATGCCATCATCTCTTACAGCAAGATACGCTTCACGTTTCACGAGCGACGTATCTTTTAGATACGCATGATACCGCACCGGTCAAGGCAATGTCATACTGAAATGAAAAAGAAGAGGACATACCCCGGAGATGGAGCATGCCCTCTTAATCTGTGGTTGCCACATGCGTGATCTGGCAATCGTGCTACGTTACCGAACAGCTGACTTCAAGTTTTTCCCTGCCGAAAACTTCGGGACTTTGGCAGCGGGAATCCGAAGCGATTCGCCGGTTCTTGGATTGCGTCCGAGACGGGCCTTCCGCTTGGCAACCGTAAAGGTTCCAAAATTCACCAGGGACACGCGCTGTCCCTTTTTCAGAGACGTGGTCACCGCTCCAGTGAAGGCCTGTAACGCAGTGCCCGCCGCGACCTTCGTAATCCCCGCGGACGATGCCATCTTTGCAATCAGCTCTTCTTTCGTCATCGTGTCCCTCCTCAGGTTGAGTTGAACTATACGACTCCTTGCCACCAACGTGTGCCACTACCCCATCGACATAAACCCGGCCTTCTGCGGCAGGCACAGAAGCCTCATCTCTCTCGGGTCTTCGCAGTCCGATTCCGTTTCATAGGAATATGCAAGTCATGAATCTTCTTCCTCAGAGTATTGCGATTCAACCCCAGGAGTTCTGCCGCCTGAATCTGATTACCGTTCGTTTCCTGAAGCGCTTTGGTGATCAAGGGACGTTCAATGGCGCTGATCAACATGGGGTGCAGGTTCCGCCCTGAACCGTTTCGCATTCCTTTCACAAAATCCCCCATCTTCCATTCGAGATAGTCCTCAAGAGAGAGGGCTTCGTGTCCGTTCACTTCCGCAGCCTTCTGCCGCGCCATCACTTGCAGAAACTTGGACGCGCGTTTCAGCACAGCCCGAGAACCGGTAATGGCCACGGTCTGTGTGAGATCGACGTGAGCTGGTATGGGGGTGGCTCCAGTAGATGAGCCTGACTTCGATTCGATAATGACCGCGTCAAACGTGCGACTCGTCACGTCCTTAGGCAGCGTCGCCGCGTATTTCGCGATCGTCACAGACGCGTCCTTGAGTGTGTGCTTGAACTGACTCTGGAGGTCCGGATCACCACTGAGCAACAGAATGCTGAACACTGATGACGTAGGCGACATGAAGATTCCAAGGGGGAACAGGGTGAAGAGGGCGGATTATTGCCCAGAGCCAATTTGATGTCAACGGGGAAAATAGCCCTGCCGCTGCCTTATACGACGTACCGACTCGTGAGAGTGGCTGGTATGTTTTATGCTGAAGCGTCATCGTCACAGAAATTATTTTCCCCATTGACACAGTTTTCTAATGGGCGTAAGAGAAATCTACGGCCCATTCATTCACTCGATGAGGGGGAACGGGACAGGCCGCGCGACTGTTAACGGGTTCCCCCGCAGACTTTCTCACGAGAGGAGGGTAGCGATGGATAACCTGACTCCACCTGGCCACTCAGGCCCGCCGACTCGAGGGCGGGCTGCTGATCGGTCGTGCTAGCCGGTTCTCCACTGGCTGTGTCGTCACGGCACTAAAGACCAATAGGTATGAGCCTGTTCTCATCATGGAGAACCCGACGCTGGCACGAGGAACACAAGCGCCTGGGATGATGTCGTTTTCCCCCGATTAGCGGCTCAATGTTTTCGCATTCGCGCGGGCCTCAGTGTTCGCTGGGCCGGAACAATTACACATAGGCGATTTGGCGTCATAAGCGCCACGATGCGGGCGACCTCCCACCTAGTGCAAGGTCGCCCGTGCTGTTTTTAGCAGGCTGTTGAAAAAGTCTACCAGCGGCGTTCTCGCATCGCTCCCAGAAACCGTGAAACGTGAGATGTGAAAGGTGAAATGTAGAGTTGCCGAGTGCTCTCCCTCCGGAACGTTTCACTTTTTACATTTCACCTTTCACGGATGACACGTCTACGCCAGAAGTAGTAGAGCGGAATTCCACTCAGAACGGTCGCTGCGCCATACAACGACTCCATAGGTCGTTGAGCGAAACTGTAGATGACCAATGTGAATGCTCCGATGACGAGGGCTGCCGGCAAGAAGGGATAAAGCGGGGCGCGATATTGATGAGAGCTCACGGCGATAATGGGACGAAGACGAAAGATCGTAGAGAGTGTTAACGCCATAAATAGCGAGAGCACGAGGCCGCTGTACACGAGGAGTTGCTCGAAGGTTCCGCTCAGAATGAGCAATGACGCCCAGAAACTTTGGAGCATGATCGCGCGCGCCGGAGCTGAGGTGCGGGGATGGAGCTGAGCAAGCCAGGGGCTAATCATGCCATCGCGCGCCATGGCCCAATAGACACGGGGCCCTGCCCAGGTCATGGCGCTGACCGCTCCTGCAATGGTGAGACAAAGAATCGCGGCGACCAGCCGCCCGCTCTGCGGCCCCCACAAGGCGGCGGCTGTCTTCTCCGCGACCGGTATAATCGGTTCGTTGGCCAGCTCCGTGATCGACAGCGCTGAGAGATACACGACATTCAGCAACAGATAGATCGCGGCGACGAAGGCGGTGCCCCCGATCATAATCTTCGGGAGCGTCCGCCTGGGATCAGCCACGTCGCCAGCGATGTAACCTGCGACATTCCAGCCGAGGTAGCAGTAGGTCACAATCACAAGCGCAATGGCGGAGGCCCCGAGCGTCGGCTGCTGGACAGTGGACCCGGCGAAGTGAACGCCTCCGTTACCGACGACCGCTGCCAGCCCGCCGAGAATCAATCCACCAATCGCAACGACATTTGCGGTCGTCAACAGCAATTGCATCCGGCCGCCTGCCCCCACTCCTCGACAATGCAACAGCGTCGCAACCCACAACAGCGTGAGCGAAAGCCCTTTGGCCACCCATCCCCGCTCGTCTTCGATCGGGACGACACGCAGCGCGTAGGACGAAAAACTGATGGCTGAGGCCGCGACTGCCGCACCAAAGCCAATCGTAAACGAGGTCCATCCACTGAGAAAAGCCACCAGTGGTCCATAGGCCTCTCGCAGGTAAACGTAGTCGCCTCCCGCGTGAGGCAGCGCGGCCCCCAGCTCCCCATAGACCATCGCGCCACCGAGCGCAAAAAGCGCTCCGACAAACCACAAGAGGAGGATCAGCATCGGATCGCCAACATCGCGAGCCATCAATCCCGTGGTGGTGAAGATCCCGCCCCCGATGATATTACTCACGAGCACGCAGACGGCGGTAAACCAGCCGATCTTCTGCGCGGTCGATTTCAGACTGGGCTCGCTGATTGACGAATCGCTCATACTGTCCTAGCAGGATGCTGAAAAAGGAGGGGATGGGGGCTGATGGTCTTCTGTGCTCGCGGAACGCGCACGATAGGAATGTGCTCGTTCGACGCGCGCAGTGGAAGATCCATCAGCCCCCATCCCCAGAGAGAAAACAAGCAAGCTTGGAGGGAGCATGTATATCGTTCGATGCGCGCAGTCAAGGACAGCCTTGGTTGCTCCCTACCTAAGGCTTAGCGAGTCGAAGGCCCTCACCCACCTTTGTCTTTAGAAACCCTCCATTCATCGCTAGACTCACTTACGTGTCTGGACTATACTCCGGCGATTTCAAAGGCGAAACCAACAAGGGGTCGCAACCGAACTCCTTTGATGAATTCATGCGACCGAGTGGTTTACCCCGGCACTCGTACCTGCGCAAACAATGATACAGGAGTCACGGTGATGGAGAATGCCGAGGGGAGAGAATGTTGACGCGACGCAATCTGCTCCGATGGGCTGCGGGAATGGCGGCCTGCCTTCCCATGGGAGTGGGAATCATCCCTGGATGGAGACTTTCAGGGGCCAGTGAAGCACAAGAGCCGGACCCGTCGGCCCAGGCTATAACCATGGAGAGCTGGATGAACGAATGGATGAGTGTGTCGAAAGCACCGGGCGGGATGCTACGGATTTCTCGGTTTCGCGGACCCATCTATTTCCTCACCGCCCCCATTTCCTGGACGCCAAATCCAGGACAAGAGGTATATAAGGCGGTGACCGTCCCCACCGGATTCGTCACAGACTTTGCCAGCATCCCGAGAATATTTTGGTCGGCCCTGCGGCCTGACGGAGAGTATGCCTATGCCGCCGTGGTCCATGATTACCTCTATTGGACCCAAACACGTACACGGAAAGAGGCTGATCACATCTTCAAAATGGCAATGGAGGACTTTGAGGTTGGCGCAGTGACGGTGGGCACAATCTATAGTGCGGTTCGTCTAGGCGGGGAATCGGCATGGAACGACAATGCTGAGAAAAAGGCCCAAGGGGAAAAACGCGTCCTCACACGCTTACCTCAGGACCCCCGCATCACGTGGGACGATTGGAAACAGCGCCCGGGAGTGTTCGCGCCCTAACTCGGTCGGATGTGCAACAGGGACGGTCCCGCTCAGTAGACATTGGTGAGGCATCGTGCGAACAATGTGGCAGCAGACAGAACGGATCGGACATCCCACAGGCCTATGGGCGGTGCTGACGGCAGCTCTCCTGTTACCCATGATGGTGTTGCCGGCAGCAGCAACGGAAGGCAAACGAGTAGCGTTTGTGGTGGGGATTGGAAGCTATGACAATCTTTCGACTGACAGACAGCTTAAGAATGCGGTCAATGATGCGGACGGGGTCTCGGCCAAACTGACGGAGATTGGGTTTCGGGTGACAAAGGCCCCCAACCTTACGCGCCAGCTCTTTAATGTCGAGTGGCAAAAAGCCCTCGATAGTCTCACCACAGAGGACACATTCGTTCTCTTCTTCTCTGGACATGGCGTGCAGATAGAAGGGGAAAACTATCTGCTTCCTCGAGATATCCCATTCATAGAGTATGGCATGTCTGAATATCTGAAGCGAGAATCGATCAGCGTCAATCAGCTCCTGGACAATCTCACGATGGGTGATCGTCAGCATCCTAAGCGAGTCGTGATCATTTTGGATGCCTGTCGGGATAATCCGCTCGTCCCTCCTGGAATGAAAAGCATCAAGACCCCCTCAGGTCTTGCGAAGCCGTCCTCGACAGAAGGTCTCTTTGTGATTTATGCAGCAGTGGAGAACGGTGTCTCGCTAGATCGGCTTCCCAGTGATGAGAAGTCGGTCAAGTACTCGGTGTTCACGCGGACGCTGCTCCCGCTGCTGACCCGCCAGGATTTAACGCTGCAAGGTTTGAGCGTCACGCTCAAGAAGGAGGTCTCAACGCTGGCGAAGAAGGGGGGGCGCCGCCAACTCCCCACCTATTACGATGGGACCGATGGTGAGCCGTTTTGCTTCCCTGGTTGTACGGCCCACGTCGAGAAAGAGCCTGTGGGATTGAAGGAAAACCTTACGACAACCATTGTCCGTCCTTCTTCGCCGAAGGAAATCACCGATAAGGTCAAGGTGGACTCTCCGCCAGAGCCTCAATCCTCGGATCGGACTCAACAGCTGGCCATGAAACAGAATGTTCCGATACCGCACGTGCAGCCAGCCGAAAAACTTCCATCAGCGATCACCGGCAAGGACGATGTAGCGATGGCGCTGATCCCGGCGGGGGAATTCTCGATGGGCACAGCGGATGATGTAGAAGGCGAGACCCTCGACGAACGTCCACGGCATCGGGTCCATCTGGACGCCTACTCGATGGATAAATTTGAAGTGACGGTCTCCCGGTACGAAGAATTTATGCGATCGACCGGCCGGACGGCTCCTCGTCGTTGGAAAGAAATGAAAGCCGACCAGCGTAGCAACATTCCGGTCGTGAATGTCGATTGGCATGATGCGGAGGCCTATTGTCGGTGGGCTGGGAAGCGATTGCCCACGGAGGCGGAGTGGGAGAAGGCCGCTCGCGGCACGGATGAGCGAACGTATCCGTGGGGTAATCAGAAACCGACATCTACGCTTGCCAACTCCGCTAAAACTTTCGAGTATAATATGTACGAGAACCTCGCACCAGTGGAACGTTATGAAGCGGGCAAGAGTCCGTATGGACTCCACCACATGGCTGGGAACGTCTGGGAATGGACAGCCGATTGGTACGATAAAGATTACTATGCAAAGAGTCCTGAGCGGAATCCGACAGGGCCTTTGAGCGGAACAGATAAAGTGCTCCGCGGTGGTTCCTGGGTCAATGACAAGTTCTATGCGCGCTCCGCATTACGGTTCAACCACGTACCTACATTCTATCTCCCTTTCATCGGGTTCCGCTGTGCCCAGGACCGTCCGAACTAAGCTGTATGCTTTGACCCTGTTTCCTGTTTTCCGAATCTCGAAATTTTTTCTTCTGTTCTCGAGCCGCGAGTCCTAGTCGAGAGGCATGATGACCGACGAAGGCACCGGAAATCTTCCCACTGATTGTGTCACGACGATGACGAGGCGAGCGTTAGTCCTTCGCGCGTCGTGTGAGCTCTTCGAGTGCCTGACGGACGAGATGCGTATACGTCGGGAGATGGGAATAGATGGAATCGGCCGTCGCTTCGTTGTAGGTATGGCTGGTGAGATTGCGGTCTTCCAACATGCGGAACCACTCTGGACTCTCTTGAATCACGCCCAACTGAAACGCGATTCGTATACTATCGCGCGGCGAAAAGGCTTCGAGCCCTGACTCTTCCGCGTACGCCTTCACGCTCTTCCAAAACAACTCGAAGGTAAATTCAAACCGTTGAATGCACGAGTCACGGACAAATTCGTTGACCGGTTGGGCTAACGCGAGGTCGAGGCGCGAGAGCGCGGTATGCAGGAGCCTGAGTAGGTTACGCAGCTTGTCGCTCATACAGACTCCTGATGTGCTGGAGGGCGACGGTCTTGAAGGTTCCGTCCACCGAGGAAAAATCGACCACATCCACTCGTTGGAAGATCGAGAGATTGTCGAACGCGTCACGGATCGCCACAAGGACGTCAGGTGCGACCGGATGCCCTAGATCGATCCCCAGATCGATATCGGATCGAGTTCCCGAACGACCGGTGGCCCGGGAGCCGAAGACAAACACCTTCACGCACGGTTCGGACGCCAGCAAGGTGTGGGCCAATTCTCTCGCCTTCTGCTCGACCAGCTCCAGGGCACTCTGTTCTTCCGCCAAACATGCGTCCATCAGCGCGATCCCTTCAGAAGTGCCGTTCATCCCCCATGTCGCTTCGTCGGCTTCGATAGCCTTCTCCGCGACAAAACACAAACGACTCGTGCGCACCGATGACTGGGTGCTGAGACGGATTTGAGATGATGCACACCTTCACGTCACAACGACTGTGCGAACCAATATTATTATCACACCGCACCGGAATCGCTGCAATTAACCGTAGCAGATAGCATACTGCAAGTCATTGAACAATTAATACAAGCGCGCAACCAGACGGACAATCAGGGCATGAAGCACGTATCGCCTACAGCCCCGTAACCCCGGGACCGTGAAATCGGGGGATGACCAGTCATCCTGGCAGGTTCATGTCAGCCACTCCGCCTCCTTCGCGACTCCTCACCTAAGCACCAGCCCTGTTACGTCCTAGCCCGCGCTTCCCCTCCTTGCCCTTCCTCTCATGCCGCATTTAGAATACGCATCCTAGCAGGCTGCGGGAAAACTCGGTGCTATACAGAACACGTGAGTGGAATCGTGTGTGGCGCTGATATCACAATAGTCGCAGGATGCTTAAAAAGGCCACGGTTCTCACCCGCCCAACTCCGGCGCGCCAAGACGCACCGTTCCGCGGGCAAGGCCGCAGCGAGTAGCCACTTAATAGGGGTGGGTGGGATAATTCCAACTGCGCGCGTCCAACGAGGGGAGTCCGCGACCGCGCGTTGCGCGAGCACGGGGATTGTCCCAGCTACCCCGCCCCCTTTTTCAGCATCCTGTTAAATTCGTTGGCCTGTCATGAGTAGATACGCCTCATCGACCGTCTCGACTTCCTTCACCGCTACATTGAGCTGAAATCCCAATTCGATTAAATTCCACCGAGGGTCATGTATCTGTCCGTTTGGGACCAGCACTGTACGATAGCCTTCCCGTGCAGCAGCACGAATCTTATCCGGGATGCTGCCTACCGGACCGATTTGCCCTCCCGGTTCAATGGTTCCGGTCAGGGCAATGCCTCGCTGAATATGGTCGCCCTTAAACAGGGCAATGAATCCCACAGCCATGGCCGCACCGGCGCTTGGGCCGTCGCTCCCTATGGGTTGATAGGCCACTCCCTGTACCGAGACGGTTCCGCTATGTTGGACGGATGGTGTGCGTTCGACCGCATAGGCAAAGGCCTGCGCCATGGCTCCCAGATGCGTGTTCCCGAGTCGCACGCCTGCGAGAAGCCATTGTAGTTGAATGGGGTCCGGCTCCGGTTTCTTGTCCCACCACATCATCAGGATTTCAAAGACCCCCAGGTTATTCTGGCGAATGGCCGCCAGGACCGGGAGTTCGATGGCATTGTCCGCCGAGACTGAGAGGGGGACTCCACAAAGAAGGATGACGATGAGTAAGGAGATCGTAGCAAAATGGCGTGGCATTGTGAGTCTCCCAAAAGAAAACAGAGCGAAGATGATGTGTGTGGGTGATACGTCCGCCTGCCAAAGTGTAGCAAATGCCGGTGTGCAGTAAAGCAAGAGAGCGGTCTTTGCCTTGCGTTGGGCCAGGGCATTCCGTATAAGGGCTACATGATGAATCGAATATGTGCATGGATTGTCGTGGGCGGGCTGACCATTTTCTGGTTCCCGCTTGGCGCTGGTGCCTCGAACTGTCAGGTGGACAGGCCTGCGTCAGGATCAGGAACGGTGTTTACGCGTCATCTAAGTGTCGGCTGCACGGAACAAGAACGGGAGGCGCAAGCGGTGGATGCGGCGCAGGTGCTGCAGGCGTTCAGGGAAGGGAAGGGGATCGACCTCTCAGGGGTGATTCTACGCGGCGATCTGATGTTGGACTCGTTGCCTGTGAGCCAGCTGCCACCGGAGCTGGACGGGATGAAGGAGCTGCAGGGTCGTGAAATACGTGTGGTTCCCGGCTCCATGATGATCGTGGACTCGGTCGTGCGTGGAACCATCACGCACAGATCGGTACAAGGGCTGTTGGTGGTCAAAGGGTCTGTCACGTTCAGCGGAACCAGGTTTGAGCAGTTGGTGGATCTGTCTCGGTCGGTCTTCCTTCAGCCGGTGACGTTGTCAAGGGCGGTGTTTCTGCAAGAGAGTTTTTTTGTGCAGGGACGGTTTCTGCGCGACGTGGTTGCTGAAAAAACGTCGTTCGGCCCACACACGAGATTCCATCGATCTGTCTTTCAGGGGCCGGTCACGTTCCAGCAGTCGAAGTTCAACGGGATGGCGGAGTTTTTGGAGGTGGGCTTCGAGAAGGACGTGAATGTGTCGGGCACCTCCTTTAAATTGGGCACCGGGTTCTCCGGGAGCCGCTTCCAAGGCCTGGCGAATTTCTCTGAGGCCTCGTTCAACGGTCAGGCATTTTTTACCTTTACACAGTTCGGCGGAGATGCCGACTTTCACCAAGCCACGTTTCGATCAACGGCAGATTTTTCCAATGCCCAGTTTAAGGGGCGAGACGACTTCTCCAGTTCGTCCTTTGAACAGGGTTCGCAGTTTACCAGTGCCAACAGATCAGCGCCCGTACAGGTACCCTCAGGTCGCAAGAGCGAGTTCATGCAATATGCCGTGATCGTGATACTTCTGGCGTTCGGCGCCTTGCTGATTGTCTATCGGATTCGCCGCGGTAAGGCGTAAGCCTTCTCTTCCCAACCACTACTAATAGATGAACGCTTGCTCCGCCTCCCTAAGTCTGGTATAAGCTGGCCTGTGGATAACCACCTTGACGCCGACGAACAAACCGAATTGCCCTATCAGGTTCGCATCGAGAACTTTGAAGGGCCTCTCGATCTCCTGCTCCATCTCATAAAGAAGAGCGAGATCAATATTTATGACATTCCCATCCATCTGATTGCCCAGCAATATCTCACCTATATCGAGGCGATGGAAGAGCTGAACCTGGCTGTTGCGGGAGAGTTTCTCGTCATGGCCGCCACCCTGCTGCAGATTAAATCCAAGATGCTGCTTCCCGCCGATGAGACGGTCGCCGATGAAGAAGATGGGCCAGACCCTCGTGAGGAATTGGTGCGGCGGCTGCTCGAGTACAAGCAGTTCAAAGAGGCGGCTCGGCAGTTGGACGAACATGAACGTCTGTGGCGGGAGATTTACAGTCGAACACAGAGCCCGGTGGTCGAGTTGGAGTCGGATGAGACGCTGATGGACAATGTCAGCCTGTTTGAGCTGGTGGATGTGTTGCAGGGAATTCTCGATCGCAATCCCGGCAAGAAGTTCATGGAGGTCCTCCCTGACAACGTGACCGTTCGGGAACGGATGAACGCGATTTTGGAAATATTGGAAAAACAGGAGTCGGTGAACTTTGTCGAGCTCTTCGAGCCGGCGTCCCATCGGCTTGTTATCATTGTCACATTTTTGGCGTTGTTGGAACTGATGCGGCTTCGAACGGCGCGGGTGTTTCAGATGGAACATTTCGGGCCGATTCTGGTGTCGCGCGCCTTTTCGCTTGTACCGGACCCGGCAGAATTGGACGATGCCGAATGGAGGGGAGCATGAGTTTAGCCGTGGAACAAGACACAGACGACATCGTACTCGCAGAGACCGAGTCAGTGAGTGATGGCAACGGGATGCTGGACGATGCAGCAAAAGATGTCGTCGTCGAGGCGATGAATAGCCAAGCCGCGGCCATCGATGCGCGAGAACTCAAAGCCATTCTCGAAGCAATCTTGTTCGTGTCGCCCGAACCAGTACCGGTCGCTCGGCTGATGTCCATCGTCGGGACGGTCTCAAAAGCCGAAGTCGTTCAGGCTCTGGAGATTCTCAGGCATGATTTAGAGCAGCTTGGGCGAGGCATTCAGCTGGTGCAGGTCGCAGGCGGGTATCGGCTGGTGACAAAGCAGGAGTATGGGCCCTGGTTGAAACGGATGGAGAAAGCCAAGGCCGTGCAAAAGCTTTCTCGCTCTGCGCTCGAATCCCTCGCCATTATTGCCTACAAACAGCCGCTCGTGCGGGCGGAGATCGAAGAGATTCGTGGCGTCGAGACGTCCGGCGTCCTGCGCACATTGTGTGAGCGCAAGCTGGTGCGGATCGTCGGGCGAAAAGACGTGCCTGGCCGACCGATCATGTACGGAACGACCAAGTTCTTCCTCGAACATTTCGGGTTACAGGATTTAAGCCAACTCCCGCCGTTGCGTGAGTTCAAAGAACTCGGCGAGTCCGAGCAAGCCCTCCTGCCGATCGAAGACGAGTCACCGGAGGGAGTCGAATCCTCCGAACCACCCTACTCCGGAGAACTCCCTCTCACGAGCGATCAAGCAGAAGGTGAGGCCAGGATGGCCTTCGAACCAGAGAGCAATGGGGAGCTCGTCCACGAACCGGTCGAACAGTCCTAAGTTTCAAAAAGTGTGAAACGTGAAAGGTTAAATGTGAAACGAAGGTCAGCCACGGAGGTGGGGCCTTGCAATTGTATATTCCGCATCACAGCCCGTGCAGTGCCAGATCTTTGATTGCATGACCTGCTCGCACCCCTACTCAGCCTACAACGGTTTGACGGCTCCCAGGTCATTTGTTACGCTTCGCCCTGTCTTGTGAGTCATCAACTGAAGCAGGCTGGGCAGGTTGATGTATGATTGCAAGACTGAACATTATTTTCCTGGATATATCTCACTATGACCTGGCTTGAACAGTGGCGAGACTTGGCAGCTCGAATCGACGGCCTTATCCGTGCAGGGGAGTTTCTGGTGTCAGCATTTAAGGTGAACAGTGCTGACGCCCACGCCGTCGTTCGGAAATCGTTCCAGCCGGAGCTGGTGGCGATCATCGCCGAGATTGAGCACCTTGGCAAGACCTATGCGAGCGAACTCCCTGAGCAAGCGTCTGTAGCGCTGAAGAAGTACGTCATGCAGGGTTGGGATAAAAACTTCAATAACGGCGCGATCGACATTCAAGCACTTGCTCCCCTCGCCTCTTTTCGCTCACAGTTCGAGTACCTTATTCGAGATACCGAGGTCGAAGGGCGGAGCCTCACGGAATTGGCGTTTGAGCATCTTCGGCGACAGCTTGTGGTGGATGAGTATATACGGAAGAAATGGCAAGGTGCCTTCAATAAACACGAACCAGCCTGTGAAAGGCTCGGAGCCGTCCATCTCCTGAGTCACGGGATTTGGGCATTCAAAGTCGTTGCCCCTGGAGGCGCCACGGACCTTGTGTTTGGCGATCCTGTTGAGCGACATGCAGAGATCATGAAGAGGACAGCGCGCGCTTTGGTTCTTACCGAGTGGAAACTCATTAAGAGTCAGGACGAGATGACGAGGAAAGCTCAAGAAGCGCGAGAGCAGGCGGCGATTTACAGCGGAGGAGTGCTTGGGGATGCCGAATTGAAGCGAACAAGGTACATAGTCCTTGTTTGCCAATTGGATTTGCCGTCTCCAGACGACGTCAGTGACGGGGCAGTTACGTACCGCCATGTCCTCCTCCCTACGAGTCCGAAGAATCCATCCACGATGGCCCGGGTTCGAAGGAGTCGGCAGAAATAGTAAGGTATCGTCTAGCCAGTACATGCACACATGCTGTATTCGAGGGTTCGCCGTTCCGTTCTTCTTCGTTCGTCGCGCATGAATTGTGAGCGAGACAAGCAACACGTGCGCGAGAGGCGTGACTCGCGAAGATGAAACTCCAACCTGCACAGGTTTTCTAGCAAGTCTCTGGCGAATAACGAGGTACGCTTCACGAGGAACGCACTCTCAGGCGTTCTCGCGACGAGCCGTATGAAAAATGCGCGCGTCGAACGAGCACATTCTTATCGTGCGCGTTCCGCGTGCACAGGGCGGGCTCATAGAGTCTTCTTTCTCCCCCACTTTCCCAGAAACGGGGCGCCTCGCTGCTCTTTACTGCGCGCATCGAGCGACCACCGTTTTATCGTGGGGGCTCTGCGAGCAAGAAGAGCGCGAGGTGCCCCGTTGACTCTCTTTCCGCCGCTTTGTTAGACTCGGCAATCCAATTCTAAGTCCTTGAAAGACCCCTCATTTCTTCTAAATGAGCTGCTGTAACACAGAAAGCACCACATGATTAAAGCTTGGCTGCTCGACGAGATGTTTCGTTGTGGTCGAACGCATCTGACTATCGATGGGACCCTGGGCGAAGAATGGGGTGCCGGCGATTCGATTGCCGCTGAAGAAGAGCTTCCAACACCGCCGGCCAACGTGGTGGCGAAATCGGGGAATGGTCGGGTCACCATCACCTGGGATCCCGTTCCCGATGCCATGTACTACAATCTCTATTTTCAAACCACCAAGGGCGTGATGATCAAGCCTTCCGATCTCACGCGTCCGATCGCCGGCGACGAGGATTTCAAAGCCGTCATCGGGGTGAACAAAGAGAAGGGCACCTGCTTGGAAGGCGTTCAGAGTCCATTTATCCATGACGATCTGGCGAACGGGACCTGTTATCACTATGTCGTGACTGTGGTAACACAGAAGGGGGAGAGTCTCGAATCGCAAGAGGTCATGGCGATTCCCTCACCCTATCTGTTGGCCATGTGTATCGGCCGGGAAGGGGTGGATGACGGGGAATTCAGTTCGCCCACGGGGATCACGCTGGACAAGGACGGCAATATCTACGTCGCCGACACCGACAACCATTCGATTCAAAAGCTCGACAAGTCCGGAAAGTTTGTTGCGCGATGGGGAGGCGATCCGTCTTCGCAGGAAGGGAGTTTCTACTATCCGCGCGGATTGGCAGTCGGGCCGAATGACGTGTTGTATATCGCAGACAGCGGTAATAACCGCATCCAGAAGTTCGATCTCAACGGCAACCCCATGCAGGCCTGGGGTAAGTTTGGATTTGCCTGGCGAGGAGCCGATCTAGGCAAGTTCGATGTGCCCTGGGGGCTCGCGACAGATGCGGATGGGAACCTCTACGTGTCCGACACGAGCAACGCGCGCATTCAGAAATTCACGTCTGACGGGCAGGCCTTGCTCAAGTGGGGCCGTGATGGGAGTTTTGACGGCGCGTTCTTTTTCCCTCGCGGCGTGGCAGTCGATTTTGTCGGCAACATTTTCGTCGCCGATGAAAGTAACAATCGCATTCAGAAGTTCGACGCTCGTGGGAGCTTCTTGGCCAAGTGGGGTCGAGAGGGGGCTGGACCAGGACAGTTCAAATCTCCATGGGGACTCGCCTGCGATGCGCTCGGCAATGTCTATGTCGTGGATACCGGCAACCACCGCATTCAAAAGTTCGACGGCAACGGGACATTCCTCTGTGCCTGGGGAAACCGTGGACGAACAGAAGCGCAGTTGAATTATCCCTATGGGATCGCGGTCGACAAAGAAGGCGCGGTGTATGTGGTCGATAGCGGCAATGGCCGCGTGCTCAAGTATGTGCCGACGGAAGAAGAACTCAATCGGGGGAAGAATGAGGCGTCAACCAGTCAGGCGCCGAGTGAGACTCCGCCGCCCCGCAGCGTGGCGGTCAAGGCCGGGGATACGGAAGCCTTTCTGAGTTGGATGGAGGTCCCCGCGGCCCAGTCCTATAACCTCTATTTCAACACCGTCGCGAAGCTCACAACCCAGACAGCGACGAAAATCGAAGGCGTAACGAATCCCTATACGCATACCGGCCTTTCGAACGACACCCCATATCACTATGCGGTGACCGCGGTCTTCGAGACCGGCATCGAAAGCGAGTTGTCGAATGAAGTGATGGTGACGCCGGTGCTCATCGATATCACGGCACCGCAAAATCCATACGCCGTCATCAATCATGGCGCCTTCATGACGAACACGCCGGAAGTGATCGTCACGGTTTCAGCCAACGATGTCGATACCGGAGTGGCGGCCTACTTTGTCTCCGAAGCACCGATGGCACCTACGTCGGGGACACCGGGATGGGTGGAGGTGACGCCGGCTACGAAGTTCGGCGCAACGATCCCGTTTATTTTGTCGCTGGGAGACGGGCAGAAATCGATCTACGTGTGGTTTAAGGATGTGGGAGGGAACGTCTCGACGCCCGCGAGCGCCACCATTCTGGTCAACACGTCGGGATATCTCTGCGTGGCTGAATGGGGCCGCACAGGCCGTGGCGCATCGTTGCTGCATGGCGGCGAGTTCATGGCTCCGATCTACGGACTCTGCGTCGATCAACAAGGCTCGCTGTTCGTCGTCGACAACGGCAACAATCGAGTGCAGAAATTCGATAATACCGGCAACTTCATCATCTTGTGGGGGAACTTCGGCTCTGCCAATTCGAACTTCCATAACCCCACCGGAATCGCGTGCGACGGCAAGGGTGATGTCTGGGTGGTCGATACGAACAATCATCGAGTGCAGAAATTCGACGGCAAGCTCGGCGGCTATCTGATGAAGTTCGGGTCTCGTGGAAACGGCGAAGGGCAGTTCAACTCACCCTGGGGCATTGCAGTCGATCGGGTGCGTGGATATGTATATGTGGTCGACAGCGCCAATTTCCGCGTGCAGAAGTTCGACATGAACGGCGAGTTCATCATGTCCTGGGGCAGCTTCGGGAATGGAGACGGCCAATTTTACTTCCCGCGCGGCGTAGCGGTAGATCAGACGGACGGGTTTGTGTACATCGTCGATATGGGCAATCACCGGATTCAGAAGTTCGACACCAGCACCAACGTGCTCCCGCAGTTGCTGGCCAAGTGGGGCGGCAGTGCTGAGCCTGGCCACGCCAGCAGTCCGCTCGCGCAAGAGGCCGGTCAGCTGCGATCGCCGTGGGGCATTACGGTCGATGGGGCCGGTGATGTCTTCGTCACAGATACCGGTAATCACCGTGTCGAGAAGTTCGATAAAGAAGGTAATTTCATCACCCAATGGGGCGGGTTCGGGAACGGCAAAGGCCAATTCAACTTTCCCTACGGTATCGCGGTTGATGTGAGGGGCAGTGTGTTCGTCGTCGATAGCGGGAATACTCGGGTTGAGCAATTCATGCCGGCGGACGAGGGGAGCGAGCGGCTTCAGGAGGACGCCGAAGCGGTGGCAGAGATTGAGAATCCGCAAGGCACATCACGGGTATAAGCAGCCACGAGGAGCTAGTGAGGGGGACGATATGCTCGACAAAGAACCGCGCTTAGGACTGACGTACGACGACGTGGTATTGGTTCCGGCCAAGTCTCAGATCTTGCCGAGCGACGTCGACATGCGCACGAGACTGACTCGCCATATCAAGATCAACATTCCCATCATCAGCTCAGCCATGGATACCGTCACGGAGTCCCGTTTGGCTGTTGCCATCGCCCGCGAAGGCGGTCTTGGGGTTATTCACCGTGTGTTGTCGCCGGAGGATCAAGCGACTGAAGTAGACCGGGTCAAGAAATCCGAGAGCGGCATGATTCTCGACCCGATCACGATTTCACCCGATCAAACGATTCGCGATGCCCACGCGTTAATGGAAAAATATCGAATCTCGGGGATTCCCGTCACGAAAGACAAGAAATTGGTCGGGATTCTCACGAATCGCGATCTGCGGTTTGAAACCAGAATGGACTTGAAGGTTTCGCAGATCATGAAGCGAGACAAGCTGATCACGGCACCTGAAGGCACCAGCTTGGAAAAGGCCCGCGAAGTGTTGCACGAGCATCGGATCGAGAAGCTGCCGGTTGTGAACAAGCATTTCGAGCTTAAGGGATTGATCACCATCAAGGATATCGAAAAACGTATCATGTATCCCAACGCCTGCAAGGATGGGCATGGCCGACTGTGCGTGGGTGCGGCAGTCGGCGTGGGGCCGGAGACGGAAGATCGAGTGGCGCGGCTCAAGAAGGTCGGCGTGGATGTGATTGTGGTCGATACCGCCCACGGGCATTCTCAAGCGGTGCTGGATACGGTGAAGATGATCAAGAAACGTTATCCGGACCTCGAACTGATAGCCGGGAATATTGCCACCGCCGAGGCCGCGAAGGATTTGTTGAAGGTCGGCGTCGATGCCGTGAAGGTGGGCGTGGGGCCTGGATCCATTTGTACGACCCGCATCGTATCCGGCGCCGGGATGCCGCAGCTGACGGCGATTGCCGATTGTGCAAAAATCCTTGCGGGCAGCGGGATTCCAATTATTGCAGACGGCGGGATCAAAAACTCGGGCGATATTACCAAGGCCTTGGCGGCAGGCGCCTCCTCAGTCATGCTGGGTGGACTCTTGGCAGGCACAGAAGAATCGCCGGGGGAAACCGAACTGTACCAAGCCCGGACCTATAAGGTGTACCGCGGTATGGGTTCAATCGGCGCGATGGAACGCGGTGGTGGAGATCGGTACGGGCAAGGTGGGCGTCCGGTGCAGAAGCTAGTTCCTGAGGGCATCGAAGGGCGCGTGCCCTACAAGGGGAAGCTCTCAGCCGTTATCTATCAATTGATCGGCGGCGTGAAATCCGGCATGGGCTATTGCGGATGCAAGACGATCTCGGACTTACAGCAGAAGGCCACATTCATCCGGCAAACGGTCGCAGGCCTCCGTGAAAGCCACGTGCACGATGTCATCATCACAAAGGAAGCGCCGAATTACCGGATGGACTGGGAGTAGCCGACGTGAAAGGTAAAAGGTAACACGTGAAATGTTGTTTCGTGCTTCTGTCATCTCCCTCGTGTGACGTCTAACGGTTCACTTTTCACGCTTCAATGGAACTCTGGCACAATAGAATCCTGGTCCTCGACTTCGGGTCGCAATACACCCAACTGATTGCACGCCGCATTCGCGACGCCCACGTCTATTCACAAATTCTTCCATGCACGGCCCCCTTGGCGACGATTCTGGCCTATCGCCCGCAAGGTATCGTGCTGTCAGGCGGTCCTTCCAGCGTGTATGAGAAAAAGTCGCCGAGCGTGCCGAAGGAACTCTTCGACCAAGGGATTCCCATCCTCGGTATTTGTTACGGCATGCAACTGGTGACGCATCTCTCGGGCGGGGAGGTGGCTAAATCTAAGCATCGGGAGTATGGCCGGGCTGATCTGACCATCGACGACCACAGCAATCTCTTCAAGGGCATCGGCGAAGGCGGATCGACAGTCGTCTGGATGTCGCACGGAGACCGCATCGAGCGAATGCCGCCCGGCTTTCGATCCATTGCGCACACAGCCAATTCACCGATTGCGGCGATGAAGCGCGACGACCATAAGAGACGGATCTATTGCCTCCAGTTCCATCCGGAAGTCGTGCATACGCCGGAAGGGACTCAAATCTTACAGAACTTCGTCTACGATATCTGTGGCTGCAAACCGACCTGGACCATGCAGTCCTATGTGGAGACGGCCGTGCAGCAGATTCGCGCGCAGATCGGCAAGGAGCGGGTGATTTGCGCGTTGAGCGGCGGGGTGGACTCGTCGGTGGCGGCAGCTCTTACCCATCTCGCCATCGGTGATCAGCTGACCTGTATCTTCGTCGATAATGGGCTGCTTCGGGCGGGAGAGAAAGAACAGGTCAAACAGACGTTTGCGAACCAGCTTCACTTGAACTTACGGCTCATCGATGCGTCCGAGTCGTTTCTTGCCAAGCTCAAAGGGGTGATCGATCCTGAGCGTAAACGGAAGATTATCGGGAAGCAGTTCATCGAGCAGTTCGATGCCGAGGCGAAGAAGAAGGCGGGCGGCGTCAAATTTCTGGTTCAGGGCACGCTCTACCCCGATGTGATCGAGAGCGTGAGCTTCAAAGGCCCGTCAGCTACGATCAAGACACATCATAATGTGGGTGGTCTGCCGGCTCGGATGAAGCTGAAATTGATTGAACCGTTGCGCGAACTCTTCAAAGATGAAGTACGGGTACTGGGTAAAGAGCTCGGTCTGCCGGACGAGATTGTCTGGCGGCAGCCATTTCCAGGGCCTGGCCTTGCTATTCGAGTGCTGGGGGCAGTCACCAGGGAACGTTTGGCCATTCTTCGAGCGGCCGAGTCCATTCTCGATCAGGAGATTCGCGCCGCCGGTTTGTATCGGGAGATTTGGCAATCGCTTGCCGTGCTGTTGCCGATCAGGACCGTAGGCGTTATGGGCGATCAGCGGACGTATGAGCATGTCATCGCACTCCGCGCCGTCACGAGTGTGGATGGCATGACGGCCGATTGGGCCAAGATTCCCAATGACGTCCTGGGTAAGCTGTCGAATCGGATCATCAATGAAGTGAAGGGCGTCAATCGGGTGGTCTACGACATCAGCTCGAAGCCGCCGGCCACTATCGAATGGGAGTGAAGCGTTAGATGTGAAACGTAAAAGGTGAGACCTGGACCATCGTTTCACTTTTTACGTCTGACGTTTTACGCCTAAACATTATGGAAGTGAGATTGCAAAAAATTATTGCCGGAACGGGATTGGCTTCGCGGCGGAAGGCTGAGGAGTGGATTGCCGCTGGGCGCGTGACCGTCAACGGCAAGGTGGTGACAGAGCTCGGCACCAAGGTCGATCCGGATCGCGTGCACATCAAGGTGGATGGCAAGCACTTGAGCTCTGCCCAGCCCTACGTGTATCTGCTGCTGAATAAGCCGAAGAATGTGATGTCGACATTGAACGATCCGGGAGGTAGACCGACGGTGAAAGACTTTCTCCGTGGGATCTCGGTGCGGGTGTTTCCCGTCGGCCGATTGGACTTCGACAGCGAAGGGTTGATGCTCTTGACCAACCACGGAGATCTCGCTCAGACATTGCTCCATCCACGCTATCATGTGCCGAAGACCTATCTTATCAAGGTCAAGCAGGTGGTGACGGATGACCATATCCGGCAGTTGGAGCAAGGCGTGCAGCTGGAAGACGGCATGACCAGCCCGGCTATTGTGAAGAAGGTCAAGAAGGCCAAGCTGAACTCCTGGCTTGAAATTACCATTCGTGAAGGGCGGCAGCATCAAGTGAAGCGGATGATGGAGGCGGTGGGGCACCCGGTCTTGAAGTTGACGAGGATAAAGATGGGTCCACTCTTGTTGGGCGATCTGGGGCCCGGCGAGTTCAGGTACCTGACTGACCGTGAAGCGAATGCGTTGCGCGAACTTGCCGATCAGAAGCTGGCTTCAGCAGAGGACAGCGAGCAACAGTCTCCACGGCCAAAGAAACGAATCAGTCGGGCTGGATGGGCTCGGTCCAAGAAAGTGAAGGTAGTATGAAGGTCAGAACTCATCGGTGTGGGGAGCTTACGAACGCAGCCGTAGGGCAGACGGTTGTCTTGAACGGCTGGGTCCAGAAGCGGCGCGACCACGGCACGGTCATGTTCATTGATCTACGGGATCGGACCGGGATCACGCAAGTAGTGTTCAACGCCGAGCGCAATGCAGCAGTACACCAGGCCTCCCACGCTTTGCGGAGCGAGTGTGTCGTGTCGGTGACGGGCCAAGTGATGGCCCGTCCTGAGGAGTCGAAGAATCCCAATCTGCCCACGGGTGAGATCGAAGTCTTTGTGGATGCCGTGGAGGTTCTCAACGAGTCGAAGACGCCGCCGTTCGTGATTGAAGACGAGGCCGAAGTGACGGAGTCGATCAGGCTGAAGTATCGCTACCTGGACCTTCGGCGCCCAAGGATGCAGCATCTCCTGAGTCTTCGGCATAACATCATGCAGGCCGTCCGTGGATTTCTCAATGCCGAACACTTCCTTGAGGTGGAAACGCCGATTTTGACCAAGAGTACTCCGGAAGGCGCGCGGGACTATTTGGTGCCGAGCCGGGTGAACCCTGGCCAATTCTATGCGTTGCCGCAATCGCCGCAGCTCTTCAAACAAGTGCTCATGGTCAGTGGCGTTGATCGCTACTATCAGATTGCACGCTGCTTCCGTGATGAGGATTTACGCAACGATCGCCAGCCTGAATTTACACAGATCGATGCTGAGCTGTCCTTTGTAGATCGCGAGCACGTGATGAGCGTGATGGAACAGATGATCGTCACGGTGTTTCGTGAAGCGGGTGGGGTGCAACTGCCGACTCCTTTCCCGCGCATGACCTATGCCGAGGCAGTGGGCCGTTACGGATCGGACAAGCCGGATCTACGCTTCGACATGCCGCTGCATGACGTCAGTGCATTTGCAGCAGCCAGCGAGTTCAAGGTGTTCAAGGAGGCGGCAACCAAGGGTGGAATTGTGAAGGCCTTGATCGTCAAAGGCGGAGCGGCCACGCCGCGAAGCCGGATCGATGCGCTGGGTGAAATGGCCAAGAGTTTTGGTGCGAAGGGGCTGGCCTGGTTGAAAATCACTCCAGAGGGGCAACTGGAGTCCGTGATCGCCAAGTTCCTGGATGCCAAAGCGTTTGCTGCAGCTCTTCCCGAGGCTAAGCCTGGCGATCTCATTCTCTTCGGTGCCGACAAGGCTGCGATTGTTCACGATGTGCTGGGTCGCATCAGACTCTTGTTGGGTGAAGAACTGAAGCTGATCGATACGACTGCCTGGAAACCGGTATGGGTTATTGAATTTCCTTTACTGGACTATTCGCCGGAAGAAAAGCGATACATTTTCATGCACAATCCCTTTGCTGCGCCGATGGACGAGGATGTATCATTCTTGGACTCGGAGCCGCTCAAAGTTCGGGCGAAGGCGTATGACATGGTGCTGAATGGAAGCGAGATCGGCGGCGGGAGTATCCGCAACCATCGGAGCGAGATTCAGCTGCGGATTCTCGATCTGCTCGGCATCAACAAGGAGCAAGCACAGGCGAAGTTCGGGTTCTTGCTCGACGCGCTCGACTATGGGGCGCCTCCGCACGGCGGCATTGCGTTCGGGCTCGATCGGCTCATTATGTTACTGGGGAATACTGAGTCGATCCGTGACGTGATCGCGTTCCCCAAAACGCAACGGGCACAATGTCCGTTGACCGATGCGCCGTCTACCGTCAGCGCCGATCAATTAAAGGAGCTGCGCATTAAGCTGGATGTGATCGAATGACCCAACCCTTTCGTCTGGATGCGGGGCAGATAGAAGTTGTAGATGACCGTATGGCTGAGGTGTTTCGGATCAAGACCCCTGCTCAGCGTCTCGCGATTGGATTTGCCTTGAGACGATCCGCCGAGCGGCTGCTACGGGCCCACCTGACTTGCACACATCCCGACTGGGATCCCCAGCGTGTTTCGAGAGAGGTGGTCGTGAGGCTGTCGCATGGAGCTGCATGACCTGCTGGAACGGCTTGTGGCGGCTCTCGAGCGATTGCAGATTCCGTATCTCATCACAGGGTCCGTCGCGGCGATGGCCTATGGCGAACCGCGGTTGACCAACGACATTGATGTTGTGGTTGATCTGGATGAAGCGCAGGCAGGTCCCTTTGCGGCGCAATTTCCCCTTGGTGAATATTATCTGAGTGATGAGGCGATTCGAGGCGCGCTGATTCGCAAGGGCCAATTCAATATCATTCATCCCGCGTCGGGGCTCAAGATCGACGTGATGATCCAAAAGGGAACGCCGTTTGAACGGAGCCGGTTCAAACGAGCACGGCTCATTCACCCCGCAGATTCGTATGAAGCGCGTTTTGCCGCTCCCGAAGATGTCATCATCAAGAAGATGGAGTATTATCGCGAAGGGGGTTCTGAAAAGCACTTGCGCGATATTGCCGGCATTATGAAAATCAGCGCGAGTGAGATCGATGAACGCTACATTGGTGAGTGGGCGGACCGATTAGGCCTACGGGCGGTGTGGGACGCCATGCTTCAGCGCCTTCGGCCAGGAAACTGAGTCTCATTATGGCAGGCAATTCATTCGGCCACATCTTTACCGTCACGTCGTTCGGGGAGAGCCATGGGCCTGCGATTGGTTGCGTGGTTGATGGCTGTCCACCCGGTCTGGTTCTTTCCGTCGAGGATATCCAGCTCGATCTCGATCGACGTAAGCCAGGCACCTCACGCCATGTCACGCAACGGCAGGAGTCCGATACGGTCGAAATCCTCTCCGGCGTTTTTGAGGGCAAGACCACCGGCACTCCCATCACGCTGTTCATTCGCAACGAAGATGCTCGCAGCAGGGATTACGGCAATCTGATCGATACATTCCGGCCCGGTCACGCGGACTATACCTATTGGCAGAAATATGGTATTCGCGACCATCGCGGTGGCGGGCGTGCCTCAGCGCGTGAAACAGCGGTGCGAGTGGCTGCGGCAGCGATTGCTAGGAAATGGCTTCATGAAAAGTATGGTGTCGTGATTCGGGGGTACATGAGCCAACTTGGTCCAATCGAAGCACCGTTTAAGAGCTGGGGCGAGATTAGCAAGAATCCATTTTTCTCAGCGAATTCCGAGATCGTGCCGAAGCTCGAATCCTTCATGGATGAGTTGCGGAAAGCTGGCGATTCGGTCGGGGCGAGGATCACGACAGTGGCTGAATCAGTGCCGGTAGGGTGGGGCGGGCCGGTCTATGCGAAGCTCGATGCGGATCTGGCCGGGGCTATGATGAGTATCAATGCGGTGAAAGCAGTCGAAATCGGATCAGGTTTCAGTTCGGTGATGCAGCGTGGATCGGAACATGGCGACGAACTGACCCCGGATGGGTTTGTGACCAATCATGCCGGTGGCATTCTTGGTGGCATTTCAACCGGGCAGGATATCGTCGTCACGATCGGTATTAAGCCGACGTCGAGCATCCGAGTTCCACGTCGTTCGATCGACAAGCAAGGCAAGCCGGTGACGGTCGAAACCAATGGACGTCACGATCCCTGCGTGGGTATCAGAGCGACGCCGATTGCTGAGGCCATGATGGCGCTGGTGCTCATGGACCATGCCTTGCTTCACCGTGCACAGAACGCCGATGTTACGACGAACACTCCGAAAATTCCTGGCTCGCTGAAACGGGCCGCTGTATCTGGGAAAAAGAAACCTGCCTCAAAAATAAATCCAGATCCCGCCGAAGCGTAATGTCGGTATGAAGTAACGACGTCCTCTTCTGTTCATGCCTCCCGCTTTGTCATGATGGGATCATAAGCGGCTATGGCTGCCCTACAGGGGAGGGGTAGAATCGTGCCAGCAACCGAAGGGCGATATGGTTTATCCCAAGGCACGATTACGCCTCAGGAGGAGAGTGGATCAATGATGGAAATCTATACAGATGGGGCCTGTAGCGGGAATCCTGGGCCTGGGGGTTGGGGCGCCTTGCTGCGTAGCGGCGATGTCGAAACGGAACTGTGCGGTGGGGAGCCGGCAACCACGAACAATCGTATGGAGTTACTCGCGGTCATTGAGGCGTTGCAGTCGCTCACTCAGCCAGTGGAAGCGCATGTCTACACCGACTCTCAGTATGTGCAAAAAGGCATTAGCGAATGGATACATAGCTGGAAGAGACGAGGGTGGAAAACTGCCACGAAGGAGCCGGTCAAGAATGAGGATTTGTGGCGTCGTCTCGATGTGCTGGCAGCTGGCCACACACTTGAATGGCGCTGGGTCAGAGGCCATTCCGGTCACCCGGACAACGAGCGTGTGGACGCACTGGCTCGTGTCGGCCTCGAACAGTCTCGACGTACTGGTCAGCCTGTCGGCGGGATCGTCGCGAGGGGGGGCTATACGGCTAGTTCACATCCAATTCTCGACATCAAGAACGCGACAGTGTATCGGGGTGACGCCTGCGTATTCGACGACTTGTCCTTCATGCTTGCCGCAGGGGTTCACACCGCGATCCTTGGTCCCAATGGCGCAGGCAAGTCGACGATCCTCAAATTGCTGTCCGGTGAAGTGCATTGTCTTCCCAAGGATGAGACATCCATTGGTGTCTTCGGCGAATCGCAGTGGAACGTCTGGGATGTGCGCAAGCGATTGGGGCTCGTGTCGCATGACCTTCAGCATCAGTACATGGAACATGTAACGGGATTGAAAGTCGTGCTGTCAGGGTACTATGCAAGTATTGGAACCTACGGGCATCAAGATTTTACGTCTGCTCATATTGCTCGCGCCCGTGTCGTGATGGAAGAACTCGGCGTCGGGTTCTTGACCGACAGGAAATTTTCCGAGATGTCGACCGGTGAACAGCGGCGCTGCTTGCTGGGCCGTGCGCTGGTGCATGACCCGACTGTGTTGGTGCTGGATGAGCCCACCAGCGGACTCGACCTCACGGCGACATTTCATTATCTGGACTTGGTGCGGGGGCATATGCGCACCGGGAAAACCCTGTTGCTGGTAACCCACCATGTTCATGAGATTCCGCCTGAAGTGGAGCGTGTCGTGCTCTTGAAGCAAGGAAAGATTCTTCAGGATGGGGAGAAACACGCGGTTCTTACAGAAGCCAACCTCAGTGCGTTGTTCGACTGCCCGGTATCATTGGCCCAAGCCAATGGGTGGTATCAAGCGTTGCCTGGTCAGAGTAGACCGCACTGAGTGTATTCGCCTTCGGATCGATACAATATGAAACGTCGGAGCCGCCTCCACGCGTCGATCCTTGATCGAAACTCGCCGACGTTCATCGAGAATCCCGGGCCTCCATCGCCGGTCATCTGTTGTATTTTTGAGGTTGAATGTTCCCTGTGTATGCTTCGCAGGGCCGCATTCCTGTTTCCTGAATTACTGCGAGATGGCAAGGTTTGACCTGTGCCGTTCTGATCGCCGCACATGGTTACTTTTTCCGAAATCCGAAGAACATGCCGACTGCCCATGCTCCCGTTGACGGGAGATACCCGGAGAGGAGGTGTTTGAGCCCTTCAGCTTCCCGGTGTGCAGCTGAAATGGCGTGGTGGATTTGCGTTTCCACGGACGTCCAATCGAGATTGATCCAGCCGGTCTCTTCCAATACGGCGATGCCGGCTAGGAGTGCGCCGGTGAGCAACGCGGCCATTCTCAGAAACCGTCTGGATGCCCAGCCGATAAAAAACCCTGCCAGGTAGCTGCCGCCGATTCCTGCCACTGCAGGCGATGAGAAGTTCGTGACCCATGCGGTGAGGCCTCCGACCGTGGCAATCCCAGCCGCGATGACGGATTTTGCATTCCAGGGCGCGTCGGCTAGAAGCGCTGCCCATATTCCCTGGGAGGCAGACTCGTGAGCGTCGTCCTGATAGTGATCGACATCCATATCATCGTGAGACTGGCTAGAGGCGGTTGCTCGCGAAGGTATCGCAGGCCTTGGGATCGCCTGTCTCCAATCCTTTTCGGAGCCATGTCATCCGCTGTTCAGAGGACCCATGCGTCCAGCTTTCTGGCCGAACTGCGCCGCGAGACATTTTTTGAAGTTGATCATCGCCGATGGCTGACGCGGCTCGTAATCCTTCTTCGAAATCGCCTGGCTCGATCAGGTTCCGTTCACGCTTGGCATGGTGGCCCCAGACGCCGGCGAAACAATCGGCCTGCAGTTCCATTCGCACCGACAAGGCATTTCCTTCTCGTTCAGAGGCCTGGCGCTGGAGGCGCGTCACCTTTTCGGCAATGCCCATGAGATTCTGCACGTGATGGCCCACCTCATGGGCGATCACATAGGCCTGCGCGAAGTCACCGGGCGCACCCAAGCGGTGCGACATCTCGTTGAAGAAGGAGAGGTCCAGATACACTTTATGGTCCATGGGGCAATAGAAGGGGCCAACCGCGGACGACGTGGTTCCGCAGGCAGACTGTACGCCACCGGTAAAGAGGACTAAACGCGGGTCTTCATATCGCGGCCCAAGGAGTTGTTTCCAGGTGGTCTCTGTATCGGCGAGGACGACCGAAGCGAATTTTCCCAGTTTGTCGTCGGGTGCTCCGATCGGTGCAGGTTCGGAGGGAACCGACGATTCCGGCATGCTCTGCACACCGCTGAGCATGTTGATGAGGGTCAAGGGATTGATGCCAGTGAAATAACTGACGGCCAGCACCAGCACAATACCGCCTAGTCCCAACCCTCCAACACCGCCGCCGACCCTGGCCGGTCCCATCCCACGACGGTCTTCGACATTGTCGCTTTCGCGTTGTCCTTCCCAGCGCATGAGGACCTCCTGACAGGATGAGCTATCTCGAATGGGTGGATGGATTAGGCCGGCTCTTTCTCCATGGCCTGAATAAATTTGTCGGCCTCAGCAATGGAGCGGTTCATGTCTCGGACCAGTCGATCAACCTGGGCGTCAACCTTCACTAGCTCGCCTTTCATGGCGGCCAGCGCGCGCGCATTGAGGTTGTGTTTGAGGTAGAGGACTTGGTCGCGGAGTGGCTTCAGCACCGGATCGATGCGCTGCTCAGCCCGGTTCATGGCGCCGAGCATCTCTTTGTAGCGGGATTTGGTTTGAGAGAGTTTCGCTTCACTCTTCCGGCGCAAGTCTGCGCTGGAATAGTGGCCGAGTTCGGTCTCCCATTCTGAGAAGAGCGCATCGGCCACACTTTCGACGTCTCTGATGCGTTTCCGCACCGTTTCGGCGCTGTCTTCGCTGCTGTCCAGCTCGCCGCTGAGTTTCTTATAGGTGGCTTCCAGGTCTCCGCCTTGGTAGCTCACGACGTTTCCAAATTTCTCCAGGGTGCTTTGAATGTCTTTTTTAGCGTCTTCCTGCGCATCACGGGCCGACTTGACACGGCTGCTCAAGATATCACGCTTGGCGTACCCGATTTTATCCATCGTGGCCATATAGACGGTGTCACAGGAGGACAATCCGAGGGGGATCATGAGGAGCGTGATCAGCAGCATGACTCTCGACATAGGTACCTCAGTTGGACGTGGGACCGATTCCTTCGGAGCGATCGAGATGTCGATCACTCCGGTGCATCATAACCGATGTAGGGAAGCGGGGAAAGTCCTGATTGACACAGGAGGTGCTCACTGAGGTGAGCACCTCCGGAAGAGGATGGCTACTTCGACGAAGCCGTAGAAGTCCCGACCTGGCCGGCAATGCCTTTCAGGTCTTTGGGATATAGCACGATCTCAATTCGCCGGTTGGACGATCGCCCTTCTTCGGAGTCATTCGAGGCGCGGGGCTGTGTATCCGCGTAGCCGACTGCGGAGAGGTGTTGGCGGTTCACGCTGCCTTGATCGATTAGGTAGCGCACCACGGTCGTGGCTCGCGCCGTCGAGAGTTCCCAATTGGTTTTGAAGTGGCCTTGCAGTTTTGAACTGATAGGGACATTGTCGGTGTGGCCTTCGATCCGGATCTGTTTATCCGTGACCGTTTTCAAAATGTCACTGACTTGCTTCAAGACTTTCACCCCGGCAGGTTTCACCTGTGCTTGGCCGGAATCGAACAGGACGCGGTCCACCATATTGATGGTGAGGCGGTCACGTACTTGCTGAATGGTGATATTGCCTTTGGCAATTTCGTCTTGCAGCGATTTGGAGAGTTCTTCCTGTGTCCGCGTCAGCCGTGTGATCTCTTCTTCCTTGGCCAGCCGTTCTTGCTCTAATATCGTGGCAAGTCGTGCCTGTTCCTGCAGAAGTTGCTCGCGCTCCTTCGCGATGCGAGCGGCGTTACCCTGCAGATCGCTGAGTTCGCTGTTCAATTGCCCTTTCTCTTTCTCCAGACTGTCCAGTCGGGACTGCAACTCGCGTGAACGCGCTGCGAGCGATTCGCGTTCTTTGGCCGACTCGGCAGCCTGTTGTTCGGCAGATTTTCGCTGAGCGGATTCCTTGCTCAGATGTTGTTGGAGCCCGGCCAATTGCTGTTGTAGCTGGGCTGATGATTTCTTTTCGGCCTCAAGCTCGGTGAGGGTTTTTGTGTGGGTTCCCGTGCTTACGCACCCCACCACTGCCGCAGCGCACAGTATGGCTAATGCGGGAGTCAGAAGTGGTATGGTTTGATCAGTCAAGATTCGTCGCATAGTTTCCTCCTCTGAATGTAGCGAGCGGAATATCGTGAAGATGAGCAAGCTCAATGCCAGTGACTTGGAAATACATGAGAAGGGAATGGCTTACTTCTCATGGGGTTGGAGAATTAACCGTTGCCTGAATGTGGGTATAGCAAAGGGCTGGTGTATGGTGCTGCAATCGCTGTAGGGTTCACCATACAGCGATTGAGGAGATTGTGATGAGGCTCGTCGGCTGGTTCAAAGGAATAGGGAGGCTGGGAAGTACTGTAGGCGAGAGCCTACCCAGCAGTCGTTACTCTCGCCGTGCGGTTGGCGCATGAGGTATAGTGTGCGCATGAGAAGGCGATATTTTTTATTGGGTTGGTTCGTCGCATGTATCCTGCTCGTAGGCTGCTCATCTCAACGAATCGTTCCCGAGTCGATGGAACCACTCGTCGATAGAACGGTCTCGTTTCACGATGTGCTGGCTTCACCGGAGTCCTACAAGGGACGCCTACTTGTGCTTGGCGGTGAGGTGTTGAACGCGAAGCGACTCCGCGACGGTACGCAGATCGAACTCTTACAGCTTCCGCTTGAGGACGGAGAGAGACCGAGCCACGATCGCCAACAATCACAGGGGCGATTTCTTGCAATGCAGCCGGAATTTCTCGATCCGGCCACGATGACTCAAGGGACACGGGTGACGATTGTTGGGGAAGTGTCTGGTTCAAGGACTGACCATCTCGATGATGTCGAGTATCGATATCCCACGCTGATCGTGAAGCATCTACATGTCTGGCGGGTTCAACCCTATGGTCAACGGCAACCAGGATTTTCTATCGGGGGCTTTGGCGGTATGGGAATCGGTGGCGGATCTCGTGGCGGCGGTGGTCTCAGCATCGGGTTCTGATCGGTTTGTTAGTGGAGCTTCATGCCTCAAATGGCCCTTGTGAGTGCATCCGGCCTATCTTCCCGTAAAAAGATTTCCCGCACAATCGCGTTCAATAAGCCCTATGGCGTGTTGCCGTGTTTTACCGATCCGAACGGGCGGCCAACATTGGCTGACTATATCGATTTTCCCGGAGTCTATGCTGCCGGCCGTCTCGATCTGGATAGTGAAGGGCTGCTGCTTCTGACGTCGGACGGTACGTTGGCCCATCACATCACGGACCCGCAGCATAAATTGCCAAAACTGTACCTCGCGCAAATCGAGCGCATCCCGAGCGAGGAGGCGTTGGAGCGGTTGCGAACAGGAGTGGTGCTGAACGGCAAGAAGACCAAGCCTGCTGAAGTACGTATGCTGCCGGACGATCCGCAGTTACCTGATCGCTCCGTGCCTATCCGATTCCGTAAAAATGTGCCGACTGCTTGGCTGGAGATCATACTCCGCGAGGGGTTGAACCGACAGGTTAGGCGCATGACTGCCGCAGTGGGGCACCCGACGTTGCGATTAGTGAGGGTGGCGATCGGGCCAATTGTGCTGGGCAACCTCAAGCCTGGCGAATGGCGGAATATGACGAGTGGAGAAATTTCAGAGATCTATTCAGCGGTTTGTCGGTAAGTCTGGAGCTGTATGCACGATGCTGAAACAGTCCGCCAGCGGTAATCTCGCTTCGCTCCCAGGAATCATGAGGCGTGCGGGGTGAAAGGTGACACGAGCGTGAGCCGAGGAGCTGCGGTCTTGCTTGAGAAAAGGCGCCTTTCGGCGCACCAGGGTTGGGTAGGGGAGAAGACTGGATTTTTTGAGAATCCTATGCGGTGCATAGCCGTGTTAGCCATGGGTCTGTTGATGAGCCTCGCCGGCTGCCAGGCAGGGAGCGGGAAGGTCCTGAAAGGGTTGCCCTGTTCGGAGATTGAAGGGCAGATCAATTTTTCAGACAGGATCGGTACCCTCAACCGACTGGCCGATGCGTTTGCAGGGCAGTGCTATGACCTCGTGATCCTTCATGGTGAAAAGGCCCGGTTGGAATTCCGGCATAAGACGTTCTCCTTCGTGAAGGAGACCACCAACATTTTTGTTCCGGAAGGTTCCTTCATCGATTACGTGATGGAAAGTTATGAACGCGGCTATCTTAGCCTCTTACTGGCGGCGAGCTATGCGAACGTACAGAAACCAGAAGAGGCGAAGGTCGAGCTCAGGCAACTGGATCATGAGCTATTTACACCGCTCTACAATTACGGCGAAGACCCGGTTAATCTGTTGTTGTCCGCTGTATTGTGGGAGCGAGTGGGCGAGGTAAATGAGGCGCGTGTCGATTGGCTCCGGCTGAGAGACCTGGGATTGATGTGGAAGGGGCATGAAGATCCGGTTCGGCTATTTGCCGGACGACAAGTGAGTCGAATCGACGAAGGGCAAGATCTTAGTGAGCCGTGGCACGTCTATAGCATCGACCGATTTCCTGAACTCTCGTGGGACCTGCAATTTTTCGGATCTGAGAATGGATATTTTTCTGTAACAGCGGACAAGGAATTTCCTCGCGCCTGTCAGTCCGACACCGGCGTGCGGATGTCCACACAAAGTTGGTTCGAGAAGGTGGCGATTCGCCATAGTCATGGATATCACCCGCTCCTCAACGTCCAGGCATGGATCCGATTGCCGGTTGGCCTGACCTACAGCCTGGTTCCGTTGGCGGCAGGAGCCGGTGTCATGGTCGGAGGCTGCGTGCTCGACGCGGCGGGCAAGGGCAACGGGTCGCTTTGCCAGCTCTCAGTGATCGGTGGGATGGCCTTGATGAGCACCGCACCGGCAGTGCTCGAAGGCGCCCTACAACCGGACTTGCGGCATTGGGAGCATGTGCCTGCGGCGTTTGTGGTGACCAGAGCCTCAAAGCCTGAATTGGAGCCCTGTCTGCCGAAAGATGAAATTGCTGTGCAGCGGCTTTGGTAGGAGTAATTCGCCGGTATGATTCAGAAGTGAGGGATTGGCATTCCGTAGGTCTTCAAACAGATGTTCTAGATCGACGCGGGTCTCGCCCATGTATCACTCCGTGAGATCTGCTCTGTGTGGCGAAAAGGACGGTGGGTGAGAGCCGCAGGCGAAGTCAAGGCGAGGTCAGAATCCGACGCTTCACCCGGAGTGATCATGAGCATTTGGGTTAGGCTGTCGTGCGCCGAGAAACAAGGCCGGTCGGCATTTCATCGCGCCGAGCCGTTACAAAAGACTCCCGACCCCTTTTATTCGACCCCTTTATTCGCAGGTTAAAAATGAGGAAGCGACGCCGCAAGAGATTGCGCTTGCGGCGTCGGTATTGCTGATAAATGAACCGGCTATTGGTCCTTCTCTAGGTTAAGGCCTTCATAGCGTGTCCTCCTTGTGCTATGTGTCGGAACCATCTGCGCGGGCAGTACGTGCTCGCCGGTCTTGTCCGTGGACAGGCAGAGCGAGCAGATGTAGCCCTCGTGAACGGCGGCCTTGATCATGTCCGGGCGCTCGTAATCATGGTGGCAGACATGGCATTTCAGGTGCTCTCCGGACGGGTTGCCGTACTTGTCGTACATCGGCAGGGCGATGCCGTCGTCGGTGCGGCGCAGGTAGTACTTGCCCTTCGTCGCAATCGCGATGATGGGCGGCAGCACCAGCGCGAGCCCGATCGCCACCAGCGGTGAATACGGCCGGATGGCCTCACCGAGGCCGCCGAAGAATGCGAGCACCGACACGCCAGCGGCGATCAGCATCGACCCGAAGCCCACGGGATTGAAGTCGTACAACATCCCGCGGCGGAACTCAGGCGTTATCGGCGAAAGCTTCAGCAGGTACTTGTTGAAGACGATGTCCGAGGCCACCACCACGACCCAGGCCATGCCGCAGTTGGCGTAGAACCCGAGTATGGTGTTCAGGAAGTCGAACATGTTCGCTTCCATCAGGATCAGCGCGATCAGCAGGTTCACGCCGAGGAATACGATACGGCCCGGATAGTGCTTGGTGACGCGGGTGAACACGTTCGTCCACGCCAGCGAGCCCGAGTACGCATTAGTCACGTTGATCTTGATCTGGCTAATCACCACGAGCACGACCGCCAGCGTCATTGCGAGCCAGCCCGGCAGGAAGTTATTGTAGATCTCCAGGAACTGGTGAACCGGCTGGTTGGCGATGCCGGCGCTGTTCGCGACGTTCACGATCAGGTAGACCGCCAGGAACAGACCCACGATCTGCTTGATGGCGCCGAAGATGACCCAGCCCGGGCCGGCGAGGAACATCCAGGTCCACCAGCTGCGCTTGTTCTCGGGGGTCATCGGCGGCATGAAGCGCAGGTAGTCGTTCTGCTCGGCAATCTGCGCAATCAGGGACAGGCAGACGCCCGCAGCCATCAGCGTAGAGCCTAGATCGAAGCCCTCGACACCATTCTGGCCCTGGTAGGCGAAGAACTGGCCGACCGACTCCGGGTGACTGACGACCAGATAGACGAACGGCGCGACCATCAGGATGAGCCACAGGGGAGTCGTCCAGACCTGCAGTGTCGAAAGCACTTTCATGCCGTAGATCACCAGCGGGAAGATGACGAGCGTCGACGCTGCGTACCCCAGCCATACCGGGATGCCGAGCCCGAGTTCGAGTCCCTGGGCCATGATGGAGCCCTCGAGAGCGAAGAAGATGAAGGTGAACGTCGCGTAGATGACGTTGGTGACCACCGAGCCGTAATAGCCGAAACCGCTTCCGCGGGTGACGAGGTCGAGGTCGATGTTGTACCGCGCCGAGTAGTAGGCGACCGGGAAGCCAGTCAGCATCACGACAACGGCGAAGATGAGGATGCCCCACAGCGCGTTGGTGGTGCCGTAGGAAATGCCGATGTTGGCGCCGATGGCGAAGTCGGCGAGATAGGCGATGCCGCCCAACGCCGAGATGCCGACGACCGGCGTCGACCACTTGCGGTAGCTACGTGGTGCGAACCGCAGTGTGTAGTCCTCCAAGGTTTCCTTGCTGGCCGTCATGGTGTCGAGGTCTGCCTCGTCCACCCCTGGTTTCCTGTTGCGCTCTTGCGTCATGGCTGTCAAAGCTAGAACCTCCTTGTTTCCGTATTGTGACAATTGTGTTCCCACCGCGAGCTAAATCGCTGATCGCGGCATCGGCTGGATACGTTTACATCCGCGTAACGGTTTTTGAAACTAGGGACATGCCTAGTTCCTCTCGAATTAGTCACGGGGTGATTCTGTGGCCTGATCCTGTCGGAACGCCTTCTTTGAGGAGGCGTTCCTGGCGGGATCCATCGCTTGAACAAGGTCCGCTTCGGTTTGGTGGACATGCACAACAACAAGATTTGCGATCTTCAACGGCGTGCCTGCGGCTACCGAGACGAGGACTATCTCACACTCAAAATCGAATAGGTCAATAGGGGGCATGTCTTGTAATCATACATTTCTAGTGGCTGCCCATTCTTGGGCTTGCTATGGAGCCGCGTGATCCGTGATCCGATCAGGGTTAGGCCAATGCCAACCTGTTTTTGACACGCCGGACCTTGATCTCTCCAGCGTGCCTCTCCGCCTGCGCAAGGTCGTACGAAAAGAAAAGGGGTCGGGAATGTTTTTTGACCCCATTAGGCGCCTCCTTGTCCGTCCGTCAGGCCGATAGCGGATGTTCGCTCGACTCGCTGCGGTTGTTTAGCTCCAACAAGCCGATATATTCACGCTGACCGGGACTATTTCACGATTGAATCGGGATTTCATCTGTCGTCTGTCCATTTCCCCTCACGAAATCCTCTGATTAAGCAGGCAGCACGCACACCCAACCGGACAACCGCGTTTCGCTTCACCCGATATCTCGTTGTTCCTAGCCTGATCCGGGGCAAATACATCAATGCCTGCCCAGACCTCGCTCGCGGACAAAAAGGGTCATGTCTTGTAATCACATATTTAAAGAATGGATTTCACAGCCGCGGCGGGTTAGGAAGATGAATTCTTCTGAGTCGGGTGAGGGGCGAACGAGGTCTTTGGCGTTGCCATGCACCATTCTTCCCCCACTCGAACATTAGGTAAAGGAACAGGTTGGCCCGAATGATACTACAGGTTGACCTTGTAGTGTGTGCTCCGTCCGTCCCCGGTGGGAACGAGTACGCCCTTCTCCGTCAGGTCCTGCAAATCACGCGTCGCCGTGGCCTTGGATGCTCCGGTGACGGTCATGTATTTCTTTGCGCTCATGCCGCCTTCAAAGCCGGCCGGGCCTTCGTCCAGCATGCGACGAAGGGTTTGTCGTTGTCGGTCATTGAGCTGATCCCTCCACCGGTCGAACAGTCTCGTTTTCTTCAAGGTGAACTCGATCTGTTCTTCAGCCTGAATCTGTGTTTCCAGTACCATGTGAACGAACCAGCTTACCCAGGCTGTGATCTCATTCGACTGTTGCCCTTCTTGCAGCGCCTCGTAATACTGCTTCCGGTTGGCTTCGATCGACCTCGACAGGCTTAGCAATGCGGGCCGTCCGAGCCCCTGCGAGAGCGCTTTCTTGGACAAGGCTCGTCCGATGCGGCCGTTGCCGTCTTCGAAGGGATGGATCGACTCAAAGTAGAGATGCGCGACCGCCGAACGTACTGCCGCCTTTGAAATCTCTTGTTTCCCGCCTGGGGCGGTGTCATTGAACCACTGAATGAAACGTGTCATCTCTTCCGGAACCATTGCCGACGGAGGCGCTTCAAAATGCACCCGTTCATGTCCCACCGGCCCAGACTCCACCTGCAGCGGTTCGGCATGCGTCCGCCACTGGCCGGATGCAATGCGTCGGTGTCCGGCCATGATCATGCGGTGCCAGGCAAACAGCGTGTCTTCTGAAAGTGGGGCGTCAGCACTGTTCCGGACGTCGATCATGAGTGCCGCGGCGCCGTTGGCTCTTTTGTCCCCTGTCGCAGGGCCGCTTTCCATGCCGAGACTGTGCCGGATTGACGACATGACGTCTTTGCGGCTGAGCAGTTCCCCTTCGATGGCGGAAGTCTTCAGCGCCTCTACAACCATCATCTCGATGGTCGTTTCCACCTGCGCGTCTGCTGTCAGCCCTTTCAAGAGTCCGCTTGCGTGACCGGTTCTCTCGGTAAATGCGAACAGCACGTGTTCGACTCCAGAGAGATCGTATCGGAACTCAGGCTAGTCGCGTTGCTGCCAGTTATAACGCATGAGCCGATTACATACCTATTCGGCTCATTTTAAATGAAAATATGAGCCGAACAATGGCAATGTTTGGCTCATGGAGGGGGTTAGAGGTACTTGTCTGAAGTGGATCACGAATCTGAAGGGGTCATTGCTTAACTTGATACTTCGGAGCGGTTGAAGGAAGTGCGGGATAGAGATTGATTCTCATCGCCATGGCCTTGGAAAGTATCTTCGGATTACCCGTGGCTTTCGGTCTTCGTAGTCGAAGGGGCTAACTCGGCAGAGTCGGTTACTCGGGGAGCCTCATTTTTCCATACCGCCCAGTCCCCCGATCAGGTGTGCCAGTGCGTCTTCGCCTGGGCCTTTGCCGTTCTTCATCTCAGTTTTGATCTCTTCGAACAGCTGATTGGCCTCTGGGCCTAGAGAGCGGATGGTCTGTTCGAGACGGCCCAACATACGCTCCCGCTTAACTTGCTCCTCGGTAAGTGTGTCCGCCTTGATATTCTGATCGATCAGTTGAGAGAGTTGCTGGAGTTTCTTGTGGAGGTCCGGTGGGAGTGAGTTCAGGGCTCCGGCCGCGTTATCGGAGGGATGGTGTTCAGTCGGTTGAGCCCATGCTGGAGCAGCGGCAATGAGACTCATCACGATGACGAACCAACGTGTAGGTCGTGTCATGTTGCTCTCCCATGTGTGTAGAAACAGGGAAAGTATCTCAGTCTATAGGCAGTCTGTCAGTAAAATCCAACAAATTGCCTCAAGAGCGTGAAAGGTAAAAAGTGAAATGTAAAACGAAGGAATGGCGAAAGCTCTTTTCCGAAACCTTTCACCTCTTACGTTTAACGTTTCACGAGCCGCTGGGTGGGCTAGTCGTTCGATTCGAGGCTCGACGGTGTCTTATTGAGTACCGTGGCAGTGGCGCGCGAGAGGGCTTCGTCGTGTGCGTGGTCGAGGGTATAGACGCGGAATTGGACCAAGCGGGTCGGCAGCAGGTCGAGGAATTCTTCCAACGGTTCTGTCGAAATACCTTTGGTGCCCGGGTCGTACACATAGAGGGGGTTGCCGCGCCGGTCTTTCGGATCTGGCCGCGGGTCGAGCGGCGCCATGTCGACGCGGAACTCCACTTTTTTGAGTCGCGCAGGCAATTCCTTTTTGATCTGTTCTTCAAAATGTTCGTGGCTGGGAAAGTCCATGCCACGTTCCTGGCCCTTTTCCTTGAGGACAGCGCTGTAGGCCATCTTCCATTTCACATCTCGCCCCAGAATTCGCTGCCATTCTGCGCCGAGACGCCGCTCGGTGGCATGGCGTGAGGTCTTCCATCCACGAACCTGTTCAAGGAGGGACCAGTCGGTCAGCGTCAGGTACTCGTCCATTTTCTTGCGAGGGTCGTGGGGAAACAGGAGCTTCATGGTGTCGCCGAAGATGTCACGGAGGTGGATGTCGATCGCGCGCGTGGTCCGGTGATAGTAGACGTTGGAATAGAGATACATCCGTGTATTGAGGAACATCTGTAGGGCGGGGAGGCCCGTCTTATGTATCGTAAACCCCTTGTCTGTGATGATCGTGTAGTGAATGAGCCTGGAGAGATCAACCGGGCCGACGGCCACGCCGCACATATAGGAATCGCGCAGGACATAGTCGAGGTTATCTGCGGTATAGCTGCCGGAAATGACCGGCTGGAGCATGTTGAGCCATCGCGGAATGCGGGAGTTGTCCTTGCCTTTTTCCTTGAGAATCACATGTGCGATTTGATCGGGGTTGAGTTCTTCGCCTTTTGCGAAGGGACCGGACGGGCTGCGCCGGATCTTGCGGATGATCGGGCCGAGATGGTCGCGAATGATGATCTGTCCGAGTTTTTCGTGACTGGCGTCGAAGGCGTGCAAGTAGTTGTCGTCGAAGAAGTGGCAGAAGGGGCCGTGGCCGATGTCGTGCACAAGGGCCGTGACGCGGAGAAACTCTTCGACATAGTTTGCCGATGGAACCTCTTTGACGGCTTTCTTGAGAAATGGATAGAGATGTTGTGCAAAGCGGCCTGCCACATGCATGGTGCCGAGGGAGTGGACGAAGCGGGTGTGTTCCGCCGAGGGGTAGACCCATCGAGCGCTTTGGAGTTGATAGATGTACCGGAGGCGCTGGACCCAGGGAGAGTCGATCAGGTCTTTTTCCGTCCGTTCGTGCGGATCTGCTGTAGTGAAGGGTACGGTGAAGGAGACGTATTGGTGAATGGGATCGGCGATCAGCGCCGATCCATCGTAGGGAGCCGTAGATTGATGACTGAACTCAGGCATGGTGAGCAATCATCTTAGCCTACATCTTGAGAGGGCGGCAATGGCTCTGTCTGGGCGAGTGGATGTGCCCGTCGATATTTGGATACGAAAAAATAGGCCAGAGGATAGGCGAGTGCTGCACCGAGAAGGCTTAAGACCATTCCGCCAAGAAAGAACGGCATGGCGTAGGGCAAGACCTGTTCATAGATTGCGCTGAAGCTCATGTCCTGCCAGTCGAAGGAGGGGTTATCGGAACGGCCGAGTAAGAGCGCGCCGACCCAGTAGGTGGCGCCGAGGATGGGGACCACAGTCCAGGGGTTGTTGAGAAGTGCGCCTGCGAAGAGCGCAAGAAAGTTCAGGCCCAATGCCCAGGCGAAGAAGAACACCATCGCGGTGTGCAGTCCGTAGGCCGGGGAAAAACAAATGAAGACTCCGATGGCGAACGCTAGTGCTGTTCGCTGCGGCGATTCCTGCAGATGCAGGACCTGTTTCAGCAGCGATCGAAATGAAGGGATCTTGGCCATAGCTGTGATGGGTGAAGCCGGTTATGTGAAATGCGTGTAACTGGTGTTGGCCAATCGGTGGCGCGTGCCTTGAAGGGACAGAGCCTGTATTCCGAAGCGATAGGGATGAATTTCTCCAATGCAGGTCAGAGGGAACCCTCGCGTGAGCGCTGTCCGTTCGAGTCGCTGGCGTTGGTGTGGTGATACGGTGAAAAGCAATTCATAATCCTCTCCTCCCGTCAACGCCAGGTTCAATGGATCGAGTTTTCGAGAGGCGGCATAGGCGCGGCAGGCCGGCGATAAGGGGAGTGCGCTGAGATTCACCTCCACCCCGACATGGCTTTCCTCGCAGATGTGGCGAAGGTCTCCGGACAGGCCGTCTGAAACATCGATCGCCGAGGTTGCGAAGCCATGGGTGTTGAGCCACCGGCCGACCGCGACGCGCGCAGTTGGGCGCAGGTGGCGTCCGATCAAAAATCGCCGGTGCCTGAGTGAGAGCGTGGCGGTCCGTGAATGTCGTCTGACCCTGGTCGGCGGTTCGTTCAACAGTTTCAAGCCGGCCAGGGCGTCGCCGATGGTGCCGGTCACGTAGAGGCTATCGCCGATTTTCGCACCACTCCGAAAGAGAGCGGTGTGGGGAGGGACTATTCCGATCAGTGTCAGACTGAGAAACCATTCTCCGCTCGATGCCGATGTGTCTCCACCGATGAGCCTCACGTGGTGCGGGCGGCATGCGGCCATCATCCCTCGGTATAGTTGATGAACATGTTGGTTGGTGCCAGTGCGGGGGATGGCCAAGGACACGAGCAGGTGTTGGGGGGTAGCTCCCATCGCGGCGATGTCACTGAGGTTTGCGGCCGCAGCGCGGAATCCGATATCGGCCATCGTGGCGGTTCGGAGGTCGAAGTGGACTCCTTCTGTTAAGAGATCGGTGGTCAGCACCGTCCATTGGCCGGCCTTCGATGTGATGACGGCGGCATCGTCGCCGATCCCTCGAATTACCGAGGCCGTGCGGAGGTGATACTGTTTGCGGAGCGCGTGAATGAGATCGAACTCGTGAATCGGAGAGCTGGTCTTCGTCCGGTATATGAGCGCCATAGTAACAGGCTCCTGAACAACCGTTGCGAGTCGTGTGTCAAGCAACGACTAGCATATCTGAGAGGAGGAGGAAAATCTTCTGTAGGATAGCCGAATACAATGGGTTGAGGCGGATGTTGTCCTTGCTCGTGAGCAAAGACCGAACGTTCTTCATCTCAGCCGTGGCCTCAGCTGTCAAATGTAATGGAGCGCGATTCGGCTATTGTAGCATTCTGCTAGTGGCATGCTAGGGGCGGTGTCGTCGTGCTGGTTGCATGCACCGGCAGCGAGCGGGCGGCTGGCCTAGCCTTCGCGCGTGGGGTCTGTTTTTTTGACTGTGGGGGCCGGTGGTCTGGCTTACCGGTTGGGCGTGCGGACTTCGAGCCCTGCTGGAGCGCCACCTTCATCACGTCATCCATTGTGTCGGCAAAGACGAGGTGGATGCCCTTTAAGATGTGTTTGGGAATTTCGTCGAGATCCTTCTTATTGCGTTTCGGAAGAATCACGGTCGTGAGTTTGGCCCGCTTGGCCGCCAGAATCTTTTCCTTCAATCCTCCGATGGGGAGGATTCGGCCTCGAAGAGTAATTTCGCCGGTCATAGCAAGGTCTCTGCGTACAGGGATTTGTGACAACGTCGAGGCAATGGCAATGGCCATGGTAATGCCAGCCGATGGCCCATCCTTGGGAATCGCTCCGGCCGGTACGTGGATATGGAGGTCTTGCGTGGTAAAGACATCGGGATTGATCCCGAGGGTATGCTCGCGCGACCTGACGTAGCTCAAGGCGGCTTGTGCAGACTCCTTCATGACGTCGCCCAGTTGGCCGGTGAGGGTGAGTTGTCCCTTGCCCTTCATCGCCGTGGCTTCGATGTAGAGCACATCGCCGCCGGATTCCGTCCAGGCCAATCCTGTTGCCACGCCGATCTCATCAATCTTCAATTCTTCTTCGGGCACGAACTTCGGGACCCCGAGATATTTGTGCAGATTGGCAGGATCGACAGGGAATCCTACGCCTTTGCCTTCCGCCACTTTCTTTGCCACTTTTCGCATGACGTTGGCGATCTCGCGCTCAAGGTTCCTGACGCCAGCTTCGCGTGTATAGTTGGCGATGATTTGACGCACCGCCGGCTCGGCGATGCGGACATGTTTCTCGGTGATCCCGTGTTCGTTAAGTTGCCGAGGAATCAGGTACTTCTGGGCGATGCCTAACTTCTCTTCTTCGGTATAGCCAGGGATTCCGATCACTTCCATCCGGTCGCGCAAGGCGGGCAAAATGGGGTCGATCAGGTTCGCCGTCGCAATGAACATCACTTCGGTCAGGTCGAATGGCACGCCCAGGTAATGGTCTGTGAACGAGTTATTTTGCTCGGGGTCGAGCACTTCGAGCAAAGCGGCGGAGGGATCGCCGCGAAAATCCATTCCGACCTTGTCGACTTCGTCCAGCATGAAGACCGGATTGTTGGTGCCGGCTTGTTTCATGCCTTGAATGATGCGCCCGGGAAGCGCGCCGACGTAGGTGCGTCGATGGCCACGGATTTCCGCTTCATCGCGAATGCCGCCAAGACTGATGCGGACGAATTCACGACCGAGCGCGCGGGCGATCGACTTTCCAAGCGAGGTTTTCCCAACGCCCGGTGGGCCGACGAAACAGAGAATCGGGCCCTTCATTTTATCTTTGAGCTTACGCACGGCGAGATACTCAAGGATCCGCTCCTTTACCTTTTCCAGATCGTAGTGGTCCTCGTTGAGGACTTTGGCCGCGGCTTTGAGGTCGAGGTTGTCTTTGGACCTCTTGGACCAGGGTAATTCCACAATCCACTCGATATAGGTTCTGACGGTGGCGGACTCGGCGGTATCCGGGTGCATCTTCTCGAGGCGCTTGAGTTGTTTTTCGGTTTCTTTCAGTACCTTTTCCGGCATCTTCAGTTCGGCAATCCGTTTGCGAAATTCGGTAATTTCTTCCGCGCGTTCATCGAGCTCGCCCAGCTCTTTTTGAATCGCTTTGAGTTGCTCGCGTAAGAAATATTCGCGTTGGGTCTTGTCCATTTCCCCTTTGGCTTGCGCCTGAATTTTCTGTTGCATGGAGAGGACTTCGATCTCTTTGCCGAGGATCTCACTGACGCGACGGAGGCGTTTGAGTGGATCAAGAATTTCCAGCACTGCCTGGGTGATGTCGACTTTGAGGCCAAGATTGGAGGCCACCATGTCCGCAAGACGTCCGGGGTCTTCGAGGTTTTCGATGACGATCATCACGTCCGGGACTAAGACTTTGTCGAGACTCACGATCCGTTCAATTTGTTCCTTGACGGTTCGCATGGCGGCCTCGGTTTCAAGGCCGGCGCTCGGTGGCTTGTGTTCGATGAGTTTTTCGATGCGCACGGAGTAATAGGGCTCCGTCTGGATATAATTGGAAATCTTGGCTTTCGAGAGTCCTTGCACGAGAATTTTGATGCGCTCATCGGGTAGTTTCAGCATCCGCATGATGATGCCCACCGTGCCGATGGTATGAATATCTCCCGGTGAAGGGTTCTCGACGTCCAAGGCTTTTTGTGTCGACAGGAAGATCATGCGATTGCCGGCGAGCGCGGCTTCAATCGCTTTGATCGACATCTCTCGCCCGACAAATAATGGCAGCACCATATAGGGGAAGATGACGATATCTCGAACCGGCAAGAGCGGAAGTTGGTCGGGGATTTCGACGTTTTGGGGCGGCTGCAAGTCTTGTTCGATCGGGTCGTTCATCGGTTATGTTCTCAACGTGTGCTCAGTGGTGAGTGAGAGAGGCAGTGCTATCGTCCCTGCGTGTCATGGCTTCAGGATAGTGACATATGTCGCACACACAAGAGGGTCGTGATGTCGTCTGTCTGGCTTGTCGGTTCGACAGGTACTCGCCGGATAAACCAGACCGACCGGGCGTATCCTTAATGGACAGCCCTATGCGATTTCTCGCTCACAAAGGATTTCCTGTCGCGTGCTAAGTTTTTACAGCCATTTTCTTGCGGCGTTCGCCGGAAGGCCACATCCGATTCTGCAGATACTCGTTGAATTCCGGTCCCAGGGAGGGGTTTTTGAGTGCGAATTCGACGGTCGCAATGAGAAAGCCTAACTTATCCCCGGCATCGTACCGTTGTCCTTGTATCTCCAGCGCAAACATAGGGGATTTCTTCGCCAATTCCACGAGCGCATCGGTCAATTGGATCTCGCCGTTTTTACCGGGCCGTGTCTTTCTCAGGATAGAGAAAATGTCCGGCGGTAGGACATAGCGGCCGATGACTGCCAGATTGGATGGGGCGTCGGCCGGTGCCGGTTTTTCAATAAGGCCTTCAACTCGATGGAGCCCTGCTGAGAGGGTTCGAGGCGCCACGATTCCATAACGGCTGACGTCATGGCGGGGGACCTCTTGCACACCGAGGATGGCGCCGTGTCGTTTCTTGTAGGCATGAATGAGTTGCGCAAGGCCGGCCACCGGGGCGTCAATGATTTCGTCCCCGAGAATGACGGCAAAGGGTTCGTCACCGATCAGCCGTTGAGCGCAGAGGACCGCATGGCCAAGTCCAAGGGCCTCCGACTGACGGACGTAACAGAAATTTGCAAGCGTGGAGATGTGTCTCATCTGGCTCAAGAGCTGCGCTTTGCCGTTGCCCTTGAGATTTTCTTCCAATTCGACGGACCGGTCAAAATGGTCCTCGATCGCGCGCTTGCCCCTTCCGGTGATGATAATAATATCTTCGATTCCGGAGGCGACCGCTTCTTCCACGGCATACTGAATGAGTGGTTTGTCGACGAGCGGCAACATTTCTTTGGGAGACGCTTTCGTCGCGGGAAGGAAGCGCGTGCCAAGGCCAGCGGCGGGAATCACAGCTTTACGGACATCATAACGTGACATGGCTCGATACTATGTGATGAGGTAGACGATGTCAAGGAATGCAGGAACGATCGTACGGTTTCGTGACGGATGTTGGGTGCCAAAGGAGGGCTCGTACACGCCATGTGTGCATAAGTGACAATGGTAAGGTCTGCTTCTCATATTACCCATGGCACTCATCTGCAACAGTGACGCTGAGTATCCATCTGACTCGGGTTCCTTCCTATACGTGAACACCCCTGCAGTGCTCGCGCAACGTGAGTGAGAATGGACCCCACCAGCCTCAACAAATCTGTCGAGTGTGCAGTTGTCTATCGAGCGTTTTCACATTTCGGATGCGGAGTGTAAGAGTGAAGGGAGACGTGATGGCTTACTGGAACGAGAATGGGCGAGCCATACATGACTGTATCGCATCATCTGAGGCGCGACGTTTCGCGACAGCGGGCGTTGAGCCTCGAATCGTCGTCTGTCGTGCTTGCCTCGCCAGGTTGCAACGAGCTATGTGAATAATTATGGGCTATCAGCTTTACATTCAAATACTTGCCCAATATAATCCGGGGGTTTTGCACGTAGGTGACCGTGAGGGACACGTGTGCGTTGATCGCACGAGTTGTTCACGCCCGTCACTCCTGCTGCCAGCGGCGCACACGTGTGCCAGGTCCATCGTGTGTGCGAATGTGTGGTGGAGAGGGAGCCTGTACGGTTACGGCCAAAGTTAGGGTTGCCCATCATGCCGGTATTATTTCTTCCGTGTTCGTATGGGATACAGATCCAGTGAAGGGAGTCTGCTGTTGGGCGGGGCCGCGCTGGCTTGTCATCATGGTATTCGTCACCCTGGTCTGCAGTTTGCTGCCGGTATTTGCGATCGCCGCGGAGCCAGCCGGCGTGAAAGTGACGACGATAGAAATTCGAGGGAATAAACGGATCGAGTTACCGGCGATTCTCGGTCGATTGACATTGAAACCAGGTGATCCCTATACCCCTGAAAACGTCCGCGGACAGATCAAGATCCTCTACGAAACCGGATACTTTGAAGAGGTGCAGGTCGAGACGGAAGCGGGGACGGGAGGTACGGCCCTGGCGTTTCTGGTCCGTGAGAAACCGTTTATTACCGAGATCGTATTTGACGGGAATACCGCGCTCAGCGACGATAAGCTCAAAGAGAAGATCACGATCAAGAGCCAAGCCTTTCTCGATCAGTTGCAGGCAAAAGAGAGTGCGGAGAAGATTCGTCTCGCCTACCAAGGGGACGGCTATTTCAATTGCAGTGTGATCCCAGTCGTGCAGACCCTGGACGAAGATCGGAAGCGCCTGACATTTCTCGTAAAAGAAGGGGACAAGGCGCGCGTCAAAACGGTGAATTTTGACGGTCTGCATGCGGCGACCAAAGATGAGATGTTTAAGGTGATGGCGACGCGAGAATGGATTCCTTGGCACGGGCTGATCACGCAACTTAAATTGCCGTCTATGCTTTCAGATGCTGGGGTTTTAAAGCGGGAAGAAATGAACAACGACGTAGAGCGGGTCAAAGAGGTCTTGCTCAACAAAGGCTATTTAAACGCCCGGGTCGGGTTGCCGACGGTGGAGCTTAGTGAGGACAAAAAATGGTTCGTTGTGACGTACGCGGTCATGGAGGGGGAGCCGTTCACCATCGGTGAAATCGGGTTCCGCGGGAATACGGTGTTCGAAGATCCAGAGCTTCGCCAGGGGCTCAAGATGAAGGAAGGGGAAATTTTCCAGCGTCAGAAACTCCGCGACGAGATTACACGATTGAACGATCTGTATGGGAGTAAGGGCTATTCGTTTGCTGATGTCTCTCCCAATGTGGTTCCGAACACCACGGAGCGGACCGCAAGCATCATTCTGACCATCAAGGAAGGAGAGATGATGCGGATCCGTCAGATCAATATCAGTGGGAACGAGAAGACCAAAGACAATGTGGTTCGTCGTGAGATCCGTGTCGATGAACAAGATGTCATCGATACCCCCGCCTTGAAACGGAGCTTTCAGCGTCTCAATAACTTGAACTTTTTTGAGACGGTGGAAATCCTTCCGGCGCAAGTGGGCACGGACAAGGTCGATCTGAATGTTCGCGTGAAAGAAAAACCCACCGGCCAGTTCAGCGTCGGCGGCGGATTCAGCACGCTGGACCAGGTGGTCGGCATCGCCGATATTACGGAGGGAAATCTTGGTGGGAATGGCTGGATGGGGCGAGTCCGCGGTCAGTTGGGCCAGCGGCGGCAAATCGGGTTGATCACATTTCGCAATCCCTACGTGAACGACTCCTTGACCTCCATGCAGTTGGACGTCTACGCCACGGCGACGAACTACATCACCTATTTTGAGAAGAAAACCGGCGCTAGCATGACATTAGGTCGATATCTTTCAGAATATACCTCTGGAAGCGTGAGTCTGTTCGCGGAGGAATTGAATTTTAAAGATCCGGCAGTAGGCATCTGCCCGGATCGATTTCCTATTGTGTGTCGGCAACTTGGGAGTCAGTCGTCGACCGGGTTCCGCACGTCGCTCGCTCGCGACACACGAGACTACTACATGGATCCGCGCAGCGGCTGGCGAGCCTCGGTGGGCTTCGACTTGGGGACGCCCTACCTAGGCGGGACCAATAACTTCTATAAGTATTATGTCGATGTGATCAAATATTTTCCGCTCCCTTTCGATACGCGGTTTTCTTTTCGCGCTCGCTATGGCGCCGCAGTCGGCGTGGGTGGGGAGCCTATTCCGTTGACTGAGCGATATTTCGTCGGCGGTATCAATACAATACGTGGGTTCTCCTTCGGACGTGCGGGGCCGGTGACCAACACCAATTCCCTTCTTGGGGCAAGCAAGCAGTTGATTTTCAATAACGATTTTATCTTTACGATTTCCGCTGACGCAAAATTGAACGGGGTGATCTTTTTCGACTATGGGAAAGGCTTCGACGACGACGAACCTCTCTCATCCAAGTTGCGGAAAACAGTTGGACTAGAAGGGCGGTGGATTTCGCCCTTTGGCCCTCTCCGTGCCGCATACGGGATCAATATCGATCCCAACCCAGGAGAGCGTAAAGGGGTCTTCGAGTTTACGATCGGGACGTTGTTCTAAACAAGCCAAGTCTGTGACTGGGATGTGGAGGTGGCAGTGTGATCCAGGTTGACGCGGTTGCGAAGAAGATGTTCAGTGTCGCCGGTCTGTTGGCGGCGCTCCTCGTTGTGTCCGGCTGTGCTGCCGGTGTGGCTAAGGTCGATGGGAAGATAGGAGTCGTTGATGCGGCCCGTGTTCTCAGCGAAACGAATGTCGGTAAGAAGGCGAAGGACTCCTTGACCATCTTCTCGAAGAATCGCCAGGCATTGATCGAGATGGATGAGAAGGAACTTCGCCGGATGGAAGAAGATTTTGGGAGGCAGGCGAGCGTCTTGAGCCCGACCGCGAAACGGGAGCGCGAAGAGCAGTTTCGACGTCGCGTCACAGAGTATCAGCAGAAAGCGAACGAGATGAACCGCGAGGTTCAGGAAAAACAGAAGGACGTGCTCGAAGGGTTTCGCGAGAAAGTCGGAGTGATGGTGGGGAACGTCTCGAAGCGCCTTGGATTACAGGTCGTCATCGATAAGGGGAAAGGGGGCCCTACCCTCTATAGCGATGAAGGCCTCGATATCACCGGTCAGGTGATCGATGAATTCAATCGTGAATATCCGTAGGCATCGGTTCGGCATGGCCCTTTCTCTGCGGCGAACGATGGCCAGGCATCTGCTGTGTTCGTGGCCCCAAAAAATCCTCACGTATTCCAGCGAATACGCGTCCGTTTTTTGTGGTGTGCCGTTGCCCCTCTGCCTGTGTGTCTTTCGATTCGTGGTGAATGGCGGTGGGAGAGAGGCATCGTGCCGCATGATTCATAACGGTGTGTCGGGGAAGCGGATTGTTCCTGAATCGACCTCGTTCATACGCAAGAGCGGCGGTCTGGCGATGGCCGGAGAAATGTTCGTGACTATTGTGGGTGACTGTCGTACTCATGTGGAACGAAGGAGGGTTCGATGGAACGACTGAGAGTACTTCAATTGATGAGTGTGGCCGCCTTGTGGTTGGCGATGGTGTCGCCGGCCTTGTCGGATGACACGTTCAAAGTTGCCGTGATGAACCAGCAAACGGTGGTTGAGCAATCGAAGGCCGGCAAACGTGCATTGGAAGAGCTGAAGGCGTATTCCATGAGCAGACAGAGAATCATCAATGCCGACGATCTGGAATTGAAAGAGTTGCAACAGGCGACTCAAGACGAGAAGATGTCCGACAGCGCAAAGCAAGAGAAGCAGAGTCAGTTCCAGGCCAAGCTAGACGCCTATCAACGCCGCCTATCCGACTTCAATCGCGAGATTCAACAGAAGCAGCGTGACATGGTGGCGGAATATTCAAAAAAAGTGCAAGCCGCTGCGCAAGCCGTCGGGGAAAAAAATGGGTTTGTTGCCGTGATCGACAAGGGAAACGAGACAGTCATGATGAGGATTGTCCTCTATCATCAACCCGCATTGGATGTGACGGATCAAGTGGTGAAAGAGTTCGATCGGCAGAATAAATAGAGGGGAGGGGAGAGGAGCGACCCGGTGCCCTTCTTGCTCGCAGAACGCGCACGATAGGAATGTGCTCGTTCGATGCGCGCAGTAAAGGGCAGCCGTGGTCACTCCTCTTAAGAAATGTATAGGGAATCGGGAAGGCTCTTTTGGGACTCACGCAGGAGAAGCTCAATCAGCCACCATCCCTGGGGGGATGATGGCAAGCTCGGAAGGATCATTTGAAAGTTCGCCACTAAAATCATAGTGGTGTCTATGTCAACAGAGGATCAGGGTGCTCAAAAGGCCGTCCAGCAAGGCCGCAGGCGAGTCGAAACCGGAGGCGTACCCTCAGGGGTACGTTGAGAATTTCGATGAGCTGAGAACGAAGCTGGCGGACTTTTTCAGCATTCTGATAGAGGAGGTTCTGCCGATGCCCGTGATGGAACAAGCCGAAATTCAGTCTATTCTGCCTCACCGGTACCCCTTTCTTCTGGTCGATCGCATTCAAGAATTGGATCCCGACCGGCGGATCGTCGGAATCAAAAACGTGACGATCAATGAACCGTTCTTTCAAGGCCATTTCCCAGGACGCCCGGTCATGCCAGGGGTGTTGATCCTTGAAGCCATGGCGCAAGTCGGCGCAGTGCTGGCATTGAAATCGATGGGGCACGCGTTGCGTCCGGTGGTCTATCTGACCGGCATTGATGGTGCCAAGTTTCGAAAACCGGTTGTGCCTGGCGATCGGTTACGGTTTGAGATCGACGTGGTCAAGAAACGGACGCCGTTTTGGAAGATGCAAGGTAAGGCGTTTGTCGAGGAAGAGATTGTCTGTGAAGCTGAAGTGACGGCCATGGTGACAGAAGAAAAAGCCGTGAAGGCTGAGGAGTGATGAATGACAGGTCTTGAGGGGATAGTCGTCACGTAAGTCCATCACCCATCACCTAGCACTGGAGGTGTGCGTGCAGATTCATTCAACAGCGATAGTTCATCCCAAGGCAAGCCTTGCCGATGATGTGGAGGTCGGGCCGTTCTGCGTGATCGGTGAGCATGTCACGATCAGAACCGGCAGTAGATTGTTGTCCCATGTGACAGTCGACGGATGGACCGAGATTGGGGAGCGGAATGAAGTGCATCCATTTGCCTCGATAGGCGGACCGCCGCAGCATCTTGGATATAAGGGAGAACCAACCAAGGTTATCATCGGCCATGACAATATCCTTCGCGAATATGTCACGATCAACCGTGCCACCGTGGAGGGCGGAGGAGTAACGTCGCTCGGGTCAAAGAATATTCTGATGGCCTATGTGCATGTGGCGCATGATTGCCGGCTCGGGAGTCACCTCATCATGGCCAATGCCGCGAGTCTAGCCGGTCACATCACCATCGGTGACCATGCCATTATTGGCGGACTGACCGGTATTCATCAGCATGTACGGGTCGGATCGTATTCCATGGTTGGTGGTTGTTGTGCGCTCGGGCAGGATCTTCCACCGTTCATGCGGGCTGCTGGTGGCTATCGTGCGCGGATGTATGGTCTCAACTCGGTGGGATTGCGCCGGCAGGGGTTTTCAACGGATCGGGTGTCGGTCCTGAAACGGGCGTACGACATGCTCTTCCGGTCTGGGCATCGCACGGCTGAAGCCGCCAAGCTTGCCAAGATCGAGTTTGGAGATCAGCCGGACGTCATGACGGTCGTGAAATTTCTAGAGGGAACGAAACGTGGCATTTGCCGGTCGGTCGGCAAAGACCAAGAGGATGAGGAATAAGCACGATGGCATTGCGACCTCATGTCACCAATGGTGAGCGGATCGGCCTCATTGCCGGTAACGGTCGATTCCCGATCATTTTCGCGGATAATGCCAGAAAACTCGGGTATCACGTGTCGGCTGTGGCGCATGAAGGCGAGACAGAACCCGAGCTAGCCGGCCATGTGGATCGGATTCATTGGATCAAAATCGGCCAGCTGAGCAAGCTGATCAAGGCGTTTAAGGCGGACAAGGTCCATCAGGCCGTGATGTTGGGTGGGATCAAGAAGACCCACATGTTTACCACCCTGCGGCCGGATCTCCGCACCTTAGCCATGGCGACGAGGTTGGCGCTTCGGAAAGACGACGATATTCTGCGCGAACTCGCAAAGGAACTTGAAGGAGAAGGGATCGCCATCTGTGAATCGACCTTTGGTCTCGAAGGGATCCTCGCAGAAGAAGGGACGTTGACGACGCGGGCGCCATCGGAGAAAGAGTGGGAAGATATCCGTTATGGGTGGGAAGTGGCCCATGACATCGGTCGTCTCGACATCGGACAATGTGTGGTGATCAAGGATCGGGTGGTTGTGGCGGTCGAGGCGGTCGAGGGCACCGATGGAGCGATCAAGCGCGGCGGTGATTTAGCGAAGGGCGGGGCTGTTGTCGTCAAGCGATCGAAGCCGCAGCAGGATTTGCGGTTTGACCTTCCGGCCGTGGGGCCTCGGACCATTGAGGTGATGGCCTCGGTCAAGGCTTCCGTCTTAGCAATCGAGGCCGGTCGCACGGTGTTGTTAGATCGTGAGATCATGTTGGACAAGGCCCGGTCTGCCCGTATCGCTATCGTTGGGATCGCGAAACTTGAATCGAACGGGAAATGAGTTTCAGATGGCACCGCTGAGGGCAGGCGTCATCGGCGTCGGACACCTCGGACAGCATCATGCGCGTCTCTATGCGTCGTTGCCAGGATCACGGCTCATCGGTGTGGTGGATCAGTCTATCGAGCGTGCGCAGATGGTTGCAGATCGGCATGGCGTGCGCGTCTTTCGTACAGTCGATGAATTGTTGTCGCAGGTCGATGTCCTCAGTGTGGCGGTGCCCACATCAGGCCACTATGCTGTCGCACAAGCCTGTCTGAATGCAGGGAAACATGTCCTTGTCGAAAAGCCGATTGCGCTCACACTTGGACAGGCGCAGGAGTTAGTGCAACTGGCCAAGCAGCGAGGCTGCTGTTTGCAAGTGGGACACAGTGAACGGTTCAATCCGATCATGGCGCTGATGCGTCCCTTTATCGGGCAACCTGTGTTCATTGAGTGTCATCGTCTCAGCAGTTTCAGTGAACGGGGGACGGACGTGGATGTGGTGTTGGACTTGATGATTCACGATCTGGACCTCGTGTTATCGTTGAATCCCGGCCCCGTTGAAGAGGTGCGTGCTGCAGGGGTGGCGGTGTTGTCCTCCTCGATCGATATCGCCAACGCCCGCATTCAGTTCAGGAGCGGCTGTGTGGCCAACCTGACCTCCAGCCGTGTGTCGACGAATAAGATGCGTCGGTTGCGCCTTTTCCAGCGAGATAATTATCTGTCGATCGATTTCCAGACCAGGCAAGGGATGATTTGCCGGCGTAATGTCAGGGCAGGGGAGCGGCCCACCGTTGAGGTTGAGCAGCTGCAGGGTGGAGACGAAGAACCGCTGAAGCTTCAACTTGAATCGTTTCTTCATGCAGCCGGCGCGGGCGCGAGGCCTGTGGTATCAGGTGAGGATGGCGCGGCGGCAGTGGGTCTGGCGTACCAGGTCTTACAAGCCATTGAGACCTTTGCGGTTCGCCATGAAGCAGGGGATCGCAGGGGATAAAGAGATCGTGGAGGTATCCAGGGGTCACGGAATCGCGAGAGCGGGGAATCGCAGGATAAAGGCGTGGGCTCTTCCCCCCGGGCTCCTTCCATAAGAGGCCATGCGAATTCTGATTGTCACAGGCGAAGCCTCCGGTGATCTCCACGGGGCTCATTTGGCCAAAGCGATCATGGCGCTCGACCCGACGGCTCAGCTGGTCGGCATTGGTGGGTCCGGGATGCGGGCTGCCGGAGTCAGCCTTGTTCCTGGTGTTCCGCAGTTGGATGTGATGGGATTGATCGGGCTGTCTGCTATCCGAGCGATGGTGCAGCGCGTGCGCGCGATTCGGAGGGTGCTGAAGGCAGAGGCCTGGGATCTTGTCGTGCTGATCGACAATCCCGGGCTGAATTTTCATTTTGCCAGGGTCGCCAAAGCTGCCGGCCGGCGTGTCCTCTACTATATCGCTCCGCAAGTATGGGCCTGGCGGCCAGGGCGTATGAAGTGGATTCAACGCCGAGTCGATCATGTCGTCGTCATCCTCCCATTTGAGCTGGAACTCTATCGTCGGGCAGGAGTTCGGTGCACGTTTGTGGGCCATCCACTCCTTGATTCGGTCGCGCCGCAGTATGATCGGGCGGAGCTGCGGAAGGAGTTCGGTTTTGAGGAGTCCGCTCGCGTCGTTGGATTGTTGCCGGGAAGTCGAAAGAGTGAAGTCGAAATGCTCTTGCCGGTGCTCCTCAAGGCAGCGGCTCAATTGGTCGCGGCTGAGCCGGGAACGCAGTTTATCCTGGCGCAGGCTTCCTCAATTGACGATAATCTGATCCAGGCCCTCCTTCAGAATAGCCCTGTGCCGGTCCGAGTGGCGCACGATCGAGCCAGTGAGGTGATGGCCCTGTCCGATGTGTTGTTCATCGCGTCAGGGACTGCGACGTTACAGGCGGCGGTGGTGGGAACACCCATGGTATTGCTGTACAAGACGTCGCCATTGACCTATCGGCTGGCGCGTTGGCTGATCAATGTGAAATGGATCGGGCTTGTGAATTTGGTCGCCGGCCGATCGATCGTGCCGGAGCTGATTCAGGATGAGGCAACGGAGGAGCGGCTTTGTCAGGAAGTCTTGCATCTCTTGCGCGATCTGTCGGCGTATAATGTGATGAAGGAAGGGTTGCGACAGGTTCGGCAATCGTTGGGAGAGCCGGGTGGGTCGCATCGAGCAGCTCAAGTGGTGTTAGCAGAATGTCGACGCTAGATCGTCTGATACGATTGGTTCGCTACCTGAAGCCTTATCGGATTCGATTGGGCGCCGCGTTCGCCTGCTCAGGATTGGTGGCGGCCTTTTCGGGCGCTTATGCCTGGCTTGTCAAGCCGGTCCTCGACGAGATTTTTATCAACAAGAACGAAAGCCTCCTGCTCATTCTTCCGCTCGCGCTCTTCACCGTGGCGGTGCTCAAGAGCGTCTTCAACTACGGGCAAAACTATCTGATGAACTATGTCGGGAATCAAGTGATCACCGATATTCGACAGGAGTTGTTTGGGAAGCTCATACGGCTGCCCGTTTCCTATCACGATGCGAATACCTCAGGGCGATTGGTGGCCCGTGTGGTGAGCGACGTCACATTGATGGCCAACGCGGTGGCGGGAGTATTGAAAGATATTTTTCAACAGGGATTGACGTTCCTGGCTATGATGGGCGTGATTTTCTATCAGAATTGGCGGCTGGGCGGTCTCTCAATGATCGTGATCCCTTTGGCCGTGTTTACGATGGTGCGGATGGGGAAGCGGCTGCGGGCGTTAGCAGCCAGCGGCCAAGAGCGCATGGGGGATATGGCGTCCACGCTGCAAGAATCATTATCCGGCATTCGCATGGTGAAGGCCTATGGACGTGAAGAGTCGGAGGTGGCGCGATTTCAACAGAGCAATCGTTCCTTTCTCAGTACGACGATGAAAGCGATTCAGGTCTCCTCCCTCGGGTCGTCGCATATGGAAGTGATCGGTGTCGTGGGGGTCGCGGCGATCATTTGGTATGGCGGGTTCCTCGTGATCAACGGCTCGATGACTCCGGGAGAGTTTTTCTCATTTCTGACGGCGATGTTCATGGCCTATACCCCGATTCGTAAATTGTCCGGTTCCAACAATCAAATTCAACAGGCGCTGGCCGCGGCGGAACGAGTCTTCGACGTGTTAGACCTCAAGACTGAGCAGGACGCAGATCAAGGCCGGTTGGAGCTGCCGAGGATTGCGCAGTCGGTGACGTTCGACGACGTGACGTTTCATTATGAGAACCAATCGGTGCCGGCGCTCAACGACATCAATCTGACTATTCGCGCCGGAGAAATGGTGGCCCTCGTGGGCAGCAGCGGCAGCGGAAAGACGACGCTGGTCAATCTGATCCCTCGTTTTTACGAACCGACGGCCGGCCGTATTCTCGTCGACGGGATCGATATTCAGTCGTACACCATCCGCTCGCTCCGATCGCAGATCGGCATGGTGTCGCAAGATGTCGTCTTGTTTGACGACAGTATTCGTAACAATATCGCATTTGGACGGGAGGACGCGACCGACGAAGACATTATTCAAGCGGCGCGAGCGGCCTATGCTCATGATTTTGTCGAACGCCTTCCGCAGGGGTACCACACGATCGTGGGAGAGAAAGGGGTGAAGCTCTCCGGCGGGGAGCGGCAGCGCTTGGCCATCGCTCGCGCGATCTTACGCGATCCTCCTTTGCTGATCCTCGATGAAGCCACCTCGGCGTTGGACACCGAGTCCGAACGGGTTGTCCAGCTGGCCCTTGCCAATTTGATGAAGAATCGAACGACGGTCGTCATTGCTCATCGGTTGTCGACGATTCAGCAAGCTGACCGGATCATGGTCCTGGCTCGAGGCTCGATCGTCGAAGTGGGGACACACGATGAATTGCTGCGCCGTGGAGGACAGTACCAGCGGCTTCATGCCATGCAGTTCCAGGATATTCCCGATGCGTAACCCCGCGATGAGGCGGGTGGAGAATTGGCTGAAGCTCTCTGTCCTCCCTCCCATCGGAGCCGCGGTGATTCGAGGGCTGGGGTGGTCGATGCGAATGGATTCGCAAGGCCATGAGCAGGTCGATGCATTGTATCGTGAGGGCCGGCATATCATCCTCGCATTTTGGCATGCGCAGCAACTGATGATTCCCACAGGCTATCGTGGATCAGAGGCCAATGTATTGATCAGCCAGCATCAGGACGGTGAGATCATCGCGCGCATCATCTCCCGATTCGGGCATCGGGCGGTCCGTGGATCGAGCACGAGGGGGGGAGCGCTTGCGCTACGAGAATTGATTCGCCTGGGGCGATCCGGCGCCGATCTTGTCGTGACTCCCGATGGACCCAAGGGGCCTCGCCAGGTCGCGAAACTCGGGGTGGTTCAGCTGGCCAAAGCGACCGGGCTTCCGATTGTGCCGCTGGCCTTTAGCTGCTCAAAAAAAAACTCTTTGCGAGCTGGGATCGATTCATGGTCCCGTATCCATGGTCCCGAGGGCTCTATCTATGGGGCGCCCCCATCTGGGTTCCGCGGGAAGCAGACGAACAGGCGGCGGCAGCAGCGTGCCAGGAGTTGGAGTCGGTCTTGAATCGGTTGACGAATCAGGCGGAGGATGCCGTGAAACGTGAAATGTGAAACGTTAAACGTAAGGAATCTAGGGGATTCGTTTTACCGTTCACCTTTCACGTCTCACGTTTAACGCGCACCCATGTGGCGTCTCTTCTACAATGTCGTGTTACTGGTTCTTTCGCCGCTCATCGTGGCAGTCTTGTTGTCCAAGCCACGGTGCCGTCCTGGATTGCTTCAACGGCTAGGGTTACAAGAAGGCCCATCCGGCCAGTCTGCCGCACACAATATTCCACCCGCATCGATACAACCGGTTATCTGGATTCACGCGGTTTCTCTGGGTGAAGTGGTTGCGGTGACCCCGCTTGTCAACGAGCTACATCGCCGGCACCCGACGTACCGCCTGGTGGTCTCGACCGTCACTGAGACCGGGCGCGAAGCGGTGGAACAACGGCTGGTTGGTGTGGCTGAGCATTGTTATGCTCCACTCGATTTCCCCTGGGTCGTTTCCCGGTTTATTGAGCGGCTGCAACCCTGTCTCTATCTGTTCGTCGAAACCGAACTCTGGCCGAATCTCTTGTGGCACCTGCGTCGGCAGGGAGTGCCGACTATCCTCGTGAACGGCCGGCTTTCGACCAGGTCTTTTGCGCGGCAGCAATGGGCGCCTGTGCGATCATTCTATCGGACGATGTTGCAAACGCTCAGCCTCTGTCTCATGCAGTCAGATCGGGATGTCGATCGTATTGTTACGTTGGGAGCGGAGGCGTCACGAGTCAGGCGAACAGGGAATATCAAGTTCGACCAGCCGATACCGGTTATTGCGGAAGGTGGGGTCACCAGGGCTCATCTTGGGCTTCACGATACAGAACGGTTGTTTGTCTCAGGGAGTACTCACCCTGGTGAAGAAGAGATCCTTGTCGAATGCTATCGGGCGCTCGTGGCTCGCTGTCCCTCTGCAGTCTTGCTCATCGCTCCTCGGCATATTGAACGCGCGGAGTCAGTGGAGGCGATGATTCGGGCGCGTGGGCTTGAGGTGCAGCGACGGAGTACCATGGGGCAGGCCGGTGTATTGCGATCCACCGGTCCCCGTGTACTGGTGCTTGATTCGCGGGGTGAATTGGCGGCGATCTACCGAGAGGCAGTGGTGGCGTTTGTCGGCGGCACACTCGTGCCGATCGGGGGACACAATTTGCTGGAGCCGGCTCAGTGGGCGAAACCGGTGTTGTTCGGACTGTATACCGATCACTGTGCGGAGATTGCCGATCTTCTTATCCAAGCAGGGGGGGGGTGTCGGGTTCTCCATGCGGAGGAGCTTTCACAACAAGTCATAGCCCTCTTTTCCGATGACGAGGAACGGGAGCGGATGGGCCGGTCGGCTCGTCAGGTGGTCGAACAGAACCAGGGCGCTTTGCAACGGACGCTGGAGGCCATCGATAGGCTTTTGACGCCGCAGCAAGGTGCCAGTGGGTCTCCACTTGAAGACCGGTCGCTTCCTCTCATGGCCGGACGATCATAACGCATCGTGTTGAATCCTGGGACAAAGGTTAGATGGTGGCTGATGTGGGCCGCAATCCCCTATGGGGCGGTTGCACGGCTGCGCACGCTCCTGTACGACTGGGGCTGGTTTGATCAGAGGAGATTGCCCGTTCCGGTTGTCAGCGTCGGGAATCTGACTCTAGGCGGGACGGGAAAAACGCCGATGGTCATTCTGCTGGCAGACTGGCTCCTGGCGCAGGGGAAGCAGGTGGCGATTCTTAGCCGGGGCTATCGGCGGACAAGTACGGCTCAGTATCTGTTAGTGTCAAATGGCGAGCGTCTGCTAGTCGGTCCGCAGGAGGCTGGCGATGAGCCCTTCTTGATGGCGCAGCGTTGCCCCAAGGCGATTGTGGCCGTCGGCGCTGATCGCTACCAGCTCGGTGACTGGGTCTTGGAGCGATTCCCGATCGATTGCCTCTTACTCGACGATGGATTTCAGCACCGAGGGCTCTATCGAGACGTGAATCTCTTATTAATCGATGCCACTGATGCGGCGGGGCTTGCGGCTTTGGTTCCGGCCGGCCGGCTCAGGGAGCCACTGAAGGCTGCTGCGCGCGCGACCGCGATCATCGTAACGAGAGCAGACGTATCGGCTCAAGTGAATGAGGTGTGTCGCAAGCTGGAAGTCAAACTCGGTTCGATTCCGGACCCAATCCAGGCAGTCTTTCGCCCGGAGAATCTTGTGTCGGTGACGACGAGTGCGGTGCAGCCGCTTTCTTGGTTCAAGGGAAAAACAGCTCTGCTTTGCAGTGCGGTGGGCCATGCTGGATCGTTTCGCTCCCTTGTCGAACGAATGGGGATGAGAGTTTTGGATGAAGTGGCCTATGGCGATCACCATGCCTACACAAGGCAGGATGTCGAGCGGTTGCGCGCCAGAGCGAGTGAGCTCCAAACGGACCTGGTTGTGACGACGGAGAAAGATGCGTGCAAGGTGGCATCGCTGCTCCACCCCACCGATGCCTGGTGGGCAGTCCGATTGACCACGCACGTCATCAAGGGGGAAGATCGATTACGGCAGTTGGTGCTTGGGGGGGGGAATAGGCTGAAGGCGGAGTCGGAAGGCTGAAGACTGAAGGGCAGAGGGTGGTGAATAAAGCAACCATCAAACGAATTCTCGTGCGTGGACCCAACTGGTTGGGCGATGCGGTGATGTGCGAGCCCGCGCTCCGTGGATTGCAGGGGCTGTTTCCTGATGCGCAGGTGACACTCTTAGTGAAACCGGCTGTGGCCGATCTGTTTGTGGGGCATCCGGCAGTTACGCGCCTGTTGACCTACGACATTAAGGGGCGTCATGCGGGGTTCTCGGGAAAGTGGGCGTTGGCCAAGCAGTTGCGGCGGCAAGGCTTCGATCTGGCGGTCTTGTTTCAGAATGCGTTCGAGGCAGCCTTCCTCACATTTCTGGCACGTGTGCCTCGCCGGTATGGGTATGCGACAGACGGGCGGAGTGTGCTGTTATCCGATCCAGTCGCTGTGCCGGATCCACGCATGCTCCTCCATCAAGTCCGCTATTATTGGGATCTGTTGAAGCCGCTGGGCCTCATGGGCGATCCTCCAGTCCCGGAACTTGTCGTCCTGCCCGAGGAGGAACAGGCCATGATGGGGCGATGTGCGCAGGGCGGGTTGACGCCGACGGATATCGTCGTTGGGATCAATCCTGGATCGACCTATGGCGATGCCAAACGCTGGCTCCCGGAACGGTTTGCCGAGGTCACGGAACGACTCTGCCGAACGATCCATACATCTCCAGGGCAACAGGTCAGTGTGGTCATTTTGGGGGCGAAAGGGGAAGAGCGTTTGGGCCAGGACATTGCTGCTCGCCTATCGTCCCGTTCCCTGGTCTTGTCCGGGGCGACGACGATCAGGGAGCTCATGGCAGCGGTGAAGCGGTGCAGCCTGCTTCTCACAAATGATACCGGTCCCATGCATATCGCCTCTGCGTTCAAAGTCCCGGTTGTGGCCGTCTTCGGGCCGACCGATTGGCGCACCACCTCGCCATTTGGGGGCGCACATGCCATTGTTCGGGAGCCCGTCGATTGTGCGCCCTGCCTGTTGCGTGAATGTCCGATTGACCATCGGTGCATGACAAGAGTAACCGTTGATCAAGTCTATGAGGCGGCAACGAAGCAGTTGACCCCGTTAGGGGTAAGGGGTGAGGGGTTAGGGAAAACTCCATCTCCGCCTCACGCCTCACGCCTCACGCCTTACGGAGCCCTCGACGGTGTCACCGTGTTTCTGGATCGCGATGGCACGTTGAACTACGACCCAGGCTATTTGAAAATTGCCGCAGATCTGAAGCTATTGGCAGGGGTGGGCCCGGCTCTGGCGCGTTTGAAGAGGGTTGGGGCGAAATTGGTGGTTGTGACTAACCAATCCGGTGTCGGCCGTGGAATCTTGACTCTAAAAGATTTGGAAGCGATTCATGCCAGGTTGCAAGGTCTATTGGAGCAGGAGGACGTGGCGCTTGACGCAATCTATTTCTGCCCGCACCATCCTGATGACGGGTGCCGCTGTCGCAAGCCGAACGTGGGCATGGTGGAGCGGGCTGTGTCGGAGTTACAACTGGATTTCCGTCGTTTCTATTTGATTGGTGACCACGCACGCGACATACAACTAGCACATAGGGTAGGCGCTAAGTCTGTTCTCCTGACGCCAGCGCCGGTAGATGCGCAATCGTTGGAGAGGCTTAAGTCGGAAAAGGCGATGCCGGATGCCATGGCGAAGTCGATGACTGAGGCCGTTGACTGGATCTTAGAGGACGCGAAGACGCGCCCCAGGTAGATAGGCTGAAGGGGTTCAGGCTGAAGGTGTTAGGGGTAAAGCATGCGGGACCACACACAGCTTCGGGCATTTGAGTTGGCTGATGAAGTCGTCATGCTGGTCGGACAACCGCAGGGTTTCCAAAGGAAGAGATGTTTGGACTGACTTCTCAAATACGCAGGGCAGCAGTTTCAGTTCCTTCCAACATTGTGGAAGGTTGCGCTTGTGACAGCGAGGCAGAATATCTCAGATTTCTCAATATCGCCTTCGGATCGTTGAGGGAGCTACACTATCAATTAAATTTGTCGAAACGCTTGGGCTTTTTGCCCAGCGAGAATTCATCTTTGCTTGAACCAAAGATCGTAGAAACCGAGAAGGTATTGAATCGCTTGATTCGTGCCTTGCGCGATTAACGTATGGCCTGACTCATAACCTTCAGCCTAAATACCTGAGCCCCTCATGCCCGACTATCGCCACATTTTATTGATCAAGCCGAGTTCGCTCGGTGACATCGTGCATGCGATGCCGACCTGTGCGGCCATTCGCCGAGCCTATCCCAAGGCTCGGCTGACCTGGTTGGTCAAACGTGAGTGGGCTGGTCTCGTAGAGCGGATCGACGGGGTTGATCGGGTTTGGCCGGTGAAATCGACTCTTAAGGGGTGGCTCTCCCAGGTATCGTCTCTTCGCGCAGAACAGTTCGACCTTGTTGTGGATCTTCAGGGTCTGTTCCGGAGCGCTGCAATCGGGTGGTTTAGTGGATCGCCTCTGCTTGTGGGATTTGCCAATGGGCGAGAAGGGAGCCCCAGGTTTTATTCACAACGCGTGTCGGTTCCACAATCGGACATGCATGCGGTCGATCGGTATCTGCTTGTGGCCAAGGCCGTGGGAGCGGTGGAGTCCGGCGCGCCGGAGTTTCGCTTTCGCATCCCGCAAACCGATTACGATGCGGTCGATCGCGTATTGAGTCGATCCGGTGTGACGCCTGGAACGAATTGGGTGGCGATGAATGTGTCTGCCAGGTGGCAGACTAAGCGGTGGCCTCCGGCGTCGTTCGCCGAAGTCGCAGATCGGCTGCAGCAAGAGGGTTGGGGTGCGGTGGTCATGATCGGAGGTCCTGATGAACGGGCGGAGGTTGCTGAAGTCAACAAGATGATGAAGTCTCCTGCCATCGATCTGGCTGGAGCCACGACCGTGGGGCTGCTTCCCGCCCTCCTGAGCAGGGCATCGCTGCTGATCACAAATGATTCAGGTCCAATGCATGTTGCGGCGGCAGTGGGTACCGCGATTGTCGCCTTGTTCGGACCGACCAGTGCTGTTCGGACTGGTCCGTACGGGGCGGGCCATGCCGTCTTGTCAGGGAATGTTCCCTGCAGTCCCTGTTTCAGTCGAACCTGCCACAATACGGTGCCGTTGGAATGTCTGAAAATGGTATCACCACAACAAGTATTGGCAGCGGCTCGAGTACAGCGTGCTCAGGGAATGGTTCCTCGATGAACGTCCTCTTAGTCAGGCCTGACGGGATCGGCGATGAAATTTTGTGTCTGCCGGTCGCATCCGCATTACGCAGTCTCCTGCCGGAAGCACGGATCACGTTTCTCTCCAGCGAGTACGCGGCCCCGCTCTTGGCGCACCATCCGGACCTCGATGAGGTCTGGACGGTCACAGGCCGGGAATCCTTGCGCGAGTTGAAGGCACTATTTTGCCGGGCCGTCGATGCGGCGGTATTTCTTAAACCCTTTAAACGGTTGATGTGGGCGGCGTTCCTGGCGCGGGTGCCGATTCGAGTGGCAACCGGATACCGCTGGTATAGTGTGCTGGCGAATCGTCGGATCTATGAACATCGGAAAGATTTTTCCAAGCATGAAACGGCGTACAACGTCGGCATGCTTGCAGGGCTCGGATTGCAGCCAGGTATGGTCTCTCCACCGCGTCTTGTCCTGACCGATACAGAGCGAGCGTCGGGGCATGAGCGATTAGGTAGCCTGCCGACTCCCAAAGTTGTCCTCCACCCTGGTGGTTTTGCGGCGCGGCGCTGGCGCGTGGAACAGTATCATTCACTCGCGATCGATTTGACTCGGAAGGGCGTGGGTGTGGTGTTGACGGGAAGCCAGGTGGAAGCAGATATGTTCACCCAGCATAGAGCCGACGATGGGCCGATTCCTGCCTCGGTTCTCAATCTAATGGGCAAACTATCGGTGCGTGAGCTGATGGCCGTGATTGCGGCAAGTCACGTCGTGGTCTCTGGAGCCACAGGCCCAGCCCATATCGCCGCAGCCTGTGGGGTTCCCAACGTCAGTCTATTCGATCCACGGCGCAATAATCTTCCGACGCGTTGGCAACCGCTCGGCCAGGGAGTCGTCATGCGCCCTGATGTGCCGACGTGCGAAAAATGTATTTATGAGGCCTGTCCCTATTGGGACTGTCTCGATCGGCTGACGGTGGAAACGGTGGCACGACACGTCATGGAGGTCACCAACCAGCCTGCCCCACTCAAGGTCATCCATGTCTAGCAAGATGCTGAAAAAGTCCGCCAGCGTCGTTCTCGGCTCATCGAAATCCTCAACGTACCCCAGAGGGTACGCTTCCGGTTTCGACTCGCCTGCGGCCTTGCTGAAAGGCCTTTTTGAGCATCCTGCGATTATTCTGACATCAATGTGAGACAAAATATTCCAGCGAGGTTTGTGCATGGGCCGGGTTTCGACGCTGCCTGCTAAAATTTCCGTCTATGTGATTGCCTATAATGACGAGCCCAACATGAGGGCCTGCCTTGAGTCTGTATCTGGCTGGGGCGATGAGTTGATCGTCGTGGATTCCCATAGTACGGACCGGACTGCGGCGATCAGTCGTGAGTTCACGAACAAAGTTTATCAAGTCGACTTCAAAGGATTCGGCGATCTGCGCAATCAGGCGGTCGCACTCACGACCCATGAGTGGGTCTTCAGCCTGGATAGCGACGAGCGGATGACGCCTGAGTTACGGGAAGAGATTCGACGGTTGCTCGACCGTGGACCTGAGGCTGATGCCTACTTTGTCCCGAGAAAGAACTTTTTTTTAGGCCGGTGGATTAAACACTGCGGATGGTATCCCGATTATCGGCAACCGCAGTTGTTTCGTAAGGGGCGGTTTCGGTATCGCGAAGAACTGGTCCATGAGAGTTTCGAATGCGATGGGCCAGTCGGATTTCTCAAGAGTCCCGCGTTGCAGTATCCATTTCGGAACATCGATCACTATGTGGCGAAGCAAGACCGATACTCTGCCCTGATGGCTCGTCGCATGGTGGAGCAGGGCCGGCGGTTCTCTCCCCCTCAACTGATCACCCATCCGCTCGGTGCGTTTTTCAAGATGTATGTGCAGCGGGCCGGCTTCCTCGACGGCATGCCTGGCTTGATTCTTTCCGGACTCTATGCCTATTACACCGTCATGAAGTACGCGAAGTTCTGGGAGCTTACGAAATCATGAACTCTGTTTATCTGGTTCATCTTGTTTGTTTGGTTGATCTCGTTAGTAACAGGAGTAACCAGACAAACCAAATAAACGAAACAACCAGACAAACCGTTCAACTATGAAAGTCAGTGGATTTACATTCGTGCGAAACGTGGTGAAGTACGACTATCCGGTCGTGGAGTCGATCCGATCCGTTTTGCCGGTGGTCGATGAATTTATCGTGAATGTCGGGCGGTGTGACGACGGTACGCTTGAGCTGATTCGCTCGATCGGCGATCCCAAGATCAAAATCGTGGAGTCGGTCTGGGATGAGACGTTGCGAAAAGACGGATTGATCTACGCCCAGCAGACTAACATTGCGTTGGCACACTGTATCGGCGATTGGGCGTTCTACATCCAAGCCGACGAGGTGGTGCACGAAGACGATTTGCCTATCATTCGGGAAGCCATGCGCCGCCATCTCGGCAATCCTGAAGTGAAAGGGCTTCTGTTCCGGTATCTACATTTTATCGCCGACTATTGGTCGACCAATCCCTGGTTCTACCACAAAGCCGTGCGGATCATTAGGAACAACGGCGAAGTGGAGTCCTGCGGCGATGCCGTGGGGTTTCATCTCAAGGCGACGCGGCAGTACCTCCAGAGTGGACCGAAGGAATGGATTGCTCCATCGGACGGGCGAGTCTTTCACTATGGGTGGGTGAAGGACCCTCAAACAATGCTGGAGAAAAAGCGGGAGCAAGTGATGGTCTATCATGGAGGAGGCCATATTCCTGCCGCGGAGGCCAAACAACTCGCTCACGACAGCTTTCAGTTTGAGGACTATGCCATGTTGAAAGAATTCAGTGGATCGCATCCAAGGGTGATGGCGGATCGTCTGCGATCATCCCGGCGCTGGGCTGCCCGCCGGAGTCGGTGGCTGAATTGGAGATTCTACCAAATGATCTTCCAGCGAGGCTTTCGCGGGTAATGGGCGGGCTGATCATGATAGGCCGAGGTCCTGCGTGTTCTATAGTTATGGAGTCGAACATATGGGACTGAGTGGTGTGGTGCGTCGTTATAAGTTCCATCTTCGCCGGCGATTTGGACGTCCCTCTGAGAAACGGGTCTTGGATGTTGGATCCGGCCATCGTCCGCATGATGACGCGACCCATCTGGTCGATCTCCTGCCCGAGGACAACTCTGAACGAGGAAAGCCGATACAAAGAGTTGGGCTTCCTCTTCTTCTGGCCACAGTGGAAGCGCTCCCGTTCAAGGACAAGATGTTCGACTATGTCTATGCCTCTCATGTGCTGGAGCACACTGTAGATCCTGCAGCAGCCTGCAAAGAGCTGATGCGCATCGCCCGTGCAGGGTACATAGAGACGCCCAGCCCGTTTTATGAACAGGGGTACAATTATCCGAATCCCAATCGTGGGTGGTCGTTCCATCGTTGGTTTGTCTACATCGGCGAAGGAGATACACTCACATTTGAACCCAAGACAAGTCAGACGATCGATGAGTTTTGTGACTGTCGGCATGGCCAATTTATCAAGAAAGTCTATCAGTCTGTAGGAGACCTCAACCGCGTTCATCGTGTACTCCCACGCGAATGCAACTATACCGTCCTGCACTGGGAGGACAAGTTTAAATTCGCGGTGAAAATAAAACAGGGGAACCAAACTAGATGCTAAGCATGATCGTTGCGGTGCACAGTTAGATTGGCCACGGCATGTTCTTATTAGGGGGAGTTCGTTGGCACACGACCGGTTCCTACGAAGTCATCGTCGTCGACAATCATCCGACAGACGGGCCGAGGAGTTCTCTGAGGTGAACGAGTGGAGCGTGATTCGCACTCGGTGGCTGTTGGTCACGGGCGAGGGGTACGTGGTAGGAGGAAAGAAAAAGACATTCCGTCTAGGCACCCCGAGCCTCTCGCCTAAACATTGGCGAGAGCAGCAGAAATGTTCATGAATAATACGGGCTAGGGCATGGAGAACGGTCATGACTCGCTACGAGCAAGTTCCCTGACAACATTTGTTTGAAGGAACCGATATGCATCAAACGATTTCTTGCGCGATTGTCGTGTTCAATGAGGAGCGGAACATTCGTGAAGCGCTCGACTCGGTCGCGTGGATGGATGAAATCATCGCAGTCGATTCCTACAGTACCGACAAGACCGTTGAGATTTGCAGGGAGTTTACACCGCACGTCTTCCAGCGCAAGTGGAATGGTTTTGGTGAACAAAAAAACTCTGCGATCGATCGTGCCATATCGGACTGGGTGTTTATTCTGGATGCCGATGAGCGCGTCAGTGACGATCTTCGCGCAGAAATTCAACGGGTATTGGAGACCTCTACCCCGGCAGGTCCGGTGGCCTACTCGCTTCCGAGGAAGAATTATTATTATGGGAAGTGGATTCGATGGGGAGGGGTGTATCCAGATTATCAACTGAGATTGTTTCGGCGTGGCGTCGGTCGGTTAGACGATAGCGAGCCTCACAACCGGTTTGTGTTTGAAGGACTGCACGGAGACCTGACCCATGCACTCGATCATTACACGGAGCGGACAATCGAAGACCACTTCAAGAAGTTCAATAACTTTACGACATTGGCAGCGAGAGAGCGCGGGAAAACGAAGAAGACGGTTCGGTGGAGTGATCTGACAATCCGTCCGCTGTTTACCTTTTGGAAATACTATGTCCGAAGGCAAGCGTTTCGGGATGGCGTGCACGGACTCATTATCTCTGTATTTGCCAGCATGTACACCTTTGTGAAATATGCCAAGTTGTGGGATATCACCAGGCAGGGAACCGCTTACCCAGGCGCTAAGTAGTGGGCACGCGAATTCTGTACGTGCATGGGATTGAGGCTATTGGCGGAGCGGAACGCGATCTGATCGCACTGCTGAAGACACTCGACCGGCACAAGTGGGAGCCGCATGTGGTCTGTCCGGGAACGGGTCCGTTCCGAGAGCAGCTGCAGGCGATCGCCGTCCCCACTCATGCACTGAGTCTTCCTCCCTGGAGAAAGCCTCTCGCCCTGTTTCAGCGCCGATCGGCGATCGGGCGTCTCGGTGCTCTTGTGAGCCAACTTGATCCAGCCTTGGTTCATGTGAACGATATCTGGTGGGTGCCCCATACCGTGAGAGCCATCGCCAGTGGTCGGTCTCATTCCATGCCGATCGTGGCCCATGTGAGGCAGGAAATTGAACCGGAGAAGGTGGGACGCTATGAGCTTGATCGGGTTGAGGCTGTAATTGCAATCTCCCGGCAGATTGAGCAATCGCTGATTGCCGGCGGCGTCTCGATGAGCAGGGTACGGACTCTCTACAGCGGGATTGATTTTCCCAAGAGACAATCTCCGCACGATGACCAGGGAATTCGTCGACTGATCGGGCTTCCGAGCGGGGCTGTCTTACTCGGCACCGTCGCCAATCTGTTTCCACGAAAAGGTTATGAGGTGATGCTGCGAGCGCTTCCGGCTATCATCCATGCGGTTCCTATGGTGCATTATGTGATCGTGGGCAGTGATGATCACGGTTATGCCGATCGATTGACACGGCTCGCGAACGAATTGACAATTGCCGACCGCGTACACATTGTCGGCTTTCAGGATCCGGTTCAGCCGTTCTTGGCCGCGCTCGATCTGTATATGCATCCCGCACTCATGGAGGGATTTGGGATTGCGGTGGTCGAAGCGATGGCGATGGGCAAAGCTGTGGTTGCGACGACGACAGGGGGTCTTCCCGAAGTTGTGGCGCAGGGAGAGACGGGCTTGCTTGTTCCCCCGGGAGATGCCGACTCATTGGCTGAAGCCGCGATCTCTCTTCTGGAAAATAAGCCCAGGCGTGAGCAGATGGGGGGGTGTGGGAGGATGCGTGCGCAAGAAAGATTTAGCCTTGATGCGTCTGTCGCGCACATGGAACAGCTGTATGGAGACGTACTGAGGACACAGAAGGGGCGAGGATGAGAATCGGTTTTGATGCCAATCCGATGGTGGGCGACATGGGCGGGGTGGGGTGGCACAGCTACCATCTGCTCCGCACGATGCTGGCGCAGCAAGGAGACATCGATTTTGTCGCCTATGCGAGACCGGGGGCTGTTCGGCCTGACGCTGTGAGCGCTTGGACCGGCGTTGAGCGGCTAGGGTGGGTCAATTCAAGCCGATGGGGGATGGGGAAGCGGGGAGCGGCAGATCAGTTGGATCTCTACCACGGCACGAACTTTAAAATGCAGACTGTCGGCCGCTACGGCGGAGTGGTGACGATTCACGATCTTTGGTTGGATCGCCATCCAGAGTACTCGAAGAAGATGTTGGGCCAATGGCCCTCGTCGTTCAAGACCAGACAGACCGCGCTACGGGCCAGGAAAACTATTACGGTATCCGAGTTTTCCGCGAGAGAGCTTATGGAGCTCTATGGTTTGAAGCGCGAGCACATTAGAGTCATTCCCAATGGAGTGTCGGAAGATTTTTCGCCACGTCGAGACGATCAGGCGATGGCAGAGTTGCGGAAGCGGATCGGTCTGACGGCTGAGCACTATATCTTATTTATCGGCGGGGCAGATCCGCGCAAGAATCATCAGAAGTTTCTCGAAGCGGCGGAGATGGTTCGGAAAAAACTGGGGCACAGGATGGTGGTCCTTGTCGGTTCGCCTATCCATCCGTTCGGGAACTATGAGGAGACGGCCCGAAGGCGCAGTTTGACGGAAAAGGTGCTCTGCCCGGGTCGGCTGCCCATGAGCGATCTGCAATTATTGTATTCTTCCACCGATCTGTTCGTGTTTCCCTCGTTGTACGAAGGGTTTGGGATGCCCGTGTTGGAAGCGATGGCCTGCGGTGCGCCTGTGCTGACGTCTGATTCGACCGCGTTGGCTGAAGTGGCGGGTGATGCGGCGGTGTTGGTGGACCCTCAGGACGCGCGGGCGCTGGGAGAGGCGATGGTTCGTGCGCTTGAGGATGAGCCGCTTCGAGCTGACTTGAAGGGGAAGGGATTTGCTCGAGCCAAGCAGTTCTCCTGGGAACAGGTTGCAGCAAAGACCGTTGCGCTGTACCAGGAGTTGTGCGAGGGGAAAAGCTCGTAGCCATGAGCAGTCAGTTTCTGTTTCTTGCTATCAGCCATAGGCCAGCAGCTCTTTTCTCATGAAAAACGTCCTTATCATCAAGCTCCGCTATATCGGCGACGTCTTATTGGCGACGCCGACCGTCCGTGCTATTAAAGCGGCACGACCGGATGTTCGAGTCACGATGATGGTCAATCGCGGGACGGAAGATGTCTTATCCGGTAACCTGGATTTAGAAGAGGTCGTCGTTCTCGACAAAGGATCTTTGGGGGCTCAATCGCGGCTTATTGCCGGTCTGCGGAGTCGGCGATTCGATACGGTGGTCGATTTGACAGATGGAGATCGCTCCGCGTTTCTGAGTTGGATCAGTGGGGCCTCTGTTCGGATCGGGTTCAACGATGAACATCGATGGCGGGGGAAGTACTACACGCGGGTGGTCCAGTCCATGCCGGAGGTGGAGCACCGGATCGACCGGGATCTGGAATCGCTCAAACCCATGAGTATCCAAGCTGATTCGAAGGATCTTCAGCTTCGGGTGACGCCGGAAGAAGTCGACAGTGCAGATCGATTGTTGGATCAACTCGCGGTTCAGCGATCGCAGTCGACGGTGATCTTGCAGCCCGGCGCCCGGTATTGGTTCAAGGCCTGGCCTCCGGAGCGGTATGCGGAGTTGGCGGATCGGTTGACCTCTCAGTATGGGTGCCAGGTATTGATTGGAGGGAGCAGCGCCGATCTCGATCTCGCGCAGCAGATTCGACAGATGACGAAGAGTCGCCCCACGATCATGGCAGGTCGTACAACCATTAAACAGTTTGCGGCCATTGCCAAAAGGTCAGCCCTCTTTGTCGGAAGCGATAGCGGCGCGATGCACATTGCTGCAGCAGTGGGTACGTCTATCGTTGCGTTGTTCGGCCCGTCGAATCCTCGTGAGTGGGGGCCTCGTGGCGGTCGCGCGGAGGTGCTGTATAAGGAGATCGATTGCCGTATCTGCTTTCATCCGACTTGTACGAGAGGCGAACAGAATTGCATGAGGCTCATTTCAGTTGAAGAGGTCATTGCTGCAGCTCAGAAGCTTCTTTTTTCCGGGCAATCGGACTGTGCGGGCTAACCAGTTGTTCAGGTCCTAGTTGATCCAGCCTATTGTTCGGTCTCAATCCCGCCCCGATTTCCAATCCCTGTCTCGTTCGCATCATCGATGCCGGATTCAATCAAAATCGCCGACCCATCGTTGGCTCACTGTAAAGGCTAGCCCGCATTATTCATGACGGTTCGTCGCGAAATCGCTGAGCCGCGTTGCGAGCCCGGAGCCCGGAGAACCTGAGGCGTACTCGTGCAGTACGTCGAAGGTCCGAGGGGCGAGCCCGCCGCCCGAAGGCTCGTCGGAGCAGCGGATCGGCGATTGCAGCAGAAGTGCTCATGAATAATGCGGGCTAGCTACGTATTTTTTTGCTTGACAGAATGGATTTATGTGTTCATGTTATGAACGCGTTGCCAATTTATCGGTATAATTCATGAATTTACAAGGCCAGCGAGACCTTCTACTCCTGAGTGAGCTCGATCGAAATGGTGGGGCCACTCAGCGCACGCTTGCGACCAAACTTGGCGTCGCGCTGGGTCTAACGAATCTCTATCTCAAGCGTCTGACTCATAAGGGCTACATTAGGGTTTCGACTATTCCGCGCAGTCGGATTCGATATCTGCTGACGCCACAGGGCCTCTCGGAAAAAGCACGGTTGACCTATCTCCACATGCAGCATTCGCTTTCCCACTACCGAGACATACGCATTCGGTTAAAAGACATGATGTCGATATTCGATGGGACTCATGGCCAACGGGTTGTGATTTATGGGACGACCGAGTTGGCTGAATTGGCGTATTTGTCGCTGCGAGAGATGAATGTCGACTGCATAGGATTTATCGATGAAAGCGGGCGCGAGTCATTTCTTTCTTGTCCGCTCTCTTCGCCGGAAAGGCTTGCCGGATGGCATTTTGATCAAGTGTTGATCACTGATCTCGATCATGCGGCAGCCTGTGAAGAACAGTTGGTACAGTCGGGAGTGCCACGGGAAAAAGTCCTGAGACTCGGCCTGCCCGAATAAGGCTCAGCGCTTCCGTGTGAGACCGG
>NEWT02000018.1:71990-141039 GCA_002869925.2 Nitrospira sp. CG24A
GAAAAAGTCCTGAGACTCGGCCTGCCCGAATAAGGCTCAGCGCTTCCGTGTGAGACCGGTATTGTGGGAGGAGCGGTAAGGATCTGTAAGTGAAAGGGCGGAGCTGTGCCAAAACGGTTTATTTGGTCAAAGAGGTTTGTTTGGTTTGTCTGGTTGGAAGAATCGGTGTGATTGATCACGAAACAAACCAGATGAGCTAAACAAACGAGATAAACCATGAAATTGACTCGTTTTGAAGATCTAGACTGCTGGAAAGAAGCTCGACAGTTGACGCGGCAAGTCTAGGAAGCCATCGAACAGAACTCTGCATGGAAACGAGATGCACGCCTCTGTGGTCAGATCCAGAGCGCTGCAGGCTCGGTGATGGCCAATATTGCCGAAGGATTTGTTCGCCGCTCGAACAAGGAATTCATGCAGTTTCTATTCATTGCCATGTCGTCAACTGCAGAAGTTCAAAGCCATCTATATATCGCGGTGGACCAAGGATATCTGTCCAAGGATGCATTCGAGTCGATCTATGCACAGGCCGATAGGACGGGTCGAATCATCTCCGGACTCATCAAATACCTGCGCACCAAACAACCTAAACCAACGAAATGAACCAGACAATCCAAACAAACCAGATAAACGGTCTTCGTTGGTATGCTCTTCGGACGCGATCTCGTTACGAAAAGCTTGTACGCGAACAGCTTGCCAAGCAAGGCATCGAGCCGCTCTTGCCGACCGTCAAGCGTCTAAGACAATGGAAGGATCGAAAGAAAGAAGTCGAAGTCCCGCTCTTTTCGGGATATTGCTTTGTCCGCTTTGCATTAGGGCAAAGGCTTCCGGTGCTCAAGACGATTGGTGTGGTCGATATTGTTGGGAGTGGCCATTGTCCGGAGCCGATCGCGGATGAAGAGATTGCGGCGATTCAGACTCTTATGGCCAGTGTGTTGCCCTATGATTCACATCCATACTTGTACGAGGGCATGCAAGTGGAAGTCGTTCGGGGCCCGCTCCAAGGGGTTCACGGGATTCTCTTGCGCAAAGAAAAGCGGCATCGATTAGTGATCGGGGTCCGTCTGATTCAGCAAGCGGCGGCAGTGGAAATCGATGTCACGGATATCGTACCGGTGTAAAGGCGCGAATGTGCACTCGGCAAGCCACATGGCTGAGAAATAGGTATTTCATGGATATAGCGGATATAGAATGATTCTCGTAACAGGCGGGGCTGGATTCATTGGGGCAAATTTTGTGTTGGATTGGTTCGCCCAATCCGATGAAGCGATGATGAATCTCGACGCCCTCACCTACGCGGGTAACTTACAGAGCCTCGCTTCGCTGGGAGCAGATAAGCGGCATATCTTTGTACAGGGCAACATCGGTGATTCCACCCTGGTCGCTGACCTGCTTGCACAGAACCGGCCACGCAGTATTATTCACTTTGCCGCTGAAAGCCATGTGGACCGTTCCATACACAGCCCAGAAGATTTCATCCAGACCAACATCATGGGCACGTTCCGGCTATTGGAAGCTGTGCGTGTCTATTGGGGTGGGTTGAATAGCGAGGCAAAACAGCGCTTCCGTTTCCTTCACGTTTCGACCGACGAGGTCTATGGCTCTCTGGCCAAGGACGAACCAGCTTTCAGTGAAACCCGCCGCTATGAGCCCAACAGTCCGTACTCAGCAAGCAAAGCTGCCAGCGACCACCTGGTGCGCGCCTACCACCACACCTATGGGCTACCGGTGCTGACCACGAACTGCTCCAACAACTACGGCCCCTACCATTTTCCGGAGAAGCTCATCCCCCTGATGATCATGAATGCTCTCGCAGGCAAGCCGTTACCGGTATACGGTGACGGCCAGCAGATCCGAGATTGGCTCTATGTGAAAGACCATTGCAGTGCCATCCGCCTGGTACTCGAAGCCGGTAGGGTAGGCGAGGTGTACAATATCGGCGGGTGCAACGAAAAACCCAATATCGAAATTGTCCAGACTGTATGCGCGCTACTGGACGAACTCCGTCCGCGTATTGATGGGAAGTCCTACCGCGAGCAAATTGCCTACGTCACCGACCGTCCCGGCCATGATCGTCGCTACGCCATTGATGCCAGCAAGATTGAGCATGAACTAGGCTGGAAACCAGCTGAAACCTTCGAAACCGGCATACGCAAGACCGTGCAGTGGTATCTGGACAACCAGGGCTGGGTCAGTAATGTGCAATCGGGTGCCTACCGGACTTGGGTTGAGAAAAATTACCAAGGGCGGGGCTGATGCAAATTCTGTTGTTTGGTAAAGGTGGTCAAGTAGGCTGGGAATTGCAGCGTAGTCTTGCGTCCCTGGGCGAGCTGATCGCGTTGGACTTTGATAGCCGGCAGCACTGCGGCGACTTTACCCGCCTGGACAATATGGCGCAGACCGTGCGCGATATCGCTCCGGATGTGATCGTCAATGCCGCTGCCTACACCGCGGTAGATAAGGCCGAGAGCGAGCCGGCGCTCGTTCGCACCATCAATGCCCTTGCTCCGGGCATACTTGCCCGGGAAGCGCGGAAGTTGGGGAGTTGGCTGATCCATTATTCCACCGACTATGTATTTGATGGCAGTGGCGGCAAACCCTGGGTGGAAACTGACCCCACCGGACCCTTGAATGTCTACGGCTCGACTAAGCTGGAAGGCGAGGAAGCCATCCGCGCTTCAGGCTGTCACCATCTCATTTTCCGCACTAGCTGGGTGTATGCTGCCCATGGCAGCAACTTTGCCAAGACGATGCTCCGTCTTGCGCAGGAGCGGGAGCGTCTCACCGTCGTCGCCGATCAGATCGGCGCCCCTACTGGTGCTGACCTTCTGGCAGATGTCACCGCCCACGCCATCCGCACGGTTCTACAGCGACCGGAATTGTCGGGTCTGTACCACCTGGTTGCGGGAGGCGAAATCTCATGGTACGGCTATGCGCAGTTTGTCCTGGATTTGGCTCGTCAAGCCGGAGTTGAGCTCAAAGTCGACGCGGAAAGCGTTGTCCCAGTACCAACCAGTACATTTCCTTTGCCTGCGCGCCGCCCCCTGAACTCGCGGCTAGGCGTGAGAAAACTCCAAACAGCCTTTGATGTACATCTGCCGCCCTGGCGCGCTGGCGTCGCGCACATGCTTACAGAGATTCTAGCCGGTGGTAAGTAGGACGTGGTTAGTTGTGAGTGGTGAGTTGTAAGTTGAAAGAATACTGACCACTTACCAGTGATCAGCAATGGGTAAGCCGCACGAGCAACTAGACGCCTGGAAATTCTCGATGGAATTGACTAAAGCCGTGTATCAGATGACGGCTACTTTTCCAGCAGAGGAACGTTATGGACTCTCGCAGCAGATGAGGCGGGCAGCCGTGTCAATTCCAAGCAATATCGCCGAAGGCGCTGGCAGAAACGGTGCAAAGGAGTTCTTGAATTTCATTGGGATATCGCGGGGCTCGTTGGCTGAACTTGAAACCCAGTTGCAACTGGCGGTTATGCTTGGCTTCGCCGCACCAAACCACCCCGCCTTTGAAATGGCTAATAGCGCCGGAAAGCTCTTAACTGGTTTGCACAAAAAAATGAGGACAACATGAGTCAACTCACTACTTACCAGTCACCACTAACTAGAAAAGGCATCATTCTCGCCGGTGGCTCCGGTACACGTCTGCACCCCGCCACGCTGGCCATCAGCAAGCAACTACTCCCAGTATTTGATAAACCAATGGTCTACTATCCGCTCAGCACACTCATGCTGGCAGGGATACGCGATATCCTCATTATTTCCACGCCACAGGACACTCCGCGTTTCGAGCAACTGCTTGGCACGGGTAGGCAATGGGGCCTAAATCTAGAATACGCCGTGCAACAATCACCCGATGGTCTGGCGCAAGCCTTCATCATCGGCGAATCCTTCATCGGCAACAGCCTGTCTGCCCTAGTGCTGGGCGACAACATCTTTTACGGTCATGACTTCCATCACCTACTGGGCAATGCGATGGCTCGCACCGAGGGGGCCAGCGTCTTCGCCTATCATGTTCATGACCCAGAGCGGTATGGAGTGGCCGAGTTCGATGGGCGTGGTAAAGCGCTGTCGCTAGAAGAAAAGCCTAAGCAACCGAAATCCAACTACGCCGTGACCGGGTTGTATTTTTATGACCAACACGTGGTTGATTTGGCCAAGAACCTCAAGCCCTCACCGCGCGGCGAACTGGAAATTACCGACCTGAACCGCATGTATCTGGAGCAAGGCACGCTTACAGTCGAAATCATGGGGCGTGGATATGCCTGGCTGGATACCGGTACCCACGAATCGCTGCTCGAGGCCAGCCAGTTCATTGCCACTCTGGAAAACCGTCAAGGGCTTAAAGTAGCTTGTCCGGAAGAGATTGCCTACCGGCAGCAATGGATTGATGCCGCGCAACTTCAAAGGCTTGCGCAGCCCCTGACCAAAAACAGCTATGGGCAGTATCTGATGCGCGTGCTCAAGGAAAAAGTATTCTAATGAACGTCACACCGCTCGCTACCCACGGCGTCATTCTGCTTGAGCCCAGTTATTCCGTGCTAGCGAATGGTGTATTGAAGCAGGCGGGTATTGCGCTTACGCCTTGGCAGGACGCGCTGATAAACTTTATGAATGACCACCTCCTGCTGCTGAATTGAAGCTCTCATGGTTGATTTACTGACGTACTTTAACGTGAGTTGGTTTGGCGTAAAGCCATTCCATCTGAATCTATTTAAGCTGGGAATTATTATTTCATGTGTCGCGTCTGGAGTATGGTTGCTGGTTTCGAGAGCGATGACTCATCACGTGATGACTGCTGCTGCCCGTGTCAACAGCATGAACCTGTCTCAACATCGAAAATTCGCATGGGTGCTTGGATCTTTCTTTGCGATATTCCTGATTTACTTGCGTGTCCGTCAGTATTTCGAGTTGCAAACAATGTGGGATATGGCGGTTGAGGCGAATGTGGCTTGGCACATGGTCCATGGACCATGGTTTTTCAATTCGCTCGATAACGACTCTTTTTTGGGCGGGCATTTCTCGCCGGTCTTTGTTTTGATTGGTCTTTTCTATCGGCTCGTCGAACATCCCTTAACCTTGTTGGTGATTCAAAGTGTTGCCCTTGGGGTCGGTGCGGTGGCTGTGTATTATCTCGTTCTTTTGCGGCATGTTCATTCATCCCTTGCCTGCGTGGTTGTGATTTTATACGTGTCTAATCCCTATGTGCATCATGGCAATGCTCATGACTTCCACTTATCTCCTCTCGCGATCCCGGCAGTCTTATGGATGCTCGTCTTTGTTGAATCTGGCAAGCAAGGTCTTGCGGCTGTAGCTGCTTTTCTAACTTTTTCAGTCGAGGAAAGTATTCTGCTCCCACTTGCGAGTTTCGGCCTGTATCTCATTGCGTTTCGGTCGGGCTGGAGAGTATTTGGAATAGGACTGACTTTGTGTGCAACGGTATATTTTATTCTCATTATTAAGGTGATCTTTCCGATGTTTAGTCCTTCTGATGGGCTCTTCTTCTGGGATCGGTACGCCAATCTTGGGGCAAACTTGAACGATGCGCTCATGCATCTTCTTCGTAACCCGATCTGGGCGGGGCACGAAACACTTATCGCTCGCAATCAGTATGTGTATCTCATCTATTTTCTGATTCCCGTGGTTTTCTTGCCGCTATTGGCATGGCGCGAGGCGTGTATTCTGGTTATTCCCCTTTCGATTATGTTCCTGAGCCAGAATTCCGGCATGAATAAATTAGGATTTCATTATACTGCGCCTGCGCTTCCGTATCTCTTTTTTAGCGTTGTGCACGGACTGTCGAATGCGGTTCGTCTTATTGAACGTCGGTGGGGTTCGACTCAGGTGCGGTGGAATCTTGTGTTGGCTGGGATGCTGTTCTTGATTGCACTGAATACGTATCGAAGTCCTAGCTATGACATCGGTGAAACGAACCCAGAATTTGCTGCATCCGCATTTGAGATGGCTACAATTGTGCCCGGTGACGCCGCTGTCGCAACTGACGTGCGGTTTGCCCCTCTTTTGATCAATCGCCATCGCATTTGCAAGATTAATATGATTGCAGGTACGCTTTGTGATTGGACTCTGGTCGACGGAAAACCATCATCAGGTTCTGATGCGGGAGACAGAAGGGTGCTTCCCCAGTGGATACCGGACTATGTCGTCATTGGCGCAGAGCCTGGGAAATCTTCTCTCGTGAAACTCCAGGAACAACGTGAATTTGCGGAATGGCTGACGACTGTCCAAGGCTATGAAGAAATGAGAAATCAAAACGGCATCATGTTGTTTCATTACAGGGGGAAATCCTCCTGAAGCCAGATGACTAACCAATCTGGAAAGGCTAAAACAGGCTCTGTGCTCATCTTTGCGGGGCAGTGCGGGTTCTTGATGGAGCCTCTGTAGACAATACATAGGAGAGGAGTCATGAAGGTCGTTATACTGGCTGGAGGTTTGGGAACGCGGTTATCGGAAGAAACGGTGGCTCGCCCCAAGCCCATGGTTGAGATCGGTGGGAAGCCCATCATTTGGCACATCATGAAGCTGTATTCCCACTATGGCTTCCACGAGTTTGTGATATGTCTCGGATATAAAGGTTACGTAATTAAGGAATACTTTTCAAACTACTTCCTTCACACGAGCGATGTAACGCTAGACCTTCTTCACAATAAATCAGAGGTGCATCAGAAATTCGCCGAACCTTGGAAGGTCACTCTGGTTGATACCGGCGATCACACGATGACTGGTGGACGAGTCAAGCGGGTCGCACCCTATGTAAACGGTGAAACGTTTTTCTTGACCTATGGTGACGGTGTTGCGGATATCAATGTGCACGAGTTGCTCGAGTTCCATCGAAAGCACGGCAGGCTAGCCACGGTTACCTCCACCCAACCCAAGGGGCGTTTCGGAGCCTTGGCATTAGACGAACATGACTACGTAAGAGAGTTCACAGAGAAGCCCTCTGGTGATGGGAATTGGATCAACGGGGGATTTTTTGTGATGGAGCCAGGTCTGTTTCAATACATTGCTGACGATCAGGCCGCGCTCGAGCAAGAGCCTATGGCGAAACTTTCTAATGAGAGCCAGTTGCTTGCCTTCAAGCACCATGGCTTTTGGCAACCCATGGATACCTTGCGAGACAAAAATTACCTTGAAGATCTGTGGGTAAGTGGCAAGGCACCATGGAAAGTTTGGTAGTCATGGATCATCTGTTCGGCGGTGTCTATCATGGGAAAACAGTGCTCATCACGGGCCATACTGGTTTTAAAGGGGCCTGGTTAGCGCTGTGGCTTCAGTTATTAGGTGCGAAAGTAATTGGTTACGCGCTGCCCCCAATAACTGAACCGAATCTCTTTCGGCTTGCCAACCTTCAAGAGGGACTCATCCATGTTGCAGGCGATATCCGAGATGCGGACAAAGTCCGAGACGTGTTGGAACAGTATCAACCGCAGATAGTGTTCCATCTCGCAGCTCAGTCGCTGGTTCGATATTCCTACAAGCAGCCGTTAGAAACCTATACAACGAACGTTTTGGGCACCGTGAACGTGCTGGAGGCGATTCGGTTGATGCCTAGTGTTAGAGCCTGTATCAACGTGACGAGCGATAAATGTTATGAGAACCGCGAGTGGCCCTATGCCTATCGAGAGAACGATGCAATGGGTGGATTCGATCCCTACAGTTCTAGCAAAGGCTGCGCTGAGTTGATTACGGCGGCCTATCGAAACTCTTTTTTCTTGAACGAAGATGCACATTCTGTTCGTCTCGCGAGTGCACGTGCCGGGAATGTAATTGGAGGAGGAGATTGGGCTCAGGATCGTCTTATCCCTGATTCTATCCGTGCATTAACGGGTGGTCAGGCCGTGGTTGTGCGAAACCCTCACGCGATTCGTCCGTGGCAATATGTTCTTGAGCCTCTTTCCGGATATCTGTGGTTGGGGGCCTGTCTGTGGAGCAAGCCATCTGGCTTCGACGAAGCTTGGAATTTTGGTCCTCATTGCACCAGCAATCTCCCGGTTTCTCAAGTCGTGAATCATGTAGTCGCTATTTGGGGAAATGGGACATGGAAACAGGCATCTGGGGCTCAGCACAGTGAACCCCACGAAGCCCGCACACTCAGCCTTGACATTACGAAGGCAAAGCTCCGTTTAGGTTGGCAGCCGGTCTTTTCTGTTGAGCAAGCAATCGCTGAAACCGTCAATTGGTATTGTGAGCAGTATCGCAATCCTGAGCTGGACATAAAAGCGTTCAGCACCGAGTACATCACTCGATATGTTCAGGCAGCTATGAGAAATGGTGCAGTATGGACTGCCAAGCAGGAGAATCTTTCGTGAATCCCGACAAACTTAAACAGGAAATTCTCAGCAAAGTCGAAGAGTACTATCGTTTGGTCCATAAAGGGTCTTCATCCTTCATTGCGGGCACGACAAAAATCGGCTATGCAGGCCGAGTCTATGACGAGCGCGAGATGGTGAACGTTGTGGACGCCGCGCTTGAATTTTGGCTGACCTACGGACGGTTTTCAAAAGAGTTTGAAAAGAAATTCTGCGACTTTCTAGGGGTGCGGTTCTGCAACCTGGTCAATTCGGGATCGTCCGCCAATCTCCTTGCCTTCATGTCCTTGACATCAGACGGTCTGGGGGACCGGAAAGTCCAGCGGGGTGACGAGGTCATCACTGTCGCGGCGGGATTTCCTACGACTGTGGCACCCATCGTTCAGTATGGGGCCATTCCCGTGTTTGTGGACGTGGACCTTCAAACCCTGAACGTAGATGTCTCAATGCTTGAACTTGCCTGGAGCACGAAAACTAAGGCGGTGATTCTGGCACATACTCTTGGCAACCCTTTCAATATCGATGCCGTCCAGCAATTTTGCCGAACCCATGGCGTATGGCTGATCGAGGACAATTGCGATGCGCTGGGGTCTAACTATAAAGGTCGATATACGGGGAGGTTCGGAGACATCGCCACTAGCAGCTTTTACCCCCCTCACCACATCACGATGGGCGAGGGAGGGGCGGTCTATACGAACAACAAAGATTTGGCCCGCATCATCGAGTCCATGCGCGACTGGGGGCGGGACTGCTGGTGCCCGTCAGGTAAGGATAATACCTGCGGGAAGCGGTTTGAGCACCAGTTAGGGGAGTTGCCCTTCGGGTATGACCACAAATATACCTATTCTCACTTTGGCTACAATCTGAAAGCCAGCGATCTCCAGGCGGCAGTGGGATGTGCGCAACTGGATAAATTGAAGCAATTCTGCGATCTGCGGAGGAGGAACTACGGTCTGCTTCGGGAAGGATTGCGACCAGTAGAGGATCGCTTTGTATTCGTGGAGCCGACTCCAGGGAGCGATCCAGCCTGGTTTGGATTTCTCATGATTGTCAGGAAGGACGCAGGATTTTCCCGCAAAGACGTCGTGGACTACCTGGAAAGCAGGCAGATCCAAACAAGGATGCTGTTTGCCGGGAATATCATCAAGCATCCCTGCTTTGACGTCATGCGTAAGGAGCAGAGAGGCTATCGGGTTATCGGGGAGTTGGTGAATACCAATCGTCTTATGGAAGACGCGTTTTGGGTCGGCGTATATCCCGGAATGGCCACCGAGATGGTGGAGTTCGTGGTTGAAGAGATCACTAAGTTCTGTAGCCGTGCCGGGTCAAGAAGCTAGCTCGCATTATTCATGACGGTTCGTCGAGAAATTGCTGAGCCGCGTCGTGAGACCGCCGCACGGCGCTCTGAGGCTTCGGTGCGTACTCGTGTAGTACGCTGAGGGTCCGATGGGCGGGCCTGCCGTAGCAGCGGAGCGGCGATTGCAGCAGAAGCGTTCATGAATAATGCGGGCTAAGGAGGCGAATCTGAGATGGCCGACCAACCGGCAGTACTGATAACCGGTGGAAGCGGGTTCATAGGGCGTAACCTCGTGGAGCATCTGACCGGCTCATTCTTGGTGGTTGCTCCCTCGCGGCGTGAACTAGACCTGTTGGATGTCGACGCCGTCGATAGGTTTTTCGGGTCGACTCACATTGATTTCGTCGTTCACTCTGCGACGACCCCGGGACATCGCAATGCCCAGCCGGCGATGGATCTCGTCGAGCGGGACATGAGGATGTTTGCGGCGCTCATCCGAAACCGGGAACGTTTCCGGAAAATGGTCTTCATTAGCTCAGGATCGGTGTATGGCCGACGCCATTACCTACCGAAGATGAAGGAAGAATTCTTTGGCTCCTATATTCCAGATGATTCTGCAGGCTTCTCGAAATATTGTTGCGCCTGTTGGTCGGAGCATATCGAGGGAGTTGTGGAACTCCGTCCGTTCGGGGTATTCGGGAAATTCGAAGACTATGCAATCCGATTTATTTCAAATGCCATCTGCAAGGTGCTCTTCGAGCTTCCGGTCACGATCAAGCAAAACAGGAAATTCGATTATATCCACATCACTGACTTTGTCCGAGTCATAGAGCGATGTTTACGGGAAGACATTCCATCCCAGAGTTATAACGTGACCCCGGAAAGTGCAGTAGAATTGAAAACGCTTGCTCAGATGGTGGCCCAGGTTACCGGGAGGGACGCGCCGATTCTGATCAAGGAGCCTGGTATGGGACTGGAGTACAGTGGAGATAATGCTCGCCTTCAGAAAACCTTTCCCGGCCTCGAGTTGACCCCTCTGGACAAGAGCATTGCCGAACTGTATGTCTGGTATCAGGCACGGAAGCACACAATAAACCGGGATCTGCTCCTGAAGGATCGCTAGGTTTCAATTGGTAACAGTTCTGGCCGAATAGGAAGTTCAGGAAAGGAGAACGTGTTGGTGAAGACAGTTTCAGTGGTCACCTCGGCGTATAACGAAGAAGAGTCCATCGAAGAGTTGGCCAGAAGGTTACGGGCGGTTTTCGATGAGCTGAGTGCGTATCAGTTTGAAGCTATCGTCGTCGAGAATGGATCCGTCGATGGTACCTTCGATAAACTCAGACGGATTCATCAGGAGGATCCACGATTTAAGATCGTTCGCCTCTCAAGGAATTTCCGTATGGATGGGGGAGTCACGGCGGGCTTACGTTTCGCCACGGGCGACGCAGCGATAATTATGACCGCTGCGCTCAAGGAACCGCCCGAGATGATCAAAGACTTCATTAAGAAATGGGAAGAAGGCTACGACCACGTGTATGGGATTGTGAGACGGAGGCCCGGCACCGCGTTCTTGCGAAAGGTTAACTCGCAGGTGTTTTATTGGATCATCAATAAATGTACCGGGGGCATGATTCCAAAAAACGTCAGCGACTTCCGATTGGCGGACCGGAAGGTCTATGAAGTCCTCAATCAAATGGACGAACGCAACCGGTTCCTTCGAGGGATGTTTGTCTGGACGGGGTTCAAGTCTATCGGCATCGAGTTTGAACGGGCGCCGAGGTTCCGTGGGCAATCCAAAGCTTATACATTGGGTGTTGTAGAGCTGGCCTTAAAGGGAATTTTCGCCTTTTCCAATATTCCCTTAAAGATGATTTCAATCGTTGGACTCATAGTTTCTGTCTTTTCGTTCGTGGCTCTCGCAATAATCATCATCCGGGTGCTTGCGTGGGGAGTGCCGTTCCCAGGGTTTGGAACGATTATGGCGGTGATGTTGTTGATGTTCGGTTTCGGGTTTACCGCGCTTGGAGTGATCGCTGAATACATCGCGCTGATTTACGAAGAAGTGAAGCAACGGCCCAACTTCGTAGTCGGGGAAACCCTAGGATTGTGAAGAAGCTGTACGCAAGACATTCCCAGAAGATTCAGTATCTTCTGATTGGCGGATGGAACACAGTGTTTGGTTACGGGGTCTTTACCGCCCTCTATTATTATGGGACAACACACCTTCACCTCCACTATGTCATTCCACTTGTGCTGAGCCACGTCATCAGTGTCACCAGCGCGTATCTTGTGTATAAGAAGTTTGTGTTCAAAACGAAGGGAAATTTCATTCGGGAATATTGGCGCTTTTGTACGTTCTATTGGTTCTCGTTGGCTGCGAACCTCGTTCTTCTACCGGCATTGGTGGAACTATTTGGGCTGGATCCTGTCATCAGTCAAGGGCTTCTCATTGTTGTCGCTGCTGTGACCAGTTATCTTTGGCATGCGCATTATACGTTTAGCCAGGACATGAGCTTGAAGAAATTAAATCCTTCCTCCAGATGAGAACGGTGTGATGTCTAGAAGGGCGAATTGCGAGATCGGCGCCTAAGTTCGAGAGGAAACACCCTTCAACTCCCCAGCCCGGTTCCTTCCAACATTCATTCACTCGAACATACCACTCAATCCAACGCGACCTGAAGCTCCCTATGGATATATCAAAGAAGACACTCCTGCTAATCCATTGCTTTCTCTGTAGCATCGGGCTGACTAAAATAATTTATTGGCTTTCGTGGAAACTGCATGCTGCTCGGCTTACGGGGCAGCATGCGATCAATTTTCAGGAGTGGGCTATTTCGTTCTTTAATCCCAATAAACCGCAAGAGATGATCTTTTTTCTCGTGGCGGGTAGCAGCTTGTTTCTGTATTACATAGTGGTCTTACTCATCTTTAAAAAACGAGAAAGGTGGCTGACAAAGAGTTACACGCTGCTGGAGTATGGGAGTCTTAAGTTTCTGGGTTTGTACATTGCGTTTCCATTGATTCTCAATGTCGCTGTCGTCAGCTGGTTTCCCTCTGGTGCTCGCCCTTCAACTGCTGGGCTAGAATTTCTGTTGGGGGCCGTCTGGGTTGCTATTCTATCATTTCCCTTTTGGACGTCTCGACAGATTCCGAACAGTCTCGACTGGGTCACCCGCGTTGTCAATGTCTCTATGCGAGGGCTGGGGTGGTTCTATGTCGTGGTGGGGATTGTTGTGTTCGCATGTGCCCAATTCATCATGGCCATTCTTCCCTACATTCAGGGGGAACTGCTCATGATCAATGAGTACATGGATATCCCTGAGTACACCCGAATGGGAGAGCACTACGTTTCCAATACCGACTATATGCGGGAGCATAACTTTGGTGGGCTTCTGAAATATGATCCTGTGGTTGACCATGGGAGTACCCCTCTTCCCCGACCAGGCACGTACATCGAGGTTCCAAGAACCGACTTGCTTGATCGGTTCATCGAAAAACATAAATGGGAATATCATTATGACGACAGGCTTGGAGCCTTGGTGATTGATGGCGCCTTGCATACTGGGGCTCATCAAGAATTGGCATTGGTATTTTACCAGGGAAAGGATCGAGTCCCAATCGATTGGTTACGCTACATCTCGAATGTGCCGCCCCCGAGAGTTGCGACTGCAGAGGAGCAAGACTTTCTTCGAAAAAATAGACGCACCTCGCTTGATATGCTTCCGAGAGCTGCGACCGCGGAGGAACAAGACTTTCTTCGAATGAATCAGTTTGAGCTGAATTGGCAGATTCTCAACCGTTGGGTGTTGCACCACCATAACTTCGTGCTTGGGCCGATCAACGAATACGCCTTAGGGAAGCCGCTAGAACAAATCAATGCGCAATATGGGTTGTTCAACGTAGTAATGATGAGGTGGTTGCTGGAGAAAACCGGGGGCATTTCCTATCAGAACTACTTCCAGAAATGGTATGCGTGGTGGCTGGTCTACTACGTCCTGTTCGTCGCGCTGGCCTACCTGCTCTTGCAAAATGTGTATTACGTGACCTTGGTCTGCGTGCTGGCCTTTGGTTTTATCAACAAGATCGACTATCAGTTCCTATTCCTGGGCCCAGGGCTCAACCCGATCCGACATTTTTTAGATCTACCGGTCACGGCTTGTCTGTTTTGGTATCTCAAGACCGCTAGGGCTGGTGTGCTGGTTTTGGCTCTGCTGTTTGGACTGATCGGGTTGGTGAACAATATACAATTCGGTGTGTTTCTTATTGTGGCTTTAGTGGTGACGCTGTTTGTCAAGGTCTGGCAGGAATGGGAACGCGACCGGCACCCTGAGGTGAGATGGGCAGTGGGGGCCGCGGTTGTCTTGGGACTCATCTTGCTATGGGGAATCCCTGGTAAGGATATGATGAGTCAGTATTATCGGGAAGGATTCTTGGGGTTCTCTACTAACGTTCAGCGGTTGTATCTCATTGTATTTGTCATAAGCGGGTGCTATCTGCTGCTCTTACGAGTGGAACATGTAGCGACTGAATGGAAGTATTTAGCCCTGTTTCTCCTCCTCTATTCGCAGGGCTTCCTCGCATACGGGCTCTGGGGGGGGACTGACAAGCATCTGCTCAACATTGCGTCTGTGTTGGTGTTAAGTGGAGTCGTGTTTCTGAAACTCTTGATCGACCAAAGCCGTCTAAAAAAGTACGAACAGGTACTGGTGGGAGCCTTAATTATCGGAGCACTCGGATTTGTGTATGTTCCCGGACTCCTTGCCTATTACACGACAAAGAGTGAATACGAAAAGGTATTTGCGACTCACCGGACCTATGAGTGGAATCTAGAAAGGGCTCAGTTTAGGTCGACGATGGATCCAAAGTATTTTGTCGATTCCGTATCCTTGCTCCAGCAGTATGCGAATTCAGAAAACGGGGTCTACATCATCTCGAAGTACGATAACGTGTTGCCGTTTCTGGCAAAGAAGTATAGTGCAATGCCGTTCTTCGATGTTCCGTGGATGCTGCTTACTCAGAATGAGGTTCAACTTTGCGTGGAAAGCATTACGACGAAGAAACCGCTTTACCTGTTTGTAGATACGGATATTGAACGGAACTTGAATGGTGAGATTGTGCGGACTGACGGCAGTGCTTCTATCCAGCGGATTGACGAATCGCTTCTTCGTGTACAGCGGTTAAATCTGTTGAAGGGCGTTTTCGTCGCGGTTAAGGATGATTATGAGCTAGTAATGAGTAAGGGACTCTTGACCGTGTATAGGAGGAAGGGCAGCGGCGGGATAGAAAAACTGTCTTGAGCGATGGAGATTACTTTGCTCTGAGCCAAGCTGCCGGGATGACCAAGAAATGTTATCTGTCCCCACATAATCTTGATATGTTGAAGGCGAAAGCATGCAAAATCTCGTGAAAGTCTCTGATTACGTGGCTTCTTTTCTTGCCGATTTTGGCGTTCGCCATGTTTTTATGGTTACGGGTGGCGGAGCAATGCATCTGAATGATGCCTTTGGCAGGGAGACCAGGATTCAGTATATTTGCAACCACCATGAACAAGCCTGTGCTATGGCGGCGGAAGGGTATGCGCGAGTAACCGGGAAAGTTGGGGTGTTGAACGTGACCACCGGTCCCGGCAGCATCAATGCCCTGAACGGTGTATTCGGGGCCTGGACGGATTCAATTCCTCTTCTCGTTATCTCTGGCCAGGTGAAGCTGGAAACGTGTATGGCTTCCTATCAGTTGCCGAAGCTCCGGCAACTTGGAGATCAAGAGGCGGACATTATCCCAATGGTGCAGGGGATCACCAAGTATGCGGTGATGGTCAAGGATCCTCAGACCATTCGATTCCACCTTGAAAAGGCACTGTATCTGGCGAAATCTGGCCGGCCTGGCCCCTGTTGGATTGATATCCCTATCGATGTCCAGGCGGCGAAAATTGACCCTTCAACCCTTCCCGGGTTCACCCCTGTCGAAGGAGTCTCTCCGGATCGGTCAGATCTGTTGACGACGCAATGCAGGGAGGTAGCTGAAAGACTGATGGCCGCCTCGCGGCCCGTCATGATGGTGGGATCCGGAATCCGATTGTCTGGGGCGGTGGAGAAATTTGAGCGGGTCATTGCTAAATTGCGAATTCCAGTTACCACCGCCTGGACGGCCCATGACCTCATCCCGACTGACCATGAATTGTTTTGCGGGAGGCCTGGGACGGTGGGGGACCGTCCGGGGAATTTCACTGTCCAGAATAGCGATCTACTTATTGTAATTGGTTCACGGCTGAATATTCGTCAGGTCAGCTATAACTGGAAAGCGTTTGCCAGGCATGCGTACAAAGTGCAGGTCGATGTGGACGAAGCCGAGCTGTCTAAACCGACAGTCCGACCGGATCTGGCTATTCCTTGCGACGCGACAGCATTTCTGGAGGAATTGGATCGGCAGCTTGACCGGCTCCTATACGATTCTTCACGCCATGCCGCGTGGTTGGCTTGGTGTCGGGAACGGGTGGCGCGGTATCCTGTTGTTCTCCCTCGACATCGAGAATTCAACGGAGCGATCAACCCCTATCATTTTCTCGACCGATTGTGCCGGTCCTTGGAGCCGGATGACGTCATCGTGTGTGGGAATGGGGCTGCCTGTGTGGTGACGTTCCAGGTGGCCCATATCAAACGGGGGCAGCGATTGTTTTGTAATTCCGGTAGCGCCTCAATGGGTTATGATCTGCCGGCAGCGATTGGTGCTGCCGTTGCGCGCGAGGGAAAGCGGGTCATCTGTTTGGCCGGCGATGGCAGTATCCAGATGAATATTCAAGAACTGCAAACTCTCGTCCACCATCAGCTTCCCATCAAAGTCTTTGTCCTGAACAACGACGGGTATCTTTCGATCAGACAGAGCCAGAAAAATTTCTTTAATCTCCTGGTCGGTGAAAGCGAAGCTAGCGGGGTTTCGTTCCCTGATATGGTCCAGATCGGCCAAGCGTACGGGATTCCATCTCTCCAGGTAGCTGGCCCGGATTTTCTCCCCACCATAGAGAGGGTCCTTGCAACCCCGGGCCCCCAGCTCTGTCAAGTGACATTGGACCCCGATCAACAATTTGAACCAAAGCTCAGCTCCAAGTCTTTGCCGGACGGGCGCATTGTCTCGGCCCCGTTGGAAGACTTATATCCGTTTCTTGAACGGGACGAATTATTTGAGAACCTCTTGGTGCCTCCGATGGAATACTAAGCTCTGTTGACATTCAGGGTTCCCCCTCCGCATTGTTAATTTGTGCGGCACTGATCAACATCCAAGGGAGGGGGGATGGCAAGACGCGAGCTACGGGACGATCAATGGAAGCACATCAAGGATGTGTTACCTGGCAAGGCCAGCGATCCAGGGCGGACGGCAACGGATAACCGCAAATTTGTGGATGCGGTGCTATGGATCGCACGGACTGGTGCGCAGTGGCATGAGCTACCGGAAAGCTTCGGCGCACGGAACAGCGTGTTCCAGCGGTACAACCAGTGGTCGAACGCGGGCGTATAGGAGCGCGTGTTCCGTGCCCTGTCAGGCGATCCCGACTTTGAATACGTGATGATCGACTCCTCCATCGTCCGCGCCCACCAGAACGCCGCGGGCGCAAAAGGGGGGCTCAAGAGACGGAAGCCCTTGGCCGGTCAGACTGCACGCAAGCCGAGCCGTTGCTGACAGGGTTTCCCGCGCCATACGTCATTGCCGACAAGGGGTACGACAGCAAAACTATCGTCGAGGCTGTTGAACGTGCCGGCGCCAAGGCCGTCATCCCCCACGCGCCTGTGTCAAAGAGCCGCGCGACACGGACTTCGCCCTGTACGCCGAGCGCTACCGCATCGAGTGCTTCTTCAATCGGCTCAAGCACTATCGTGCCGTCGCCACTCGCTACGCCAAACGCGACCGCAACTTCGCCAGCCTCATCTACCTTGCTGCTACCATGCTCTGGATGAAATGAATGTCAACAGACCCTAGAATCTATCTCAAAATTGATATTCGATCGCTGCACAGCGATGGAGCGGTTGGTATTTACTGATCGATTTGCTAGTTTCCTTGGATTTCAGGGTCTTATTTCACGGTGTCTTGTGCCTCGCATTGCCTACGACGTTCAGGATCCGATTTTGAGATAGGTTCTAGTATCTGAACTAACACTCTACAATGGAGGATAGCGGCATGCCAATTATCAACAACGCAACTGCGTTTTGGCGCTTAGGTGATCCAGTTTCGTCAAACAAACTGGTCGACGCTTTGGGAAGAGGAAACGATCTTACCCCGTACCTGCGGCCTAGGCCGGTAACGCTAGACTTTCGAATGGGCTCAAACAACGCGCCGACGCAACAGCTTCATGGTTCGCTTGCCAAGTGGGGCAAGTGGAATAGGCTCCTCACTGCCGCTGAGAAGGGTGCGCTTAATGCAAAGCAAGCATGGCCGTTCAACGTAACCACCAGCCTCAGAGATGCAGTGGTCTATTTCATGCTTGATGAGGCAAGCGGATCTAGCATGTATACGGACGCGACTGGGAGGGGGAATACCCTGATATCATCAGGTGCGCCGGTACAGACCAGCGGACCGTTGGGAACTGACAAGGCAACTTTGTTTTCTGCAGGTGTCTCTTTGTGGAGACCCTACACAGCTGACTTGCAGACTGGGAACTACAGTTGGACCATCTGCGGATGGGTTCGGCTAACGAATCCGATTCCAACTGGCTCACTTACTCAGCAAATATTTTGGAGCCAATGGGATACGTCTGGCACAACTTCTGGTACGAACTTGTACTACGAGCCCGATGGAGCGACCTTTTCGCTAGACGGGGGCTTTCCCGAGTCACTCGGACAAGGGCCTACTATTACGAACACCACGCTCCACCCTACTGCAGCAACCTGGTACTTCGTAATGGCCGAATACGATCCGGTTGCAAACACCTTAACTTATACAATCAACAACGACAGCGCTAAGCGGATCTCACTAAGCCCGATCCAGCAACCGACGCCAGTGCCTGGAAAAATAGGCAATGGGAGCCGCTTCCAGGTGAACCCGCAGTTCGCATTCGGTGTTAGATCGGGTTGGGACGCCCCACCCCTTGTAGATGGTAGCTGCCATGCCTACCTCCAGAGAAATTCAAACGTATCATTTGGAAACAATCCGTTCACCGTCTGGGGGTGGTTCAAAGCTGCACTAGGGCAACCCTGGCAACCCCAAACACTGTTGGGGTTATTCGATCCAACCACCGGCGAGCTGGAGTGGACGGTTCAGATTTCTGGTACTGTCTTGTATTGGGTTATCGGCGACGGTAGAATAAACTACTCTTTTAATAATCTAGTCACGATCCCCAATGACCTGAATTGGCACCTCTTCGTGTGCTGGTATGACAAAACAGCAGGCAAGCTTTGGGCAGTCCTCGACCACGGTACTCCCATCGGCGCCAACGTCAGTGTCCTACCGGGAGCGTTGTTTGGGAATAGGCGCTTCACTATTGGCGCGGCGTCCCGGTCAACTGGGAACGTCGGGCAACAATTCGTAGGATCACTCAACGCGGTTGGCATTGCACGAGGAAATCCAACAACTAACCCAGGTGGTGACTTGGACGTACTCTGGAACGGTGGAAATGGCATAGTACTCGGTATGTAACGTCCGCAAGAAGCGGACAACTACCACCGCGATTCTTTCGCATACAACAGATGGGTCAAGATATGATATCGTCCCAACCTCGAATTCATGATTGCATGTAGATATTCGTTACCATGGGGTGAAACTTTGCTCGTGGTTGCTAAGAAAGGCACATGATCGTGGCTGAAATCTTCCATCTGTTGGCACGCATTTAAACTCCCCACCTGTGCTCGAGGTGTTTTGGCTAGGACCAAGCAATCCCCCAAGACGGTACTGTGAATAGTATTCCCATCATAAGAACAATCTCGACCCGCTACATTAAAGTCTGATGATTATCTATGTCACTTTGGTATTACTAGTTGAAGTTTAATTTAGCTTGATTAAATCCAATATGCCATCCAATCCTAGCGCGATACACACACGAGAATATCTGAAGCGCATTAATTGTAGCAGGCCGTTTTGTAACCGTGAATCTAGTGCTGATCGTTCTGTTTGGGTGTGCGCTGGTGAGTGCAACATTTAACCTTCCCAAGAATTGGTACGATGCAGGCTATTTGTATGCTCTATTACTCATCATCATAATCTTTACAATTGGAGAAAATTTTTCAGGAGTATTTCAAAAATCTGCCGCCAGAAAAGTATTTCTCTATTTAGGTGTTGTGGCGTTGCTGTCGCAGGCAGTGTTTATCCACAGATATTTACCGGAGTTTATGTCGGGATTTTCCGGTCCTGGCGTTTCAATTGCGAAATATGATTCGATTAAGACCCGTAATGACCTTGAGGCAGCCTCGCTGTCATGTGATATTGATCCAATGCAGAGCAAAAAAGTTGTAGTTGATGATTACACCTATTTGTATTTTCAAAAAAGTAAGTGGCCTATGGCGATTACTTATATCTTGCTCTGTTGTGATGATGAATCATCCCGAGATACATTCTTTCGACAATTTGTATCAAAGGTAGATTCAGATGGTTTGGTGGTGAATTGCACATCAATGCCGACACCATACATGCCCGTTGTTAAACGGGAAGGCAATGTGTGCTGTATTCCAAAAAATGATCTTAAGAACCTATCCTCTTTACCCTAGCGTTCCGAAATCCGAACTGCTCTATGAATTGGTTAATTGCTCGGCGATCCATTGGCTGGCAGGATTGGGGTTGGTAAGTCTGTTGGTTCGGTGTGTCCTGAAATTCAGAATGGTACACATGTTGTCAATTTCGCAACTGCTGCGGGCGGAGAGTTTCCCGCACGCTACACCTGTGCTCACCCTCTACGCCGACTTGCTATTTGCCCTAAAACTCAATATACGTTGCCCGATATGGGAGGCTATGGCTAAACCCGATGTGTGCCATTTTTTACAGGCTCAGGGCGAACGGATCATGGCGTGGATTTCTGAGGTTGTGGCGTATCCATAAACCAACTGATCGTCAGAAGTCTCTCGAAGGAGACGGTTGGTTTTTCAGGACAGGCTTGTCACGCCATGACCGGGATTGTCGCGGCCTGATAATAGACAAAGTGCTGGTTTAAGCAGGTCTGCTCGTTTATCCCAAAGGAGTGCGTCATGAACCTAACAGAAAGAAAGATGGTAGACATACTTCGTGACTTGAAGGAGCACCATGCGGTGGTTGGAGTCAAAGCTGAATTCGAGGCCGAAGGGACCCGGATGGATGAAGCTCTCCGGTTAAAGGAAGTCCTGATGAAGGCCGATCTGGGGTTGACTCTCAAGATCGGGGGCTGCGAGGCGTTGAGAGATATGTATGAGGCTCGAGTGATCGGAGTGTCGCGTATCGTGGCGCCCATGATTGAGACGCCGTATGCATTAAGTAAATTTCTTTCCGCTGTGAGTTTGGCCTTTCCAAAGGATGAGCGAGAAGACGTTGAGTTTGCCGTGAATATCGAAACTGCCACAGCGTGCAGTCACTTCGATGATATGCTGACTATGCCGGAGATCGGGGTGCTCGGCGGGATCGTAGTCGGTCGCGTGGATCTCTCTGGATCCTTAGGGTTGAGCCGCGACCACATCAATGGTGAAGAAGTATTCGGCATTACGAAAGAGCTGGCTGCTAAGGCCAAGTCTTGTGGACTAGAGGTGGCCATAGGCGGAGGTGTCTCGGCGGACTCGTTGCCTTTTTTTCGGGCGTTGCCTGACGGCCACCTTGACCGTTACGAAACTCGCAAAGTAATTTTTAGTTGTCCTGGCGCGCTAGGAAACGATTGCGAAAGGGGCATCTTGAAAGCGGTTGGCTTTGAGCTTCTTTGGTTGAAGAACAAGCGGGATTACTATCGAGGAGTTTCGATTGAAGACGACATGCGCATTCAGATGCTCGAAGCGCGGTACAAAAGTGGGATTCAGAATGCCGGCTTGTCAATATGAATGAAGCGAGAACCGCCCTTATCACCGGTGCCTCGCGTGGCATCGGGGCTGCCATTGCCGCGCGACTGCAGAGCGAGGGAGTGCGGGTTCTTTCTCCTTCAAGCAAGGTATTGGATTTAGCCTCGACCTCATCAATCGATACGTACCTCGCACAGTTGACTGACCCAATCGATATTCTTGTCAATAATGCGGGGATAAATCGTCTTGGGTCTATCGATGAGATATCGGGCAAGGATTTCGAGGAAGTGATCCAGGTCAATCTCTTGGGACACTTCCGGCTGACTCAGGGGCTGGCAAAAGGTATGAAAACCAGACGGTATGGGCGGATTGTCAATATCAGCTCCATCTGGAGCTTTGTTACACGCGAACGACGTGTGACGTATTCGGCTGCGAAAGCGGGTCTCAATGGATTGACACGAGCGCTAGCTCTTGAACTGGCTCCCTATCACATTATGGTCAATGCGGTGGCCCCTGGTTACATCAACACCGAGTTGACGAAGAAGAACAACATGCCGGAGGCGTTGGAAAGAATTGCCGAGGAGATTCCGTTGGGCCGTCTGGGAGAGCCGTCTGAGGTCGCAGAATGTGTGGCGTTCCTCTGTTCGCCAAAGAATTCATATATGACAGGCCAGGTCATTGTTCTTGACGGAGGCTACCTGTGCAGATAATGACAGTGTCATCGGCGATTCGAGATTATCAGGTTGTCTTTGCTGAGACGATGGATTTTATCTCCGAACTCGAAACAACAAAGGACCACTATTACGTCATCGACAAAAAAGTCTGGGACCTGTATGGAAGCTCGTTTAAGTCTCTGAATACTGACTTGGCGTTAATCCTCCCAATTAGTGAAGAAGTTAAATGCCTAGAGACCGTCAAGACCGTCTACGACGCCCTCATGAAATGTTCGGCTAAGCGAAACATGACGTTGATTTCCATTGGCGGAGGCATTATCCAGGATATTACCGGGTTTGTTGCGTCCACGCTGTATCGTGGTATCAATTGGATTTATGTGCCCACGACTTTGTTGGCACAGGCAGACAGTTGTATTGGAAGCAAGACGTCGCTCAATTACCAAGGGTATAAAAATCTCATCGGCACCTTTTTCCCTCCTACGAAAGTGTTTATCAATACGGCTTTCTTATCGACCCTCGAATCAGAGGATTTTTACAGTGGACTCGGAGAAGTCATCAAGCTTTACATGATAGGGGGAGAATCTTCGGCGACAGCCTTTATCAAGGAGATTGACAAGATTAAGGAGCGAGATCGCTCAGCTCTGGCGAAAGCTATTCAAGAGGTGCTCCAAATTAAGCTGCAGTATATCCAGGAGGATGAATTTGATACAGGTAGACGGAACCTTCTGAACTTTGGTCATTGTCTGGGGCATGCGGTTGAGTCCACAACGAATTTTCTGATTCCGCATGGGCAAGCAGTATTGATGGGGATTCTGTTCGCGAATATTGTTGCAAAGAACCGTGGGCTACTTTCAAAAAGCCGGTATGAATTTCTAAGCCGTGAATTAATTCTTGGGAATATCTGTGTGCAACACACTAGTGTTCTCTTCAATACGGATCAGATCTTCGAAGCGATGAAAAAAGATAAAAAACGAGTTGGGGAAGGGTTAGCTTTGATCATGATGCTTGACGATTATAGTTTGAAAAAATTCCAAGACCTTCAATATGATGAATTAGCAGCGGGCATGAAAGAGTTGGGGGCGACATTGAGAGTTCCGACAAGGTAGGGCGCATATCTTGCGCTACAGTCTCATTAGCCGGGGCAGGGACGCTGTGTGGCCTCCAAAGCTGTAAATTCCTCCTCATTTTCCACCGCATGCTGAAAATGAGGAGGCCTCAAAGACCATGGTCCGATAGTGGGTTCGGTTTCCTTGCTGACATGGCTCTACCCTAATTCAATATTGAGCTTTTCTTGTGTTTGTAGAGTGTGCTTGTTAGGATCGCCTGATCTCTAGGCGATCTCCTTCATGGCATCCAGACGAACATCTCCACGAAGACACCGCTCACGTTCTACCGCGGCACCACTCTCTGTGCTCCGTGGGATCAAGCTGTTTGCGACCGACGTTGACGGGGTGTTGACGGATGGAGGAATGTACTATGCGGAGTCCGGCGATGAATGGAAGAAATTCAATACGCGCGATGGCATGGGGATTAAATTGTTGCAGCGGGCAGGAATCATCACGGCCATCGTGACTCAGGAGCGAACGAAACTCGTGGCGCGGCGCGCCGAGAAACTCGCGATCCCCGAGTTGCACCAAGGGGTGATGGATAAGTTGTCGCTGGTTCGTGACATGTCGGCCCGCTATGGCCTCACACTGAGCCAGGTTGCCTATATTGGTGATGATATCAACGACCTTGAGACGCTGAAGGCGGTCGGATTTTCGGCCACACCGGCCGATGGGATGCCGCAGATTGCTGCGGCGGTCGACTATATCTGCAAGAAGAAGGGTGGAGAGGGAGCAGTTCGGGAAATCATTGAGATGATTCTGGATGCCCAAAGGTCGAAAGTCGAAGGTCGAAGGTCGAAAGTCGCTGTTCCAAGTTCCTGAAAACGCTCATAGATGTAATGCCGGAGACTCAGCGTATGGCTTCTCGTAAACCTCGAACCTCGAACCTCGAACTGAAAAACCATCTGTATCCCGTCATCATGGCAGGCGGAAGCGGCACCAGGTTTTGGCCACTGAGTCGGCAGTTGTTTCCCAAACAGTTGCTGCGGATTATGGGAGATGAAACGCTGATTCAGCAGACCATGCGTCGAGTGGTGTGTGCGTCGTCGCCGAACCGGGTGATGATTTCCACAAATCCTGCCCAGGCAGAGTCCATTCGCGTCCAGTTGAGTGAATGGAAGGACGCGCTTGCAGACAATTTTATCCTTGAACCGGAAGGGCGCAATACCGCTCCGGCCATTGCGTTGGTGGCGTTAGAACTCGTCCGTCGGGATCCAGACGCAATTATGGTGGTGGTGCCGGCCGATCATATCATCACAGGTCAGCGCGCGTTCGATGCAGCGGTCTCGTTGGCAGCGACGTTGGCGACGCAGGACTATCTGGTGACGTTCGGCATCAAGCCGATCCGTCCGGAAACCGGCTACGGCTATATCAGGCCGAACAGGAAAGTGACGTTGAGAAAACAGGGGCTGCTCAAGGGGCACCCCGTCAGCCGATTTGTTGAAAAACCCAATGCCGCCAAAGCGGCGCAGTACCTCAAGGCTGGGGACTATTATTGGAACAGCGGGATGTTCGTGTGGCGCGCCGCGACCATCTTGGATGAAATCAAACGTCATCAACCCACCCTCTTTGGTGGGATCGATCGAATCGGTCAATTGTTGCAGTCGGGGGCGCCCCGGAAGGCCATCGACGATGCCTATTGCGCACTCAAGCCGGTGTCAATCGATACGGGTGTGATGGAGCGATCCAAGAAAGCGGCGATTGTGCCTGTGTCGTTTCAGTGGTCTGACGTCGGGAGTTGGGGGAGCTTGGATGAGGTGGCGTCGAAGGATAAGGCCGGCAATGTTGTCATCGGTCGTGTGATCGACCTGGGTAGCCGCCGGTCGATCGTCTACGGAGATCGCCGGCTTGTGGCGACGATCGGGCTGACCGACATGGTGGTCGTCGATACGCCTGACGCCACACTGGTTTGTCCAAAATCCCGCGCGCAAGAGGTGAAGCAGCTGGTCGAAGTGCTCAAAACCCAGAATGCGCCGGAATATCTTGAACACATGACGGTGCATCGGCCCTGGGGGTCCTATACGATTCTGGAAGAGGGGCCTGGGTATAAGGTGAAGCGTGTGACGGTGAAGCCGGGAGGGCGGCTCTCACTCCAGATGCATCATCGACGAAGCGAGCATTGGGTGGTCATTGCCGGGACGGCGCGGGTGACCAGGGGCGATGAGGTCTTTGATCTCAACGTGGGTCATAGTACAGAAATTCCTCTTGAAACCAGACATCGGTTGGAAAACCCTGGCGAAGAGACTCTGCACATCATTGAAGTGCAAAACGGACCCTATCTTGGAGAAGACGATATTGTGCGGTTTCAGGATGATTATGGGAGAGGCGTGAAGCGTGAAGCGTGAAGCGTCGTTCTCGCGCATGCGGGAAGGCTCCGTGTCGCGAGTCACACCCTACGAATAACGAGGGACGCACCATATGGGACTGTTTCGCGAATATGATCTCCGAGGCATCGTGGGCCAGGAACTCACTGAATCGATTACTGAACGCGTGGGTCGTGCCTACTGCACCTATGTCAAAGATCGGGGAGTAAAGACGATCTCGGTCGGGCGGGATGGCCGACTGAGTTCACCGGGGCTCCATACAGCGCTTGTGCGAGGACTCCTTGCCGGTGGATTGAATGTCGTGGATATCGGGATCTGTCCTTCGCCGCTCGTGTATTTCTCCCTGTTTCAGCTACCGGTTGACGGCGGTATCATGATTACCGGAAGTCACAATGCCGCAGAATACAACGGATTGAAGATCTGCATCGGGAAGCATGCCATTTATGGAGACGAGATCCAGGCGCTTCGCGCCGTGATGGAAGCCGGGTCGTTTGTCTCTGGAGCGGGACAGTTATCGGAACATCCCATCATTCCCGATTATTTGGCCTACATAAAGACACACTTCTCCCACGTCGATGCCAAGCGCCTGCATGTGGTCATCGATTGTGGGAATGGGGTGGCGTCGTTGGTGGCCAAACAGGCGTTGGAGCTCTTGGGTTGTCGTGTGACAGGGATCTATTGCGATCTCGATGGGAGATTTCCAAACCATCATCCTGATCCCACGGTGTTAGAGAACCTCAACGATCTGATTCATGCGGTCAAACAGCACAAGGCCGATGTCGGGATCGGTTACGATGGCGATGCCGACCGCATTGGGACCATTGATGAACAGGGAAATGTGTTGTGGGGCGATCGCCTGATGGTGATCTACTCACGTGATATTTTGGCGGCAAAGCCTGGGAGTACCATCATCTCAGAGGTCAAGTCCTCGCAGAGTCTCTACGACGATATTGCGAAGCGGGGGGGGCGGCCTATCATGTGGAAAACCGGTCATTCCCTGATCAAGGCGAAGATGAAGAGCGAGCAGGCTGTCTTGGCCGGCGAAATGTCCGGGCACATGTTCTTTGCCGATCGATATTTTGGGTATGACGACGCGATCTATGCTTCATGCCGACTGGTGGAGATTTTAGCCAAGACGACTCGTTCCCTCTCCTCGTTGGTGGCCGATCTTCCCCAAACATCCGTCACGCCGGAGATTCGGGATGATGTATCGGACTCCATGAAGTTTGAGTTGGTCAGACATGTGCAGGAACAGTTGGCCGTCTATGCGACGACCGGCGAAGCGCTTGGCCCGTCCAAGCTAGTGGTCCGTGATGTGGTGACCATCGATGGTGTTCGTGCCATTTTTGACGATGGGTGGGGCCTGATTCGAGCCTCAAATACCCAGCCGGCTCTCGTGTTACGTTTCGAAGCCGCTTCGCCGGAGCGATTGGCCATGCTCCGCGCAGTGATCGAAGGCGAGTTGACTAAGGCTAAACAAGCCCTTGGCTGCTAACAGGACGCTGAAAAAGCCCCCCACCTTCGTTCTCAGCTCATCGAAATCCTCAACGTACCCCTTCCGGGAAAAGAGCTGTTCTGACAGCTCGGGGTTGGGCGGGGGGTAAATGCTACGCCTCTGGTTTCGATTCGCCTGCGGCCTTGCTGGACGGACTTGTTGAGCATCCTGAGGGATGCGGTGTCTTCTTGTGCCATAACTTCTCCCGAGCCTCCCGTAAATGACATCTTCTCAACCGGCACAGTCGCATTCGCGAGGCGATGTATGGCGGCATGCTCTTTTTTTGCATGCCTGGCTCGTACTGGCATGCCTCATAGTGGGTGCCATGAGCGGCACGGCCTCGTGGGCAGAACCGAACAGTCATCCCCCATCAGCTGGATCTTTCCAAGTTGGAGAACAGCTCACCTACGACATTTCTTGGCTGAACATGACGGCCGGCACAGCCGTCATGGCGGTCAGTGATGGCGGTATGGACGGAGGCCGACCGCTGGCGAAATTGGTTACGACGGCGCAGTCGAGGCCGGCCATCACCAAATTCTTTCCTGTGGATAACCGGGTCGAGTCGATTGTCGATCCGGCCACATTGTTTCCGGAACACTTGCTCTTCAAGCGCCGAGAAGGGAAGAAGAAAGAGGATATTGAATATACGTTTCATCAGAACGATGGGAAGGTTACGGTGGTGAAAGGAGGAGCGACCGAAACATTGGAGATGCCTCCCGGCACCCAAGACGTCATCTCCTGTCTCTATTTTGCGCGGAGTGAACTTTCGTTCCGGCCAGGCGCGTCGCTTACCATGAATGTGTTTCATGATAAAAAGAATCGCAAACTGGATGTGCGCGTTGAGGAAATTGAGACGATCAGCGGTCCCTGGGGCGAAGTTGAAGCGGCTCGTGTGTTGGTTGTCATGCCGTTCCAAGGTCTGTTCCTCAACCAAGGTAACATTCGGGTCTGGTTTACTAACGATGAGCGGCGTATTCCGGTTCGTATGAAGGCCAAGGTCATCATCGGGTCGATCGTCGCCGATCTCGTCAATCGAGGGCTGGCTCCTTCACCGATTCAATGAGGAAAGTAACCGTTCGTTGCCCGCCCTGTCCAAAACGGTTATACTTACGCCAACCATGAGTCAGTTTCTTCTTACTTTAAGCAGATTTATCGCCCAAAAGCAGAGGGTCGACCGTGAAGCTGGATGGGGGCTTGCCCGTCTTCTGGGTCAGATCGGTCTGGTTGGGAAATTGATTGCGCAGGATCTGAGGCGTGCAGGGCTCATCGATATCCTGGGAACGACCGGCGAGGTTAATGTACAGGGCGAGACCGTTAAGAAACTGGATGAGATTGCGAACGAGACGTTTCTGAAGGCATTTCACCAGAGTGAACAGGTGTGTGCGTTGGCGTCTGAGGAAATGGAAAAACCGGTTCTGCTTCCAGAGAATTGGCCGCTGGCCCAGTACATGCTGCTCTTCGATCCGCTCGATGGCTCATCGAACACAGATTGTAATATGCCGCTCGGGACGATTTTTTCCGTTGTGAAATCCAAGCACAAAGACCGGATGCCGACCATGGACGACCTTGTCTGCAACGGAACGGAACAAGTGGCTGCCGGCTATCTTCTCTACGGGGCCAGCACGATGTTTGTGTATACGATTGGACAAGGAGTCCACGGGTTTACATTGGAGCCCGGCATCGGCGAATATCTCTTGTCCCACGAGCAGATCCGCACTCCTGCCCGGGGTAAGATCTATGCCGTAAACGAGGGGAATTATCATCAGTGGCCGGAAGGGACAAAGAAATATTTCGACTACCTCAAAATGAAAGACAGCGCCACGGGGCGGCCCTATAGCGGGCGTTATTCCGGCTGTCTGGTGGCCGACGTGCATCGGGTTCTCCTCGGGGGAGGCATTTACCTCTATCCTGGTGAGCTGAACAAGCCGGAAGGTAAGCTCCGGTTGCTCTATGAAGGCAATCCGTTGGCGTGGCTTATGGAGCAGGCTGGTGGCAAGGCCAGCACCGGCACCACACGTATCCTCGACGTGGAGGCCACGCAATTGCATCAAAGGGTGCCGCTAGTCATCGGCAGTGCAAACGACGTGCGTGATGCCGAGGAGTTCATCCAAGGCACACGAATATAACTAATCAGGTGGATAGGCTGAAGGCGTTTAGACCGAAGGTCGGAGGTCAGAATACTTCAGCCTTCAGCCTGAACCCCTGAATAGGCACTAACGGGTCACGTTTCACGAATCACGGGAGGAGAGACATGGCTGATCGAGTTCAAGAGATTCTAAGCTGGTATAGCAGCGACAATGCGGGAACGCGAACGAATATTGCGCGCCTCCTGCGGTCCGGCAAGCTTGCCGGGACGGGAAAATTGGTCATCCTTCCGGTGGACCAAGGATTTGAGCATGGTCCGGCCCGGAGCTTTGCTTCCAATCCAGGAGGGTATAATCCTCTCTATCATTTTCAATTAGCAATCGATGCCGGCTGCAATGCCTACGCAGCTCCACTGGGATTTCTTGAAGCCGGCGCCGCTGAGTTTGCCGGGCAGATTCCGCTGATTCTGAAGTTGAATAGTCATGATGTCTTGCACGACGAGAAAGACCCCTTGCCTTCGGTGACGGGCAGCGTGAACGACGCCCTCCGGCTCGGGTGTTCAGCGGTCGGATTTACGATCTACCCAGGGTCATCGCACTGCAACGCCATGTATCAGCAGCTGCGCGAGATTGCAGAAGAGGCGAAGGATTGCGGCTTAGCAGTGGTCGTGTGGTCGTATCCTCGCGGGTCGGTGTTGAGTAAAGAAGGGGAGACGGCCATCGATGTGGTCTCCTATGCGGCGCAGATTGCGGCCCAACTCGGCGCCCATATCATTAAAGTCAAGCTTCCCACCGCGCATCTTGAACAGGCTGCGGCGAAGAAGGTATACGAATCGGTCAAGATTCCGATCGCCACGCTGGCGGAGCGGGTGAAGCATGTGGTCCAGAGTTCGTTCGATGGGCGTCGGATCGTCATTTTCTCCGGAGGGGCCAAGAGCGATGACCAGCATGTGTTTGAGGAGGCGCGCGCCATTCGTGACGGTGGCGGGTTTGGCTCCATCATTGGGAGGAACTCGTTTCAGCGGCCTAAGGCGGACGCGATCAAATTTCTCCATACCATCATGGGAATATATTCCGGCGAAATGAAGTGATGCAGCGGTTGTGAGTGAATTCTATCACAGGCCGCTGACACTCGATGGATATCAGCGTGCCCTCAGGGGTACGTTGAGGATTTCGATGAGCCGAGAACGAAGCTGGCGGACTTTTGAGTATCCTGTATGGGAGATGAAGAGCAAGGACTACCTATGACACTCGTTCGCGCAGGGTTGCTTCCACTTGCCTTGGTGACTGGAGGGATTATTATCGGCGTTGTGGTGGCGTCCAACCTGGGGTGGTTGCCGGCCGGCACGGCCGGGCCTGAGCCGATTCCCAACCAGACTCCTAACCCGATCATGCGCCCGGTGGCGACCGCGCCACAGTTGCCGATGACAGGGGGGAATGGAAAAAACTTCGTTGAAATCGCTAAGTCGGTGAAGCCTGCAGTTGTCAACATTGCGGCGACGCGAAATGGAAAATCAGGAGAAGGTCCGCACGGCTCACCGCTCGAAGATCCATTTTTCCGCAAGTTCTTCGGCGATGAATTTTTTAAGCGTGATCGTGATGCCCCTCAGCGGGAGCCAAAAGAGCGGGGTCAAGGGTCGGGGGTGATTGTCGAGTCCAATGGGTTGATCGTCACGAATAATCATGTGGTGAACAAAGCCGACGAGATTCGGGTCTTTTTGTCGGACAAGCGGGAGTTTAAGGGGAAGCTGATCGGGACCGATGCGAAGACGGATATCGCGATTGTGAAAATTGAAGCGACTGGGCTCCCGACCATTCCTTGGGCCGATTCCGACCAGCTTGAGGTTGGAGAGTATGTGCTGGCGGTGGGGAGTCCGTTCGGCCTCACTCAGACCGTGACTATGGGGATTGTCAGCGCAGTCGGACGAGCCAGCATGGGCATTGCCGAGTACGAAGATTTCATCCAAACCGATGCGGCGATTAACCCGGGCAATTCCGGAGGGGCATTGGTCAACGTGCGCGGCGAATTAGTCGGGATCAATACGGCGATTTTTAGTCAAAGCGGCGGCAATATGGGGATTGGGTTTGCGGTGCCGAGCAATCTGTCGCGTGCCATCATGGATCAGTTGGTCAAGACGGGGAAGGTCGTTCGTGGCTGGCTCGGTGTCGCCATTCAGGATTTGACTCCTGAGTTGGCTTCGCAGTTCGGGATCACCGAGACGAAGGGTGTCCTCGTCAGCGACGTGATGGAGGAGAGTCCCGCAAAGAAAGCGGGATTTGAGCGCGCAGATGTCATTATAGAATATGACGGCAAGCCGATGGATTCCCCGACGCATTTGCGCAATGCCGTTGCGCAGACACCGATCGGGAAAAAAGTGTCGGTGAAATTGATTCGCGATAAGAAGCCTAAGACGATGGATCTGACCATTGTGGAACAGCCGAAATCGTTAGGACAGTCCGGTGCAGAGGAGAATAAGGAATCCGTTGCACCAACAGGGATTCTCTCGGATCTTGATGTCCGTGAGCTCAATGATGAACTTGCGTCTCGGTATGGAGTGAAGGCGAGCGAGCGTGGCGTGGTCGTGGTAGGGATCAAGGCTGGAAGTACGGCAGAAGAAATGGGTGTGCGCGAAGGCGATATTATTCTCGAAGTCAATCGCAAGCCGGTGACCTCGCTCAAGTCCTATGAACGAGCCGCGTCCGGTCTTGCCAAGGATCAAGCGGTTCTCTTGCTGCTCAAACGGAAGGGGCAGGCGATCTATCTCACACTGCGGCCCTGAGAGACGTTTGGGAAGGTTGAGGTTCAGTGGCGAAGCGAAATCTTTGCTCAACCTGAACCTCGACCTCAACCTATCTCTTTCACTACGGCCTTGCCCATGACCACGACTCGCGTACCCCGCATCCAACCAATTTCCCGTCAGGCCCCGTTGGTCGTGGCGCTTGTGCCAGCTGCCGGACGTGGGCTTCGGATGGGGGGCGCTATTCCCAAGCAATTTCTTTCATTGGGTGGGGAGCCATTAATTCTACAGTCGTTACGGACATTGCAGGCGGCTCCCGGTATCGATCAAATCGTGCTTGCGGTTCCGCTTCCAGACGTGGCGTACTGTGAGAACGAGATCGTTTCGCGGCATCGATTGACCAAAGTGACAAAGGTGGTGGCCGGTGGCGCCGAGCGCCAGGATTCCGTGCGATCTGCACTCGCTCAGGTCCATCCAGAGACAGAGATTGTGCTTATCCATGACGCCGTACGCCCATTTATGACGCTTCGGATGATTGCCGAGGTTGTGGCGGCGGCGAAGGAGGGGGGCGCGGCAATTATTGCACTTCCGATGCGGGATACCGTGAAGCAGGTGCGGACGGATGGGACGATCGAGCGAACGGTCGATCGTACGCCCTTGTGGCTTGCGCAAACTCCTCAGGCTTTTCGACGGGACTGGATCGAGGCCGCTCACACAAAAGCGCATGCCGAAGGGGTTCGGGCTACCGATGACGCCTTCCTGGTGGAATGGCTGGGGTATCCGGTGGCCGTCGTCGAGGGGAGCGGGGAGAACATCAAAGTGACGAGGCCTGAAGATATGGTGATTGGCGAGGCTATTCTGGCGTCGAGGGTGAAGGAGGGTGAACCGGGCAGGAAGAGTTCGAAGCGCACGAGGAGTATGTCGCGCCGGCCTCGTCAGCGTCGTTGACAGACGGTGTGTGGCAAAGATGAGGAGCGTGTATGGCGATGCGAGTGGGCTGTGGTTATGATATCCATCCATTAGGGCCAGGGCGAAAACTGATTCTCGGCGGGGTTGAGGTGCCTCACAGTAAGGGGTTGTTGGGACATTCCGATTCCGATGCGTTAGTCCATGCCCTCTGCGATGCGTTGCTCGGCGCGATGGGTGAAGGGGATTTAGGCCGGCACTATCCCAGCTCCGACCAGCGGTTCAAAGATATTTCAAGCCTGAAGCTGCTGGAGGATGTTGTCGGGAAGATGCAGGCAAAGGGGTACCGCATCGTGAATGTCGACACGATCATTATCGCGCAAGCTCCGCGGCTCAGTTCGCACTTGTCCGCCATGCAGAAGCAGATGGCGCAGGTGCTCGGGGTCGATCCTGACCTTGTCAACGTCAAGGTCAAGAGCGGAGAGGGAATCGGCATGATCGGGCGGGAGGAGGGCATTGCCGCTCAGGCGGTCTGTTTGATCGAGCGGCCTCCGACAGCGTAAGATATTTGGCTATGGTGCTGAAAGCGATCAAAGAAGATCTGCGGGCTGTTTTCGACCGAGATCCAGCTGCGACCAGCTGGCTTGAAGTCGTGCTGACCTATGCCGGCTTTCATGCACTGCTGGCCTACCGCATTTCCCACTGGTTGAAGTTCTATAATGTGCCGTTCGTTCCTCGGGCTATTTCTCAGATGGCTCGCTGGTTCACCGGCATTGAAATTCATCCCTCTGCCAAAATCGGCACGGGTTTTTTCATCGACCATGGCATGGGTGTGGTCATCGGTGAAACGGCGGAGATTGGAGATTACGTGACTCTCTTCCAGGGTGTGACACTTGGAGGGACAGGGAAGGAGCGAGGGAAGCGTCACCCCACGCTCGGCAATCACGTGGTCGTCGGGGCCGGGGCCAAGATCCTCGGTGGGATCACGATCGGCGACAATGTGAAGATCGGCGCCAATTCGGTTGTGCTCAAGCCTGTTGCCGCCAACTCCACCGTCATCGGTGTGCCGGCCCGCGTCATTAAAACTCAAGGCGAACGATTGCCCGATGCCACCATGGACCACAGTAACCTGCCAGATCCCGTCAGTGACCGGCTCTTGGCGCTCGAACAAGAATTAATCGAACTGCGCAAGAAGCTGGAGAATCAAGACTCCCCCCGCCTGTTCTAGCCCAAAACTATTTCATCGTCGACACACGTATTCAGTTCGGCATATAGGCGTCGCTACTCCTGCCCATTCTGAATGGCTGAATAGTCCATTCTCATCGCGATCGTTTGAGAAGTCTGTACAATCTGTTATCAGGGAGATAACTCGGCAGTATCCCCGTGAGAGATTATATGCGATTACAAGACGTGACCCCTATTTTCCTATTTGTAACCAGGAGTCGCGAATGGCCTATCCTCGAGAAATAGCCGGAGCGCAGATCTGCATCCGAGTTTCGACAGACGGCATGACGGTGTACGGGAATCGAAAGGCGTTTAAGTCTCTCGCGCAGTGGATGACGTGGATTGCCAATGCTCCTGCAGAGGAGCATTACGAGTGCCATCTACCATGGCACCTCCAATCCAAGTCATCCGTGCAAGGGAAAGAGTCGAAGAATGTCTGGGTGGTGCTAGACAAGAGCGTGAAGGCAGCGTTTGCATCAAGGGATCAGAACCACGCTGGGTTCGACCTTAACTTTATGGCCATCGAACAGTCCGACCTAGACCGCTTACGACTCCGCCGCTCAGTCCGGAAAAAACGAAAATAGAGAGAGGGGTTCGCTCACGCCACACGACTCTTGCCGTTCTGGAAACAGAAAAGGGGTCGGGAGTCTTTAGTGGCACAATCTTTATGCGAAATGCATGTCGGGGCTCACATCACCCATCATGACAAGTCCAAGCACACCCAATGGAGCCGTCGCTCGGCGGCATACTTCACCGCGCTTATAACGATTTACCGGCCTGCTAGAGCCTCGAGCAATGGCCGTGTCTGCACCTAGACCTAGTCGCCCCCTCAGCTTCATGAATGAGGGGCACGGTCCTGCAGCCCCACATCATCTGGGCATGTGATGAACGACTGCATGGCTAGTTCGGTATGAGTACAGGATGTGGGAATGTGCCCCGAGGCCCAAATGGGCCGCGGGGCGAGCATCTTAGCTGGAGAGGCAGGTGCTCATAAACGTCTTACGGTCATCGCCCTTGAGTTTCTTTGCGCCGGCTTCCTTGTTACACATTTTCATCTTGTTCTGTTGACCCCCCGCTGCCGTCTTCGTTGCTTTCTCGGGCTTTGCGGAAAGGCATTCTTTCATAAACGCCTTTCGCTCATCGCCCTTCCCTTCACCTAATCCCTTGGCAGTGGCTTCTGCGTTGCACGTTTTCATCTTGTTTTGCTGAGCCGGTGCCGCGATGGCAAACGGCGCGACACAGAGGCCGAGGGCAAAGAGTGATACCACCATGATGCCGGCTGTCTTCGTCATATGCATCTCCTTTGGTGAGAGTGAAGGGTAGAGAAACAGGCCCAGCATAGCAAATCTTCTCTGTCCTGTCCCTGGGAATATGTGGCACATTTTTGAGCGGCTGGTCATTCAACCTCGCCCGTTTTCGGGCAGGCTGATTCAGTATCAGCTTGCGGTAAGGCTATGGTGGCACGCGAGAATTTCGCTGCCGCACGTGTGGAATAATGGAGATAGTGGGCAGGATGCTCAAAAATTCCGTCCAGCAAGGCCGCAGCGAGTGAAGGGCCGAGGCGTACCCTCTGGGGTACGTCGAGGGTCTGAACGATGCGAGAACGCCGCTGGCGGGATTTTTCAGCATCCTGCTATTCGTCGTAGTCTACGCGCATGAGATAGAGTCCCTGAGGAGGGGCGGTTCGGCCTGCTGCGGATCGACTCCGAGCCAGCAAGACCTCTGTGAGACTGTCGGGAGGCCGCTTGCCCAATCCCACTTCAACAACCGTTCCCACGATCGCGCGGACCATATGTTTGAGAAACCGGTCGGCGTAGGCCTCGATGAAAATCTGGTCGTCGTGACGGATGACCTCAAGCCGTTGGAGATGGCAGATGGGATTGGTATTGTCCGTGAGGCTGCCCTCGAAGGAGGAGAAGTCTTGTGACCCGATCAGCGTCGCAGCGGCCTGTTGCATGGCCGCGTCATCCAGCGGTCGATAGATGTGCCAGACGAACGCGCGATCGATCGTAGGATGGGTTGGGCGATGGAGGATTCGATAGGTGTAGAGTTTGCCTCGTGCATCGTGTTGGGCATGAAAGCGGTCGTCCATGAGGGTAGAGGAAAGAACGGCAATGTCTTTCGGCAGGACGGCATTGAGCGCCCGCGTCCAACTCGATGCAGGCCAATCATGCTCTATGCGAAAGCTCGCCACTTGTCCGCGCGCATGCACGCCCGAATCTGTGCGCCCTGCGCCGATGACGGATACTGTGGCCTGGGTGACCTGACGAATGGCTCGCTCGATCGCGTCTTGAACTGTGAGCTGATCGGGTTGGCGTTGCCACCCGGCGTAGGAGGTTCCGTCATACTCTAAGACTAATTTGAGGGTCGGCATCGGCGTGGGGGAACGAACGGCGCGGAGGTCATCGTGTTGCGAGGAATGATTTGACGCCTTCCATCAGTGCTTCTGCCACGAGGCTGGTGAAGCGGCTGGTTCGAAGCAGTTCTTCTTCACCAGAGTTCGAGATATAGGCGATTTCAGCGAGGATGCTGGGCATACTGGTGAAGCGGAGCACATAGAAGGGCGCAGTTTTCACCCCATGATCTACGAGGTCGTAATGCCCGTTCAGGTTGGTGACCATCGCTTCCTTGGCAGTCCAGGCGAGTTCGAGGGATTCTTCGATCTTCTTTGCCGTGAGAAGATCGGCGACGAGATATTCCCATCCTACGCCGGTGCTGTGGAGCGGGGTTCCGTTTTCACGAGCCGCGACTTCGAGCGCCCGTTGATCCTTGGCCTCTCCGAAATGGTAGATTTCAATGCCTTTCACGGAGCGTTGGGGATGTGAATTCACGTGGACCGAGACGAAGAGATCCGCTTCATGTCGATTGGCAAACTTCGCCCGGTCTTCCAACTCGATGAATTCGTCGCGCTCCCGGGTCATGAGAATACGGATTCCGCGCTGTTGGCTCAAGAGGTCGCGTAGTTTCAGCGCGACCTTCAGGGTAATGTCTTTTTCTTCCGTCCCCCGGTGCCCACGTGCGCCGGGATCCTTCCCGCCGTGTCCTGGATCGATCACGATGGTCGTCACGGATTTGGCTCGTGGCTGAAGCGGTTGCTGAGGAGTCGGGAGTGGCGACGAAAAGTCCGGTGGTGGCTCAGCGGGCAGGATCGTCCGGGGCTCAGCCGGAGGCACGACATCGATGACAAGCCGGGGGGGATTCATCAGGGTGAGTAGTGTATAGCTGGTAAATGTGCCGGTCGGCAGTAAGATATGAACCGACCGCTCAGAAGGCTGGGTAATGAGAAACGGTTTGGCGATCCTGCCGGCGGCAAGCTTTGTCTTAGCGGATGGGCTTAAGATCGCGTTGGGGATTTCGATGGTTACTCCCTCGGCTTGCAGCAGGGGTCGTGTACTGGGGTGAGCCTTCGAATCGAGATCAAGTACGAGCCTGGTCATTCTGAGCGAGCTGGTCGTCCGGAAGTTCTGAATCGTTGTCAGGCTGAGTCCCGTGGGGGTGAGCCGTATTGGTGAGGTGTGGGGCCGCTTGGATTTGTGAGGAGGCTTCTGAGGGGTTGTACTCGTTGATGCAGAGGCTTCGTCAACGTGAAACGGATTGAGGGCATGGCCAGGGAGGTCGAAGAGTCCGACCAGGAAGGTGAGGAGAGGGATGAGCCACAGGGCCGATCGCATGGGTGTTCGCTGCGTTGTTAACGGGATCATGTGTATTTCTCAGAAGTCCGCGCAGTTGTCAAGGGGATTGGTCGTATGAACGTGCGGCGAAACCGATTGACAGGGTATAGTGGGAACGCTAGGGTCTTTGGCCATGGCACTCCACCTGATCGTTGATGGGTATAATCTCTTGGCGCTGACGGGCCGGATCGGTGCAGGGGTAAGCTTGCATTCCGAAACGGCGCGCGAGTCTTTCCTGCGCGACCTGGCGGCATATCGTCAACGAAAATCCCATCCAATCACAGTGGTCTTTGATGGGTGGCAACAGGGATGGGGCACGGAGCAGCGGGAGCATCGACTGGGTCTTGAGATTATCTTCTCTCGTCGGGGAGAAAAAGCCGACCAGGTGATTCAACGCCTGGCTGCAGAATTCGGGTCCGCCTGCGCGGTGGTGAGTTCCGATCGTGAGATCATCAACGTGGCGAGGGCGCAGGGGGCCTTCGTGATGAAGGCCCAAGAGTTCATCGGGAAATTGCAGGGGCCGTCAAACATGACCGGTGTTTCTCCCCACAAAGAGCTGGATACGGGGGAAGACCTCCGTCCAAAGCGAGGTGCGGAGAAGCGTGGGAATCCGCGGAAGTTACCCAAAGCGCTACGACAGCGCAACCGGCAGCTCAAGCGATTTTAAACGTTCTTGGTCGAGGCGGGTGTTTCATAGCCGACATTCTCAGGAACAATTCCGTTAAGTATTTTTCTGGCCGAGCGCTTGTTCAATTTTCTTGTCGGTCTTGTATTGGCCCAAGGCGTACACAGCCCAAATTGTCGCTGGAATCCAGCCGATAAGGGTGAGTTGCAGGAGTAGGCAGATCACGCCGGCAATGGGCTGACCGATTGTGAAAAATGTGAGCCATGGCAGAAAGATGGCAATAATTAATCGCATAGGCTGTGCCTTTCATATGTGGTGGTTGAGGATGAAAATGGCAGGACGGCATTCCGTGATGGGGCCGTGGGATTGAAGATGAATAGTGGAACGTTTTTTCTGCAGAGCAATGATGAGTGAACCTCTTCCCGCATGACCCCGGGGTGGGGTTGGTTTGCGAGTGATGCCGTTATCCGGAGGGCAGTTTGAATAACTGTGCTGCGTTCCTCGTTGTGTACATTGCGAGGTCATGGATGGGAAGGGCTTTTAACTCGGCAAGCGTTGTGGCCACATGGGCCACAAACGCCGGCTCGTTTCGCTTTCCGCGATGAGGAACGGGCGTCAGATACGGGCAGTCTGTTTCGACGAGGAGCCGATCAAGCGGAACTGTTTTCGCGATGTCTCGCAGCATCGTGGCGTTCTGAAATGTGAGAATCCCTGAAAATGAGAGATAGAACCCCAAGTCCAGCGCATCCTTCGCCAGCCAGGCATCCCCGGAGAAGCAGTGAAATACCCCGCCGATTTCTGACGCCTTCTCTTCTTTCAAGATCGTGATCGTGTCTTCCTGCGCTTCTCGCGTGTGAATGATCACCGGAAGTTTCAGCTCGCGTGCGAGCTGGATCTGTTCACGGAATCGCTCGCGTTGTTCCTTCGGTGACGAATGATTGTAGTGGTAGTCGAGGCCGATCTCACCGTAGGCCACGACCTTCTTGCTTTGTGCTAGCTGGCGAAATTCGCCATACCAGCTATCGAGGACATGTTTCACTTCATGGGGGTGGACGCCGATGGAGGCATAGATAAACGGGTGTTGCTCGGCCAGTGCGACCGCCGCCTGGCTGGTCAGGAGATCGCACCCGATGGTCACGAAGGCTTCAACACCGGCTTCTCTGGCGCGTGAGATCATGGCCTCGCGATCATCGTTGTAGCGGGCATCATCGAGATGTGTATGGGTGTCGATCAACATGCGGGTCTATTTGGTTGATTTGGTTTATCTGGTTCGTTTCGTTTAACCAAACAAACAAGACAAACGAAACAAACCAACCAACCGTTTAGGCGGGCTTGGTCACGATCATCTCGGCTAGTTCGTTGAGCAAGGATTCCGTTTCGCCCCAGCCGAGACAGGCATCGGTGATGGAGACGCCGTGGGCCAGCGCTTTGCCCTGCTGCCAGATCTGTTTGCCAGGGTTGAGATTGCTTTCGAGCATCAGTCCCATGATGGATTGACGTCCATCGCGGAATTGATGGAGGACGTCGCGCGCGACCATACCCTGGCGCCGATGGTCTTTGCTGGAGTTGTCGTGCGAACAGTCGATCATGATGGGGCGGGCGATGCCTTCGCTTGCGACAAGGGCCTCTGCCTGCGCCACGTGTTCAGCTTCATAGTTGGTTTTTCCGCCACCGCCTCGAAGCACGATATGGCGATCAGGGTTGCCCATGGTTTTGATAATGGAGGTGAGACCATCGGCGTTGACGCCTAGAAAATGGTGAGGCTGCTTTGCGGCGACCATGGCATTCCAGGCGACCTGAAGATTGCCCTCTGTGCCGTTCTTGAAGCCGACCGGCATTGACAGTCCGCTGGCCATTTCCCGGTGCGGCTGGCTTTCGGTGGTGCGGGCGCCGATGGCAACCCAACTCCAGAGATCGGCGATATATTGTGGGGATACCGGGTCCAAGGCTTCAGCGGCACAGGGAATTCCGAGTTTATTGATGTTGAGCAGAATCGTCCTGGCCAACTCCAGACCTGTTCCAATGTCGCAGGTGCCGTCCAGATGCGGATCGTTGATGAGTCCCTTCCACCCAATCGTGGTGCGGGGTTTTTCAAAGTAGGTGCGCATGACGATCAGCAACCGGTCGCCTAACGCATCGGCCACTGGTTTCAGCCGGTCGGCATATTCGTAGGCAGCTTCGGGGTCATGGATCGAACAGGGGCCGACGATCACCAGCAGGCGCTCACGATCTTGGCCGTGCAGAATGCGACGGATGGCTTCCCTGGTCTCAACGACCAGCGCGGCGGCCTGGTCCGTAATCGGCAGTGTTGACTTGATCGTTCGCGGCGAGGGCAGCGGTTTGATGTCAATGACGTGCTGGTTGTCGAGCGGTCTCTGCATGGTCCTATTTACTCACAGGGAACTGCCTTTGTCTTGCAGCTTGAAGGAGGCGGTATGCGCTTGGACGTGTAAAATATAGCGGATATTAAAGGAAATATCCACCGGAGGTGTCGTCTGCGGTTGGAGATGATCGAATTGATGCATGGATTCCGTGGTTTGACATGCCGTGAATGCTTATGTTACTTAGCTCGCCCGTAATGACTCTACACGCTTCCATACGACGTCTGCACTTCTTCCTTCAGAGCACTGTGGCGATCGGCCTCGTCTTATTATTGCTCACTTTTGCGCCGTTTGCCGTGGCGCAGGACGTCCATCACGAGTTGGCGGCTGCCGACCACGATGGGCACGAGCACTCCGACACCGACCTCTGTCAGTGGGTACAGCATCACACAGCCGGGTCTCTCGATGTCGGCGCGCCTCTCTTCACAGCACAGGAACTCGTCGACCTGCTTGAACTTCCAGCGGACTCCGTTCTGCTGTCATCTGGATTATACACGCCCGGTCCTTCTCGCGCTCCTCCCTGCAACTAATCACGTCATTTCGATTCTCGCCATTCCGGCACGGTTGTCGTCGGACTGCGTGCTGGCCGTGGCGTCTCTTGAACATGTGATTGTGAGGGGGATTTCATGCGACCCATTATATGGATTCATTGTATTGTTCGCTCAGTATGTCTCTGCGTCGTCTGTCTGAGTCTTTTCCAGCAGGGGCTTGCGGGAGCAGCTGAGCCCAATCTCATCACTGGATCGGTCCAGAATCAGGATCTTCGTCGGGTAGGGCAGGTACTCGTCGAGGTTAAGAATCAAGAAGGAACGTTGGTGACGACCGGTGTCTCGAATAGTGCCGGTGAATTCAGCATTCCTGTCCCTGCCGATGAAACCTATTCCGTCAGTGCGGTGCAAGATACCTATCGAAGCGAATATATCGTGCTGAAGATCGGGGCCGAGGCTCCCACCCCCATCAGCTTGACCCTGTCCAAGACCAAAGAGGTCGCGCTCGAGGTGCGGTCGCCTCTCGCGCCGATTCAATATAAAGCCTCGAGTGAGACCTATTCGATCAGTCGAAAGGAGATCGAAGAATTGCCGCGCGGCAACAATGTCGAGTTGCAGGATGTGCTGGTCACGATTCCGGGTGCCGCCTATGGGTCTCTCAAGCAAGTGCATATTCGGCAGGAGCATGCCAATCTCCAGCTCCGGATTGACGGTGTGCCGATTCCGGATACCGTGTCGTCCACTTTTTCCGATGTGATCTCGCCACGGGCGTGGGAGCGGGCAGATATCATTTTGGGCGGGATGGAGGCGCAGTATGGAAATAGAACGGCCGCGGTGTTGGACATCACGACCAAGAGCGGTACCAAGCCAGGGTTCGGGTCCGTCCAAATGCTCGGTGGGTCGAACCGGACGCTCAATCCGTCGTTTGAATACGGGGGCACGATCGGCGAGAAGTTCCGGTTCTATGTGCTGAATAGCCATACGGCGACGAATCGCGGGATCGAGCCGCCGACGCTCGGGCATTCGATTTTTCACGGGCAAAGCGAGCGGAATCAGACGTTCATTCGCGGCGACTATCAGCTCGACAATTCGAACAACTTCTCGTGGGTATTCTTGAATTCCGTGGCCAAGTATCAGATTCCGACGTTGCCGGGCCAAGAACTCGATCCCAGCGGGACGGTGTTGCCTCTGCTTCAGGCGAGCCGGCCAGGATTCACCCCGGTGGCGTCTCAGGCCATCGACGAAAATCAGAAAGAGAATAATCAATACGGGCACATGGTCTGGCGGCACGATGTGAATAGTAGTAATTTTTTCAGCCTATCAGGATATGTCCGCCAAACGCGGGCCACGTTTCGGACAGACCCATTTAATCTACTCGCCTACACGGCGGACCCGGCTGAGCCGTTCTCTGCGGCCAGCCAGGATCGGAACGCCTATTCGGGCGGAGTCCGAATGGATCACACCTATATTCCCAACAAGGAGCATGTGATCAAAGCCGGATTCCAGGTCGATCGGACGCAGGCTGTGAACAAGACGAGACTATTCACGTTCGCGGATGACGGAGCGGGTAACCCGGCGGGGAATGTGTTGGGGCTGAATGCGGACAATCGGTTGATCGGCTACCGACAAGAATTCTGGATTCAGGACCAGTGGAGCCCCAATGATCGGTGGACGTTCAACCTTGGTGTGAGGGCCGATGTGGTGCAGTATCAGCGCGATGAGGCGCAGATCAGCCCGCGGGTCGGGATCACCTACAAGGCCAATCCAGCGAACGTGTTTCATGTCTTCTACGGACGGCAGTTTACGCCGCCGAACCTCGAGGCCATTTCATTTGCGAAGCTCAATACCGTCGGCACAAGGGCGGCGCCGGATGATACGACGAATAATACGGTTCGTGCTGAACGCGCCCATTACTTTGAGGTGGGGAGCTACCATGCGTTGACCAGTTGGGCGACTGTACAACTGACGGGATATTATAAGCTCGCCAACTATCTGGCCGATGCGGGGCAGTTTGGGACGACCCCCCTGTTGAATTATTTTGCGTTTGAACGAGGCTGGACGAGAGGCATCGATGGCGCGCTGAAACTCCAGATCACGGACAACTTGACGGCACGCGGCAATCTAGCCTGGGGGCAGTGTAAGGGATACGGACTCCAATCCGGCCACATCTTGCTCGAAGCGGCGGAAATTGCCGACATCAACTCGAAAGGCGGGGTACATTGCGATCACCAGCAGACCTTGACGAGTTCCGCGATCGTCGCCTATCGGTTTTTGGAGCGGACCACACTCACAGGCCAGACGTTGTTTGCGTCTGGGCTGCGTACGGCGGAAGAGGGAGGCAAAACCAATTCCACCCATAGTCCCTCGTACACGGTCTATAATCTGTCTCTCACGCATGTCATTCCCATGCCGTGGGATAATCAGAAGCTTCTGTTGGGGTTTGACGTGGTGAATCTACTGGATCAACAGTACTTCATCAATCGAGGCGAGGGGAGTATTGGATTGGGCGTGTCCCATGCCGGGATGCCACGGTCATTCTTTTTCCGTGCACAGTGGTTCTTCTGAGGAGTGACAGCTTGAGGTTGAGGTCGAGGTTCAGTCAAGATGGGAATAGTCCTTCTTAGCCTGAACCTAGCCCGTAGGCTAAAACAAATGGAGAATCTTGTTGTGCGGAAAGCGTATGGGATTGCTCTCATGTGCATGTTCGTGGTCTGTCTCTGGCCGGCCATGGCATTGGCTGTGGCTGGTGACGAGGCCACACATGAGAGCGATCACCTTGAAGATGTGCTGGAGTTGCCGGAAGTCCATGTCCACGGCCTGCCGCTCAACAAGGATCAACAGCTTGGGCCGGTTCCCAAGGCCACGCCCTGGCCGGCTGTTCCTCCTGCTTTAGATGGTAAAGAACTCGACGATTGGATGAAGGCACGCATGATGGTTTCCAAGGACGCGAAAGTTACCGTTGTCGTGTTGGAGCCGGCCAAGCATCGGGAACTCACCATTGCCGGCATGGCTGCGTTGAACCAATGGACCTTCGATCCCCAATTGAAAGGCGATGAGCCGATCGATGGAGAGCTCACTGTGCGCATTCATTTCCGCTCGCGTTGATCGCAAGGCGGAGAGCTGACCGTTGATGGCACAGACCATCCAGGTTGACCAGCCAGACTATTTCTTGCTGTTTGACGGTTGGCGGTTGACGAATGAGTAGTCACGCTTTATCGTCATCCCCATGAGTGTGGACGAATCGATCTTTCGGGTTATCAATGGGTTTGCCGGGCAGTCGGCCTGGTTGGACGAGTTGGCGCTCGGTCTTTCTAGGTCAAGCCTGCTGTGGGTTCCTGGCATCTTGCTGGTAGGCTATTGGTTGTGGCTGTCGTGGCGGGAAGTGTTACTGGCAGCTCCCGTGCTGGCAGGGTCCATCGGCCTGTTGGATTTCGTTGGAGCGCGGATCAAAGATCTTGCGGCTCGCCCACGACCTTGCATGGCGCTCCCGGATATCCATCAGATCGAAGCCTGCGGCAAGACATTCGGGTTTCCCTCGAACCATGCCATCAACACTGCGACGGCAGCCGCGTTTTTCCACGTGCTCTATCCTCGATCGGGCTGGGTGAGTTGGCCGCTGGTTGCAATGATCGGTCTGTCGCGTGTGTATATCGGGGCCCACTACGTGACGGACGTCCTGGGCGGGTGGGTGATCGGTGGCGTATTTGGAGCAGGGGTTGCCTGGTTGCTCTTGCGCTATTCTCGTGTCCGCTCCTGCGCAAGATGCTGAAAAAGTCCGCCAGCGTCGTTGTCGCCTCGAAAGCATCCTCAACGTAGCCCACAGAGGCTACGCCTCCGGTGCTTTCGTCGGCTGCGGCCTTGCTGGACGGCCTTTTTGAGCATCCTGCGCGGCATTCTTCTATTGTCATGGACAGCAAACTAAAAAAGCAGTGGTATGGGCATAGGGCTTCCGCAGTCGGCTAGCCTTCCAGGCAGCCCAACAGGTCTGCCTGGCAGCGCTCCTGATCGTAGCCTCGCCCGATCAACACGATTGCATGGCTCGGTTCATCGAGCAAGGTGATCGGTGTAATCGTCGCGTTGCCAGGAGGGGCGTATTGAAACTCTTGAAGCTCCGGTCCCTTGGCAAAGCGGAAGAACCCTTTCCCCCGCTCAAGCTCGGGGGGCAGGGCTTTCATCCAGCGCAGGAATCGTGCAAAGTTCAATGGACCTGGTAGCCGAACCGTCGTGGCGATTGGATGATACGATGCCCGGTTGTTCGTTGCGGTCGAGCGCGGCACGCCGAATTCCACATTCACCGTCGCGGTTGGCAACGTGCGGATGATTGGCTCCAGCAGCGACGAAGGATCGATCCTGGCATGGCTGGTTTCCCAGACCCGCGCGTAAGGATTCTGTTCGATGATCGAGGTCTTGAAGGCCTCCCAATGTCCTGGAACATAGAGGTCTCGTTTATTGAGAATGAGTTCGTCGGCGCATCGGATCGCTTGTTTGGTGACGTAGCCCCCCATGCTTTCCCGGTCGGTGGGGATCGGATGCAGGAGGGCGATGACTTTTTCTAAGTGTGTGAGTTGCGCGGTGTAAAGATCGGTGACGCCATCGATGACTTCGGCTGGATCGGCCATGCCCGAACATTCCAGAACGATGACATCCGACTCATAGTCCCGCACCAGTTGCGCGATCCCCCAGGACAAATCTTCTTTCGTATCGCAACAGACGCAGCCTCCGGCGAGGTTCATCACTTGTTCAGCAATGGTGCCCGCGCGTGGGCCGTCAATGCTGACTTCACCGGCTTCGTTCATCAACACCCCGGCCCGTTTGCCCTGGCTCTTCCAATGTTCAAGCAGCCGCATCAAGAGTGTGGTTTTTCCTGCGCCGAGGGAGCCGCAGAGGATATAAAAAGGGATCGGGGAGGTGGACATCGTCTCAATTCCGCTACGCGAGCGCGTGAAGCGTCGTTTGTGAAGCGCATTTCGTTCCGGAGTCGGACACTTCATGTCTCGCACCTGCTTCTAGCGCTTCACGCTTCACGAAGAAGGCGCGTTCAGTGGTGCACATGTACGAACCCCTCATCCTGGTGCTGCTTTGCCAACGTAGTCAGATCGCAGTGAATCTCGTCTGTGTGGCAACAATCGGTCCCCATCTGAACCGTCAGATGTTTGATGCCAAAATCGGCGCTGACTTTGGTGCGGATGGTGTGAAGTAAATTATTCGTCAGGGCTGAATCGCCGCCATCAACGAGGATATGGCAGGTCATCATAATCAACCGAGGTTCGACTGCCCAGATATGGAGGTCGTGGACATTTTTTACGCCGGGGATTGCCTCGATGGTCGCAGCGACGTGTGAAGCGCTGATCTTCGGCGGGGTCGATTCCAGCAAGACGTCCAGCGATTCTTTAAACAACGGCCAGGCTCCTTTGGCAATGGCCACGACGACCAGCAGGCTGATCAGCGGATCGAGCACGGTCCATCCAGTCAATAAGATCGCTCCGCCACTGATCACGACGCCCAGGGAGACCCAGGCATCGCCCAGCATGTGCCAAAAGGCGCTGCGGATATTGAGATCGTCCTTGGCTCCGTGCTGCAACAGAAGCGCAATGCTCAAGTTGGCTGCGAAACTGAGCGCGGCGATTGCCATGACCCAGCCACCGTCCACCGTGACGGGCTGCAGCAGCCGCTTGAATCCAACGAGTGCGATGCCGAGGGCCGTGAGCAACAGGATGAATGAATTCAAGAATGCTGCAATGATACCGGCTCGGTGATACCCGAACGTTCTATTTTCTGTGGCAGGCCTGGCCGTTAAGAGATGGGCATAGAGGGCAAGAAAGAGCGCACCCTGGTCGACGAAGTTATGCCCTGCATCGCTCATGAGCCCGATGCTATCGAGGACCCATCCGCCGATGAACTCAGCGACGATGATCGCCGCGTTGAGTGCCAGAGCGAGATAGAGCCGGGAGCGGAGATGTTCGTACAAGGCCGGGGTAGACATCGATTATAGTGTCGCACGGCGTTCGCATCACAGCAAGTGTTCAGGAGAGATGGAGGCCTTGCCCATAGGGGCATGGCTCTCTTTCCTGAACTGATCATCACGGTTTTTTGAGCGGCAGCCGTTCGCTGAGCACGGGATATTTCGCATTCTCTACGCCAGCATTTCCGTGAGAGGGGTCGGCTGCCACGACGCGAAGGGTAATTCCGTCCGGTGCATCGCTCGGGAGGGGAACGAAAAATGGGGCTTCGAAGCTGGTGCGGTCGTGATTGTAAAACAACTGGAGTCGTTCGAGCACCCGCTCTCCAACCACCAACTCGCCGTAGATGTGGATCTTCCTGGAATCCCAGTCTCCGTGCGGGCGAACCAGCGCTCCGGACAAGGTTCGGACTGACGCGCGCAGGATGACATCGTCTTTTGCGATTAATGGCTCACCGGGTTTTGGATGTTCGATATGAACTATATAGCCGTAGAGATGCAGGACTACTCCATCATCGATCATATCGTGGCCGGGAATCAGCCATATTGTCGTCGAGGCGCGTTGGGATGAGGCAGGGTAGGCGAGTGGCCCTTCGACCGTCACTTCAACCAGCGTGGGACGAAGCAAGTCCAAGGTTGCGGTAAAGGCTGCGGCAGGTCGAGAACTATAATGAGGCTCTTCCATGAGACGCGGTGTTCGCATGATCTGATTTTGGTCGCCTGCTTCACCTTGCTGAATGCCGGTGGCCAGGATGCGTGTGGTGGCCACGTCGGTGATGGTGATACGAGCGCCCCCGACCTCTCGCCCGAGCACCATCGCGCCATGGCCCACGACGCGGACTAGAATAGTCGTCGGTTGCGGATCGTTCAGCCCGAGACGGGGTGGGGGTTCGTTGTCAGCCGAGATTGCGAGACAGGGGATGAGCATCAGAACAGCGCCATAGAGCAGCAGCCGAGCTGAGGCAACAGCCAGACTCATTTCACTTTCGTGCCTGGCTCGACGTCTTCAACGAGAGTGATGAGCCCTCGGACCTCGCTGTCGCCTGCGGCCAATACCATGCCTTGTGACTCGATTCCCATCAACTTAGCTGGTTTCAAGTTGGCCACGATGACAATAGTTTTTCCGATGAGGGCCTCTGGCTCGTATTTCTTTCCAATGCCCGCCACGATCTGCCGTTGCTCAGTTCCAACGGCAACTTGAAGCTTGAGGAGCTTCTCCGATTTCGGCACGCGCTCCGCACTGATGACCTTCGCGGTCTTGAGCTGTATCTTCATGAACTCGTCGATGGTGATTTGGGGTGGTGCGGGCGCTGGAGCAACAGGTGCTGCAGCCTGCGGCACGGCGGGGGCCGGTGCTGGTATCGCTACGGTTGGTTGTAGGGGAGTCGTTGCGTCGCTCACGAGTTTGGCTCCTTGTGGGTTTAAGTCGATACGTGGGAAGAGGGCTCTACCTTTTCGGATCTTTGTTCCGCCTTGAAGTTCACCCCACTTGATCTCTTGGTTCAAGAGCGGAGAATTAAAATTGATATCAAGCCCTAGTTGCTCAGCGATGATCTCTGCTGTTTTCGGCATGAAGGGGTAGATGTAGAGGCTCAAAATGCGCAGGCATTCTGCTGCCGTATACAGAACAGCGTTAAGCTCTTCGCGTTTGCCAGGATCCTTTGCGAGTCTCCATGGTTCATGCTTATCAATAAACGTATCTACGTCTGTAGCTCGGCTTGTGATGAGTAGGAGTAGATTGTTGAACTCAAGATCCTCGAAGAATCCATCAAGAGACTCTCCCAATGTAAGAAGCTGTTTCCTTGCATGAAGGAGAAGGCGGTATTTTTGGCTTTCTTTCTCAAGGTAGTCCTGGGGCATATCAGGGATAGTGCCTTCACAATTACGATCGATCATGGTCAACGTGCGGCTTAGGAGGTTGCCAATGCCGTTTGCCAGATCACTGTTGGTCCGTCTTGTCAGAGCTTGCTCTGAAAAATCACCATCCTGTCCAAATGGTACTTCGCGTAACAGGAAATAGCGGAAGGCGTCGGCGCGGAATTCATCGACCATCTTGTTGGGATCGACGACGTTTCCTCGGCTCTTCGACATCTTTTCGCCATCGACGGTCCACCAACCATGGGCGAAGATTGTCTCCGGGAGTTTCATGTCCAGAGCCATCAGCATCGCGGACCAGTAGACGGCATGCGTCGTGAGAATGTCTTTCCCAACCAAGTGGACGCTAGCTGGCCAGAACTTCTCAAGCGACGGGGGTTGCGCAAGGTACTCGAGTGCCGACACATAATTCACGAGTGCATCGAACCAGACGTAGGTGACGTAGTCCTTATCAAACGGCAACTCGATGCCCCAGGAGAGTCTTGATTTGGGTCGGGAGATCGACAAGTCACCGAGTTTTTGCGTGGTCAAAAATCCCAGGACTTCATTGCGGCGCGACTCGGGGCGGATGAAGTTGAGATGTTCTTTGATGTGCTTGATCAGGCGGTCCTGATACTGACCCATCTTGAAAAAATAGTTGTGCTCGCTGATACGTTCGACTGGCCGTTTGCAGTCAGGGCAAAGGCCATTTTCGATATCCTTTTCCGTCCAAAACCGCTCATCAAACGTGCAGTACCAACCGGTATAATCGTCTTTATAAATCAGTTGCTTATCGTAAAGTTCCTGAAGGTATCGTTGAACGGTTAATTTATGCGGGGTATCCGTCGTCCGAATGAAAGCATCGTTCGAAATATTGAGCCGTTTCCAGAGGTCCTGAAACTGGGGCGCCAGCTTGTCGCAATGGGTTTGGGGGTCGATGCCGGCTTTGGCTGCGGCTTGCTGAACCTTCTGCCCATGTTCATCGAGCCCGGTGAGAAAAAACACGTCGCGTCCGCGCAGGCGCCAGTAGCGCGCCAGCACGTCGGCAGCCACGGTCGTATAGGCGTGGCCGATATGCGGCACGTCATTGACGTAATAAATCGGGGTCGTGATGTAGAAGCTGTTGGGGTGACTCATGTGGCGTGGCAAAAGATAGCAGGTAATAAACGGCGAAATCTAGGCGGGCAGCGGGATGGACGATCCGGTCACTGCGTCGCGCAGGCGGAGTAAGATCGTTTCCAGGGCCATGTGGAGATTGAGATGCCGCGTCGCGCGCTGCTCAGTCAGCTCAATCTCACGGAGCAGGTTCACGAGCGCATCGGTATTGGCCTGTCGCGCATACGCTTCGAGCGTTGAGAGATCATCGAGGTTGAGTATCTGGTCACGATCTCCTTCGACCTGAATCAAGACAAGGTCGCGGATCCACCGAGCCAGCCAGGCGAGGATGTCTTGCGCACGGTCGGCCTTCGCAATGGCTTCCGCTGAGGACAGGACGGATCCGATCGATTGCAGGGATTGAGGGCGGACCAAGTCCACGAGTTCCTGTTGGCGCGCGCGCGTGTCTTTCACGTCGGCGGTGAGGGCGTCGCCGAGACGGCCTTCGCTGACAATGGCGAGGAATCGCGCGTCTGCGGGAGAGATTTCTCGCTTTAAGATGAGCGCCGCTTCCACCTGTGTGCGAGCCGGTGTCGTGAAGCGAAGGGCCTGACAGCGTGACCGGATCGTCGCCGGGAGGGCAGAGGGGCGGCTTGAGATGACGAGGAAGAGGCTATGGGCTGGGGGCTCTTCTAAGGTTTTGAGTAGTGCGTTGGCCGCGCCAATTGTCATGCGGTCGGCGTCGTCGATCAGACAGATTTTTCTCTCCCCGATGAGCGGGCGATACATAATCTGGTGCTCGATTTCTCGGACTTGCTCAATCTTGATTTGCTGGGTGGCCTGTTCTGGGTCCGGCTCGATGACAAAAAAGTCCGGATGCGTGAGGGATTCGATCTGTTGGCAGGATCGGCAGATACCGCAACTGTCGAGACCGTCCGGCTCAGGGGGCCGTTCGCAGTTGAGTGCTTGTGTGAGGCGAATGGCCGTCAATCGTTTCCCGATCGCTTCCTCGCCGTGGAAGAGATAGGCGTGAGCCAAACGCTCATGGGTGACAGCGGACTGTAACAATCCGATGGACTGCTGATGGCCGATACAATCGCGAAAGGGCATGCTACCTCGTGCGGCGTGGACGATGACGTTGTCGAGCCACCCAACCTACCACGATCTCGGTGAGCTCGTCCTGGACCTCGTGCGCTGGTCGATTCGCATTGACGATTGTCATGCGGCGAGGCTCTTTGGCTGCGAGCGCCAAAAACCCTCGGCGTACCTTTCGATGAAACCGTTCTGTCTCACGATCCAACCGATTCAAAGGCCCACGACCGGCTCGACGTCTGGCCAAGCCCACAGAAACTGGAAGGTCGAGTACGAGGGTCAGATCCGGCGCGAGTCCGTCGGTTGCAACCGCATTGGCCTCCTGCAACCACTTTAGGTCAAGGTCACGTCCGAATCCTTGATAGGCAAACGTGGAATCGGAAAACCGGTCGCAGAGGACGATCATGCCACGCTCCAGCGCCGGCCTGATGACATGCGTGACGTGCTGACATCTGGCAGCGAGAATCAACAGGGCTTCGGTCTGAGGTGTGACCGGTTCGTGGGGCGATGCCGTGAGGAGGATCTGGCGAATCGCTTCGGCGGTTGAGGTTCCACCCGGTTCTCTGGTTTGGAGCACGCGGTATCCTGCATGAATGAGCCCTTCCGCGAGGTGACGAATCTGGGTGCTTTTACCGCTGCCTTCGACTCCCTCCAATGTAATGAACAGGCCACGAGCCTGTCGATTTTTTGCGCGCATCGCCCGGCCTCCTCACCGGTGAAGAAAACGGGCGGGATGGTATTCCAAGTTGTTGAAAATAGCAAGAAAAGGCTTGCGAGGTCCTCGAAACTCTCTGTATGATGAGGGGTCTATTTCTATCAGCCCGTATCTATGCTGAAAACCTTGCTAAAACGGTACTTTCTGACGGGTTTGCTTGTGATTATCCCCATCTGGGGAACCATTCTGATTTTGAAGGCCTTGTTCGTGGCAGTCGATGGGATTCTCGGGGATCTCCTGGCCCGGTTGGTGCCGAGTCATTATGTACCGGGGTTGGGAATTGTGGCGTTGATTGCCTTGGTGTTTGTGACCGGGCTGTTTGCCACCAATTTCATGGGCCGTCAAATTGTGAAGTGGTGGGAGGAAGCGCTCAATCGTGTGCCGCTCGTGCGAGGGATCTATTCGACGTTGAAATCCATGATGGATATTTTGTCGTTTTCCGAGCAGGCGTCGTACAATCGCGTCGTGATGATTCAATTTCCCAAGAACGGCCACTATTGCATTGCCTTTGTGACAGGCGTGACCAAAGGGGACATGCAGGATCTTGCGCAGGAGCCGTTGATTCATGTGTATGTACCGACGTCGCCGAATCCGACGTCTGGCTATTTTCTATTAGTGCCGGAACATGAAGTCACCTCCGTCGATATGAGCGTCGAAGAAGCGATGAAGCTTATCGTTTCGGGTGGGCTCTGCTCACCGTCCACGTCCCTCGCGTCAGCCGTGACGACTTCGACGAAGTGGAGTGCGGTCAAACAGCCTGAAACGGGAGTCCCGATCGGATGAGACGTTCACAAGCCACTGCTGTGTCGATGGTGACGAAGCCGGTCAGCCACCGGCAGGGAAAGATTGCCGGCCTTGCAGTGGTGGTGATGGCGGCGGGGCTTGGTAAGCGCATGTGCTCAAAGCTGGGGAAAGTGCTGCATCCGGTGGCTGGCCAGGCGATGGTGCTCTATTCGGTCGGGTTGGGGTTGCGCGTTGCGGGGGATCGTGTGGCAGTGGTGGTAGGGCATCAGGCTGATCAGGTTCGTCACGTGATCGACCATGCGCCCTCAGGGAAGAGCGGCAGCTCACCGGTGGCAATTGTCGAACAACGGGAACAGTTGGGCACGGGTCATGCTGTCTTGCAGAGCCGTCCGGTCTTTGCGGCAGGCAGCCAGAGCGCCCCATCCCGGTATTTGATTCTGAACGGCGATACACCGCTGCTGCAAGAAACGACTGTGCGCGAACTCCTTCGCGTGCATGAAGCGGAATCTGCCACCGTGACGATTCTGACTGCAGTGCTCGCAGATGCTAGCGGATACGGACGGGTCGTGCGTGCGCGTTCAGGCGAGCGAGCTGTCTCTCGCATTGTCGAAGATCGTGATGCCGACGCAGAGGAGCAGGCGATCCGTGAAATCAATGTGGGCACCTATGTGGTCGATGGCGAGTTTCTCTTCAACGCCTTGGAACAACTCGATCCTAGCAATGCCCAAGGGGAATACTATTTGACGGACATCATCCGCCTCGCGGAGCAATCCGGGAAGGGTGTCGCTGCTGTGGTGCTCGACAATCCCGAGGAAGGGCTTGGGGTGAATACTCGTCGGCAGCTTGCAGAGGCGGAACAGGTGGTGCGGCAGCAGATTCGAGATCGTTGGCTGGACGCCGGGGTGACGATGATCGATCCGTCCTCCGTGTGGATTGATGCCACAGTCACGGTCGGGAAAGACACGGTCTTGTATCCCAACGTGACCCTTGAAGGGATGACGGTCATTGGAGAGGACTGTGTGCTGCGATCCTCTGTCCGGCTGAAGGATTGTACTGTCGGCGCCGGTGTTGAGATCCTCGATCACTGCGTCTGCGCTGATTCGCATATTGAGGACGGCGCACATGTAGGTCCGTTCGTCCATTTGCGTCCCGGTGTGGTGGTTCGGAAGAAGGCCAAGGTCGGAAACTTTGTCGAAATGAAGAAAACCGATTTGGGCGAAGGGTCGAAGGCGAACCATCTGAGTTATCTGGGGGATGCAATAATCGGCAAAGGGGTCAACATCGGCGCCGGCACCATCACCTGTAACTACGATGGGGTGCGGAAGTCCCAGACGGTGATCGGAGATGGGGTATTTCTTGGCAGCGATACGCAGTTGATTGCACCGGTGACGGTGGGGGCGGGAGCCATCATCGCAGCCGGTACCACGGTCACGGAGGATGTTCCGGCGGACGCGTTGGGGATTGGGCGGGCGCCCCAAGTGAATCGTCAAGGGTGGGCGGCACGCCGGCGAGCGCTTCAGACCGACGCAATTCGTGAAACGGGTCACGTAAAACAAGACACGAAGTCCACTCGTCTTTCGAAGAAACAGGCATCTCTCTTCAAGAGCAATCAGGCGAAGAAGCGGAGGTAGCATCCTATGTGTGGAATTGTCGGATATGTAGGCAAGCAGGAGACGGTACCGATTTTGATCAGCGGCTTGGCCAAGCTGGAGTATCGGGGCTACGACTCTGCCGGTGTTGCGGTGTTGCAAGGCGACAAAATCGAAATTCGGCGTACGGTCGGCAAGCTGGCTAATCTTCAGAAATCGCTCAAGGAGAAAGCACTCAAGGGCACCGTGGGAATCGGTCACACACGGTGGGCGACGCACGGGAAGCCCTCGGAGCAAAACGCCCATCCGCACCGTTCGAAAGGCTGCGTGCTCGTGCACAACGGCATCATTGAAAACTATCAGCCGCTGAAGCAGCAATTGGAAAAAGAGGGCTACAAGTTTCAGTCGGAAACGGACACGGAGGTTGTCGCGCATCTGATCGACAAATATCTTGAGCAGGGCATGACGCTGGCCGAAGCGGTGAGAACAGCCACGAAGGATGTGCGAGGGAGTTATGCGCTCGCCGTCATTTCGGAGCGGGAACCGGGGACGATGGTCGCGGCGCGCTCCGGATGCCCGCTGGTCGTGGGGACAACTGCCCAGGCGTCCTTTGTCGCGTCCGATGTCATGGCGATGCTTGCCCATACCCGTGACGTGACCTACCTCGAAGAGGGCGATGTGGCGGTTGTGACCGCAACCGACATCCAGTTCACCGATACCGAAGGCCGGCCTGTGAAACGGAAACTCACGAAGATCACCTGGGATGCCTCCGCGGCGGAAAAGAGCGGATTCCCACACTTCATGTTGAAAGAAATTCACGAGCAGCCGCAGACAATTCTCGACACGATGCGCGGGCGCTATTCTCACGAGACCGGCGAGGCGGATTTACCGGATATCGGACTGACGCCGAAAGAGTTTGCCGCTGTTGGGAGGATTTGGATTGTGGCCTGTGGCACCTCGTGGCACTCGGGGTTGGTGGGGAAGTATCTCCTGGAGGAAATGGTCCGTACACCGGTGCAGGTCGATATCGGCAGCGAATTCCGTTATCGCGATCCGCTGGTTGAGAAAGACGATCTCTTCATTACGATCTCACAGTCCGGGGAGACGGCGGATACGCTGGCTGCCGCGCGCGAAGCGAAGGGAAAAGGGGCTCGTGTCGTGTCAATCGTGAACGTAGTGGGCAGTACCCTGGCTCGCGAATCCGATGGTGTGCTCTATACGCATTGCGGGCCTGAAATCGGCGTCGCTTCGACCAAAGCCTTCACCGCGCAGCTGACGGCGCTCTACATGTTGGCGTTGCATTTGGGGCGTGTGCGCGGAACCCTGTCTGTCGCAGACGGCAAGGCCTGGCTCGATCGACTGGTCCGGCTTCCCGTATTGGTCGAACAGGTGCTCGGTCGCGAGGCAGAGATTATTGCGATTGCCAAACGGTATTACAAGAAGCGGAACTTTTTGTTCCTCGGTCGCGGCATCAATTACCCCATCGCGCTCGAAGGCGCATTGAAGCTGAAAGAAGTGTCCTATATCCATGCGGAAGGCTACGCCGCGGGAGAGATGAAGCACGGCCCGATCGCGCTTATCGATAAGGACATGCCAGTGGTCGTGCTGGCGCCGAGGGACCGGTTGTATGAAAAGACCGTGAGCAATTTGATGGAAGTGAAAGCCCGGCACGCGCCGGTCATTGCGTTGGTCGCGGAAGGCGAGCGGGAGTTGGGAAGGATTGCCGATGCGGTCTTCACGATTCCCGACACCCATCCATTACTCTCGCCGATTTTGTTCACGATTCCATTGCAGCTCTTGGCGTATCATATCGCCATACTGCGGGGCGCGGATGTGGATCAACCACGGAACTTGGCCAAAAGCGTCACGGTAGAATAATAGGATGTTGAAAATGGCTTCCAGCGGCGTTCTCGGCGTCCGTCTCCCTGCGACGTATCCCTGAGGTACGCCTCAGTCGCCGGACTTCCTGCGGTCTTGCTGGAAGGCCATTTTGAACATCCTTAAAGGGGAACAGGGGAAGAGATAGAGTGGAAATCACGAAACAGGAAGTTGAAAAAGTTGCGAAACTGGCTCGGTTGGAGTTGACAGACGGTGAACAGGCTGCGTTTACGAAACAGTTAAGCCAGATTCTCACGCATGTAGAAACACTGAAGCAGTATGACACGACAGGCGTTGAGCCGACGGCGACGGTGCTGGGACAAGTGAATGTGTTTCGCCAGGACAGTGTGAGTCCGTCCCTGTCCATCGATCGTGCGATGGACAATGCGCCGGAGTCGATCGACGGGTTTTTTGTCGTGCCGAAGATTATCGAAGATCGACAACCCCTTTAAGCGAGGTCTGAATGTTTAGGCAAATGTTGCGGTCGAAAATCCATCGGGCTACGGTGACGGAGTCGTGTCTCGATTACGAAGGTAGCCTGACGATTGACGAGGACTTGATGGATGCAGCGGGGATTTTGCCCTATGAGGCGATCGTCTGCTCCAATCTGAATAACGGCGAGCGTTTCATGACCTATGCCATGGCAGGCAAGCGTGGCGCGGGAGAGATTATCCTCAATGGGCCGACTGCGAGAAAAGGCGCGGTCCGCGATCAGATTATCATCTTCTGTTACGAGTATTACTCAGACGAGGAAATCAAGCGGCATGTTCCCAAGATTATCCAAGTCAACGAGAAGAACCGGATTGTGGCCGGGAAGACGAAACGCTGATGTCGATCCATCGGCTCTCGCTCTACGAGCTCCATGAGAAGTTCACGGCAGGCGAAGTGACGGCGACAGAGATCGTTCGCGCCTATGGATTACGGATCGGCCAGGTGGAGCCCAAGGTGAAGGCCTATATCACGCAAACCAAAGACACAGCGGTGAAGCAGGCCGGCGCGCTCGATGCGTCGTTGAAAGGGTGGCGCAAGACGTTACCCCTGATGGGTATGCCGTTGGCGATCAAAGATAATATTTGTACCCAGGGAGTTCTGACCACCTGCGCGTCCCGCATGCTCGGGAATTTTGTTCCGCCGTATGACGCGACGGTGATTGCCAAGCTGCGCGCGCAAGGGTATCAGCTGCTCGGGAAGACAAACCTCGATGAATTTGCAATGGGTTCTTCGACCGAGAATTCCGCCGTGGGTCCCAGTCGCAATCCCTGGAATCTGGAGTGTGTGCCTGGTGGATCCAGTGGAGGGTCCGCAGCGGCGGTCGCAGCCGATGAATGCGCTGCGGCGTTGGGATCCGATACCGGGGGGTCAATCCGTCAGCCTGCAGCGTTCTGTGGAGTGGTGGGTCTCAAGCCGACGTACGGACGAGTCTCGCGTTACGGGTTGATCGCCTTTGCGTCTTCGCTCGATCAAATCGGGCCGATTACCAAAGATGTGAGGGATGCCGCATTCCTCCTTGGTGCTATTGCCGGACACGATCCATTAGATTCGACCTCGGCGGATGTTCCTGTGCCGGACTATCTGAAAGCGCTCAAGAGGAAGGATCTCAAAAAACTGAAAGTCGGTGTGCCGGTCGAGTTTTTTGCCGAGGGGCTGGACCCTGATGTAGAGCAGGCTGTGCGGGCGGCGATCCAGGAGTTGAAAGCGCTCGGTGGGGAGATCAGGGAGATTCAGTTGCCGCGGACAGATGCCGCGGTGGCCATCTATTATGTCATTGCGACGGCCGAAGCGAGTTCTAATCTGGCCAGATATGACGGGGTGAAGTTCGGACTTCGTGCCAAAGAAACCAAAGACCTGCTTGACCTGTATATGAAAACGCGTCAGGAAGGGTTCGGACCGGAAGTGAAGCGTCGGATCATGTTGGGGACCTATGTCCTGAGTGCTGGATATTACGATGCCTATTACGGCAAAGCGCAGGCGGTGCGAACCTTGATTCGCCAAGATTTCGAAGCAGCGTTTCAGGATGTCGATCTCATTGTCACACCTGTGACACCCACGCCGGCGTTCAAGTTTGGAGCGAAGGGCGACGATCCGCTCCAGATGTACCTGTCGGACGTTTTTACCATTTCCGCGAACCTCGCCGGTGTGCCGGCGATTTCGCTGCCTTGTGGATTCAGTCGGGACGGACTGCCGATCGGATTGCAGTTGATTGGCCGTCCCTTCGAAGAGGAGACACTCTTGCGAGCGGCCTATGCGTACGAGCAGAATACGCAATGGCGAGCGAAGAAGCCGGTGATACGGTAACGCGTAAAACGTGAAAGGTGAAACGTAACAAGGTGAGAAAATGAGAGAGAGATTGGTCCGGTTCCTCCACGTTTCACGTGCATTGGAGGTCCTATGACGATCGTCGAAATAGCTGCGATTCTTGTGGCTGTCGCGTTTGTGGTGTTGGTGGGTTTTCTCGTGCCCGTGATGATTCAGATTCGAAAGACTGTCGGGGAATCTGAGCAGCTTCTCGCGAAGATGAACGACGACCTGCCTCCGCTGATCGGCGAAATCCGGGCGATCAGTCACAATATGAACGAGGCAACGAAACAGGCTCGCGGGGGGGTCGAACATGCTGCAGCCCTCTTGCATGCGGTTGGGGAAGTAGGAGAGTCGGTTCAGCACATGCATAATGCTGTAAAGGGCTCGAGCGGATCGATGTTGACCAATATGGCAAGCGTGGTGGCGGGGTTTAGAGCCGCAAGCCAAGTCATGAAGGACCGATTTCGAGAAGAAGGAGGGCATCACAATGGCGGATGATAGGGGTTCCTCGTCATCAGGGGCATTACTCGCATTCTTGAGCGGCGCGGCGCTAGGCGCGGTGGCGGCATTATTGCTGGCTCCACGGGCTGGAGATGAGTCGCGTGAGCACTTGCGTGGCTATGCCCGTCGAGCTGAAGGCAATTTGCGGGATTTGGCAGGTCTTGCAGGCGAAACAGTGGAAGATGTTGTGGGTGAGGGGAAGGAGTTTGTGGACTCCAAGAAGGCCGTCTTGCGCGAAGCGTTTGACGCCGGTCGTGAGGCGATGCGACGTGAGCGTGACCGGTTGCGAGAAGAGGACCGCAGCTAAGCGATGACCTACGAAGCCGTCATTGGCGTGGAAGTACACGCGCAGCTGCGGACGAAATCCAAGCTGTTTTGCGGCTGTGGAACGGTGTTCGGTCTTGCGGCAAATAGCCAGACCTGTCCCTTGTGTTTAGGGCTCCCCGGCTCGTTGCCGGTGCTCAACCGGGCGGCAGTAGAGATGGCTGTGCGCGCGGGGCTGGCCCTGAATTGCACGATTGCGGTGAATAATATTTTCGCGCGTAAGAACTATTTTTATCCGGACCTTCCGAAGGGCTACCAGATTTCGCAGTACGAGGCGCCGATCTGTGAACATGGCTGGATCGAGATCGCCGTGGGTGAAGGCACGCAGCGCGTCCGTATCCGTCGTGCCCATTTGGAAGAAGATGCAGGGAAGAGTGTCCACGTTGCCGGCACCAACGGGAGTCGTGTCGATTTGAATCGGGCGGGAACCCCGTTGTTGGAAATTGTGACGGAACCGGACTTGCGGTCGGCCGATCAGGTGGTGGCCTATTTGAAGGGCCTGCGTGATGTGTTGATGTATCTTGAAGTTTGCGACGGCAACATGGATGAAGGGAGCTTCCGCTGTGAGCCGAATCTCTCGCTCCGTCCATTAGGCCAGAAAGAATTTGGAACCAAGGTTGAACTCAAAAATATCAATTCGTTCAAGTTCGTCAAGGATGCCATCGACTACGAGATCAAGCGCCAGACGAAGGTGTTGAGCGAGGGCGGCAAGATCAACCAGGAGACCCGGCTCTGGAACCTCGATCGCGGAGAGACGGCGGTGATGCGTTCCAAAGAGGACGCACACGACTACCGCTACTTTCCAGACCCCGATCTGGTGCCGCTGAAGCTGGATCAGGAATGGATTGAAGGCTGCCGCAAGCAGGTAGCCGAATTGCCGGCAGTCAGGATGAGACGATTTGTCAGTGAGTTTGGGCTGTCTGAGTACGATGCCGGAGTCTTGACGGCGTCGAGGGCAATGGCGGACTACTACGAAACCTGCGTGGGCTTGTTCAATCAGCCTAAGATAGTGAGCAACTGGGTCATGGGCGAACTCACCAGAGAGTTGAATCGCTCAGGAACCGACGCGAGTGCCTCTCCGGTGTCGCCTGAACAGCTCGTCAGTCTGTTGCAGTTGGTTGAGCAAGGCACGATCAGTTTGAAAGTCGCGCGTGAGATTTTCCCCGAAGTCTACAGCAGCGGGAAGACACCGGAACAGATCGTTCAAGAGAAAGGGCTGATTCAAGTATCCGACGAAGGGGCGCTCGACCAGGTTATCGGCGATGTGCTGGCGAAGAATCTGACGCAAGTGGCGCAGTTCAAAGAGGGCAAACAGCAAGTGCTCGGATTTCTAGTCGGGCAGGTGATGAAGGCGAGCGGTGGTAAGGCGAACCCTGGGAAGGTGAATGAGTTGCTGAAGAAGAGGTTAGGATGAGCGCGGGTCCTGTCGCCGACCAGCCCGTCCGTCCTCGCACCCCGCCCGGTGTAGGGACCCCGCTGCGGGCGGACGGGCTCCCAGGTGGGCGCCACCCGCGCCCAAGATGGAGAGTATGACATATAAAGAGATTACAAAAATTGCACGAAACGGGCGAATGCCTCGTTACAAGAGAATGAAAAAGCTGGAGGGATGTGTGCTACCCCTGATGACAGAGGTAATTCATCGACCACCTCGAACAACTAAGACTCGTAAATTATATGAGTACAAGTTGATTCATGTAGCACGTGAAATTCGTGATTTGTATAAGAAGTAGGAGATGAGAGCATGAGCGCGATTAGGGAAATCAAAGGCAGGCAGATTCTGGATTCTCGGGGGAATCCGACGATCGAGGCAGAGGTCACACTGGAGAGTGGTGCGCGTGGGAGAGCCGCGGTGCCATCGGGAGCTTCTACCGGGGAGAAAGAAGCGATTGAGCTGCGCGATGGCGATAAGAAACGCTGGATGGGGAAGGGCGTCTCGAAGGCGGTGGCGAATATCAGTAAATTGATCGCGCCGGAGCTGTTAGGGAGGGAAGCGTTCGATCAAGTCGGTGTTGATCAAGCCATGATCGATCTGGATGGTACGAAGACGAAAGGCAAACTCGGCGCCAACGCCATTCTCGGTGTATCGTTGGCTGTGGCCAAGGCGGCGGCGGCGGAAACGGGTCAGCCACTCTATCGATATCTTGGTGGGACGAATGCGCGAGTGCTGCCGGTGCCGCTCATGAACATCATCAATGGTGGAGCCCATGCCGACAATCGATTGGATTTGCAAGAATTCATGATCATGCCGGTGGGTGCGGCGAGTTTCAGCGAGGCGTTCAGGATGGCGACAGAGGTGTTTCACACGCTGAAGTCGCTGCTGAAGAAAAAAGGGTTGAATACGGCGGTCGGCGACGAAGGTGGGTTTGCGCCAGATCTCCAATCGAATGAAGAAGCGCTCAGCCTGATTATGCAGGCCATCGAGGGTGCTGGTTACAAGCCGGGGCGTGATATGGCCCTCGCATTGGACTGTGCGGCCAGCGAACTCTATGAGAAGGGTCGGTATCTTCTGGAAGCCGAAAAGAATCCTGAGCGTTCGTCCGAGGAGATGATCCAGTACTATGGGAAGCTTGTCGATCGATATCCGATTCTCTCGATCGAGGATGGGTTGAGCGAATTGGATTGGAAGGGCTGGAAGTTGATGACGGAGAAGTTAGGCAAGCGGGTTCAATTGGTGGGGGATGATATCTTCGTGACCAATGTGGACATCTTTGCCAAGGGGATCAAGGAAGGAATTGCGAATTCTATTTTGATCAAGCTCAACCAGATTGGCACGTTGACCGAAACATTGGAGGCGATTGAGCTGGCGAAGCGGTCCGGCTACACGGCCATCATCTCGCATCGATCTGGGGAAACAGAGGATACGACGATTGCGGACGTGGCAGTCGCAACCAATAGCGGGCTCATCAAGACTGGGTCGCTGTCTCGAACGGATCGTGTCGCGAAGTACAATCAATTACTCCGTATCGAGGAAGAGCTGGGTTCCAATGCAGTCTATCGGGGTCGCGAGGCGGTGCCGGTTCGATACTGATGGCGGGTGAGTCGCGATGATCAAGCGGAATCGGGGACGGCAGTGGCTCGATTGGCAGCGCCGCATGGTGACGGTCGTGCACTATATCGGAGTTGCTGTCTGTCTGCTGTTGCTAGTTGTGTTAGTCTTTGGTGACATGGGTCTCCCGCGCTACTTCTCCATGCGTGAGCACGCCCAACAGCTGGATATGGATCTTCAGGAATTACAACGAACGACCCGCACGCTTCGAGGGGATATCGATCGTCTGGAACACGATCCCGCGAAAATTGAGCAGCTCGCGCGAGAGCAGCTTGGCTACGTGCGCAAAGGTGAAACCGTGTATCAATTGGTTCCATCACCATCACAGGAGCGGCCACGCCCGTAGTCCCATGAAGTTTGGCACCGTTGCGATTATTGGACGACCGAACGTCGGCAAATCGACGCTGCTCAATCGATTGCTTGAGCAGAAGATTGCCATTGTCTCGGACAAGCCACAAACGACGAGGACAAGGATTCTTGGGGTTGTGCATGCACCGGGTGCGCAGATTGCCTTGCTCGATACGCCGGGGTTACACAAACCGCAACATTTGCTCAATCGTCGCATGGTTCGCACCACGGTCGATGTGCTGGAAGAAGCGGATATCGTGTATGTGTTGATGGATACGACGAGTTCTCCTGGCCCCGGCGATCTCTTGGTCCTCGACCATGTGAAAGGGGCGGTCAGGAAGCGTCCACGACCGATCATTCTCGTATTGAACAAGGTGGATTTGGTCAACAAGCTCAAGTTACTGCCCGTGATGGAAGCCTATGCCAGGTTATTCGAATGGACGGACGTCGTGCCGGTTTCGGCTGAAACCGGCGATAATGTCGATCGGTTGTTGTCCGTGACGGTGGCCCATCTTTCAGAAGGAGATGCGGCGTATGATGCAGATACGGTCACCGATCAGTCTATGCGGACCTTGGCGGCTGAAATGATTCGCGAGAAGATTTTGCTCCAAACCTATGAAGAGGTGCCGTACTCGGTTGCCGTAGAAATCGACGAATTTGTCGAGGAGGGGAAGTTGGCCCGCATCAGTGCGACGGTGCTGGTCGAGCGAGAGTCGCATAAGGCGATCGTGATCGGGAAGCATGGCGAGAGACTCAAAGCGGTGGGAACCGATGCGCGGCGCGATATGGAACAGATCTTTGGAATGAAGGTGTTTCTACAGCTGTGGGTGAAAGTGCGGGAGTCGTGGCGAGAAGACGAGCATGCCCTCATGGAACTAGGTTACTAACGGGATTGTGATGCAGCCGACGGAACGTATGACAGAACTGAATCCGATGGATCCGCGCCCTCGCTCAGGGGATAAGGACCTCCTCCGCGACGCGTTGCGTGATCAGGCCGATCGAGGCAGGACCAAATCCGACATCGTGCTGTTGTCGGTGCAACGGCTGCTGCACCGAGGTGCGATCACCAATCTTGCGAAGATGCTAAGTCGGATGCATCAGGCCGATGTGGCGCGAGTCATTATGCATCTGTCGTCTCCCAAGGAAAAGCGGGAAGTCTTCGAACTGGTGCGAGGCGAGTCGAAGCGAGGACAGGTGCTCAGCGAACTCGACAGCGACAGTATCAATCAGGTGCTGGCGGACCTGCTGCATTCGGATATTGCCTGGTTGATCAAAGACCTCGGCCCGGACGATGCGGCCTACCTCCTTGGGGTTCTGCCGGAAGAACGGGCCAAAGAGATTCTCTCGCTGATGCGAGAAGAGGACTCCACGGAAGTTGCCGACCTGCTGAAGTATCCGAAGGATACGGCCGGCGGCATCATGACGACGGAGTTTTTAGCGCTTTCGGAAGACGCGATGGCACAAGAGGCCATCCAACGCCTCCAACTGGCGACGGACGCGGAAATGGTGTTCTATATTTATGTGACCGACAAGGATGAGCGCCTGGTTGGAGTGCTCTCTCTGCGGCGGCTGCTGACGGCCCCTCCCACGACGCCGTTGAAAAACATCGCCACGCGAGACGTGATCAGCGTCACGGTCGATATGGACCAGGAAGAAGTCGCCCGTCAAGTGGCGAGTTACAACCTGCTCGCGATCCCTGTCATCGATAATGATAATAGATTAGTCGGCATTATTACGGTTGATGACGTCGTGGACGTGATCAGGGAAGAAGCGACCGAAGACATGCTCAAGATGGCCGGCGCGATTGAAGAGGACTCGGTCTCAAAATCCTCCAGTGTAGCGTCGGCAAAGCACCGACTGCCATGGCTCTTTACAAATCTTGTCGGCAGCCTGTTGTCCGGGGCGATTCTGTGGGAGTTCAGGTACACGCTTCAGGAAGTTGTTGCCATCGTGAGTTTTATTCCGGTCATTGCCGCGATGGGAGGGAATGTGGGTCTCCAGTCGTCGACCCTCATTATCCGAGGATTGGCGACAGGGCTGATCGAGCTGACGGATGTGCGTGCCGTATTTTTTCGGGAAATCAAAGTCGGACTGCTGATGGGGCTTGCCTGCGGCGTGATTCTCACGCTCGTCGGCTGGATTTGGCATCAAGGGTTTCTCGGCATGGTCGTGGGCCTGTCGTTGATTATCGCGTTTATGGTTTCGACCAGTATGGCGACGTTTATGCCCATCATGCTGAAACGAATGAAGGTGGATCCTGCCGTTGCAGCCGGCCCTTTTGTGACGACGGCAAACGACATCACAGGCATTACTATTTATCTCTCCTTGGCCACGCTGTTCATGGACTATCTTCGCTAGCAGGAGCCGTAAACCGTGAGGCGTGAAACGTGAAACGTGAAACGAGAGTCAGCCGCGGAGCTGAGTTCGGGGTTCGAGGTTCCGAACACTTCAGCCTTCAGCCTTCAGCCCGTCTCACCTTTCACCTTTCACCTTTCACGTCTCACGGATCTCCCTTATGCCACTGATCAAAACGATTGCCATCACCCTGAACAGCCGAAAGTGGGGCGATGCCGATCGGATCGTGACGTTCTACACCAAGGAGCGAGGAAAGGTTCGTGCGATAGCGAGGGGGGCTCGTCGAATGAAGAGCCGCCTCGGCGCGTCGCTCGAACCGCTCATGATCTGCCAACTGAACTTATTTGAAAAGTCTGGCGATTCACTTTATCGAGTGTCTCAAGTCGATCTCGTGGAGCCGTTCATGCCGTTTCGCGAAGACTTAACGCTGATGACTGCCGCCGCACGGATGGTCAATGTGGTGGGTGCGGTCACGCCGGACGGCGACCCGGACTTGCAGCTCTTCGCGACGCTCGAACTGGGCTTGCGCACATTAGTGACGAGCCAGGATCCGGCCTTGACGGCGCTGTTGTTCCAGATTCGCTTACTCGGGCTTATCGGGTTTCGCCCTCAGACCGAGCACTGTGTTGCCTGTGGTAATAACGGGCTAAAGGGAGAGCCGCAGTTCTCGCCTCTCTCTGGAGGCTTGGTCTGCGAAGTCTGTGCTGCGCGCCAGACGTTCCGCTGTGTGCCGCTCTCGCGAGGGAGTCTCGCATTTCTTCAGCAGGCGTTGAGGCTTTCGCCAGCGATGGTCGATCGTCTTAAAGCAGCTGGGCAAGTTCGACATGAAGTGGAACATGCAATTGAACGGTACGTCACGGTTGTGGCAGGTAGACAGTTGCCCCCGGTGAATTTTCTGTCCTATCCGTCATGAGTCTGACGCAGATGCCTGCTGTTGAAAGGAATGCCTGAGCATGACAGAGACGGTATGTGAACCAAAAGACATGGCCTGGATTGAGAAGGGTGTGTTGGGCATCGAATGGAACGATGGACACAAGGCCGTCTATCCCGTGAGGTATCTCCGCCAACAATGTCCCTGCGCAGCCTGTGTTGACGAGTGGTCTGGCGCCCGCCGTTTGCAGCCAGACGATGTGCCCCTGTTGATCATGTTGCAGGATGTGCAGCCGGTCGGACGGTACGCACTGCAATTCAGCTGGAGCGACGGCCACGACACCGGCATTTACTCCTATGCCCTTCTTCGACGGCTCTGTCAGTGCGATGAGTGTCAGCCTGTGAAACCTGTTGAATCGAGGAGCCGACGCCTGTTGTGAGAATGACTATGCGCAAGCTTGGATCGATACGAGGTGAGAGTCGATGGGTCGAGGGCATTCATTTTTTGAGGCGCACGGGATGGGCCTGTGTGTTGGTTGTGGTGGCGATCGGATCGGCTCTTGGTTGCAGCGGGATGCCTTCTCTGGAAGAACAAGAGCGCCACGTGCGTGCCAACGAGTTGCTGCTTCATCAGCTCACACCACATGCCTTTGTCGGAGGGTGGGGCCTTCCGACATATCAGCATACTGAGTTCATGCAGTTCTTCGGTATGAAAGATGACGAACTGATTCCACGGTCGAGATTGGCGAGTGGGGAACCCCCGCGAGGATGGGAAGTGCGTATTGAGGCTGGTGATGCGTTGTTTCTGGCATACCCAGATCGTGGTTGGCTGGTGGTATTTTTCGAGGAACGGTTAGTCTATCGTGAAAAGCTGACCGCGGCGCAACTTCATGAGCTGGGGCGCAGTTGGCAGCACGAAGATAAGTTTCGTTCCAGGTTCGAAGCGCCGGCCGCTTCATAATATGATGTGTCTTGTAGGCTTTCCGTGACCCAGGATCCTTTGAATCTGCTTGTGGTTTCTTCCGAGGCAGTTCCCTATGCCAAGACTGGTGGGCTTGCTGACGTCGCTGGCGCGCTACCTCTTGAGCTGGCGAAACTCGGCCACGATGTCATTCTCCTCCTCCCGCACTACCGGTGTCTCGGTGAGTCATGCCGATCTTTTCGTCCTGTGTGTCGGCTCAATGTACCGACGCCTCTGGGGGCTGTCGACACGTTGATTGAGGAGGATATCCTATCCGTCGGAGAAGGGAATTGTCGGGTGTGGACGATTCGGAACGAGGCTTTCTTTGACCGACCTGGTTTGTATCAAGATCGCGGGACTGATTACCCCGATAATCTCGATCGGTTTTCATTTTTCTGTCGCGCAACAATTGAGGTGATCGCCTATCTCCGGACGGCATGTCGTTGGAATACTCATATTCTCCATCTGCATGATTGGCAAACAGCATTGTGCGCGGTCTATCTCAAGACGGTGTGCCATGATCGGCCAGAGGTACAGGGGGCTCACACCGTGTTCACGCTTCATAATGTGGGGTATCAAGGTCTCTTTCCAGGGGAGCAATTTGAGAAAACTGGGCTGCCTCTGTCACTGTTTACTCCCACAGGTCTTGAGTATTACGGTAAGGTGAATCTGCTTAAGGGCGGAATTATATTTGCCGATTATGTCACAACGGTCAGCCCCACCTATGCGCGAGAAATTCTCACACCAGAATTCGGTTTCGGGCTTGAGGGGGTGCTGCGCAATCGTGCAGACAGCCTCCTGGGCGTTCTGAACGGTATTGATATCGATCGATGGAATCCGGAAACCGATTCCTATTTGCCGGCGCAGTACTCTGCGGCCAACCGTTCAGGAAAACAGCGGTGCAAGCAGGCGCTTCAGCGGGAGTTTAACTTGCCGGAATCATCGTCTCCGCTTCTAGGCGTCATTGCCCGGTTGACGTCGCAGAAAGGCTTAGATCTTGTTGCAGCCATTATTCCGCAACTCATGGCGATGGATCTGCAGCTTGTGATATTGGGAACCGGGGAGCCGGAGCTCGAAGCGAAGTTTCAAGTGCTTCAGGCACGCTTTCCACATCGAATGGGACTTCGTATCGGTTTTGATGAAGGACTCGCCCATCGGATCGAAGGTGGAGCCGATATATTTTTGATGCCGTCTCGGTATGAGCCCTGCGGTCTAAGCCAGCTCTACAGCCTCCGCTACGGAACAGTTCCCATCGTGAAAAAAACTGGAGGGTTGGCAGATACGGTTTTCCCGTTGACCGTACAGGCTGGGCGAGCAACTGGGTTTCATGTTGAAGAGGATACGGCAGAGGCGCTTCTCTCAGTCGTGCGCCAAGCTGTAGCGGTGTATCAGGATCGATCGGTGTGGGATCAACTGATTGAGGCAGGGATGACGACTGATGTGTCCTGGGCTCGGTCAGCAAACGCATACGATCGGTTGTTTCTCTCGTTAGTGAGAGGAGAGCAGCCGAACGGATCGTCCTAGACCACTGAACAGAGCCATAGAGAAAAATTTCGATAGGCACGGGACAGAGTGCGTTCGTCTGATTTTTCAGGACACCTGAGTAGGTTCATCAAATGAGAACTTTTGTGTGCCTAAGCGGGCATTGAGACGTGCTGGCCAACACGCCAAGACCAATCTGTTTCATCTAAGGCCAAAATTGGCGGAGAGGGTGGGGATCGAACCCACGGTCCCGTTGCCAGGACAGCAGTTTTCGAGACTGCCCGATTCGGCCACTCTCGCACCTCTCCACTTGGTAGAACCCGACCGACGGCAGGAGAACCCAGGGGGGCGACCTATCGTAACGACGATCAACTGTCATGCAGCTTACCCTGGGGAGTGTAATTTTTCAATTGGTTTTCTTCGGTGCTACCCATGAGCGTTGCGAATGCATGGAAGCGCACATGATTTGCTGCGAGTTTCGGAGGGTGATATCGAGGATGTTGATGTCATCCGAACAAAGGGGTGGTGTGTATCAAATCCATTTATGAGTATTCGATCGGAATGACGCATGTTATCTGGATCGGTGGGCGCATGTAGGCGCAACACGATCTGGTTCACAGCCACTTGGCGTCGTGTTTCGGAGCTATTATCATTGCATGCTTG
>NEWT02000018.1:141139-147425 GCA_002869925.2 Nitrospira sp. CG24A
AATGTGCTCGTTCGACGCGCGCAATCGAGGATCGACCAGGCTACCCTTGAAAATGAAATGGAGGGGTGGGATACAGCGCGCAGTGGAAGATCGATCAGCCCCCATCCCCGAAGAGAGAACGAGCGAGCGAGCTTGAAGGGAACATCATATTGTCCGATGCGTACTGAAAAGGGCAACCTGAGCTGCAATCTTCTTCGCGCCGGCAGACTTTTTCAGCATCCTGTTAGGCAACGGCATCAAGGCCACGGTCTTGCACCAGGTGCAGCAGCTTGAGGGCGGTGCCCGTCGGACGCTTTTGGCCGATCTCCCACTTCTGCACTGTCGAAACGCTTGTGTTCAGGAGGCGGGCAAACACCGCCTGGCTGACCCGTGAGGACTCGCGAATGTGTTTGATTTGCTTCGGCTTCAGCGGAGAAACCGGGGGCAGGCACAGGCGGTTGAGTTCCTGCAGCGTGATCTGATCCATCACGCCCGCCTTATGGAGTCCCTTCGCCGTGTCGCGGACGGCTTGAAGAATGGCTGATTCAGTTTTTCGCATCGCAATGCACCTCCATCAATTCCCCCGCACGTTCTGCCTGATCGAGCGCCTGTGCTGTCAGTGCCAACAGGTGTGCGGCCAGGTGTTTCAACGCATCTTCTTCATCCCGATCGATGTTGCTGCGCTCGTTCTTCGGAAAGCCGTATACGAATATCCAGCGACTTCCCTTGTTGGTCGCGACCAGCGTACGAAAGCCGCTCCGTTTACCCTGTCCGGTCCGTGCAATCCGCTTTTTTAGCAGCCCGCCACCGAGATCGGCGTCATACAGCTCTGCCCTCATTTCATGCACGGCGGCACATAGGCTGGGCGCGGTCAATCCTTGTTTGCGCGCCCAACGATCGAACCATCGGGTTTTATATATCGCTATACTGGCATCTCCCACTGTTCATATATAGCACTAAGTGCTATGGTTGGCAAGGCAAACGCCCCCGGTCTTGTGAGCGCCGCTCACCCATCAATCGCTTCGAGCGGACGATCCGCCACGGCAGAGGAGGGGATAGGGAGCGGCCAGGTGCCCTTCTTGCTCGCAGAACGCGCACGATAGGAATGTGCTCGTTCGATGCGCGCAGTAAAGGGCAACCTCGGCCACTCCCTTTAAGAGAGTTTGGAGAAATAGAAAAGCCTCGTTTGACGGCCGCACGTAGACCAACATGGGTGCCCTTCCAAGAGTGAAAAAGTTAACAAGTTTGGGTGGAGTAATGAGCTTTCCTGATGCCTGCCCCCTTCCGCACTGTTGATTTATCTGCTCCTTGAGCGTAGGAATTGTCTCGATAGATACACCAGCTTTACCGGGACTTTTCTATGTCAGAGCCCACAATTATCTGTCCGAACTGTAAGACCGAGATCAAGCTGACAGAATCTCTTGCCGCTCCGTTAATCGAGTCAACCCGTCGCGACTACGAGAAGCGGCTGACGCTGAAAGACGCGGATATTGCCAGGAAAGAGGAGTCGTTGCGTGAGCGAGAAGCCGCTGTCTCACAAGCCACGCAAACAATTGACGATCAGGTGGCCGAGAAGCTGTTGGTCGAGCGCGCGAAGATCGTTTCAGAGGAATCCAAGAAGGCCAAACTCGCCCTGCAAACGGATATCGACCAGAAGACGAGAGAACTCATTGAACTTCAGGACGTTCTCACCCAACGCGACGTCAAACTCGCTGAGGCTCAGAAAGCTCAGGCCGATCTCATCCGACAAAAGCGGGAACTGGACGATGCCAAACGTGAGCTAGAACTCACAGTCGAAACGCGCGTCCAAGATGGGCTCTCTGCCACCCGCGAGCAGGCCAAGAAAGAAGCCGAGGAAGGGCTGAAGCTCAAAGTGATGGAGAAGGAGCAAACCATCGCCTCCATGCAGACCCAGATCGAAGAACTCAAGCGCAGGGCCGAACAGGGATCACAGCAGCTCCAAGGTGAAGTCCAGGAGCTAGAGCTGGAAGCCTTGCTCAGCGCAAAGTTCCCGAGAGATACCATTGAGCCTGTCCCCAAAGGTGAATTCGGTGGCGATGCACTACAGCGGGTCATCGGCCCGCTCGGTCAGCCCTGTGGAACTATCTTATGGGAATCCAAGCGCACCAAGAATTGGAGCGACGGCTGGCTGTCCAAGCTTCGCGACGATCAGCGAACTGCCAAGGCAGAAATCGCGGTTATCGTTAGTCAGACGCTCCCCAAAGGCGTCGACTCCTTTGATCTGATCGAAGGAGTCTGGGTCACACATTCACGGTCAATGCTCTCCGTCGCGGTAGCGCTGCGCCACTCATTAATCGAAGTTGCCTCGGCTCGACAGGCGTTGGAAGGACAGCAAACAAAGACCGAAATGGTCTATCAGTACCTGACCGGACCACGGTTCCGCCATCGGGTCGAAGCAATCGTCGAGGCGTTCTCTTCGATGCAGGAGGATCTCGACAGGGAGAAAAAGGCCATCACAAAGCAATGGGCAAAGCGAGAGGAACAGATCGAGCGAGTCATGCAGGCAACAGTCGGTATGTACGGAGACCTCCAGGGTATAGCGGGGAAATCATTGCAGGAAATCGATGGTCTGAGCTTACCCGCGCTAACTGATGAAAGCCAAAGTACTTGATGCGTTTGATTGGAGTGGCACTGACAAATTTTAGAAGTTTTGCTCAAGAAACTCGCATAGAGTTTGATCCGTTTACCGTACTAATTGGGCGCAACGACGCTGGGAAGTCATCCGTCTTTGATGCGCTTGATATTTTTTTCAATGACGCCCCAATCGAACACGACGACTGCTCAGTCCAAAACACCCAGACGGAAGTCAGAATTTCCTGCATTTTCGATTGCGTCCCTTCACGATTAATCATCGATGAACAGTATCCGACCACATTGCAAGGCGAGTATCTATTGCGGGCTGATGGGAAACTAGAGATCGTCAAGCTCTATAACTGTGCCGCTGTTAAGGGAAAGCACTCCAACACTTTTGCTATAGCACTGCACCCATCTACCACCGGTGTGGATGATCTACTGGGACTGAAGATTACAGAGCTGCGCGCTCGTGCACAGCAACGACAGGTTGACCTTACTCAATCCAACCAAGCCATTAAGGCACAATTGCGTTTGGCCATCTGGAGTCAGACAGATGACCTCTCACTTAATACCCGTGAGGTGAGCCTAACTAAAGAGTCGGGCAAGGAAGTATGGGAACAGTTACAGATGCATTTCCCTGTCTACGCATTGTTCAAGTCAGACAGAACCAGCACTGATCAAGATGCTGAAGCACAGGACCCTCTGAAAGGTGCAATAAAAGAAGCGGTAAGACGGCGTGAAGTAGAATTGAACGGAGTAATCGCAGGGGTACGGCAAGAGCTAGAACGTGTCGTATCCCGTACTGTTGACAAGATCAGAGAAATGAATCCGGACCTCGCGAGTCAGCTTCACCCTGAAATCAAGAACAAGAACTGGGATTCACTCTTCACCGTCACTCTTACGGGTGAGGATCAAATACCGATTAATAAGCGGGGCAGTGGAACCAGGAGACTTGTTTTACTCAATTTTTTCAGAGCCAAGGCTGAAGAAGATTCAAGTGTGCGAGATGCCGGCATCATCTATGCTATCGAGGAACCTGAAACGAGCCAGCATCCCAATCATCAGATCATGTTGTTGGACGCATTTCTCGAACTGGTTGCACAGGATCGCTGCCAGATTATGGTTACCACCCACACGCCTACACTCGCACGACGTGTGAATCGCCATGCATTGCGCCTGATCACAGCTCGGGATGGGGCCCCTTTAGTCGAAAAAGGCACTGATGACTCTACCCTGCAAAAGATCAGGGACACTTTAGGAGTCTTACCTGATCATGATATCAAGGCTTTCTTTGGTGTCGAGGGGAAGCACGACATCAACTTCATGAGACGCATCTCGCGCATCCTCGCAGCAGTTTAAGGTGACATTCCCGACCTCGGTTCAATGGTACAAACTGGCAAGCTTGTTTTCGTACCACTTGGTGGAAGTAACTTGGACTTGTGGATAACGACTCTAGAAGGGTTGCAACTGCCGGAGTTCTATCTTACTGATAGAGATCTATCGCCACCTGCTCCACCAAGGTATCAACAGCAGCTCACAGAATGGAGTGCCCGTGGATGCACAGCTTGGGCCACCTCAAAACGCACATTGGAGAACTACCTTCACCCTAGCGTAATAGCTGCAGTAGTCCCAGAATATTCCGGCATAGGATCGGACTTTGAAGACGTCCCTCTCTTATTTGCTCAGGCAACCCATTCATCTTCACCAAATGTCTCTGCATGGAATGAAGTTTCTGAAGAACAGCGCTGCCAGAAAGTCTCGGCAGCTAAGAGACGGCTTAACACAGTTTGTGTAGAAAGCATGACGCCTGAACTCCTAACACAGTCCGATCCTAATGATGACATTCGAAGCTGGCTTCGAGCGATTGGACAAGTCCTGAACGGATAACGGGCTGGAAGCACGAGTGAAGTGGTGTTCAGAGCCCTGCCACAGCGTGTCTTGGGGATCTGGTCCATCTGGTTTCTTCGGTCTGTCTCGTTTTGTTTGGTTCGACGAGCCAGTAAGCAAAAGCAGATGCCCACACCAAATAGACGGCTTCTTCGCTGTGCGCATTGAGCGACCGCCGCTCTTCCGTCTTTTTCCTTGGGGGGGCTAGATTAGTCTCCCACTTCGCGCGTTATCCCAATCCTCCACTTCATTTTCAAAGGTAGCCTGGTCGATCCTCGATTGCGCGCGTCGAACCAGCACATTCTGATCGTGCGCGTTCCGCGAGCAGGAGGACGACCAGGCCACCCTTCTCCTCCCACGCGTTGCACGAGCACAGGAGACCGTCTAGTCTGCCCTCTCATGCCCCCTCCAAGCTCGCTTGCTCGTTCTCTCCAGGGATGGGGGCTGATTGGGCTTCCACTGAGAAGAAGTAAAAGGGGTCGGGAGTCTTTCTTGATGAAATATCCATCGCCCTTCTACCAACTCTCTCCCTGAGGACGGGCTAGATTGGTCTCCCACTGCGCGCGTTATCCCTATCCTCTACTTCATTTTCAAGGGTAGCCTGGTTGATCCTCGATTGCGCGCGTCGAACGAGCACATTCCTATCGTGCGCGTTCCGCGAGCAGGAGGACGGCCAGGCTATACGTCCCATCTTTCGGAGACCGCGCGTTGCACGAGGACAGGAGATCATCAGCCTCCACCCCCTCTCACGGAGTTCGGTCCTTCCCCCCTCATGTTGTAGTGAACGAAAGCTTCCGCTATAGTCCTAGCACCCCACTCCATGAAAACGCTGGATGACATTCGCCGACAACTCGCTGCTGGTGAATTCGAATTCAGCCGCCACGCCTTTAAGCGCGCCATTGAGCGAAATATTAGCGAAGGCGAAATCGACAGGCCGGGGCACAAGCCAGCCTCATTGAGGATTACCCCGACGATAAATATGCGCCCAGCAGCCTACTGCTCGGATTCACCATCACCGGGCGTCCGTTGCATATTCAGGCATCGCACGTTGATTCAGATCTGCTGAAGATCATTACGCTCTATGAGCCGGACCCCGCAGAATGGTATGATTTTGCCAGACGGAGGTAGCCATGTTTCGCTGTCACGTGTGCGGGAAGACCGAGAGCCGGCAAGAACTGGTCAGCGAGGTCTTTGATATCGAGGGCAAGCCTGTGCAGGTTGAGCAAATTCCTGCGACGGTGTGCCTCCATTGCGGCGAACCAGTGTTCAGCCGCGACGCCACCGAGCGCGTTCGGCGCATGGTTCATGGGGAAGCCAAACCAATCAAGTCAATTCAGATGGACGTGTTCGCCTACCGGTAATCCATTTGGGCTTCTGAACCCCGCGAACACTCCCTCACCATTCGACTGATACCAAGCGACAAAGGGTGTCGGGAGTCTTTTACGGGCGGAATATACATCGCTCTTCTGTCAGCCTTCTCCCTTGATGGCGGGCTGGATCGGTCTCCCACCGCGCGCGTCATCCCGATCCTCTACTTCGCTTTCAAGGGGAGCCTTGTTGATCCTCGATTGCGCGCATCGAACGAGCACATTCTTATCGTGCGCGTTCCGCGAGCAGGAGGACGGTCAGGCTACCCGTACCATCCTTCTCAGGCCGCGCGTTGCGCGAGCACGGGAGATCACCCGAAGACGGACTCGGGTCGTTGCTTGACTCTGCACTTCGGCTCAAGAAGCAAACGGCGTCAGGCCTTATTTCGCGGCGCGTGGCAGTCCGGTGCACGCCTCACCTTGCCGCTCAATTTTTCCCATTGACGGACACCATATAA
>NEWT02000019.1:0-97461 GCA_002869925.2 Nitrospira sp. CG24A
AGCCGATCGCCTGTCCGACGTGAGCCGCGACGAGTCGATTGTCGCCGGTCACGATCTTCAAGGTGACACCCAGGCCTTTGAGGCGGCCAATCACATCTAGAACACCGCCCTTGATGGGATCTTCGAACAGGAGGAATCCCAAGAACGTCATGTCCGCCTCATCGCCCTTAGTGATGCCCCCTCGCGTGCCCATCTCGCGAGAGGCAAGCCCGAGCACTCGCCATCCCTGTCCGGACCACTGAGCCATCTGCGATTGGATGGCGTCCTGCACGACAGCCAACTCAACCACTGTGCCATCCGCAGTCTCGGCGGTTGAACAGACCTCCAGTATATTCGCCAGGGCGCCCTTGGTGACCAAAAGATGGGCGGTCGGCGTCGCAACTAACACGGACAACCGTTTACGGACGAAGTCGTAGGGCTCTTCATCCAATTTCCGATAGGGAGAGAGATCGAACGAGCGAGCGGTACGGATAGCTTCGTCAATCGGGTTATGAAATCCGGTTTCGAAACTCGCATTGAGCGTGCCGTGCAAGAGCACCCGTTCGCTCGGATTCCCTGCGATATCGCAGGCGGCCTTCAGCCGGACGAGCCCTTCGGTCAATGTCCCTGTCTTGTCCGAACAGAAGACGGTCATGCTCCCGAAGTTTTCGATCGAAGCCAACCGCTTCACAATTACTTTCTGCTGGGCCATGCGTTTGGCCCCATGGGCCAAATTGATGCTAATGATGGCCGGCAGCAACTGCGGGGTGAGGCCGACCGCGAGAGCGAGAGAGAACAGAAAGGCTTCGAGCACGGGCCTGGCCAGATACACGTTGACCGCAAAGATGGCGACGACCAACACGACGGTCACTTCCAGGAGCAGATAACCGAATTGCCTAATACCTCGCTCGAACTCCGTCTCAGGCGGCCGAAGTTGCAATCGGCCAGAAACCTTCCCGAATTCTGTATCCGACCCGATGTGCACCACCACCGCCGTACTATTTCCACTGACGACATGGGTCCCGAGAAAAAGACTATTCGTCCGTCGAGCCAGGGGAATGTCGAAAGACAGAACGCCGCAGACCTTCTCGACCGGATAGGTTTCACCCGTGAGCGTCGCCTCGTCCACGAACAGGTCTTTCGATTCGAGCAGGAGACAATCGCCAGGAACCGTGTCACCCGCTCTGAGGAGGACGACGTCACCCGGCACGACCTCCTCAACCGGCACAGCGGCAGGGCTTCCGTCCCGCCACACATCCGCTTTCACCTGCACGATCGCGAGCAGGCTAGCCACCGCTTGATTCGCGCCCCGTTCCTGCCAGAATCCGAGCAGGCCGCTGGCAAGCACGATCATGAGAATGATCGCCGTGTCGGTCGGGTCAGCCAGAAAGAAGGCCAACCCGGCGGCCGCCAGGAGGATGAGGATGATCGGACTGGTGAATTGCCGAAACAGCAGCTCGTAGGTGGACAAGCGGCTCTTCGGTTTCAAGAGGAGATGCGCATCGCGCAGATGACGCCGTCGCGCCTCATCGCTAGAGAGCCCTTTGGAGCTTGAGTCGAGTTGCTGAAGAGCCTCAGCAGATGGGCTGCTCCAAAAATGCCACCGGTTGGACGACTCCTGCCGCATCACAACATGTCCCCGCCTCTTTACAGACTCCGGATACTCACCAGCTATTCAGCCGGCGTTCCGAGCGTGCGTGGATCATTCTCTGCATTGTATGAAGGGGCCGTCCGCTCGCTCCTGCCCTGCAAGACCGTTATGACTTACGAGCCGATGCGGCGACAAGCTGAGGAAGATCGTACTGGAGCACGTCGCCGATGCGCTCGATCGTCACATCCGCCGGCGGGTAATCCTTGAGCAGGTGAGGATCGTGCGCATAGTGCCCCTGCCGTGGAAACACGGTGGTCACCCGCGCGCCCCAGATCTTCTTGACCGCCGTGAGAATTCTGAGCTTGTCGTCGACCAGCACATAGTGATCGCCTGGATATCGCCGCTCGACATCGTCGAGTTCCTGTTCTTTGTGGATGTAGATCAGCACATGACCATCCACAGCCTCGAAAAGACCGGACCGCTCGATTTTCCTCGGTTGGAACACCACGTCCCCATCCGACAAGATGACTGCCTTTCCCCACTGCCTGACGTGCTCCACCGCATCGAGCGCGTTCGGAAATAATCGATTCGCAAATGGATAGTTCACCAGAAAATGAGAGACCGTCAATACTTGCGGATCGCGTGGATGTTCGACCCGAAAACGCTGGAGTGCCCCCAAGTAGTCGGCGTAGCCGAGTTCCGTTCGCAACCGTTCGAAGATCGCCCAGTAGTTTTCCTGACGTTCCTGCCCCACCGTTTTTTCTAGATGGCGTTTGAGATCGGCCGTCACCCGATCGTTGTCGAGGAGAGTGTTGTCGACGTCGAAGAGAAATACGACGTTCGGTGTTGTCATGGACGCACCTCTTATCTATATAGAATTCGTGGATCTGAAGGCCTCAGACTGTCCCACTCCATCGCCAGTTACGAATCTCCGGCATGTCTTCGCCATATTTGGCGATGTATTGTTTGTGCTCAAAGCGCTTATCGCGCAGGGCCTGTTTGGCATAATCCGCGCGTGAGCCATGCAGAGGGATCCGGTCGATGACGTCAGCGACCAGATGAAAGCGATCGAGATCGTTCATCACCACCATATCGAACGGGGTCGAGGTCGTCCCTTCTTCCTTGTACCCGCGCACGTGCAGGTTCTTGTGGTTGGTTCTTCGGTACGTCAACCGATGAATCAACCAGGGGTAGCCGTGGAACGCGAAGATGATCGGCTTATCTGTGGTGAAGAGCGCATCGAACTCCTTGTCGCTCAGTCCGTTGGGGTGTTCCCTGGTCGGTTGCAGCTTCATGAGATCCACGACGTTGACCACGCGTACTTTGACAGTCGGCAGATAGACCCGCAGCAACGACACGGCCGCCAGCGTTTCCAGCGTGGGCACATCGCCGCAGCAAGCCATCACGACATCCGGTTCGCTGTTCTTGTCGTTGCTCGCCCATTCCCAGATGCCGATGCCGGCAGCACAATGTTTGAGCGCATCGTCCATATTAAGCCACTGCGGTGCCGATTGCTTGCCTGCGACGATCACGTTCACATGGTTGCGGCTGCGCAAACAATGGTCGGTGACGGACAAGAGGGTATTGGCATCGGGCGGAAGATAGACCCGGATCACCTCGGCCTTTTTATTCACCACATGGTCGATGAAGCCTGGATCTTGATGGCTGAATCCATTATGGTCCTGCCGCCAGACGTGAGAGGACAAGAGATAATTCAGCGAGGCGATCGGTCTCCGCCAGGGGATGTGGCCGCAGACCTTCAGCCACTTGGCATGCTGGTTGAACATCGAGTCGATGATGTGAATGAACGCCTCGTAGCAGGAAAAGAACCCGTGACGTCCGGTCAAGAGATACCCTTCCAGCCAACCCTGGCACTGGTGCTCGCTGAGCATCTCCATGACCCGTCCGTCCGGCGCGAGGTGGTCGTCGTAGGGATAGCGATCCGCCATCCAGGCGCGGTTGGTCACCTCCAACACATCCTGCCAGCGGTTTGAATTGTTCTCGTCGGGACTGAAGAGGCGGAAATTCCGGCTTTCCATATTCAGCGTCATCGTATCCCGCAGGAATGTCCCCATAAGGCGAGTGGACTCGACATCAATGGCACCTGGTTTCATGACCTTGACGGCATAGTCGCGAAAATCAGGCAGACGCAGATCCCTGAGAAGCAACCCTCCGTTCGCGTGGGGATTCGCACTCATGCGACGCGCTCCCTCGGGCGCCAGTTCGGCCAATGCAGGCTTGAATCCTCCCGTCTTGGTAAACAGCTCCTCGGGCTTGTAACTCTTCATCCATTGTTCGAGGATTTTGATGTGCCCTGGTTTGTCCATGTCGCCCATAGGTACTTGATGTGAGCGCCAGTAATCCTCGGTCCGCTTGCCATCGACCTGCTTCGGACCGGTCCAGCCTTTGGGTGTCCGGAGCACGATCATGGGCCAGAGCGGCCGTTTCTTGACGCCGTCCCGTCGCGCAGCCGCTTTGATACGCTGGATATCCCGCATAACAGTATCGAGCGTCGAGGCCATGAGCCGATGCATCTTCAGGGGATCGTGGCCTTCAACGAAATAGGGGATGTAACCGTAGCCGCGGAAAAGATGATCCAGCTCCTCGTGACTAATACGGGCCAGGACCGTGGGACTCGCGATCTTGTAACCGTTCAGATGGAGAATAGGCAGGACGACGCCGTCGGTGACCGGGTTGAGGAATTTATTGGAATGCCAGCTCGTCGCGAGCGGGCCGGTTTCCGCTTCACCGTCGCCGACCACGCAGGCCGCGATCAGGTCGGGATTGTCAAATACGGCCCCGTATGCATGCGAGAGTGAATATCCTAATTCGCCACCTTCGTGAATCGAGCCCGGAGTTTCCGGAGCCACGTGACTGGGAATGCCGCCCGGGAAGGAAAATTGTTTGAACAGCCGTTTCATGCCCCGTTCGTCCTGCGAGACGGTCGGATAGACTTCGGTGTAGGTGCCTTCGAGATAGGTGTTCGCCACAATCCCAGGTCCGCCATGGCCGGGCCCGGCAATATAGATCATGTTGAGATCCTGTTCTTTGATGACGCGGTTGAGATGCACGTAGATGAAATTCAATCCCGGCGTCGTCCCCCAGTGACCGAGCAACCGCGGCTTGATATGGGCGCGTTTCAGCGGTTTCTTCAGCAAGGGATTGTCGTAGAGATAAATTTGACCGACGGACAGGTAATTGGCTGCGCGCCAATAGGCATCAATCAACGCGAGTTCCTTCTTTCCTAATGCAGACTTCATGGCTGATGCTCCTCCTGGTAGAATCGTAAAAAGTAAGACGTGAAAGGTGAAACGTAGGACTTCCGAGGGCTCTCCTTCCGAAACGTTTCACGTTTCACCTTTTACCTTTCACTTTTCACGAATTATTGGACGGCCTTCCCATACACATTCGAACGTGGCGCGAGCGATCTCGAGCTCTTCATCGCCTCCCGCCACGTAGCAGGTCATTGGTGCGCCTTCCTCGCTGATCTTTATTGCCTCGCCGGGAGCGATCTCCCTCGCCGCCTCATTGCGCAGGGGATCGAGACGAAGCCCGCACCAGTCCATTCCATCACAGATCCGCGCACGGATGACCGCAGATCGCTCACCGATGCCGCCGCCGAACACAATCGCATCGGCGCCTCCCAGCACGGCCAGGTATGCGCCGATGTACTTACGCACGCGATAACAAAACATGTCCAACGCCAGCGCAGCGCGTGAGTCCGGCTTACCTTCGGCTGCGTTCAGAAGTTTGCGCATGTCGCGCGAGATACCCGACACCCCCAGAAGACCCGAACGCTCATTCAAGAAACGCTCGACCTCATCGACCGTCAGCCCTTCCCTCCGAACAAGATGCCCGATGACTGCCGGATCCAGGTCGCCAGATCTGGTCCCCATCACCAGACCTTCGAGCGGCGTGAATCCCATCGATGTATCCACCGAGCGTCCCCCATCGATCGCCGTCGCAGAGCAGCCATTGCCGAGTTGCAGCGTGATCAGTCGGAGTTGGGTGAGCGGGCGCTTGACTGCTGCGGCACAGATACCGGCCAACGACGCATGGGCAATGCCATGAAATCCGTAGCGATGGATGCCGTGCTTGCGGGCCAGATCGAGATCGATGGCATAGGTGGCTGCCCGGGGCGGGATCGAGCGGTGAAAGGCCGTGTCGAACACGGCGACCATCGGGATGTGCGATCCCAGTACAGCACGCGCGCCGTCAATCGCAGCAATCGATCCAGGATTGTGGAGCGGCGCAAATTCAGCCAAACGGTCGATTGCAACGACCACGTCGTCATCGATCACGACCGGCTCTTGAAATTGTTCCCCTCCATGCACCACTCGGTGCCCAACCGCGTCAATGCGGAGATCTCTTCCATCAAGCCGGCTCGATTCCTCCAACATCTGCAGCATGCACCGGACCGCCTCAACATGGGTCGAGACAATGCCAGTCGTATGGACGACCGCTTTTCCAGCGGGACGGAGCACCATTTTCGCCGCTGGCCCGATGTCTTCTATGGATCCTTCATACCGACTGCTCGCGGTGAAGCGGGCGGCTGTCTTCGGAGATTCGTCGAACTCGATGACCTTGAACTTCAAGGACGAACTTCCACTATTGATCGCTAACACATTCTTCATCGTCGTCGCAGAGCCTTCACCAGTTCCATAAGGAGGAATGGCAGCAGGCCCGTGGCTCCCATCAATACCCAATCTTCGATCGGTAACGGGGCAATCTTGAAGATCGGCGCGGCCGCTGGAATTGTGAGGACCGCCACCTGCACAACCAGCGAGAGGAGGAAGGCCCACACCAGCGGACGGTTCGTCCAGACGCCCAACTGGAAGAGCGACAACCGTTCGCTCCGGCAGTTGAAGACATGCACCAGTTGCGCCACCACCAACACCGTAAAGGCCACCGTTCTGGCCTGATCGAGCTCTTGATGCAGACCATAGAGGCTATAGCTGAACGCTCCTAACGCAATCAACCCCAGCATCAACCCCTCTCCGCCGATCGCCAGTAATCGTCCGCCGTCCAGCAGGCGAGCCTCCGGCCGGCGAGGCGGACGCGTCATCAGATCGGGCGCCTTGGGATCGACCGCCAGCGCCAAGGCCGGGATGCCGTCCGTCACGAGATTCATCCAGAGAATCTGAATCGGCAGGAGTGGAAGGGGCAGCCCCAGCAGCGCCGCAAACAGCATGACCAGCACTTCGCTCAGGTTGCACGACAGGAGGAAATGGACGGTCTTCCGGATGTTGTCGAAGACCCCACGGCCTTCTTCCACCGCCGCCGCGATTGAGGCAAAGTTGTCATCCGTCACCACCATGTCGGCGGCTTCTTTCGTGACATCGGTTCCGGTGATCCCCATCGCGATGCCGATATCCGCTGCCTTGATCGCCGGCGCATCGTTCACGCCGTCTCCCGTCATCGCCACAATCCCGCCTCGCCGTTTCCAGGCCTGAATGATACGCAACTTGTGCTCCGCTGAGACGCGCGCGTAGACCGTCACCTGCTCCACAGTCTTGACCAATTCATCGTCGGACAGGCGATCGAGTTCCATCCCGGACAAGGCCTCCACATGGCTGTCCGTCCCGTAGAGCTCTCCCGCAATCGCCGCCGCGGTGTCCTTATGGTCCCCCGTGATCATCACCGTGCGTATGCCAGCGCCACGGCATGCCTGAACGGCTGCCTTTGCTTCCAGCCGCAGCGGGTCCTTCATGGCTGCGAGCCCAAGAAACACCAGCCGGTTTTCCAACTCATCCGCGCGATAGGCGTCAGGCTCACGTTCCAATCGCCGATGGGCCATCGCCAGCACGCGCAAGGCTTGATGGGCAAACGAGGCATTCGCTTCAAGGGTGGCGGCACGAATGGATTCCGTCAGAGCTTCGACCGTGCCGTCCGCCGCCAGCCGGTGCGTACAGCGCCGCAATAAGACATCCGGCGCGCCTTTGACATACGCGACTGGCCCATCCAGCGTCCGCCGCACGATCGTCATCATCTTGCGCTCCGGATCGAACGGCACCTCCCCGAGAAAGTCATCGGCTTTTGCGAGAGTCTCGATCGTGAGAGATGCCTTCGCCGCAGCGACCAACAACGCACCTTCCGTCGGATCGCCGATCACCTGCCACGTTCCCTTCTCTTCTCGCAACGTCGCACCGTTGCACAGCACAGCAGCAGTCAGCAGTTCGCGCAAGCCAGAGGGAAGAGGTGAAAGGTGAGAAGTGAAAGGTGAGAGATTTTCCAAGGGCTGTGACGTTTCACGAATTTCGCCGACAGGCTGATACCCCTCTCCCGTGACCTCGAACGCCTGGTCTCCGGCGAACAACCTCGTGACGGTCATCTCGTTCTTTGTCAACGTGCCGGTCTTGTCCGTACAGATGACCGTTGCCGATCCGAGGGTTTCAACTGCAGGCAATTTGCGAATCAGCGCATGCCGCTTCACCATGCGAGTGACCCCCAGCGCCAATGTAATCGTCACCACGGTGGGGAGACCTTCCGGCACGGCCGCCACAGCCAGACTCACCGAGGTCATGAACATGGTCACCAACGGCTCACCACGCAGATAGCCCAGGGCGAACACGACGGCGACCACAGCCAGCGCCAGCCACAAGAGGGTGTAGCCGAATTGTTCGAGCCGGCGTTGCAGCGGGGTTTCTGCCCGTTCAGCCTCCGATTCCTTATGAATCATCGAGGCGATCCGGCCCAGCTCCGTGTTGAGCGCTGTCGCAACGACCAGTGCGCGAGCCTTGCCTGAGACTGCAATGGTGCCCATGAATGCCATATTGGTCCGGTCGGCCAGGGACACATCCGCCTTATCGAGGTCGGTTGCCGCCTTCTGAACCGGCGTGGATTCGCCGGTCAGCGACGCTTCTTGAATCTGGAAGTTCGTGGCATAGATGAGCCGAGCATCCGCCGGGATACGGTCGCCGGCTTCCAGGAGAATGACATCTCCGGACACCAATTCGCGCGCGGGGATGGACCGGAGGACACCGTCACGGATTACTCGCGCCGTCGCCACCGACATCTTTCGAAGCGCGGCCAAGGACCGCTCGGCACGGAACTCTTGCACGAACCCGAGCAGACCGTTGAGCAGCACGATAGCCAGGATGGCCGCCGCATCGAGCCAGTCTTCCAACAGACCGGATATGATCGCCGCTCCAATCAGCACCCAGACAATGACGCTCGTGAACTGGGAGAGAAACAGCTTCAGAAGTGACGGTGGCGGGGTTTCGGGCAGTTCATTGGGGCCGAATTCAGCCTGACGCCGCTCGACTTCCTGGCCGGCGAGTCCGCGCTCAGAGTCAGTCTTAAGAAAAATTGCGAGCTTGTCTGGCGTAAACAGCCAGGTCTTGGGCGTCTCGTTCTTTAGTAACTGAGGCATGGCGGATATCTTTTCATTGAAACAACAAACGGAATCCTCGCCCACATGATTCATGACAGTTCGTCACTAGAGCGAGGCAACTGACTAGGGCATGGGCGGAAGGCTCACGGCCAGAGAAACGAGTGATGTGTTCGGCTGGACATCTGCGCCTCGAGCCTCTGGCCCAACTATTATCTGCTGATTCTGATGGCTGCCCGGTTCGCTCAAGGCTTGTGCTGCTGTTTACGGTCCCGCTTCTGCTCGCTCTTCATGTCTTTCTCCGGCTTCTCTTCCTCCACGTCGATCACGGCTCCCGACTCCGCATCGATGTGAACTTCCATCACCTTGTTCTCCGCCGTGACGACCTCGACTTCCCACACGAGTGTGTTGTGCTTCTTTTCCAGTTCGGCCTCGACGACCTTGCCCGCCACTTTCTCCGAAGCCGTCTTGATGGCCTCGTCGATTGTTACTTTGGCCTTGGCGGCCATTTCAACTGTCTCTTTCGATTCATCTTTCTTCCCCTTGCCCTTCTGATCGCTCCATGCAGGACCATTCAGCACCAACACGACACCGATCGCCAAGGCCATCATTCCCACTAGCTGCTTCATAGGAACCTCCTAGTATAAGTAGTTGTGCGCGATGCTCGCTCGTGACGACCACGAACTCGCGCGCGTTATGTAATCTTGAGTTCCGCAAGAAGTGGACCGCTTCAAATCTTCCGATGAACCCTCCTTGAAGACCCGCCTGCCCCGTTAGGCAACAGATCAGCCGGACACCATTGGGGAGTTATGCCTCAGGTAACCCTCTCTCGATCAAGACCGGGGGACCGGGATCGGCGACATTGAGGTTGATGCGCGCCTCATTTAATTGTTGTTGACGCAATATCACGAGTTGTTGCGCTTGCGAGAAGATGGCTTTGAGACTGCGTGTCGTCTCCCTGTCCGTCCCTCGCTCCAGAAGATATTCCATGCGCCCAATGACGACATTGAGTGGTCCTCCCATTTCCTGAGCAAGGTGCAGCAAGCGTGTCATTCGATCATTGTCCGCTGTGGCTATCGTGACCGGCTTCTCTCCGCTCGGCGCTGGCCTGGCCTGCCCTACGTTCCCCTTCACCTGTCCATTTAACAACCCGGCCTTCATCGTTCACCTCCCTCGTGAGAACCTGTTGTCGAATCTTCAGTTTTTGACGTTTCCTCCCTCCCTGTCGAGCGTAACTCACAAATCTGTCACCCGTGTGCACCGCATGAATCGACGCCGCGAGCCACATAGACAGACTGTTTCTGGACAAACCTCACCGCCCCGTTTGGAATTCGTCTGCACGGTGCAGCCGATCGCCTTGCGATCCGGCACTTCCCGCCGAAGCATCCGTGCCACGTCAAGCCAGCTCATCTCCGAGTAGTGAATCGATTTGACATAGCACAGTCGCATTTTCGCCAAACAGAAACTGGTCAATAGTGAACAGCTCCCAATTGAACCTGTACGCCAAAAAATCAGTTGTGAAATTTACATGCGATGCATGGCTGAATTCGACCTGACCCTCTACCTAGAATTGAGCATTGAACTTTCCTGGGAAACACGCGATACGTCCTTCGACGGGCTCAGGGCATCCCGAGCCTGTCGAGCCTTCGACCCTGCTCAGGCTCAACCCCGAGCGAGGTCGAGTAGTCAAGGGACGCCTCACGAGGAACGCAGGCGCAGCAATTTCGCGACGAACCGTCATAAATCATGCGTACTAGGGCATACGCACCTGCCCCAATCGATAGGCATTGTGGAGATACTGCGCGACCATGCGCTGCGCATTGAAAAGCGCTCCGTTGACGGCAATCGTATGCCGCATGATCTTGATAACCCGGTCGCATTCTTTGCGGAAGCAATGCACCCGTTCGGCTCGAGCATGGCGTGTTCCCTTCCAACTCGACGCTCATCGTATTCAGTTCCAGACCGCGAGCACCGAACCATCAGCATTAGGTTAACAAGCTGGTGACGATCCCCACAGCGTAGTGCTCGACCGTCGTCCAGCGGGGGTGCTCCGAGGCGAACCGCCTCGTGATTGACCGATCATAGATCACCTCTCCATTTGTGCAGGGCCATGCTCCGCCCCGCCGCCGTTCTCAACATGACAGGCTATTCCAGAGATTACCCGACCGGCACGTCGAGCAAGTACAATTCCCCTTGCACCTCCGGGTGCAGGTCGCAGCGGAACGTTATCTTTCCCTGTCGATCAGGCGTTAGGCGGATCGCCAACGTCTTGCCGGGATCGAGGTGGAACCCTTCGATGCCCGTTCCGAAGGCCTTGATGCCTTCTCCTTCCCCCTCAACGGAACGGCCCAAGAAAAGGGGCGAGATGAATCCATGCCGGACAGCGTCCTCGTTGTGGACCACGAACACCATCGGCGTTCCCGCGCGAATCGACTCCATCTTGGTGCGCACGTACTTGAAGTCGCGGATGGTGATCTCGATGCGTGGTTCCTGCGCAGGCACGACGTCCAGAGCGACGATCGGCGTCGCACCGATCACCGGCCACCCCACCAGCCCCAGGATGGCGAGGGCACCCCAGCGTACCTTTCGTGATCTCAACATTCTGTGTTTTTCCATGTCCGACCTCCTATGTCTGAATACAACAGAGTCACCTATCCGGCCCACCGGTTCAACGGACGTTCTTTCTCCTGCCTTTCAGCAGCACAATCACGCCCACGGTGCCGATGACCGGGGCGAGCCCGCCGAGTACTTGCCAAGAGTTCTATGGTCTTCTTCTTTATCCTAAAGATACGCGGCGGAGACGGTCATCCGTGAAAACTGATCAAGGGCTTGATGATGCCGTCTTCCTTGGTCTCCATCAGACGAAATGCCTGATCAACCTGGTCGAATGCAAACCGGTGCGTAGTCATGGGCCTCGGGTCCACGCGACCGACTTCGAGCAAGCGGATCAGGCGGGCCATCCGTTCTCTCCCCCCTGGACAAAGCCCCGTGCGGATCGTCTTATCGCCAAGGCCCACGCCCCATGCCAATCGCGGAATCTTTACGTAGTCGCCATCTCCGAAATAGCCTGCCACAGAAATCGTGCCGCCAGGACGCGTGGCCTTCACGCACGCTTCAAAGGTCACCTGCGCACCAAGACACTCAATGGCTGAATCCACTCCCTGACTTCCCGTCAACCGTAGAATCTCCCCGACCGGATCAACCTTGGTAAAATCCACCACCACGTCCGCGCCGAACTGCTTGGCCAGTTGCTGCCGTCCGGGCATACTTTCCACGGCAATAATCAACCCGGCGCCCAGTAGCCGTGCGCCGACCGTCGCCATCAATCCAACCGGTCCTTGTGCAAACACGGCTACGATTCCGCCTAGTGGAATGTTTGCCCGCTCGGCCCCCATAAACCCGGTGGACATCATGTCGCACGTATAGACCGCGCTATCGTCAGACACGGAATCGGGGATGCGGACTAGATTCCCGCCGGCGGCATTCACGTGAAAGTACTCGGCAAAGCTCCCATCCTTGATGTTGGCAAACTTCCAGCCTCCGAGGAGTTGCCCACATTGAGAAGAGTACCCCCGCAAGCAGTTGTCGCAGGTGTAGCAAGGCGTGATCGCATTGACCGCCACGCGATCCCCTTCGCGAAAGTCTTTAACCTGACTGCCAAGCTTGTACACCACTCCCACGGCCTCATGCCCTAGCGTCAGGTTCTTCCGGTTCCCGATAGCACCCTTCACGGTGTGAACATCCGACGTGCACACGAGCGCCCGGGTCGTCTTGATAATGGCGTCGTTGGGTCCGACCTCGTTCGGAATGGGCTTCTCCATGAAGCCGACCTTGCCGATGCCTTCCATCACGAACGCGTTCATTGTTGTTCCCATCGCGTACCCCCTCGTTCAATCTGCGCCAATCCGCAGGCAGCAAGCGGATTTCATCCATTCGCCGGCGCGTCGAATCCGGAGATGACGTTGAGGAGGTCTCGTCAATGCCACCCTGGCGCAATGATGCAATATCCCGTTGAGGTTCTCCAGGCGTTCGTCGATATGCTTCTCGGCGCGCTACCTGCCGTCAAGCGGCTCGTGCTCTCGATTGCCAGAGATTCAGCGCACGCACTGAGAAGCGAAACGAAGAAATACTCGCGGATGAACGCGCGCAATTTCTTGCTGTTGCCGCCTTGGTGATGGTGTCTCCAGCCTTGCTAACTTTATCCAACTGGACAATCTAGATCTGTTCAATTCTGCTCATATGGGAAGCTTCGCGCCTCGCTTCCATCACAATCGCTTCCGCGTCGAACCAGTCTTCGAGATCATGGCCTTCTCGGCAGCCGCATTGTTCCCACAGTTCATTAGCTTTCTTCGCGATCCGTGCCCACAGGCCTTTCGGCAATTCATAAGGTTTCTCCACCGTGTCTCCGTCGAGGGTTGCACGGGTCTGTGAAGCGCCACGCGTCTTCACCTTTCTCTAGCAATTCATTGGCCCATTGGTTGCCTTCGTCTTCACCATCATGTCTTCACCTCCTGAAGCCAGGGTCGCGTAACACCGCCAGCAACCATCTGTTGTGGAAGGCGTCACACCCTCGCGCGACTGACAGTTCCCGTTGGTGTTACCCCTACCACTCGCCCTTCTGCTGCAGAAATACAAGCGCCGCACACTGCCTTGCACCAGCCATAGATCGCGCTCCGGTGAAAGCCGCAGCCGGCGATCACCTCGCTCGAGCGCTCACCCGCCACGTGCGGATGGGCTCCAAAGTCCCATGATCCCGTATCCGTCCGTCTCGCGTCATGGCGGAACGGAGTATCGCGCAATCATCATGTGCTATCTAACGTGCTGACCTAAGAGTTAATTTCGACGTACCCGCTCGTCTCGTTCCTCGCCTAGCAAGGTGCGGAAAAACTCGGTTTATACATAAACGACCATGAAATCTTCTTGGTGGCGGCGATGTCAAAATAGTCTCAGGATGCTCAAAAAGGTAGTCTAGCAAGGCCGCAGCGAGGAAAGAGGCGAGGAAAGAGGCGAGGCATACGCTTCGGTACGTTGAGTCTCTGAGCGCTGCGAGAACGTTGCCGGCGGACTTTTTCAGCATCCTGCTAGAGACTCGTCGCCAGAGAACTAGGAAATTCCTAGGATCTGGTCAATATCGCTCAGCTATCAAGACTCCAAAGAGCTTACAGTGACATGTAGAGGAGGTGCCTATTCCGAACGGTAGCCGATAGTCCGAGAGACCACTGACTCCACTCTCGAATCAGCACGAGGGCTCACTGGGGTGAAGGCGCGTGCGTGTCTAAGTGGGAATCGAGGAAGTCAGGAACACGAGTGAATGATCCAACTACATCCAATACATAAAGGAGTACGTGATGCACACAGGAAAAACACAAGGGAAGGTACTGGCCGGATTCGTCATTGCAGGAGCATTGGTTTTGGCGCTGCCACTGCTGAGCCAGGCGCAAGAGAAGTCTTTTGCCGGTAAGCCGATATCCAGCCTTGATCCCCATTACTTAGATAACAAGGCCGACTTGCGACTGAAATTAGATGTCAAGAGGGAGATATCATTAAGTCCTTACGTCGACGGCGATTTCATTCACGTCACAGTTAGGGATGGAGTCGTGACGCTCAGAGGGTCCGTCGAGGATCAAAGTGCCGTCAATGCCGCAATTGAAAACGCGAAGGAAGCCGGTGCCAAGAAAGTCGTCAGCCATCTGACAACTGAAGATAAGAAGTGAAGACGTGAGACACCCCTGATGGCGAGGGGCAGCGGTTGTGCGCATGAATGTGCCGAACGCACAGCCGACCCTGACCCTCTACCTGGAATTGAGCATTGAACTTTCCTTGGAAACACGGATACGTCCTTCGACGGGCTCAGGGCATCCCAAGCCTGTCGAGGGACGCTTCACGAGGAACGCAGGCGCAGCAATCTCGCAACGAACTGTCATAAATCATACGTACTAGGGCATACGCGCTTGTCCCAATCGATAGGCATTATGGAGGTACTGCGCGACCATGCGCTGCGTATTGAAAAACGCTCCGTTCACGGCAATCGTATGCCGCATCATCTCGACAAAACGCTCATGTTCCTTGTAAAAACAAGGCAAGACCTTCTCTTCCAGCTTTCGATAGAGATCTGCAGCGTGACGAGCATCCATATCATGTTGAGGCTCTGGTCGTGCTTCCTCTCGATCGCCGATCGACCATCCGGTCACGCCTTCGAGGTGGCCCTCGATCCACCAGCCGTCAAGCACACTCAGGCTGGGGACCCCGTTCAGCGCCGCCTTCATCCCACTCGTCCCTGACGCCTCCAGCGGCGGCAACGGTGTATTGAGCCAGACATCAACACCGGCACAGAACATCTTGGCCACCTCCATGTCGTAGTTGGCCAGGTAGGCAACGTTGATGATGTCGTGCAGCGCATCACGCATCTCATGGATACGCGCGATCAGGTCTTTGCCCGCGCGGTCATGCGGATGCGCCTTGCCGGCAAAAACGATCTGGATCGGCCCCACTGCCCGGACAATCTGCTTAAGCCGTTCGAGATCCTGAAAGATCAGATCGGCCCGTTTGTAGGCCGCAAACCGGCGGGCAAATCCGATCGTCAACACATCGCGATCAAACCCCGCGTTCGATTCCCGATTCACATGCTCGACCAACGTGCGCTTGGCCTCCACATGGGCCGCCCAGATATCCGAGGTGGGGATGCTCACGGCATAGCGAAGCGAGAGTTGATCCCGCCTCCAGTCCGGTAGATGGGTATCGAAGAGCTTCTGGAACGATGGAGCGGTCCACGTAACCGCATGCACTCCGTTGGTAATGGAATGGATCGGGTAGCCGGGGAACATGCTGTGTGAGACCTCCCCATGCTTCATCGCAACCCCATTGACATACCGGGAGCCCCGCAGCGCCAGTTGCGTCAAATTGAGCGTCTCCTCAACACCGCACGCTTTCAGTATGGTCCACCAACGATCGCCCAACACCTGACGCACGAGTGTTTCGGGAAATTTATCGTGCCCTGCCGGCACGGGGGTATGGGTTGTAAACACGCACTGTTCGCGAATGGTTTCAATTAGCTCATGTGAAATCGAATCCGACTGGTTCTGCGCGGTCAACTTCTCCTCGCCAAGTGCAAGGACAAGCAAAGCGGCGTGCCCCTCATTCATATGGAAGCGACGGATGTCTGTATAGCCGAGGGCCCGCAAGAATCGAAATCCCCCAACCCCCAGCACCATTTCCTGACACAAGCGATAATGGTCGTCGCCTCCATAGAGCACATCCGTCAGTGTCCGGTCCCAAGGCTGGTTCTCGCTCACATCGGTATCGAGCAGATACACCGGAACGACATGCCCGGACTCACCCTTTACCCAATACCTCCAGGCCCTGACATGAACTGTACGTCCCTCGATATCGACCGTGGCTCGCTCGTCGATCAGCTCAGCGAAATCATCGATCGGCCACGCGACTGGCTCCTCGCTTTGATGACCCTGCGCATCCAGCCGCTGGAAAAAATATCCGCGCCGGTGGATCAACGACACCGCCACCATCGGCACGTCGAGATCCGCAGCCGAGCGAATCGTGTCGCCGGCGAGCACGCCAAGCCCTCCCGAATAGGTCGGCATCCCGGATTCAAGGCCGATCTCCATGGAAAAATAGGCAACGAGCGGAGAAACACGATCCGGCATGGCGATATCCTTCCTCTACTGCCTTTGGTTCACGAGAACCACGATCGAACGAGCACATACCTTATAGCTTAACGACCGAATCGGTACGGTACGAGAAGCCGCACATCAGCGAAAGAGATGTGTCACTGCCCAGATGAGGAACAGGCCATAGACGGAACCGAAAAACCAGGGGAAACTGACGGAGCGATGGGCCCACCACTGCCGGTGCTGGCGGAACGCCCAGTTCGGCTTGAAGATGGGAGGATCGTTCCGTAGATCTTCGACCGATTGCCGCGTTTCATGAAGTCGATACAGACCGGTGACGAGTTTCTGTCCCGGCCACTCCTGAGTCAGTTCGATTCCCCTCAGCTGCCATTCCCACAATCCATTCTGCCCTGACAAACGGCCGAGGACGATCGCCATCTGAAGACAGAGGAGAATGCCGAAAATGCACAGAAGAAGAATTAACACGGTAAGTGACAGAGTCGCCGACTCTCTGGACACGATCAGCCCGATGACCGCGACAAAAATGGAATTGGCAGTGAGGTAGTCAGAGAGCATCGTATGATAGTCCCGAACCCCCGAGGTCCAGAGCGTGATGAGATGATCGTAGTCTATCTTAAGACCGGATTCTCGTGGCGTCGTCATAGTGTGAGTACTTGCCGCAACTCATCGGAGACGACCTTTACTCCGCCCCTACAAGGCCTTGAACCCAATCGCCCACTGCATAGGTCACGACGACAACGCACAGGGCAATAAGGAGATGTTCGCCGATGACCTTCCACGGGGGAATCGCTTGCGCCCGTGCGACAAAAAAACTGAGGACTGCCAGCAAGAGCAGCCCCCAGATCACGCTGATCACAATCGCTTGATCGAGCGGACGGGTCACGACCGGGACCACGAACGTCATCGCGATTACAAACTTTGCAGCAAACGTCGCCACGGTCGCTTCCCAGATATGGCTTGTAGGGCCGCTGTTCTTCGACTCTTCGGACACGTGAATGCCGAGGGCGTCGGACATGGCATCGGCAATCGCGATGGTCACAATGCCACCGATCACGACGGTTCGTGAATGGGTGCCGGAGTGAAGCCCCACCATCAACCCTAATGTCGTAATCACACCGGACGTGAGACCAAAACTCAGACCGGTTTTGAATGATGGCTTCATCATCAACCTTCACTTCGCGCAGAATGCTCAAAATGGCTGCTCAGTGAGCTATCACGTTATAAGGGGGTGGGTGGGATGATCCCTACTGCGCGCAGTCTTCCCAATTCTTCGTTTTTATTTCAAGGGTAGCCTGGTCGATCCTCGAGTGCGCGCGTCGAACGAGCACATTCCTATCGTGCGCGTTCCGCGAGCAGGAGGACGACTAGGCTACCCTTCTCATCCTTCTGAGGCCGCGCGTTGCGCGAGCAAGGGGGATCGTCCCACCCACCCCTTCCCCTCTTTTTCAGCATCCTGCTAATACTTGTCCATGATGGCTTTCAAATCACTACCGCTAATCACCTCTTGTTCGAGCAGCTTCTTCGCTCCTTCGAGGAGCGCGGCCTTTCGTTCCGCCAGCAGCCGCTTCACACGCTCATATTGTTCATCGATGATACGGCGCACTTCGCAGTCAATCTCGCGGGCGGTCTCCTCCGAGTAGTCGCCTTTCTCCTGAGGCGCCTGGATCTGCATCATGAGCGGCTGACGTTCACGATCGAGCGTGATCGTCCCCAGCTTGTCGCTCATCCCGTAGGACTTGATCATGCTCTTGGCGATATCGGTGGCCTTGACCAGATCGTTCTGCGCCCCCGTGGAGGCCTCGCCGAATATCAGCTCTTCTGCGTTTCGACCTCCGAGTAACACGGCAATCTTGGTTTCCAATTCCGTCTTGGTCATCAGGAAACGATCCTCGGTCGGGAGCTGCAGGGTATAGCCCAACGCGGCAATCCCGCGAGGAATGATCGAAATCTTCTGGATCGGGTCAGTCCCAGGCAGTGACAGCGCTACCAAAGCGTGGCCTACCTCATGATAGGCGACTCGTTCCTTCTCCATCTTGTTGAGGACCCGGTTCCTCTTCTCCAACCCAGCCACGACCCGCTCCACCGCTTCCTGCAATTCCGAGAGCCCCACCTGCTCCTTATTCCGGCGCACGGTCAAGAGCGTCGCTTCATTGATGATGTTGGCGAGATCGGCACCGGAGAAACCGGGGGTCATCGCAGCGATCACCTCAAGGTCGGCATCGGGACCCAGGGTCACCTGCTTCGCATGGACACGCAAGATGGCCAGGCGGCCGATCTTGTCCGCACGATCGACCAGTACCTGGCGATCGAACCGGCCGGCCCGCAACAATGCGGGATCCAGGATCTCAGGCCGATTGGTCGCTGCCATCAGAATGACGCCGATGCGGGGATCGAAACCATCCATCTCGACCAGTAACTGGTTCAAGGTCTGCTCACGCTCCTCATGCGCCATGGGTCCTGCCCCGCGGGCTTTCCCGATCGCATCCAGTTCGTCGATGAAGATAATACAGGGCGCTTTGACCTTCGCCTGCTCGAAGAGATCCCGCACGCGCGCGGCCCCGACCCCCACAAACATTTCTACGAACTCGGATCCGCTGATGCTGAAAAACGTCACTCCGGCCTCTCCGGCTACGGCGCGTGCCAAGAGTGTCTTGCCGGTTCCAGGTGGGCCAACGAGTAAGATACCCTTGGGAATCTTTCCTCCGAGACGCGTAAATTTTTCCGGTGTCTTGAGAAAGTCGATCACCTCGCGCAGTTCTTCCTTCGCCTCGTCCACGCCGGCCACATCCGCGAACGTCACCTTCGTGTCCTTCTCGGCATAAATCTTCGCCTTCGACTGCCCCACGGTCATGAACCCGCTTTGGCCCTGTCCGAACCGCTTCATGACAAAGAACCAAATGCCGACGAAGACCAGCGCAGGAACGATCCAGGAAAGGAGATCGCGCAGGAAGGTACTTTCAATGGTGCCGCTAAATTTGCTGTTGCCCGCACTGAGGTCCTTGATGAGATCGGGGTCTTCAATACGAACGGTCGTAAACAATTTCTGCTCTTTGGCTATATCTTGAGGGTTCAGCATCCCGGTCACTCTCTGTTGAGTCACCGTGACTTCAGCCACTTTCCCGGCCGCCAGGAGGGTCTTGAATTCGCTGTACGGAATCTCTTCGAGTTTCTGCGTGGCCACGATGAAATCGTGCACGAGAACGACCGCAAAAATTGCGAGAAACACGTACCCGATCGAAAAAGATATTTTTTTATTTACTGGCATAACGATGATTTCATCCCGCTGTCACGCGCCTGGAAGGCCTGATAGAAACCAATGCCGAGTCGCTCATCATCCGATTGAAAAACTCCCCGTACCGAGGCGTTACCTCACTGGTAAGTCGGTTTCAGAAAGAGTCAAGGCAGGGGCCATCGCACGTCCGATGATGGCCCCTGTTACCTGCGAACGCAATTGTAAGACTTCTCATTGTGCCTTCCACAGATCGATGACCGTCCCTGCTTCGTTCAGCTCCACCACAATCTGCGACCCTTCCGCGATCGGTTTAGTCTTCACGTCCAGCCGCTCAAGCGGAAATGCTTTCTCTCCTTCTGGAGTGGAGAGCTTGATCTGATTCTTTGTCCTACCGGTATAGATCAATTTACCGAAAATCAGACGGTGAGTTCCTTTCATATTTTTTTCTTTTCCGTGATGGTCGATGACCATATTCCCCTCATTGAGCCAGAGCGACACCTCATCACCAACCGCCGCATCGGCAGGGGCGGTTTTCGCGCTGATGGTGTAGAGCCCGGTCGGGGTCTTGACAGAGATCAAGCCGGACTGGATCTTCGTCACCGTGCCATTCACCTGAATCACATAGCCAGGCGTGGTGCGCGGGTGTTCGTCAAAGTTCATCTCCACGGTGAAGCGATGGATGTCGATGACTTTCCCAGCTTCGTTCAACTCGATCGTCACGGGTGCCCCCTCCTCGAACGTCGACATCTTGGATCGCCCACTTTTCACGTCAAATGCCTTTTCCCCCTCCGGCGTCCACAGCTTGATCTCATTGCGATCTGCAGACGTATAGGTCAGGTCGCCCGACACGAACCGATGAAAATGTTTCTTCTTTCCCTTCCCAAGAACGTCGATCACCGCGTTGTTTGAATTGACCAGCATTTCCACTTCTTCACCAATTTCCAGGAGGTTGGGTGTAAACGTCGAAGCGAAGGTCATCGTGCCCCAGGAGGTCTTCACGGTGGTGAGACCTGATTGCACCTTCGAGACGACACCATTGACCTTCATCTGTGTTGACTTTGTTGCGGGCTTTTCGCCTTCGTCGGCAAACCCGTAAGGGCCCAGTCCCAACAGGCTCAGGACCATCGACCCGAAAAACATCATCTTGCGCATCAGTTTTTTCTCCTTATATTAATCACAGCTTCCTACCCCGTCGTATGACGCCTTCGATCAGTCCATTCGCCTGCATCATCCCTTAGGCAGCCGCTGGCCCTAGACGAACCGATCGAGCGGCAGAAAAGACCAAATGTGCTCTGACCCAACAGCCACATCTCTTTCGTCTGCCCGTGGTTGAGCACCCTACGGACTCATGATCCCGCATCCATACGGTCTCACCGAAAGACATCCTGACAGTCGAGCGTCACGCGACACCCGGATTGGCGCTGTTTTCATTCTGCTCCGAGCACGATCCGCAATCTGGTCACAATTGCTCAGTATGTTCAAACTACCAGGACGAATAGGTCCTTGCGGTTCTCGGCCTGACAGAGCAACGACAGCTACAGCTTGAATTGCGGATGGGAAAGCGACGATGGGGTGCCGGACCATGTGATGGTCTTGCCAAAACAGCAGATCAAGACCTTCGGCTGTCTCCTGTTTCTTTTCAACGGCACGCCGATGTTCTGTACTGGCGACGAGTTCATGAATACCCAGGGCGGGAACAACAATCCCTACAACCAGGATAACGAAACCACCTGGCTGAACTGGGATCTGCTTCAGAAGAATCAGGACATCGTCCGTTTCTTTACACTGAGGATCGCGTTTCGCAAAACCCACCTCTTTTTGGGGCGCAGCCGATTCTGGCGTGAATATATCCACTGGTATGGAGTAGGAACAGAAGTCGATCACTCACTCTGGTCGCATAGCCTGGCGTTCTGTCTTCAGGGATCGTCCCAGCAGGACACCGACCTCTATGTCATGGTGAATGCCTAAACGGAAGATCTTCACTTTACCATCCAAGAAGGTTGTACGAGTGACTAGCTGCGGGTGGTGGATACGAGCCTGCGCGTTCCGGATGGCTTCGCCGAGCTGGGGCGGGGATCCGCCTGCGAACGCTCGACTATCCGGTGAAAGCGCGATCTATCGTTGTTCTGATCCGTCGGTAATTGGACCCAATAGATTGGTTTAAAAACCCGTAGGGATGAGATGGTATCGATCACGAAGGGAAGACCGATCACTAGACATCCCACTGATCGACTAGAGGGAGGAATGTCCCGACAGGAGGGGATAGGTTCACGATCACGGGAAGCACTAGTACGACAGGCTAGGGTCGCGCGAACGCGACCGCCGCAAGGAGGACTCCAAGAGCAAGGAATAGCGCGACGCGAGGCACCCAAGAGGAAGTACGAACGATGGTCTGCTCCCAGAAAGACCTGGCGCCCTCAGGGAGAGCACTGATCTTCCTCACTTGTGGCCCGAGCAGAAGATCGTGCGTAGCTGTGAGGAGAAGGAGTGCTCCGACCAATCCTAGCTTCACCCGCAAGACATGTGGCCATTCGGTCGGATTGAGAAGAGAAAGACCTCTCTCCTGAAGAAGCACAGGGCCAGTGCTCAATAAGACGGCAATTGCACCCCAGACCACAAAGCGAAATCGGCGCGCAGCAGAACGAAAGAGCGCCATGAATTCTGGCGCGGCCTTACGGCTCCTGACCAAGGGGGCCAGGACCAGGGAAAGAAAAATCATTCCGCCGATCCAGCTGACGGCCGCAAGCACATGAAGCCAGACCAGGAAGACCGTCATCCTCCCTGCCGATCCATCGGTGCACACACACTCTTTATGCCGATTCGTCTCGAATACCCATGAGAACGGGTTGGGTACTGAGGCCCGTCTGGTTGAACAATCCCCACTCAATGACCTGGACCGGAAAGACTCGGTGAATGAACGTGACAGACTCTTCGGATTGGCGACTGTACCAGAATCGGAGGGCTACGAGTGCACTCTCGGATCCTTGACAAGCGTATGTCCCACAAACCCGGCGAATGTCAGACTGACGGACGCGATTGCCAAGTAGTGCTTGAACGTCCTGACCGCAAAATCCACATCTTTGACTTTGCTGTTCTGTTGTAGAAGTGTACGAATCTGCGGCTCAGCGTGACAGAAATTTGCAAACCATGCGTCGAGCGTTTTCGGATAGGACAGGTGCGGAAGCTTTTTCGGCTCGACAACATTAAAGTATCTCCTGAAGCATCTCATGTTAGAAGAAAAGTTCGGACATGCTCCGTAGGGGAAAATGTATTTCAGGAACCATCGATCTGCCTTGTAGAACCATGACTCCGAATAAATCGAATGCATCAATGCTTGGCCACCTGGATTCAGAGCCCCGGCTATTTTCTTATACAGGTCATCAAAATCGGTAATGTGCTCCAACATGCCGATGGAAATGATGTAGTCGTACTTCCCTCCCATATCATGGACATTTCTTAATTCCACCGAGACAAGATCCTGCAACTGTCGACGGGCAATCTCTCGTGTAATGTAACGATGCTGCGCGGTGGACAAGGTCAGTCCTTTGGCGCGAACTCCAAATCGCTCCGCCATGAAAAACAACACCCCTCCCCATCCACAGCCCAAATCGAGCAGCGTGTTCCCTCGACTGCGTTCATCGATACCCATTCGCTTGGCATACAATTCCAGCTTGTTCGTTTCAGACTCTTCAAGCGTCTTGGTCTCCAGGTCCCATTTTCCGCATGAATACATACGATGAACCCGGTCGAGCCAATAGTGGAAAAACGTGTTCGAGTCATCGTCGTTCTCAAACCAGTCGCTCAAAGAATAATGATTGTCGATAGTCGCATTCTGCCGAGGCTTCGCAAAATACCCTCCTGCCCTGGCGCGGACGGCGGCAATCATATCGAAGATCGAAAGATGCCGGAGAATGCGTAGCGACGTTGCGTAGACACAGATACACAAGAACTCTTTATAGTCTTCATCGTTGACCTCTATCTGGCCCTCAGAGTACCCTTCACCCAACCCCATATTTCCTTCCAAGAATATCCGCTGAAAGAGTCGCTCTGCGTTGTGAAACGACACATCCACCATTCTCGGACCATTGCCGATCACAGGCTGAGGAACACCGTCGAATGCAAACCGGAAACATATATCCGGTCGTTCCTTCTTCACGTAGGCACGAGTCACTCTTAAGAATATGGCCTGCTCTCGGGTCAGTCCTCTCATAAAGGTCCCCCCGCATTCACACAACTCGCACGATGCCTGTGGCTTTAACTCACACTTTCATACCTGCAGCTGCGACGTGCTCCCCGACAAAGGAAACCCCACCGGTAATGCCGAGCCCGCTGATGAGATAGAGAATCCCCGAAGGCACAGTCCCGCTTCGTATAGCCATGTATGTAGCCAAAGAGCGGCGCCCCGATGAGACCCGACAACGTGACCAGAGTAAAGAACCCCGCCCTTCCGGGCGGGGCGTTCAAATGCGAGTTTTCGTAAATAGCCCGATAGTCGGGATATCCCACGCTCTTCGGCCATTCTCCGTGCTCTCGTTCAGTTGACGGCCCATCGCCGAAACCTCCCCAATCTTTTGGACGGAGCCTCACAGCTCAACTCCGATTGAGTCGTGAATTTCAGTAGCGGCACTGGTCAACCTCCGCAGATGTGGGCGCAACTTCACAAGGTCTTTGCGGAATGATCGTCGTCGGAACATACGGTGGATGTAAATATATTGGCACAAGATAGGACACCGGTGTCCCTCACATCCAATCAGGATATTGAAGAGCAACGTTTTCCACTGACAAGACCGTTCACAGTTCGGCGCGTTCAGGAGGTTCGATATAGAACTGCATTCCTGCATGTCCTCATTGACAGAAATGACGCCCCACCAGTCAAAATCCTAGCGCAAAGAATCCCCTTCCTGCAAGACCGGCTTGATTCTCCTTCGCCGAACACCCCGTAGCTTGCTATGGGGATGAAGGCAGGGAGAACCCTCCGTAACTTTAGCGAAGGACGGGTAGCTTCGGAGAATTTCGCAAGATACCCCGCAGCTTCCGGCCTTCGTAGCCGAAGCGACTGCTTCGGCGGAGTAGGCTGCTGCGGGGAGCTTCATTGACATATCCTTCCCTCGAAATCGACCCGGCGGCGGCACCCCTCACGAGTTATTGAAACTTGTCCGGAAACTGTTTCGCCAATAGCGTCGTGAGCGTATCTGCAATGACATAGACGTGTTGGCGCATCATCGGCCAGGTTTCTTCGAGCTTCGCGTACTCCTTTTTCTTGTACTGGTTGATTTGGAGCACATGGTGGGCTCCATGCGCTTCGATCAAACCCCGAACGATACCTTTCGGCAAGTGGTTGGGATTGACGCCGATGAAGAAGCCATCGATGTCGTCGGCATTGGACCCCAAGCGGACCAGGGCCGCATCCTGTTGGCGTATATTCCCCGCGATGGTGGCCTCGGAGTATGCTTTGACTGCGGCATAATGACCGCTCAGCATGGTAAAGAGCTTCGCAGACCTCGCTTCGCCGTAGAACGGGATAAACACGTTCGCAATCTGTTTGGCATTGGCGAGGACCTGTTTATCGGCGGCATCCCGCGCTGCCGGATCGTTCGAGGTATTGAACAACACGACATGCTGAATCATAAAGATATGCCCGAGCCAGAGATCGCGAAGAGTCTTCTGCATCTCTGCCACACGAATTGGATTCACCTCTCCAACTGCTGGAGATTCATATCCCACCAGGCTGGCAAGTGCGAGGACCAACACCACCATCGCCGAATACATCTTACCCATCAGACTCTCCCTTCTGACGATCGCTCATCCTTCCCGAGGGAAAAACCACTCGAAGACCAGGGCGCAATCCCCCAGGCCTTCCCCGTATTGCATATTCGCAACAGCCGTGCCCGCACTTGTACGCAACGCCTCCGCACACATTTCATTCACAACGGCGGAGGTTAGCCCACGAAAGAGAATACTGTGTGAGATCAACATTCTGCCGCATTTCTCTACAGAATAAGACCGACCAAGGGCTCGCCAGGATCACTACATATAAACATAATGAGTTACGTTGTCTAATTTTCTGAACGATTGGATGAGAGACGTGGGGAAGAGAGGGGCATTCGGAGAGCTAGTCAATCTGATAGTCGCGGATTTTGTTGTACAGGCTCGCCCTGCTGATCTTGAGGAGCTTGGCAGCCTTCGCCCGATTTCCTCCAGTCTGCTGGAGCGCCTGAAGAATCCTCACACGTTCTACCTGACGGGTGGCCCCGCGCGAAACAGTGCGGAGATCGTGCTCTGCTGGTTCAGATCCCATCGCCACAATGTCCTTGCAGCTGAGATCAGGACCGGTGGTGGTGACGACGGCCCGTTCGAGGTAGTGTTGCAACTCCCGAACATTGCCGGGCCATGAGGCCTGGGTGAGCGCCTGTATCACATCCGGCGACACCTGCCGAATCGGCTGTCTGTGGCGCTTACAGGAGGCCGCGACGAAATGTTGCACCAGGAGCGGGATATCTTCCCTCCGGTCACGGAGCGGAGGAAGAGATAGCGGCAGCACCGCAAGCCGGTAGTACAGATCTTGCCGAAAAGCTTTGGCCTTCACAAGTTCGGTCAGGTCTTTATTCGTCGCCGAAATGACCCGCGCGTCGATTTTGATCGGCTGATTTCCCCCAACCCTCTTGATCTCTCCCTCCTGAAGCACCCTCAGCAACTTGGATTGAAAGACCGGTGTCGTGTCGGCGATCTCGTCGAGAAAGATCGTCCCTCCGTCTGCCTCTTCGAACAGTCCTCGTTTGGTGATATGCGCTCCGGTGAAGGCTCCCTTCACATGGCCGAACAACTCACTCTCCAACAGCGTTTCCGGCAGCGAACCGCAATCGACCACGATGAACGGTTTATCTCGCCGATAACTGGTCTGATGAATCGTTTTGGCCGCCAGTTCCTTGCCGGTGCCGCTCTCTCCCTGAATCAGCACAGTTGCAGAACTGTCCGCCACAAGCCGGATCATGTCGAGAACGTCTCGCATCGGCGCGCTCGAACCGATCAACTCTCCCAGCGTCGATTCGGATTTCGCGTCCGGACGCTCACGGCTCGTCGGTTTCGTAGGCTTTGGCGGCGCCTTGAACAACACCAGCACCGTCTCGACCTCACCGTTGCTCGAAACGAGCGGAAATGCCTGATGCATCCCGCAGACTGTCCCATTCCCTCCGGAGGAACAGGCCACGGATTGGACCTCAGGAGATTCATACAGTTTTGTTGCCGGGCAGGTACCACAGGGATCGCTCCGATGAGCAAAGGCCTCGTAGCACTTCGCCGGGTGGCCAGACCCACGGGGTAGGTCTTCAGACCATGCGGATTCATTGGCATAGATCACGTTGAAACCGCGATCCATGACTGCCACTCGCTCGGAGAGTCCACAGGCTAACTGCTTGATGGCTTCCAGTCGAGCTGCGAGGATGGGGTCAGCACAGGAAAGAACGGTATTAGCCTGCTTGTGAGATCCGGCCATCTCATACCTCTCACGCGTTTAGTGTCAATACCATAACAAGATCTCAGTCTATTTCTCCATCCAATGCCGGACCTAACAGACGCCGCACGGCTTCTTTCAGTTCGCTGATTCGGACAGGCTTGTCGAAGTAGGCTTCGACGCCGAGCGCCAAGGCATTGGCTTTCGTCTGCTGGTCTCCGAATGAAGTGATCAGCACCAGCGGCACGCCCGGAGCGAACGTCCGGAGCCTGGCAATATAATCCAACCCACCTGCCGGCATACGGAGATCCGTGAGAATCAGAGCGGGGCGGGTATCGAGCACCGATCGAAGCGCTTCATCCCCATCTGCCGCTTCCCGGATAGATACCCCCAGATCATAGAGTTCATCGCGAAGGAGGCTTCGCATCTCCCGATCATCTTCGGCGATGAGCACCACAGCAGATTTCCTATCCTGTGTCATTGATTACTCCCTGGGCCAAGCCCCCTTCACTCTCTGCTGAGACATCATGCACAACCCGTGCAAATCAACCCCCTCGCTGGCGGGAAGTGCTGGACTCCAGAACTAAGGAAATTTGCAGGAGATTTCCTTGGGAAAGATCAGAGCAGTGAGTGCTCCTACCCTAAAGTCTGATGAGAATTGCAACAGATGACAACCTCCTCCTGTCGCAGATTGCGACAGAAGACAACCAGCCTGCGGTCGAACTTCTCAGGGAGAGGGGGTTGGCGTTATGGAAGAAGTACCTACGCTCTCGGTCCTGTCAAGGGGAAGTCGAATCCAAAATGTTGTGCCCCTGTCGACAACACTCTCCACAGCAATGGTCCCGCCATGTTCCTCGATGATGCCCTTCACGACCGTGAGGCCGAGACCGGTTCCCTTCCCGAAATCTTTTGTCGTGAAAAATGGTTCGAATATCTTCGAGCGGACTTCTTCAGACATCCCATGACCGGTATCGGACAGGCCCAGGAGCACATGACTATTCTCACGATCGAGGCTCAGCCTGAGCCGCCCCCCCTCCGGCATGGCATGGAGGCTGTTCGTCACCAGATTGATGAGCACCTGAACAAGCTGGTCTCGGTCTGCATGGATCAACGGCACATTCGCCTCGATCGCCTTTTCCACCGTGATGCGGTTGTGAGTCATCCGCTCCTGGAACATCTCCAGGCTATCCTCCACGATCTCACCGAGATCGACAACCTGTCGATCCGGCTGCTTCCGCCTGGCAAAGACGAGGAGCTGGTTCATCACCTTGGTGATCCTCTCGATCTGCGTGACGATCGTGGCAAGCCCCTTCTTCATCCCTTCATCGGCTGTGCGTTGGAGCAGATATTCTGCGCGTCCGAGGATCACATTCATCGGCGTACCGATCTCATGTGCCATGCCGGAGGCGAGCGTGCCAAGCTCCGCAATCCGTTCCGTCTTGCGGAGCTGCGCCTCGACGTGTTTGAAATCAGTGATGTCGAGGCCGGCAGCCACGACATATTCGACCGTACCGTCAGAACCCGTCAGCACCGTATTCGACCAGGAAATTCGTTTCAGGACCCCGTCCTTTCCTTTCCAGTAATTTTCATAATCGTTGCGAAGCTCACCGCCCCTGAGCCGTTCGAACACCGCCTTCACTCCTTCGACTTCACCGGGAATGATGAACAGGTCCCAGACATAGTGGCCCATCACTTCTTCAGAGGAGTAGCCGGTCGTCCGCTCGCACGCGCGATTGAATCGTAGAATCCGCCCCTCCCGATCCAGCACAACCACGAGCGCCCCGGCGGTCTCCAGCACCGCGTCGATGAAATCCCGCTCCTTCTGGAGCGCCCGTTCTGCCCGTTTTCGCGCACTGATGTCCACAACCGACGCCAAGACTTTCACCTCATCCGGCGTCCGGATCGGATTGAGGCCGATCTCCAATGGAAACTCCTGTCCATCTTTTCTTACACCATAGAGATCGCGCCCTTTTCCCATGGCGCGTGACTCGGAGTGAGCGAAGAATTTCGCCCGTTCTCCGGCATGATGTGGCCGCATACGTTGCGGCACAAGCATTTCCACAGACTGCCCGATCAATTCCGCCCGTTCATAGCCAAACAGCTGCTCAATCTGTCGATTCACCAGAAGGATAGTACCGCCCTTATCTATCATCAGCATCCCGTTCGGGGACGATTCGACCACGAGGCGAAATTGCTCCTCGGCCCGCTTCCGCTCGGTGAGATTGCGTACAATCGCCGCCAGGCCGGTCGGCTTCCCATCATCCCCCTTCACCGCAAACAGAGTGATGGACACGGGAACCTGGGAGCCATTCTTCCGGAGGTAGTCGATTTCATATTCGACCGGCTTGCCGGTCTGGAGAACTTGAGCCACAACGCGATCTCGCTGCTCTTTGTGCTGTTCGGGGATCAAGTCCCGCGCATTCATCCTGAGCAGCTCTTCTTTTGAGAAACCGGTTAGTTCGGAAAACGCTCGATTGACGAGGAGGATGGCCTCATCGGAGGCGACATAGCCGATCGCGTCCACTGAGGCTTCGAAAATATCTTCAAAGTGTTTCTGCACTGATGAGTCCTTCCTGCACAGGCCCGTCATGGACCGACCTCAGCACGACGCCCCACAGGACAAGCCTGCCCAGCGTGCGATCGGATAAGCTGTACGGGGTCGGAATACACGACAGTATGATGAACAAGTCGACCCGGACCAGCGTTGCCGCAATGGTCTCAACGATGGAGAAGTACATGAGGTCACGTGTGCGTGGAGAGAAACACTTCAGCAGCAAGAGAACCATAGAGAAGGCCGGAATCGCCCAGAATGCAGCGCATACAGCGAGACTGCCGACAACCTTCATGCGATCGATCCCGGCCTGAAGTGGGATTGCCTGTCCATCATCCCGATTCGACGATCAGAAAGAGGGATCATTCCTCTGGATGAGGCTTACCTTCTATTTCAGCGAGCTTACGATACAGCGTTTTACGGTCAATACCAAGGGCATGGGCGGCCTGGTATTTGTTTCCGCCGGTCTTCTCGAGGATCTTGAGGATATACTCTTTCTCGACTTCATCCAGCGGGAGGGTCCGTTCAGCTGCATCGTCGAGCACGCGCCGATCGCCACGGGCCCCTTGAATCGTCGCCGGGAGATCGTCGGGAACGATCTTTTCACTTCGGCTGAGTGTGACGGCCCGCTCGATCACATTTTCCAATTCCCGTACGTTACCAGGCCACATATAGTCCACCAGCATCGCCAGCGCGGATTCGCTCACTCCCTGTATTTGTTTTCCACGAGAGGCTGCACACTTCTTCATGAAGGCCTCCACGAGCAATGGGATATCTTCGCGCCGCTCGCGCAAGGGAGGCAGGCGCAATTCGATCACATTGAGCCGGTAGTACAAATCCTCTCGGAAACGCTTGGCCTTGACCTCTTCCGTCAAGTTGAGATTCGTCGCCGCTATAATCCGCACGTCGACGGCGACCGGCTTGTTGGCCCCCACGCGGCGGATCTCTTTCTCCTGGATCGCGCGCAAGATCTTGGCCTGGAGCATCAGGGGCAACTCGCTGATCTCGTCGAGGAACAGCGTGCCCTTTTGTGCCTCCTCAAAGAGACCCCGCTTGTCCACCTTGGCATCAGTGAAAGCGCCCCGCATATGACCGAACAACTCACTTTCAAGGAGCTGTTCCGGAATGGCGGCACAATTGACAGGAATAAACGGCGCATCTCGCCGGTCGCTATTATAATGGATCGCCTTGGCCACCAACTCCTTGCCGGTTCCGCTCTCGCCGGTGATCAAGAGATTCGTCGGACTGTCGGCGACACGCCGGATCAGGTCGAAGATCTCCTGCATCGGTTTGCTCTTGCCGATGATCTGATGAAAGCTGTACTCCTTGTGGACTTCGCGCCGGAGCCTGTTCACCTCACGTCGTAACGCCGCTTCGCGGATCACACGCTCGACCACACGAACTAACTCCTCGTTTTTTACCGGCTTGGTTAAGTAGTCGCTGGCGCCCCGCTTCATGGCCTCAACCGCGTTGTCCACCGACCCAAAGGCGGTCATGAGGATGACGCCGATGTCCGGATAGAGGCGATGGATCTCCGTCAGCAACTCCGTCCCCTGCATCTCTTTCATCCGCAAATCCGTCACTACGACGGCGCAGTCTTGCTCAGCCAACAGCTTCAAGGCCTCTTCCCCACCTCCTGCCGTCGAGACCTGATGTCCGCGATCCTTCAACACATCGTGAACAAGCTCCCGCATTTCTGCATCGTCATCGACGACAAGAATCGCGCCCCAGTCCTCGGTCATGCTGCACTCCTTCTTACGCATGATGCTGAAAAAGCCCGCCAGCGTCGTTCTCGCATCGTTCAGATCCTCAACGTACCGCAGAGGGTACGCCTCGAATCTTCACTCGCTGCGGCCTTGCTGGACGAACTTTTTGAGCATCCTATTAAGTTTGTGCCCTATTGCCTCACATACACAAACCGGCTGGATTTCCTGCAAGCCGACATTGTTGTTCACCAGCCTGCGGTAGCTGAACGCCAGAAACTAGCCCTTTGCCCTGTAGGGGTCAAGACGGTTCTGGCGCGAAAGGCTACAGATACATCAACCGCTTGGGGAAGAACGCCCCACTATTCGCTCTATTTTTGACGTTTCTGTCGGCTCAAGTGCAGGGATCTGCAAAGGTGAGACCACTTAATCTGGCAGGAATAGCCACAGCACAGGCTTGGGGGCCAGTCGCACAGTACAGCGGGCGGCGGGGATGGAATCGAAGGAGAACGCCTACCTAACCTTAGAGAAGTCGGCAGCAATTCTTGCCTCAGTTCCATCTTGAAGATTCACGGCGAAAACTGAGGCGGCCGTGGGATCGAATGTTTCATAGGCAAAGAGCGCGGTAAAGCGTGATCGATAGGTTGGTCCGGCTCCCTCATTCTTTCGGCCACGTTCGGATTTTCCAATATCGATGGGCTTGATCCTCTTGGAGCCTTGTTGTAATTCGATCACGGCGCCTTCTGCAAAATATTCATCGTCGCCACACAGCTGAACCTCGATCTCCATATTGGGCATGTCAACGACTTTCTTGATGAACTCCTCGGGCATGCGCACATCCATTTTTCGCTTCTTAGACTCCGCCGCCTCTTGTCGGCCAAAGGCTTCAAGTCGATAGCGTTTGGTCCGGAGGATCGCACTGGCTCCGCAGGGATCTTTCTCCGGATCGGCGCCCACGCGCGTGACCAGCGAGGCTTGCTGGAGGACCTTCCTGACGTCCTCCGGGGTGTTGGCCTTCTCCATCGGCGCCCGCCCGGATTCCAACGCCTTCTGCGCCTCTTCAGCTGAAAGCTTCACCTCGATCGCGGAGACCGGCTGGAGCGCCACAACTGTCAATAGCCCCAAGACCGCACAGATGGCAACAACACCGACTCGCGCCGAGGATGTCAGGTATCGCACGCTCATGACTCCCTCCGTGTACAAGCAGAGACTGATGAGGCGGCATTGTACGGAAGCTCCCTACCCCTTTGCAATTACACTGAGAAGCGTGCCCAGTTGGCGTAGGGCTTCATGGCATAGAGTTCGTCGAGATTGATCGGCACGTTCACGCCAACTTGCAGAAGTAGCTGAGCAACGAGGCGGAGCGGCAAGCCGACCACAGTGGTGAAATCTCCGTCAATGGAATCGATCAGGTTCCCGCCCACTCCTTGAATCGAATAGGCACCGGCCTTGCCGAGACTTTCCCCTGTCTTGAGATACCGTTCATGCGCTAGTTCATCAAACGGCTTCATTCGAACAACGGTCGTAGATAATGCGACCGTATCGATTACGCGAGCTGAGCAGACGACTGCGACCGCCGTATGCACATGATGGTCGCGGCCAGCCAAGCGCCGGAGCATCGCACGAGCATCCGCCAGATCGACCGGCTTCCCGATCATGTCATGATCCACCTCAATCACCGTGTCGCTCCCCAACACGATCGCCTCAGGTTCTTGACTCGCGACCGACTGAGCCTTGCCCCGCGCAAAGAACCGGACCTGCTCGACCGCCAAACGATCGGCCACCAGCCGCTCTTCGAAGATTGGGCTTTTGACGTCGAAGGGAACACCCAGCAGGGCAAGTAACTCGCGCCGGCGCGGAGAGGTAGAAGCCAGAATGATCGTCATCTACAACGCCGGAGAAGGTTCAACAGAGAGCAGCATTCGATCGGAGGCCTCGGTGAAACTTGCACAGTGCACATGAAAATCAGCGAGTACCTGTTCCAGGTCAGCGACAGAAGAGACTCGGAACATATTGGCTCGCAGCGAGGCGGCATGAGGAAACCCTTTGCAGTACCACCCCAGATGTTTGCGCATCCGCCGAAATTGACCCTGTCCACAGGCCGCTTCGAACCGTCTGGCATGATCGAGCAACATCTCGAAGCGGACGTCGAGCGGCGGCACCCACGGTTCAGGCCCTTCTTCAGACTGATGTTGTGGCAACACTCTTCGCGCGTCCTCTTTCTGCCGAAAGAACCAGGGCGCTCCAAGCGCGGCTCGCCCAACCAGCACGCCATGGACTCCGGTATCCCTCACGCGACGGATGACATCGTCATAGCTGTGCACGTCCCCGTTACCGAACAATAGCGTCTCGCTTCCCTTCACAATCTCCGCCGCCCGAGCGATGGCGCTCCAATCTGCTTCCCCTCGATACATTTGCTGCAAGGTGCGTCCATGGAGAGAAATGACCGCGGGCTGCTCCCTGAGGAGATGTTCGATCCATTCGTCGACGACCACTACGTCGTAGCCGAGGCGTGTCTTCACAGACAGGGGGATCGTGCGCCGAATGAGCGGGCTGGCATCCTGCCGCTGCTCATTCATCCTCCGAAGCGCCACCACTCTGCCAGGCTTGAGACCTGCGCCCTCAAGCGTCTGACCAGCCGCCCAATCGGCGATCCCTTGTCGAGCGGCCCGCATAATGGCTTGCGCCACATCCGGTGTTCGGATCAGCCCTGCGCCCGATCCGGAAGACGCCACACTCCGCGAAGGACAGCCCATATTGATATCTAATCCGTCAAACCCCAACTCACACACGGCGTGAGCGGCCTGATAGAAGAGGTCCGGCTCTTTTCCATAAAGCTGCGCGACAATCGGCCGCTCAGCTTCGTGATAGATAAGGGAGTCCAACAGGAACTCCGGTCCCCGGCAGACGTCATGCACGTGTGTGAATTCCGTGAAGGACACATCCGGTTTCCCGTGCATGGCCACGGTATGGCGAAAGGTGGCATCGGTAACTCCATCCATCGGCGCCATCCCGATGACCGGTCTGGGAAGTGATTGCCAGAAACTCATTGTATCCGTTCCATTTCCACCACCGGTTCCACCACTTCATTCGCCTCAGCATAGGCCTGGCGCAAGATATCACATTCCTGTTGTGCGCAGCCCTGTAGGTCCAATGCACGTTCCGTCACAAATTCGCAAAATCGTTCGATCTTCAGGAGGAAGAAATCATACGAGTGCGTAAGCGGTCGTGGGGACCGAAACCAGAAGGCGACAAACTCTGTCAGACAGACACCCCGTTCCGCTAAAGCCCGGCAGGTCTGTGGAAACATCTCGGCAAGGTCTCCTCCCCAATGGAGAATCTCATAGGGGAGATAGACCATGCGGTAACGAGTTATACCGATCGCTTCGGCGGCTGCGTCCTGCCATTCCGGCCCTGTCGCGGGAGCATGCCCTGAGATAATTTGCGCATAGCGCGTATAATCGTCATGTAGCTGCTGTCGGTCTGACTGGCACACCGGCACCTGGACAGAAATCGGATGGGGCGCCGGCTCCATTGAGTGTTCTAGAGAAGTTCCTCTCGCCATCGTCTGCTGAACGACGGGGGAAAAACGCCGAACAGCCTCTGCATACTCCCCCACGATCATCTCAATCGGCTTGGTGTCCACTTCAAGCGCCACCGCCCGGAGACTCACGAGGTTCGAATGGGCCAGAACCTGTTCGAGCATGGTGAGGAGGATCGACGGAATCGGAGCCGCATGCGCGTCGATCCATTCAGGAAGCTCCTCTCCCGAGGTTGACTGACCAATCGACTCGTGACAGGCTAACCCTGCGATGTGGATTTCGACGACTCGATCCAGAGGAAACTCATCGAGGAACTCCCCGACGAATCGTTCAAGCGACATCCGTCGGCAGGCAGTGGTATAGCGATAGACCGTCCAGAGATGCCCGATGTCCAGCACGAGGCCACAGGGTACCGACCCTGCGACAAGCCCAAAAAAATAGGGGATCGATATCGTGCCCGCGAAAAAATATGTGAGCGGCGGCATCTCCAAGAGGAAGAGCGGCACCGCCCCATCTGCTCGGCGGTTCTGCCGATCCATCATCTGCAGAACCGCCGCGATGTTGGCAGCCACCACCTCAGCACTCAACCGCGTATAGAGTGGTGGGACATACGTACCGAACGAATAACCCGCCATCTGCTTCATCGCACATTCATGATTCAGCCAGAGGCTCTGTATACTGTTGAGTTGCAGAACCATCTCGTCCACGTCCTGCTGAAAGAACGGAGAGGCTTGAACGTCCGGCTGAGTGATCCACAACCCCTCCCCATGGTATGCCAACGATATATCCGGCATCGCCTGTCGAACCGTTGACAGTGCAGCCGCCGTTGCCTTAAAGACTTCAAGATAGCCTGGCTGGAGTCCTCGTTCTTTGAGTGTGTTCACCAGCTCGAACAGGTTGGGAGAATAGACGTCGACTGACAGCCCCATTCCCAGCGAAGGAATGTTCCTGAGGCGGCGCTGAAAGTCCTGTTGAACAAAACCGGAATCAGGCATAGGATCAACTCTCATACTGTACTGACAATTGGCCTAGTCTATTCGCCGAACTCCTTGTTTGACAAGGGAAGCCCGATTCATAGGCAAGAGGAAGCCGTCTGCTATACTTGGCGTACATCGCCAGGGGCGGGCCCTCATGAATCGGGCAGGCATCAATCGAGGGAGTGCTCGAGCCCATGATGAACGACGATGACAAGTCCGTGAAGACGACACCGCTTATACCCACGATGGTTGCCCATATGATGACACCAGGGGTTGTACAGATTCCAGGGGACGTCTCAGTCAGTGAGGCAGCCATGTTGCTTGAGCGAGAGCAGGCGCCCTGTCTGCTTATCAAGGATACCGACACACAGTTCGGCATTATGACGCCAACCGACATCGTCAAAAAAGTTGTCGCTCAGGGACTCGAACCGCACGAGATCGAAGTCCGGACGATCATGACACGGCCGGTACAATTCATCGAATACGATGAGGCCATAACAGAGGCCTCGATACTCATGATGGCCACAGGCGCCTCCCTCTTAATTGTCACCAAACAGCACCAGCCGGTCGGGGTGCTCAGCGCACAAGACGTGCTGCTCAACCCACCCAGACGGAGCACGAGAATTCCCGTCGTGGTGAGTGTGGTTGGACAAGCCCCGGAACCGGGGCTCAACTATAACGCCATCATCACCCAACTGAGCCATGCTGGAGGGTTGATCGAATCGGCAACAAAGCTCACGCCAAAGGCAAACGTCGTACTGGCCTTTTCCATTTCCGGTCAAAATACGCCTCTGACCATTCGAGGAAAGGTGTTGGCCAGTGAACCGCCTCACGCAAAACCCGATGACACATCAGGCGAGACCCGTATCTGGCGCGTCGATATTCAGTTCACTGACCTCTCATCGCCCGACCTTGCGCGGATCAGAGCCTGGGCGCTTCAGACAATGCCCCCCTCACCCCATCTCTCTTAATCACACACCGATGTTCCATTCCTTTGACCGATAGGCGATCAGCTGATAGAATTTTTCTCTCTAGGATGAAAGAGAACCCCCTATGGATAACTACATGAAGACGTCCCAGTCCCGTTCTCGCTCTCTTCCCTCGAACGAGGAGCTGCTCAGTCAAATTCGCCTCCTGCTCGACAGTCCTGAAGACGACCTGCAGGCGGCGATCATGAAGGAGCTCCTGGCCGGGACGCTTCGACTCCACGATTCTCATCTAGACATTCTGGATCTCAAGATCGTCAATCGTGCCGTCAAAGAACTCCGTCATGCCTTCCGGGTCTTCCATGGCTATTGCGATCGACGCAAGATCAGTATTTTCGGTTCCGCTCGCACCGACTCGGACGATCCAAACTACCAGATGGCCTTCCAATTTTCCCGTCGGATCGTCGAGGAAGGGTTCATGGTCATTACCGGGGGTGCCGATGGGATCATGCGCGCATGCCAGGAGGGCGCCGGACGCGAGAACAGCTTCGGGGTGAATATTATGCTGCCCTTCGAACAGGGCCCGAATGCCACGATCGCCGATGACCCCAAGCTCGTCACGTTCAAATACTTCTTTACCCGCAAACTCATCTTTCAGAAAGAGGCCAACGCTATTGCGTTGTTTCCCGGCGGCTTCGGGACACATGATGAAGGCTTTGAAATTCTCACCCTCGCCCAAACCGGCAAGAGCGATCCTCAGCCGATCGTGTGCCTCCAGGCTCCAGGCTGCGACTATTGGGACGACTGGTACACCTTCATCACACGCCAACTTTTGGCCCGCAGACTTATCAATCATGAAGATCTCAGCTTGTTCAAAATCACCACGTCCATAGACGAGGCGATCGATGAGATCAGAGGTTTCTATCGCCGGTTCCATTCCATCCGCTATGTGGGCCGGCTTTTGGTCATGCGGCTGAAAACGGGCATTTCGTCCGAGCAGGTGGCCGATCTTCATGACATGTTTGGCGATCTGTTATCCGAGGGTACCTTCGAATTGCGCGGGGCGCTCCCCGAAGAGCTTGACGAACCCGGTCTACGAGAACTGCCGCGGCTGACCTTTACCTCCAATCGACGGAGTGCGAGCCGCTTGCGTCAGCTGATCGACCGTCTCAACGCGCTCTGATCAACTCCGCTCGAAGCGGCTTTAGTCTCGACGCTTCATCATGGTATGCTCCCTGCGATGATCGGTTCTCGCACACAACACCCATTCTCCGAATCTCCCACTGTCGTGCTCTATCACGCCGAATGCGCCGATGGGTTCGGCGCCGCTTGGGCGATCTGGAGTCGATTTCCAGCGGCTCGGTTTATACCCGTGAAGCACGGGAATCCTCCGCCCATAGGGCTACAGGACCAGCGAGTCGTCATCGTGGATTTCAGTTATGCCCGCGAGACACTGGAAACTATGGCGGCTCAGACGCAGGCGCTCCTTGTGCTCGATCATCATATCACCGCGGAGAAGGCCCTCGCCGGTCTTCCCTATGCATACTTCGACATGAAGAAATCCGGAGCGGTCCTAGCCTGGGAATGGGCTCACGATCAGCCGATTCCGTGGCTCCTTGACTATATCCAAGACAAAGATCTTTGGACCTGGACACTCCCTTCCAGTCGTGAAATTAATGCGGCCGTCGCCTCCTATCCATTCGACTACCACCTCTGGAATCACTTCACACAGAAGGAATTGGAACAGGAAGGCCGTGCCATCCTCCGTTACGAAAGCGAGCTCGTGAGTAAACTTTCGGCCCAAGCGATGTTAATCGACTTTCAGGGAGCCGTCGTTCCATCGGTCCAAAGTGCAGTCCTGACGAGTCAGATCGGTGAACGCTTGTCTGCCGAACATTCGTTCTGCGTCATTTGGCATGATCGCGATGGGCGCCGCTATTACAGTATGCGTTCGCGAGAGGACGGAGCTGACGTAGGAACCATCGCTGCATCGTTCGGCGGTGGAGGCCATACACATGCTGCAGGGTTTTCCGTTCCCCTTGGGCCCGATGGCTCCTTGCCGGATAACCCGGCGCTTCCCCGATCGACCGTCGACCGTCGCAGGCCACCTGGTTGATCTGGTCTCTCTGGTTCATCTGGTTTTTCTGGTTAGTCTGGTTCAACCAAAAACCAGACAAACCAAACAAACGAGACAAACCAAATAACGGTCTTCATACTCGCTATGATTCCTCTGCACGATGACAACCCCACTGAACGCCCGCCAATTATCACAATTGCCTGGATCGTGGCCTGTGCCCTCGTCTTTCTCTACCAGGCCAGTCTTCCCGCCGGCCCAGGAGAGACATTTGTCTTTCAGTACGGGGCAATCCCTGCCCTCGTGTTTGGGGAGGCCGACCTTCCTGAGATGGGCGTCGCTATCCCAGCCTACGCGACGTTAATCACAAGCATGTTTCTCCATGGCGGCTGGATGCATCTCATTGGGAATATGCTGTACCTCTGGGTCTTCGGAAACAACATCGAAGATGCCATGGGGCATGCAAAGTATATCGCGTTCTACCTCACATGCGGAATTCTCGCTGCCTTAAGCCACGCCCTAACCGATCCGTCATCATCGATCCCGATGGTGGGAGCGAGCGGCGCCATTTCGGGCATCTTAGGCGCCTATCTGTTGTTGTTCCCACGCGCCAAAGTGCTGGTGATGATGCCCGCCATGGGCGCCACACGGGTGCCGGCAGCAATCGTCCTCGGCATGTGGTTTGTGATGCAACTGCTGAGTGGAGGGATGAGCATCGGGAGCGAGGGTGGCGGCGTCGCATTCTTTGCCCATATCGGCGGGTTTCTCGCCGGGATGGCGTTGATCGGTCTGTTCAAACGCCCTGACGTACCCTTCTTTGCACCAGGCCGCAGGGGATAACAGACAACTAACCCGGTTTCTCTGGTTTGTTTGGTTCGGTTTGTTTATTTGGTTGAACGGAATTAACCGGATAAACCAAATAAACCGTCCGATTTTCACGTATCCAGCAACTCACGGACTTTTTCGACCAATCCAGCTTGTCGATAGGGGCGCCTCAAGAGATACCGAGGGTTGAGACGATGAGACACCATGGTCTCGTCGTCAAATCCGGAAATAAAGAGCGCTTTCATCGTTGGATATTGCTTCAACAACCGTCCGGCTAATTCACGTCCCCCGATCTCCGGCATCATGAGATCGCTCACGACCATATGAATCGCTCCCAGATGTTGCTGCGGAAGCAGCAAGGCTTCCACGGATGAGCTCGCCTCCAAGACCTGATAACGATGTCGCAACAATGTCGAGAGCGCGAGCTTGCGGTCGATTTCATTTGGCTCTACCAACAAAACCGTTTCCTGCCCTTTGGCTGCACCATGTGCTAGAGCTGACGGGGCAAGCGGCCGGCCCTGTCCTGCGAGAGGAAGCGTCACCCGCACAACGGTACCCTTGCCAGGCTGACTGACCACATCGACCTGGCCTGCACTATGCTTCACCATGCCATAGACTGCGGTAAGCCCCAGTCCCATATTCATTTCTTTTGTAGAGAAAAATGGTTCAAACATGTGCGACTGAGTCTCCGAACTCATTCCATTCCCGGTATCGCTCACTTCAATCAACACCGTGGAGCGATGCATTCCCTTTCCTTTCACAGACACACCCTCATGCCCATGGGATAGCTGCTTCGCTTCAATGCGAAGCCGACCCCCTTGCGGCATGGCATCTCGAGCATTCACCGCCAAATGAAGGAGCGCTTGATCGAGGCCCTCACGATCGACCTCTACTTCCATCGGCGCATTGTGAATGACCATGCTGAGATCTACGGATGGCGGCAGCAATCCTCTCATCACCTCACGAATTTCCTCCAACACAGCCTTGACAGACAGGACCTGTCTCACATGGCCGGTATGAACACCCAACTCAGCCAGTTGAGCAGTCAACGCCGCAGCCTTTCCTCCACTTCGAAATATGTCATCGATTGGTCCATAGAGTGGATCGTTCGCCTTGAGATGGGAAAGAACCACACCCGTCTGCTTCCCAATCACCGACACAAGATGGTTGAGTTCTTCTGCAACCCCTCCCGCAATCCGACTGATCGCGTCCATCTTCTGTACTTCATGTAACTGCTGCTCGAGGCCTTCCCGTTCCTTCTTCTCCTGGCGTACGTGCTCATTCGCCCGTACCAGGTCGCCCTTGAGCCCCTTGATACGAACCTCTAACTGGTCGCGCGACGATTTCAGGGCCTGCTCAGCCTCTCTCAACGCTTCGATACTCCCCAACAACTGTGCTTTTTGTTGCCGTTCATCCCCGATCGTTTGCAGCGCAAGTCCATAGAAGGTGGCCATCACCAGCAACACCGGGACTCCAAGCAAATGCCCGGGCGACAAAGAGCCGGTTTGTACAATCCCCTGATAGAGAATGACGCCATACCCGGCACAGAGCAACAACGATAATCCAATAACATGGGAGAGCCGCCGTACCGAGGCCGCGATGAGCATGAGCACGAAATACGACAGATAGAGTTCCGACCGAGCATTACCCGACAGATAAATAGTCGCGGTCACGAGCACCGTATCGATCCCGATCACAGTCCCGCTGAACCACGCAGCCTGCAGGATCGTGTTCGGCACATACCACAAGCAGAGGACCATCGCCACCAAGCCAATGACAATCACCCCGATCGCAGGGCGACTTGCGATGAGTTCCGCTCCGGACAATAACTGATACGCCAACATGATACCGACCAACGACTGAAGCACCAGATATCGAGAGCGTGAGATTGTACTGTCGTGACCCGAATCCGCCGAGGGCAAATCAACATGGTTTTCAGAGGATACGGCAAGACTGCTCATCTGTATGGTCTCCTGTTCGTGCAACCGCGTCCTGCGTGAAGCGTCGCTCCCGTACTAATTCTGATGCTTCGAGAACGGTGAGGGTGGGTACATCCCGGATCGGGCTAGGAGTGGAGCAAGTCCTGTACCGATATTAAAACAGAGCCAACCCCGCGGTTTTTCCTTAGCCTTTGCCCTGAGGAACTGAACTATTTGGTTCATCTCTCCACAACAAGTCACAAAATAGAACGAGGCAGAATGACCAAAAAACGGCTCACAGATCGGATTTAATTAGGTATACGGCTTAAGGTTGGCCCTGCTGACAACATCCTGTCGGTTACTGCCGGGTGATGAACGATGCAGCCGAATGAAGAAGATCAGGCAGACTGGGTGGAGCCGCTTGCAAGGCCATCACGGAATTGCGTCGCATGATCGAGAGCGAGACCGAGCGTCTCTCCGAAGAACGTCACGTGTCCCATCTTTCTGCGGGGACGAATGACATGCTTGCCGTAGAGATGGAGTACCGCACCGGGAATATCCAGCAGCGTACGACACCCTTCACCCTTCATGAGGGATACCGCATCGTCTCCGATAAGATTCAGCATGACAGCTGGACTCAGCAGACGCACTTCACCAAGCGGCATCCCGCAGATCGCACGAACCTGTTGCTCAAACTGGGACACACTGCACACATCGAGTGTGTAATGGCCTGAGTTATGAGGCCGCGGAGCAATCTCATTAATCAGAAGTTCCCCGCTGGGCAACTGAAACAATTCGAGACAAAATACTCCGACACCTTCCAGACGATCGACGGCCTGAATTGCAAGCGCTGCGGCTTGGCCGGCCACAGCCGACGATCCCGGCGCCGGCACCATAGTGGTTCGAAGAATGCCTTCTTCATGTTCATTCTCAACCATGGGATACGTACAACTCTGTCCGTTAGATCCGCGAACCACCAGGATTGAAAGCTCCCGTTGAAACGGCACCAACGACTCCACGATCCATCGCATGCCGGGGCGAGCAGATTCCAATACGGCTTGTTCCACCTCCTGAACATCGGACGCGTGGAAAATTCTCCACTGCCCCTTGCCGTCATACCCAGCTGTCGCTGTTTTACAGAGCGCGGGAAACCCAACTTGTCTGACCGTCGACAATAATTGATCGGGAGAAGCCAGGCCTGCGAAGGGGGGAACAGAAAATCCGTTGGTGGCCAAGAAGTTTTTTTGCGCGATGCGATCTTGAATCACACTCAGGATAGCACTCGATGGACGAACCGGCTTCCGCCGCTCTAGCGCGCGACAGAGTTCCACCGGGACATTTTCCCATTCGTAGGTCACGACACTGACCAGATCGGCAAACCGCGTCAGAACGTGTTGGTCGGTGAAGGGAACGGGGAAGCTGTGTGTGGCAACACGATGAGCAGGCGCGTCTGGATCTGGATCCCAAACAGCGACGTGATACCCGAGGCGGCGTGCTGCGACGGTGAACATGGCGCCTAATTGTCCACCACCCAGGACGCCCAGGACAGATCCAGGTGCGATAACGCCCGCCGTCACGATTGTCGGCTCGGACGGCCCGGACCTTTCGTTCCAGTCACCAGTCCCTTTGCTTCAGGAGACCGGAGCACCGCGTCCGTCTGTGTCTGGCGGAATAATTTCACACGAGCGGCAATCGCTGGATACCGGCCTGCTAAGATTTGTGCGGCAAGCAATCCGGCATTTTCCGCCCCGCCGATGGCCACCGTGGCGACTGGAATTCCTTTTGGCATTTGCACGATGGAGAGGAGCGAGTCCAGCCCGCGAAGATGCTCCGTCGGGATCGGAACTCCGATAACCGGCAGATGCGTCTTCGCTGCCAGCATCCCGGGAAGATGTGCCGCCCCTCCCGCGCCGGCAATGATCACTTCGATCCCCCGGCCGGAAGCTTGTTCTGCATACGAGAATAAGCGATCCGGGGTTCGATGCGCAGAGACAACCATCAATTCGTGTGGAACCCCGAGATCCGTCAGAATGGCAGTGGCTTTTTCTAAGATCGGGAAATCAGACTTGCTTCCGCCTAACACGCCAACCAAGGGATGCACACGATCCGTTCCGCGCCGCCGTGACTGTGGCTCCCTATGAAGACGAGACATATGTGCGCGGATCCTTCCCCTACAGTGCTCAGGCCTATGGCTCCAACGAATTCCTCACCTTAGCGATTCTCCGACCGATGGTCAAGCTCGCCTCTTCCCCATCTGCAATCCATGAACGGTGAATCGTGAATCCGAATCGTTGTGGAGGAACAGCCCGCGGCCATCCGGCGTTTCAGATCTTCGCTCTCACGATTCTTGGGCGCGAAGCGAATACGCCGCGTGTGGGCTAGGAGCCTGTAATTCAGCGTGGATGGTTTCGAGGAGGGTCTTCATCTCAAAAGGTTTTTGAAGCGTGCGGTGGGCGCCCAACATTGTCGCCACGTCGAGATAATTGAGGATGCCAATCATGTCGCTGCCGCCGGTAATCACAATGATTTTCACATCGGGAGACTCCTGTCGCAATGCGACGGTTGTCTCCAGACCATCCTGATCGGGCATAAGAATGTCCATAATGACCAGGTCTGCCGGAGCCAACCGATACAGACGGAGAGCCTCCTTCCCATCACGCGCTTCCGTGACGTGATAGCCGGCCTGCTCTAATGTTTGGCAAATCAACCGGCGGATTTGGTCTTCGTCGTCGACGACAAGAATGGATGACATTGTGCACCTCGGCTTCGGTGGATGATTCCGGACCTCGGTTCCTCACACGGCGTGCCTTCCAGAAAATACTTCTGAACTGTATCATCTCCCACGTGAGCGGGCAAACAATTCGTCACTATCCATGTCGATAGAATATCGATAGCGACCACGCTTACATAGGAGCATATGGCTCTGACCAGATAGTCTCATGAGGGAAATGGGGCTGGTGAGAGAAAAAGATCTGAGGGTTACTGAGCGTCGAATCCTCAACGCTGGATCGCGCAGGTGCCTCATCAGAGCTGACGTTTCACGAAATAGGCAGCGGCTTGGGCGCGTCGTGAGATATGCAATTTCTGAAACATGTTGGCGGCATAGTTCTTGACCGTTTTTTCACTGAGTTGCAGCGAGACGGCAATTTCCTTATTCGTCAAACCTTCCGCCATCAGCGCCAGGACGCGCTCTTCCTGAGGAGCGAGGGATGGTTCCCGCTCCGGGTGGGCTTCACCCGACCCAACATTCTTACTCAACGCCCGCCGGGTAAGGGCCGGATCGAACATCGATAGCCCATTAGAAACGCCAAGAATCGATCGAATCAGCTGACCAGAGTCGATATTCTTGACGACATACCCCTGTGCGCCTGCCAGCATGGCTGCCCGTGCGGAATTATCATTCATATAGGAAGTGAGAAAAATGATGCGTGTCGCGGGGCACCCGGCGAAGATGGCACGGGACGCTTCAACCCCTGAGCCATCCGGGAGTCGGACATCCATCAGGACGATGTCCGGTTTGAGCCGCATGACCGCCTGCACTGCGGCTGCCTTGGACCCTGCCTCACCAACGACGGTAATGCCTTGGCGATTGTGCAAGACCGTTCGCAAGCCGACACGGACCACTTCGTGATCGTCGACTAAAAGTAGGCGAATCGGCTTCCTAGCGGGGGAAATGGGGGACCTCCTTCGGCAAATCGAGGATGATGCGTGTCCCCTCATTCTCCTTGGACAAGACGGTGAATCGCCCGCTGATCTTCTGCGCACGGGCGGCCATGTTATGCAACCCGTACCCACCCGCTTTGACGGTGTCCTGATTGAATCCACGGCCGTTGTCGCGAATGCTCAGACGGACGCCCTGCTTCAGCATTTTGAGGGACACCCGGGCCTCTTGTGCGCCACCGTGCCGGATGCAGTTACTCACCGCTTCTTGAATGACGCGGAATAAATGGAAGGACTGTTCAGCCGATACCGCCCGCACGGCACGTTTCTCGATGGCCAGGCGAACACGGGTAGGTTGGTTCTCCGTCAATGATATCAGCATAGATTGCACCGCTGCCTGCAAGTCCTTTCCTTCGATAGGGTCCGGACCCAGCCCCGCGATAAAGTTCCGGATCTCGCGCATGACACGGTTCAATTGATCGATGGATTTATTGAGTGCCGCGCCGGACGTCTTGCGTATCCTTGGAGGCATCAACGATTTGGCCACCTCGAGGTTGAGCCCCACGGCAAAGAGCGACTGTAAGATCCCATCATGGAGGTCTTGGCTAATCTGCTCGCGTTCTTGAAGCGCAGCGCGTAACTCACGTTCTCGCGTGCGGAGAGCGTCTTCCATACGCTTGCGCTCGGTGATGTCATGGATCAGATAAATCAAGCAGGGAGTGGACCCGAGTTGGATCGATTCGACGGAGACCATGAGAGAGCGAGTCTCTCCTGACTTGGTCCGGAGCCGTCCTTCCCGATTGTGCAGACGGCCCTTTTCCCGAATTTCCCGGAGCACAGTTTCGCGTTCCGCTGGGTCAGCCCACAGCCCCAATTCTAAGGTCGTACAGCCAAGTATTTCCTCTCGCCTGTACCCGGTCAACAAGATAAACCCTTCATTCACATCAACAAACCGACCTTCCGCCACGGTATTGATCCCGACGGCCGAGGGAGTCCAGTTGAAAAGAGATTGAAAGTGTTGTTGCGACCGGGTCAGATCCTCGATGAGCCGGCGCTGGTCTTTCTCCGCCTGCTTGCGCGCGGTGATGTCGCGCACAAACGCACAGTGGTATTCCTTGCCTTCATGAAATAGATAGTTGACACTCACCTCAACGGGAATCAGCTGGCCATTCTTGGCCCAATGGACCGTCTCAAACGCCATAGTCCCACACCGCTGAGTTTCTGCCCAAAACTCTGGCCACTTGTCCGCCTGAAAGTCAGGGTTTAGATCGTGGACGTTCATGGCGCACAACTCGTCTCTTGAATAGCCCAGCATACGGCTGGCTGCCTCGTTGACATCCAGGACCTTCGCCTGCGGATCGATCCAGTACACCGCATCAGAAGCCCCATCCACCGAGAACTTTGCAAGCCGCACAGCCGCTTCGGCCCGTTTGCGCTCGGTGATATCCAGTACCAACACTTGCATCACGAGCGTCCCGTCGAAAGAGGCGGGAATCGCTGTGACGGCCACGTCGACCCTTGACCCATCGAGACGCACATATTGCTCATCCAATGACGGAACCGGCTGTCCCCTCTCCATTATTTCATGGACACGATCCTTCACCACCTGATGAAATTCCGGGGCAATTCGATCCAGCACCGGCATGCCGAGCAGCTGCTCGGCTCTCGTCGCGTTGAGAATGCGTTGGAACTCTCGATTGGTATAGATAAACCGCCCCGCTTCGTTCACAAAAATGCCGATCGGGGCGTTATTGACCAAGGATCGGTAGCGTTCTTCGCTCTGGCGCAGAGATACCTCTGCCCGCTTCCGCTCCGCCGCTTCCATTATGCGTACGATCGTTTGACCGACGGATGCAGCGAAGTCCTGTGTTTCGTGGGCCCACTCCCTGGGTGCCCCGATATGCTCACACCACAGCACGCCGACGAGCTTGCCTTGACGGCGAATCGGCACGTCCAACACAGAGGTAATCCCCAAAGAGGAAAAGTAATCCCCGGTAAACTCGCTCGTGCGCTGGTCGACTCGCGCATCGGACGCCGCAATCACCAGACTCTCCTTGATCACGTCAAAATAACGCGGATAGCTCGATGCCGCGAGTCGGCTGCCGGCGGAATGGGTAGCTTGACCTCGCAAGTACAGATTCTGGCAGACCAATTCGCCCTGGTTATCGGACAGCAGCCACAGGCTGACGCGTTCTACCGCGAGTATATCCGCCACAATACGGGTCACATGTGTGAGGATCTCGGGAAACGTCAGCCGAGTATCGTCAAGATGTGCAAGTTCGAGGAGCCCGGCCTGCATTGCCGAGGCCTGCCGGATCCGCTCGCGTGACTCATCCTCAGCCCGTTTGTGCTCGGTGATGTCTTCGCATGTCACCAATACGATCGGCTCTTCGGCAGAAGACTGATCCACACGGGCTGTTTCTCTCACCCAAATGATATTTCCATCTTTCCCTACCTTCCGAAACTCCCAGTTTCTCGTGATCGCCGGTGTCGCAAGACACTCCGACAGACTCGCAGCAACGGCTTCCTTATCCTCATCGTGAAAAAGGCCCAGCACGGAGTGCCCGATTAATTCCTCCACCCGATATCCGAGCTGCTCTGCCCCGAAACGGTTGACGGAGAGCACCCTCCCATCCGTCGCAAGCGTGAAGTACATGGTCGGCGTGTCTTCGTACAGCGCCCGATACCGTTCTTCGCTTGCACGAAGGGCCACGTCCGCCCGCTTGCGCGGTTCGATATCCCGCATGATGGCACAGCCGTATTCGCTCCCCTCGTACCGCAGATAATTGACGGTGACCTCTGTGTTCAGCACACGGCCGGTCCTCGACCAATATTTCGATTCGAATATCAAGAATCCTTTCTCCTTCAACTCTTCCCAACGAATCAGCCACACCTCCGGAAAAACATTCGGGTCAATGTCATATACGGTCATGGCCGTCAATTCCTCGCGGGTATATTCCAACATGCAGCAGGCTGCCTCGTTGACGTTTAAAATCCTGGCATCAGGTCCGATCCAGAAGAAACCCTCGACGGCACAATCGACGGAAAACTTGGTCAGCTCAAGCACCTCCTGAGCGACCCTCAACAAGGTGATGTCTTCGTTCAGCACGACGGCGCCCATGATATTCCCCGCCTCGCCTAGAACCGGAACCGCCGAATTGCGAATGGTTTTCTTCGTCCCATCAAGGCATTCGAGTTCGAGGGTTTCGTTCAGAGAAGGTTCACCTGTCCTCAGCACATGGCTCAAAGCCCACCGATATGGATCTGTGGCTGGTTCAACGGTCTCCCACCCGCTCACCGCGTTATCCAGATTCTGCAGCCCGATCTGTTTGATGTTCGACAAAATCCGTTCCGCCATCGGGTTTGCCAGGAGCGGCCTGCCCAATCGATCCGTAAACCAGACGCCCACCGGGAGCGAGTCCAGCACTGTGCGGAGCTGGCGCTCGCTCTGGACAAGTGCATCTTGCACCTGCTTCCGCTCGCTGATATCCACCGTGGCACCGAAGAGCTGGGTCACCTGTCCCTCGGGATCGCGAACGGCATGGCCTCGCACGTTTGTCCAGATGACCGTGCCATCCTTCTTGAGCATACGCAGCTCATAGTTGGAATCGTCCATCTCTCCGTTGACGATTCGTTGCCAGTGGTCCATGGCAATAGATTGATCATCTGGATGCACGAGATTGAGCCACGCAAAGGGATCTGTCGAGAGCTCGTCGTCTGCGTAGCCGAACAACGCCTTCAGATTCGGGTCGCCATGATATGTGCCTGTGGCAACATCCAGTTCCCACACACCGACCTTTCCGACTGCCGTGGCTCGCACGTAGCGCTCCTCACTCTTCCGCAGCGCCTCCTCGGTCTGCTTACGCTCGATCGCAATACACGCGATTTGGGCCGCCCGTTCGACGAGCCGAAGATCGGCGTGGGTCGGCTGTTGCGGTTCGCCGTAATACATGGCGAACGTGCCCAAGACTGCGCCGTCGGACGATATGACAGGCGTGGACCAGCAGGCCTTGAGGCCGTGGCAAAGGGCAAGATCGCGGTAATCAGTCCAGAGAGGATCCTCGGCAATGTTCGACACGATGACCTGGCGTCGCGTGAACGCCGCAGTCCCGCAGGAGCCGACGGCCGGTCCGATTGCCACGCCATCGATCGCATGAGCATACACCTCAGGGAGGCTGGGCGCGGCGCCATGGCGCAAGTGAAGTCCGTCACGATCGAGAAGCAGAATGGAACAGTGCACTCCGGATGAAAGCTCCTCGACCGCCTGACACATCAACGTCAGGATCTCTCGCAGGGGAGCATCTGTGGCGATCATCTCCAAGACGCGCTTCTGGGCAGCCAAGAGCTGTTCGTTGATCTTGCGCGTGGTAATATCCTGGATCATCGCGACAGAATGCTCATAGTCGCCTTGCTCATCCAGAATGCTGGAGACCGTCGTCTGCGCCCACATGATGGAACCGTCTTTCTTGACGTACCGCTTCTCAATCGTCCCGTGGGTCAGGGCTCCCGAGACCAGCTGCTCCACAAACGCCTTGCTCGACGGAAAATCGTCAGGATAGGTGAGCCCCTTCATGCCGAGATGGCAGAGTTCCTCCAAGTTGTAGCCGGTCATAGACTGGAATGCAGGATTGGCTTCACTGATTCCGCTCCCCATCGTGTGGCTCCCGAAGGCAATCCCAATCGCGGTGTTCTCAAAAATAGCCCGGAAGTGCTCTTCGCTCTTCCGCAGGGCCTCCTCCGCCTGCTTGCGGTCGGTGATGTTGTGAGTGACCGCCAATTGTTCCGTTTGCCCCGTGACGGGATTCTGAAATGGCACAGCATGGCTCTCCATCCACCGGCGAGTTCCCTTGAGGCCCTGAATTTCGAACTGGAGCGTGCGCGATTGCCCCTCAATCACACTCCGATGCATACTGATGAAGGCCTCACGATGCTCGGGGATAACGAGGTCGAACACCGAACGCCCAACCACCTCAGGCTCTCCGCACGCTTCGACCAATTTCAGTCCAGTTGGATTCATATGTAGGAGCGAGCCATCGGCCGCGACGCGCTTGATGCAAGCGGGACCAGTATTCAACATCAGTGTAATGAGTACTTCCTGCTTCTGCCTCTCTTCTTCCATCCGCTTGCGCTCTGTGATGTCTTGACATGAGCCTGACATGCGACGAAGCTCTCCCTGCTCATCCCAGATCGCCTGCCCACGCCCTCGAATCCAGCGATAGTCTCCGTCATTTGCCCGCAGACGGTATTCGGCATCGTATGGAACTCTGTGTTCGATATGCGCTACCAGTTTGCTGAACACACCATCTTTGTCATCGGGATGTAGTCTGACCACCCACTCCTCTAAGGTCTCGAACGATTCGGATTCTTGTAGCCCCAGCAGTTCCCTGACTCGTGACGACCACCAGATTGGTGTCTGAGGGGCATACCATGGTTCGCCGGGAAGGGGATGGGCATCCCAAAGGGCATCGGTCGATCCATCCGCAGCCAGGGAGAACCGTTCTTCACTCTCGCGCAAGGCCTCTTCCGCCCACTTCTTGCCTGACACGTCTCGTCCAATTCCGGTAATGCCGATGGGCTCGCCGTAAGCATCCTTGAGGAGGGCGCCGGTCCAGTGATAGGGAATGTAGCGACGGTCTTTGGTCAGCAAGTGGCCTTCAAGTTCGGCGTGGCCTTCTATGAAAACCTGCTCAATGGCAGCGGCGGTGCGGGTCTGTTCTTCCGGAGGCACGAAAGCCAAGGCAGGCTTATTCAACAATTCCTCACGGCTGTATCCTGTGGCGTCCTCGAGTCGGCGATTCCATTTCACCAAGTTGCCTTGGGTATTGAGGGCAAATACGGTATCGGGGATCGTCTCTATGACATTGTGTAAGTCGGCCAAGGCCTGAGCACGTTCTTGTTCGGCTCGCTTCCGCTCAAACTCTGCAGCAATACGCGGAGCAAAGACTTCCAACAGTGAGTGCAGCGCGTCGGTGTGTTCCAGGGGCTTCGTATCCATCACGACAAGCAGCCCAATGACGGCTCCGTCTTTCGTCCGGATCGGGACCGCGCAATAGCTCTCGGCTCCGAGGTCTACCAAACGCTGAAACTGAGGAAACGTGGTCTGAACATTTCGGTCGAAACAGGCGAAGGTCTGTGTCAGTGCGGTGGCACAAGGCGTATCGGCAAGTTCATAGTCGAAGTTGTCGACGAGGACGCCGCCAGCTGAGACAGCCAGGGTGCGGATCTTCTTACTGTGGTCTCCCTGCACCTCCCCAATGAACGCGTACGTTATGTGTAGCACCGACGTCAGGCGTGTTACCAAGGCAGGGAAGAACTCGTCACCGGTCTCCGCTGCCGTGCCCTTGACAATCGCGTGGAGTCGGTCCGATTGCTCGCGCAAGTCCTGCGCCGAACGATTACGCTCGGCCAGCTGGCTTGAGAGGTCGGCAACCTGGTTGCGCAGGGCATCGAGTTCAGACAGAAAGCCGGCGCTCCTCATCGTGTGACTCCTTGGCGTGCAAGATGGCGATGTATTGCGAATAGGTCCAGATCATTCGTATTGAAGTGGTGAATCGGACCAGTGATGATCGTGCTTCTGCACCTAATTGCGTGGGAAGGTTCTGAAGATGCGTGAACGGGAAGAAATGGAAAACCGGAGATGCGCGACGAGCGGCTCTGTAACAAACCCAAGCCCTGTCCTGTTGGAGCCGATCAGGAAGAAAGAACCGCATTGCTGCCCATCCACGCCAGTGATTCTTGACGGACGGAATCAGGAGGGTACGGGAATGAACGAGCGATTCAGGTCTGCACTGCCCACACAACCGAGGCCCAGGGCTCAGTGCATAAGCCCACGACTGAGATGGTGCCGAAGGCGGGACTTGAACCCGCACGGCTTGCGCCACACGCCCCTCAAACGTGCGTGTCTGCCATTTCACCACTTCGGCACTCTGCAGGAGCTTGAAAAACCCCCGCAACTGCGTTTTCGCATCACTCAAACCCTCAACGTACTCAGCAGTACGCCTCGGGCTTTCGCTCGCTACGGCCTTGTTGCAGGGCTTTTGAAGCTCCTGCAACTCAGGATGCTCCGGACTGTTACCGTGTCTTGCGCCTGCACTTCACGCTTCACGAACGACGTGCGACTAACCAGAGGGAGCCGCATTATAGAAGTGGGCCAAAATCCTTGTCAATCAATAGAGGCTCCGGTAGAATCGGGCGGTCTATGCTCACCGGCACTTCCAACACCGCACACAGTCTCACACCCACGCTCGATGAGGTGGGTGAACGGCGGACAGAGGGATCCATCGCCGCGTTGTTCGATGTCGACAACACGCTCCTGCCGGGAGAGGCCAGCGAGGTGCGATTTTTTCGTTTTTTGTGGCGACACGGTCTGGTGGGATGGAGCGAGTTGAGACGGAGTGCGGCCTGGCTGGCCGGACACGTGCCTCCATTTTCGTTGCACTCGCTCCGAGAGCGAAAAATCTATTTGGCTGGCAAGCGCCCCGCAGACATAGAATCCTATGCACGGGAGTTCTGTCAGACCGAGATGATCGACAAGGTGTCTCCGCAAGGCCGCGCAAGCCTGGAGGCCCATCGACAGGCCGGCCACCAACTGATCCTTGTGACCGGCGCGCCGGATTTCTTGATTGAGCCTCTTGCGAGATTCTTGGATGTGCCTACGGTCTTCGCCGCAAAGCTGGAGCAACAGAATTCCACCTATACCGGTGCACTGATTCCCCCCTTGCCCTATGGCCGTGGCAAGCGCGAGCTGATCCTTACCCACGCTCGAACAATGAATCTCGACCTCGCCGGATCCTATGCGTACGGCGACAGCCCCGGCGATCACGACCTTCTAGAGCTGGTCGGACATCCTTTGGTGATCAACCCGATTCGGGGCATGGCCCGAACGGCGCAACGCCGCGGCTGGCCTGTCGCAACATGGGAATAATGACGTGTATCGTTCAACGTTAACCGATTCTACGATCATACAGCTTACCCACGCTTCCGGTACGCGTTTCACATCTTACGTTTCACGTTTCACCTCTTGAACCATGCGCATCACCGAGATCTTCCACAGCATTCAAGGTGAGTCCAGCTTTGCCGGACAGCCCTGTGTGTTTGTACGACTGACCGGATGCCCACTCCGCTGCACGTGGTGCGACACCGACTACGCCTTTTTCGGAGGACGCGAGCATTCGATCGACGAAACTCTGGCGACGGTGAATACCTATGGGTGTCGCCTGGTGGAGGTCACAGGTGGGGAGCCGCTCGCCCAGCCTGAGTGTCTCCTGTTATTGTCCCGCCTCTGCGATGCCGGCTATACGGTCCTCCTTGAAACCAGCGGGGCCATCGATATTGCACCGGTCGACCCACGGGTCCATGTCATCCTGGATGTGAAGTGCCCGGGGAGCGGGATGACCGATCGAATGCATTGGCCGAACCTTTCGACATTGGCGGCCAAGGATGAGGCGAAGTTTGTCCTGGCGGACCGAGCCGATTACGACTGGGCTCATGAGGTCCTTACCCGGCATGATATCGCCAGCCGCTGTTCGGTGCTCTTCAGTCCGGTTTTCGGCTCGCTCGATCTGCGTCAGCTGGCCGAATGGATTCTGGCCGATCGCCTGCCAGTTCGTTTCCAATTGCAGATGCACAAGTATATTTGGGCGCCGGATATGCGAGGGGTGTAAAGAGTAGCGATCAGCTCTCAGTGGCTGCATACTGACGTCTGACAGCTTGGAAAAGGAGACTCGAATGAAGATCATGCAGGTGACGGTAGAGGTTGCGCGGGTAGAGGCCGCATCCGCAGAGGTGTTGGTACTCCTGCACTGTGAGGGAGAGGCATTGGTCAAGCAGGATACAGCCCGGCTCGATACCGCCCTCGATGGAGCGTTGAGCACGCTGGTGCACTCGAAGGAGTTCGAAGGTAAAGCTAACGAGGTCTTGCTGTACCACACCCAAGGCAAGGTGCCTGCAAAACGGGTGGTGCTAGTTGGCTTGGGCAAGAAGAGCGAGGTGACCACTGAGACCATCAGGCAAGCGATGGGTTCAGCCGCGAAGCGCGTCCGCCAGACGAAGGTTGAATCCTTTTCGGTGGCACTGCCGACCGTGAGACCTGAGGGAATGTCATCGCTCGACGTCGCCCAAGCGATGGTGGAAGGGGCGATCTTGGGCAGTTATCAGTTCACCGTCTATCGAAGCGAAGCCGCCTCAGGGCGCGACGTCGCAGAGATGAGAATGCTCATCCCGATGAAAGCTCAGTCGCGACAGGTGACCGAAGGAATTCGGCGCGGTGTCGCCACGGCAGAAGCCACCGTCTTTGTCCGCGATCTCTGTAATCACCCGTCTAACGTCCTGACCCCCACGAGGGTCGCCGACGAAGCGAAGGCCATCGCCAAGGCTGAAGAGATTGCGATCACCATTCTCGATCGTAAGGAGATGGAGCGCTTGGGAATGGGGGCGCTGCTCGGCGTGGCGCGCGGGAGTCAGGAGCCGCCCAAGTTCATCATCCTTGAATACAACGGAGCCAAGAAAAAAGATGCGCGGCCGGTCGTGCTGGTCGGAAAAACGATTACCTTCGATACAGGGGGAATCTCTCTCAAGCCTGCAGAGAACATGGAACATATGAAGGCCGATATGACGGGAGGAGCCGAAGTCCTGGCTTCGATCAGAGCGGCGGCCAGACTCAAGCTCCCGTTGCGTCTGATCAGCATCCTGCCCGTGGCTGAAAACATGCCGGGCGGCCGAGCCATGAAGCCCGGCGATATCGTGACGACCTTGTCGGGGAAGACCGTCGAAGTACAGAACACGGATGCGGAAGGTCGGCTCATTCTGGCCGACGGCCTCGCCTACGCCATGCGCTATAACCCGGTAGCCTTGATCGACATTGCGACGCTCACGGGAGCTTGTGTCGTCGCCCTCGGCCAATTTGCGATCGGGATGTTCGGCACCGATGACACGCTGAAGGAGCGTGTCCGCAAGGCGGGACAGAAGGCCGGTGAGCGGGTGTGGGAGATGCCGCTGTGGGAGGAATATTTCGAACAACTCAAGAGCGACGTCGCCGATATGCGCAATATCGGTGGCCGTGGCGGCGGGATGATTACCGCCGCGCTTTTTCTGAGCAAGTTCGTAGGAGACTGCCCGTGGGTACACCTCGATATCGCCAGTACGGATTGGAGCGAACGAGAACGAGCCTACATTCCGAAGGGCCCCACCGCAATTGGAACCAGGTTATTGGTGCAATACCTCATTGATCGAAGCTTATAAGCAGGATGATCAAAAAGGCTGTCCAGCAAGGCCGCAGCGAGTGAAGACCGGAGGCGTACCCTCTAGGGTACGTTGAGGATCTGAACGATGCGAGAACGCCGCTGGCGGCCTTTTTCAGCATCTTGCAGAAGGATTTCATGACTTCGCGTGAAAAGATTGGGCAGCTCTTCATGGTCGGATTTCTCGGCACATCGGTCACACCCGATCTGGCGTCGTTCATTAAAAAGTACAAGCCGGGCGGGGTCATTCTCTTCTCGCGAAATCTCGAGTCCGTCGAACAGATGGTCGATCTCACCAACGGCCTACAAGCCTGCAGTCCCCATTCGCCGCTCTTGATCTCGATCGATCAGGAAGGCGGTCGGGTCTCCCGCCTTCCAAAAGGCTTCACCATATTCCCGCCCTGCGACCTGTTGGGACGCTGCAACTCCACCGAATTGGCCTACGCGGCTGCGGCCACGATTGCCAAAGAGCTGAGGGCGGTGGGCGTGAACATGAATATGGCGCCGGTGCTCGACGTGAACAGCAATCCGGATAATCCGGTCATCGGCGACCGGGCATTCGGTGCGACGCCGGGCATTGTCTGTGAACTGGGGATGGCAACGGCGGCAGGGCTGCAAGATAATAAGGTGGTGGCCTGCGGAAAACACTTTCCTGGTCACGGCGATACCAGCGTCGATTCCCACAAGGAACTTCCAGTCGTCGAGGCGCCGCGCGAACGATTGGAGGCCGTCGAGTTCCCCCCCTTCCGCCGTGCCGTTGCGCAACATGTCGTGTCGATGATGACCGCGCACGTCTTGTATCGCGCGCTCGATCCCGAATTGCCGGCCACGCTCTCGCCGACCATCATCACGAACTTCTTGCGCAAGGAACTGCAATACGACGGTGTCGTGTTGACGGATGATTTAGAAATGCACGCCATTATCGACCATTACGGCGTGGAAGATGCTGCGGTTCGTGCTGTGCTGGCGGGCTGCGATGTCCTGTTGATTTGCAAAGATCGGGATCGGGAAGTCGCCGCCTTCGAAGCTGTGGTCCAGGCGGTAGACACAGGAACCATTTCTCCTGAACGGTTGGACCAATCGGTGGCCCGAATCGCCCGCCTCAAACACAGATTTGTGGCGCCCTACAAGTCCGTGACAATCTCAGACGCGATGCTCGTCGCAGGATGCCGAACCCATCAGGCGTTACTGCACTCGATCGAACAGGTTCGGGCGCGTTTCCCGTGAAGCGTCGTTCGTGAAGCGCGAGCGAGACAAGCAAGACGTGCGCGACAGGCGTGACTCGCGAAGATAACCCTTCCGACCAGTCCCGCTTTTCTCGCCTGTCTCGCTAGTCTCGCTCAGTGGCCCACTTCCCCCTTGCAGATTGTCGGACGATTCCCCTACAGTGCGCGGCATGATCCGCACATTTCAAGGCGTCAAACCGACCATTCCCATCTCCTGCTTTATCGAAGAGACCGGCATTGTCATCGGCGATGTGGTCCTGGGCGAGGACTGCAGCGTGTGGTTCCATGCCGTCGTTCGCGGGGACGTGCACCATATTAGGATTGGAAATCGAACCAACGTGCAGGATCTCTGCATGCTCCATGTCACCCACGACACCCATCCATTGATCATCGGCAATGAGGTCACCATCGGTCACGGGGTGATCCTCCATGGCTGTACGATTAAGGATCGCGTCCTGATCGGCATGGGCGCCATCATTATGGATGGCGCTGTGATTGGCGAAGATTCCGTTGTGGGGGCTGGGGCCCTGATCACGGAACAGACCATCGTTCCACCCAACAGCCTGATACTGGGCTCACCCGCAAAGGTCAAACGATCGGTCACGGCTGAAGAACGTGCGTGGATTAAGGAGTCCGCGGAGAACTACGTCAAATATGCGGGTCAGTATTTAGACAACACCTCAAAAGCTAAGCCAGGCTTTAGAGTTTAGCAGACTGCTCAAAAAGGCCGTCCAGCAAGGCCGCAGCGAGCGAAGGCCCGAGGCGTACCCTCTGGGGTACGTTGAGGGTCTAAGCGATGCGAGAACGATGCTGGCGGACTTTTTCAGCAGCCTGCTGATAGTTTTTTCCGATTTGAATGAAACAGATCGGATCTCCCACTAATGCCGTCGGATAGTAGCGTGTCCCAACCCGATAGGTCACTCGATGCCGATGGCACCACTCCGCAATCCACAGAACTTCTTCTGTGGTGGTTGTGACGAGGCCGGGCTTCACCAGCTTGCCCATACAACGTGCAACCAGCGCGCGCACGATGCGACGCTCTCGATCGAACTTCGCGGGATCGAGAGTGAGCGGATTACTTCGTCCATAGGACAGCGGCGAGAGATGCGGGAACCGCTCAGGGTCATTGAGCACGCTGACCATCCACAGATGATCGAAGAGACCCTTGGCCCCCCCTGCATCGACTGCACGGAAGATAAGGGGAACAGAACGGCAGGCACGGTTGAGGGTGACGACTTCGCTTCTCCGAAGATTGTAGGGTTCTACTGCCCGATCCCGCTCCGTCATTTCCATAATCAAAGCAGGAAGCTCCGCCACCCCGGCGCCGACGTAAAGGCTACGGCCATGCCGAGGTAATTTCTTCCTCAACAACACCGCCACACGATTTCCGAGACGCTGACACAGACCTCGCTTCACGCGCCAGAACTCATCCCCACCCTCATAGCAATAGACCGGCGCCAGGGCGCCATAGTCGAGACGTCCGTAGACCTCGGCCACCAACCGGCTGGTCGCAGGAGTTAACTGTGCGGGATTCGTCTTCATGACCGTACTCCTGCGATCTGCACGGCGGTTGCGGTCACCGTCTTGGCCACGCTGGAAAGAAATTCAAGATTCAACGTGTCCACGATATCCGTCTCACGATGATAATGCGGATTCCGGAAGTTCGCCGTATCGGTCAACACCACCGCTGGATAACCTGCGTCCCAAAACGAGGCATGGTCGCTGCGGCGGGTGTGAGGCATGGCCTCCCCTCGGCCCGGCACCACCAATGACAGGGTCTTGAGCGGGGCCGCCTGCCGTTGCGCCTCCTGTTCAAGTTGGTGCACCAAGGACCGGGACGCCTCGTTACCCACGATGGCGAGAAAATCTCCTTGCGGTGGCACTGCGATGGGCACCGCTGGCGGAGCCTGCTGTGTGCCGGGCTCGCTCTTCGCGAACCCGACGCACTCCAAAATAATCGCGCCAGCCAACTCACGGCGCTCAGCTCTCAAGCGGGAGACAAACGCCTGGCTTCCCAGCCGATCCTGCTCTTCAAGGCAAAACGCCACGAGCCAGACTGGTCGCACGAGCGGTTGTGTGCTGAGGTGCAATGCCACTTCGAGAAGCACGACAAGTCCACTCGCGTTGTCATCTGCGCCAGGTGACCCGGACACCGTATCGTAGTGCGCCCCGATCAAGAGTGGAGGCCACTCCCCTCCTTGGCTTGGCCGGTCCGGATATTTGGTCGCCACTACATTGCGGTAGGTCTTCCCCCATGCACGCACAAGCTGGTCGCTTGTGCTCCAGCCTGACTTGGTAAACTGCGTCGCCAGATAGTGCGCCGTCTTCCGAAGGGGGCCGGGGCTTGTCTCGGGATGACGTTCGCCAACGAGAGCCTGAAGATGACGGTTGATTCGAAGACGCTGGGTTAGCACAACATGTGTGTGGATGAACCGGTTACGCGGTGATTTCGGTCCCAATACCTTTACGCGTGAACACTTCAAGAAGAATGGCATGTGAAATTCGACCGTCAATGATATGGGCTTTGCTGACACCGCCTCCGAGCGCATCCAAGCAGGCGTGGACCTTAGGTAGCATCCCTTCTCCGATTGTCCCCCTCTTCACCATCCGCTGCACATCTTTGCGTGAAACCGTGGAGAGATGGCGCCCCTTCGCATCGCGAATACCCTTCACATCGGTCATCATCACCAGCTTTTCCGCACCGAGCGCAGCGGCCATCGCCCCAGCCACAAGATCAGCATTGATGTTATAGGTATTCCCCTCCCGATTCGTACCGATCGGCGCGATGACAGGGATGTAATGATCCTGCTGAAGTTTTTGCACCAACGCGGGATCAATAGACTGAACCTCTCCGACCAAGCCGAAATCCTCATCCTCCTCACCGTCATCGAGATCCTTTTCCAGGCTGGCCGCCCACGCTTTAGCCGTAAGCGGTCGAGACAGCATGAGCCCACCGTCTTTTCCGCTCAAGCCGACCGCAAGGCCGCCATGGCGATTCAAGAGATCGACGATTTCCATATTGATCTTGCCGGCCAACACCATCTCCACGATTTCCATCGTGGCTTCATCCGTGACCCGCACCCCATGGCGAAACTTGGCTTCAATACCCAAACGCTGAAGCATCTTATCGATCTGGGGCCCCCCACCGTGCACAATGACGGGGTTCAGGCCCACGTATTTCAGAAGTACGACATCCTGGGCGAACCGTTCTTTCAACGGCGCATCGGTCATCGCATGACCGCCATATTTGATGACAATCGTCTTGCCTTTGAACGTACGGATATAGGGCAAGGCTTCGATCAGGACGTTGGCTTTCTTGATCAGTCTATTCATATCCAGGCTCCCATGGCGGAACCAGCACGGTACCCGAAAAACGCGAGCCGAGCAAGCTCGCCGGAGATGAAAGATCGCCGGCAACCATCATCACGGTTTTTCGTCCTTCACAACACGCGCGCCGGCCGAACGACCGGCCCGAGGGTGAGTCTTATCGTAGACGGCCAGGAGTTGGTCCGTAGCCAGGTGCGTATATTTTTGTGTCGTGCTCAATGAGGCATGCCCAAGCATTTCTTGAATCGACCGCAGATCGGCCCCTTCATCGAGGAGATGGGTGGCAAAGGAGTGGCGCAGCGTATGAGGGCTCACGGAACCACCGGCCAACCGGTTCGAATAGCGGGTCACAATGCGAGCGACGCTCCGGGTTGTGAGCCTCCCCCCTCGGCTGTTTCGAAAAATCGGCGACGCGACACGCGTTGTCTTCGCCGTCGGATATCGAGTCTTCGTGAGGCGCTGTTCATCCAAGTAGGCTTGAATAGCCTGTAGCGCCACATCGCCAATCGGCACAATGCGCTCCTTCCGCCCTTTTCCTCGCAGATGGACCAATCCCTCGGATGCACGGAGATCGTCAAGATCGATCCCTACGAGTTCACTCACACGAGCCCCTGTCGAATAGAGCGTCTCCAGCAAGGCGCGGTCTCGAAGCGAGCCGCCTGCCGCCTGATCGGCAGGAAACCCCATCAACGCCGCCGCGTCGTCCTTGCTCAACACTCGCGGCAGGTGTTTCGGCTGTTTCGGCATCCTAATGGCGTCGGCAGGATTGAGACCAACCATGCCTTCTCGTTGCAGATAGCGATAGAAACTGCGCAGAGAAGAAAGTTTCCTGGCCATCGAGGTACTCTTCTCATGCTTGCGATTCAGCCAGTGAAGGTAACCCCGAATGGATTCTGTGTGCACGGTGGCGGGATCGCGTATAGACATGCCGGGACGTTCTACCTGCATGAACGCCTGAAACTGCCGGAGATCCGAGCCATAGTTGCGCACAGTCTCATGCGACGCATGACGTTCCAGCTCAAGGAACGTCATGAAAGCTCGAATTGCCTCATCCATGTCGCCAGGTCCTCAAGCGCCCGTTCTCCCGTCAGCCGTCGTTTACGCTCCTTGTCTCTCGTCGGTGTCGCAAGTGGAGGAAAGAGCCCAAAATTTGTATTCATCGGTTGAAAGTGACGAGGGTCCGTCGTTGTAATATACGACACGAGACAGCCATGCGCCGTGGTGGGGGGCGGCGTGACCAAGGGCAATCCTGCAAGACCGCGAGCTGCGTTGATTCCTGCCAGCCCTCCCATCGCGGCGGAATCCGTGTAGCCCTCGACGCCGACGAGTTGTCCTGCAAAGAAGAGGGTGCCACGCGCCTTGAACTGAAGCGTATCGCGCAACAGTTGAGGAGAGTTAATAAAGGTGTTGCGATGGAGACTGCCGTAGCGCAAAAACTCGGCCTGTTCTAAGCCAGGAATCATGCGAAACACCCGTTTCTGTTCCCCATACGTGAGTTTGGTCTGAAACCCCACAAGGTTATAACAGGAGCGATGGGCGTTTTCCGTCCTGAGCTGCACGACCGCATAGGCTCGCGCACCAGTCTTGGGATTCTCAAGGCCCACGGGCTTCAACGGGCCGAACTGCATGGTCTGGCGGCCCCGTTCGGCCATCACCTCGATGGGAATACAGCCTTCGAAGTAGGCGGTCTTTTCGAATTCTTTGGGTTGGACTTTCTCCGCCGCGAGCAACGCGTCATAGAAGGCATTGTAGGTCGGCTCGTCCATGGGACAGTTGAGATAGTCATCCCCACCCTTACCGTAACGGGACGCGAGAAAGGCGACATCCATATTGATGGAATCGGCATCGACAATCGGAGAGATCGCATCGTAAAAATACAAATGTGTACTATGAGTCAGTTGCGCAATTGCCTGAGACAGTTTGTTGGATGTCAGCGGGCCCGTTGCCACAATGCAGAGACAGTCGGTCGGGATCTCGGTGATTTCCTCATGCAGAATGCGAATATTCTGGTGACCTTCCAGCGCCTGGGTAATCTTGAGTGAAAACTGCTCGCGATCGACGGCCAAGGCCGACCCCGCCGGCACCCGCACCTCATCCGCCACTCGAATAATGAGCGAGTTGAGGCGGCGCATTTCTTCTTTCAAGATACCGGGCGCATTCAGGAGGTCCGCGGAGCCGAGTGAATTCGAGCAGACCAGCTCGGCCAGACCACCAGTTTTATGCGCTTGCGTCATCTCTTTCGGGCGCATTTCATAGAGCGTCACTTTCGCTCCACGATTGGCTGCCTGCCATGCCGCCTCAGATCCGGCCAGACCGCCTCCAACAATGATAATGTCCTCACGCATTCGAGCGAAACTCCCCCGGGAAAGACCGCGAGCGGTGGCATTGTAGGAAGCGCATTTTGGGGATGTCAAGGCGACGTCGCTCTGCATGGCGCCGGCGGCACGGTTGATCCAATTTACAACCCCATGCTAGACTTTGCATCGCGTAGGCGATTAGCTCAGGGGTAGAGCGCTTCCTTCACACGGAAGAGGCCACTGGTTCAAAGCCAGTATCGCCTACCAGATCTTCACGTTCCCCCTCCCCATCCATAAGGCAGTATTCACGCGATTGCCTGAATCGCGCCTATTCTGGACAGAATCCTGAAGGTCGGCTACACTTCATTCTATCGAGAGACCGTCGACTTTGAACCGTACAAGACAAGTGAGGTCATCTATGAGGACTACAGCTCTTGCAGTGGGAATGCTCCTGCTCGCCACCGCCGCCGGTTGTGCCGGAAACCACCAACAGCAAACTTCGGCCGATGCAGATGGAAGCTATACCCCCCCGGCCAGCATCTACAGTGTGATGGACCCCACATCCTTGATCTACACCGATGTGGCAGCCGGAGCATCCCCTAGCGATAACCCCTGGCGCTGGAGCGGTTTTCTCCTGCACCCTCTTGGAGTCGCTATGGATTACGGTCTGAACCGGCCGATCTATACACTTACCAGCAAGATGCCGTACCTTTTCGGGTACACATCTGAGGATTCTATGCTGGACAGCCAACGGCGGTAATTCTTAGTACCTGCTGCTTTTAGTCCGAACGCCCGCTTTCCTCACGAGAGCGGGCGTTGCCGTATCATCCCGTTCGCAAAATCTTTTGCATTTCGTGTATGCTCATTTTGTGAATCAGAGTTCACATGATACCCCTACGTGTCGCGCCCTGCTCCTTCGACTATGGATGGTCTGTGGGCTAGGGCTCGGGGTCTTGCTGAATGGCTGCGAAACTCCGGCCAAAAAACCGATCCTCCCGCCCTCTGAAAGCGATCTGGTCCTCCTGAATTCCACAACCCTTTGTACCTCGAAGTCCGCCTTCCTCAAGACTCATCCTCCCTCTAGCCTCACCCCACAAGAGTGGGGTACCGGACAAGAGTTCATTCTCCCCGCCGACCAAAGCCCCTCACATGGCGACGAGTCCTACTTTTTCGATGAAGACGGCATGCTGGTCGGAACCGTCTTTACCTTTCCGTCCGGACTCGACTTAAATCCCTACCCAGTCCTCCGCCGCACCTTAACGCAGCTGAAGCCCACGTTGGAATTCTATCTCAACGTGGCAAATTTGCCCTCAAAGACGAGCATGGACTCCAGCGCCCTGTACGAAACCGGCGACGAGAAAACGACCACACAGTACTTGGTCCTTGGCCCACGCGAGCAGCCAATCTTGCTCCAGGCTTCTATCACGATCGACCCCTATGTGCGGCTGTTCTCACCCTATCGGCGAGAATTCCTGGAACGACTGCGCTACCCACGAGGCCAAAAACCCGTGCAGCAACTCGATAGTCAAGGCGCCGAGGACAAGGAGCCCTTCCCTTCACTCCAGCAATTCGCCCGCGGCCAGACCGCGCAACTCTCCTACTGTGGAACCCAGAACTACGATACCGCTGCTGCCGCCTATCAGAAAGCCATTGCAACCGGGTTTGCAAATAAAGTGTGGCTGGCAGAAGCCCACCACAAACTAGGCCTTGCATGGGTAGGGACGGGACAGCACGAGAAGGCCAAGTCAGAGATGCTGCAGTCGTTGGCCATCAGACCCAACACTCCGGAAATTCTGAACAACCTCGGTACGGTGTACAGCAAATTGGGAGATAAGGCGAACGCGCTCGCCTCATTCGAAAAAGCCGTGACACTCCGTCCCAACTATGCCATTGCCCGCTATAACTTAGCTGAAGCCTACGAGCCTACAAATCCTAGACGAGCCCTCTCGGAATACGAGACCTATCTCGCGTTGGTCGAAGGCATCCCCGATGAAGCCAATCGAATTGCTCAGGTTCAACAACGTGTCAAAACGTTAAAACAGTAGCCTGCCTCCAATCAATCGTCCGTTCCTCTCACCAGGTGTCGAGTATGTGATTCCTCTAGGTGCCCAACCAACCTCACGGTAGACTTCTCCCGTCACGATGTCTGGAAGGATGGGAGATGACATGGAAGAACCTACCCGAACTATTGTGCGAGCAATCGTCTTGGCAGTCTCGGCCCTGTTCCTCCTGCCGCTGCAAGCTCAAGCCGAAAGGGATTGGGAGTTTTCAGCGGGCGTGTTCGGAGGGAAAGCTTTCCACTCGGACCAAAACATGGATATCAATTTCGGGGATTACGGTGGGCCTGCGGCACATGGAACGATACACGGTGTGACACTGAATGATTCTGGAACATTTGGAGGCAAACTCACCGCATTTCACCTCCCCAGAAAATATAACTGGCAACCACAGGTGGGACTTGAACTCGACTTCACAAGATTTACAGCGGACCTCCATCCCCAACAGAGAGGCGCTGAAGGCACAGTAAATATTCCGGGTATGGAGATTGTCGGATATACATTCAATTGGGTTGAGGACTTGAGTGTCAACACCTTGGCCGCCAACTTGCTGTTTCGCTACCCTGTCTGGTCAACTCCAGATCTTCCGCAGGGGCGAATCGCGCCCTACGTCGGCATTGGCGCCGGTGTACAGCGAGCTGTCATGTCCCTCCAAATCATTCCGTATCGAGAAGTGAGTTATGCTCCTGCTGGGCAGGTACTCGTGGGGATGAAGTTCTTCGTCATGAAAAATCTCGCAGTCTTCGGAGAATATAAGCGAATCTGGTCCTCCCATGACTTTCTTGACCCAGCTCTCTTTTCTCCTGGATTCGAGGAAACGTGGTCTCTTGCCACCAATGTCCTTGTCGGAGGTGTGTCCTTACATTTTTAGGAAGTGACGGGAAATCGTTCCGTCCAGGGACGTATCTTACCGGCGGGCCTTTTCTTCCTGTTCTTCGAGTGTCTTGCAATTGATACAGAGGGTGGTAACTGGGCGGGCTTTCAGGCGTGGATAGGGAATCTCCTCTTCGCAGCGTTCACAGATGCCATAGATATCCTGGTCCATGCGAGCTAACGCCTCATCGATCTTCTTAATCAGTCGTTGCTCACGCTCACGGATCCGCATTAAAAAATTCTGCTCGGCCTCTGCTGACGCCTGATCGCTGACATCCGGGAACGCCTCCTGACCGTTGGGATTGGCCAAACCCTCGACTGCCTCTTCCAACATGACCTTGCGCTGCCGCACAAGGTCACGACGAATCGCCGCGTACTTTTTTCCCTGGGACGATGTCTTGACTTTGCGTTTGGCCGTGACAGATTTGGCCGCCGATGGAATGGGCGAAATACGCTTGGGAGAAGAACCTGCTTTCATACTGCAACCTACTTGAGGGCTAATATCGTCTAAAACAAAGGAAACTATAGCAGGGGCCTTGAGAGGGGGTCAATGGTCAGCATGGGGCTGTCAATTTCGTCTACACGGATTCATTAAAGATCCCGACGGCCCTCGATCGATTTGAGTAATGTCACGTCGTCGGCATACTCGATATCCATCCCAACCGGAATGCCATAGGCGATCCGCGAGACCCGAGTTCCGAGAGGTTTCAGTTGGTTCATGAGATAGATAGCGGTCGCCTCGCCTTCGATCGTTGGACTCGTTGCCAGAATCACTTCCCGGACTCCCCCGAGCTTCACTCGATCGACCAACTCTTCGGCCCTGATATCGGATGGTCCAACACCGTCCAACGGAGATAAGGCGCCGAGCAGCACATGATATAAACCACGATAGGCTCCTGCCCGCTCAATGGCATAGGTCGTACTCGGTTCTTCCACAACCAGAATTCTTGTCTGATCCCGCTTTGAATCGAGGCAAAACTCACAGAGCTCTCCCTCGGCGATATTCCGGCACAGTCGGCAAAATGAGAGTCCATCTTTGACAGCGCGAATCGCTTCGGCCAGGCGAAGCGCGTCTTCGCGGTCGGCCTTCAACACATGAAACGCCAGTCGTTGTGCCGTTTTTTGACCGATACCTGGAAGACGGACTAACTCACGCACCAACCGTACAAGTAACCCTTGTTGATCAACTGCCATAGAGTATAGTCATCCGCTAGAACATTCCGGGGACGTTCATCCCCCCTGTCACCGATTTCATCGCACCCGCCATCATCTCGCGAGCCTTCTTGAGCGCATCGTTCGACGCAGCCAGGACCAGATCTTGGACCATCTCCACATCACCGCTTTTCACCACCTCTGGATCAATGGCGATGCCGACTAGCTCCATGGCCCCAGTGGCCGTGACCGTCACACTGCCACCGCCGGCCGTCCCCGTGACGGTCTTCGACGATGTCTCTTCCTGCACCTTCGCCATTTGGGCCTGCATCGCCTGCGCTTGCTTCAAGAGATTTCCCATATTGCCCATCGGATTCTTCATTCCTCAACCTCCTTCTGGATCGATACCGGTCTCACCTCTGCGAGCTCTGCGCCAAATATCTCCAGCGCCTGCTTGACGACCGGATGGGCCCGCGCTCGATCGAACAAGACTAATCGTTGCTCCTTTTCCTTCGCCGCCCTGAGCTGCGCCATCGTCGGCCCTGAAGGATCCGACTCGGTCAATTCGATAACCCGCAGACGAACCGTCTGGCCGCTCAATCGTTCACAAATGGCGGTGAGCACCGCCATATTATCAGGCTTCTCGATCATCCCTCGAGCCGCCATCTCCTGCTTGGCAAACCCAATTGTCGCCACATGACCATCCACACCCACAAACCGTCCTCTCTCCAGGAAGGCAGCAATACTGGAAGACGTATTGCCCACTTCCTCCTGGACCTGCTCCCAATTGAGCGTCACCGCGGCAGACCCGCTGTGAGTCGTGGACGAGGTCACCGGTGTCGAAGCCTTCACCTCACCGGTCGCGACATTCGGATGATTCGTCGAAGAGCCTTGTGGAGGGGCTGCAATCCCGACCGCAGAAGGCCGTGGCGTCATCGAAGTAATCGATGCAGCGGTCGGCGCCTGCGAAGACTTCGGTAATGGCGCAGGGGCCAAATTCTCCGAACGACCCGCCGAACCAGGTTTCTCAACGGGTATTGGAGCTGATTGAGATGGGCGCGCCAGCTGAGCGTGCGGCACCGTCTGTTGGACCGACCTCCCATCCTGCCGACGCAGTAACCGGGTGGCGTGCACCGCCGCTGTTTCAAGCACGAATCGGGGATGCGCACTCAATCGGAGCGAGTCCTCTGCTTGCGTAAAGATCGCCAATAGTTCTTGAAGTAGTTCGGGCGAAAACGAGCATGCGTCCGACGCCATCTGCGTAAGATCTTCTGCGGATGCCTCAATCAACCCCTGCCACTCTTGGGATGAAGGCACGACCGACACCACCAGCATGTTGCGCACATACTCGACGATCTCTGCACAGTAGGTTCGCAGATCATGCCCTTGGTCCAACAGTTGGGCCAGTACACGTAATGCCGCGGCACTCTCCTGAGCCGTGATCGCCTGAATCATCGCGCGAACGAGCTCCTGTGGAACCGCGCCCAGCAGGGTCTCCAGATCCGCATGCACGATGGTCTTGCCGCCAAACGCCACGGCTTGGTCGAGCAGGCTTAACCCGTCACGCATACTGCCCTCGCTGGCCCTCGCCAACGCCATCAGGCTCCGCTCTTCGATGACGATCTGGTCCTGTTCAACCACATGGCGCAGCCGCTCGACGATCTCAGTTCTGGCAATCCTGCGAAAGTTGTAATGCTGGCAGCGGGAGAGAATCGTGGCCGGAATTTTGTGAATTTCCGTGGTGGCGAAAATAAAGACGACGTGAGGCGGCGGCTCCTCCAGCGTCTTCAGCAGCGCATTGAACGCTGAGTTCGACAGCATGTGGACTTCATCGATGATATACACCCGATACTTCCCGCGAAATGCGGCGAACTTGACGTTCTCACGGATCTCGCGCACATCATCCACGCTGGTATTGGATGCGCCGTCGATCTCCATGACATCGACGGAAGTCCCCTGCGCGATTTCGAGGCAGTTGGAGCAGGTACCGCAGGGCGTGCCGGTCGACCCACGCTCGCAGTTGAGCGCTTTGGCGAGAATTCTCGCAACCGTGGTTTTCCCCACGCCGCGAGTTCCTGAAAAGAGGTAGGCCTGGGCAATGCGTTTGGTCGTAATGGAATTGACCAGAGTCTGAACAACATGGGGCTGCCCGATCACATCATCGAACGTCCCAGGACGGTATTTGCGGGCAGAGACTTGATAATCCATAAGACGTTAGGCGTAAGGGATGAGGTGTGAGAGGGTGAAATGAATACATCCGGGAGTCCTTATCACCTTACGTCTCACGTTTCACGCCTCACGGAAAAAGATTGAGCGGGGCCAGGTGATCCTGCGGCACACAGAACTAACCGCTTACCGTTGCTTCCTTCCGGACCTGGCGGAGTTCACAGGGTTCTGTTGCACAGGGCCCAGCCCCTTACCTCGAAGTTACAAGTAAAAAGGGAAAAGTTAGGGGATACGCATGACTGAAACTTTTGCCTTTTAACGTTTTACTTTTACCTTGCCTTGGTATGGCGGAGAGGGTGGGCATTCGAAGTCGCGCTCGCTGAAGCAGCGCTCGCTCCTACAGAGGGGGCCAGCCCCCTCGTATACTCCCCACGTGGGGGACATATCCCCCACGGTCCCCCTTGTTCGAATCCCACCCTCTCTGTTTTCCGTTTCTCTTCAGCTTCCCCAACTGATCTCTCAACACACATCGGTCTGCATTGCTTCTTGTGGCGGAGAGGGTGGGATTCGAACCCACGGTCCCATTGCTGGGACGCATGCTTTCCAAGCATGTCGATTCGACCACTCTCGCACCTCTCCGCACCAAATTTTTGCGAGGCGGCATCTTAACATGGGGTCCGCTGACCAGCAAGGTGACTTCGGTGTTCATGACCAGCTATGGAACCGTATTAATGATCGAACGATTTCACACTGGCTGGATCGAGATTGCCCCTCACAGCTTCCGAAGACACCTCTCATCCGGGGACACGGACTGACCGACCCTCTCCACCACTCCACACTTGCCGTGCGAAATCTGAAGTGATAGGCTACGTCCCCTTGCAGCAAAGGACGAGGGGTGATGACACGCATACACGACAGTCAGGACCCTTCGCATAGCGCGGAGGATCATCAGAAATCCAGGTTCGTCAGGTTTTCTCCCGGCGCTCCTTCAAGTGAAGAGAGCCCAACGCGAAGGAGTTCGTCTATGAACACGTCCACAGAGAAGGACCGAACCAACTCCTCCGTATTCCGTGCCAAAAACCCGCCGGAGGAAGAAGCGGCCGCGACGCAGATGCCCGGTGACCAGATGGCGAGCGGCAACCTCGATAAGATCCGCGATATTCTGTTCGGCGCGCAAGCACGGGATTATGAGCGGAAATTCGCCACACTCGAAGAGCAGCTGCTGAAGGAATCCGCTGATTTGCGGAATGACCTGAAGCGCCGGTTCGACTCACTTGAACTGTATATGAAGAAAGAAGTGGAGGCCATCACAGAGCGCGTCAAAACAGAACAGACTGGCCGAGTGGACGCACTGAAAGATCTCTCCGGCGAACTGAAGGATCTTGCCAAGGGAATCGAAAAAAAGACCTCACAGCTCGAAGAGCAGGCGTCGAAAGCACAGCGCGACATACTCCAACAAATCCTCGACCAATCCAAGAACCTGTCTGAAGAGATTCAGGAACACCACAAAGAGCTCTCCGCCGCGCAGGATCAAGCCGTCCAGCAACTCCGGACCGAGAAGACCGACCGAGCGGCTCTTGCAGCCTTGTTCATGGAAGCCTCCATGAGGCTCAATAATGAGTTCAAGATTCCGGACGGCAAATAAACACTTGTGCGTGGCCGTTCCACCCCCCACCGGCACACCGCAGAATGATCGGCTGAGCCGATCATTCTCGGCAGCACCTCATTCCAGGCAAGGTATCCAGGATCCTGATCATCCGTTAGCGTGAGTTCAACCATGGTTGAGCCATCTTCGAAGAATATGCCCAACCTCACGACGGATATGTCGGAGGATTTGAGCGAATTGCGCAACCTGCTGCTCGCCCCCGAGCAGACGCAACTCGATCGCTTACAAGAACGACTCGACGATCCTGTGCTACGGACCCACGAAGTGAGCCGACTGCTGCCCGGCGCACTCACACTCCAAAAAGATGATCCTGTGCTGACTGCTGTGCTGACGCCTCACGTTGAACAGGCGTTCTTTACGTCGCTCCGACGTTCTCCCCAAGCCATCGTCGATGCCATTGCCCCCATCATGGGGCCAGCGATTCGCCAAGCGATCAGACAGGCCCTCCAATCCTTGACCCAATCGCTGAACCAAACCGTCGAGCACAGCTTTTCGTTGAAAGGGCTCAGATGGCGGATCGAGGCCTGGACCACCGGGCGACCCTTCGCCGAAGTGGTCCTGTTACATACCTTGCGCTACCGCGTCGAACAAGCGTTCTTGATCCATCGAGATACCGGCCTACTCCTTCAGCATGTCGCAACGGAAACCGCGATCGTCCGAGACCGGGAGATGGTGTCTGGAATGCTGACTGCCATTCGTAATTTTGTCCACGATTCCTTCGGGGCACAACGGGAGCGCGATCTGAACAGTTTCCAGGTCGGCGAGTTCACCGTCTGGATCCAACAGGGGACCAACGCACTCCTTGCCGTCGTGATCAGGGGCACAGCACCCGAGACCTTCCACGATTTCCTGCAAGACACCCTGGATTACATTCACCTGACACAGGCGGACGCCCTCGTGTCATTCAACGGCGATGCGTCTTCCTTCGCATCAACGCAACCAAATTTGGAGGCCTGTCTCCAGAGTCAGTACGAAGCTCCGGCACAGAAACCCTCTCCTGTGCTGGTCGTCATCGGACTCCTTCTTTTGCTTGGCCTTCTGCTATGGGGTTGGGGATCGTACCGCGACGGTCAACGCTGGGACAGCCTCGTCGATCGGCTCAAATCAGAGCCAGGCCTTGTGCTCACAACCGCGCAGGATCACGGAGGACGGTATGAGCTCGCCGGGCTACGCGATCCCTTGGCGACAGACCCAACCTCACTGATCGCCTTGTCCGGTCTGCAGACAGACCGCATCCGTTCCACCTGGTCTCCATACTATGCCCTGGACCCGCGATTTATCCTCTCCCGAGCTCGCACGATGTTGCAGCCGCCCGACACCGTCAATCTCGCCCTGGAAGGAGAGGTGTTGGTCGCCTCAGGAATCGCTCAAAAGGACTGGGCACAAGAAGCTCGACGGATCGCGCCGTTCGTTCCTGGAGTCATTCGATACGAGGATACAAAACTACGGACAGGCTCGATCGCTCAACTCATTGCGGACATTGAGCACATCACGATCCTGTTTGCGTCGAATTCGACGGTGATCGACCCCGGTGAGGCGAAAAAAATTCCGGCCCTCATCTCAGTCATTCGAGAATTGGATGACATGGCAGTTCAATCACACCAACAGGTGACGGTGGAATGTCGTGGCTCAGTCGACGCCGCTGGATCCGAGCTGACCAATCGCATTCTGATGAAGGCTCGAGCCCAAGCTGTCTGCTCGGCCCTCGGCGAGAGTGGGGTCGGGTCCGCGACCACGTTAACTACCGAGACGGCTTCGATACGGCGGCCCGGGAACCAACCGACGACTCGTAGCGTAAGCTTGTCCGTGACCGTGCATCCCGCTGATTCGGCAAAGGCCGACCACCCATGATGCACAAAAAAATCTGTATGCTCGGCGGATTTGCCGTAGGAAAAACGAGTCTCGTGCGGCGGTTCGTGACCAACCTGTTCTCGGAACAATACCACACCACCATCGGCGTCACCGTGGAAAAGAAGAGCGTGTCTGTAGCTGGAGAGGACGTGACGTTGATGCTCTGGGACCTCTATGGCGATGATGAGTTCCAACGAATCCGCGAATCCTACCTTCGTGGTTCCTCGGGCTACATCCTCGTCGTGGATGGCACCAGGAAAGAGACGCTGGCCACAGCGTTGGACCTGCAGCGAACCGTCGAAGGGCTGTTGGGGCCCATTCCTTTCGCCTTGATCGTCAACAAGTCGGATGTGCGCGACGTGTGGGAGATCGATGACGCCGCGCTGAGTGAACTGCGCCAACAAGGCTGGACCATCTTCTTCGGAAGTGCCAAAACGGGCGAAGGGGTGGAGGCCATTTTTTCTGCGTTGGCCCATCGCCTGCTGCAGCAGACGACGTGAACTGGAATCGCCAAGCATGCGAACCCATCACACACGACAGGCCGCACAAGGCAAAACCCTGTGTACACAGCTCTTCGTCGCACTCGAAACGGCAGTGCTTGAACGTGTGGATCAGACTGATACCTTCTTGCTTCAAGGAACCGTCCCTGCATGGTGGCCCAGCATCTTTGGAACGACCACCCCACCATCGACCGTCCAACCCGGTGAGCGATCTCCCTTTCTCAAGCAGTTCTTCACGGAAGCCGAACAGAGCTGGGCCAGGCATGCTGCTGGTCTTGTTCGCTCCGGCCCCTGGACCGAACGAGACCAGCATGGCACGACGCTCCACCTCGAAGCCACCGCACTGCTCGTTAACTCCAGACAGCTGTTGCTGGTGGCACGATTGGGAGCGGACTTCGAACAGGCCCGCGCGACGTTACAACAAGCCCGAGAGCAGGCCCTGCGTCACGCACAAACAACCAAGTTGCAGACCCGTAACGAATCCCGCCTCACGAGCCAACTCTCTCAGAGCGAAGAACTCCGCGACGATCTCCTGGGCGTCCTCCAGGGACTAGGCCTGGCCACGATCCTCACGGATGGTCAAGGGAGGATCACCTTTATCAGCGACGAGGCGGCAGGCCTGCTGAACCTGTCGACCGACCGCACGGGTCAGCGATGGGAACAGGTGCTCTCCTGCTCAAAAAAAGATCGCGACGCGATATCGACCAGGCTTCGCAGTCCTGCTGAACAGCACGACCCTCTGACACTCCACCTTGAGACCGGCAACCCTCGGTGGCTGGACGTCACCGTATCCCCTCATCCGCGCCACAACGAGAAACGGATTCTCCTATTTCATGACACGACGGAAATCCACGATTTGCGCCGCCTGCTCGACGAGAAAGCGCGGTTCCACGACCTGGTAGGGAGCAGTCCTTCGATGATGCAGGTCTACCAACTCGTCCGTGACATTGCACGCGTCGAGGCGACGGTCTTGATCGAGGGCGAAACCGGGACGGGCAAGGAGCTCATCGCACGGGCAATCCATTGTTCCAGCTCACGCAAACAGGGACCCTTTATCGCGGCGAACTGCGCCGGCTTTACAGACTCTCTACTCGGCAGCCAACTCTTCGGCCATAAGCGTGGTGCCTTTACCGGAGCGGTCGGCGACCAAGCGGGACTCTTCGAGTCGGCTGATGGCGGCACGGTCTTTCTCGATGAGATCGGCGACATCCCCCTCAACGTCCAAACGAGCCTCTTGCGAGTCTTGCAAGAAAAAGAGGTCACGCGATTGGGCGAAGCGAAGCCAAGGAAAGTGAACGTTCGCATCCTAGCCGCAACCCATCACAACCTCAACGAGGACATCGTCCGAGGAACCTTTCGAACCGACCTGCTCTACCGTATTCGCGTGGCCCGCATCCAACTCCCGCCCCTACGTGACCGGCGCGATGATATTCCTTTGCTGGCCAGCGCATTCCTCGGGCAAATACGAGCCGCCATGGGCAAAGGGGTTGACCAAATCAGTCCGGATGCCCTGCGGCTACTCCTCAGCTATGCCTGGCCCGGCAACGTCCGCGAACTGAAGAGTGCGATTGAGTTTGCCGCGATCGGCTGCAAAGGCCAGAGGATCACTGCTACGGACCTGCCGCCGGAAATCACTCGATCTCAATCGCACACTCCTCTCTCGACATGGATGCCCCCGTCGACGAGCCACGACGAGCGCGCTCAGCTTCTGCGCGCGCTCAACCAGGCAAGCGGCAATCGATCTGAAGCCGCGAAACTGCTCGGTATGAGCCGCGCCACTCTCTATCGCCGCCTCGCCAACCACCGCATCGACATCCCCCGCTGATCCAGACAGCCTCCACTCATATCTCTGACCTCCACCGGCTCGCGCTGTCTCACCTTGATACACAGGGCTGTCTCATCCTGAGACGCACAACTGTCTCAATTATTCCGGCCTAATCGCGACTCAACATCGGAAGTACTTGTCTTCTTTATGGTCAGTCGACTTCCAAGGTCCTGGCACGGAAGATGAGTAGGCCTACAGCTAATGGTGATGGGAGAGAACGTGTAGACAGTGTGTCTCAGACGACTCCTATCATGTCCGCAACGTCTACGGTGGTCGGCAAGATGGCAAGACCCGTCGGAAGGAAGTCCGTTCGGGAGCTGTTGATCGACGATTCTTCCAAGATTCGCCAGGCGATCGGAGGGTGACGGTGGTCATAGAAGGAACCATGCCGGGGGGAAACCAGTGGACCGCGGTGCCCCCGGATGTGTCCTGTACCCGGTGCGGCAGAGACTTTGTGCTGGGCGTGCCAGGAGAAACCTGGACGGATCGGCTGTTTAGCCAGCTACGCGTGTGGCCGTTCAGATGCCAAGTGTGCAATGCCCGATTTCGAAGCCGACAGGCTCAACCCTCGCATGAAAGAGGTCTGGGACGCCGACAGTATCTCCGGTTGCCCATCCAGCTGCCGGTTCTCATTCAGTTTCGTGATGGGAGCACTTCAACCGCTCGCGTCAAGGATCTCTCGATCGGCGGGTGCGAGATCGTGGGCACGCATACGCTGGAACGCGGCTCGACCTTCACCATTCGACTGTCTGGACTCTTATATTATTCCGGACAGATCGATGCCGAGGTCGTCGTCGTCCACACAGCGCGTCCACAGACGGCGGGGCTGAAATTCATCCGACTGAGTGCACTGCGACAAGAGGAATTTGGACGCGCGCTCTATATCGCCTGGAAAATCGGCAAAAACTCGTAGCCATCGCCAAGTGTGACGTCCTAGCCCGGATTACTATGGATGATGCGGAGCAACGTATGCGAATCGCTCAGGCAAGTCAGACCAGTCCCTTGCAGGGAAGACGACATGACGCAACCGACGAGAAGTGACGTCCCGAGCGTTTATGGTGCCCGTGTAGAATCGGGGAGCAGTGGAGAAGGCCAACAAATGTCTCATCGGCCGCAGCTTGAACTCACAATCACCGTGGAAAAGATCGATCAGTTCCTGGAAGAGATCCGGCGACGGATCACGCTGCTTCAACAAGATGCAACGAATCTGTCCGTGGTCAGAGCGCAAGTCGGCAGCAGGAACGCACACAAAAGGGGAATATGAAGGATCGCGCTCACACCTTGGTTGAACAATCAGTCCATGCCTTGGCTACCGGCAAGGGAAAAGACTACGTCACCATGAGCAAGAGGATCAGCAACGGGCAGTCGTCTTTGTTGTCCATGCATCGAAAACCTTCATAAAAGGAGCATGCGCTTGAGCAAGACTCGTACGAAACCAGTCAGAGTGTTCATCGTGGACGACTACGAATTCGTTCGAGTGGGGGTGCGCACGATGCTGAGCCGACACGATGAGATCAGCGTGGTCGGCGAAGCAAGTACCGTCATGGATGCCATCAGTGAATCGTTCCGCTTAAAACCGGATGTAGTCTTGATGGACGTCCACCTGCCCAGTGGGAATGGAGTGGAGGCGTGCCGTGCCATCAGAGGTTCCTGCCCCAATACGCGCGTGATCTTCTTCTCCTCCTATGAAGACAATGAAGCGGTGCTCGCCACAATGGCCGGAGAGGCATCCGGCTATTTATTGAAACACGTGAACGCCGAGGAATTATGGCAAGCCATTCTGGCAGTGGCCGAAGGGCAGTCGATCCTTGACCCGGCCATTACTCAGCCTCTCTTGGCCCGTATGCCGTTCCAACATGAGGTGACGACACCCCAGCGGGGCCCCCTCTCCCCCCAGCAGCAGTATATCTTCGCACTCGTGGCTGAGGGGAAAACCAATAAGGAGATTGGCGCGTTGCTCGAACTCAGTGAAAAGACCGTGAAGAGCTCTATCCGGTTCATCTTTCAAAAGATGAACGTGACCCGGCGTGCTCAAGCTGCGGCTCTTTTCACCCGCAATGCTGCCTCGGAAACGCGATTGCCTGACAACCCTACAAATCAGTGGGATCCTGCAACCCGATGCGATCTGTTAGTTCGAGGTATCTTCTGTACGTGTGGAGATAAGATACCTGCGGCACACCCTTGGCAATTACCATGCGCAGTTCACCCGCATCATACGGGATCATTCCTACGCGGGGTTGGTGAAGAAGCGAAAGAGAAAACATTGGCGGTGAAAGCCTGTGAAACAACTACGGCTCCCTAGCCTTTGGCGAAGCGAACCGCCGGTGGGTCCCCACTCAAGAGGTGTATGCCTCTCACGCAGCTGGGACTACCTCTGGATTTTGCCCAGTCCGGAGCCCTCCCATCGCCAGACGCTTCCGCCATCGGGGGCGCGTCCCTGTCCCTGCCAGCGGCGCGCCTCCCAAATCCGACAGAAGCGAGGACGTGCTTTGGTTCAGCGCAACGTGGAAAGATACGCTCAGTATGAATCCTAAAGGTTTATGCTTGCGGCACTAAGTAGATTGGGCTATATAGTCACGGAATTATTAGGAGTACAAGCACTACGGCTCTCCACGCATCAACATGCGGGGAGAGCATCATGGGCGCTCAATCATCTCTAACGTGGAGGGTTTGATGAAGAAGGTTCTCTGTGGACTCGCACTAGCACTGGTTGGGTGTGTGATGGGAGGGGGATTGTCCACCGAGGTCAATGCTCAAGCAGTCCTTCCAACTGTACCTGCCACACCAACGACCCTCGATGTTGTGACGTTAAAAAATGGCAGCGTGATTTACGGAGAAGTCATTGAAATGGCCGGTGGCGTGTTGCAAATCAAGACACCTGCCAGCCCCGACAATCTCATGAAAGTGAACTGGAGCGACGTATCGAAGCTGTCGGTCAACCACCCCGTGCCCTTTCATCTGAAGGAAGGGTCCGTGATTATGGGGACCGCCACAGCCGGACCAGATGGGATGTTGAATGTCCAGGCAGAACCCTTGAAAGGCACGATGGAAGTTCCGATGGGCTCTGTGCTGTCCATGAATCCCGTTATTCAACCTCCGGTCATCTACACGGGCAGTGTGGTTGGTGGGTACTCACAAACAACCGGCAACAGTCACTTGCGCAATGCCAGCTTGCTCGGAGACTTCGTGGCTCGGAGCGAACAGCTCAGGCTCACCATTAACGGCCGTTATGTTTACGGCGAGAACGACAATACGCTTGTCGCTCGCAACGCACGCGGGACCATCAAACTCGACTTCTTTATAACCAAACGGTTCTATTGGTTTGCTTCGGCCTACTTCGAAAACGATCGTTTCCAAGACCTGAAGATGCGAACCGCCCTCGCCAGCGGTCCCGGCTATCAATTCATCGACCGGGGAGACTTCTCCGGTATCCTCAAAGATATGACGTTCTACTCCGAAGCCGGCGTCGCCTACTTCAATGAAGACTTCCGCCTCGCAGACGACAAGTCGAGCATTCGCGCTCGCGTATCCATGAAATGGAACTGGCCACTCTGGGACGATCGCGTGACGCTGTACCACTTCAACGAAATTTTCCCCTCGCTCCAGAATTCATCGGATTTCTTCCTCACGATGGATAACGGCGTGCGGTTTAAGATTTGGGACGGATTCGCGAGCGGCTTCCAGGTGACCACGCGATACAACAACAATCCCGCGCGTGGCACCGGGGATACGGACAACTTGTATCTCGCGACCCTCGGATACAACTTCGATACGACCAGGAAACGGTAGCTCAGATAGCAGCCAATGCAGTACACTCTCTACTCTCGTGAGGAGGAACTATGTTAAAAGAATTCAAAGAGTTTGCCATGAAGGGCAACGTGCTCGACATGGCGATCGGTGTCATTATGGGCGGGGCATTCGGAAAAATCGTCTCCTCGCTGGTGAGCGACGTGCTGATGCCGCCGATCGGCCTGGCCCTGGGAGGCGTCGACTTCACGGGGCTATTCATCAATCTCTCTGGCGCCGCTCAGCCATCGCTTGCCGCTGCGAAAGCCGCCGGGACCCCGACGCTCAACTACGGGGTGTTTCTGCAAACCATCTTCGATTTCATCATCATCGCATTTGTCATCTTCATGTTTGTCAAGCAGATGAACCGGTTTAAGAGAGAAGCGCCGGCGGCGCCTCCGCCACCACCGCCCGGGCCGACCAACGAAGAGAAATTGTTGATGGAAATCCGAGACGCGCTGAAAGGCCGCCACTAAATACCACCGTTACCACGAGAATTCCCACCATGCGGGAGTGGGAAGACTCACACGATCCGTGCGATCCATGAAGGAGGAAATCATCATGCAGGCATTCAAAACCACCATCCTCGCGACAAGCGTGCTGGCGCTGGCAGGCTGTGCGAGCTGGGATAAGAGCCCCATTTGTAACCCCAGTCACCAATGGGTAGCGTGGTCTGACGTCCGGTGCAATCCACCGAAAGATACGACCGACCATGCCGCGAACGAAGCCGCCGCCCGCCTTGCGACTCTCGAAACTGATCGACAACGGCTGGCCGACGAACTGGCAGCAGCAAAGAGACAGAACGGCGCCTTGAACAGCCGCGTCAGCGATTTGGAACGGCAGCTCGCCGACCGCGATCGTGAGATTGCATCGCTTCGCTCCGGAGCCGGGGATTCTGCCATGCTGGCCAGCCAGCTCTCTGCGTCAAACAGCGACAAAGACAAGTTAGCGGCGGATCTCGAAGCCGCCAGGAAACGCAACGCGGATCTTGACGCTCAATTGGCTGACCGCGATAAGGAACTAGCCGGCCTTCGCGGCGACCTCTCCGCAGAAATGGCCAAGCTCAAGGAAGCACAACGCGGGTTGATTCGCGCCCTCAAACCACAGATCGACGAAAAGAATATTACCGTCGATCTCAACAACGAGCGGTTGCTCATCAACTTAGCCTCCGGCTATCTCTTCGGGTCCGGTGAAGACCAGCTCAAGCCGGCCGGAGCCGATGCGCTCAAACAGGTCGGTGGCATCCTCAAGGACTTCCCTGAATACAAAGTTCATGTCGAAGGCCATACCGACAACCGACCGATCAAGGGGGCACTGAAAAAGAAGTTCCCGTCGAATCAGGAATTGTCCGAGTCACGCGCAGCGAACGCCGTGCAGGCCTTAGCGGACGGTGGACTTCCCGGCGCCCATGCCATGGGAGCAGCCGATACCAAGCCGGTGATGCCGAACACCACCGATGCGGGACGGACCAAGAACCGCCGCGTGGAAATCAGCGTCGTCAAGTAGCAAATCGATGCATCGGAGGAGGCCGCGACACGTTCGTGGCCTCCTCCAAACTCAACAGTCAACTGGAGGCCTTCAATGAACACAAGAACGAGTATCATGTGCGCGACGTTGTCCGTATTTGTGATCGGACTCACAACTGCAGCCTGGGCCGTTGACATGGATGCCATGAAGAAAAAGGCTGAAACCGTGAAAGATCAAGCAGCAGCCGTGAAGAAAGAGGGCGGCGAGACGACACAAAGCGCCAAGGATATGAAAGCGCAGGATGCCATGAAAAACGCGGGAGAAATGAAGGGCGAAGGGATGAAGCTCAAGGACGCCGCTACGGGCAAGTAGTGTCCAGGATAGATTCCTTACGATCCAGAAGGGAGAGAGTGTGATGCACACATATAAAACCGCCATCCTCGCAACAAGCATCGTGGCGCTGGCAGGCTGCGCAAGCTGGGATAAGAGCCCTATTTGTAATCCCAGTCACGGATGGCTCGCCTGGTCCGACGTCCGGTGCAATGCCGACAATGCGCCGAAGGCAACGGACGACAATGCTGCGCGTCTCGCAGCTCTCGAAAAAGAACGTCAACGGTTGGCCGACGAACTGGCCGCGGCACAGAGACAAAACGGCGCACTCGCCGGTCGCGTGACCGATCTGGAAGGGCAAGTGAATCAGAGCAAGGGCGGCCTGGCCAAGGCTGAGAAAGATCTCCTCAAAGCGCTGCAACCAGAAATCTCCAAGGGCACGGTATCGGTCAATCAATCCGGGGATGCGCTCACGATCAATCTGGCCTCCAGCCTGCTGTTTGATTCAGGGCAGGACCAGCTGAAGGCCGGCGGAACCGATGCCTTGAAGCGTGTGGGTGGCGTCCTCACAGATTTCCCGGACAAGCAGGTGCATGTTGCGGGATATACCGACAATGTGGCCATCGCAGGCGCGTTACAGAAAAAATTCCCCTCCAACAAGGAGCTTTCTGACGCTCGTGCCTATAGTGCGGCTCGAGCACTTCGGGACGGCGGCGTGAGCACCAATTTATCGGCCGCAGGCCATGGGGACAGCAACCCGATTGCCAGCAACAACACGGCAGATGGGCGTGCAAAGAATCGCCGTGTCGAGGTCATCGTCAAGTAATAGAGCGGGCCAGGGTTTCTTCGTCGGTAAAAATGGAAGGGGCTCTTCTCTGAACGGGAGGAGCCCCTTTTCTTCGTGTGGCCATATTTATCCCTCTCGCATCCTTCCATCGAATTTCGCACAGCGTGTATCTTAGCTTGGTGTAACGTTGACATCCACGATCGAGCGGCGTACGGTGCCCGCGATGTGATCGCTCCTTGAGCGCAAGCTATTCCCAGCATTAGATTCCTAACTCTATGAGCTTCACGAAACTCAAAGAGCGGATTGACACGCTGCCGCTGGTTTTGGCAGGTCCAATAGTTCGTCGGGTCGAGCCCGCCGGTGCTACAGTATGGGTTGCGCTTCGGCGCCGCCGTAGTATCCGACTTGAGATCTACAATGGCGATCCTCCTAATGGTCAGGTGGTCGCGCATGGCACCCCCCAGGAAACGGTAGCGGTTGGGGCCAATCTGCATATCGCCTGTGTGACCGCCAAGCCCGGCGTCCCGTTTACCGCCGGCGCATCCTATCAATACAATCTCTTTTTTGACCATGTGGGCACCACTGACAATATCCCAAATGGTGGAAGCCTGTTTACACCGCAGATCATTGCGGCATCCGAGAGCGAGGCTCGCATCAAGCTGACCTATGCGAGTCACGGGGGCCCGACCCGACCCAGTTTCGTCCTGCCTCCAGCCACACTCGACAACCTGCGGCTCCTCCACGGATCATGCCGTAAGATCGCGGGAGCACACAGCGACGCTTTGGAAGCAGCGGACCATATTATTCGTGACGCCATCAAGCCTGGTGGAACGGGGAAGCGCCCACACATGCTCTTTCTCACTGGTGACAATATTTATAACGATGGCTGTGAACGTGACTGTTTCGAAGTGATCCTCGATGCGGCCCCGACACTTCTGGGCTGGGATGAAACCATGCCTGGCATCAACAAAAAGATCAGTCAGATGTCCGGGGTACGTTGGGAATATGCGCTTGACGATGCCGGACTCAGCAACACCGGCCCATGGCCCTCGCTCCGGCATCTCTTTGGCATAGGCGAATCCCTTGCCTTGCATCTTCTCACCTTCGCCGACAACCTCTGGCCCGAGGATCTTGATTACCAGCGAAAGGCCTTCGACTTTCGAGGGACGCTCCCAGCCGTGCGCCGTGCATTCGCCAATGTGGCTACGTACATGATCTTCGACGATCATGAATTTTCCAATAGCTGGAATATTACTGCGGAGTGGGTGGAATCGGTGCTCGCTAAACCGATGGGGCGCCGTGTCTATCAGGATGCGCTGGCAGCCTATGCCCTCTGTCAGGGATGGGGGAACACGCCTGAACGGTACGAAACTGGGCCCGGCCAAGCCCTCCTCAACGCGCTGACAGACTGGTCACAAGCCGAACGGGCAGGCACGGCTTCCCCCGCCGACCCCCTCGCCCGCCTCATCCGGCATCTTGGAATCCCGGGTGAGGAGGAATTTAAGACCGGTCGTGACTGGGCCCGCTTTCACGGTCCGGACGTCATACGATGGGACTATACCGTTCCCTGCCCCGGTCTCAGCATCGTCGTGCTCGACACCTACATGTGGCGCTCCTACCCCGACAAGTTCAGGAACGCCAGCATCCTCTCGGAGGGCGGTCTTCAGGAGCAAATCGACCGGGCGCCCTACCCTGAAACCGAGTGTTCGCTGATTGTGGTCTCGAATGTTGCCATCGAACTGCCCGGCATCAGTACGGGAGAGTTGGTGGCCAACGAGTGGCACTCCGGCGTGGTTCGACTTATTCTGTGGCTACACCCGATCTTTCTCTTTCTTCAGCTTCTGCGCCTGAGCATAAAGTTGCTCACGTTGTTTCAGGTCCAAATCCCCTCCCTATTTTCGTTTCTTCGACTGCAGGACTACGGACCGGAATATGGAGCCAAGTACGAGCCTCAAACCAAAGGGTTCGAACTCCTGATGGCGCGCGCGACACACCGTGCGCCGCACGTCGTCGGCGGAAAGCGACAGGCCCGTGTGGTGATTCTGTCGGGAGACGTCCATCGCAGTTTTTGCATGCGCATGCAGTATTGGAGCCGGACCCCGTTCGGGACCACAGCAGATCCCGTCGAAGGGGTCGTCGCGCAACTGGTCAGCAGCCCGTGTAAATGGGTCAATCCAACCGTCGTCCCGCTGAAAGACGCACGGGCCCGCCACTGGGCCGGGTGGAAGGAGAAACCGGCGCTCACCTGGACCTCTGAACCGAACACCTCGCCATGGCGCTTCAAGCAAAGCCCCTGGATGATGGAGTACCAGCCAGGAGCGAGTGAGCCCAAGATGAATCCGGCCCCCGAATGGCGCTACTCACTCGAACCCGTGTCCCCCGATCCGCCTGTCGGCCATGCGCCCTTCGACATACCGGACCGTGCCAACCCGACATTGAACGACCAACTCGATGAAATGAAGTTGGTCGCCCCTGAGACCCTCTGGAGTCTCGAGAAATCCCACATCATCAAAGCGAACAACATCGGGGACGTGACCTTCGAGTGGGCGGCAGGTAAGAGAGCGGTTGTGCAGAACGTGTGGTGGCGGGGTCGGCCCACGGTGGCCCCCGCTTGGACCATCAACCGTTTCGTTGTGTCGATGGAGCCTCAGGCCACACCGCCGGCGCTCCCTACGTAGCCATGGCCAAATCCCCGTCCATACTCGACCGTCTGCTCTTGCTCCTGACACCCCTCCGGCTGGCCGGGGAGCACGAAGGGTATCTGCGAAACATGGCCGGCGCGGTCGGATGGGACCTGGACGAAGTGGTGGGCTTCGATGCGGCAGCGGCCGCAGCCGATCTACGGGTGATCTCCGACGGCATCGAAACCATCGCTCACCATGTGGGCCACCCTCCGGAGACGCTCTCGGAGTTCGTCACCGCCCTGGAAAACGCGCGCCGAACCTTTGCGGCCATCCGTAGCCTCGGCCGGATACTCGGCGGCGCCGATGCCGCTCACCTCGATGATTTTGCCAAAGCGCTCCTTGAGGCCCTGGTGATCGCTCACTGGTTTCAGCTCTCACCGATCAGCTTCGTGATCGCCGAACTGCTGGGGCTGGTGGTCGCACCGGAGGACGGACCGCTCCTCCCTGCCATCCGCAACGGAACCACACTCATCCGTGAGGAGCATCGCCGCGGAGAGCTGCGGTTCGGTCGCATCGGACCCTTGCTTCGTGATCCTGTGGAGACGTTGGAACAGGAATACTTTAGCGGGGACATGCTGGCCACCGTCGCAGGCGCACACCAGGCCGCCGACAAACTTTTTCCGCGACTCGCGCGCCTCTGCCAATTCCTCGGTATCAGCGCACGATACGGTTTCGACCCGGCGGTACCGGTCACAGGCGGCACAGCGGCCATCGACCGCCTCGCCCACATGTTGTCGTTGTATGTGTCCCCGCATGACGGTGACCTGTACGGCATGACGCTCGCCTTTTCCCCGACGGATCGAGGACGACGCGGGCTACTCGTTCGGCCGTTCGGCGCAATCAGCTTTCAGGCACAGGTCAACGAATGGAACCTTAAGGTGACGACCAGTGGCTCGATCCGCGGACTCCTGCTGGCCGGCGATCACGTCGAGACTTCCGGCGGCAATGACTGGCAACTCTCGCTCGCCGCTGAACCACAGGCAGACATCGACACCCCGCAGCCCACGCTTGGCGGCGCGAGCGGCACCGGCATCTCATTCGGCAAGCTTCGCATGGAGGGCGGCCTGCACTTGGGAACGACGGCTCGCCAGGCCTCGCTCGCGCTGATCGTCAAGCAGGCGCGCGTGTCCCTTGCCGGTTCGGACGGAGACGGTTTCCTGGCAAGCGTGCTGCCGGCTCAGGGGCTTTCCACGGAGCTTGATTTCACCATCGGCTGGTCCAGCGAGACCGGCATTCATTTCGGCGGGCAGGCGGGACTCGACGCGTATTGGCCACTCGACAAATCCATCGGACCTCTCACATTTGGCGCACTGCGGATTGGTATCTCCACAGACGACGACCGGATTGCCGCGCATGCCGCGTTTGATCTAGGGCTCACCATCGGCCCCGTGGTCATTCAAATCGAGAGCATCGGCATCTCGGCACTCCTTAGCTTTCCCGAAGCAGGCGGCAACCTCGGGGTAGCCGATCTCGCCCTCGGCTTCAAGCCCCCGACCGGCATCGGGCTAGCGATCAACGGCCCCGGGGTGGCGGGCGGAGGGTTCCTGTTCTTCGATCCGGCGAAAGCGGAGTACGGCGGCATCCTGCAACTGGAGTTGGCCGAGCGCATCGCCGTGAAGGCCATCGGGCTATTGACCACCCGCCTGCCCGATGGGAGCAAGGGCTACTCGCTGATCATTCTGCTGACGGTGGAGGGCTTCACGCCCATTCCGTTGGGTTTCGGCTTTACCCTCACCGGCATCGGCGGCCTCCTGGGGATCAACCGCACCGTGCGTGTCGACACCCTGCGCCAGGGGCTCAAGACCGGCACACTCGATTCAATCCTGTTTCCGCCCGATCCCCTGCGCAACGCCCCCCAACTGCTCAGTGACCTGCGCGCCGTGTTCCCCCCCACGCCGCGCCGCCATGTCCTGGGTCCGATGGTCCAACTGCGCTGGGGCAGCCCCACCCTGCTGACGCTCGATCTGGCGGTCCTCCTCGAACTCCCCACGCCCGTGCGCCTGATCGTGTTGGGCCGGCTGCACGTGCTGCTGCCCAACCAGAGTCATCCGCTGGTGCAAATCCGCATGGATGCCCTGGGCGTGCTCGATTTCAATGCAGGGACCGTGGCCCTCGATGCCACCCTCTACGACTCGCGCATCCTGGACTTCACCCTCACCGGCGACATGGCGCTGCGCGCCAGCTGGGGGAGTCAGCCGAACTTTGTGCTGGCCATCGGGGGATTCCATCCACGGTTTCCCGCGCCGGCAGGTCTACCGGCCTTACGCCGTCTGGCCCTCACCCTGGCCGATGGCGACAGCTTGCAGCTCCGCTGCCAGGCCTATCTCGCGCTCACCTCTAATACCGTGCAGTTCGGCGCGCGCGTGGATCTGCATGCCGCGGGCGGCGGCTTCAGCTTCGACGGCATGCTGGGCTTCGATGCCCTTGTGCAACTCGCTCCCTTAGCCTTTCAGGTCGAGGTCGCGGCGGCCATTGCGTTGCGCTATCGGGGCCGCCTGCTGATGGGGATCTCCTTTAAGGGAATGCTTGCCGGGCCCACACCCTGGCATGTGGAGGGGAAGGCGACCATTAAGATTCTGTTCTTCAAAGTGTCCGTGCGCTTTGAGCGGCAGTTTGGGACTCGGACCGCCCCGCCGTTACCCGCTGCCGTCGATGTGCTGGCGCTCGTAACCGAGGCGCTCCGGGACCGCCGCAACTGGAGTGCGACGCTCCCGCGCACCGAGCCGGCCATCGTCACGCTGCGTGAGACCACGCCCGCGCCCGAGGCCCTGCGCGTGCACCCATTGGCGGAGCTGACCGTGCGCGAGCGAATCGTGCCGCTCAACCGGCGAATTACCAAGCTCGGCACGGCGCCGCTGCGCGGCGGGCCCACCACGGTGACGGTCCGGGCCACGGATCGCAGCGCCACCCCGCAGCCGGTTGCGACCACGCCGGTGCAGGAGCCCTTTGCCTTAGCGCAGTTCGAAGATCTGCGCGATGACGAATTGCTGGCGCGGCCGGCCTTTGAGACGCAGGAGGCGGGAGTGGCCTTCACGCCGGACATCATCGCGTTTGAAGAAGACCCGACGCTCACGACCATACTCCAGTATGAAACGCAACTCATTGATCCGACGCGGCCGCCGGAGCCGGCGCGCCCCGGCTACACGCTCTCGGCCGCGGTGCTCACCCGCGTGGCCCCGTTCGGCGCCGCGGGGCAGGCCGTCCTCCGCCGTCACGGCCGCAGCCGCTATCGCACCACGGACTTGGTGGCGTAAAGAGGAAGGACCAAGACACCATGCCTGATCTTCCCAAAGCGACATATCGATTCTTTTCCTGGTTCCGACAGGGCCTGCTCGCCGACTTGTCGAATCGTGGAGGTGCACCTTCCACGAACGCCGGACGCCTCGTGTACCCAATACGTTTACGTGTGAACGATGGCCAGCCGGTCGATGTCGACGTGCAGCTCTATGGCCCTGGCGACGTGACCGGTATCGATGTTCGAGAAGTCATTCGGGTCGAGCCCACTCGTCTCATGACCGATTTTGAGCCGAACTATTTCTCTTCCATCGAATTTGATCGTCCCGATTTCCCCTGGCTCTTCACTCCCGCGAACGCGGATAGCAAGAGACAGCTCCGTCCTTGGATCTGCTTGATAGTCGTCAAAAAGGACGGAACGACGCTCACAACGGACGCCCGCAGGCCACTGCCCGTACTCGAATGCTCACGAGCGGAGTTGCCCAATCTCGACGAATCGTGGGCTTGGGCCCACGCGCAGATCGTCTCAAGCGACCAAGCTCCTCCTGATCCATCACCGCATCCCGCCTTAAAGCAGATTTTAACGCAACACCCGGAGCGAACGCTTTCACGGCTCTTGAGTCCACGCCGTCTCGATCCCAACCAGGCGTATTATGCCTGCCTGGTGCCGACCTTTGAAGTCGGCCTGAAAACCGGCCTTGGCGAATCCGTGATGGCAGCAGAGGAACAGGCCATGAAGCCGGCCTGGTCTGTGAGCTCAGGTACAGGTACCGCCACCTCCATCAAGCTGCCGGTGTATTTCCATTGGGAATTCCGGACAGGCCTGGAAGGCGACTTCGAATCGCTCGCCCGGCGAATCGAGGCCAAACCACTTCCGAAGACTCTCGGATTGCGTCCAGTAGATATCAGCGCGCCGGGGTGGGGAATGCCTTCCAAACCGCCTGGGACTGCGGGGGCCATCCTCGATCTCGAAGGGGCGCTTCGGACACCTGAGACAAGTCCGCGTGACTGGCCGGACCCGGTACGGAATACATTTCAAAATTCTCTTCGTACGATTCTCAATATCCCGGCTTCGCTGAATGCAACGGGTATGCCCACTGTGCTGGGCCCCCCCCTCTATGGTCAGTGGTATGCAAAGCAGGAAGCGGTTCCCGCTGCAAACCAACCTCCTCATTGGTTTCGTGAGCTGAATGTAGACCCACGGCATCGTGTTGCGGCCGGTCTGGGTACCGTTGTCGTGCAGCAGGATCAAGAACAACTCATGGCATCGGCGTGGGATCAGCTCGAAAAGCAGAAGCAGGACAATCTGCGGATGAAACGCGCGCAGATGGCTGAAACGGTCGGCGGCTCTCTGCTGAAAAAACATCTTGCGTCGCTCCATCCTGCGCAACTGCTCCAGTTCACCGGCCCCTCGCTTGGCGTCCTCAAAGATTTAACCCCGGCGGCCGGTTTACCATCCGATCCTCGACGTCTTGTTGGACATGCCGCGCTGTCGGGCGCCTTTCGTCGCGTCAATCGGCCTCGCGGGCCGCTGGCCAGACGTCTGGGCAATCAGAATCCCGACCTGCTCAGCCGGCGCGAGGCAGGAACGCCTCGCATGTTTGCCGCCTCCATACTGATCGACGCACGTCGGCGCGTTCAGTTGGCCACCGACTGGGCAGGACTGAAAGCAAACATCCTGACGCAACTCGATCCCAAAGCGACGGTGCTCACTGCCGTGCGTGAGACAGTTCCCTCCGCTGAAAGCATCGACATAACCCGGTTTGCTCCGACGTTTCCCCAGCCGATGTATGAGCCGATGCGGGATGCCTTCCCCGATATGCTGTTGCCTGGAATGGACCAGGTTCCCGCCAATAGTATCGCATTGCTCCAGACGAATCCCTTGTTCATCGAAGCCTATATGGTCGGTCTCAACCATGAAATGAGCCGCGAACTGCTCTGGAGGGGTTTTCCAACCGATCAGCGCGGTACTTACTTCCGCCAATTTTGGGATGCCCAGGGCGATCTTATTGAGAGCAGTGAGCAAGAACGCGAGATCCATCGAGACATCACGCCGATTGCGATGTGGACTAACGAGAGCCATCTTGGCAGTCATGGGGCACAAGGATCGACCGAGGGCCAGCTGGTCTTATTGATCCGCGGAGATTTGCTCCGTCGCTATCCCCGATCAATGGTCTACGCCGTTGAGGGTATCTGGTCGATCGACGGCACACGCCGCGAATTGGGCGCCAATGAGCTGTATCCCATGTTTCGCGCGACGCAGGCACCGGATATCACCATGCTCGGCTTTGCCTTGACCAAATCCATCGTGCGTGGAGCGGACACGAAAGCCAATAACGGACACCCCGGCTGGTTTTTCGTGCTTCAAGAACAACCGACGGAACCCCGATTCGGCCTGGATAAAGCAGGGACCTTTGGAGGCGTGCCGGACCATTGGTCGGATCTCACGTGGGGTCACTTAGCCACAAGTGAGGATGGACTCAAGCAACTCGTGTATGTGCCCATCGATGGGCTTCTGAAAAATGTCGTGCGGGACAACATCCCTTGGGGCAAGAACTCGGCGCAGATGGCAACCATCACGCGGCAGCCGCCCTTCCGTGTGGCCATTCACGCGAGGACGTGGTTGCGAACGTAACGCTGCACAGGAGAGAACACACCATGCCCTACTTGGAACAGGAACGAGCCCGACTCCAGGCGGAGTTACAAGCTGCAGCCGCAGAACAGTCCGCTCTGACCACACAGCTGAGCGCTCAACAGCAAGCGGTGACGGTTGCACAGACACAAGTCAGTGCGGCACAAACCCAACTAGCACAGCAGCAAGCGGCAGTTCCTCCGCTGCAGGCGTCGGCGAACGCTGCTGACAGCCGAGTGGCTGATTTGGATCAGGAAATTCTCGATGCCTCTGAACCTGAGCCAGGTATCCCACCAGGGGAGTGGAGACGACGTCTTGCCGCCCTCAAGCGACAAAGAGATCAGGCTCGAGCCGATGCGGCAGCTGCCCACGCCAGGCTAAGCGCTGGCCAGGCCGCTGTTGCTCAGGCACAAGCAGCGGTGCAGGCTGCCGAGCGAAGGGTGAGCGAGGCGAAGGCAACGGTCGCCGGTACACAGACGGCGATCGCAGGCGTACAGGCACGTCAGCAAGCGATACAACAGCAGATCGACGGCATCGCCAAGGTGACTACAGAGATCGACCGAGATCCGATCACCCGTCCAACGGTTGAACAGTTAGCGGCCGAACTCTCAGCGCGCGTCTTCGAATTGGAGGATGCGCATATTCAGGCACGTCTCGAACAGGAAGACGCCGAGGAACATTTGAGAAACCTCATCATCCGGCGTAATGACCTCACACAACGTACTGCCGACGTGACGGTGAAGCTTTCTGATGCGAAGGCGAGGCTCGCGACGGTTCAGCAGCAATTCGACGTAGCCGACGCGAAGCTCACCGCCGAGCTTGAAGCGGGGCAATGAAAGGAACGGTTTCATGAGACCGATCGGTGGGGAAATCCCGAATGGGGTTGATATTGTTGCCTGGAGATCTCAAATTCGGCAACATCGACTGGCGCGAGACCGTGCATTTATTCGTGTCCAAGTGGCACAGCGACTTGTTGACACACTCACGAGAGATCTGGGCCAACTGCAGACCGAAATCACTCAGGTGCAACAACAGATCCCCCTGGCGCAGCAAGCGGTGGAGCGTGCAAAAAATGAAGTCGCAGCCCGTTTACACAGACTTACTGAATACCGAACTGCTCAGGATGCCGCGACTGCACGACTGCTAGGAACGGATACGTTGAGTGGGAGAGTCGCGACCTCACATCCGCTGTTGTTGCTTCCCGTCCGTCTCGAAACGAGATTTATGGCGAAAACTGGAGGAACCGGCACAGAACTCCTGGTCCGTGTCTACCCTGATGATATTCACGTCGATACCCATGAGCCTGAGCTGACGATCGATGAAGAGCAATGGGGGCGGGAGTACTGGAAGCGGATCACGACCATTCCTCAGGGCCAAGATGCAGAGGAGGTCAAGGGGCAGGCCTGGCGGCAGCTCGCGGATCGCTTCGGCTCCCCGCGTGCGGCCTGGATTGCCAAGTCGTTAGACCCTGCTCAAGCAAGGCCTCCCGGACGGAGAACGAGCACATGGAGCCGCGCGCCGCATACACGAGTCCTTCCAGACCGGTGGGTGGTGCTCGCGTATCGAGATGAACGATCCGTGCTCTCAACCTGGGGTCGTCCGATTTTCGATCAGTTGGCAGTGGGTCCGTCGCCTCAGGAGACTGGTCCGCTCCCGGGTGAGGGTCAACTGCCGATCGATGAGGGCATGCGATGGATGGTCGATTTTGCAACGGCTGAATCGGTTGGAATGGGGATTCGAATATTCCTCACTGAGGAACAGGCCAACGCTGGTTTTGAGCGAGTGGTCGTGTTGGGCATCAAGGCTTCGCTCGACGCTGCCGGAACTGTTGCACGGCTAACCGAACTGTTCGATGCGCACCACTACACGGGAGGCCTGGCATTCATCGGGCAGAACACGCCGACGAACAATTCCGCCGGGAGCTCATCAGGGTTCAGTTCGGGCCGAGATACTGAGATCACGTTGGCCGTTGAACGAGGAGGTGTGTTGGCTCAAGCCGGCTCCGACGGACAGCTCACGGCCCAAGTCCTGGGATTAACGCCCGCTGTCTTTGCACATGTTCGCGGAGCAGATGGTACGGAGCAGCGGCACGCTGAGGCCATCAATGCAGCACTCGTGTCTGCCTGCGATAGCGCCCTGCTGCGGCAGTTGTCTGCGTCAGCCAGTGCAGAATTGCTCCGCGAGCACTTTGTGAACTATGTGCGGGCACGCGGCCCCTTCCCTGCCTTGCGGGTCGACACACAACCTTACGGCATCTTGCCTGTCGCCGCATTTGACCGTTGGACATCGAATTCAACTGCCGCCGCTGAACCGGCGCTGGCAAGTTGGTGGCGCGCGCAGCGGCAGGCACGACGCCGGCTTATCCCCCGCGCGCTCAGCACGTTGACGGAAGACAATCCAGTTGCGATATTGGCTCAAGAGGCCACTTCGGCTGGGTATCTCAAGCGAGAATTCTCGGATGCGATCCGGACTCTACCAGTTCCCATTCCTCTCATCACCACGTTCCTTCGAGATCTGCTGCTGAAGCAGGCCCTGACTGTTCAGCCTGATCCTACGCTGAATTTTCTGTTGGCCTTGCCGGATGCCATCAGACAGGCATTGCTTGCCGAAGTGATCGACCTCACGACCTTTCGTCTCGATGCTTGGGGCACCTCTTTAGCGACCAAACGTCTGGCTGCCCTTCGAAAATCACAGCCGACAGGAATTCGTATCGGTGCGTATGGGTGGGTGGAGGACGTGCGACCAGCGGCGCCGATGCAGGCAGTTGCAGCGGTGCCGGCGGGAGTGGAGGGACCTCTGTTTCAGGCGAAGGGGAACCAAGGGTATGTCCATACGCCGTCCCTTGCGCATGCGGCCACGGCCGCTGTCTTACGAAGCGGCTATCTGTCTCACAAGCAGATGGGCGCCGGCGAAGGCAGCCCTTTCGCCGTCAATCTCTCCTCCGATCGCGTGCATCGCGCCAAATGGATGCTGGACGGGGTCCGTCAAGGCCAGTCGTTGAGCACCTTGCTTGGATATCGGTTTGAGCGAGGACTTCACGAAAAGCAGCTCGATCGGTTCATCCACCGATTCCGCGCCTTGGCGAGCCTTAAGGATGATGATCGGTTGGTTGATGCACGCCGAAAGGTGGCTCAGGCCGAGAAGCTCGCTCGGGAAGTGGCGGTCTTGCGGATGAAGCGGGATCAAGCCGCCCAGGATGTGAAGGATGTGAAAGCCCTCAAGGCTGAGCGGCTGACCCTGCAGCAGAGCTATCGTATCGAGATCGAGACCATCGGTGCGATGACACAGCAGGCCCAGGCGGCCGAAGCAGCCCTCACGCAGGCTAGTCAGGCACTGACCCAGCATGAGACTGCGAAACCTGAAGGGCGCGAGACGTTTGTGAACCGTCGGCTGACCATCGACTTGCTGGAACCATCCGACGTAGAACCGTGGAACACTCGACTCGAAGAGCTCAGTCAGAAGCAATCGGCTGCCGTGAGTCAGGCCAATGCGGCGCGTGAAGCGCTGAATGCTCGTGGCACGGCACAGACATTCGCACAAGCGGCTATCCAAAGACTGGATCAGGTTGAGTTTCCCGCCGCTGAACAGGCGATTGCGGACCACAATGGACTGGTCGCACAGTTCGAACGGCAGGCGCTCGATAAGGAAGGGGGGCGACCTGGACAGGCCGAAGCCGTCCTTGCGGCGGCGCGAAATGAGTTGGCAGCACAACTGGCCAGACAATGGAGCCAAGCCCTCGAGTCCTTGCCGGCCAACAATGTCGTGGATGGTCTGGATCTGCACCGTCGTTGGAAAAGCAGTCAGTCAGGTCTCTCGGGCCAGTCAAGATGGGATGTCACTACCATCCCCTTCGGCAATACGTTGCTCGGCTTCCCGAATCCAGGCACCGGTGATTTCAACGCCTTGGTCGAACAGCTGAAAAGCCTAGACGACCTCGTCGATGCTGTGGGCGACACGGTGGTGGCGGAAAGTGTGTACCAGCTCGTCCAAGGGAATCCGCTTCGCTCCGGAGCTACGTTAGACGCCGTCGCAACGGGCGAGTTGCCGCCTCCCGAATTAGACGTCATCCACACGCCACGGAGTGGCATCGGTCTGACGCATCGCCTCTGCGTGCTGTTTCCCGCGACGCCGGGTACGGCAGTCTCGACGTGGCCGACCGGCCCTGAGCAGGTTCGCGCCACTGTCGAACCGACACTCAACGCCTGGGCCGCCACACTGTTGCCGAATCCCGCCAGGGTCCGCTGTCGAGCCGACTACGTAGACCCCGCGAACGGTACGGTGGTTCACACGATTGAAACACCGCTCACGGCTCTGCAACTTTCTCCGCTCGACGCGGTTTTCATGGCAGAGGGACAGGCACACGCGCAGCGTGCAGAACTGGAACAACGCTGGTTGAATCACCTGCTCCGAACCAGACCGGCCACCGTTCCCGTCCAAGCGCAGGTTCGGCTGCACTTCGAGCGTGACCCCGGTTGGTCGAACGATCTCGTCAGCGTCGGGGAATTTCTCGAAGTGAACCGTACGGTACGCCGATTGTTTGCCAATGTTCGGTCGCTCGATGGCCGGGATCTCTCTCTTCCAGAGTCGCCGGCGGCTTCAGGAGTGCAGAACGCCGAGCTGACCCGCCGTGTGGATCAGGCCGTGCAATCGTTCACACAGGCGAGCCAAACCATTCGGCAGATGCTTCCGCCGGACGCCGATGAGGACACCGGCGCCGCCGTCAATCTTGACACGCTCCGTACGGCGTTGATGCGAGGGACGGCCTTCGGCATCCCGGGCGCAGTTCCCTTGGATGCGGTTGGGACAGGTTCGGATGTGCAATCGCTTCTGCTCACGCAGGCGCGCTCCGTGGCCACTGACATGCAACGCCGTCTCGTTCGTATTGCCGATTCCGATCGTGTGTTCGATCGCGCGCGCGCGCTGCCTGAAGCGCAGCGGGATCATGATCTCGCCCGGTTGAAGATTCTGTTCGGGGCAGACTTTCTCGCGCTCTCCCCCATCATACCGGCCAATGCTGCGCAATTGGCCGAAGCGTTTGGCGCGAGTCTGTCCTTGCAAGGCAACGATCCACTGGCGGCAGCCACATGGTTTCAACGCGTGGCCTATGTTCGCCAGGGCGCCACGCGGCTCGAAGCGGCCATGCTCTATGCCGAGACACTGGGGAACGGAGGCCACCTGCATCTCCAGGTCGGGCAACTCCCCTTTGCACAGCAGGATCGATGGGTTGCGTTGCCGAGCGGGCCCAATCAATCGATTCCCCGCGGGCGCCTGTCGCTCGTCGCACAGGTTCCAGCAGATCAACCGATTCGCTTCGATCAGCCGCTTACGGGATTGCTCATCGATGAATGGGTGGAGACCGTTCCAAGCCCTCAGGAAACCACAGGGGTCACGTTTCACTACGACGGCCCGAACAGCGCCCCGCCGCAGGCCCTGCTCCTGGCCGTCTCCGCCGATCAACGAGAGGTGTGGGATTTGAATAGCCTTGAGGCCATCGTGCAGGAGACGACCGACCTCATGCGTCTGCGAGCCATCGTACCAGAAAGTCGCGCCGAGACAATTTGGGTGGACGACGAACTGCCGGCAGGCGCCAGTCCATCCGGACAAGGGGAAGGCTGGACATGGATTCGTACCCAGCCAGAACCCCTCTCAGGGAGGAAAGCCCATCGATCGGATCTCGTGGCAGGCCTTCACCAACATTTCTTTCAAGGCGCGAAATCTCCGTTGTTCGTGAGCGTGGGAGACCGATTGTTCGCGCATGTGTACCTGGACCCGCGGCACGTACCCCGCCAGATCATGCTCCAGTGGCACGACGGCACGTGGGAACACCGCGCCTATTGGGGCGAGAATTTGATTCCGTTTGGAAACGACGGCACGGTGAGCCGTCAATTCATCGGGCTCCTTCCGTCGGCGGGACGATGGGTCCGTCTGGAAATCCCGGCCGCACTGGTGGGATTGGAAGGACGTCCGGTGAATGGCATGGCGTTCACCCTTTGGGACGGAACAGCAACGTGGGACTGTGCGGGCAAACGGTCGTCAGATCCAGGCGGACCGGCGGCTACCGATCTGTCGATGCCGGCCCTGCTCTTCGATGGGACGACCATCGATCTTTCCAGTGTCATTGACCCTTCGACGGGAGAATAGCCATGGCTTCACAGATCCGCATTGAACTGAGTACGACACATTCCGATTTGCAGGACGGTCTGCAAGCACGCATCCACGATCCACTCTGGATGCTGGCTCGTCAGTGGCAGTTCGGTGAGTTCAAAGGCGAAGATGCCGGTTCGACGGCATCCGCGCAGATCATGGCGGATACAACCTTGCTGACTCGTTATCGTCCCGGTGCTCCGTCAGGAACTCAGCCGGCGCGGCCCTATGCGGCCCCCGTGCTGCCGCTCGAGACTGTGGTGGAAGGTGAATCGGTCGTGGCGGAGGGAACACCCAACTGGAGACGATCTGTCGAGATGGGGCAGCACTTGCTTCGACTGCTTCATACCAGCGGCGCAGGCCAGTTGCGTTCCGTCTTGTTGAGCAGCAGGTATCTTCTCGCTCAACCATCCGCTGAGGACCACCGGCGCCTCGATAGTGAGAGCCTTCAGTTTCTCCAAGTCGTGGGAGGTCGGGCGCTTGACGGAGTCCGACTTCGCACGCGGCTCGCCGAACTGCACTCACGTAACGCTCTGGGAGAGTTCTTTCAGGAGCCCCCGTTTAACCAAATCACCGGCAACGATCAGCAGAAAGTCATCCAAGCCATCACCGCATGGCTCACCTGGTGCGACACCTTTTTTCACCACACTGCGGCGCCCGCATCCTGGATTCCTGAACGGATGGAATATGAGTTTGCTGTCTCCGGCAAAACTGCGGAGGGGGAGGCCGTACTTGCTGCGCCGGAATACTTCGAAGGCACGCTCGACTGGTTTTCGTTTGTGGTGCGTCCAGGCCAAACGTTGGGGGCCAGTGAGGCACGGGCTCCCCTATCCCGCACGTTTCTTCCCGCTCCAGTGACGTTTCGTGGCATGCCGTCCTCCCGGTTCTGGGAATTCGAAGACGGCGCCGTCAATCTGGCGCAGATCGACGCGGCCCCTCATGACCTGGCGAGACTGCTCTTGGTGAAGTTCGCGCTCGAATACAGCAATGACTGGTTTGCGGTCCCGATCGAATTGCCCGTCGGATCTCTCTGTCAGATCCAAGCCCTTGTGGTGACAAATACGTTCGGCGAACGCATCCTCATCCCGCATACAACCCAGGTGGATGGATCCTCATCGCCATGGCAGATGTTTATGCTTGCTCAGGATTCTCAACGGCTCTTCTTCCTGCCACCGGTTTTGGGCCCCAGTTTGCACAGTGCGCCCTGTGAGGAAGTGCTGTTTCTACGAGACGAAATGGCCAATGTTGCGTGGGGTGTCGAGCGGATTGTCGAAAGCGCAGCGGGTCGGCCCCTCGACCGGTATGAAGCGTACCAAGAAGCTCAGCAGAAGAAAGAACAGGAGGGCGCAGCGCCTGCCGCTGGAGGGACGGATGGCGAGACGCTGACCTATCGATTGGGCACGACGGTGCCTGAATATTGGATTCCGCTGCTCCCCGTGCAGGACGGCGCGTCTATTCGACTCAAACGCGGCGTCATCCCGGAGATTGAAGCCGGAGAAGTCGGTCGGCTGCTTGAGCCGCTTGGGCGTATCCTCGAACCAGGACGCGAACTCTTGCTGCAGGATGAGGAAGTTCCCCGCGAAGGGGTACGGGTGACGCGTGCCTACCAATATGCACGGTGGATCGACGGATCGACCTATCTGTGGATCGGACGGCGCAAGCAGCCAGGGCGTGGAGAAGGGTCGAGTGGTTTGAGATTTGATGCGGCCCAATCACCGAACAGTTCCACAGGGTCCTAAAGATTTCAAGATTCAGTCTGAGTCCCCCCACCTATCTGCCCCTATGCGGCCTTCAGGATGGCTTTCCGGAGCGAC
>NEWT02000019.1:97561-100694 GCA_002869925.2 Nitrospira sp. CG24A
GCGGCCGTCGAACGAGGCCCTTCTCAGGGCGCGCGTTCCGGGAGCACAGGACCAACGTGGGTGTTCTTCCGCCTCCCTAATCGTGCGCGTTCTGCGAGCAAGGAGGCCTCACAATTTCACCGTATGAAGTCTGGCCTCAAGCTCGGCAATCCGGCTCTTCAGGGGCCCCACATACTCTTCGACCTCTTCCGCTGAGTACCGTGGGGTGATGTACTTCGGACAGTTCCAGTCGAACGAGACGACGTCGATGAAGACCAGCCGCTCCACGCTCGACTGCATCTTGGGATCAGTGATTTGCTCAATAAGTCCCGGATGGTCACGAGCATCCTCGACGCGGGCATGGCCAAGAATCTTCAAGCGCGCTCGATTCTTGTAGTCCATGAGAAACAGCGCCACACGGTTGTTCACTGAGACGTTGCCGGTCGTCAGCAGCTGGCGATTCCCTTTGTAGTCGGCGAAAGCCAGCGTCGTCTCGTTGATCACTCGCAAAAAACCCTGAGGTCCGCCGCGATGCTGGATATAGGGCCATCCACTTTCGTTGACTGAACCCAAGTAGAAACTGTCCCGAGCCGCGATGAATTCGGCCTCTGCCTGGCCTAGGGGGTCTCGTTCGGGAGCGCCTGCGATCTTGCCTGCCCTCCCGTAGTACTGTTCCTGCGCGCGGCACACCGCATCTGTAAACGTTAGATCGAGATATTTTGTCGCCATTGCTCCCCTCCCTATGCCTTTGGCTCAGAACACAACTGTATTCCATCCCTCTGCCACGTAACGGCGAAGGCTCAAGAGTCCCGTAGTCCCGGCTAGTGCATGATCTTTCACCATCGGCACACCACAAGATTTCACGCTTTCCGTCGCTCCGAAGACCTCCGCGCAACCACAAGAAATCCCTTGCACCACATCGCGAACGGCGTTGTAGAGGCCATTGGCCGGATGCGAGAGTTTCGTGAGTTCAGCCGGCCAACGTGTGCCAGTCCCATTGAAGACTACGGCGACGTCATCGCCTTTCTGCTTACATTCGGACGCAAGGGCCAGCGCGTTAAACACTCGCCCAAGCGATTCTTCAGAGCCACTTTTCGGATCGGACATAATGATGATGGCAGTTTTCATGGGCACTCCTTGATAGGGTTGTTGGTGCTTGAACTCTAGCCGTCTCCGGCTCTGCACCATTGTTCTTGGCGTCTCGAATGAATAACCATCTAAATGTACTTTTGACAGTTATACTCCCCATAGACTAACCTGTCAAGCATGCTTTTGCCGGAGTAGAACCGAGAAGGGGGGACACATGACAACGGGTCGAGCACAACTACGGCAACCGTTTCTGTTTGTGGGCAATCATCCGTGCTTGGACTTCATCAACACACAAATGATTGTGCGGGGAAATCCGACAGACCTGTTAGGCGGATGCGAAGATCTTGTCGCTTGGCTGCTTCAAGCACATATGGTGGACAAAGTCCAAGCCGCAGTGGTCATGACACAGTGGAGTCACAAGGATCAGGAACAGCTGTTTGAGCAGGGAATCAGGTTCCGCGGGACGTTGAGGGAAATGACCAAGCGAATCGTCGCCCGTAAGTCCATTCCTCACTCAGCAGTCGAATTTATCAATCAGGTTCTATCCCGATGCCCCGGCTACCCACAGCTTGTTTATACAAAGGGGGGCTATACGCGACAATTTCAGTCACAGGCCGCGCAGAAGGACGGCATCCTAGTCCCACTCGCCGAGGCGGCGAGCGACTTGCTCTGCTCAGGTAAGTTGTCTCTGGTCAAGAAATGCGGAAATCCGTCCTGCATCTTATATTTTTATGATACGACCAAAAATCACGCCCGCAATTGGTGCAGCATGCAACTGTGCGGCAATCGAATAAAAGTGGCTGCCCACTATCAGAGGAAGCGGAATATGCCAACAGTGTGAACAGGAAGCTAGGCGCTCGACCGGAAATATCGGACCGCAAGCCGGGGACTTCAGCTGAGGAGAGGACAGGGAGTGGCCAAGGTTGCCCTTTACTGCGCGCGCCCAACGAATGCTGGTTCATCTGGTCTATCTCGTCTATCTGGTTTGTCTGGTTGATCGGACTGGAAATTCACCCAGAAGAACCAGACAGACCAGAAAAACCGGCCAACCAGACAGACGAGCCCGATCGCGTTGCACGAGCACAGGGAATTGCCCAGCTTCCTATATCCCTCTCTCCCCTAGTGGAGGGAGTGGCCAAGGCTGCCCTTTACTGCGCGCATCGAACGATATAAATGCTCCTTCCAAGCTCGCTTGTTTCTCTCTCTCGAAAGGGCACCCATGTTGGTCGAAGTGCGGCCGTCGAACGAGGCCCTTCTCAGGGCGCGCGTTCCGGGAGCACAGGACCAATGTGGGTGCCCTTCCATCCCCTTCATCGTGCGCGTTCTGCGAGCAAGAAGGGCACCTGGCCACTCCCTTCTCATCCTTCTGATCTTACCCACTCTCTCTTCAGGGATGGGGGCTGATTGATCTTCCACTGCGCGCGTCCAACGAGGGCCTTCTGAGGCCGCGCGTTGCGCGAGCACAGAAGATCATCAGCCTCCATCCCCTTCTTAACTGAACTGATCCCACGTATCGCATTGTTTGATCGCCCAGAACACGGCTTCTTTGAGTTTCTTCAACGTCATGTTCTCCGGATCGCGCATGGCTGCCAATTTCTTATCGAGATCATAGAGCGGCTGGATCGATCGCTTATCCGGAATCTTGCCCAGCGCCCAGGCCACTTCCGTGAGCACAGACCAGTCGGTTTTCGGATCGCTCAGTTTGACGAGCAACTGCGGCACCACAGACGCATCACCATGCATCCCACCCAATTGTCCTAAGCCTTTGGCCGCTGCAGCCTGCAATTCAGGCTGCGGCGACGTGTTCATGATATCGACGAGCAGCGGAATGCCTTCTTTGCCGAGATTGCTCATGGCCCCAATCGCTTGCTTCGCGAGGTCGCGATCCTTGAGCGCTTCTCTTAACTTCGGCAATGCCTCGTCTGCCTGCATCTCGCCTAAGAGAGAAAGAATTTTTATTTTTCTGTCCTGTGGCGTGTCCGAACGATCCAACAACTTCAACAGACGCTCAGGCTGACTCCATTCAGATGCCAGTAGCAGGGGAAACTCGTATTTCTCAAGCGCC
>NEWT02000002.1 GCA_002869925.2 Nitrospira sp. CG24A
ACGTACTGCACGAGTACGCGTCGGGGCCTCACGGCTCTGCGCGCAGGTCTCACGAGGCGGCTCAGCGATTTCACGACGAACCGTCATGAATAATGCGGGTTAGCCTTCGCGCATATGGAACGAGGCGGTCAGACTCAGAATTTGCCATCAGCCTATCAACTCCCGGTTGATTGTCAATGAAACACCCGATCGTTTCCTTTGATCTTTCGACAACATTTCAGCATATTAGCGAGAGGAGACGACCAACGCATTTCGTTGTCTATGGCCAATAGCCTATTACATCCACTCCGCGGACTGTTGATCGCGCAATTCTTCGGCGCATTCAATGACAATGCCTGGAAACTCATGGTCGCACTGCTGGCTATCCGGCAGGCAACTGCGAACATCGCGCCGGGTCCTGAGCTCGAAGCCGCAACACAAACTCAAACTACGCTCACGTTTGTCATCTTCACCTTGCCGCTAGTCTTGCTGTCGCTGATCGGCGGCACCCTGGCCGATCGCCTGAGCAAACGCACGGTCATCATCGCGGTCAAAGTCGTTGAGGTGCTCCTCATGAGCACCGGAACGGTTGCGCTCTGGTTGAACCCCGCCGGGGGCATGCTGCCGTTGATCGTCTTATGCGGGATGGGCGTACACAGCGCGCTTTTCGCCCCGTCGAAATACGGCATTCTCCCTGAGTTGATTCCACATGAGCGCCTCGCTGCCGGCAACGGCCTGTTGGAAGTCTGGACCTTTGCCGCCATCCTGACAGGCACGGCAGCCGGAGGTTTTCTCTTGCAAGCCGCCGGTGACCAGCGTTGGATCGCGCCCCTCATCTTAGCCGCCCTGTCGGTGGTCGGCCTGATCGCCGCCTTTGCCGTGCCTCATGTCTCGCCGGCACGCGCGACCGGCGGCGTGGGCTCAACCGTCCGCGTCGCCTGGGCCGCCATCCAGACAGAACGCCTGCTGCGCCTGGCCATTCCAGGGCAAGTATTCTTCTGGACGATTGCAAGCCTCTTCGCCCAAAACGTGCTCGTCTATGCCAAAGCCGTGTTGCATCTCTCGGATGCAATGTCGGGACTTCCACTCACGCTATTGTCTGTTGGCATCGGCCTCGGCGCCATGGTGGTCGGACGACTGTCCCAAAGCCGGATTGAGTACGGACTGATCCCCTTGGGAGCCGCAGGTGCAGCCATTGCACTGTCTTTGCTTGGCGCGCTCACCCCACCGTTGTTCGGAACATTTCTGGTATTGGGACTCCTCGGAATCTCCTGCTCCTTCATCTTCGTGCCGCTGAATGCCATTCTCCAATGGAGGTCGCCACCCGATCGGCGTGGCGCCGTCATCTCGTTCTGTAACACCTGTGTCTTCATCGGCATTCTCTTCGGATCGCTCGCAGGCGGCTCGCTCGCCCATGCCGGGCTCTCGACAAGCAACATTTTCCTCGTCACCGCCGGAGTGACCATCGTCGGCACCGCGTGGGCCCTTTGGCTGATGCCCGATGTATTCTTACGTTTGCTGCTCGTCATGTTCACAAACACGCTCTATCGCCTCCGCGTCGTCGGCCAACACCATATCCCCCAATCCGGCGGAGCACTGCTCGTCCCCAATCACATGTCGTTTGTCGATGGGTTCTTGCTCATGGCCAGCATCGATCGGCCTATACGATTCGTGGTGGATGCGGCCTATGCCACGCACCCCCTGCTTCAATGGCTGATGACCGCCATGAAGGTCATCCCGATTGCTTCGATAGGCGGCCCCCGCCTCATCCTCATCCTCAGAGCCCTGCGCAGTGCGGGACAGGCCCTCGACGACGGAGAAATCGTCTGCATCTTTCCCGAAGGACAG
>NEWT02000020.1 GCA_002869925.2 Nitrospira sp. CG24A
GGGAAGGGGTGGTCTGGTTGGCCCCCGTGTTTACGGAACCCTCACGATGAAGCAGTGCTCGCTTGGGGAAAGGTCGTGCTCCAACGCGACTGGGGTCGGGCGGGTGAGTGAGTGAGTGAGAAGGTTGACGCAGTTAGGAACCAGGCTAGGCCACCGCTTGAGGGCTGGTACGGTTGCACTTGGAGTTAGAACTCAAGATGAGATTCTGAACAGAGTCCTCACCCTGGAGCTTTCAGGGTAGCAACAAGGCGCGGTGAGTCGACCCAGGTTGAGTCATGGCGGGGACGCCTGCCTGGAAAGTCGGGTTGACCGGTGGCCCAGGTGGCAGGGGATTCGAAATATTGGACGATGTGCGATGCCAGCGTGCGGGAGCATGCTCAGCGCCTGAATTTATGCCGCGATTGAGTTGCGCCCTCGTTGGCGCTGACCAACGATATCTAAGGCTGCGACGCGGTAGGTTTCAGCGAGGGTAGGGAAATTGAAGATGTTCTCGACAAATGAGTCAACGGTGGCCCCATGCTGAAGCGCCATCTGGCCGAGATGAATTAGTTCCGTCGCGCCTTCTCCGATAATCTGAACACCGAGGAGGTATTCGCCTGTTGGATCGGCCACCATCTTCAGTAAGCCGTCGCGAATATCTGAGATCTGGCCGCGGGCGATCTCATTAAATTTTGCCCGGCCAATCATGACCTCTCGATATCGTTTTAGGCTTGCGGCTTCATCCAGTCCGATACTGGCCATCTCTGGAATGGTATACACTCCGGTCGGAATGATGTCGGCTGATTGCCCCACAGGGAGACCCAGGGCATGGCATACAGCCCGGCGGCCTTGTTCCATGGCCGAGGAAGCCAGACCGGGGGGACCGATGAGATCGCCGACACCGTAAATGTTGGGAATGGCCGTCTGGCAATGTTCATTGACGGCCAGCGTTCCCTTTTCAGTGACGATCAAGCCGGTCGTGCTGAGATTGAGATCTTCAATATTTGCCTGTCGCCCCAAGGCCACGAGCATTTTATCGCTTGTGACTACCTGCCCGTCCTGGAGTGTCGTCACGACCTGAGAGATTCCATCCCACCGGACGTCTTTGATGGCCTGTTTCCCACTGTAGCGGCCGCCGGCTTGCTCAAAGCTTTGCACAAACATGCGAACGAGTTCCGCATCGAAAAATTGAAGGGGGCGATCGGCCCGATCGATGATCGTGACCTGTACGCCGAGCGCGGCAAAGATTGATGCATATTCCAACGCGATGATTCCCCCGCCCAATACCGTCAGGGAGCGTGGCAAGTAAATCATAGAGAGAATTGAATCACTGTCGAGAATGTGTTCATGGTCGATTGGAATGTCGACCGGGGCGCGCGGCCGCGACCCTGTGGCGATGACGATCGTGTCGGCGCTGAGAGTTTGTTTCATGCCGTCGATCGTGAGCATTTCGATCAGACTATCGGAGCGGAACTGGGCGCGGCCATGGAACAACGTGACGCCATTGCGTGTCAGCTGGTTCATCATATAGTCGCCATGTGATGTGACGACCTCGTCCAAGCGTTGCATCAGTGTGGCGACCAAGATGTTCGAAGGGATTGCAGCGTTCGGCGTAATTGTAGATCGTTTCATCCGGTCCAGTTGCAGCGCACTCTCGCGAAGCGTTTTGCTCGGGATCGTTCCCCGGTAGACACAGCCTCCGCCGACACCTGGCTCACGTTCGATCACCGCAACGTGCTTGCCGCCTTTTGCGCCTTGGATGGCAGCTTTTTGGCCGGCTGGGCCACTTCCGATCACGACAATGTCATAGTGAAGCACTGTACTCATTGTGCCATCGTGTCCACAAGACTGAGGACTTTCTCTTTGAGCCCGAGCAACGTGTCCACATCGTTGGGGTAGAGATTGAGATCAGCAAAGACGCTGTGATCGCGAAGTGTGCTGTCATCATAGGAATCGGGAACGAGTAGGTAGGTGGCCAACCGGTCTGCCAGACAGGTCATCATCGCCTCCTGGCGGTGTGTAGGTGTGTGTTCATAGGCTCCATAGTAGGCGATGGCCTCAGCCACTTGTGGGGGTAAGGCCCATTCAACCGCAATCACGCTGCCTACGCGAGCATGATAGCCGCCAAGGAATGCGTGGATGGCATCGGGGCCAAGAGGGATATGTAGGTCTGCGGCAATGGCCGTGACGGTCTTGAGCACGACAGGCTTTCCGACTGCATGTAAAAGTCCGCAGAGGTAGGCGCTTTCTACATTATAGCGGCGCATGCGCGCGATCTCTTTCGCGTAGGCTCCGCTGGCCAGCGCGTGCCGCCAGAGCTGCCGGATGTCCGCTTCATGTCCTGGAATCTTGACGGCCGCGCTCTTCAGAGAGACCGTGACGGCGATCTCCGATAGCTGATTCACGCCGAGCATGGCCACGGCATGTTGGAGCGAGGCAATCGGAGTCCGAGGCATATAGGCGGGCGAGTTGGCTATCCGTAACACATGTGCCGCCAGGGCTTGGTCTTGGTGGATCAAGGCAGATAAACGTGCTGCATCCGCAGTGGGATCATGGGCCAGTGCCATGACCCGGCCAGCGACTTGTGGCAGGACAGGAAGCTCGATTCGATCCTTATTGATCCGTTCGACTAAGATCTGTTCGATCTGCTCAGGCATTTCCACGGTGTGAGGGGCATGTGTTGCTGTATCCATATTGGAGTCGATCCCTGAGCCGATTGATGTTCGCGGTAGGTCGGTACACTCTCTTGTCGGTAGGATGTCTAGAAAACTTTACCGGTATGGCGCTTCAGCACTTTTGCAGCATTCGGCGATCTATGGTCCTTGATCATGAGCCAGAAGAGCGCCCATGTTTGACAAATTCCCTCGGTGAGTCGTGGAGCGGAATGGTCAGACGTTTCAGTCCGGTTGCATGCAGCAGGTCTACGTAAGTCAACGTGCGTCGGTTTCTACGGAGGATTCGACTTAGGCCTGTCTGCATTGCTGACGGGCACGCATAGAGCCGATTGGCATATTGATAATGACATGGGAGAATAGTATGGTACCAAAATAATACCGTAAAAGTCGTAGTGTGAGGTGTGTTCCGTGATGACGCTTTTCTCTGTTCCTCTCTCATCCCTTTCAGGGCCTGTTGTCTCCATTCTCTCTTTGCCCCGATCACGCGTCCCCTCTGCTGTTGACCAGTCGCTAATGACCTGAAGTACTGACTCGATAGATCGAGTTGTTTGCACTGCTAGGCCATGTATGACCGAAAGGAAGATCTTGCGCAAGCGTCATGAGACATCAATCAGTGTTCTGATCGTCGACGATCATGAAGTGGTTCGAGAAGGACTACGAACGATACTGGGTCGATATGATGATATCGCTGTGGTTGGTGAAGCTGCGACCATGAAAGATGCGATAGCCGAATCCTCCAGCCTGAAGCCGGATGTGGTCTTGATGGACGTCCGCTTGTTCGGTGGGAGTGGAGTGGATGCCTGCCGCGCGATCAGAGATCGCTGTCCCGCCACGCGTGTACTGTTTCTCTCTTCCTATGAAGATGATGAAGCGGTCCTCGCTGCAGTCTTTGGTGGGGCGTCCGGCTATCTGTTAAAACGCGTAAACGCCGAGGGGTTAATACGAGCCATTCATACCGTGGCGGGGGGGCAGTCGGTTCTTGATCCCTCTATTACTGAGTCTGTCTTGACCCGCATCCGGCTCCAGAAAGAACAGGCATCAGAGCCTCAGCGGACAACCCTCTCTGCTCAGCAGCAGCGCGTCCTTGCGCTCATCGCGGAGGGGAAAACAAATAAGGAGATCGGCTCATCGCTCGAATTGAGTGATAAGACTGTGAAGAACTATGTCCGGTTCATTTTTCAGAAGATGAAAGTGACCCGGCGGGGTCAGGCTGCAGCCCTATTCATCCGGGACTCCGCTTCTGAGAAGCGATCAGTTGACTACCGCAAGGATTAGTGAAGTCTTCTCACCAGCCACACCTGAACTTTCAAGAAGGCGTGAATCTCTAAACTCGACCCTTCGGCCCTCTCGCTAATCCTGCAGGCCGCGCCTGTTCACACCATGATCTAGGCGTGAGCAGAACATTCATGGTCGTCAATGTTAGCGTCGATACACACATTGCCGAGGCGTGAAGTCTGGCTATTGCGAGAGGGATGTAGTCCTGTGAGATAGAGCTATATAGGACTAGATGGTCCTATGCATAAGAGAACAATGGTCATATCTAAATAGGTCTGTAATGTCAGGCATCGTGAGGGCCATTAGGCACTTTCCGATATAGGAATCTCTTATACGCTTAGTAGCGATGCGATGCGTATATTCACGACGACGGGAAGCGATGCGAACGGCTATAGCGATCCTGCAATCGTGCGAAGTCTATTGTCTCGTCTTGTTTCGGATTCATATTTCAGAACTTTACAGAGGGGATCCAGCATGAATGTGTTGTCTATTCTTGTGGTCGAAGACGACGAAGGCATACAGAACTTGCTTCGGCGACTGTTGACTCGGGAGGGCCATCGGGTCACGGTTGTCGGAAGTGGGCAGGAGGCTCTTCGTGTGGTCCAAGAAATTCCCGTTCATGTACTGATGGCGGATTTGAAACTGCCTGATATCGATGGCGTGGCGGTCCTCGAGCGTGTCCTCCAGATCGACTCCAAGGTGCTCGGAATTGTGATGAGCGGGTATGGCTCAATCGACTGTGCTGTCAAGGCCATGAAGGCCGGAGCCGTCGACTTTCTGACAAAACCATTTGAGAACGAAGGCGTCGTTGCCTCAATCAACAAAGCCTTGGAGGTGCAGCGCCGTCGGAATTCCGCACAATTATCACGGAAGGCCGTCCGGGAGCACTATCGGTTAAAGCAGTTTGTCGGTACGAGTGAACCGATCCGGCGTGTCATCGAGTTTGTGGCGAAGGTCGCAGACTGCGACAGCACCGTCCTGATCCAAGGAGAGAGTGGAACGGGGAAGGAGTTGGTCGCGCGGATGCTGCATTTCCATGGTGAGACGAAAGACCGGCCGCTCGTTCCGGTCAATTGTGGCGCGATTCCCGAGAATCTGCTCGAGTCTGAGCTATTCGGACATGAGAAGGGGGCGTTTACCGGTGCAGCACATGCGCGAATTGGCCGTTTCGAGTTGGCGCATGGCGGGACAATCTTTCTCGATGAAATTGGTGAGTTAAGTCTCGGGTTGCAAGTGAAGTTGCTTCGAGTGCTGCAAGAGAGGTCGTTTGAACGAGTCGGAGGCACGAGAACGATCGATGTGGATGTTCGCGTCATTGCGGCGACGAATCAGGATCTCGAGTTGGCCGTACAGCAGAAGCGTTTTCGGGAGGATCTGTATTATCGCCTGAATGTCATCCCGGTTACCGTTCCACCGCTGAGAGAACGACGAAGCGATATTCCTGAACTCGTACACCATTTCTTGGAGCGATTGAATCACGGCAAGCAGATGGCTTCGACCGACTGTTCCACGGATGCCATGGCCCGGTTGATGGACTATCATTGGCCAGGCAATATTCGAGAACTGGAGAATATGATTGAACGCCTCGCGGTGCTGAGTCAATCGGGGACGATCGAAGTATCGGATCTGCCAGAGCGTCTCCAGCGCCGGTCGGTCGCGGCTGAACAGATGACACCCCATCTGATTAGCTTTAGCGATCAAGGGGTGAACTTGTCCCAAGAGATCGAACAGTTTGAAAATCGATTAATCGTCGGCGCGCTTCGACAGGCCAATGGGATTACGAGCAAGGCAGCGCAGTTGCTCCAAGTAAATCGCACAACTCTGGTTGAGAAGATGAAGCGAAAAGGATTTGCCCCGAAGAATCAGGGATGCCCTGCTTTCTAGCCGTATAGTCTGGACACGCCTCACTCCCCGATCTTCAGGCGAGTGACAAAGCGCGGACGATCTTCTTTCTCCCATCGTGCAGCTCGCTCCTTGCCCGGGGTTCAGACGATTATCCCACGAACCGTTATGAATCATGTGAACGTCACGCTCCCGTTCGTCAATCGATTGACGAACACAATGGCGATGCGTCGGATGTTTGACGAGTTTAAGCACGACATCGCGCGCCTGTTGAAAGTTCTCTCATCTGGCACACAGTTATTCACTCGATGTGAAGGGCATGGAAATTGCTGAACCTGATTGTGTCTATGAGAAGAAGCGTGACATATACTTTGTTGGCCCTGTATGTGTGTGCGCAGAGTGCTGCCTGGCATGTCGCCTGTGCCGCTGCGCCGCACTCGTCGGAGGCGACACCTCCAGGCTCCAGCCTTGCACTACCTCCAGAAGGAAGTTCGCGAACAGTCTCTCCACGGATCGCATTGCCTGATGATGGGCCCATCTATGATCGAACCATGGAGGGGCCTGGCGTCGCACAATTCCAAGAAGCGGTGAAGGCCTTTACCCGTGGGCAGTATGCGGCGGCTCGCGCAGGATTTTCAGCGCTTGACACACTTGATTCCTCCAGTCCGCTGATCCCTCCCATGAAGGCGTTCTTAGCCGAACTCACCCTGCTTGAACACCCTTCAGACCATGCGCGAGGAGAGGCGGTTACGCTCTATCGCGGCATCATTGGCTCATACCCGAAGAATCCCAATGCCTTCCGGGCACACTGGCGGGTCGGTGACTTGTATGTGGACATGGGATGGCTCAGAGACGCCGTGACCGCGTATGAATATGCGCTTTCGCGCGAGCTGCCTCGTCATGATGCGGATCGGACATTGCTCGCATTGGGCGGCGCACTTGGGGAGCTGGGACGATTGGCAGAAGCTGAGCGGGCATTCGGTGTGGTTCGGGAACGCGCGATTGACGATCGTCTTGTCGTGAGGGCCACGTTGGATCAGGCCAACGTCCTGTATGCCCAGCAACGCAAGCGAGAGGCATTACCACTGTACGATTTTTTGTATCGGCGTTGGCCAAATACACTGAAATACAATCCTGATGCCTTGCAGCAGTATGGCGATGCCCTTTTTGACAATCAGGAGCTGAAAAGAGGCCGTGAGATCGATTTGCTCCTGTTGAACCTCTTTCCGTCACACCGACATGCGGGAACGGTTCTCATCCGTCTTGGAGACAGCCATAGCCGACTTGGTCTTCGAACACCGGCAGAGCTTTTTTACAACGTCGCTCAGGCAGAGTATGGAGATACGCCGGCAGCGGTCGTTGCCCGCATGCGCCTAGCACGGGATGAACAGGAAATTGCGGCATCGGCAGGAGAGAGCTTCCTGCGTAAAAAGGTGGAAGGCATGATTCGAGGGAACGGTCTATCCTATTTGGAGTCATCGGAAGGCGAAAAGCTGTATAAGGCGATCGCTCTCAATCACCAGGGTGACATGCTTGGCAGCGAGGCGCTCGTTCGATTGGCGGAGCACTATGAATTGCGCGGTGACCCACCACGCGCTATCCAGGTGTATCAAGACGTCACTCGTCGGGCGGGTGTCGTTGCGCATGATCCCTGGCCGTCTGCGGCGGGGTTCCATCTGGCCGCGATCTTAAAACCCCAGTTGGAAACGGCTATCAAGAACAAGAACGATGTTCAGGTGCTCACGCTCTTTCATAGTCACGGGCGGGATCCGGAACAACATTATGCCGGGACACAGACATTATTGGAGGTGGCCGACACGCATCGCCGGCTTGGTTTTTCACCTGAAGCCGTACGACTCTATCAAGCATTGGTTCGCAATCGGAAGGTGGCTTCGCTCCACGAGGCGGCGCTCGCCGGCTTGGGAGAAAGTTATTTGGACCAGTCTGACCCTGAGGCCGCCAGGAACGTATTTGAAAGTTTCCGGCTTCACTATCCCAAGAGCGCGCGTTCTACGCGAGTCTCGCGAGAATTGACGACGGCATTGTTGGAGCAGGGAGACCGTCAAAGTGCCATCCGTATCATGCGGCACTGGACGCGGGCGCATTCCCATGATCCCGCGCATCGTTGGATGTATGCGGCCCTTGCGCGGGCGTTGGCGGACGATCAGAAACACGAGGAGGCCGCCGCGGCATTCGAGGAAGCATTGAACAACAACGCACTCAATAGGCCTCAGGATCTTCGACGGTATGCCGACCTCCTGTTGCAACTGAACAAGCCTGAACGTGCCACGGATCTGTACCGACAGGTACTGAAGTCCAGACCTGATCCCATGGAGACTGAGTGGGCGCAGGTACAGATCATGCTCAATTCAGGGGGCAAGAACCGTACAGATGGCCGCCCGACGGGCGAGCGTGCGGACGCGGCATTTCAAGACCCGTTATTCCAACGTGCTGCTGGCGCCATGCAGATAGGTCTCAAGTCGGCCATTGGGGATACAGGGAGATAACCTCATGAATGCACATCAGGCCTTAGTAACCACCGATAGCGATTTATTGCACCAGGCGTTTCAGAGTTTCGACGATGCCGCCGTGACCTTGCAACAGTCCTATCAGACGTTGACCACTCGATTGGAGCAGCTTGATGTCGAACTGGCTGATCGCAACGAAGCACTTGGAAAAAATTTGCGCGTCAATGAAGAACTGCGTGAGCATTTGACGGCGATTGTCGAGTCCCTTTCGACGGGTTTACTGGTGATGGATACCGAAGGAATAATTACACGGTGTAACCAAGCGGGTGAGCAACTCCTCGGGCTACCGCGTGAGCAGATTGTCGGCTGCTCCTTAGTCGCCTGTCTCAAGGACGCCCAACTGGACGGTGATGCGTATCCCCTGACGACGCGCCAGGGCGCGGCCGTGTCGCTCTCCCAACGTGCCTTGCACACGAGCGAGGGACGTCATGCCGGACGTGTTCTCCTGATTCAGGATGTGACGGCGGTTCGAGAACTGGAGGATCGGCTGCAGCGTCGTAATCGGTTGGCGGCCATGGGTGAGATGGTCGGGCGGATTGCTCACGAAATTCGGAATCCCCTTGGCAGTATTGAACTGTTTGCATCGATGTTGCGCCGTGATTTGCACGGCCTTCCTTCACTGCGCGGATACGCTGAACATATCTCATCGTCTGTTCACATGATGAATCGTCTCTTGACCAATCTCTTGCTCTATACCAAACCCGATTGCTCGCATGGGGAGTGGCATGAGACGGAAGTACTGATGGTCGATGCATTGACGCTGGCGGCCCATGCTGTTGCACAGACCAAGATCGACATTCGTCTGGATGTGAATCCTCATGCATCTCGGATGTGGTGCGACGCGGGGCAAATGAAACAAGTGCTCTTGAACGTCATTCTCAACAGTATCCATGCGATGTCAGGTGGCGGAACGCTGACCCTATCGGCAACCCTCACAGAGGAGCAGACGCCAGGAAGGGCGGCGTTTCGTCTTTCGGTCTCAGATACCGGCGTCGGCATTCCTGCGGCACAGCGATCAAGAATATTCGATCCATTTTTCACCACACGGGACGAAGGGACGGGGCTCGGGTTGGCCATCGTCCATGCGATTGTTGAAGGGCATCGGGGACGGATCGACGTGGAGAGCGTGGAAGGGCGCGGTACGACGTTTACGATGGTGTTCCCGCATCCTTGCGAAGAGAGTCGCACCGGGAGGCGAACATTGACTGCGCGTGATTGTGGAGGTGAGGCTGACAACCCCATCATGATCGACGCGCACCACTTTATTGAAGAGGAGACCTCTGCATGAGCGAACAGGACACAGGAGGTCATGTGGCGGATATTCCTGAGCAAGCCGAGCGCGTGTTGATCGTCGATGATGACTCATCCATGAGGACCGCCCTTATGGAGTCTGTCCGTCGTTTGGGCTTTGACGTGCAAGGTGCGATCGATGGCGTCGATGCCGTGGACCGTGTCGGCCGCTATAAGCCCTGGTTGGTGGTGACCGATCTGAAGATGCCGCGTCTTGGCGGGTTGGATTTGATCAAAGAGATCAAATGCCGTTCGCCGCATACATTGATGGTGTTGATGACCGCGTATGGGACCGTGGAGACGGCGGTGGAGGCAATGAAATATGGAGCGAGTGATTATATTCTCAAACCATTTTCCACCGATTTGCTTGAGCGAGTGATTGCCAATCTGAAAGCTCGTGGCGTGGATGCCTCGGCGCCGCCGTCTGAGCCGATCGATCAGCGATCTATTCTGACGCAAGACCCGGGCATGGTCCGCTTGCTCAGTACGGTAGAAGGGGTCGCCGCAAGTCAAGCGACTGTTCTCATCAATGGAGAAAGCGGCACCGGGAAAGAATTGCTGGCCCGTTTCATCCATAGCAGAAGCCCCCGTGCGCACCGTCCATTTATCGCGGTAAATTGTGCGGCCTTGCCGGACGGACTACTGGAAAGCGAATTGTTTGGTCATGAACGGGGAGCGTTCACCGGAGCCATCATGAAGAAACTCGGCAAGTTCGAGATGGCCCATACCGGCACGTTGCTTCTGGATGAAATCAGTGAAATGAACATGGGTTTACAGGCCAAGTTGCTCCGTGTGATTCAAGAGCGAGAAGTGGATCGAGTGGGAGGCCGAGAACCTGTCTCAGTCAACATTCGGGTCATTGCTACGACAAACCGGTCGCTTTATCACGAAGTGGAACAGGGACGGTTTCGGGAAGACTTGTATTATCGTTTGAATGTGTTTCCTATCACCGTGCCTCCGTTGCGGGAGAGGCCCGCCGATATTTCGTTGCTCGCAAGACATTTCGTGACAGCCTCTGCAGCACGCAATGGGCTCCCGATCCCGATGGTGTCGGCGGAGACATATGCGATGCTTCAGGACAGACGATGGAAAGGAAACGTGCGCGAACTGGAGAACGTCGTGGAACGTGCTGTGCTGTTGGCCGGAAATGGCCAGATCCTTCCAAGCCACGTGTTATTGGAGTCCGGTAGCCAGCCGGTGATCCCTGCCGGAATCTCAACGGTGTCACAACCATCCGGCAATGGGTCGCTGTGGGAAATGGAGCGGGACTTGATATTCCAAACTCTGGCGCGGGTGAGGGAGAATCGCACTCATGCGGCGAAGGAACTGGGGATCAGCATTCGCACGTTGCGGAACAAGCTTCGAGAGTATCGGGAGACCACATGCCGGGCTTCTGCATGATCCGGCTATCCACTCAGGCGAGGGGAGAAAGTATCCGGCATGTATTGCCGATGGGCAGATATGAGTCATATGAGGTCGTCGGCAGTCTGTATTGCACAGTGTCGCGATGCCTGTCGGCAATGGCATTACGATTGCAACGGTATCGCTAGCCCGGCAACCAGAGGAGTCATCACATGACGATTTTTGATCGCACCATGCAATTGCTCCATCGTACGCTGGATTTGCGCGAAGCCAGACAGCGGGTGATTGCCTCCAATATCGCGAACGAAGAAACACCGGGCTATCGAGCCGCCGATCTCAATTTTCAGGATTCCTTGCAGGCCGCGCAGCGAGGGAAAGGTCTTGTCGCGCTCTCGGTGACTCAGGGCCGTCACATCGGTCCACGCGGAGACTCGATCCAACAGGCCATGGGAAAGCTCGGCCCCGTGCCCGCGGGGGACCTGCCTTTGGATGCCAACTCGGTCAACATCGAGCTGGAGATGGCAAAAATGTCGGATAACGCGATGCAGTACAATGTTGCCGCAGACTTGCTCGCGAGGAAGTTTCGAGGGTTACTCAATGCCATCCGCGAGGGGCGGTAACGTGAAGAGGCTGGGAGTTCCGGACTCTCCGTCCCCTGCCTCTGGCCTTTCACCGTTCGCCTATGAAGGAGGATACGTATGGAAATGACCGACAGCATGGCGGTGTCCGTTACGGCCTTAGATGCACAACGTCAGCGGCTCAACGTGATCTCCAGCAATCTGGCGAACGCACAGTCCACGCATACGCCAGGAGGCGGTCCGTATAAGCGCCGGGATGTGGTGTTCCAATCCACGCCGGTCGCCAGCCCATTCCAGAAAGCGTTTCGTCAGGTGTCGACAGGGCCAGGGGCTCACGCGCTCGATGGTGTCAAGGTGCTGCGCGTCCAGGAAGATAGAAGGCCCGGGCAGGTGATCTACGATCCGCGCCATCCGGATGCCGATAAGAAAGGCTTCGTCAAGATGCCGAACATCAATGTCATGGAAGAAATGGTGAACATGATGGGAGCATCCCGTTCCTACGAAGCCAATGTGCAAGCGATCAATGCGACACGCACCATGTGGAATAAGGCGCTGGAGATTGGGAGGTAGTCGTGGATCAGATTAAGGCAATCACATTCCCAACCGTGCCGTTGGTGGATAATGTTGGAGCCTCCCATGTGGCCGGTGGCGCTCCCTCAAGCGGGTTTATGAATACGCTGCAGCAGGCAATCAGTAAGGTCAACGACATTCAATTGGAAGCAGGACAGGCGACCCAGGCGCTGATGACCGGCCAGACACAGAATATTCATCAGACGATGGTGGCTTTGCAGGAAGCCGATGTGTCGTTTCAGCTGATGATGCAAATCAGGAACAAGCTGGTGTCGGCGTATGAAGAAATTCAGCGGATGCAAATATAGGACGTGAAAAGTGAAACGTAAAAGGTAAAAGGGTTTACAGAAAGAGCGTTTGTCGGTCTAACGTTTCACCTTTCACATTTTACCTTTCACGTTCTTGAGGGTTGCCCATGCTGTCTAAGTTTTCCATCAATCAGCGCATGATCATTCTGATTGCGCTTGCCGGCTCTGTTGCCGGCCTCATCGCGCTAGCGTTATGGACGCAACAGCCCGATATGCAGGTGCTGTTCACGAACCTCAATCCTGAGGATGCGGCGGGGATTGTGGATAAGCTGAAAGAAACGAAAGTCCCATATGAGACGACCGGCGGCGGCACCACGGTGCTTGTTCCTAGTGCACAAGTTCATGAGTTGCGGTTGCAGTTGGCCACCCAGGGCCTTCCCCATGGGGGTGGAGTGGGTTTTGAAATCTTCGATCGATCGTCGATCGGCATGTCCGATTTCGTTCAGAAACTCAATTATCGTCGCGCACTGCAAGGCGAATTGGCTCGGACGATTGCCCAAATGCCGGAGATTGAACGAGCTCGCGTGCACCTCGCCACTCCGGAGCGGCGCTTGTTCTCCAATGAAGAAAATCGGGCGCGGGCTTCGGTAGTCGTGTCGTTGCGGAACGGGCAAGCACTCGCGAAGACCCAAGTGAATGGGATCGTCCATCTGGTGTCGAGCAGCGTCGAGGGTCTCCAAGTCAAGGATGTCACGGTGGTAGATGGACATGGAAGGCTCCTTTCATCCGCAGCCGGGAGCGACGATGCCGCGGGGCTCACCGGATCGCAGCTGGAATACCAGCGAACGGTTGAAAAAGATATCGAAACCCGCATCCAAACGATGTTGGAGCGAATCGTCGGGGTGAATAAAGCTGTGGTGCGGGTGTCCAGCATTCTCGACTTTCGTAAAGTGGAAACGACTGAAGAGAAGTACGATCCGAACAGTCAAGTCGTTCGAAGCGAACAGCGGGGGCAGGAAAAGGCGACTGGGGTCAATGGTGTCTCCGGCGGCGTGCCGGGTGTCCAGTCGAATGTTCCTGACGGGGCAAGCCAAGAGCCGGCTCAAACGAGTTCGAACGCGAATCAGACCAAGAATGAAACCGTGAATTATGAAATCAGCCGGACCGTCTCTCGAGTCGTTGAATCGACCGGCAGCATCAAACAACTTTCCGTGGCGGTGTTGGTGGATGGAATGTACGAAGGCGGCAAGGCCTCCGAGGGTGAGAAAACTTCAACCATCGTGGCGAAGAAGTATGTGGCACGATCTGAAGAGGACATGAAGCGTATCGAGGAGATCGTCAAAAAAGCCATGGGTTATTCAGCGGACCGGCAGGATCAAGTCCAAGTGACCAACGTGCAATTCGATATTGCAACGGAGGAACCTCCCGCGCAGGGGGTCGAGGCCGCGGCAGAGCCGGCTAATTCCTTTACTCCCTATATTCGTTATGCGGTTGGGGGAGGGCTCTTCCTTCTTATCCTCTTCATGGTGGTACGTCCTCTGATGGCCATGCTTGGGACGGCTGGGGCACCGGCTGAGGTTGGGACGCCGCAGTTGCCCGCTTCGGTGAGTCAGGTCGAAGCGTCAATAGCAGGAGGAAAGCCCCGATCACAGATCGTCGATATGGCGCGTGGTAATCCTGATGCCGCGACGATGGTCGTCAAGCAATGGTTGAAAACCAGCTAGTAAGGCGTACGTAGCGATGGCCACCCAACTGAGCGGCGAGCAAAAGGCGGCTATTTTCCTGAAAGCCATTGGAGAAGAGGCCGCTGCGTTGGTGATGAAGGGCCTTGACCCGAAGGAGATCCGTCGATTGGGAGCTTCCATGCACGCGACGGCGAATATCACCAGAGAAGAGGAATCGATCGTCATTGATGAATTTGAGAAGGCCAGTGCCACCGGTCAGGTGACGTTTCGCGGAAGCGAATACATCAAAACCATTCTCTCCAAGGCGCTCGGTCCTGAAAAAGCCAACCGTATGCTCGAGTCCATGACCACCAAGGTGTATCCGGGACTTGACGCAATGAAATGGGTCGACGCCAAGGCCGTCTCAACCATGATTAGGATCGAGCATCCCCAGACGATCTCTGTGATCCTGGCCCACATGGAGCCGGATCAGGCCGGCGCGGTCATGGCCGATTTACCCGAAGCCCTTCGAGCGGATGTCGCCTTGCGCCTCGCTACCATGGAGGACTTGCAGCCAAGCGTGCTTGAAGAACTCAGTGACGCATTGCAGAATTCACTTGTCGCCAGTACCGGCACTCGCGCGACAAGCGTCGGAGGTGCTGAAGCGATTGCCGATATTTTGACGACCCTCGACAAAGCCACGGAGGGGAACATCATGTCGAAAATCGCCGAACGCAATCAGCAATTGGCCGATACGATCCGTGGATTGATGTTCGTCTTCGACGATCTGATTAAGTTGGATGACCGTGGTATGCAAGAGCTCATGAAAGAAGTCAGTAAAGAGGATCTTCCTGTGGCATTGCGAGGAGCGAGTCCTGAAACCAGAGACAAGTTCCTGAAAAATATGTCGAGTCGAGCGGCGGAAATGTTGAAAGACGACATGGAATCGAGAGGCCCGGTGAAGGTGGCAGAGGTCGAGAAGGCACAACAGAATATCCTCAAGGTCTGCCGAAAGCTGGAAGAGGAAGGGCGGATTGTCGTCGCTGGAGGAGCGGAGGCGATGCTGTAAATGGAACGGGCATCAAACGGTCAGGCGACACTCGCCCAGCCATCCGTCAGTCGCAGCGGTCAACGAGACAGTTCAATACTCGTCGTTGACGATGAGGAGGCGATTCGGGAACTATTGGTGAAACTGCTGCGGTCGGCAGGGCATCGTGTGCGTGCGGTTGGGTCTGCACGGGAAGCCCATGCGGCGTTAAAAGAGTCTCCTGTTTCGCTCCTCATCACCGACGTCAAATTACCGGATCAAGACGGTCTTGCATTGCTCCAACAAGCCTGTGAGCTCGATCACCGTATGATGGGCCTGGTGATGACCGGGTACGGCACGGTTGATCTCGCAGTTCAGGCGATGAAGGCAGGGGCGGCAGAGTTTCTGATGAAGCCGTTCGAAAACGATGCGTTACAGTTGATTGTGAATCGTCTTCTTGATCTCTATCACCTGCGTTCGGAGAATACGGTCCTCAAGCAGGCCGTGATTCGTGCCTCCGGGGTTCGCTGCCGCAGTCTGGCGTTGACCGACTTTGGCACCGGTGATCGGTTTATCGGTGACCAGGGCCCTTCAGACTACGATCAAGGCATTGCGGAAGGTGAGCGTCGAGCCGATGCACGAGTCGCAACAGCCAGGCTGCAGGAGCAGAGCTTGTTGGCCAACGCGGTTCGGCGTTTCGATGACACGCGGACAGGATTGTATCAGACCGTCGAAAATGATGTGACGGCGCTGGCCTTCAGTTTAGCGACCCGTATTCTACGCGAGACGGTGATGGAACGGCAGGATGCGGTCATCACCTTGTTGAAGTCGGCTTTGGCGACGGTTCGTGAAGCGGGGGTTGTCACCGTGCGAACTCATCCCTCCGATGTCCAGGTCCTCGAATCGGCTCGTGTAGAGTTGTGCCGTGACCGGCCTCCAGATTTTACGTTGCATGTCGAAGGCGATTCATCGCTCTCCCGGGGGAGTTGTATCGTTCAAACCGCGAACCGACTGATTGATGCCTCGCTAGATCAGCAATTGCTGCGGCTCGGAGAGGTGTTACAAAAGCGAGGTCGCCGTGAATCTCGTTGATCTCATTGAACGGACAGATCCGCTGGTGGTCTCAGGCCGTGTGGCGCAGGCCGTGGGGATTGTGATCGAAGGCTATGGCCCCATGACATCGGTCGGGGAGCTGTGCGACGTCACGCGTGAGGATGGAGAGGGGACTGTCCCGGCTGAAGTGGTGGGGTTTCGCGGGGATCGTGTGCTGCTGATGCCGCTCGGTGAAATGCGGGGGATCGGTCCCGGAAGCCGGCTGCTCATGAGAGGGCATTGCGCATCGGTCTCAGTCGGCCCGCAGTTGCTCGGTCGTGTGTTGAATGGACTTGGTGAGCCATTGGATGGGCGCGGCTCTCTCATGACCGAACAGCGATATCCGTTGCATGCCGCGCCGATCAATCCTTTGAAACGAGCGCGTATCACGCAGCCGCTCGATCTGGGTATCCGGGCGATCAATGCCTGCCTGACATGCGGTCGTGGGCAGAAGGTCGGCATTTTTGCCAGTTCCGGTGTCGGGAAAAGTGTGTTACTTGGGATGATCAGCCGCTACACCAAAGCCGACGTGAACGTCATTGCTCTCATTGGCGAACGAGGACGTGAAGTCAATGAATTCCTCGAGCGCGATTTGACCCCTGAGGCGCTCAGCCGCTCGGTGGTGATTGTGGCGACGTCGGACCAGCCACCCTTAGTACGATTACGCGGTGCGTTCATTGCGACGGCGATTGCAGAGTACTTTCGCGACTGCGGCAGGCAGGTGCTTCTCATGATGGATTCACTGACTCGCCTGGCTCATAGCCAACGCGAAGTCGGACTCGCGATCGGGGAGCCGCCAACCACAAAGGGGTATACTCCCTCCGTCTTTACCATGTTGCCCAAGCTGTTGGAACGAGTCGGGACCAGTTCAGGTTCTGGCGCGATTACAGGGCTCTATACTGTGCTCATGGAGAGTGAAGAACTCTCCGATCCCATCGCGGAATCGGTCCGGTCGATCCTGGATGGCCACATTGTGCTCTCGAAGCAGTTGGCCGCGCGCAACCATTTCCCTGCAATCGATCTCCTGAACAGCACCAGCCGCGTCATGAAAGATATCGTGGGGCGGGATCACTATGCTGCGATCAGGTCCATGATCGAGCTCCAAGCACGGTATCAACAATCTGAGGATCTCATTCTGCTTGGAGCCTATAAGGCTGGCACCAATGGCGACCTCGACAAAGCCGTAAGGGCTCAAGATGGGATCAATGCGTTTCTTCGTCAGGACATTGAGCAATCCGTGTCCATGGGCGCCTCGGTTCAAGACTTGCTCGCTCTGATGAAGTCGATAGGATGAAGCTTGATGTGTTGCGGCGGTACCGAGCACAGCTGGAAGAGGTCGTGCGGATGGACCTGTTTCGTCTGCGGCAGGAGCTTCAGGATGCAGAAGCGCGCACTCGTCTCCTGGAAGAGCACATGAAACACACGGCAGATGCGTATCTGGCGAAGACTGGTAGAGGGGTCGTGTTGGAAGAATTCCTGGTGCGGCAGTCTATGCTGACTGCCGAGGTATCGAATCTGTCGGCGGCGATGCAAATGGAACGGCATCTCCGTGAGGCAGGGGATCAGAAGCAGGATGAATTGCGAGAAGCCATGCAAGATCGGCGCACCCTCGATCGTCTAGCTGAACGCATACGGCAGCAACAGCGTCGTGTCCAGGGCAGAGTTGAGCAACTGGAAATGGATGAGGCCGCACATCGTAGGAGTGCGATGTGAATACACAAACTTCTAGTAGGATGCTGAAAAAGCCCGCCAGCGGCGTTCTCGCATCGTTCAGATCCTCAACGGGGAGAGGGTACGCCTCCGGTTTCGATTCACCTGCGGCCTTGCTGGACGGCCTTTTTGATCATCCTGCGTGGAGAGCTCCTATTGTCTCAGACGGGAAGATCTATGAAATTCAGGGGTAGACATATATTTTCTCCGCACCCTGCTAGGCACAGGCATTGCGCTCATAAGCGTCAAGATTATCGCACCGGTTCCTGGGGTCATGAGAGTAGGGGAGCGGATTTTTCTGAGTGGAGCGGTTGGTTGTCGGCTGCCGCGCTTGGTGTGATTATCGCGCTGTCCTGGACGATGGTGTTTGTTCCCCAGGCCTCGGCTGAGCAAGGACAGGATCCTCAGCGGTCCTCGACGGGCTTGCCTGTTTCTGCGGCTGTCGAAGCTGGTTCGCCGGGATCGATGGCAGCCGATCACATCAAGAAAGCCGGAGGCGAATCATCCACGACGGGAGCCGAACCGGTTCAAGGGCCAGCGCTCACTGTGCCAGAGGAAATGGTTGCCATGTTCCAGCAACGGAAACAGGACTTGGAACGACGCGAAAACTCGGTTCGGGAGGCAGAGGCGAAGCTTGCGATTCTCAAGGCTGAAGTGGAGCAGATCTTGAGCCAGGTTGAGGCCGCAGAGCAGCGCCGTCTTGCGAAAGAGAAAGCCGCTGTGGCTCAACAGGCTTCGCCGGAGAAACACACCGTCGATACTCGCACACAGCAACTGGGACAGCTCGCCAAGATGTATGAAAGTATGCCTGCGGAAGAGGCTGCTGAGCGCATTGAGCGAATGACCAACCGGAAAGCCTTGGAGATTCTCCGTCTCCTGAAGAGCAAGTCGGCGGGAGCAATTTTGGCGCAGGTAAAAGTCGATCGCGCAGCTAAATTGAGCGAAGAATTTCTCACGACTCCATAAGAGTCTGCCGTTCGAGACTGTTCTCCTCCGGCGAATGAACCACCGCTGTCGTCTCGCCTGGACGTCAATACCGAATAGGGTTCAGGCCGATTCCTTCCGTCGACCAGGAAAATTTTTCCTGCCCACGCTGCATTTTCTTCCCTGTTTCTGTCCATCAACTCTCGATCTCATTGCTAACCCTACGCCGGATGATAGATCCCGAGAATTGTGAGTTGGCATGGAGCTTGAACATGCCGTGATCAGTAATCAGATCGTGTTCGCACACAGTCACGGACTGTTCTTCATTATGGATATTCAGATACAGATTCCATCAGTCGACCGTTCCGGCGCGTTGCTACATTCGAGCGCAGTAAGTGAGAAAAGTCCGCTCCAACCATCGGTGCAGAGCGGAACATTTTCTGCGACTCTCAAGGATGCGGCGCAGAATATTCCCAGGGAGAAGGCTTCCGAATACTCCGAATCAGACGATCCGATTGAGCCAATCCCATCACCCGATGCCGAGAAGCAGCCCGTCATCGCCTTAGTGATCGGGGGCACGCTGGTACCTACTCCTCTCGCACTCGACCTTCAGGGGGTGTCTTCTCCAGAGGACGGGCATGTCGAGCGCACACAGAATTCCCAACGTTCCTCTTTGTCTGGTATTGAGTCAGGCCTCTCTCTGCCCCAGAGTGTGAGTCACGTGGAGATTCAAGGAACTGGAGCCGAGGGGCAAGCAGGTGCAGTGTCCGAGGCGGTATTGTCTGCGAGTACGGATGGGCGTAGTGGTTCGGTACTGCATACTATCGTTCCTGGGCAGTCGGGTGAAGCATCTGCAATGACGCCGACGCAAACGGTCTCACGAACCACGGGCGACTCACGTGTCTGGATTGGTCGTGTCGCTCAAGCTGACCTTTCTTCTGACCCCCTCAATCAGCCGTCCAGTCACTCGCTCGCTCCCAGCGCATTACCACAGGACTCCCCGATTTCCGATCAAGGGACAATTCCTCTCACGGAATACCAAGAAGCGAGGAATATTCTTGCCGCTGCGTATACGAATGGAGGGGGGCAGTCGCTTGAGCGGCCGGGGACAGGCATTCAGTCATCGGCGGTTATCCAAGAACAGGAGGCTGAAGAGACGACATTGCTGGGGCAACCGCTCACGATCCCTGTGGTTGGAGACAGTGAGGGGAGGGGGCAAGATCCATTCGGGGTGGATGCACAGGGAACAGAAGGAGGGGCCTTCTTTCATGAAATGGACAGTGGGGCTTTGGAATTGGCAACGCACGACAACCAGTCCTCTTTCTTCAACGGCCAATTTGCATCAGCGCGGCAGGCACAGTCGTCGATCGATGGAGAGAGAGCCTCTGGTCTGACGTCACCGGTGGATCAGCTCAAGACGGCGCAGGCACTTCTTGGGGAGGCGCATGCCGAACATGTCACTTTGGCATCTGGAAAGGCTCAGACTGTCCATGTGGAACTTCCGTCTCATGACTCAGGCCCTCTGAGCGTGCGGATCTCCATGACGGACCAGACGGTGCATACACAGTTCACCACTGATCGAAACGAGCTGGGCGCACTCCTGTTTACGCGACAAGATCAGCTTCAGCACAACCTGGCTAAGTCTGGGCTTGAGCTCGGTCAGTTTCAGGTGCATATCGATCAACAGGGCAGGCAAGAAGCGTTGCCGGACCGGCAGTCTCGACGAAATGGCGGAGGGTTTGAGCAGCAGCCAGCACCACAGGACCATAATCAGCAAGCCCAAGATCGGGATCGGCCCGCTCATCGACCCTCACGTGCGTTGAGTTTGTTTGCATAGCGATGGAGATGTTCACAGAGATCGTATCTAACGAAAGGACAGAGTCATGATCGATTTCGCGGCGATAAACAATTCAACGACGAGGACCTCCACGCCGACGACCGGCCCAAAAGAACTCGGCCAGGACGAGTTCTTGAAACTTCTCGTCACCCAGCTCCAGTATCAGGACCCGCTCAAACCTCTCGAAAACCAGGATTTCATTGCGCAGACGGCGCAGTTTAGTCAACTGAACCAGATGACCGACCTCGTCAAATTGATGAAGCGGAGCGTTGAATTACAGGAAACAGCCCTCGAGTCAAAACAGACGCCACATGTGCAACAGGCGTAGAGCCGTCGGTGTGATGTGTGCCGGGCGGTGAAGCGACAGGCAGCAATCGGTTGTAGGGACATTCCAATGAGTAAAGGAGACAGATTATGGGGATTTTGACATCGCTTTTTTCGGCGGTCAGCGGACTCAATACATACGGGAATGCCATGTCCGTGATTGGGAACAATATTGCGAACGTGGGGACGGCGGGGTTCAAGTCGAGCCGCGCGTCATTTGCCGATTTGGTTTCGGCTTCGCTTGGCGGCGGGTCGACGACCGGCCAGGTTGGGCTGGGGGTTTTTCTGAACGATGTGCAGACGAGTTTTGTTCAGGGTTCCCTCTCTAATACAGGAAACACCCTGGACTTGGCCATCGATGGAAACGGGTTTTTCAATGTGCGCGATGCCGCAGGAACGGTGTCCTATTCTCGCGCCGGGCAATTTCAAGTGAACAATCTTGGAGAGATTGTGGATCCGAGCGGTCGATTCTTGCAGGGCTATCAAGCATCGACAACAGGGATCATCTTAGGGACCGTTGGAAATATTACGTTGTCCACGGCTACTGTTGCCCCACAGGCCAGCAGCACCGCGGCTGTGGAAGCCAACCTCAACGCTGCGTCCACGATTCCGGCGACTGCGTTCGACTCAACCGATGCAACGACGTACAACTTCTCAAATGGCATGACCATCTATGATTCGCTCGGAGCGCAGCATCAGCTTCGGTTGTATTATGTGAAGTCTGCGGCGAATACCTGGAATCTCCATTCTCAGATCGACGGTGGCGCCACGACGGCGCAAACGAACTTAGTATTCAATACGAGCGGCGTCCTGACAGGAGGGGGAGCGCAGACATTCTCGTTGCCCATTACCGGCGGTGCGGCCACGCCATTGAGTGTGGCGATGGATTTCTCAAACATCACGCAGTTTGGATCCGCGTCGAGTTTGACCGATCAAACTCAAGATGGGTTTACCTCCGGGTCGTTTCAGAGCTTGTCGATCGATGAAGAAGGGCGAGTCGTGGCGCAGTTTAGCAATGGTCAAACCAGAACGCTTTCTCAGGTCGTGCTGAGCCGATTCACGAATCCGAATGGATTGACACGATCCGGTGAAAACGGGTTCGCTGCAACCATAGATTCTGGCGCGCCACTGGACGGGGCCCCGACGAATAATGGGTTGGGGCGGCTCATTCCCCAAACCATCGAACAGTCCAATGTTGATCTCGGAAAAGAATTTGTCGATATGATCATCACGCAGCGGGCATTTCAAGCGAACTCCCGCGCGATTACCACGAGTGATGAAATGTTGCAGGAATTGGTGAATCTGAAACGGTAGTCACGACCGCGAGTCCTCTCCTCAGGGATGATCGGGGTGCCGTGTCGTGGCACTCCGGTCATCGTTCCGTCTTCCCCTGCACCTCCGGTGTTCGGCGTCATTTAATTGACATCGTCAAGCCTCTGGCGGGATCGCCTCTCGCTTGGCTGCTATACGTGATGGCATTGCTACGCCAGATGGGCTGTTCTGGTTGATGCGTCATCCTTGTCACGGTTCGATCGATGGCATAGCCATTGCAAACTTCCAGTGAGTCGTCACTGTTTTGATTAGAGGAGGGTCCTATGGCAGAGCCAGAGAGCAAGCCGCCAGAGCCAGTGCCGGTTGCGGCGGGAATTTCGATGAAAATGGTCATCATCATCGTTGCCGGAACACTTGTGCTTGGCATGGGAGGGGCGTTCGCGCTCTTTAAGCTCATGGCGGGAGGACACAGCGTGGATGAGCACAAAGCCGAGGAGCCGGTTGCGAAGGCGGCAGGGCATGGTGAGGCGGAAGCGAAACCGAGCGCCGCAAAAGGCAGTGGCCCTGGCGCGATATACGATGTCGACCCCTTCATCGTGAATTTGGCAGATACGCCGGAGGTGCGCTATTTGAAACTGACCGTGAAGTTGGAACTCGAAAATCCAGATGCATCAGCCGAACTCGCCAGCCGTATTCCGCAGTTACGCGACACGATTCTTGTCCTCCTGACGAGCAAGGATGCGGCATCGATCCGAACTCCCCAGGGCAAGTTCCAGTTGCGCGATGAGATTACTCAGCGCGTCAACAGTCTGCTTCCCAAACCGGGTGTGCGGGCCGCCTACTTCACGGACTTCGTCGTGCAATAGTCTGGACCACGTCGTCACTATGGAAAAAATACTGTCGCAAGACGAAATCGATGCCTTGCTGAAAGGGGTCGTCTCCGGGGAGGTTGAAACCCAATCCGAGGAAGAGGCGCAACCAGCTGGAGGGGTTAGGTCGTACGATCTGCACAATCAGGAGCGCATTGTGCGTGGGCGCATGCCGACGCTTGAGTTGATTACCGACCGGTTTACCAGGCACCAATCCTTGTCCTGGAGCGCTCTGCTGAATACGAAGGTGGAGTTCAATATTGTCGGGACGCAAATTATGAAGTTCGGCGCGTTCATGAAAACCATTCCGATTCCTTCTTCGCTGAACGTGTTTCGAATGGACCCGCTACGGGGAAATGGTCTCTTAGTCCTGAACGCATTTTTAGTGTACCTCATCGTGGACTATTTCTATGGGGGAAAGGCGCAAACGCATGTCAAGCCGGAGGGCCGAGATTTTACGCCGATTCAGTTACGGATCATCAGAAAGCTTGTGCAGTCGGCGTTTGAAGATATGGAGAAATCGTGGCGCGCTGCGCTCGCCGTCAAGATTAATCTGGTCCGTTCGGAAGTCAACCCGCAGTTTGCCATGGTGGTGTCCGCATCAGAAATTGTCTTTGTCACCACCCTTCAAGTGCAATTCGGTGAGACCACCAGCGACATCTTCCTCGTGTATCCCTATTCGATGCTCGAGCCCATTAAAGAAAAGCTCTATTCGGGTATCGTCTCGGATCAAGTGGAGCAAGACGGAAGCTGGCCGATTCGATTCCAGGAAAAGCTACAAGAATGCTCCCTTACTGTGATCGTTCGGCTCGGAACCGCCTCAGTCAAAGTACGGGACGTGGTGGATTTCGCTCCGGGAGATTTGATCCTGTTGGATCAACGGCCTGGCGATCCACTCGATTGTTTTGTTGAAGGATACTTAAAGTTTCAAGGGAGCCCCGGCGTGTCTAAGGGAAATCACGCCTGCCGCATTGAGAAGGTGCTGTCGTAAGCGGCTCGCATATCTGAGGAGAATCGTCTATGGCTGACAACGAAGTCGCGAATGTTGGAGCGAATGCTCCCGGCCCTTCACCTGCTTCCTCTCCGTCACCGACGCCGGCGTCGTTTCCCTCACTTGACGGAGGAGGCGTGGCTCCTGCGCCTAAGAACATAGACTTTATCCTGGACATTCCGATGCAGGTGACGGTGCAGGTTGGGTCGACCAAGATGGTGATTCGAGAGCTATTGCAGCTTGGGCAAGGGTCGGTGATCGAGCTCGAAAAGCTTGCTGGGGAACCGATGGAAGTGTTGGTCAACAATAAGCTGGTGGCACGGGGCGAAGTCGTCGTGGTGAACGAAAAATTCGGTATCCGCCTCACCGATGTGATCAGCGCGGCTGAGCGGGTTCAGCAACTCGGGTAAGGGTTCATCTGGTTTGTTTTGTGTCTCTGGTTGATTTGGTTCAACCAAACAAACGAGACAAACCACACAAACTCAATACACAAGACCGGAGGAACGTGTTCGATTTTTGGGATAGTTTGATACGGATGGTGTCGGCGTTGGCCCTCGTGCTCGCACTGATGGGTGGACTCGTCGTTTTGGTTCGCCGATTTTCGGGTACGCGGTTGTGCGCTCCTGTGTCCACGCCGATCGTCCAGGTGCTCGGCAGTGGGTATATCGGTCCTCGCAAGACGATTTCTTTGGTGTCGGTTGCAGGCGAATTCCTCATCGTCGGCATGACGCCGACGGATCTGGTGCCACTCGGCCATATCACGGATCGAGAACAAGTCCAAAGGTTTCTGTCCACGGCGACAGCCGGTCGATCGGTCAAGTCGGGGAAGCCTTCAGCACACCACGACGCCCAGGCTCCGGTTGGCGGAGGAGCGGCAGACGCCAGAGGTGACTATGCCAGTTGATGCAGGCGCTTCTCCGTCGATGACCCCGCCCCTGCGACGACTACAAGGCGTTCGCACCGGTGTCGTGCTTATGGCCCTGATCGGTCTGTTTCTCGGAATAACCCAGGATGCCATGGGTGGCGCGAATCCGTCTGTCACGATCGATCTCGGCCAGCCGGGCCTCAAAGGGACCGCCGTCGTCCTCCAAATTCTTGCATTACTGACAGTGCTCTCCCTGGCGCCCGCATTCTTCATCATGGTGACGTCCTTCACGAGAGTGGTGATCGTCCTTTCATTTCTCCGTCAGGCGCTAGGGACGCAGGCTGTGCCGCCCAACCAGATTCTCATCAGCATCGCCTTGTTCATTACGATCTTTGTGATGGCTCCAGTAGGGGAGGCCGTCTATAGCCAAGCCGTTCAGCCGTTGCTGGCGGAGCAGATCTCATACGAGGAGGCCTGGACCAAAGGCATTCAGCCGATTCGTACCTTTATGCTCAAGCAGGTGCGCGACAAAGATCTCGAACTCTTTATCGAGCTGAGTAAGCGCCCGAAGCCTGAGACGGTGGATCAGGTCCCCATCCATGTGGTGATTCCCGCCTATATTCTGAGTGAACTGCGAGTCGCGTTTCAGATCGGGTTTCTTATCTATATTCCTTTCCTGATTGTCGACATGGTGGTCGCCAGTGTCTTGATGTCTATGGGCATGATGCTGTTGCCCCCAGCCGTAATTTCCCTTCCGTTTAAACTCATTCTCTTTGTGCTGGCCGACGGGTGGAATTTGGTCGTCGGGTCACTCGTAAAAAGTTTCCAATGAGCAAGATTCGAAGGGCACGATCGCGATGACCCCTGAGATGGTGACAGAAATCGGCCGTCAAGCTATTGAAACCACGCTGATCGTGTCCAGCCCCATTCTGGGACTCGCCCTCGTTGTGGGGCTCGCGGTCAGTGTGCTGCAGGCGATGACGCAATTGAACGAAGCGACGCTGACCTTCGTGCCGAAAGTGTTGGCCGTCTTCGCCGCGGTGATTATCTTTCTACCCTGGATGTTGGGCGTGCTCACATCGTTTATGGCGCAACTGTTTCTGAGTATTCCAAATTATGTGCAGTGATCCGGCATTGGTGAGATCTCTTACGGAAGAACTATGACTACGGCACCGTCACTTCATCTTCTCTTGCCAGAGTTCCAGTCCTTTCTGGTCTTGGTGTCCCGTATCGGGGGCATCGTCGCGGCATTTCCGATGTTAGGCGGGCGGACGGTTCCGGTTCAAATAAAAATCGCCCTTGTCGTGATGCTGGGGATCGTTCTCTCACCGCTGATTCACCTTCCGCCGCTATCACAGGACGCCATCGAAATGACGGCCGGGCTTGTGAGTGAATCGCTCATCGGCCTGGTCATCGGTTTGGGCGTGCGATTGCTGTTTGGCGCGCTTGAAGTGGCCGGCGATCTTCTTGGAACGCAGATCGGGTTCGGCGCCGTTCAGCTGGTGGATCCCATGACCGCGCAACACTCGTCGCTGCTCAGTGAGTATTTCCGGATCATTGCCTCGCTGGTGTTCCTGTCGATCAATGCACATATGGTGGTCGTGGCGGCCATTGTCACGAGCTATGAGACCATCCCGCCATTCGGCGCGAGGCTCTCTTCGGCGCTCGGCGAAGAAGTGCTCCAGCTCTCTCAGCATATGTTTGTCGTCGCCTTGAAGCTGTCGGCGCCGGTGCTCGTCGCCATGATCCTCTTGAATCTTCTGCTGGCCATGCTGGGCCGGGCGGTCGCGCAGATCAATGTCTTTGTGTTGAGTTTTCCCCTGACGATAGCGGGAGGACTCCTGGTCTTAGGCCTGGCATTGCCCTATACCGTTTCGTTGCTTGAACAGGAATTTACGGGATTACGCGACACGATCGAACGGCTATTGAGGGCGTTGGGACATGGCTGAAGGTCAAGACAGCAAGACAGAACCGGCAACAGAGAAACGGAAAGCGGATGCCCGCCAGAAAGGCAACGTTGCGGTGAGTCGCGATGTGACCACTGCCGCCCTTCTCTTCGGAGGGATCGGACTCCTGGCGTTCTTTGCCAGCCCTGGCGTTCATCAACTGACGGATGTCATGCGTCGGGGTCTGACGATGTCGTTCGATCGTGTGGTTCATACCAGCCTGACGATTAAGCAGATTCACTCATTATTTACTGAGGTCGGTCTGACAAGCCTACTGCTGATGCTGCCCTTCATGGGGGGGCTGGCGCTTGTAGGGATCGGCGCGTCCCTCGTACAGACCGGGTTGCTATGGAAGTCCTCCCTTCCATTCGAGATCGAGCGGTTAAACCCGATCAAGGGTCTGGGCCGCCTGTTTTCCCTCCGGTCTGTGTCGGAGTTGATCAAAGCATTGATAAAAATTGCCATTATCGGCGGCATCGGCGCCGTCGTCCTCTGGCAGGATCTCCCTCGTCTTTCCGAGCTGGTGCACTATGACATTTGGGGGCTTCTGACCGTGATGGGGTGGCTGACGTTGAAAACCTCAGCCATCATCGCAGGGGCGATTGCCGTCGTGGCGGCGGCGGATTTTTTTTATCAGCGGTATGAGTGGGAGCGTTCCCTGCGGATGACGGTTCAAGAGGTGAAAGAAGAACATCGTGACCAAGAAGGCGACCCGATGATCAAGAGCCGGGTACGAAGCGTTCAGCGGGACATGATGAGAAAACGCATGATGGCAGCCGTCCCGAAGGCCGATGTGGTGGTGACCAACCCCACACATCTTGCTGTCGCGCTGAAATACGACACGGCACGCATGTCTGCCCCTATCGTTGTGGCGAAGGGCGCCGGGCATCTCGCGGAGCGGATTCGTGCGGTGGCCAGGCAGCACGGGGTCGTGGTCGTCGAGAACAAATTTGTGGCCAGGACGCTCTATAAGCTGGTCGATATCGGCAAGGAGATCCCTGCCGATCTGTACCGTGCCGTGGCGGAGATTCTTGCGTTTGTGTTTCGTGCGCGAGGGGTTACGTCTGAGCGAGTCACACGGTAAAGGGCAAGAGACGCATGGCATCCGACACCAAAGAATTATCCCCATCATCGTTCATTAAGCATCCGGACATTCTCCTCTCGCTCGGCGTGGTGGGTATCATCATGTTGATGATCCTGCCGCTTCCCCGGTTTTTGCTCGATCTCTTGCTCGCGTTCAATATTACGCTGTCCGTGATCATCTTACTCGTGGGGCTGCAAGTTCGACGGCCGATCGAGTTCTCGGCCTTTCCTTCGATTCTTCTCATCGTGACGCTATTCCGCTTGGCGCTCAACATTGCGTCGACACGCCTGATTCTGCTTCACGGCAATGAAGGCGCCGCCGCCGCAGGCGAGGTGATTCGGGCATTCGGCAATTTTGTCGTAGGAGGGAACTACACCGTCGGGCTTGTCGTGTTCTCTATCCTGGTCGTCATCAACTTCGTGGTGGTGACCAAAGGCGCCGGTCGAGTCGCCGAAGTCGCGGCTCGGTTCACGTTGGATGCGATGCCGGGTAAACAGATGAGCATCGACGCCGACTTGAATGCCGGACTGATCAATGAGACGGAAGCGAGGCGGCGGCGGCGCGAGATTGCAGAAGAAGCCGATTTCTACGGTTCTATGGACGGTGCCAGCAAGTTTGTTCGGGGTGACGCCATGGCGGCGATCATCATCGTGCTTGTGAACATCGTCGGAGGGTTGACGATCGGCATCTTACAGCAGGGCATGAGCCCCGGATTGGCAGCGCAAACCTATACGCTGTTGACGGTCGGAGAAGGGCTAGTCGCACAGATTCCCGCATTATTTATTTCAACGGCTGCCGGCATCGTCGTGACACGGGCTGCGGCGGACGCCGATCTCGGGCTCCAGATCACGCGGCAAACGTTGCTGTCACCCAAAGCCGTCGGCACCGCCGCCGGAATCTTGTTGGCTCTCGGAGTCGTCCCCGGCTTGCCACACCTGGCGTTTCTTGGGCTGGGGGGCGTGGCTGCCTGGTTTGCCTATCGATTATCACAGGAGGCGAAGGCGCCTCTCGAGCCGGCGCCCGTTTCTGCTGCGCCACAAGCTGAAAGCGCGGCCCCGCAACTCGTTCCACTCGATTTGATGGAAGTACAAGTCGGGTACGGACTTATTGGGTTAGTGGAAGGCAAGCATGGCACCGCGTTGCTGGATCGGATTAAAGGCCTCAGGAAGCAGTTCGCGGATACGATGGGTTTTCTCCTGCCGCCCATTCATATTCGAGACAACCTCCAACTGCGCCCCAACGAGTATGCCGTCATGCTCAAAGGCGTAGAGCTGACGAAGGCCGACGTGTTGCCGTCGCACGTGCTGGCCATTGATCCTGGAACCGCTCAACGAGGGCTCATTCATGGTGTGGCTACCAAGGAGCCGGCGTTTGGATTACCTGCGCTCTGGGTGCCGGAGGCTACGCGTGAGCAAGCACAATTGGCCGGCTATACCGTCGTGGATGCCAGTTCGGCTATCGCGACACATTTGTCTGAAATCATTAAGCGTCATGGGCATGAATTATTAGGCCGGCAGGAAGTCCAATCACTGCTTGATGAATTGGCGAAAGTTCACCCGAAACTGGTTGAAGAACTGATTCCTGGCTTATTACCGCTTGGCACCGTGGTCCGCGTCCTTGGCAACTTGCTGCGTGAAGGTATTCCAATTCGCGATCTTCGATCGATCATCGAAGCCCTGGCCGATCATGCAGGGACGACGAAAGATTCTGAGCTGCTCACAGAAATGGCCCGTCAGGCGTTGGGGCGGACGATTATGCGTCAGTATCAAGCTCCGGACGGGACGTTACCTGTGATCACACTCGACCCCAGGCTCGATCGAGCGTTGAGTGATCAGGCGGCCGCGGTTCCTCAAGGAGGCATGCTGAATCTTGATCCAGGGTTGAGTCACACATTACTGGCGGCGTTGAAACAAGCCGTGGAGCGTGTGGCAGCGCGTGGGCATCAACCGGTGTTGCTGTGCTCACCGATGCTCCGGCGCCATATTCGACGCCTGACGGATCGGATCCTCCATGCGGTGCCGGTCGTGGGAGTCAATGAACTTGATTCGATGGTCAGGCTCCAACCGCTGGATACCATTCGGCTGGACGGAGAAGGTCTTCTACCGTGAGGTGAACGATGAAGATGAAAGTATTTCATGCCGACACCATGCATGAGGCGATCCGCTCCATCAAGGAAGAGTTGGGGCCGGATGCCCTCATCCTTTCCACGAAGCGAGTCAAGCGAGGGAGCCTACCGTTCTCGTTATTCGGGCGATCGCTGTTAGAAGTGACCGCTGCGGTCGATTCGATGGCCGATCAAGCCGCCCAGGACCGGCAGGCGATGTCGCTGGTTGCACAGGACATGGGCCCCTCTGCGGTGAATCAACGCGCGTCCGCTCTTGCGTTTCAGGATACCTTGAACGCAGTACTCCATGCCAATACGCCGGAAGAGTTGAGGGGCGCACACGTTCGAATTCCATCACCGGCCACGCAGTCAGGACCCGAACCGGTTCCCTCCAGTCGTTTCCTCCATCTCATGAACGAATGCCTGGATCTGCAGGCGCGCCTTGTATCCTGGTTGCCTTCTGAATCGCACCAGGCAGGATTGGATTTCTCTGCACCGTTGGGCCGCGCTTGCCGTTTTCTGGTTGCACAGGGATTGCGCCCTTCAACTGCCGAACGACTCTGTGTCGCGCTTCGCAGTCGTCTCTCTGCGGAGGCGCTTCAATCTGATCGCAAGATTCAGGAGGCCTTGCATCATCTCTGTCGTGAGCTGATTCGAGTCAGTGGCCCCTTGTTGGATGCTGAGACCGATTACAAGGTCGCCATGTTTGTCGGGCCGAGCGGGGTGGGCAAGACGACGGCCATCGTCAAGCTTGTGGCGCACTACCGGCTTCAGGAAAACCGATCGGTCGCGCTGATCACGCTCGACACCTGCCGTTTGGCGGCCGTCGAGCACCTTCGTCTCTATGCGAAGGTGCTTGGCGTTCCGCTCGAAACGGCGCAGAGCACGTCTGACGTACTTGAAGCCATACGCCGTCATCGCCAGGCAAACTTAATCATGATCGACACGCCGGGGTTTGGCCCCCATGAGACGGCGCAGCTCACAACCATTGGCGGCCTCAAAGATTCGTACGGGTCGATCGAGACGCATCTGGTCTTGTCTGCCACCACGAGGATGCAGGATCTCCGGCGTACGATGACGCGGTACGAGGCGTGCGCTCCGTCACGCCTGCTCTTTACCAAGCTGGATGAGACGGAAGAATACGGCAATCTCCTCGAGCTGGCGCATCAGACATCACTGCCTCTCTCGTATTGGAGCAATGGCCAGCGGGTCCCGGAAGATTTCGAGCAAGCGGATTCGGCTCGGTTGGCGGACCTGTTGCTCGACAGGGGCTCCGCCCGTTTCACACCGTCGGACCTCTCGTCATCCGTTAGACGTGACCCGATTGTGTCCATGGGCAGCACGACGCCACAACACACGCAGTAGGGGGGCGCATGAACAATATCATCAGCGAGCAGGCCATGACGATGCCGACGGTGACTCAACGGGGTCCATGCACCCGGGTCATTGCCGTGACCAGCGGTAAGGGCGGGGTGGGGAAAACGAATGTGGTCGTGAACCTGGCAGTAGCGTTGGCACGGACCGGTAAGCGAGTGCTGGTATTGGATGCAGACTTGGGATTGGGCAACATCGATGTGCTGCTGGGATTGGTGCCCCGATATACATTGGAGCATGTGCTGAGCGGTTCATGCCGCCTATCCGACATTATCATCCAGGGGCCGGCTGGAATCCAGGTGCTGCCGGCCGGCTCTGGCCTTCCTCAGCTCACTTCCTTGACCGACTCACAGCAATTGGTTCTTCAGAGTGAGTTGGAGCATATCGCCGACACCGTGGATGTGCTGTTGATCGATACCGGGGCCGGTGTGTCTCCCAACGTCACCTATTTTGCTTCAGCGGCTCAGGAGACGATCGTGCTCATCTCGCCGGAGCCTACGGCCCTGACCGATGCCTACGCGCTGATGAAGGTGTTATGCCGGCAACATCGCGAACGGAGGTTCAAGGTGTTGGTGAACCTGGTCAAGAGTCAGCGCGAGGCGACTCAGACATTCTGTAAGCTCGATCGAGCCGCAGAACGGTTTCTGAATATCAAGCTCGAGTATCTGGGGTTTATCCCTCTCGACGATTACCTGCCGATGGCCGTCGTTGAGCAAAAGGCAGTGATTGAGCTCTTTCCCTGCGCCCCTGCCAGCCGGGCGTTTGTTCAGTTGGCGAAAAAGATTGCGCAGTGGCCGGATCCCGAACTCCCGAAGAGTACCGTGCAGTTTCTGTGGCAGCAACTGATTCCCATGTCGTAGCCCGCAGCTTGTTCGGGCGTTTCAAGTTTTCGGAGGTTGTTTCCTGGCGACCTGAAACCAGAAACCAGCAACAGTTTATACGGATACAGAAAGCACACCAACTATGAGCAATTTAGCGACGCAGCGAAGTCGACACACAGACTCCGCATCCGACTCGCACCGCGAACAGATGATCAAAGAGTTTGCCCATGTTGTGAAGGCGATGGCCTACCGGCTGACCTACCGTCTCCCGGCCTATATGGATGCAGATGATCTCGTATCGGTCGGCATCATTGGACTGATGGACGCCATGGATAAGTACGATCCAAGCCGCGAAGCGAAGTTCAAAACCTATGCGGAGTTTCGTATTCGAGGCGCCATGTTGGACGAAATTCGTACGATGGATTGGATTCCTCGGTCGGTTCACGAACGCGTCTCATTGTTGCAGCGCACGCATGCGAAGCTGTTGAACAGACTTGGGCGCCCTCCGACAGATGAAGAAATCGCGGCGGAGATGAAGCTGTCTCCGGCTGAGTTGGATGAGTTCCTTGTGCGATCTCAGGGGGCTGTCCTGGTGAGCTTGGACGATTTCAATCTGCATGAGCCTGACGGTCCCAAAATTCTCGACATGCTTGCCGACCGGCAGCACCCAGACCCGCTGACGAGCATTCTCAACGATCAGGAGCGGGAGCGCGTGGCTGACGCGATTCAACAATTGCCGGAGAAGGAGCGGCTCGTGCTGACGCTGTATTACTATGAAGAATTGACAATGAAGGAAATCGGGAGAATTCTCAAAGTCACTGAGTCTCGTGTTTGTCAAATCCATACCAAGGCAGTTCTTCATCTCAAGGGGACGCTCGAATCGGTGCAATGAGTCACTTTCTAGCATAGCGGCCCGGTATGTCGGGTCGTCCCTCCTATGTTCTGAACGATCGATGCAGCATTCTCGTTGCCTCCGTCGCAGAAGTCTGTAGAATCAGGCCTCAGGCTGCGCTGCAACATCAACGTCGAGAAAGCATGTATGATTACAAGACGTGATCCCAAATATGGATCGGTTCTGAAATGAAACCTCCCATCATTGTGACTGAACCGGGCGACATCGATGTTTTTGAATCGGTTCACGATGCAGAGTTATATCTGGAGTCACCTGCTGTCAAGGAAGGCCGACTCAAGGTTTACGATAGCGAAGGCCGTCTATTGAGTTTGGAGCAAGAATCAACGTCGGACATAAAGCTCTTTGGTGTCACGCTTATTGTTGATCCGGGGACAGTAAAGATTGGACGAGAGGAATCTGCCACAACACATAAAGATGAACTAAGACGTATTCTTGTTGAGTTCCTCATTGCAACCGGTGTTGACAAAGAATCCTTGGAAGGCGCAATTCTCGAAAACGTTCTCACGCAAGTGATCACTCGCCAAGGCTTTACAAAATGAATCGTGAAAGAAAATGGTCAATTAGGATGAACTAAGGGGGTCGGGAGTCTTTTTATGACGAGACCGCGCGCTACAAAGATTCTCGGTCCCTTTTATTTTCCCCAGATACCGATGTCTCCGGCAGGTATCCGCGACAGACGCCTTACTATTATCGAAGAAGCTGAACACGATGGTCTCAAGGGAGGGTATTATTCTTCTCCGCCGTCTTGGCTAAGGTGGGTAGTGGCTTCGGAGAATTTCGCAAGATTCCCTGCAGCTTCCGGCCTTCGTAGCCGAAGTGGCTACTTCGGCGGAGTAGGCTGCTGCGGGGAGCTTGATTATCAGGTGCGAAGAAATGCCCGTAAGTCTTTCATCAGCAGCATGAGCCGTAACTCGTCTATGGGAGATGGACTGAAGCCGAAGCGAAGATAGAAATCCCTCGCAGTATCGTTGATGGCCTGAACCAGTACGGCGCGAATGGCGATCATGTCTCCTGCCTGTTCGACGCGCATCAGTGCATCTTGCAGCAACGTGGTGCCCAGCCCCTTGCCTTGGTGTGATAAATTGACCGCGAGGCGGCCCATCACCGCAATTCCGATCGGATGTCTAGCCAGACCCTGGGATATTCTCTGCGGCGCGTCCTCGCGAGTAATGCTGCCTGCGGTCAATGCATAGTACCCACGCACCACGCGATCCTGCCGGTGCAGGACGTAGACGCGCGCGGAATCATTCCGGACATTCGTCCATGCGAAGCGTGTGAGCCATGTATTGAGCGCGTCATTTCCGCAGTCAAACCGGCTTAGGTCATGCGCCTGCGAAAGTTGTTCGATACAATACTCGGCGCTTGTGGCCATCAACGGCTTGCAGCACGGGATGGACGTGAGAACAGATGCTTGAGGCCAGGAGGCACTTTCGGTGGCCCATCGAGTGCCTTCAAAAATGCATCCCACTTCTCCTTGGGCAGGACAAAATGGTTTTGATCCGCTAAATCCATCTCCGCTTGTGCGCAGAGGGAATCGAGAATATAGTCGGTAAGCTTTACGCCACGGCGTGATGCCCCAGCGCGAATGAGCTGCGCTTGCCGGCTGGTCGCGCGCACGTGAAACCGCGCGGATTTCGCTAGTACTGCTTGAGTTTTGTTCATTTTAGCATCTCCCATCATGGTTGTACGCCTATTGTGTGCAAGCAAGTGAACGTTGTCAATACGTTTTTGAAATATTCTGAGCGGCTCTCATCCGGCGTCGAGCGCACCGTGACAGACCCTGAGGCAGCGAGGCTTTGTGCGGTGGCGAGTCCGCATGATTCCTGACGAGTTGCCTCAATGTTAGCCTAACCCGCGTTTCTTGTGCCGCGCCTCTCGTCTCTGGTGTGCGATGAGACAGACAGGTTCACGTGTTCGTTTGAGGCTGCTGATATCGGTTTCTGTTCGTCCGGAGCGTCTCAAGTCTGCTCTGAAATCAACCGAAATATTCTACGGTGAATCTCTCCTTGATCGGGCATTGCAACCCATGACGTTCAATACGATGTTCCTGCCTGCGTATCGTGACAGCTTCATGTCTTCCCTGAGCGGTGGGGTGAAGGGCGGTGAATTTTCTGCCATCCTCATGTCCCCTCTCATGGGGATTATAGGGCTCTGTCTCGTCGGTCTTCTCGTTCTTGGAGGACTATGGCTGAGGAGCCGGTTTCTCGATTCCGGACTTCACCGGGCCAGATACACGGAGACGCTTTCAGAACCATCATCGACCTATGACTATGTGACTGGCCTGCCCACCAGGCGATTGTTCGGGACACTGCTTGAACAGGCGGTAGGCCGCGCCGCAAAAACTGGGCGATCCCTTGCCGTGCTTGTGGTGGAACTGGAACATTTTCGGATGGTGGCAGAGACTCAGGGCCGAGCGAATGGGAATGTGCTCGTGCGCGTCCAAGCCGCGAGGGTCAAGGGCGTCGTGCGCTCCACGGAAACGGTTGCGCGGCTAGCGCAGGACCAGTTTGCGCTGATCCTCGACAGTTTCACCTCTCATGAAGAGGTCGTGGCGATTGTAGACAAACTGCAGGCGACAATTGGGCTTCCTCTCACCTTGGAGGGGCAGGAGTTGTTTCTCACCTGCCATATTGGCGTCGCGCTGTATCCGCAGGATGCTATGGAGCACGAGAAGTTGATCGAACAGGCTACGCAGGCTGGCACGCGCGCGAAATCCGACGGGCAAGCTGTTCAGTTTACCTCGCCCATCATCCCTTCAGGTGCGTCCGAGTCAGTGGCTCGGGTATCTGTGCAAACGGAACAAGAAGCTCGTCACTCCTGACGCCTCCCTCATTCCAGAACGATCGTCTGCTCGTCGAACGTGATCCTGCGCCTCGGTCCAATGTACAGGCTCGGGCCTCCTCATTCCACTCGTCATATTTTTCCCTGTCCGGCAATCTTTTCCCAGCCATACCTCTCCACTCGGCATGGTTCTCTCGATCATCACAGCATCACCCGCATCGTATCTGTGCCATCGCGTTGAATTTGCAGCGTCATGAGTGGCCGGTCGTTCACACGATCTATGGCATACATGTTGCGAAGTGACATGCTCGAACGGCCTTATATGGAAGGGCATATATGAATCGAGCCATCTATCCCATTCTTTCCGGTGCACTCGCCCAGGAACGTGAGATGCAGGTCTTTGCCAATAATATGGCGAATGTGAATACAGCTGGATTTAAGCAAGACGACCAGGCGTTTAAGTCTGTCATGGCACGTGCGCAAGCTGCCATGCCGGCCTTGGCATTTCCAACTGGATTTGGCCAGCAGATCGGTGCCCGCCCGTTCGGTCCGGACGAGCGTGTCTTCGTGGCCCCTCATGCGCTCCGTACTTCGTTTGAGGCAGGACGGATCAGGATTACCGGGAATCCGCTTGATACGGCGATCCAGGGAAGTGGGTTTTTCGAGGTGAAGACTCCTCAGGGCACACGCTATACCAGGAGCGGCATGTTCTCGCTGGACTCTCAGCGTCGATTGGTCACGAATTTAGGATATCCCGTGATGGGCACCAAGGGAGAAATCAAGGTTCCGCCTGGAGCAATCCAAGTGGGTGCGCAAGGAGGGATTGATGTCGATGGACGATCGGTCGCGACACTCAAGTTGATGGATTTCCCCGTGGATCACATGCCACAGAAGCATAGCGATGGGCTGTTTGCCTCGGACTCCGCCCAACCGGCGAAGAATCCGCAAGTTCAGGGAGGACACATTGAAGAGTCGAACGTGAACTCAATCGGTGAGATGGTCAAGATGATCCAAGGCATGCGGAACTATGAGTCGTCGCAGAAGCTGATTCAGACGTTGGACCATATGGCAGAAGTCGCGATCCAAGATGTCGGACGAGTGTAGTAAAACCGTGAAGCGTATGTCGTGAAGCGTCGTTCGTTTCTGGATTTGGACGCTTCAGGCTTCACGAACGGCGAGAGACGCAGGAGGTTTCTATGATTCGAGCGATGTGGACGGCGGCGACTGGAATGACCGCCCAACAGATCAATGTCGACACGATTGCCCACAATCTGGCGAACGTCAATACGAACTCATTCAAACGCAGTCGAGCAGAGTTTGCCGATTTACTGTATCAGGTCCAACGCATGCCGGGGACTAATGCGTCGAACGTCGGAGTGTTTCCTGTCGGCATCCAGATTGGGGCGGGAGTGCGTCCCGTGACGGTGGCCAAGGAATGGATGCAGGGAAACATGCGGCAGACGAATAACGAACTGGACCTGGCGATCGATGGCGCGGGGTTTTTCCAGGTTTCTCGGCCTGATGGGACAGTCATGTATACCCGCAACGGCTCGTTCAAGCGTGACAACGTCGGAAATCTCGTCACCGGAGACGGAGATCTTCTGAATCCCGTCATCACGATCCCATCAGGGGCGTTGAAGCTCGACATCGGCCAAGATGGCACCGTATCCGTCTTACTCCCCGGCGTGACCCAGGCGTCGCAGGTGGGCCAGATCCAGTTGACGAAGTTCGATAACCCGTCCGGGCTTGTGGCGATGGGAAGTAACCTATTTCTCGACAGTTTTGCCTCGGGCCCTCCGCTTCAAGGGACCGGAGGCTTCTCAACCGGATTTGGCACGATCCAACAGGGTTTCCTCGAAAGCTCCAACGTGAACCTGGCCGAGGAAATGGTCAACATGATCATTGCGCAACGCAGCTATGAGATTAACTCGAAAACCATTCAAGCCTCCGATGAAATGATGTCGATCGCGAACAATCTGAAGCGGTAAGTGCGTTGCACGAAGGAGTGTTTCTTATGACCATACCCCGTTCATTCACGCAGCTTGCACTCGTGGCCTTCATGTGTTGTGGCCCCATCCTGACAGAGGCTGTTGGACTGTCGTCGGCACAACCAGTATCCGCCGGGGAAGCTGGTGGCTCCGAGCATCGCTCAGGGGTGAAGCGTAGCGAATCAAGGCTGGTGGTTCATCAGCTGCATCCGGAACACATCCAACAGAGTATTTTGCGGGTACTTGAGCAAGAGATGGCTGGGAAGGTTCAATCTATTCATGCTGTGGTGATCGACCCACTTGATCCGATGACCATTCCTTCAGGCGAGATTGGCTTGAGGGTTTCTCCGAACGGGGCTCAAGAAGGACTCGGCCGCCGTGGATTTCTTGTTCAGATCAACATGAATGGAAAGCCGTGGCAGACGATAGATGCCATTGCCGATGTATCGGCGTCCATCGATGCCGTCGTCCCGACGCGAGTCATGCAGATCGACAGCGTGATCGACGCAGAGGATGTGGCGGTCCATCGTATTAAACTCACGGATTTGGACCATCAACTGCTGACGAACCTCAAGGATGTCATTGGGAAGAGCGTGGCGCGGCCGTTACAGCCGAATAACCCTATTCGTTTAGGAATGCTGAAGAAACCGTACGCCGTGCGCAAGGGAGATCGTGTGTCCATTGAGGCGAGGCATGGGGGCCTCTCGATTCAGGTGGTCGGCTTGGCCAAGTCAAGCGGGGAACTCGGACAAACCGCTACGGTGGCCAATGTCGATTCAGGCAAAGAGTTGCGTGCGAAGATTGTCGGGCCTGGAGCCGTTCGTGTTGAATACTAGCAAGATGCGAAAAAAAACCACCAGCGGCGTTCTCGCATCGCTCAGAGGCTCAACGTACCGAAGCGTACGCCTCGCCTCTTCGCTCGCTGCGGCCTTGCTGGACGGTATTTTTGAGCATCTTGCAGCTGTGACGGTGAGCCTATTGACGGTCGCGCTGCTGAGCTATGGCTGCTCGTCATCGCCACCAAAAACCGACTCGAAGCCCACGGTTGCTTCCTTGCCGGTGCCAAAAACACTGGGGTCTCTCTGGCAAGAAGAGAATGGTCGCGCCTACCTCTATGAAGATATGCGGGCCATGCGTGTCGGAGATATTCTCACGATAAAAATTATTGAAAAGCATAAGGGATCGAAGTCCGCCGACACTGGAACTCAGCGGGATTCTACAATTCAAAATAGTCTGGCAGGCAGTGCTATCGGATACATCGGTATTCCCGGCATACGCCTCGGCGGCGAAGCGAGACGAGGGCTTGGTATCGATGCGAGCGCCTCGAACAAGTTTGAAGGCAAGGGGACCACGAATCGTGAAGGAACCTTGACGGGGACCATTTCTTCCATCGTCACGGAGGTGCTGCCCAACGGCGACCTGCGGATTGCAGGACGCCGGGAGGTGACGGTCAACAGTGAAAAGCAATTGATGACGATCGCGGGGATCGTGCGACGGGTCGATGTCGATACTAAGAATACGGTGCTCTCGTCTGCGATTGCGGATGCCAAGATCGAGTATTCAGGGCTCGGTGTGCTGGATGACGTTCAACGGCCTGGATGGCTCGTTCGGGTGCTGGATTGGATCTCCCCATTCTAACGGTGAAGGAGGTACGACTCATGACATACACGATGAGAGGAACGACAGCCGCTCGTAGGAATCGCATGGCCACAATGAGGTCATTGCAGTTGATGGTGGTGAACGGAGTCATACGCCGTGCAGAGGTATTCCCCCATCGAAATCTTGATAAATACGTCGATCTTGATGCGGATCCAGAGGCGTCATTGTCATCACTCTCGGCCGTCACGCCTGATCAACACAGTTGGTTCGCCCGGTTTTCTAGCCGGCCGGCCGATTCATCTCTTACGCATGCGAGAAACGCGACATGATACGAGCAAAGACGGGCATTGGGCTGGTGGTATTGGGGAGCCTTCTCTGGGCGATGCCGGCAAATGCGGTTCGCATCAAAGACGTCGGATCGTTCGAAGGCGTTCGCGACAACCAGTTGATCGGCTACGGCCTCGTTGTCGGGTTAGATCGAACCGGTGATCAGGTCATCGGCGGGCAGTTCACAATTCAGGCGATGATGTCGATGCTCAACAAGATGGGCATCAACCTCGTGATCGATCCGATCCAGTTGCTGACACGCAACATTGCCTCGGTGATGGTGACGGCCAAGCTGCCGCCCTTCGCAAAGCCAGGCTTGACGCTCGATGTGCTGGTTTCATCAATGGCGAATGCCAAGAGTTTACAAGGCGGCACCTTGCTGCTTACCCCGCTGAAAGCGGCAAATCAGCAAGTGTATGCTGTGGCGCAAGGACCGGTTTCAATCGGGGGGTTCTTGGGAGGAACGGGTGGAGCAGGCGGGTCTACTACCACCAAGAATCATCAATCCGCCGGGATCGTACCTGGTGGCGCCATCATTGAAAAGGACGCCGGCATTGATATTGAATCGTGGGAAACCGTCTCGGTGCTGCTGCGTCACCCGGATTTTACGACGGCAATCCGGACGACGGAAGCGATCGACGGGGTATTTGGCAAGGGGAGTGCCATGGCCGTGAATTCCGGGCTTGTTCGGGCGTCGATTCCGGCAGCGTTTCGTGGGCGAGTTGTGGAATACATTGCCACGATCGAAGGGTTGGATATCAACGTCGATATGCCTGCGAAAGTCGTTGTGAATGAACGGACCGGTACCGTGGTGTTGGGGGAACATGTTCGTATCTCTACCTGCGCCATTTCCCATGGCAATCTTACAATCTCGGTGAAGAATACGCTTAATGTGTCGCAGCCCCCGGCTCCATTGATTGGATCAACTGGTGGCCAGACGACTGTGACCGAAGACGTGCAAACCGAAGTAAAAGAGCAGGAATCCAGACTCGTGGTAGTGGATGAAACGGTTACACTCGGGGAAGTGGTACGGGCGCTGAACGCTGTCGGGGTGACCCCCAGGGATTTGGTTGCAATCCTCTCAGCGCTTAGAGCAGCCGGAGCCCTTCAGGCTAATCTTGATGTTGTGTAGATAAAGCAATGAATTATTTAAGTAATATACATACATGAATCACGATTTCTCGATGCTCGGCTCGATCGGCAACATGGCTGACGCTCAACTGAGTGTGTTGCCGGCACAACCGGCACTCGTCCAGGGTCGGCAGGGGAAGCCAGCCGACCTCAAGGACGCAGCCCATGAATTTGAAGCCTATTTTATCTCTCATCTGTTGAAAGTAATGAGAGAAACAGTTCCTAAAGGGGCGTTGGAGAACAAGGGAGGGGCGTACTTTTACTCCTTTTATGACCAAGAAATCGGGAGGTTAGCCTCCGAAGCGGGAGGGATCGGCCTGGCAAAAATGATTCATGAATACACAGAAAGTCATGCTCACTCACTCAAGTTTTCGGAACCGATCGCCGATACAATAGTCGACAAGGATCATCGCCCCAGCGGCTAGCGGTTGCCGGAATGAATTCGTAGACGACAGTACTGAGAGGAGTCATCATCATGCAGATCTCCGGTCATGGTAAGCCAGATTATCTTGCGAAGATTCTGCTCGGGATTCAGGGAGCTGATGGTGTCAGTGCGAAGCCGCTACCACCACAGGGTGGGCACCAGGATCGGGTGCAGATCTCAGATCGAGCGAAGGAGATCCAACGGATTAAGGCGTTGGCTGATCAGCCGGATGCTGCACGAGAAGAGCGAATCGCACAGATTAGCCGATCGGTCGACGCCGGCACCTATACGGTGTCAGGGAAACATGTTGCCGATGCACTGATCCGTCAGACACTCACCGACGCGGTTCTCTGACAGGTTAGGCAGGCACGATCAACAGGCTGAAGGCCCGGAGCCCTGAACACGGCAGCCTATATACCACCTCGCACGTCTCGCAGGAATACAGAACGAGATCCATTCTCACGGATACCAAGAACTATGCAGGACTTCGTCACGGCCCTCCAGCAATTAGATCACATCCTGCGTCGAGAGGAAGTCCATTGCGATGCGCTGGCAGAGAATATTCAACGAGAACGACAGGCCCTTCGGACCATGACATTGACCGACATGGCTGAGGTGACTCATCAGCGAGCTGAATTGTTGGATGGTCTATTTTTGCTCGAAACGGAACGGGCGGCATGGGTCACGCGGCTCGCTGATCGTTGGAATCTCAACCCGTCAGCCATCTCGCTGAGTGTCATTCTGGAACGGGTTGAGAGGGCCGAGGCGCAGCGGTTGGAGACATTGTATACCAGGATGGCCGGGAAGATCCGGGGGCTCCGTCATGAGATCTCCATCAATGCCGGCATCTTGAATAGTCTTCAAGTATTCATTGCGAAGGGCTTGAACGTTGTACGACAGACGGCGACTCCTCTGGAACTGTATTCAGGAGCAGGAAGGTCTCGCGATTGTGGTATGGATGCACTGATGTTCCGCCAAAAAGGCTAGACAGGATGTTGAGAACCGTGAAAGATGAGGCGTGAAACGTAAAAAGTAGGATGCCGAGTGCTCTTCATCTGAAACCTTTCACCTGGTACGTTTCACGAACGACGAGGACGGATTTTTTGAGCATCCTGCGTTTGCAGCCTGGTAGAGGGCCGAATGGGAATTAATAGACTGGTAGACATTGGCAAATCCGCGTTATTCACCGCCCAGCAGGCGATTACGGTTGCGGGACATAACATCGCAAATGTCAATACGCCGGGGTTTTCCCGACAACAGGTCAGGCTGGCAGAGAATAGGCCTGAGAACGGATCTCCGGGCCAGATTGGCACAGGTGTGCACGCCGAGAGTATCCGCCGTTCCTATGATTCCTTTATCGAAGGTCAACTCCTCGCCTCGCGTGAGCGGCTAGGAGAGTTTACCGCTTCAAGCAACGCCCTGGCTCGACTGGAGCCGCTGTTTGGGGATGCCAATAATCAAGGCATCGGGGCGGGGCTCAATGAGTTTTTTGGAGCGCTTCAGGATGTGGCGACCAACCCGAACGACTTGTCTGCCAGGACCGTGCTCCTCTCCAAAGCCACAGCGCTCGCGGGCCGATTCAATCAGTCCGCTGCCGACTTGACTGCCGCGCAAGAGTTTCTCGATCGTCAGGTCGGGCAGACCATCACGGACGTCAACCGCCTGACCTCTCAGATCGCGAACTTGAATGCCGAGATTGCCCGCGCTGAGTCCACGGGGCAACAGGCCAATGACCTGCGCGATGCACGAGGGGTCGTGCTTGCCAATCTGGGCGAGTTGATTGAGATTTCATCGATAGAAGACACCACAGGCCAATTGACCGTCTTTGCAGGGCGCGGACATATCCTGGTGGACAAAGAGCGGACTTACCAATTGGTTGGAGTTCAGGATCTCAGCAATAATGGATTGCTCGATGTGCAGTATGATGCAGGAGCAGGGCCGACGACGAGTGTGGCGCCGGTCATTCAAAGCGGGCGGCTCAAAGGGCTCCTTGACGTTCGGGATCAGACCATTCCGACATTGCGGACATCCCTCGACACATTGGCCTCGGAAGTTGTCACGCAGGTCAATCAACAACATCGACTGGGGTTCGGACTCGATGCCTCGACCAATCAGGATTTTTTCGCGCCGACGGGGACGACAGCGAGCACCATCGCTGTCTCGGTGGCGAATGCCAGGCAGATTGCCGCGTCATCGACCGCGATAGGTGTGCCGGGCAATAGTGCGAATGCCTTAGCCTTGGCAGGCCTTCGGAACAGTGATATTGCTGCGTTCGGTAATGTGACCTTTCAAGAGTATTACAGCACGATTGCCGGGAGTTTCGGCTCGACGGCACAAGGCGCCGACGGGAATCTCAAGGCGCAAGAAATTCTTCAGAGCCAATTGACCTCCCATCGTGCGGCCGTCTCCGGAGTATCGATGGACGAAGAGCTGGCGAATCTCCTTCAATATCAACGGAGTTTTGATGCGGCTTCGCGGTTGATTGTCGTAGCGGACGAGCTGTTTCAAACCATCTTGTCTCTCAAGCGATGAACGGGGTCATTCGTGAAAAGTGAAAGGTGAAAAGTGAGACGTAGAATTGCCGAATGCTCTTTGTCTGAAACTTTTTACTTTTTACCTTTCACCTTTCACGAACAACCCAGGATCTTCTCTGAAAGGGGAGCGTGACCATGCGAGTGTCCGATCACCAGTTGTTTGGCACGACAGCCGGGAGTTTGGCGCGCATCAAGGACAGTATTGTCCGCGTACACGAGCAGATTGCGTCTCAGCAGCGCATCGCCAAACCTTCCGATGATCCCAGTATTTTCGGACAGGCGATCCTTGAGAAGTCCGCACTTGCCGACAACGAGCAGTGGATCAGAAATATTCAGTTCGGGACAGCGCGCGTTACAGTGGCCGACAAGGCTTTGGGGGAGGCTCAAAATCTTATCACCCGGGTTCGAGAACTGACGGTGCAAGCGAGAAGCGACACGACGTCTGCGCAAGGACGGGTGACCATCGCTCAAGAAGTCCGTCAACTGCATCGGCAATTGATCCAACTTGCCAATACCGAAGTCAGTGGACAGCCAGTGTTTGCTGGGACCAAGACCGATGCGGCTCCCTTCGTATTAGGCGTCGGTGACGCCGTCTCCTATCAGGGCAATAGCGAAAGCCAATCCATCGCAGTCGGTCCGAACCAAACGACGCAAATCGTGCTCCCTGGCGACCAGGTGTTCACCGGAGGGGCGACGAATATCTTCAATAGCCTGAGTAATCTACTGGCAGCCTTGGAAGGTAACAACGGAACCGGAATCGAGGTTGCGATTGGATCTCTCGATCAGGCAACAGCACAGATTGGTTTGGCACAAGGGCAGATCGGGGCTATCGAGAATCGGCTCGAGAAGGCCCAAGGGACTGCAGCGGTTGTCTCAGAAGCTATTCAGAAAGTACTCTCGGATCAAACCAGCACCGATTTGGCGACAGCACTGACTGAGTTGAAGCTCCAAGAAACAGCCTACGAAGCGACCAGCCAAACATTTTCACGATTGTTTGATCTCTCGCTGCTGAAGTTTCTCCGTTGACGCTACTCTCAAGTTTCGTACGCTCACGCCGATATAATCAGGGGAATAACTCTGGAGCGATTGGACTGCACGGATGCTCGTCCTGACACGGAGACGCGGGGAAGGTGTCGTCATTGGTCCGGATATCCGGATCGTGGTGCTGGGAATAAAGAATGGACAGGTTCGCCTGGGCATCGAAGCGCCGCGCACGATCGAGGTGCATCGTGATGAGGTCTGCGTCAGGATTCAAGATGAAAACCAACTTGCAGCACGTTCGCCGGTAGTTCCGTTGGATGTCTTCCAGCGACTGTTACGCACGAAAATGGCTTGAGCCTAAGGAGCTGTCGTTATGAATGTCGCGTCAACTCGCTTTGGTATCATGACTGTCCCTGCTGAGAAGGTGTTGACATTCCCGTCGGGGGTATTGGGATTCCCAGAATGGACCCGGTACGTGATGCTGGATCATGATACGGATGCCCCATTCAAATGGTTGCACTGTGTGGAAGAAGCGTCCCTTGCGTTTGTGGTCGTCGATCCCTCGGTATTCCATCAGAATTATCAGATTGAGATTTCGGCAGAGGCTCGCTTGGAAGTGGAGGGGAGTGAGACCGATGAGTTGAGCCTTGTGGTGATCCTCACCATTCCATCGGATGATCCCTCCGCCGTGACCGCAAACCTTCGTGGCCCGCTCCTCATGAACCCTCGCACGCGACTCTGCAAGCAACTCGTTCTTGCTGAGGACTATCCCACTCGATATCCGGTGTTTTCTCCCTCCACACATGCTGAGAGTAGCCTGATTTCTCCCCATGCTGAGGCGGTCCCAGCGTAGGCGGGGTGCAGGCCTAAGGGGTGTCGGCTGAAGGCCAGAGGTCGGAGATCTGAATACTTCAGCCTGTACCCCTTCAGCCGTTCAGCGAATTTATGCTGCGGGTCTTTTGACTTCGCGTTGGGACCGGCTACGCTTTTCAAGAACTTGAACAAGGCGGAGCACCGCTTTTTCAAGCTGTGTATAGATCATCGGACCTTCAACCAGCGTACCGAGCCGCCCAAGCGCTTCCAATTGTCCGGCGGATAACACAACCTCCGATGCAGAGAGATTGTTGGCAGTTCCTTTCAGCGCGTGAGCTGCCTGCTCGACGGCTGTTTGATCCTTCGAGGCCAAAGCCGTGCGGATTCTTTCCAGCATGGTTTCGTAGCGTTCAAGGAATAGCTCAACCAGATCTTCTAATAGCGCCCTATCCCCTCCGATGTTTCGTAACGTTGCCGCCACATCGAAGATCACCGATAGCGCCTCAGTGTCCGTTCCATTCTCACGGCGTTCTGCATCGCTGGAAGAGGTAACCTGTGGATGTACGGGTAGAGGAATCCATCGCTCGAGGACTCCCTTGAGATCGTCCTTGCGTACGGGCTTCGTGAGGTAGTCGTCCATGCCGGCAGCGAGGCAGCGTTCTCGATCTCCACGCATGGCATTGGCCGTCAAGGCGACGATCGGAATATGGTGTGTTTTGTAAGAATCGGGCGCAGCAGACTCTTGAGCAGTCGCTTCGCGCTGGCGAAGGAGCTTGGTCGCCTCGAATCCATCGACGACAGGCATCTGGCAATCCATCAGGACTAAGGCATAGGAGCCCTTGGCTAATGCGGCCAACGCTTCTTGACCGTTTTCGACCACATCCGATTGATAGCCGAGCTTTTCCAGGATACGAATGGTCAGTTTCTGATTGATGAGATTATCTTCCGCGACCAGAATGCGGGGCGCCGACTCTATATCCGCGAAGGTGTGTTGAGTAATGAGCGGCGGTGCAGGCACCGTGGCCACTGCGGGTGTTCCCTCATTCACGACCCCTGATAGCCCCAATACGGTTCTCAAGCAATTAGAGAGTTGATCGTGTCGGATGGGTTTGGTGAGATAGGCGACGAACCCGGCTTGGCGTGCCAGCTCCGCGTGCCCTCGCTGAATGAGTGAGGTGAGGATGACAAGACGGACGAGAGATCCGACAGGATGAGCCTTCATCTCCTTGGCAAATTGTAATCCATCCTTACCCGGCATCAACATATCAACGATGGCTACATCGTACGAGAGCCCCTTCTCTGCCTGCTGCTCGAGTAGCGCGATGGCTGAGTCTGCATCCTGGGCTTGATCGGCGACCATGCCCCATCCCGTGACCAAATGATGGAGAATGATTCTATTCGATTCATTATCGTCCAGGATCAGGACACGGCGTCCGGTCAACTCGGCCGATGGCATGATGGCCAGAGAGCACGTCGCTTGTTTGGCGAAGTGTGCGGTGCACCAGAAGGTACTGCCATGCCCCGGCCGGCTGACGATGCCGACGCTGCCGCCCATTTGCTCGGTGAGCTGCTTTGAAATCGCGAGCCCTAATCCGGTTCCCCCGTATTTTCGTGAGGTGGAGCTGTCGGCCTGGGTAAACGGTTGGAACAGTCGAGCTTGTGCCTCTGAGGAGATACCGATTCCGCTATCGGTGATTTCGAATCGGACCACCACCGCATCGACGAGGTCTTTCTCGAGGAAGGCTTGAACCGTCACGTCGCCCTGTTCGGTAAACTTGATGGCATTGCCGACGAAGTTCGTGAGGATCTGACGGAGTCGCCCCGGATCACCACGTAGACCGGTCGGGACGGCCGCATGCACCAGACCAGTGATTTCCAGTCCTTTCGTCTGTGCCCGCTCCGCAAATTGGCCCAAGACGTCTTCCACCGTCGTACGGAGGTTGAAGTCAATACATTCCAATTCCAATTTGCCTGCTTCGATCTTGCCGTATTCAAGGATATCGTTGATCAAGTTGAGTAAGGCTTCGCCGCATTGTCGAATGGTTTCGACATAGGATCGTTGTTCTTCCGAAGGCTCCGTATCCAGCAATAAGTCCGTCATGCCGATGACTCCATTCATCGGCGTCCGTAACTCGTGGCTCACGGTTGCCAGGAATGAGGCCTTCACGCGAGCGGCTTCTTGTGCTTCCTGAAGCGCTTTGTCCAATTGACAATTGCTGTTGCGAAGATGCTCGGCGGACCGGCGCAGCTCCGCGTGGGCTGCCTGGATGTCGGTTGTATCGACGGCATAGCCTCGGACCAGCTCATGCGAGGGAACGGGGCAGAAAATCCATGCAAAACTTGCCTGGGATAAGCAGACTTCTTCGCCTCGTATCTCACCTCCCGATTCGAGGCAGCGTCGAACGAGCCGAGAAAGTTCACCAGGACACACCGTAGGGAATCCGCTCGCTGTATAGCCGAATTGCTGCAGCAACACCGTCATCGCGGGATTGGCATAGACAAGATTCGCATCGGAGTCCAATTCGATAATCGGGGAGGGGCTTTCTTCTGCCACGCGCGCCAGTCGGTCGTAGTCTTGTTGCAGCTCCTTCTCGCGGGAGAGGTCGCGTATCGTCAAGACCCCGCCGGAATCTCCTTCTGTGTCCAGTGGAACAAAGCTCCATTCAACCGGAAATGTGTCCTGTGTGGAGTCCCTGAGCATCGCATGCGCTGCCTGTACGGAACGACGATTGAGAAGGGATTCCTGAATGCGCGTCGCGGTGTCGTGGGTGGGCCCAGGGTGCTGTAACCAAACGTCCCGGAGCGGCTTCGATGAGCAGAAATCAATCGAATGTCCCAGGAGGCGAGCAGCTTCTACGTTCACAGACACAATCTGAAGCTGACTGTTCAGCCGCACGATACCGATAGGGAGTGTATCTAGTATGGCGTGGTTCAGATCGTTCTGAGAGTGTGTTGGTTTGGAGGTGCCGGATGCTCCTGCGTGAATCTTTTCAGGCTGTTTCATCAGGCCGCCTCTTCCTGAACATCGTCAAGAAACATGGCCACATTCACGCGCTCATGCAGGGGATCAAGCACCTTCGTGATGGTCCGCGCCTTTTCTCCTTCTCCGAGGGCTCCAAGGTCGACGCGAACCGGCGGGAGATAGGATTCCCCCTGCGGCCCAGTGATCACTTTGATGACCGGTTTGAGCCGTTGAGTGGGATTCATCTCCACGACCACAGCCTGTTCTCCGGTGTTCAACAGGACCAAACTGCTGATCGGATACACGCCTAACGTGCCGATCATGGTTTGGATCATATTTTTTGCATAGAGTCCTGTATCTCCGAGGTGAAACAAGTGCCGAATCGCATCATGCGGCAGCATTGCCGGACGTCCGCCACGTCGACTCACCAGGCCATCATAGACATCGACCAGGCTGACCAGTTGCCCCAAGACTGAGAGGTTTTCCCCTCTGAGCTTGTGCGGGAATCCAGTTCCATTGCTGCACTCATGATGTTCCGCGACAATCTGAACGACGGCGTCACGGTTCTCTTGCGCATCCCGTAAGATCGCCAGCCCGAGGGCTGGATGCTGCTGCATCATGGCGCGCTCTTCCTCCGTGAGGTCGAGGCTTTTACGATACAGATTGCGTGGCAACCGGACATAGCCGATATCGTGGAGTAATGCGCCGGCACCGAGTACCTCCAGGTCTTTCTCTGGAACCCCGTAGTCATGCGCGACAATGAGCGAAAGGGTACAGACATCGAGTGTGTGTGAGGCCAATGTGCGATCGAATCGCTTCATCTTTTGGAGAGAAAGGAGACTGAGCATGGAGGTGCGATTCTCCAGTACGCGCGCGAGTACATTGGTGACCACCGTTCGCACCGTCTCCGTCTGAGGGACGAGCCCTGTCTCTAACGCTTCAAACATACGTTCCATCGAACAGGTCGCTTCTCTATAGGTTTCCTGGGCGGCTGCGGCCTGTTCCTGTGCGTGTGACGGCAGTGGCGTGCTTTCCTGTGTGAGAGGCGGCTGTGCGGCTCTGACAGGCTCGCGCTCATGGTTCTGAGGAGTCTTTTCCGGCGGGGGCGACTCTATTTGATGGTTTGCCTGAGGGGCGGTAACTGTTTCTTGCGTGTGTGCCGGCGGAGCTGTGTCTCCGGGCTGGCCAGGCTCCAGATCGTGACCCTGCGCGGGATCGATCTTCACTTCCCTGATCCCATGCTGTCGGAGCAGGTCGATGTCGTGCTGATGACGGATAAGGCGTTTGTGGAGGAGGAAAGGGGTTCGATACCAGGGCTGGTCCATTCCAACGATGAACATCCCCGGTTTTAGTTGATCGATCGGGATCGTTTTCACCTGTTTCATCTATGGTCCCCTGGCGTGTTGTCGTAAAGGCCTATTGGACGGACAGATCGGTCGAACTCTGCCACGAAAACTAGGGCTATGCGCATTGTGTTATCGGGATATATCGGGCTGAACTTGACATGAGCGAACCAAATTCCGCCCCAACGTGTTGTATCGGCTTCGGCGCTTTTCGTTCTTTTCCCTCAAGATTCTTCCTTCGATGCCGATAGAGGCCATCAGAGCACGTTGTTGTTCGATGGTACGGACTCAGGGGGTTAGGCTGAAGGCTTTTAGGCCGAAGGCCGGAGCTCCGAATACTTCAGACAATCGACCTATCTACCTAAGTCGTTACGATGCATAAACGGATATCCATCGATCAACTGAAAGTCGGCATGAAGGTCGAGAAGCTCGATCGTTCCTGGCTGGCTACCCCCTTCTTGCGGCATCGCTTCACGATTACGCCTCCAGAACAACTAAGGGGGAGGCGGCGATCGTGAAACAATTCAATCACGAGGCTCCAATTAGGCCTCTGGTCGTGCTGGTCACGGACGAAGCAGGCCGTCATAGACCCACTCCTCTAGACCTCGATCTCGCGGCGCAGTTCTGCCAACCGAAACAGAAAATTGCCTCGATTCTTGACCCAATAAACGTGGGGATTAATCCTTCTCTCTATCTTGATAAGGAAGCGACGTGATGGAATCAGAGCATGCCCCCTCATTTCCGTCGATTCTCGTGGTCGGATTGCCGCTTCAGCTGGTGATCGGGTCCGATCACGACAAAGTGAACTGTGGATCCACCTTAATGGGCTGGAAGGCGCAGGCGTGGCTGATTTGCGAATGGCCGTTCCATTTCGGGCAAGCGGTTCCGTGCGAAACGGGAACCCTCTGTCTCGTCCGCTCGATGGTGGCGGGTAAGCTCGTCGCATACCAAAGCGAAGTCCGTATGACACAGACCTCTCCACTTCCTCTGCTGTATCTCGCATTTCCCCGGAGGGTCGAGGAAATCCATCTCCGTAAGGAAACGCGCGTGGCAAGCAATGAGCCGTTACTCCTGCTGCAGGGTCCCCATGGAGGAACGACGCTCGCTCTATCGAATGGGTCTGTTCCTATGGGCGGATTGATACAGGACCTCAGCGCTTCTGGCTGCCGCATTATTGTCCAGCGGCCGCGTGCCGACGTGACGTTGGGCGCCACGGTCTATTTAGAGTTTGAACTGATCGGGATTGGCCACATCGCCCATCTCGCCGGCACAATCAAGAATATTGCAGAGCGTGACAGCGCCCTCTCACTCGGGGTCGAATTCCGATTTAATGGGAAAGAGGCGATCGAATACCGGGGGTGGGGAGGGAGCGTCCAAAGGGCCATTGAGTATTCCGTGATGCAGCGCCAAACCGAGTGGGGATTCTTGACGCCGGCGTCAGAACCATGACGGAGTTGCCGAGTACCAGGCAATGTTTGCCTGGCTGGGCACCCTCTCAAATGCTCGTGTCGCAATAAATCCCTGTCTACTGTGCATTTCCATTTCCTGTTCGATCCCTCAACAGGTGGTCTAAGCCTTGCACTCGTTTGAGTCGAATCATGGATTGAACAGAGGACCACGTGATGCAACAACCTTCAAGAATGCCCCCCCGCCATGTGGTCATCACAGGTGGAGCCGGTTTCATCGGATCACAGATCAGTGCCCGGTTTCTCAAAGAGAAGACGCGCGTCACCATATTAACGCGGAATGTATCGGGGCCACGGGCCACGGCGCTTGCCGGACAGGGGTGCAAGGTCGTGGCCTGTGATTTTTCTGACCCGAATCGCATCCCGCCCCCTGATGGCCTCGATCCAGCCGATATATTGTTTCATTTTGCGGCAGACGTCTCTGTCAGCAGCCCTATGCTCCAGGCTGCGAATGTCGACGGCACGAGGCGCGCCGTAGCCTTAGCGGACGCATTAGCTATTCCATACATTGTGTATGCGAGCAGCATCGAGGCGCAGGGACTCGGATCGGAATCCGAGATCCCTCTTCGAGAAGATATGGCATGCCGCCCTGTCTCCGACTATGGGCGATCGAAAGTGCAGGCAGAAGAGATCGTGACCGCGTGGGGATCCCTGCCAGGTCATCGGTCCCTTGTTCTTCGTATCGGCAACATTTATGGACCGGGGAGTGCCTGGTTTCTCCATCCCTCCCTATTGGCTTTGCTGGGCGCCACCCCGATTCGGGCGATTTGGGCGCAGCTCCGGCACCGTCTGTTTCAGCCGCTTTTTATCGATGATTTCGTCGAAGGCCTCTGGCGAGCCGTCGAGCATCGGCTTGCCGGCACCTATAACATCACAGGCGAGGAGCAGGTTTCGATCGAAGGCTATGTCTCACAACTTGCAGGCCTGATGCAACTGACAGACCGTGTTCAATCGATGTACGAGCCGGCGGCGCGATCTGGACGATCGCTTCCGATCGCGCCGGACTTTGCATACGTCTTGATGGGGACTCAGGAACAGTGCCACCGCGCGTACGACAACAGCAGGCTCCACGCAGAGATTGGCCCCTATGCACGCTGGCCTCTGTCTCGAGGGCTTGCCAAGACTCTGCAATGGTACGACACAAGCGGCCAGTTGCCGGCTCTCCTGGCGGCATTGCGTCGACAACCGGGAGCGATGACATGCATGTGACGATGATTTTCCCTGGGATTGCACTGCCGGGGTTCGATAGTTTCGGGAAGAAACCCACCATCGATGCTAATTTCATCGACCATGGCCTGGCGTCGCTCAGCGCAGCGGCCAAGGCCGCCGGCCATACGGTCGATCTGATCGATCTCCGTAGGCTAAGAGACTGGACCCATTTTCGCGATGAGATCCGGCGGCGTACCACGAAAGTCTGGGCCTTCACCTCGTGGAGTCTCCATTATCCCGATGTCGTCCGTGCGATCAGGATTCTCAAGGAAGAGCGGGAAGATGCCGTGGTCGTGCTCGGCGGTGTCCATGCCACTATTAAGACGGCACAAGTTATGGCAAACCGGCTCATCGACCACATTATCACGCAAGAGGGTGAGATCAGCTTTGTCAAATTGCTCGACACGTTTGCAGCAGGAAAGCAGGCCGACCGCCTCATCGTCGGCGAAGGCCCGGTGTTAGACGAGATCCCCTGGGTGGACCGCGACCTCTTCGATGTGAGCGGCGAATTGGCCACGCCGATGGTGCCGGGTATGCCGACACCGTTTGTCACGACCAATGCCGGACGAGGCTGCCCGTTCAAATGCAACTTTTGTCAGCCGGCCGAACGGGCTGTATTCGGCAATCGAGTCAAGATGCGGAGCCAGGAAAACGTGATCGGTGAGCTGCGATATCTGAAAGATCGTTTCAAGTTCAACAGTTGGATGGCGCATGACGATCTGTTCTTCATCAATCACCGCTGGAGCCGCGAATTCTGCGTCCAGTATAAGGCTGCGGGCTTCACGGAGCCCTACATCTGTCAGATGCGCGCCGATCTGATGTGCCGGTATCCGGACGTCGTCAAGCAGATGGCCGAGTCCGGACTGGCATGGGCGATGATCGGGTTCGAAAGCGGGAGCCAACGCATTCTCGATCTGTTCGAGAAAGAAACCACGGTCGAGGAAAATCTGAAGGCGGCGGCCATCTGCAAAGAATACGGCATCAAGGTCTGGGCCAACGTCATGTTCGGCGCGCCGACGGAAACCAGAGCAGAAGTGATGGAGACCGTCCGTATGGTCTGGAAGATCAAGCCGGACCATTTTAGCAGTAGTTACTTTACCCCGACACCAGGCAGTGGTATGGCAGAGGAAGTGGAAAAGAAGGGGTTGACGATGGTGGACCCGTTCAATGGATCCAACCGGACTCCGAACGAAGCTAAGATGAAAGACACGGATTACGATTGGCTGACCAAAGCTATTGCCCTTGCCTACGACGGCGGGTCGGAAGAACGACTGATCGCGCTCGCTCAGCTTCCCACGCAATCACGGGAGGCCTCATGCGCATCGCATTGATCAACAGCCCATCCCTTTCAGTTCGTCCGGTCAGTCGTAGTATGGCAGGGGGTCTTGGCTTCGACGGCAGCGAGGGTATGGTGCTGCCCCCCCTGGACCTGGCCATCATGGCGGCCACGTTGCGTCAGGCAGGCGAGACGGTGGACCTCATCGACGCTGATCCGCTGGGTCTGGACGCAGCCGCGGTGTACGCCCGATTGGAAGGCCATCATTGGGATTTCGTGATTGGAACTGTGTCGCTCCCGACCTTGGAGCAAGACGCGGCCTTCCTTGCTGAACTTCGTCGCCGACACCCGTCCGCGCGAATAGCCGGAAAGACTCTGGTACGGGACCATGGTGTATTGAAAGCGCTGTTGGAGCGAAGCACAGCCGATTTGGTGATTCATGGCGAAGTCGACCTCACGATCACCGACATCGCCCATGGCCGGAGCACCGGTGGCACCGCTTGGCTCGATGCCGGTGCGTCGGGCGCCGGACCATCGTTCCAATTCGACGAAGGGTCGCCGGTCGAGGATCTCAATCAGTTGCCGTTTCCCGCCCGCGATCTGCTTCCGAACGAACAGTACATCTATCCGTTGCTTGGTACCCCCGTCGCGACGTTACAGACAAGCCGGGGCTGTCCCTATCCCTGCGGGTACTATTGTCCGTACCCGTTAGTTGAGGGCGTGAAATGGCGATCGCAAACGCCAGAACGTATCGTTGCCGAGCTGAAAGACGTGGTTGAGCGGCAGGGTATCACCAAGATCTATTTTCGTGATGCAACCTTCACGCTTAACCAGGGGCGTATCGTCAGGCTCTGCGACCTCATTATTGCGTCCGGGTGGCGACTTGAATGGGTGTGCGAGACGCGAGTCGATTGTCTCGGCGATGCTGTGCTGGAAAAGATGCGCGCGGCCGGCTGTGTCGGTCTTCTCGTCGGAGTGGAGACGGGCGATGAACAGGTCATGCATCTACGGGAGGGGAAGAAAGGCCTGACGGTCCCCATGCTGGCCCATTTGCGTGAGTACACATTCCGGCTCGGCATCCGTCTTCATTTCCTTCTGATTGTCGGACTTCCGCAAGAGACCCGTGAATCCCTCGTTGCCACCTATGACCTGATTCAACGATATAAGCCGGACACCATCGGAGTCACGATCATCACGCCTTACCCGGGCACACCCCTTCATACGGAAGGTCTTCGGGAAGGCTGGATTGATTCACAGCAATGGAAAGATTATGGGGGCCACCAGATCCCCATGCATACACCCAACCTCACGAGGGCCGACATGGAGGCGGGTAAGCGGTTCTTGGAAGAAGGTTTCGCACTTTTACAGAAGCGGCAAGTCGGCGGGCATTCCAAACCCCTGGAGGCCATGGCGCAGCAACATTATGAACGGCTGTTGCGGTGGGCCTATCGTCTCGACGGACCGGTCGCGCAACTGCGGGACGTGCTCGCGCTGGCGCCTGGACTGCCGAAACCAGCCAAGCAGGTGCTATCCGTCGCCTCCAACCCACGAGAAGCACCTTCCCCTGCGCGGTTCGCCTTGTCGGTCGTCATTCCGACCTATAACCGGCGCGCCATTTTACGGAAGACGTTGCTGGCCTTCATGTCCCAGACCTGTGCCCCTGAGAAATTCGAGGTGATCGTCGTGGACGACGGATCCACGGACGACACCGTTGCGATGGTCCGACAGTTCAGCGCGTCCTTTCCCCTCCGTATCCTCACGGCGGAGCACGCCGGTGCGAATGCGGCCCGCAATCTCGGAATTCGAGCCGCTCAAGGACGTGTGGTCGTCATCACGGGCGACGATATGATTCCGGAGCCGTCGTTTCTCGATGCGCATGCGATGTTCCACGAGCGTCATCCAAGTGAATTGGATGCCATGCTGGGCTTCATCGATTGGTCTCCCGAACTGACTGTCACGCCGTTCATGAAGTTCATTGTCTCGCCGGAAGGGGGCCAGCAGTTTGCATTTCATGAAGTGCGGGAAGGGAAGGCCGACTTTCGGCTTTTCTACACGAGCAACCTATCGGTGAAGCGAGATCTGCTGCTCAAGCAACCGGTTCTCTTCGACCCAGACTTTACCTATCCCGCCTATGACGATGTGGAACTGGGATATCGCTTGAGCACCCAAGGTCTGGAATTGCACTACAACGCCATGGCGGTGACCTGTCACCATCATGAAATTGCCCTGGCGGGGTTTGTCCAACGGCAGCGCAAGGCCGGGCACATGGCTGTCGTGCTGGCGCGTAAACATCCTGAGCTGAGCCGTACTCATCTCAAAATCGACGACGCCCTTGCGGTCCGTGATGCTCTTGGAGAAGATCGGATTACCCGGCTGCTTCACGTTGCACGAGAGCTGGAAAAGCCCGATCTCCAGCAATTGGCGTTGATTCGATCCGGTGCAGAACGGTTCGACCGAACCTATCTCCAACGCGTGCTCTATCCCGTGTATCAGACGCTCTTGCAGTCTGCCTATGCCTGGGGTATTTGCGAAGCTGTTGAGCAGGGTGCGGGGTCCATCCCGCCCGCCACAACATGCAAGCCGTTGCCCCTTCGTTTCAAGGCATCGATCATCATTCCCGTATTCAACAAACTCGAGCTGACCCGCCAATGCCTCACCACGTTGGCGTCAATCACCACGATGCCGGAATATGAAGTGATCGTCGTGGATAATGCCTCGAGCGATGGAACAGCAGAGTTCCTTGCTGAGTTAGGCGGAGACGTTCAGGTGATCAGCAATCCTGAAAACTACGGCTTTGCTGTCGCGTGTAACCAAGGAGCCAACGCTGCGAGAGGAGAGTTTCTCCTCTTTCTGAACAATGACACGATCCCGACCGACGGTTGGTTGAATGCCCTCGTGGATGAGGTCGAACGCCACCCCGATGTGGCCGTGGCCGGCAGTAAGCTGCTGTATGAAGACGGGACTATCCAACATGCGGGCGTGGCGTTTTCGCGTACGATGTTTGCGCCCTACCATATTTATCAGAAGCTCCCTGCTGACTCGCCTATGGTCAATCGGCGGCGGGAATTTCAATGCGTCACCGGAGCCTGCATGCTGGTGCGGCGTGATGTGTTCGAGCAGGTCGGCCGGTTCGACGAAGGATTCAAGAATGGGTTCGAGGATGTCGATCTGTGTTTGAAAATACGAGAGCGAGGGTGGCGCATCGTGTATCGCCCGGACAGCGTCGTCTACCATCTGGAAAGCCAAACGCCTGGACGAAAAAAACACGAAACAGACAATGCACGGCGACTGCGTGAGCGGTGGGCGCACAAGTGGTGGATCTCGGACGAAGACGGGTTGTATCTGTCGGATGGGCTCTACTGCCAGGTCAGGACCGATAAGGGCATGTTTTACACTCAGATTAAGCCACTGATCTCTGTTTCAGACCGAACCGCGTGGCAGTGTGTGGTAGATACTCAGTCTGCCGCAAAGAGCCAAGATTTTGCACGGATCAAGATACATCTCAATGCTGTCGATCAATGGCCGAGCGACGTGTGGGTGCTGCGATGGGCTGCATGGGTATGCAGATGGATCAAGGCTCCAGCTCTAGAGCTCTCATTTTGGAAACGTGTATTGGCAATGGAACCGGACGAGGACGGCTATCACGCATTGGCGAAGAACGCTCTTGAAGAGGGCCGACTTGACGAGGCCGAGCACTGCCTCAACGAGTTACGGAGTTACAGCCCGAAGCACGGAGACGGGTGGTTATTGTCCGGGATCCTGGCCATGCAGCGCAATCAGTTGGTCGAGGCCAAGACGGCTTTCGAACATGCAGGCGCCTATGGGGCGGATCGTCGGAAGGCACAATTAGGCCTCGGCATGGCTGCGATGGGGTTGACCGAATCCGCCGATGCCTGGGAACTGTTTCTCGTTGTGGCGACCGAACATCCTGACGATGCGGAAACGCTGCACTGGTTGTTGAGGGCCGGTACGGTACTCCAACGGTGGGAACAATTAGAGTCCGTCCTAAGTCGGTACGTATCGAGAAACCCTGGAGACCTTAGTCTTCGGTTCGCGCTGGCAGGCGTGTTTCTCCGCCTGACCCGTTGGGCGGATGCTCGGCGCGAACATGATTCGATCCGTATGCTGGATCCAGCCTTCGATGGTCTCAGTGAATTGGCGAGCGCGATCGATGAGAACGAGCCAGCCCTGACACATCATCATGGCGCATGATGAAGACACGACGGCGCGAAGGCTGTTGATCCAACTCGCCAGGCTGGGCGATCTGGTCCAGAGCTTGCCGGCACTCGTCTCACTTGCGACTCGCTACCCACAACAGTCTCTCGATCTGCTCTGTCCTGCGGTACTGGCGGATCTCGCCCGTTTGTTCCCAGAAGTGGGGCATGTGCTGAAATGGAACGGAACACAATGGCATACGTGGGCCGAGTCCTTTGCCGGAGAGTTTCAGCCCTCGTGCTTGCGCGACGTTGAGCGATATCTCGCGGAGTTGACGCCCGAGCCCTATTCGATCGCCTATGTGCTGAACCGTCACCCGCGCGCAATCCTGGCAGGGGCGCTGTTGGCGGTAGAGGTTCAAGGCCCCAACCTGCATGGGCCATTGAATGAAGAACTGTCACCCTGGGCCGCGTATCTGCGCCAGATTGCGCACCAGCGAGGTTCGAATCGCATTCATCTTTCCGATACCTTCTGTGGCCTGTGCGGAGTGAACCCTCCCCGGACTCCGCCTGCCTTCATACCCTCCACGAGCGATCTTTCTGGTGATTTAGCTGAGGTAGGCACGTCGGCAGGGCAATGGGTCGCGGTCATAGTAGGGGCCGGTGACGCAGATCGATCAATCCCAATCGAGGTGTGGAGTGAATGGATTTCGCTCTTGCTCACCCATGAATCGCCTTGCGGGGTTGTCTTGATTGGGAGTGAGCGCGACCAGCACGCCGCTCTTGCGATTCAAGATGGACTCTCACCGATGATTGCGGGGCGTGTGTGGGATGCCACGGGACGTACGACTCTTCCGCAATTGGCCACCGTCTTGAAGCGATGTCATTGGGCTGTCGGCGCTGATACAGGCCCGCTCCATCTGGCAGCCGCCGTCGGTACCTGTGCAATAGGGTTGTATTTCTCGCGCGCCCGCGTACATGAAACGGGGCCTTATGGAGAGGGCCACTGGGTGTGGCAAGCCGATTGCGCCTCGCCGGCGATGTGGCCGATCCAAGCCAGTGTGAAGATGATTCGAGAGCGCTGCACAATCCCGCAACAGGAACCGATCGCAGGCTGGTCTTTATGGCGGTCCTACCACGACGAGTGGGGGGCCATTTTTCGACGCGTGGACGAGAACGATCCAGTCGAAGATCAGCGAGCGGCAATCTGGCGGCAGTTATCGGAACAGCGCCGACCGCTGCAAGGTGTGCGATGAACTCCTTCGAGGCGAATATCGCTCGATTGACGCGGCGCGATTCTGCTCTGGCGACGGCGCTTCGCCAACGCGAAGGGGGCGCGCTGGAGATCGTGCCGGCGCGTACCGGGGTGATGTCGGCGCGCGCTAACGGACGTTGGATTCATAGCGCCTATGATCCCATAAAAGAAGCGCAGGCCTGGGCCGAAGGGCAGAGTTATCAGGATGGAGAAACGATGGTGGTATTCGGCGTCGGCCTGCTCTATCACGTCGAGGCCTTGTGTGCGCGACTGCCTCGAACGGCATCGATTGTCGTGGTCGCTCCCGACCTGAATGTCGTCGTCGATGCGGCGGCGGCTCGCGTCTGGGGCGATTGGATGGATCGTGTGTCTTGGGCTTGGGGCACCACGGAGGTGATCGGTGAACTGATTGCCGCTGCCAGCCAACCGCTGCGGCTTGTCACGTATGCGCCGGCTGCTGCGTTCTATACGGATAATCATCGTGCCATTGAAACAGTCTTGCAGCGGGGGATTGCGTCCAATGCCGGCGGGCAGCTCAGCATTGCCGTCGTCGGACCGATCTACGGAGGGTCTCTCCCTATTGCCCGTTATGCGGTCAGCGCGCTTGAATCGCTCGGACATCGCGTCCGCTGGCTCGATCATAGCGTCCATGCCACAAGCTATCATCAGTTGGACTTGCTGAAGAACGCCCAACATCGATTGGCTTTGCAGAGTAAGTATGCGGAGATGCTGAGCCGGATCACGATGGCTCAGCTGGCAGAAGATCCGCCCGATTTGGTCTTATCGCTCGCACAGTCTCCATTAATTCTTCCGGCGCTAGAGCATCTCCGGCGTAAAAAGTTTCTGACGGCGATGTGGTTTGTCGAGAATTACCGGCATCTCACCTACTGGCAACAATTAGCGGCAGGCTACGATTTTTGGTTCGTGATTCAGCAAGAGTCATGCATCTCGGCGCTCAAACAGGCTGGCGCGAAGGACGTGCGCTATCTACCGATGGCAGCAGACCCATCTGTCCACCGTCCCGTGGACTTAACCCAGGCCGAGCGAGATGAATATGGGTCCGATGTGTCATTTGTCGGCGCAGGCTATGCCAACCGGCGCGAGATCTTTCCCCGGCTACTCGGTCACGGGTGGATATTCAAGCTGTGGGGCAATGAATGGGGCGGTGCTGCCGGCCTGACCCCTGTGCTTCAACGCAACGGCGCCCGGATCGATACCGACACCTGTCAGAAAGTATTCAACGCAAGTGCGGTGAACCTCAACCTGCATTCTTGGGGTGGGGCCGGGTTCGATCCTGAAGGGGATTTCGTGAATCCCCGCACGTTCGAACTGGCGGCTTGCGGAGCGTTTCAGCTTACGGATCGCCGTACTCTGATGCCGGGGCTCTTCACTGAGAGCGAAGTCGCCACGGTGTCCTCTCCCGACGATCTGACTGGTGAAATTACCCGCTGGCTTCGCGAGCCTGAGGGACGCGTGGCCATGGCGGCACAGGCTCGCCGGCGCGTGCTGGCCGAACATACCTATCCTCACCGTATGCGCGAGTTGTTGTCCCAGATCGGTGTCGCAAGTCCGGACCGTATTGGGTCGATTCTGCGAGGAACCCGCCAGGCGGGCGCGCTCGCGTCAGCAGCCGCTGATGCATTTCCATCGGTGGCCTCGACGCTGGGAACGTTTCCCTCCACTCAACGGGTGGAGCTCAAGCAGCTTGCGGCACAGATTCGTTCACGCGGTCCCATGGGTACTTTGTCGAGGGAGGATCTGATGGTGCTGATGTTGGATGAATATCGGTCCGAGACAAAAGATTTGGTGTGACCGAATAGGTGTTTAGGCTGAAGGCTATGGGCACAGGCCGAAGGTCGGAATTCCGAACACTTCAGCCTGAACCCCTTCAGCCTGACTACCTGAGCCGTGACAACTTGATATGACTAAGCAAGTTCTAATCATCAACGTGACTCGCATGGGAGATCTGATTCAGACCGGCCCCTTGTTGTCCCGATTGCGAGAAGAATGGCCTGATGTGGCGATCGACCTGGTCGTTGATCGAAGTTTTGCGCCGACTGCTGCGCTGCTGACCGGGCTCCGACAGATCATCAGTTGCGATTTTACGGGATTGCTCGATGCGTGCCGCACGCAGTCGAAGAGTCTGGTGACGCTGATGCAAGAGATGACGGCTTGGGCGGCGCCGCTACGAGCTGCACGGTACGACCGCATCATCAATCTCACCTTCAATCGTCAGACCGGTTTACTCGCGTCGTACATCGGTGCGCCGGACTTGCGGGGGATTATTGCAGGGCCGGACGGCTGTCCCATCGTGCAGAACCCCTGGCTGGCGTACTTCACCGATCTGCATCGGCATCGGCGATTCAATCGGTTCAATCTGGTGGATCTCTATGCCATGGGAGGGAGCAGCCACGGGGCATTTTCACCGTTGTCGATCGCCATTCCAGCCGATGGTCGAGCCTGGGCCGATCTATTTCTCCCGTCTCAGGGCCGAACCGTCCACCAGTGGATCGCCATACAAGCCGGAGCCAGCGACGTCATGAAAGCGTGGCGACCGGAATATTTCGGTCAGACCATGGCGCGGCTGAGCCGCCATTCAGGCGTGGGATTTGTCATGATCGGCACGGCTGCCGAGGCGGATGCCATCCAACTGGCCGTGACGACCTATCGAAATAGCGGGGGAGCCGCGCCGATGCTCGATGCTAGTGGCCGGACGACACTCAATCAACTCGTCGGCCTGCTCTCGCGTTGTCAGCTGCTCCTCACCAACGACACGGGGCCCATGCATCTCGCGGTCGGTGTTGGAACTCCAGTGATCGACCTGTCAGTTGGCCATGTCGATCACCATGAAACGGGACCCTACGGGCCAGGCCATTGGGTCATTCAGCCCGATCTGGCTTGTTCACCCTGCGGATTCGATCAGATTTGCGCGCACCATGCCTGCAAAGATCGAATCATTCCCGAAGAAGTCGCGATGCTATGTCTTCATGCGTTAGGGCGCGCTCCATTTCCCGCATGGAGCCTAGGTGCGCGAGTGTATCAATCGAGTGAGGATGCCGATGGACTTGGTGCCTTTATCTTGCGAGCGGGACATGTGGATGCCGAGGTGGCCTGGTATGCCGAATTTTGGAGGAGATTCTGGTACGAAGACTTTACGGGCAGGCCGAGCCAGGTGGCGTTGAACCTTGAACCAGCGCCGGACCGAGACGGTGCGATGGCCTGGATGAGAGAAGCGGGCCAACCCCTGCGACTCCTGGAACAGCGGGCTCGGCATATCGCGACTCTCACGAGACGCCGCCCAATACCGGCTTCAATGCTACAACGGGAACAAGCGCTGCTCCGTCAAGAGCGAGAAAAGCTTCTGCCCCGGATGATAGCTCATTCGGCCACTGGCCCGGCCACTGTGGCGATGATCAGAGACATTCATAACGATGGCGCGAGCGAGTTGGCGATATTGGCCGATCAACACGTGAAGGCCTATCGACGATGGCAGCAGCGCATCGCTCGAGTCGGAACAGTATTGTCAGACGCACCGGCGCAGGTCGAGAGACGACCGCGCTCATTGCCGTTGATACAACAGGCCGTCTCAGTCGCGTCCGTATCTATCACAAGGAGTTGAACCATGCGTATCACACTCGATCACGATCAGTGGGATGTCAGTGACGATCAATTGGTCGGTGAGGTTCTGGCGCAGGTTAGTGATCGCGCCCATGCACGACATCGGCTGGTCACGTCGCTGAAGCTCGGGGGGCGCCTGATTACGGATCGCGACCTCCAGCCCATGCTGTTGGACAAGCTTCTCAAAGAGGTCGGATCGGTTGATGCCTGTTCACAGGATATTCCTGAGATCATGACGAACGCGACGCCGACCATCACCAGGTTTTCGTCGACATTGACAGCCGAGGCTCAGGGATTTCTTGCGCCCCTGCGTATGAACGCCATTATTCCTTTAGCATTGGACCGCTGGTTCGGGCAATTGGCCGATTATATGGAACTTCTTCAGGTTGCTGGGCCTGGTAGTCAAGCCGGTGACGATCTGCAGGCCCTTTCCCCATGGATCCAAGACCTCCTGGATGCCCGGTCCATCCAAGATCCTGTTCGCATCGCAGATATCCTGGAATTCGAGATCCTCCCACGGTTGGCTTCTATTTGAACCTTCACGTCGAATACTGTCGGTTGTCGACCACTATGACTGCTCTCCGTTCTGCTCCTCAGGCCCTCTCAAGTGTGGACCGGCTGGGACCGATAAGGAATGCACGACCAAGGAACCTCGCCGGTATGCATGCTATCAGCGGGTTCTTCGGTCAAAACAATCTTGGCACGGATGCCGGGAAGTGCGAGTGGTTGATGCGTTCAGTTTTCAAGGAGGAATAGGTCCATGGCTTTAATCGTCAATAACAACCCGTCTTCGGTCGCAGCTCAGCGGAATTTGACCGTGAATACGAACCAGTTGCAGCGGTCGGTGGAACGGTTGTCTTCAGGGCTTCGGATCACCCGTGCGGCGGACGATGCTGCCGGACTCGGTGTGTCTGAAACATTGCGCGCGCACATTCGCAGTATCAACCAAGCGACACGAAATGCGAATGACGGCATCAGCTTGACGCAGGTCGCCGACGGGGCCGCGGCCACCATCGGTAACTTGCTTTCCCGTCTCCGTGAGCTGACGACGCAGTCCGCCAGCGGCACCATCGGGGCCACGGAACGGTCTTACCTGGATCAAGAGTTTGTGACACTCCGGTCTGAAATCGACCGGATCGCAACCGTGAGCGAGTTCAACGGACAGGCGCTGTTGAGCGGAGCCACCAACTCATTTGAAGTCTTCGTCGGCTTCAAGAGCGGTTCGGGCAATGCGCTCACAGCCGATCTGAACGACTTGACTGTTGCGGCCGTCGGCTTGACAGGCGTGAACATCTCAACGTCGGCAAACGCTCAGAGCGCGTTGAGCAATATCGACAGCGCGATCAGTTCAGTGGCCACCGCACGAGCGGAATACGGCTCGATTCAAAACCGTTTCGAGGCGGCTATTTCGAACTTGCAGGTCACAAGTGAGAACTTCGTGGCGGCAGAATCTCGTATCCGCGATGCCGACATCGCCTACGAGACGTCGCAATTCACGAAGAATCAGGTGCTTGTGCAATCAGGCGTTGCGGTGTTGGCACAAGCCAACTCACTCCCGCAACAGGCACTCGCGTTGCTGCGGTAGACCTTCATATCGTTTCGCTGGAGTGATCGCCCAGCTGCCGTATCGGCGGCTGGGCCTCCAGCGGGCGATGAAGGAACGCCGCCTCTATGGAGGCATCTATGGTCCAAAACATTCGACCGCCTCACGATCTGTATTTCGTCACACGCCATCCCGAAAGCGCTGTCAAGCCGGTTCGCGATGGAGACAGCAGTGTGGACACCGAGCCCAGGATTTCTACTCCGGAACCGGCACCGACGATAGAGAAGTTGGAGCAGGCCGCCGCTCGTGTCAAGGACGTGCTTCGTGGAACCACATCCCGTCTGGAGATCGAGATCGATTCCGATTCGCACAAAGCCGTGATCAAGATTCTCAATGGGGAATCCGGAGAGATCATTCGACAGATCCCTGCGCAAGAACTTCTGGATCTGGCCAAGCATCTGGATGAGCCTAAAGGTCTCTTGATTCAGGAACGCGCCTAACAGAGGAACGTTGACGCTATGGCATCGATTTCGTTTGGGGGATTGGGGAACGGACTGGATTTTGGTCAAGTGGTCGATCAACTGGTCAAAATCCAGCGCGGCCCCATCGATCAACTCGGTCAGAAGAAAGCAACGGCGCAGTCAAAATTGACAGACTACGCATTGCTTGAAGGTAAGCTTCTGGCCTTGCAGTCGGCTGGAGATGCCCTGCGATTGCCGACCTCATTCGATCGGTCGACCACCACCGTCTCGGATGAGAAGGCCTTGACTGCCTCGGCATCATCGACTGCGACGCCTGGTTCCTATCTCGTCCGGGTCACGCAATTGGCCCAGTCGCATCAGATTACCAACAAAGGAGCGACAGCCGTATCGAGTGTGACGACCGATATTGTCGGTGGCGCGTCGGCCTCGTTTACCTTCCGCGTCGGAACGGGAACCGATCAGACTGTGGCGTTGAGCAGCGCGGCCACGCTTGAAGATTTACAGACCGGCATTAACGACTTGGGCGCCGGCGTGACCGCGTCGATTGTGAATGCAGGCAGCGAGACCACATCGGCCTATCGCGTGATTCTCACGGCCACTGCGTCAGGAGCAAGCAATGGGGTGACGATTGTGGCCGACGGAACCACATTGGACTTTACCAATGGCGGGGGCACAGGGGGCGTCGATACCTTGCAGGCTGCACAGGATGCTATTGCCATCGTCGGCGACCCGGCATTGAACCCCGTCACTCTGCAGCGCAGCAACAATATTCTCACAGACGCGATTCCTGGCGTGAGCCTCTCGCTCCTCAAGACAACCGGATCCGACACCGTTTCCGTTAATGTTACGCGTGACAACGGGGCGGTGAAAGAGAGCATCAAAAAGTTTGCCACAGCCTATAGCGATATCGTGAAATTTGTGAATGAACGCACCACGTATGACGTCGCCACGAAAACAGGCGCCCTCTTCTTCGCTGAACCGACGGCGAAAGGTCTCCTGTCACAACTCCGGCAGGCCCTCTCGGCTTCTGCCAGCGGACTGACGACCTACTCGTCCGTGGGGGAAATCGGATTTAAGACGGAACGCGACGGCACGATCACAGTGGATGACGCCAAGCTGGATGGCGTACTGAACACCAAATATGCTGCGGTGAAATCCCTCTTTATCACTCAGGCAGGGGTGGCTGGTGTTGCCCAGCGAGTCAATGATGCCATCGATGCGATCGATGACATCGGGACGGGCTCACTCACGGTTCGCAAAAACGCATTGACCAAGCAGCTCAGTAGTCTGACGGTCGAAATCGACAGGAAAGAAGATGCTCTCTCGGCTTACGAGGAGTCGCTCAAGAGACAATATGCCGCGCTCGACGGACTCCTAAGCCGGCTGAAAGGCCAGAGCACCTTCTTGCAATCTCAACAATCACAAGGGTCATGATGATGAACACCTTCCCCAACACAGCCGCCGCCTCACGGTATCGTCAAACGGAGGTGCTGACCACATCAAGTGTTCAGCTCATCGTCCTGCTGTACGATTCTGCCATCCAGGCGGTTGAGCTTGCGAGCGACGGGATCGCTCGGCAGCATCAGCCCGATAAAGCCCGGTTTCTCGGACGCGCCGTCGGAATTGTCAGCGAATTGTCCAGCGTCCTCGATTTCGAACGAGGCGGCGAGATCGCCAAGTCGCTCTACCGTCTCTATGATTATATGTTGGCGGAGTTTACGCAGGCCAATTTGCGAAACGATGCCCGCCGGCTCGATGGCCCTCTACGATGTTTGAAGGAAATGCGTGGAGCCTGGCATACGGTGGCGCAGCAGCAGAATCAGTCGATGGCCTTGCCTCGAGGATAGGATGAGTAAATCGAATGCGATAGTTTGGGAGCAGAACCTGCGCACCTTAACGATGCAGGCTGGTCAGGCCGCAGAGCTCGGACAGTGGGATCAGGTTGAGGCATGTTATGCCTTGCGTGAAGAGCATCTCCTTGACCATCCCATGCTTCCAGCCCTCGCCATGGATCTCTCGGTATGTGACCAAGCGGTCACAGCTCGAATTGTGAATGCTCGGCTAGCAATCCAAACACAGCTGATCGAGACGTCGAAGATCCGTCAGAATTTACAGGGGGTGCGATCCTGGCAAGGACAGAGCGAGATGGGACCCACTCTCATGGACCAATTAGCATGACCGGCCTGACGAATAATTATGGCAATTGAATTGACCCAGATTCACAATGTGGTCCGTACCTATCATCAGGCCATCCATTTTTCCCTATCGGGACGGCAAGAAGTTGAGCGAACAGAAGAGCTGGGACAGGGTCTGATGTCGGACTCTCCAGGTACACGCGAACGGAATATTATGCGTGTGATACATGAGGTTATTATTATACATAATTGATAAGACAAGGAGTGTCTTACATGAATAAGGACAGGATGTCCACAGTTGAAACGGCAATTTGCGATAGCTTCCGAAGTGATCCCACCAGACTGAATCCACCATCCTCCGTCTGTATTTCAGGTCGCCCGGAGTTTCATCATCAGGCACTCTGGCGTCATCTTGAAAAGGCAGGTCATGCCGTGTATCGGTTTACGGAAGACCTCGCGCTTCTCGATGCCGTAGGAGCATGTTCACCCTCCGCGATTGTGTACGAAATTCCTGCAGGACGTGAGCGCGCTGTTCAGTTCCTCAATCAGTTAGCCAAGCTGAACCATGACGCCTGTGTGATCCTGGTTGGTCCTGAAATCGGCGCAGAGTCGGTGGCCCACTGTCTACGATCTGGAGCCTTTGACTACCTTACGGTTCCAGTCTCATCTGCTCGATTCATGACGTCGCTCCACGATGGCCTCGTCAATCGGCACACCTTCCGCGTCGTTCGCAATCTGTCACAGGAACTCGCACAATCGAATGAGCGGCTCGCTGAGGAGCGCAATGCACTCACACATTGGAATCGAACACTCTTGGCCCTGAATCATTTGACCCAAGTATTGACCGCCTCGTTGGACAGCGAGACCATTGTCCGGTCCCTCTTCACCGGGCTCGCAACTCTCGTTCCATTGGATATCATTGGCCTCGCCTGCGCAGAGCCCCATCGGATTATGACCTGGTCCCGTTCGTCGGCGTGGACATGTCAGGAAATGCAGGTTCGAGAGTGGCTGCTTCGTCATTTTCCGGAAGATGCCAAGCCTAGGACGTCTAGCCGACAGCCTCTTGACCTGGTAGGAGCTGAGGCCCTATCGAGGGAAGACTGTGCGCCGCTTTCATCGTTCCCCGCCGTAGGCGACGACCGTCATACGATGACGATTCCATTGCCTATCTCGCCAGATAGACAGGGCGTACTGTATCTCGAACGTCGAGAGGGCACGTTTACCGATGCCGAATTCAAAATGTTGTCAACTGTGGGAACATCACTCGCCATGGCGCTTCGAAATGCCTCTACCCACCAGATGATCCAGGAATTGGCCTTACGCGATAGCATGACCGGATTGTTGAACCGCCGGGCACTTGAGGACGTCCTTGCGCGGGAATTCAAAGGAGGTTTCCGCTATCGCTCATCGGCCTGTTTGCTTCTCGTGGACTTGGACTATTTTAAGGCGATCAATGACCAGCTGGGTCATCTCGCTGGGGATCAGGTGCTCAGGGGCACAGCGGCGTTGATGCGAAGAGCGGTTCGCGATATCGACGTCGTCGGGCGGTACGGTGGGGAAGAGTTCGGGATCGTGCTGCCCCATACCGATCTCGATTGCGCGTTGGTCCTGGCAGAGCGGCTGCGCAGGGAGATAGAGAGTCAGGAGTTCGAAGCGGACCAAGGGATCGTGCGGATAACCGCCAGCATCGGCATCGCCCACATTCCTGCCGTAACCATTCGATCCGTGTCAGAATGGATTGCGGCCGCAGATTCGGCGTTGTACGGGGCCAAGGCTTCGGGAAGAAATCGAGTGGTCGTCCATGTGCCTGATCAGGCGGTATTGGTTGAAGGCGCCACTGTGATGCTTGCGGCGCCATGATGGCCGGAAAGGTCTTATGAGTATCATGATGCCTCCTCCCTCAACGAACACAACCAAAGCCCTGTCGGACGAGCGGCGTGAGTGGGTGCGAATCGACGATCGGGTACTTTTCGAGTGTCGGCTCTTGACTGATCCAGTGGAGGGGCCGATTCCGGGGGCTTTGCCGATAAGCCAGGAGGCAATTTCGGCTGCCGTTGCCAAGCCCACGTCAGACTTGTTGCTCCGCAGCGGTGAGCAATTGGCACAATCGCCGCTGCTTCCTTGGATCATGAAAGTCGATTGGTTGCTGGAAGTGATCGTCAAGCAGCTTGCCAAGATGCAGCCGGAGAGCATCGCGATTGCGGCAATCGTCGATGTGACGCTGAGCGGGGGCGGCGTCGGTTTTCTCTCGCCGCGGACATTCGCCGTCGATGATCTCCTGAGGATAAAAATGATTCTGCCGCCCTTTACACCGATTCAGGCAACCGTCAGGGTCATCCGATCTTCTTTGGCCAAAGACGGAGCACAGTACGAGATTGCGTCGGAATATACCGAGATCAATCCGGACGATCAGGATCATCTGATCCGTCATATTATTCACACCCAGGCAGAACGATTGCGTGGGCGTCGCAGTCAATCGGGCGAGCGTTGAGCCTCAACTGGCAGCGGAAGCGATGCGGGTGAGCAGGGTGTCGGCGATGGCGGCGAGCGCCACGGCGGCGGGAGCGGTCGGTTCACGATCAACGACGGGAAGATTGCCGCGGACGGCTCGTTCCATTGCCGGATTGTCAGGGATCTTTCCCAAGAGCGTGAGGTCTTCGCCAATATATTCTTTAAGAATTTTCTTGAGCGTCGAGACATTCACCCGCCTACGCAGGAAGCCAATCTATAAAGCTGTGGAGAAATACGAAGCGGGTGTCCTCCGACCCGTCGGCCAAAGCCTCTGGGCGGCGTGCCGAAGCCTTGGCGAAGGAGGACACGCTTCCAGCCTTCGTAGCAGAGCTACTTCGGCGGAGTAGACTCGGCGGGTTCCGCAGAAGACACAAAAGGGACCACGGCTGTCCGGCCTTCGCAGCCGAAGCTGCTTCGGCGGAGTAGGCTAAAGCCGTGGGGCTCCACATGAGCGCGTCCTGACAGCCGGTTTAGGATGAGCGTCGGATGGAATGTCCGGAGAGCGGTTTCGGCAATGCCACGGCTCGTTTCGTCGGTCTGACCCACCACATCGAGCACCTCTTCTACACTGGAAAAATCACGATCTGATAGGGCGTCGGCCATGGCCCCTCTGGCCAGAAACGAAGACAAGACACGACGGATTGCAGCTAGCTTGATGAACCGGTAGAGGCCCAACTCCAACGTGGGATCGGGTGTGGCGACGGTCACATGATGGTCGTCGGCCATCAAGAAGAAATCCAGTGCGTGGTAGCTCGTTCCGGCTCCGATATCCACGATAACTACTTCGGCCAAGGTCACCCGCTTCCCTTTCTTTGCAAGGAGGAGGGCAAGATTGGCGGTGATGGAGATGATAGTGGCCATTGAGGCCGCTTCCTTGCGGTTCGTGATGGTCCGTACTTCTTCTTCGGATGTTCCAGGAAAAAAACATGAGTGGAACCGGTCGTGTCGATCAGGAGCGGTGCAGGACAGACCTTCATGTCTCACAATGGCGCGCATTAGCCACTCAAGTTTCCCAATCACATCACCGATATCACATCCACTATGAACAATGCCCTGTCTGCGTCAACAACAATTCAACTGAGTAGTGGGTCATCAACGGACGGCGAGATTTTGACGGTCATGGACGTGGCGCAGTTTCTTCGAGTGCCCAAGTCCACCGTCTATAAGCTCGCTCGGGTTGGGGAATTGCCGGCATCGAAGATTGGGAAACACTGGCGTTTCCTCCGTCGCGACATCCATGAATGGATGCACAGCCGCTCCAAACAGGGCTGACGATCTGCCCTCTGTCCGAGGTGCCGCCTAGGTTGGAGCGAGCGACGAGGTGCGCGCCCGATGTGTGAAGCATCGGTTGTGACGCGTGAAGCCTGTTCGATTCGTAGTCGGATGGTTCCGCTTCCCGTCTGTCCTGTGCTTCACGATTCGGAAATATAAGGAGGTTCAGAGCATGCCGGCCGACCCGAACATGAAGATTCTCGTCGTGGACGACATGTCGACCATGCGAAGAATCGTCAAGAACATCATGAAGCAGCTTGGGTTTGCGAATGTCGAAGAGGCAGAAAACGGCCAAGACGCGCTGGACAAGCTCAAGGCAGAATCATTTGGGTTTGTCATTTCTGATTGGAACATGCCTGTCATGACCGGTATTGATCTGTTGCGGGCCATTCGTGCCGATGACAAGTTGAAAGCGATCCCTGTCTTGATGGTGACGGCGGAGGCTCAGAAGGAAAACCTTGTCGAAGCGATCAAGGCCGGCGTGAGTAATTACATCGTGAAACCGTTTACTGCCGAAGTGTTACAGGAAAAAATGAGCAAAATTTTCAAATAGCCGGCAGCGTCTTTCGTTTTGGGCTTCACAAGATACGCTTCACAGTTTTTTGAGAGGAGGCTACCCTGCTGAACGGCAATGTCAAACTGTACGACGAACTCGGTGAATTGGCCCGCTATCTCGAATCGGCCATGCGAAAAATGTCTGACGTCGGAGGCCCAATGGCCACCAAGAGTGGGCAGCTTCCTCAAGCGACGGCCCATCTGCTCGATCTGAATAAGATGACGGAGGACGGCACGATGGAAGTCATGCGTTTGACTGAGATCGTTCAGGATAACCGTGCTAGGGCTGCCAAGGAACTGGCTGCGATAGTTTCGACATTGGAAGCAGTCGACTGCCGGACTCTCGCGGCGCGTCTGGGGAAAGCCACAAATGAGTTGGCTCAGGACGAGAAACATTTGATGGACATCATGACGGCTCTATCGTTTCAGGACCTCGTCGCGCAACGGGTGAAGAAGCTCGTCACCATCATTGAGGAGGTTCAGTGCAAGCTCGTGGAGCTGGTGGTCGTGTTCGGTCTGAAAGAGGAAAGCGCTACGCCCGAGACTCAGGGGAAAGCCGGTGAAATGCTTAGGCAGCTAGAAGCGCAAAATCCACGTCGATCAAGCAGGACCTGGCGGATGAATTGTTGTCCGAATTCGGATTCAAATAGCGTTCTCTTGTCTGTCCGGTCTCACGGGTTTGTGTGCTTTATTCGGTTGGATGAAGCTAGCTTGATGAATCAACTCGACTAAAGTAACCCAATAAATCAAATAAACGGGATGTAGAACTTGGATATCGCAACGATTATTGGAATTACCCTCGCGCTCGGGTCGATCCTTGGCGGGCAGGTCCTTGAAGGCGGCCATGTCGGCTCGATCATGCAGCTCACCGCCTTCATCATCGTGATCGGCGGAACCATCGGCGCGATCTGTATTCAGAACCCTCTTTCAGTTGTGCTGAGAGGGGTCTCCATGTTGAAGCTCGGCGTCATGGACCCGAAGCATGACAATAAGGGAACCATCACGACGATCATCGATCTGGCGAATGTGTCCCGCAAGCAGGGCCTGCTCGCGCTCGAGGGCAAGCTCAAAGATATCCACGATCCGTTTTTCAGGAAAGGTGTGCAACTCATCGTGGACGGGACAGACCCGAAGGTGGTGCACGAAATTTTGGAGATCGATGTCGAGCATCAGGAGGAGGAAGGGGTCACTGCGGCGAAGGTCTGGGAGGCTGCCGGCGGCTATGCGCCGACCGTCGGGATTATCGGCGCGGTGCTCGGCTTGATTCACGTCATGGAGAATCTGGCCGATCCTTCAAAGCTCGGCGGCGGTATTGCCGTCGCGTTTGTGGCGACTGTCTATGGTATCGGCGCGGCCAATCTGTTTTTTCTTCCACTGGCGAACAAGATCAAATTCAAGCTGAAGGAAGAAGCGGCTTCACGCACGATGATCATCATGGGTTTGGTGGGGTTGGCCCAAGGCGAGAATCCCCGGCTGTTACAGGAAAAGCTCGAGGGTTATCTGCCGGAGTCTCAACGAACGAAAGTAGAGAAAAAGTGAAGCGTATCTCGTTCAAGCGTTTCGAGTTCTAATTTATGGCAAAAAAGAAACACGAAGAGCATGAAAATCACGAACGCTGGCTCGTGTCGTACGCGGATTTCATCACCTTGCTCTTCGCTTTCTTTGTCGTGATGTATTCAATTTCTTCCGTGAATGAGGGCAAGTTCAGAACGGTGAGCGATTCGATTAAGGCTGCGCTGAATCCCATTGTCAGCCCCGCGAATGTCGCGGTGCCGTTCACCATCGGGCAGAACAAGGCCGTGACCGTGAATCCGACTATCGATACGGTCAAGGAACCGGCCGTGCGACGCCTCCGCGAGATCATGCGCTCTCTCAAAAATGAAACGAAGGTAGACATCATTCAGATGAAGGAACTCGCGAACGGGGATATTGTCTTGACGCTGCCGGACACGGTGTTGTTTCGCGCCGGGGAGGCGGTTCTTCGGTCTGAGGCTCGTCCATTCATCCAGGCGATCAGTGAAGTGCTGATTGAGTTGGATCGGCATGTGCGCGTCGAAGGGCATACCGACAGTGTGCCGATCAGCACGGTCCAATTCCCGTCGAACTGGGAATTATCTGCCACTCGAGCCGTCACGGTGGTCCGAACGTTGTCTGAACAGTATGGCTTGCAGGGCGATCATCTCACCGCTGTGGGCCATGCCGATTCCCGCCCTGTTGCAGATAATTTGACTCCTGAGAATCGTGCGAAGAACCGCCGGGTGGAGATTGTGGTCCAGGAACCCAGACCGGTTTCACAGCCGATCGATGCGGCGGAGCCACAGACTGCCTTAGAACGGTTTGCCCTCCCTCAAGACGCGTCGAAGCGAGAGGGCAGCACCCCTTCCGATGTCATTCCTCCTGCGCTACAGCCCCCATTGCCCCCGATAGAGCTGGCACCCGGCTCCGGTGAACGAACGAAGTGAAGCTCCCCGCGCTCCCGCGCGGAGCACCCGATACGAATGCGGAACTCTCCATAGCCCTTAACCCTCCTTCGCTAAAGCTTCGGAGGGTCTCCTCGCCATTCATCCCCGCTCTTTCGAGCGGGGCATTCTGGCGAAGGAGAGTAACGCTTTTCATCCCTCAAGAATTGCGAGAAACATCCCGATAAAGAATCCATTGACCGCAATCGACCATACATCCATAGGTGCGCCCGAAACCGACTTCAGGTTCTGAAATCATCTGGCTAGATGACGATTTTTGAAGCGTTAGAACTCAACATGCTGCACATTATTTGAAGCTGTCGAGGTAGAGGCTGCTCATTTGCGCATGGGTTGTGTGAGGAAGTGAATTTATCTCTAAATATCCACAAGAAAGGATGACATCATGCAAATCAAAGAACGCATCGTCCCACAAGGAATAATCTTGGACGTCGTGGGAGACTTGACCTATGCCCATCGGGCGGTTTTTAAGGCGGCGGTCGAAAAGGCAAAGCAGGCTGGCTGCCGGCATCTCATTGTCAATTTGGAGCAGGTGCGATTTGTGGACAGCGCAGGCCTCGGGCTACTCGTGCTCGTGTCGCAGAATTTTAAACTGCAGCAGGCCCAGATCAGTATGTTGAAACCGCAAAGCTACGTGCGGGAGATTATGAGCCTGGCGAATATTCCCAAGATGATCCCCATCTATGAACGCGAGGAAGACGCGCTCATGGCGCGTGCCGCATAGTTTTAACTTGAGAGTCATAGAGCGTCATGAGTTCACACGCAATGCCGCACATTGGGCAGGTTCCCGACCCATCTCCAGGGATTGAGACACCCGCCGCGACGATTCTCCTTATTGAGGATGAGCCGGTCACGCGGACGAGTATGGCTGCGCGGCTGACGCGGTTGGGGTATCGAGTTCTTGAGGCCGAGAATGGGCGCGTGGGCCTTGAAGTGGCCAGGCGCGAACGCCCTGATCTTCTTATCGTCGATTGGATGATGCCGGAGATGGATGGGCTGACGTTCTGTGATGCGATACGCCGTGACCCTCAGTTGAAATCCAGCCAGATTCTTCTGATGACCGCGCATGATGCCCCGGCGCAGATTGCCGAAGGGTTGGTGCGAGGCGCGGACGATTTTCTGAGTAAATCGTCCAGCAAACAGGAAATTATCGCCCGCGTGCTTGCCGGTCTGCGCACCAGCCGGTTGGTGCGAAAGCTGGAAACGACCGGCGAGGAACTGAAGTCGTCGATGCTGCTGCTTGAAAAAAAGCAGGCAGAAACGGAGGCCGACCTTCAAACAGCGGCCGCGTTCGTCCAGTCGCTGCTTCCCTCGCCAGGAAGCCCGGTTCGGGGTATCACACTGGCGTGGGAGTATCAGCCGTCCTTGACGTTGGGCGGCGATCTGTTCGATGTGATGACGATCGATGCGGACCATCTCGGTCTCTACATTCTGGATGCCTCGGGGCATGGGGTTGCCGCCGCACTCCGTTCGGCCTCGTTGATGACGTTTCTGCGGGCGGAGAACATGGTGCAACTGCTCGGGTCGTACAATCCTGAGCGGGTCCTGTTCGAGGCCAATCGGCGGTTTCCTTTGAGTGCGGACGGAGACTATTTCACGCTGTGGGTGGGACAGCTTCATTTGCCGACAGGCAGTTTGTCGTTCGCCTCTGCGGGTCATCCCGGCGCTCTGCTCAGTTCCGCTACGCATCCTTCCCGATGGCTTACCACTGCATCGTTTCCCCTTGGGTTCGATCCGTCTGCACGGTTTACAAGCGATCGCGTTTTACTGAAGCCGGCAGACCGGTTGTTTTTATTGAGCGACGGGATTTATGAGGTGCCTTCCCCAAGCGGGGAGCTCTGGGGGCGCGAGCGTTTCCAAGAGGCGATCGACGCGGGCAAGCAGACGTCTCTTTCAGCGACAATCGCCTCTTGCTTTGCCGCAGCCCGAGGTTGGCAACAGGCGCAACACTTTCCGGACGATGCAGCGGTCGTGGGGATTGAACTGAGTGATTGTCGGGAAGGCACATCTCATGGATAAGACGGCGGTCTTGGACCTTTCCGAAGCGTTGAACCGAGCGGACGGAGATCAGGACTTCTTCATCACCTTGGCGACGCTCTTTTTGCAGGAAAGTCAGAAAGATGCAGCGGCGGCTCGTGCGGCGCTGGAGCGGCAAGATCATGCCGGACTGGTAGCTGCTGCGCATAAGCTCAAGGGGTCCGTCATGGAGATGTGCGCGCCCCGTCTCTTCGAGTGCACGAAACGACTCGAAGAGTTGGGACAGCAGGGAAAACTGGCTGAGGCTTCGCCGGTCTGCGCAGAGGTCGAGACGCGATTGGCCGAGGTGCATGTCGCTCTTCGGGATGTAATTGCCGGAGGATTTCCATCATGATTACTATGACAGAGTGGCGCCCACCGGCGCGTACATTGCTCGTCGTTGCCAACGATACCAACACTCAGGCGGTAATATTGGAGCATGCGAAGGCTCAGGGGCATTCGGTGATTTCTGCTTCGACTCCCGCGCTCGGGTTATCGACCTTTGACATGACGCAGCCCGATATTGTGGTGACGGATCTCTTTTTGCCGGAACAGGACGGGATCATGCTGGTGAAGCAAATTCACGAGCGTCGCCCGACTTGCCCTGTCGTGCTCTTGACCGACGCCGGCCATGGCGAATCGACGATGGCAGGGTTGCGCGCCGGCGCCCTTGATTATGTGCAGCAACCGATTGATGAGGCGGGATTCGCACAGGTTCTGCAGCGGGCCATCCATAGACTGCCCGTTTCCGTGGATGATGCGCCAGGCGTCGAACGGCTGGAATACGTGCTTGTCATGGGCACCGACCCGAGTTTTGTCGAGAGCACGGTGACCTGGCTCATTCAAGGGACCGCCATGGGGCTGATGGAGTCGCGACAGCTCCATCTTCGAGCCGCGTTGCAAGAACTTGTCATGAATGCGGTCGAGCATGGCTGCCTCGAACTCCGATATCATGACAAGATCGACGCGATGGCACAAGATCGCTATGACGAGGTGATCCAGCAGCGCCGATCTGAGGCCCATTTCCGAGACCGCCGAGTCACCATTCGTGCAACCTACGACAAGCGACAACAGGTCTTAACGTATCGGATTGCCGATGAAGGGAAGGGGTTCAACTGGAAGTCGCGAATGAAATCGGGTCTTGACGTGTGCCCTACCGGGGATGCCAGTGGACGAGGTATCTTTCTCGCCCGCTCGTTTTTTCCCGACATCACATACAACGACAAGGGCAATGAGGTCATGTTCACCGTGTCCCTCGGATGATGCTGGAACCTGCAACCAATAACTTCACCGGAGGTCCCTTGGAAAACACAAACCCTACACGATCCAAGCTGCGAATTCCGAACGATCCGATGTATCGCTTACTGCGTGAAGGTTGTATCACCGAATTTAACGTGAAAAAAGCGTCCGGAGAGACGGTCGATCTGCGAGGGTGCGATCTGAGGGGGCTTGACCTACGAGGGTTGGATGCCGATGGCTTGGACTTCAGCGACAGTTATCTTCGCCAGTCGGATCTGCGCAGTGTTGATTTTCGCAACGCACGGCTTGAAGGCGCCAGCATCAATGCCGCGAAAATTTCAGGCGCCTATTTCCCTGCTGATCTGACCGCCAGTGAGATCGAGCTGTCCCTTCTTCACGGCAGCCGCATGCGCTACCGCTCGCAACCGTAGCCGGTTGGCTTAATCCCCCCGCCGCATGGTTTCGTCACCATGCGATGATCTTCTCCCACGACCCTTGCAAGCCCATTATCAGCCACTTATAATGCGGCAGCGCTGTTCAATTTATTCTTTAACTGTGTGGAGGAACCTCAGAGCTCATGAGTGAACGAACGTTAGCGATCATCAAGCCCGATGCGGTGAAGAAAAATGCGATCGGCGATATTATAGCCAGCTACGAGAAAGCCGGCCTGAAGCCGGTGGCCATACGCATGATGCAGTTCTCACAATCAACAGCGGAGGGATTTTATGCCGTGCATAAGGCCCGTCCGTTTTTCGAGAGCCTCTGCACATTCATGGTGTCCGGTCCAGTTGTGGTGCTGGTGCTGCAAGGCGACAACGCGATCAAGAAGAATCGCGAGCTGATGGGTGCGACCGACCCGGCTAAAGCGGACGCAGGCACGATTCGCAAAGCCCATGGGGCGAACATCGAATTTAACGCCGTGCATGGATCCGATTCGCCGGAGACCGCCAAGTTCGAAATCGGATATTTCTTTCCTGGACTGGATCTCATTGGATCGTGACCGCCACCGTGACCAGGATTTCTCCAAAGGGGAATACGCATGATCCCGAAAGACCTCCGTTACCACCAAGAGCATGAATGGGTGCGAGTGAATGGCATGCAGGCGACTGTGGGCATCAGTCATTTTGCCCAAGATGCGTTGGGCGATATCGTCTTCATTGATTTGCCGAAGCCCGGCGCCGTCGTCAAGGCCGGACAGCAGATCGGCGAGGTCGAATCGACCAAGACGACCTCCACGATTTACACACCAGTGAGCGGTACGATTGCCACAATCAACACCGACTTGAAAGACCATCCCGAAGTGGTGAATTCAGATCCTTACGGAAAAGGCTGGATGGTGGCGATCGATCTGTCGAGTGCGAGCGAGCTGGACCAGCTCATGACCGCTGCACAGTATGAAACGTTTCTTGCCGGCCGGAAACATTGAGTCATTGCGCCATCGTGTGATTGGATCATTGATGAGCGTTCGCCATGAATCAACCGGCAATCGGCCGATGCCGTAATGAATTCCCAAAAACATATCGCCATTCTCGGTGCAGGACCCGGCGGCTATGTCGCTGCGATCCGGGCAGCCCAGCTTGGCGCCCGCGTCACCGTCATCGAGTCTCACGCGCTCGGCGGCGTCTGCTTGAATTGGGGTTGTATTCCCAGTAAGGCCCTCCTGTCGGTCGTCGAACTCGGCGACAAGGTCAAGAAGTCTGAGGATATGGGGTTACTGGTTCCGGGACCAGTCACGTATGATCTCGCTCGGATGGTCGCCAGAAAGAATAGGGTGGTGGCGACTCTCGTGAAGGGCATTGCCACGCTGTTCAAGGCCTGGAACATTGAACATGTGGAGGGAACCGGATCGCTACAGAATCGGCAGACGGTCCGGGTATCGGCAGCCGATGGTGCCACGCGAGACGTTCAGGCTGATGCCATTGTGATTGCCACGGGGTCGTCCTGGCCGAATCTGCCGCAGTTTCCGATCGATGGGCAGCAATTGCTCACCAGCCAGCACCTTCTTGATCTCGATCGCATTCCTGCCAGTCTGCTGATCGTGGGTGGGGGAGTTGAAGGGTGCGAGTTCGCCGCGCTCTATAGCGGTCTTGGAACAGCGGTGACGATTGTCGAATTGATGGCGCGCGTGCTTCCTCTGGAGGATGAAGAGGTCTCTTCCATGATGGAGCGCGAGCTGAAGAAACGGGGCGTGACGGTCCTGACCGGGACCACTGTCGAGAGGCTGGAGCGTATCCCAACGGCCATCACGGTGGCTCTCAAAGATGGCACGCAGATCGTGACTGAGAAGTTGTTGGTGTCTGTGGGGCGAGGATTGAATAGTCGAGGCATCGGATTGGAACAGGTGGGAGTGCAGACGGGACGACGAGGGGAGATTCTCGTGAACGATCAGATGGAAACCACGGTGCCGGGAATTTATGCAATCGGCGATGTCGTCGGCAAAGCGATGTTGGCGCACGTGGCTTCGGCGCAAGGCAAAGTCGCAGTTGAGAATATCATGGGGCACCAGGCGACGGTCCGTTACGACGTGATCCCCGCTGGAATTTTTACCCTCCCGGAGATCGGCCGTGTGGGTGTGACGGAACAGCAAGCTAGAGAACGAGCCCAAGCAGCCGGGCTGAACCCTGCCCAGGCGGTGACGGTGGGGCGTTTTCGCTATGCCGGGTTAGGGAAGGCTCAAGCGACAGGAGAGACGACGGGGCTGTTCAAGATTATTGCCGAGTCGCCGAGCGGCAAGGTCTTGGGCGTGCATATCGTCGGCGCCCATGCCGCTGATCTGGTGCATGAAGCCGCCATGGCGATGCACGCCGGTGCAACGGTCTCGCAGATGGCGGACATGATTCACGCGCATCCGACGCTGTCCGAAGGCATGATGGAAGCGGCTGAAGATGTCGAAGGGAAGGCGATTCACCAAGTACGAAGGCGGATACCATAATGTGGCAATCGCTCCTCCTGAAGCTTGGGATGTTCGCCGCGACCATGGGAGTCGTGTTTTGGATTGGGTGGACCCTGCCGACTTCATCCGATCGTGAGCACGACCTTGTCGTCGAATCGCTTGAGGGATCGAAGGCTGACATTCCTTCCGACCGTGGGCGCGTGGCCACGGTGAGCCCGTTTCCCAGCCCTTCGTTGGCAGACCAACCGTCGGCCAGTTCCGTACCGAAACGGATTCACCAAAGCCCTATTGATCTCAATAGGGCGACGGGCGATGATTTTGAAGGGTTGCCTGGGGTTGGGCCTAAGTTAGCCGGACGGATTCTCGCGTATCGCCAGTCGATCGGAGCCTTTCACTCTCTTGATGAGTTGCAAGCCGTCAAAGGGATCGGGAGCAAGACGTTTGAGCGGATTCGGCCATTGGTGACGGTCGCGCCAGATGTGAACGTCTCAGATAGACGGAAGAAAGCAGCATGAGCGAACTCTCCCGTCAACTGGATTTAATGCTTCGCGGGGTCGTGGAGGTGATTCAACGGGCCGAGCTTGAATCGAAGCTGACACGCTCTTTGAAAGAGAACCGGCCGCTTCGCGTGAAAGCCGGTTTCGATCCGACCGCGCCCGATCTGCATTTGGGCCATACGGTCTTGATCCACAAGCTGAAACATTTTCAGGAACTCGGCCATCACGTGATTTTCTTGATCGGCGATTTCACCGGGATGATCGGTGATCCGACCGGTCAATCGGAAACACGCGTCGCGCTTTCGAAGGAAAAAGTATTGGAGAATGCCACAACCTACGAGCGGCAGATTTTTAAAATTCTCGACCCTGCGAAGACGCAGGTGGAGTTCAACAGCCGGTGGATGAGCACGATGACGGCAGACGCGTTGATCCATCTGAGTGCGCAATATAGTGTCGCGCGCATGTTGGAGCGGGACGATTTCCGGAAGCGGTACGCGGAGCAGAAACCCATCAGCATTCATGAGTTCATGTATCCCCTTGTGCAGGGCTACGATTCCGTCGCGCTCAAGTCTGATATCGAATTGGGCGGCACCGATCAGAAGTTCAATCTTCTTGTCGGCCGTGACCTCCAGCGGGGTTATGGGCAAGAACCGCAGGTCGTCATGACGATGCCGTTGCTGGAGGGCACCGATGGCGTGAAGAAAATGAGCAAGAGTGTCGGCAACTATATCGCATTGGAGGATGCGCCGAACGACATGTACGGCAAGCTCATGTCGATCAGCGACTCGTTGATGTTTCGTTACTATGAGCTGCTGACAACGGAGGATATGGCTGGAGTGAAGGCCGCGCATCCTATGGAGGCGAAGCAAACACTCGCATCCTTGATTGTCGCTCGATATCACGGGGAAGAGGCTGGCCGGGAGGCGAGGGTGGCCTTTCAGCAGAAATTCCAGGAACGGGAATTTCCAAGCGAGCCGGACGCGCGGGTGATTTTGACTCTGGCCGATCTGCAGCAAGGGCAAGCGATCAGTCTTGTCGAGCTGGTGGCGAAGACGGGGCTTGTGCCAAGCAAGAGTGAGGCTCGTCGGCTGATTATTCAAGGGGGCCTAGAGGTTGACGAACAGAAGCAACTCGACGCGAAGGCTGTCATTCCTATTGTGGCAGGACACACCTACCGCCTGAAGGTTGGCCGCAGAAAGTTTGCGGTCGTGGAATTGAAGAAATAGAGAGGTACGGGGTCAGCAGGAAGTACGAGGGGCAAGCGCTGATAATGTTTCTCCTGTCTGATTGACTTGGCTTCTGAGCCAGCGTAGGATTCGATTGAGTGAGCGGGCGTAGCTCAGGGGTAGAGTCCTAGCTTCCCAAGCTAGTTGTCGTGGGTTCAAATCCCATCGCCCGCTCCAACTCAGACTTTTTCTTCTCTCCTCCTACTTCTCTTTTTCCGGCACCTGGTCGTTGGCATCGAGAGGCATTCCTCTCTCGTTAGGTCTGTTCGGTTGAACAGACCTGACAAGTGCAGCTGAATCCAGTACGGAAGGTCTCACATCGATTATATCCGTCGAGGGAGTGCTGTCGGCTAGGCAGGAGAAGAGTATATGGGGGAAGCCTGTGCTGAGGTTGGTAGGTCTACCAGTCCCAAATGGTATGCACTAATCAATAGCTTTTGGCGATTGGCCACCCCCAATTTGTCGAAGATTCTCGTCAAATGATGACGAACCGTGATGTCCGAGATAGAAAGA
>NEWT02000021.1 GCA_002869925.2 Nitrospira sp. CG24A
CTTGCTTGGCAAGCTGTTCGCGTACAAGCTTTTCGTAACGAGATCGCGTCCGAAGGGCATACCAACGGGGGGTGCCCATGAACTCGTTCATGGGCACCCCCGCGCGCGATTGGCGGGAAAGGCGAGAAAAGCGCGACTCGAATCACGGGCGCGGGATAAGCGGGAAATGCGGGACGGGCGGAACGAGCAAGAGAAACGCGAAATGCAAGACAGTCGAATTGTTGAGTGGCGCATATTGTGCCTATTACGCGTCGCGCATTTCTCGCCAATTCTGCTCGTCCCGCTAGGCTTTCCAGTCCCGCCACTCTCGCCTTTCGCGCTACTCCCGCTCTTCTCGCTCATGTCACCGCCCACTCTTCAACGTTTTAATCAAGGCCCCAATCATAGCACTGAGTTGCTGGACGCTCTGTCTGAGTTCACTGGACTTCTCTCGGTCAAGGTATCCGACTTCTTCGCAATGATCACTTGGGTCAATACCTCACCAGCTGATCCCTTTGCCACATACAAATACCGGATGAATTCAGAAACAGTTTCTCGCTCCTTGCCCTCGACTATATTTGATGCGATTGAAACAGCAGCTCTTCTTATCTGGTCCCGTAAACCAAAATCCCTGCCGAACTCTCCGTCTTGCGAGATCTGGTAGAGCATGACCGCTAGTGCCTTTGCCTTCTGCCAGCATTCGAGTTCCTCAAACCGGATCACAGACATAGGATGAATGCGAGACGAGAGAGAAAAGCGGGACGGGCGCAAGAAGCGAGAACCACGGCAGACTCATCAAGCACGTCACACCCTTCGCTCGCGTCGCGCAAGCCCAGAAACTCTCGCTTTTCTCGCAAGTCCTGCACGTCACGCCCCTCCCGCACGTCACACCTTTCTCGCAAGTCCCGCAAGTCGCGCTTGTCGCGCGCCCTGCGGGCGGAGCTCCGCCCTTTCACTTACAGATCCTTACAGCTCCTCCCACAATACCAGTCTCACACGGAAGCGCTGAGCCTTATTCGGGCAGGCCGAGTCTCAGGACTTTTT
>NEWT02000022.1 GCA_002869925.2 Nitrospira sp. CG24A
GAATGGATCTTGGCGAACGGAAAATACCCTCCAGTGCTTCCGAGCCTCTGAGCGATGCGAGAACGCCGCTGGCGGACTTTTTCAGCATCCGGCTAAGATTTGGCCTGAATCAAGGCCCGCCGCTGATAGCCGATGGCAAGCATGACGACTCCCACGACGATCATAGGTAAGGAGAGGAGTTGGCCCATGGAGAAAGATCCAAGGATAAAACCGAGGTGGGCATCCGGTTCGCGAAAGAATTCTACGATCATTCGACAGACACCATAGCCGGTGATAAAGCTCCAGAAGAGGGTGCCTGGCGGCGGGGTGGTTTTGGAGATGACCCATACCAGCGTAAATAAGAACACACCTTCGAGTCCTGCCTCATAGAGTTGCGAAGGATGTCGGCAGGCAGGCCCTCCACTCGGAAATACCATACACCAGTCGACATCGGTGGCTCGGCCATACAACTCTCCATTGATGAAGTTGCCGATTCGTCCGAACCCGAGCCCGATCGGTGTGACGGCTGCTGCTAAGTCTGCGACCTGGTAGGTGGGAATACCCTGCCGTTGGCTGAACCAAACCAGGGCAACGATGGCGCCGAGCAGGCCGCCGTGGAAGGACATGCCCCCTTCCCAGACTGCCACGATACTGGCTGGATGCTGGATATAGTAAGAAAAATTATAGAAGAGTGTATAGCCGAGTCGTCCTCCGATAAATAACCCGAATGCAGCCCACACGACCATGTTGTACACCTGATCCTTGGTCATGGCGAGGCCCCTCGACTCCACTCGACGTTTGATCAGAAAATAGGCACAGGCCAGTCCGATGAGATACATCAGACCATACCAGCGAAACTGCAAGGGTCCCAGCTCAAAAAAGACCGGGCTGATGTTGGGGAAGGGGATCGCGTGCAACCAAGTCATGAATGCCTCATGTGGCGTATTGGCAGATAATAGGTGAGGGTGTTCATCATTGCAAGCACGAGAGCGGCTCGCGAGGAATCGCTTCTAGCCCTTTCTCAGAGCCATTCCGGGAGGCCTACCGCGTTCGGCTGTTGGATTTCTGTCACGACTGTGTTGCGACCTGTGAGGAAAACGCAACGAAAAACTGATGGGCGTTCATCAACGGAACCGTGCTGTGAAAAATTTGGGGAAATGTTCAGAGTTTTGCTCTGGCATGTTTTCTGCTGAAGAGAACAGGTGAGTGTAGGTGTCGGCGATCACATTCTTCCTATAACCGTTTCGAGGAGGTTCACCATGTCAGACCAGAAGCATACGGTATCAACGGTCGCAGCGTTGGTGGCAGGTGGGGCGGTGATCGGAGCCGGGATTGGATTACTCTTCGCACCAAAAGCGGGGGCCGAAACTCGGCGTGATGTCGGTCGCTATGCCAAAAAAGCTCAAGTGCAAACGACTCGATGGAGTCGGGCCGTCCAATCCGGCGTGAAAGAAGCGATGGATCACGGTAAGTCTTTCAGTCATACAGAGGATGAGAGACCCCGGATTGAAGCGGCATAACTGGATCAATCGGCTCAGTGATCAAGTCTGTGGCACACATAGCCTGGTCTCAGACTGTGTGTGCCGACAGCCGCAACCTTGACCCACCTAGACCTCGATGTTAAAGTCCCGCCACTGTGCGGCCTCTGCTGCCGGAGTGGCGAAATTGGCAGACGCAAGGGACTTAAAATCCCTCGGGCTTAAACCGCCCATGCCGGTTCAATCCCGGCCTCCGGCACCAGAAATACGAAGTTGGGTTTGCTGCACGGCCTGCTCATTTTAACCACCTCTCCTCCTAAAGCCCTCCTGTCGTACCTACGCCTTCGCGCATGGCGACCTTACGGTGCTGCCACGTACGGACTATGGCCGGGATCGATTTGATTGAACGAGATTCAGAGTTGTTGATTGCGTCAGGAGTGAGGCGAACCTTGATTCGGATAGGTTTCTAGGCCCGGATGAGAAGATGATCAAGTAGAGCAGGTTCTTCCGTGTCCTTGGCGGCAGGGGGATCGATAAATTGCTTCAATCTCATCCGGTCATTGGGGCTCACCTGGATCATCTCCACAGCCACCCAGTGCTCGTGAACTCTTCTGACCTCCGCGAGTCTGATGTCTATAAATGCATCCTCGCCTTCTAACCATAATTGGACTTTCACAAAATCCCCTGTCCTTAGGTGATCAGGGGTGGAGAGCTTACAACCACCTTCTATGCGTTCGAGGACGCATCCGTCGGCTTCAAGCTGCTTATTGGCATTCGCGAGGACACAGTCAATCGTAAACTTCGGACTATCCCACCAGGCCCACCACGTCTGTTGTTTCCCTTGATCCATCATCTTGTGTGGATGGTAGAGCGACGGCGACGGCGTGGCTATACCTCAAGAGGTGGGGCTTACTGAGAAGATCGTCCGTGGGCCACTGTCTAGGCTTCCTGTATTTCCTCATCGCGTAGTGAACCTGTGTATTCCGTAGGTTCGATCGTGCGCCCTCAATGAACTGACCTGTAGCCGCACCTGAAATGATAGGGCTCCCGCCGCAAGCTACCAAGTGTTCGATCAAGGAGGATAAGTAAAGTGGGGTAAAAGGGCTTATTGAGACATAGCGCACAATATCCTTGAACGCTTCTGGTACAATCGCCTGCCTGGGCGATCTGCGCACAGATAAGCGAATCTGTTGCTAGAATGAGTCTTCAGGCAGGAGGATTGTGGTGTCCCGCCAGCCATGTTGCAATGACCCGTCTTGAATAAGATGGGTGAGCGTTCTCTCACATCAATGCGCAATATGGCGGACTGGTTTTTCCTGTTCGGTTGAATGAGACTATTCGGATGGCAAGAGCTCGATCCAACGATTGGATGAATCAGAGAAATACGAAAGCCAACGAACGAGGAGGATACAGATATGACAGGTCGGTCATCCGCGCAGCGATTCCTGGCGCTTGGGAGTATCCTTGCGGGACTTGGCGTCGCCGCCGGCGCCTTTGGCGCCCATGCACTCAAGGACATTCTCGATCCGCCGATGCTCCAAGTATTCGAGACCGCCACACGGTATGTAATGTACCACGCGTTTGGGCTGTGCATCGTGTCGTGGGCCATCGATCGGTACCCCGAACAGCGCCTTGAAAAGTCAGGATGGCTCTTTCTTATCGGCATTCTTCTTTTTTCAGGCAGCCTGTACGTGGTGTCCCTTGCAGGTATCCGGTGGATGGGAGCCGTGACTCCGATCGGTGGGTTGGCCTTTATGACCGGCTGGCTCCTATTAGCTTGGGGAGTCTGGCGGGATGCGCGCACTCGTTCTGTGAACCGTACGTCTTAACGGCGGTGGGGGCCTGGCAGGGATGGTGAGTAAAGAACCCCGCTCTTCCGAGCAGGGCATCCTGGCAGATCTTGGTACACGAATTGGATTGAGGTTGTCTCCCCCTGTGTGTTCAGCCAGGGTCGAACGCAATTCTGTTAGGGCGTGCATCCGGCTGTTCTTTTTCCGCTGATCGACCCCCAGCCTCCTTGGGAGTTCGCAAAGCTCCCTTCAAGCCGTTGTCCTTCTTTGCTGAACTGCAGACTGTCCTCTTGGACTTGACCATTCGCTTCCCAGCGTAAGTAGACGTTTTCGCCCAAGACGATCATTTCCGCGAGACCTGGCGGAGTGGACTGCGTCTGTCCTGATGGTGGAAAGAGCAGCGAGAGTTTTTGCTCTTGATGATTATGCTGATGATTATGAATGATCCATTGCCATGTCCCACAGAGCCGGGCCTGACCACGAAGCCCACGCACCCGATCCTTCCAGCTCCGTATTCGATCCCATTCATGGTGGATAGCCTGCATGGCGTCCACTTCCAGGCGAGCGGCTCGTTCCAAAGTGGTGACCATTATAAGCTTGTCCTGATCTCCCCTGGCCCATTCCGGGGAGGCCAGTACCTCTGACAGTTCATTCAGTGTGTCATGCCAGGGTGTGTTCCCTTGTTGATCGAGCCAGGCTCTGGCTTGAGGAGAACCAACTAGTCCCTCGGTCACAGGTGCGAGCTGGCGATCTCTCACAGCCTGCCTCACGGTCCAGGCGAGACGCCAAACGGCTAGGCCGCGCATCAATCGATGAACGGCTGCAGTCAGGTCCGGCAGCAGGAGTTCATTGGCAAGTTTGATCGGCAAGGGGTTCGTCCCTAATGTCCTGGCCGCATCGCTCATCTGGAGCGCGGGGCCGATTGCTGATACAAATAAAGTGCTGGCACCCTTGTCAGACTCTATCGTGGCTAACTGATCGGAATGAGCGCGAATGATCGATGGGAAATTGGGGATGGAGCTCGAAAGGGATTCTTCCGCTTTGGCCGTGGACCAGGTTCCGAATAGAGAGAGAGCCACTATGGCAAGGGCGAGACTGATTCGTGATAGGGCAGATCGAACTAAGCGGATGTGATTGTACATCGCATTACTCTACCGTGCCTCCACCCATATCCTCAAGCGGTCGCATTATTCTCCGTAGAAATCCGACAGTCCGTCCTCCTGTGGTGGTGATGTGTGCGTGGACATCGGACGACACAACGACTGTCCTCTCTTCACACTAGTCTTAAGCGATCGGCAAGGATTTTGTTGACATGGAGCTTCTATTCACAATTTGAAATGATTCTTGATGGTGAGAGGTGGATCCGGTTGGTTGGACAGTGTAGACCATTGCTTAAGTGGCGCCCGGTGGATTGCTGACTACGCGACTGTCCGCCGTGTCGTCAGATTGTCGCAGTACACCTGATCAGGCGTGCGGCCGTCACGCGCCGATGCGGTCGGGTCTGGTTGTAGAACATCAGATAGCGCTCCAATCCCTGATGTGCAGCGCTGACGGTGTCTTGCGCGTGCAAATAGCCTCCTCATATTTAATGCTCTTCCAGAGTCGCTCGACGAACACGTTATCTCGCCAGCAGCCTTTTCCGTCCATGCTGATCTGAATGCCGTGGTAGGTTAGGCGCCCCGTGAACTTTTGGCCAGTGAACTGGCACCCTTGGTCGGTGTTGAAGATCTCGGGGCAGCCATACTGCATGATCGCCTCCCGCACCGCGTCGAGGCAGAAGTTCGTCGTCAGCGTATTGGAGAGCCGCCAGGCGAGCTACTCGGCGACTCGCCCCAGTCCAGGACGGCGAAGAGATAGAAGAGATACATGAAGCCTCGCCGCATGGGAATGTAGGTCATATCCGCCGCCCAGACGTGGTTCGGGCGACCGATGTCCAGACCGCACAGGAGATAGGGGTAGGTCCGATGGGCCGGATGCCGTTGCGTGGTGCAGGGCTTGCGATACACGGCCGTGATCCCGATGCGCCGCATCGGGTGGTCACGGCGCCGTCCAATGGCAGGCCCCTCGCGCCGAAGCACATCGCGTCGCATTCGGGCACCCGCAAACGGATACTGCAGATGGAGTTTGTCGATCCGCCGCATCAGGGTCAGCGCGGTGTCAGAGATCGGCCGTGGTTGGTCGTAGGCCGTCGCCCGAGAGAGCCCGAGGAACTGATATTGCCGGACGATGGGCAAGGGGTGCGTGGGATCAATCATCGCTTTGCGCTCAGGACGCCCGCCTTGCTGAGCGCGCCTTCTGAAAAATCATTCTCCAAGGCCAGTTGCCCGATCTTCGCGTGAAGCGTCTTGAGATCCGCGTCTCTGATGGAGCCTTCGTCCCGCCAAACACGCCCGCAGCTCGTGCCAGCAATTGTTGCTTCCACTCAGTGACCTGGGTGGGGTGGACGCTGAAGTGCTCGGCCAATTCCGTCAGCGTCTTGTCGCTGTGAAGGCTGCCACGGCCACCTGCGCCTTAAAGGTGGCCCCATGATTCCGTCTCGTGCGTTTCATCGCCTCGCTCCTTTGGAGCGCCACCTCGCGGTGGCATTGGTGAAGCCAGGCGACCACTTATCATACTGTCAGAATTTCCGGAGCCCCCTCTGAGAGAGTCTGATGACACTGCGAGAGAGTAAGGTATGGACATCTGTAAATGGGAAAGCGGTAGGCCGAGGCTAGTCTTTTCCTGATAAGACCAGCCTCTTGCTACTTTGTGGTTGTTTTGGGATACCAGTACCAAAACTTTTCACGGTCATAACCCAACTCGTGCCATTGGCGGAGGGGGCGAGATTTGAACTCGCGGACCCCTTGCGAGGTCTCCAGTTTTCAAGACTGGCACGTTCGGCCACTCCGTCACCCCTCCAGATCACCCGTCACCCGCCTCGAAGCCAGTATGAATATCCTTGGAGGCGGGAAAATACTCTCGAGTATCTCATTCTTTCCTGATCCGCTCCACTCCGCCCATGTAGTGGCGCAATACCTCCGGTATCAAGATGCTTCCATCTGGTTGCTGATAGTTTTCGAGGACGGCCACGAGTGTGCGTCCGACGGCCAGCCCAGACCCATTAAGCGTATGAACAAACTCTGTTTTTGCAACGTTCTTCTCGACGGTGCCTTTATATCGAATACTGGCCCGTCTGGCCTGAAATGCTTCAAAGTTGCTGCAGGAGGAGATTTCTCGATAGTGGTTCTGGGAAGGAAGCCAGACTTCGATATCGTAGGTCTTCGCCGCGGAGAATCCCAGATCGCCGGTGCAGAGGGTGACCACTCGGTAATGAAGTCCTAACCCTTGTAAGATAGCTTCGGCATGGCTGGTCAGCCGCTCCAGTTCCTCATACGACCGTTCAGGCATTGTAAACGCGACCAACTCCACTTTGTTGAATTGGTGGAGGCGAATGAGTCCTCTGGTGTCCTTTCCATAGGATCCTGCCTCGCGGCGAAAACAAGGGGTGTAGGCGGTATACCTGATCGGCAGCGCACTCTCAGTGAGTATCTCGTCGCGGTGGAGATTGGTCACCGGAACTTCGGCAGTCGGAATCAAGAAATAGTCTTCGTCCCTCAGGCGAAAGAGATCTTCCTCGAATTTTGGTAACTGACCGGTTGCAGTCATGCTTGACCGATTGACCAGGAATGGCGGCAGGACTTCCCGATAGCCGTGTTGTGTCGTGTGAAGGTCGAGCATATAGTTAATGAGTGCTCGTTCGAGTCGCGCACCGGTACCGGTTAGAACAGCAAACCGTGCGCCGGAGATCTTCGCTGCACGGTCGAAATCAAGAATGCCGAGGTCTTCACCTAATTCCCAATGGCTCTTGGCCGGTGTAGTCAACACGGGCGGGGAGCCCCACCTGCGCGCTTCCTGGTTGTCGCCCGCGTCTTTCCCTGTCGGGACCGACGAATGCGGAAGATTTGGGATACGGAGATTCAGATCGGTAAGGGCTTCTTCAACATTCCGTAGTTCATCTTCGATCGTCTTAATCCGTTCGCCGACGGCCTTCATGGCCGCCATGCAGGCATCTGCTGATTGCTTTTCTCGCTTCAGCTTGGCAACCTTGTCCGACCCCATTTTTAGCTCATGGCGAAGTTGCTCGGTTTGGCTTGTCAAGGTGCGACGTTGTTCGATCAGCGTGCGCAGCTTGTCCCAGGGGATATCGTTGCCGCGGCGGCCAAGCTGTTCCTTGGTAGCGTCTAAATTATCGCGAAGCGTGCGGAGGTCGTACATGATAAATATTCCCGAAAGCGGCTGAAATCTAGCATCGAGGTAGGGGTTAGTCAATCAATCGCGCGGTGATATCCACTCGGAATGCGGGGTTTCCCGTTGACAGGAGCGGGTGGATCGAGGACGATACTGCGATGCGCACGGTGATGAATCCACCTAATCCATTCGAGTCACAGCACCGAGATCTCTTAGAGCCTGCTCCCCATGTGCCGCTGCAGATGTTTGAAGATGCGACCCGTGACATTCTGAGCCGGAATGACAGTCCTGATCTGCCGTTTCGATGGAGCCTCAACCCTTATCGGGGCTGTTTCCACGCGTGCGTCTATTGTTATGCCAGACGGACGCATGAGTACTGGGGATTTGGCGCCGGGACAGATTTTGAGTCCAAGATCATGGTGAAGCGAGAGGCCCCGGCCTTGCTCAGCCGGATGTTCGAGAAGCCTACATGGAAAGGCGAATTGATCCTATTCTCGGGGAATACCGATTGTTATCAACCCCTGGAAGCCTCACTAGCATTGACGCGGAGCTGTCTAGCCGTCTGTGCTGAATATCGGAATCCAGTCGGAATTATCACCAAAGGGGTATTGGTGCTGCGTGATGTAGATATCCTGTGTCGGTTGCAGGAGGAGGCGTCGGTTCGTGTCTACTTCAGCATACCATTTTCAGATGATGAGGTCGCGCGCAAGGTTGAGCCTCATGCGCCATCAAGCCGGAAACGCTTTGAAGCGATGGCGACATTGGCGAACGCTGGGATTCCCACCGGCATCTCGCTGTCGCCAATCATTCCAGGTCTCAATGATGAGGATGTGCCTAACCTATTGGCCCGAGCGAAACAAGCCGGGGCCGTAGAGGCGGTGGCGACGCTCTTGCGTCTGTCTGGCCCTGTGGAGCCGGTGTTCGTAGAACGAATGACTGCGGCGTTTCCAGACCGAATCGCCAAAGTTATGAATCGGATTCGAGATGTGCGTGGTGGAGCGATCAGCGAGAGTGCCTTCTTCGAACGCCATCGCGGTGTCGGCCCTTATTGGAGCATCATCGAACAATTGTTCGAAGTCTCCAGGCGCAAGGCCGGATTATCGGCAATGTGCGACGTGGCGATCCCTGATACCTTTCGTAGGCCAGGGATTGGGCAAACTGTCCTATTTTGACGCAAGAGGGCACGGAAGGGAGTAAAGGATGAAACATAACCCTGGATTCCTCAAATTGGTCAATGAGACACGAGTGCGAGTCAAGGAATCTACGGTGGCGCAGGTGAAGGCTCGGCTCGATAGTGGTGAGGCGCTGCACTTTCTCGATGTGCGGGAGGATCACGAATTTGCGATGGGTCATGCGAAAGGCGCTTGCCACCTAGGAAAAGGGATTATCGAACGGGACGTGGAAACGCTGATCCCTCATAAAGAAGAGGCGATTGTGCTGTACTGCGGAGGTGGCTACCGGTCGGTTTTAGCTGCGGATGTGCTTCAGCACATGGGCTACACGAATGTGGTGTCGATGGATGGGGGAATCAAAGGCTGGCGGGATGCAGGCTATCCGATAGCACAGTGATGGGACCTCGGGCGGCTGAGGTCCCATCGTGGTCGGGGGGTTATTTGCTGTTGACTCGATCGAATTCTTTGATCACTTGATCGGTTAAATCGACGGCGTCCTTGTTGTAGATGACGATTTTCACCGTTTGTTCGCTGCCTTTATCGACGACAAGGGCAAACCCGCTTTTTTCCGCCACGGTCTTCGTAGCCGAAGAAATTTTCTTCATATACTCGTCGACCAATTCCTTCTGTTTCCCCTGTAGTTCCTGATTAAACTCCTGCGCGCGTTTCTGGTACTCCTGGACCTTGGTACGGAACTGGGTTTCTTTTTCTTTCTTTTCCGTATCGCTTAACTTCGCAATTTGCTCCTTGAGCGTCTTTTCTGTGTTGCGCAAATCCTCTTCATCTCCGGACAACAATTTCTGCCTGGTGGTCACATATTCTTTGAGCCCATCCAAGGCTTTTTTCCCTGCTTTCGATTTTTCTAATACAGCCTGAGGATCGACCACGCCCATCTTGAAGGTCTCTGCAGCCTGTACAACAGAAAGAGAAATGAGCCATAAGATGCCCGCTGCGGCTAAGGGGAGGGTGATTCGCCCCCAGAAGATTCCCATTGTATGCATAACACGCGCTCCTTGTTGATAAACACGGCAATAGCGTAGTGGATGCGAGAATAGCTGGGGGGCCAGACTCTGTCAAGGGATTGGACTTCGCGGGAGCGGGTACGCTGCAGAAAAATCATGTAGGCGCGCCAATGTGACACTTGTTGGACTGTCCGGCATGCCGAGCGCGGATTTTGCCAGACGATAAGAAAATCTGTTCGAAAATCCTTGAGACATGAATACTGTAAGGCTAAAGATTTGAGAAGAAGAGCCTCCGGCAACCCTGCGTTTCACAGTTCTCAATCATGATAGGAAATGAAGCGAGGAATTTGTTCTGCACTCGGCTAGACGAAGTATCGACTGGTATCGAACTTGTGTTCAGTATTGTCGATGAGGCGGACGATGTCGCATCGATACTCGCCGGAATCGTCCTTCTCATGGAGGTCGATTTCACGGCCATTGTCGATGGCAGTCCCGTTCGAGTCCGAGATGATCTTGACATAAGGATGTTCCGCATCGGCTGGATCGGCGGCTGGCTTCAGCACGACGGCAAGTTCGTTCGTATCGAGCAGAACAAGACTGCCGATCGGAATGATTCCAACGCAGGTCATGAAGAGTTTCATCAAGGTGCGGTCGAAGGATTTTCCTGTTTTCCCAAACATAAATCCAAGTACTTTTGACGGGGAGATCGGTTCGCGTCGGTAGACTCGTGAGGATGTCATCGCGTCATAACAGTCGGCTATCATAAGAATGCGGCCGGTCATCGATAGCTTCCAAGGGGCGTTCAACTTGGGATAGCCTGAGAAATCTAAGTTCATGTGGTGTTCAAAGGATGCCGCGGTCATACGTCCAGGCAAGGTGGTAATACTCCGCATGCTGGTCAGGCCGAGCACGCCTTCGGTCGGATGATTCCGCATCATTTTCCACTCATCGTCCGTGAATTCACCGGGTTTATTGAGCACCTCCATGGGTATATTGGTTTTCCCCAAATCGTGAAATAAGGCAGCCAAGCCGAGATCGGCCAGTTCGACTTTCGGATAGCCGGCTCGGTTCCCCAGGGCCATCGAAAGCAACGAGACGTTGACGGAATGGTTGTGGGTGTATTGGTCATGGCAACGTAACGTCGTCAGCCCCAACAACGAAGCCTCATCGCTCATCATGAGGTCGACGATGCTTTGGATTGCGCGCTTCGCTTGCTTGAACCCGATCGTGCCTTTCTCGCGGGAGTCTTGGGCGAGCTTACCGACTGCAGCCGCGGCGTTCGCATAGCGTGTTTTGGCCGTGGCTTTGCCTCGAAGGACACGTCGCTGTTCTATATCAATTCCCTTCACAGCATTCTGTTCAAGTGCGGTTTGTAATGTCGAGATGGAACTGGCCGACGCATCGAAGTTCGCAAGTTGGAAGATAAATTCTCGGATGCCCTGTGAGGTTGTTTCAATCGAAAATGAAATCCCCCCGATATTCCAATGATTCAACGTGTCGATTACCGTGGAAAATACGGGCATCTGCGCCGCGGTGACTTTCAGATGGCGTTGACCGAAGAAGAGAAAATCATTCTGAAGGCGGATGGAGATCGGTTCGTCGTGGGCTAAAGTCCTAATCACCGTCAACGCGCTGTCGACAGGATTATCCAGTGCTGCATTGGTGCGTCCATGGAGTCTGGACATCTTGAGCAGAATGCTGATCTGTGTCACCAGTTGGGCGCCCAGCATTAAAACTTGCTGGTCGTAGATATCACCCGCTTCCGAACCCTTCGCGACCTTCTTGGTCAGCGACTTCTCATGGGTCAAAATCGGTTGAGTCGTTGAGGCTGAAGAAGTTGTCGGATTGGGCGCGCGCAATGGTTCAGCCATGAAGAATATCCCTTACCCGTCCTATCATAACTATGTTTTTTGGGGATGTTTGCTGATTCCGACTAGTATTGTGGCGCAGGCCTGTTTGACTGCTGATGTGCCTTTAATTGCTCCGGTTTCAAGGGCGACTTGGGCGGCGGGCGTGCCGAGTTTTCCAAGAGCGTCGGTCGCCATGAGGGCCAATTCCTCCCGTTTTTTCCGGTTCGTCCATCCCCACTCGGTCAACAGGCTGGTCCAGTAAGGGACCGCTTCATCGCCGGCCGTTGCGCGTATCCCATGAAAGATGTTCCGTCGCTCTGCCGGAGGACGATCACCGAACGTTTCGGCAGTGACAAGGGGTTCCCAGTGCGAAAAAGGAGCGGAATAGTTGCCTGTGAGCAGCAATTTAATCGCCGCAAGCCTGACGCCTTCGTCAGGATCATTCAGCATATGGATGAATTTCGTTGCCGCCCCGCTCGGTCGTAATACGGCAAGAGTCTTGATCACTTCACGCCTGATCAGTGGATCGGGATATCGCAGGATTTTTTCCACGTTGTCCGCGAGCCGTGGGTTATTCCATCGAGTGATAATCAATAAAAGGTTTCGAACGAACGTGGGCCGGCGATCTGTGAGATGCTTGACCAAGATATCGGGAGTGCTTTTCGCCAGTTCCATCAACGCATTCACGACGAGGGTCTGATGCGCCGGCTGTTCTAGATTGCCGAGCAGCATGCAGAGTGCAGGGACAGCGGTCGGTTGCATCATGAAAAAAATGGCCGATAATCCATCTATATGAGGATGCTCAGCGGTATTCAAAAACTTCTCGATCAGGGCAATTATTTCATGGGTCCCAAGTTGTTCGAAGAGATGTCGAATTTTCTGCTTGTGTGCCGCTGTAAGATCGGAGCGAAACGCGTCGGCTTTGGACAGGAGCTCCAATACGTGTTCCGCCGTCGCCCAGTGACCATCTTGGATGAGCGACTTGAGTATGCTGTCGTAGACCTCGAACAGCTTGTCCAGAAGATCTGGAGATTGCTCGGAAGAGAGGATGGCCGTCAACGTATCGAGGATGTATAGTACGTTGTTACGGCTCGATTCTGCTGCAATCTCTTGGGCCAAGGCCGTCAGTTCCAGTTCCGAAACTTCATAGCCCGTGACGCCGGAAGCGAAGCGTGTTTTTTGTTGCTGAGCACCCTGTTCCGCCTTGGCGTCTTTCGCGTTGGCATCGGCAATGATTTCTCGCAACGAAGTCTCAAGCGGGGCTGCTCCTTGAGGGGTCAGCACGTCATCGAGATCGGAAATCTTCATGACCTCGTCGGCGGTGACGATCGTCAGCGTCGGCAGGTTTTTTTCCCAAAGGCGGGTCACAATGTCGTCGTCCTCTGTGCCGGCGGTTCCGACGGTGTTCCACAGGGCGTCAAAGAAAAACAGCATGTCGTCGCTTGAAATGTCCTGATGGAAGGTGATTTCCCGAATGCCGTCGCTATAGAGTTTGAAGGCGAAGTTTTCGCTCGCCTCTCCGGTTTGAGAGCCGTAGACGAGCTCCTCCTTGAAGTACAGGCCTTCTCGTTGGACTACGAAAGTCAGGGTATCGTATCGAGTCAAATGTGACGTAAGCTCTGTGTAAAATTGCTCAAAGAATTTTCCAGCGACACTATTACCTTGGCCAAAAGTCCTGAGATTCTTCGCCGCTCGATCGAGCGATTTGAGGAGCTGGGTGACCGAGGTCAGTTCAGGGTTGATGTTCTGCCTCGCAGCGATGGCAGCTGTCATCATGTCTTGAGCCGCAGAGAGGTCCGACATATGATTATTCGTACTGGGAACTCACGGTTTGGTCAAGAAAATCATCAGTTTTGATACACCCAGAGGCGGGAAGGGCAGAGGGGGCAGTCGGTTGTCCTCTACGGTTGCAACTCAGTAATGTAGCGCTCACGTTGACCACAATGAGGAAATATCAGGGGGGCATATGCGTCAAGGGATGTGTGTATGATGATCGTCTGTTTTGGCGATAGTCTGACGTCAGGATTTCAGTCCCCGACCCCAGAGAATCCGACGGGGAAGGAGATGCCCTATGGGTACTACTTGCAGGAGTGGTTAGGGGATTCAGTCGAGGTCCAAGTATGCGGGGTGTGTGGTGAACTTACAGGAGAGATGGCGCTACGGTTTGGGCACGATGTCTTGCAGCAACAACCAAGTCATGTGGTCTTGCTAGGGGGAACCAATGATTTGGGCTGGAACGCACAGCCGGTGGAGATCATGAGGAATCTGGTGAAGATGTATGAATCGGCTCGAGCCGCACAGGTCGTACCGATTCCAGTGACGGTACCTTCCATTCGAGTGGATGTTGCCGGTGGAGGGCCTGATGCAGAGGCCTGGATCGGGCAGCATCTGTCCCGTCGTACTCAACTGAATAGCTGTATCCAAGAATATGCTCTCGTCAAAGGCCTTCCCTGGATCGATCTGTTTACTGCTACGATAGAATCGGAGACGGGCCAGCTCGCGGCTCAATATTCCAACGATGGGCTGCACCTGACGACAGGGGGGTACCGGCTGTTAGCCCGGTTACTCTATGACCAGGTGTTTGCGAAGGCGTTTCCACGAGTGCAGGAATAGGGCAATGATTGTTGATGTGACGGATCGGGACTTTGACTCTGTCGTTGAACAGTCAATGGTTCCGGTGTTGGTTGAGTTTTGGAAGCCAGGATGCGGGAATTGTCGAGCACTGTTGCGTGAACTCGAAAAGCTTGAGGTGGACGCGACCGGCAAGGTGCTGATCCTGAAAATGAATGTCGAGGAAAACTTCCAGATTCCTGCGGAGCTGGAAGTTCGCTCATTACCGGCGTTGGCTCTCTATTGCCAGGGAGCGTTCGAGAGGTTTATCGGTGGGATGGGAACCAGTGAGGAAATTCTCAAGCAGTTGCGACTGATATGACCTGAATGCTCACAAGGTCCGCCAGGTTCGTCCATCCTTTTCAATGAGCCGATCAGCCTCGACCGGCCCACAGGACCCTGCTTGGTATTCAGGCAGCCATCGCAACCCTTGCCGCTGCCATCCTTCTAGAATCTTTGTCACCCAAGCCCAGGATGCTTCAACGGCGTCACGTCGCATGAACCGGGAGGCATCACCGGCCATCACATCGAGAAGCAATCGCTCGTAGGCCTCTGGTGATGGCCGTCCGAAGACATCGCTGTATTGAAAGTCCATTTCTACCGGGTGCGTTTGTGCGCGCGTGCCCGGCACGCGCGAAACGATGCGGAGAGAGAGGCCTTCCTCAGGCTGGATACGTAACGCCAACACGTTCGGCGGTTGAGGCTGTTGTGCGTTGGTGTTGAACAGGATGTGCGGGATATCCTTAAATTGTACCGCGATCTCGCTGGCGCGATGAGGGAGTGCTTTCCCGGTGCGCAGATAGAAGGGCACGCCGTCCCAGCGCCAATTTTCCACGAAACATTTGAGTGCGACATAGGTTTCGGTTTTGGAATCGGGATGAATTCCGTTCTCGCGGCGATATCCTGGGATGGGCGTGCCATGGGCTGTTCCTTCACTGTATTGGGCTCTGACGGTGACGTGTTCAACATCCTGATCGGTAATAGGCCTGAGACAGCGGAGGACTTCCATTTTCGCGTTGCGCACCACATCCGGATCAAGCGAGTAGGGGGGCTCCATCGCAACTAAACAGAGCAGCTGCAGCATGTGATTCTGTACCATGTCGCGCAATGCGCCGGCTTCTTCGTAATAACTCGCTCTGGTCCCGACGCCTTCCGCTTCGCTCACCGTGATCTGCACATGATCGATATACTTGTGGTTCCAGATCGGCTCGAAGATGCTGTTGGCGAACCGGACGACCATCAAATTTTGAACCGTTTCTTTTCCGAGATAATGGTCGATGCGGAAAATCTGCGATTCGTCAAACACGCGTCCTGTTACGCGGTTGATGGCCTGGGCAGAAACCAAATCACGGCCGACCGGCTTTTCGACGATGATGCGGGCGTACGGTGTATGCGATTCCGGCTTCGTGGCTAATCCAGCTTGCTCAAGCCCCTCACACACCGATGCAAATGAACTCGGGGGGATGCTCAAATAGAAAATTCGGTTGCCGGGTAACTGTAGATTACGTTCTATGTCTTCTGCACGGGTTTTCAACCTGGTGTAGGTGTTCGGGTCATCATTTCCTCCCGACACATAAAAGAGGTGTGGCGCAAAGTCTTTCCACGTGTCCTCTGCCAAGGCTTGCCGAGAGTGTGAGATGACGCCGTCTCGAACTGCTGCGCGAAACTCCTCGTCGGTCATCGAGGTACGGCCCAAGCCAATCACGGCATAGTTCGGAGGAAGGAGCCCATCCAGGAGTAAGTTATAGAGGGCAGGAATCAGACGCCGACGCGCCAAATCGCCGGAACCGCCGAAGATGACGAGGGTACAGGGTTCGACAGGAGGAATCGTTTCCTGTGAAGGCTTAATATCGATACGTGAGCTATTCGGTGGCATAGGGCTCCAGGGTTATCGGCGAACCGCGTGGCCGCCAAAGGCATTGCGCAACGCGGCCAACATCTTTTCCGCAAAGGATTCGCTCTGTCTCGATCGGAATCGAGTAAACAATGCCGTCGTGAGTGTCGGGACTGGCACATCCTTCTCTATCGCATCAGCGATCATCCATCGGCCCTCACCGGAATCTTGCACATAGCCCTTCAACTGTTCCAGCCGCGGATCCTCTTTCAAGGCACCGGCCGCCAGTTCCAAGAGCCAGGAGCGGACGACGCTGCCGTGCATCCAAAGGTCTGCGATCTTGGCGAGATTGAGCTTGTAGTCGCTTTTCGCCATCAGCTCAAAGCCCTCCGCATATCCCTGCATCATGCTATATTCGATTCCGTTATGCACCATTTTCACGTAATGTCCCGCGCCGACTCCGCCGACGTGAGCCCACCCTTGTTCGGGCGCCAGTGTTGTGAAGATCGGTGCGAGTTGTTTCACGGGCGCCTCGTCGCCGCCGACCATCAGGCAGTAACCGATTTTCAACCCCCAGATGCCTCCGCTGGTTCCCGCATCGACATAATGAAGCTGTTTTTTCTTGAGGTCCCCGGCCCGTCGAACATCGTCGTGAAATCTGGTGTTGCCGCCATCGATGACCGTGTCGCCAGGGTGAAGCAGCGCCGCAACGGCCTGAACGGTTTCCTCCGTCGGCGCGCCGGATGGGACCATAATCCAGACTGCGCGTGGGCCTTTGAGTTGGCCGATGAGATCGGCTAACGAAGAGGCACCGATGCAGCCAACACTTTCGGCCTGTTTGATCAGCTCTGCGGATCGATCGTAGACCACCACCCGATGCCGGTCACGTTGTAATCGAGTGACCATGTTCATGCCCATTTTCCCAAGTCCGATAAACCCGATTTCCATAGCGACTCCTTCTTTTAGGATACTGAAAAAATCTGGCTGTGTCCGGCAAGGCTCAGGTTAGTGACTCAATGAGTCCGATCTTCGCGTTCCCGTGACCTGAATTTAAGCCTACACCAGAAGTGGTGGCCTTGCCTGAGGCTATCGCAGAAAGCACGATTGACCCTAGGCCTTGGCCTTTCTTCACGCCAGAAAAATGAATGGCCCACACCGTATACAACCGCAGTCAGGCAACCGATTCGGGAGTCCTGTCAGTCGATCCTGGCAGGATTCGGTATGTCCTTAAAAAGCGTATCGGCAAGATCGCGGCCAAAGTTGAGTCGTTCCGGTAAAGTCGCGGCAGTCAAGAACCGCCCGGCTAAGTCACCCAACCCCGCATCGCGGGAGGCGATGAATTTTGGCGCGTCGCTTGGTGCGGTCAGCCAGAAGCCCCGTAGCCGGAAGAATGCGGTGATAATGTCATCGAAGAAGATCGAGAGGAGATACTGGGCAGTAGCCGGCTTATCTGCAAGATCTCTTGCTTTTCCTAATACATGGAAACATTCCGCTTTCATCCGAATCTGTTCATTAATGCTGACAGGAGGCGGCCCTTGTCGGAATCGTTGGTTGGCGCGGTCGATCACCCTGGCCCCGATGTTGTCGTGATCGAAGAGGATGCGGGCTTTCCGCAAGAGAGACGGGAGGCGCGGCGAGTAGGGAAGGTCCTCCTCAAATTCCTGGTGTCCGCGATAGCGGATGTCGGCGAGGCGGTCGGCAACGCGAACGATTTCGTGGCCGTCGGCTTGTCCTTTCACGAGTGCAATGAGGTCGATGTCGCTGTGCGCCGTAATCGCGCGTCGAACGCTGGACCCCACTAGAATGACCGTGACGAGATCGCCTCCGCGGCGGCCACGAACGTGGCGCAAGGCCACTGTGACAAGTTCTTCAAACCCCGGCTCTTCGATCGGGTCCGGCTGTTCAGGCGGTTCCGGTATCGCCAGGAGTTCTGCCTGCAATTCTTCTGATGTCGGGGTAGGGTGGGTGGCGGGGCTATCCATGTTTAGGCTCCCTGTATGCGCTGAATGTGTTGTGGGAGCGATTCCAGCCAGTCCTCGAACGGTTGGTCTGCATCAACGGTAATTTCCAACTTGCCATTGGTCAATCGCCTGACGACACCTGGACTTTCCGGGGACAACGGGATTTCAACCCACTCGCGGCTCAGCCCAAGAGAGTCGGTGACCCCAAGGATTCGGCTGATATGTGCGAACGATACCACGTCGATCGGCATTGAGTCTCCACTGCGCGGCATTCTAGATTTCAGTGCGATCAGTGTCAATGAGAGGATGCCCGTCCCTTTGTGATGATACGCGGTTTTCTTGCCACGGCCGATGGCCAGGGGAAGGAAGCGCGGGGCCAGAGGCTAGCCTCCCAACACACGGATAAAGATTGTGCAGGCTTCCTCGACCATGGCACTGGAGATATCTAAATGGGTGACGGCACGAAAACTGTTCTCGCCGATAGCATTGATTAAGAGCCCCTCCTGTTTTAATGCGGCCACGATGGCTGAGGGGCTTAGGCGGTGGCCGATCACTCCAAATATGACGATGTTCGTATCGACATCTTGAGGAGTAATCTTGACCGAGGGAATGTGCTGTAGCTGTCGCGCCAGCCGCTTGGCATGGTCATGATCTTCTTTCAGTCTCCCAAGATTATGCTCGATCGCATAGATGCCAGCCGCTGCGAGGACGCCGGCCTGCCGCATGGCGCCGCCGTACATACGCCGAAAACGTTTGGCTCTATCGAGCAGAGTCAGATCATTCATTAATAAGAGTGAGCCGGCCGGCGCCCCCAGTCCTTTCGAGAGACAGACCGACAGGGTGTCAAAATGCTGGGCATACGAGGCTGGCGGTAGGGTGGTGGCCGCGATGGCATTGAACAGCCGTGCGCCGTCCAAATGCATGGGGATGCCATGGGTGGACGCCACTGTTCGAATCCGTTCAATTGTCGCGAGGGGATAAATTGTCCCGCCGCCGCTGTTATGGGTGTTTTCCAGACAGATCAGCCCCGTTTGAACTGTGTGTGGTTCTTTGGGGCGTATGGCTGCCTCAACCTGATCGGATGAAATGAGACCGCGGTTCCCTTGGACCCAATGAAGCTGTACCCCTGCCAGTGCTCCGGCCGCACCCTGTTCATATCGGACGATATGCGCGGTGTGTTCGACGATGACTTCTTGGCCTGGTTGTGTGTGGAGGCGAATGGCAAGTTGATTGCCCATCGTGCCGGACGGCACGAAGAGCGCGGCCTTTTTCCCAAACATCGCGGCCGCCATCTCTTGAAGACGATTGACGGTGGGATCTTCACCGTAGACATCGTCTCCCACGTCCGCACGTGCCATGGCTTGTCGCATGGCGTCAGTGGGTTTCGTAACCGTATCGCTGCGCAGGTCGATCATGAGGCGTTCGTGAGCATACCACAAGATTGATTGTGTGTATGGGGCATACTTGAAAATTTTCTCTGTAGAGAGAGAATTGGTCGCGGCAGGATGCGGTGTGTAGGGAGTGGTGTCGTGACGTGTTTTCATCGGCGGCAATATCTGGACGACGAATAGACCGGCGCTCTCGTCGATCTTGCGGTCAATGTCAGACGAGATTGATGCAGGCCTTGCGATTTCGGCGCGCGCAGTCGGACGTATCTGATCGCCCATCCCCTGCTTTACGTGAAAAAAAACCGCATGCTATAGTCCACTGTCGATTGTGCCGTAATGACGGTGTAGCCTCACGTTTACGAGGGTTCACATGCATGAAGTTCCAGTGAAGATTTATCTCGATAGACTATTGAAAGACTGTAAAAATACCGCGAGGTCACTCGCGCTTCTCTCCGGCCCGGTCAAAGAGAAAGCCCTACGTGCGATGGCTGATCGATTAGCGGTCGACGAAGAAAAGATCCTTGCGGCGAACGAAAAAGATGTGGATGCGGTTGGGAAATCCTTCGAGGCTGATGTCATCAAGGATCGGATGAAGGCCGCCGTGGCCCGCTTGCGTATGACGGCGAGCGATATTAAGGAGATGGTGGATCGTCTTCGCCTGATCGCAGATCTGCCGGATCCGGTTGGTGCTGTCACCTCGCGAGGCGAACGACCGGACGGACTACAAGTAAGTCGTGTCCGCGTTCCGATCGGGGTGATCGGGGTGGTATCGGAACTGAGTCCGCTCATTACCGTGGAGTCGATCGCACTCTGCTTTAAGTCTGGCAACTTATGCGTCTTTCGTGGCGCTCCGGAGTGGGGTCTGACACAGCAGGCAATTGGAGGTGGGCTCCGCGAAGCCGCGGAGCAAAGTGGGGTGTCGGCCGGCGCATGGATTATCATCGAGCGTCCTGAAAAAGAGGTGGCAGTCGAGCTGATTCGGGCGGGAAAAAGTCTTGATGCGATTATCCCGCGAGGCGGGGCAGGTCTCAGAAGATCCGTTGTGGAGCAGGCGAAGATGCCGGTGCTGTGCCACGACGGGGGGCTCACACAGATGTACGTAGATGCCGACACGGATCTGCCGATGGCTCAGAATGTGGCGATCAACTCCAAGGTACAGAAGGCTGTGGCATCGAACTCGCTCGATACGCTACTGGTGCAACAGGTGATTGGGCGGCAGTTTTTGCCGCCGCTGGTGAACCGTATGCTCGAAGAATTTAAGGTCGAGGTTCGGGCCTGTCCGAAGACCATGGCCCTCATGGGACAAATGGCGATGACTGGACATGCCTCGATCATTCCGGCGAAAGAGCAGGACTGGGATACCCAGTTTCAGTCGCCTGTATTAGCCGTTAAAATGGTTGCGGATCTGGATGAGGCGTTGGCGCACATTGTGGCGCATGGCCCATGTCTCACCGCCGTCATTGCCACTACGAGCTATGAGTCGGCTTTGCGATTTACACGGGAGGTCGATGCTAGCGCGGTGTTCGTCAATGCGTCGTCTCGGCTCAATGCCGGTGACAGCTACGGGATGGGAGCCGATGTCGGGCTCAGTGGCTCACGTCTTCATGCCAAGGGCCCGATCGGTCTTGAGCAGTTGACCTGTGAAAAGTATGTTGCTTTTGGCTCGGGCCAGTTACGCTATCCGCATCCGGTGCCGGAGGCGTATTTTGACGCGATCATGCTGAAGAGGCCGTAGCCGCCTGCTGAAAACGTTCCCCGGATTCGGTCTCAGTCGTTTGAGCCGCTCAACGTGCCCTCACCGAGTAGGTTTCGTGGCTCGCACTCCTGCACGCCTCGCTGGAAACCGCTTTGACCTGGCATGTCGGGGCTCCAACGATGATCAACAACGCACTCCTACAATCGCTCCACTCGCACATGGCCCGGTGGGGTCTCAAGCGGTTTACGTCTGACGAGGACTATTTCGCTTGGCAGCGGAAGCAGCTGTCTTCTGCGGATCTGATTCAGCTCAGACGAGTGGTTGAACGAAAGCAGGAAGGGGAGCGTCGGGATGACGTTGCTTTCTACGACCTGATTGCTCAGCCGCAGATTCTTCTGGTCCTCTACAGTCAGCGCTATGAGTACTATATCGAGGTCGGTTCACGTGTGGCGGCACGTCTCGGAGATGCGGCCCACATCCTCGACTTCGGCTGTGGAGTTGGAATTCTGACAACCTTCTATGCGGCACAATACCCTGAGAAACAGTTTGTCGGGGTCGATCGTTCACCGGCATCGATTGCGGTCGCACGGGAGAGAGCTCAAGGGCTTGGCCTGGACAATCTCCGGTTCGAGTGTGCCGATGTCGAGTTGCAAACCATTGCGGGACCGCATGATCTAATTGTTGCTACCCATTCGCTGGTGCAGGCTGAGCAGGACCCGGGGATTCCAAGTCACAATTGGCAGACGTTCGACCGTACGCATGATTCGAAGCAGCAGGCCCTGTTTGAGCAACGAACGGGTCTCGACATGCGGCTGGATCGGCTCAGCGCGTTGCTAGCCCAGAAGGGCCGCATGATCGTATTTGAGAAAACCCGTCAGTTGGCAAGACGAGTTCCATTACAGCGGGCCCTGACCGCACGAGGGCTGTGGCTGATCGAGCAGCCGGAAATAGTTCGATACCGGCTCGTCGAGGAAGTGGCTGACGACGGTCCGTTCTATCTGTTGGGGACTGAAGCGGGGAGTACATTTCACTGGGATGAATTGCCGGAGCCAGACGAAGGTTCGCCGTGCGATCCCATGCAGTTTAAGACTCATGCCACCGACCAGGACGCACCGCTCTATGAGAACCATTGGCCTTCCGCACAGGGTGTTTGGGAACAGCTTCACGAGAAGCGTCTGCTCAAAGAAACAGCGCGTCAGGAGCCGGATGGTCGTCAGTTGCATGTCGAACTCGGGCAGGCAGAGGAGGGAGTCTATTTGTATTGTGCGAATACCTTTGATCAACGTCAGCTGGTTATTGTCGAACCAGCTCGCGCACTCATGCTGGAGTCGTACTATCAGCAGATTGTGAATGGTGCATCCGACTAGGAGCCGATACGATGATCTCTCTGCGTGCTGCATTTGATAGACAGCACGAGGAGTTCTTGCCCTCGAATGACGTAGATAACCCGATAGCTGTCCTCGCGAATCCGATAGAGATGCTCCAGGCCCTCGACCTTCGTGGCGCCGGTGGGATTGGGGATGGAGCGGAGTGCAAGGAGCCGTTTTGCGAGAAGTGTTCGAAGAGGTTTACCCAATGCCTCGAGTTGTTGTTCGGCTGGAGGGGCTACAAAAATTGTGGAGACGGTCCGGTGCAATCACACCCCCAATTCTTTCAATATGGCATCAAGAGCCCGAGCCCCTTTTTTGTTCGCTTGAGCGAGAGCTTCGCGGGCATCGACGAGGTCGATACGGTTTTCTAGCGCCTCTAGGAGCCGGAGATCATTGATGGGGACTACGGCGGCGACCGCTCGGCCACGTCTGCGTAACAGCACACGTTCGTTGCCGAACGCCGCACGGTTGATCGCATCGGCAAACTCCTCTCGCTCCTTGTTGCCCGAAGGATTTCCCATGGCGCACCTCCAGAGACTGTATCCGATCACAGATAGATCGGTCGACTGGTGTAAGCTGTACAGTGGGTGGGTGGCGAAGTCAATCGATGCAAAAATGTGAGTGGCCCATTCCAATTCTTGCGTAATTGGGATATGAAGAGGGGGCGGCAATCATGTCGCAGTCCGATATTATTCATCTGTACAGCAGCAGTAGAGGAGACACTCAATGGCTAAGGGTATGACGCAGAAAAAAACGACCAAGAAGAAACCAGCCAAGAGCATGATGGAAAAGCGCGCAGACAAGGCTGCCAAGAAACGAGGCTAACGTAGCCGTCGTTTAGTCATTCCGACCGAATCCACTTCCACTCTGCCCATCGACGTGGGTCAGGTAGCAAGCCGCACACGTTGATGGGCGCGCGCCATGGCCTTCACACCGCCGGGCTATAGACTCGTGCCCTCATCACTTCTTCCGGTAGACGTTCAGTCCAACTTTCTCCTCACGGTTTGGAATGGTCACATTCCCCTCCGTTGAGGCAATAATAATTGTTTTCCCAGAAGCCGAGGGACCGAACGTTTTAGATAGATCGACCGTAATGGTCAATGTCGTTCCTTCGACCGTCATTTCCACGTTTTTCATGATGGTAGCCTCTCAGTGATGGACAGAGTATACGCACATGCGTATGAGGAAAGTCATGGTGCAACCTGTATCTCGATCAGCAGAGGAAGTCAATCGACTGGCGCGCTTGGTAGATTTCATCCGTCACCCTCCAGCAAACACAGGACGAAAACCGGCGCTGGTCAGGATACGGGCAACGGTCTCGCGTTGGTCGCCCTGAACCTCAATCCGTCCTTTCTTTACCGTGCCCCCGGCGCCGCACGATTGCTGCATTTTTTTGGCGAGAGCCTCTTTCTCAGTCAGACTGATGCCGAGAAAGCCTGAGATGACCGTTACGGTTTTGCCGCCTCGGTGGGCGGTCTGGCGAACGATATTCACTCGTCCGCGAGGTTTCTTTGATGCCGCTTGCTTCGAATCAGTCTGGGCAAGGTTGCTGATATCCTGCCGTTCGCGTGGAGTGGGTGGTAGCTCGATATTCTGCAGGTAAGCAAAAGGACTGGCCCAAGGGGCCGGCTCACCACTTGTAGGAATGCGCTTCTTTTTTTCCATCGCTACTTCCTCTTGCCGCATACTGCTCCGGCGGTTCCGCCATGTTACCCAAACGAGCTCGCGGCATCTTTCACGATCGTCAATTCAATGTGGGCCGTGGTCTCTCCCTCCGTCATCCAAATGTGTCTTTCTTGAATGGTACATTGCAGCTCCATGCTGGGATGCGCCAGTTGAGCTAACGCTCGGCTTCCCTCCAGTGGAAGATTCATCACGGTCAGATTATCCAACCGTCCGAGTGTAGCCAGATTCTTCTCCCACCATTGATCCGCGCCGCGCCCGCCGTAGGTATAGACATAGACCTGTTTCGCCCGGCCGCAGGCCTGGCGAATAGATTTCTCATGTGGCTGGCCCACCTCTATCCAGATATCGATGGCGCCCGTCAAATCCTTGACCCAGAGGGCAGGTTCCTCTTCGGCGCTTACCCCTCGACCGAATGACAAGGCTTCATGCGCGTGTAGTGCAAACGCACACAGTCGGACCATCATGCGCTCGTCTGTCTCGGATGGATGGCGGGCCAGCGTGACGGCATGATCCTGATAATACTGGCGATCCATGTCGGAGATGTGTACGGTTGCTTTAAAAATTGTCGCGTTCGAGGCCATGGGTCTGTGGTTCCTTGATTCCAGACATGTTCACGTGAAAGGAGCGAGCCAGTTCGCTCCTTTAATCTTTATACGCGATGTACCACCCTTCAACTCGCTCCCGTGCCCAGGGTGTTTTCCGGAGGAATGTGAGGCTAGATTTTACGCTGGGGTCGTGGAGAAAACAGCGGATCGGGACCCGACGCCCCATCTCGGCCCACCCATACCGCTCGACGAGTTCTTTGATAATGGTCTCCAGAGTAATTCCGTGCAATGGATCGCGGGGATGGGAGGTCGATGATGGTTGGGTCATGAGCGGTGCACTCCTGGGGGCAAGGCTACACGTTGGCGGGGAGTTCTACAAGCGGCTTTGGGAGGTGGAGGATTAGCCCGAGGTGAGGCGACTCCGGTTACGGACCCATCATCAGTGTTTGTGCTGGCTTCGTTGACGACGTTTCCGCTTGAGTAGGTATATCAGGCATGCCTCTCCCCTGCAACCTTGTAACCCGCGCATCGGATTGCTGAAATGAGAAGAGGGCAATGACTAGTGGCACACAGCGGGTGGTCATAGGCAAGAGCCATGGGCGAAGAGAATACAGCATGAGAGAGAAGCGATGGACCTATCCCTGATGGCTAGAGCAGGGAGGAATTGGCAAGCGCATCGTGTTTGTCCGTCCTGTCATGTTTGTCTGGCTTGTCTGAGTGATGGAAACAGACCAGACTCACCAGATCCGCTGGGCAAACTATGACCAGCCAACCGAAAGTCGTCTATGTCTTCCGTTTGAGCATATCGGCGAGATGGGAGAACGGTGTGAAAGTCGACGATCGATCTTGCTCTCGACTGGGAGGTATCTCTCTGGATGGGGATGTCACCTGGTTCCGCTGGTGCTCATTGTCGTGACAGTAGAGACAGAGTAATTCCCAGTTGCTTCCATCCGGCGGATTGTTATCGTGGTTGTGGTCTTTGTGATGAACTGTGAGCTGGCTCAGCTTTTTGCCATCAAATTCTCGCCCGCAATGCGCACAGATCCAGGGAAACATTTTGAGCGACTGTTCTCGATAGGTCTGTTGCAGTTGAGTCTGGTCTCGGTGTGCCATGTAAGCCTCGACGTGGAAGATTGCACGTTCCGGAGAGGTTTTTCAGAACGGTGCAGGCTCATGCGTTGTCCATGCAGCCCTCGAAGCCCGAGATTCGATCGTTCGCCTGGCAGCAGGTCTGCGGCTATATGAGTTGCGTGCAGGGCCAACAGAAAACCCGGACGGCTGGTTTGACCCATCCGGAGCGTTGGGCCTCTGTACACCAGGCTTTGACCGCATCGGCGACCTTGTCGCGTTGAGCGGACTCGAGCGAAACCAAAATCACACTATTTCCCCCTGCGTAGAACGAGATCCCTTCCGTCGATCCCGACTGTCCTGTTCCATGTGCGCCAGGGAATTCGGTATAGGCTGTGACCGCGCAGGTTTGCAGTATCTCATGCACGCGTTCTTTCAGCGAGGTGCGAAACGCGATCATCAACATGTCCATGGGCAACCTCAGTACAGATAATCTTTGACTATAGCAGGTCTCTGACGAATCTTGAAAGCACGATAAGAATTATCATGGAGAAAGGCCTGTGGGCCATCACTATTTTCTTATGGTTGGCCGTAGGCACAGGCATACTGGAGAACGGGAACATGAGGCTAGGGTGGTGCTCTTAGCCAAGCACAATAGGTAAGCGCGTGCCTGTGCAGACTGCCTCATAGATGTTCGGCATAGGGGCGTAGGTTGTTGGGAGTTTGTTCTCTGTGCCAAGGTCGAAGTATTTGGTGCGTGCAATCGACTGGGCATGACGCAGAGCCCCGCATGGCAATCAGGAACGGTGAGCATAGTCCTGCCAGATAACCTGTGATCCCGAGGTGATAAGCCTTGGTACGGGATGTGTCGAATCTTCCACTCACTCAATTACTCAAGGCTTAAAAAACAATCTGATCGAGATGAGAGTGCCGTAGCGCGCGATGTCAGCGCTGATACTGAGCGATGTGTCCTTGAGCGGATTCAACGGCACCTGAGCGAATTATTCGATTGGGGAAACACCAAATTGCGCTCTGTATGGAGAGGCCTACAGGCATACATATACACTGAGGCACGCCAGGCACAAATATGCCGGAAGAGTTTCCCTGCATGTGTGATGAGTGGAAACTATTGGTCACGATTTGAGCTGAATTGATCATACAAGTCATGTAGTTGTGAAGATTAATTGTCACTATTCCTCATCCACAAGTCGTAGGAAATCATATTGTTCAATGACGGTTTTCTCGTGGCACATGAGTTGCTCATAGCTAGGTCCGACAACCTTCAGCGTCACGCCACCGGACAGCTTTTGAAGACCAGGTCAGTCGATTGGCGAAATGACCTAAGGCTATATGACAGTGCAGATGGTCCATCGAATGGATGAATCGAGTGTCATGCTTCACGAATGTGTAAGTACAGCACTCATGCGATGAAGGCTGCTGGATACAGACTAATCGCCCGGTAACCTGCGACGCCCTCCATCACTACTGACAGATTACACGCATGATAGTGAGTGGACTAAGTTGTCCCAAAAGAATGGAGTATATTGTGCAATCTAGGACAAGAACAGTTCTTACATCAGTCGCGGTGCTGTGTCTGACGATAGTTTTTGGCACGTCGCCTCTCCTCGCTGAATCCAGTCCAGCCATTGGGCCGTTGACAGTCCATCCGACAAACCCACGGTACTTTGCCGATCCGACAGGGCGCGCGGTGTATCTCACCGGCTCACATACGTGGTCCAACCTGCAAGATAGTGAGACGAGCGCCTTCAACTACACGAGCTACCTCGGACTTCTTCAGGCCAACCATCATAATTTTATTCGTCTCTGGATTTCTGAGTCCCCTCAAGCCGACGCCGGATTGATGCCCGCCCCAGGATTTGTCGCCGGCGCTCCTTGGTATAAACGGGCGTCGCCGTTGCCGTATGCCAGGACGGGACCTGGGAATGCAGCTGACGGCTTGCCCAAGTTTAGCCTCAATCAGTTCGATCAAGCCTATTTTGATCGCTTGCGGTCACGAGTGATTGCTGCCCGCGATCAGGGGATATATGTTGGCATCATGTTGTTCAACTTTCAGACGGCCTGGAATGCCAACGAGACCCTCCCCAATCGAAACGTCTGGCGCTATCATCCCTATAACACCACCAACAACGTCAGCGGGGTCAACGGCGACCCGAACGGTAACGGCAACGGAGAAGAGACCCATACGCTCCAAGTGGCGGCTGTCACTCAAGCGCAAGAAGCGTACGTCAAGAAAGTGATCGACACCGTCAACGATCTCGATAACGTGATGTATGAGGTGTCGAACGGAGATACCGCCGGCGATCCCGCCTGGCAATTTCACATCATCAATATCATCAAGACCCACGAGGCAGGAAAACCGAAGCAGCACCTTGTGGGCATGACCGGAGCTGAGAAACTCAGTAATAGCCTGCTCATGACCAACCCCGGCGACTGGACCTCCTTCGCCGCAACGACCTACAACAGTTCGACGGATCATTACACCAGTAACCCTCCGGCGACCGATGGTACGAGAGTCAGTATTCTGGATACCGATCACATCGGGTACTCGCTCTTTCAGAACGATGCAGCGTTGACACGTGGCTGGGTCTGGAAAAGTTTCACGCGGGGGCACCATCCCATTTTAATGGAAGACAATACTGGTTTTTCTGGCTGGGCAGCCGGACGATCGGCTATGGGCCACACCCAATCCTATGCGTCACGGATGAACCTGGCCGGCATGACTCCGCTGAACAGCCTTTCCTCTACAAGCTATTGCTTGGCGAGTGCTGGGCAAGAGTATCTTGTCTATCAACCTGCAAACGGACCGTTTACCGTCAATGTTGCCGGTGGAGCCTACATCTATGAATGGTTCAATCCCGTGGCAGGGACCATTGCAGGGACTGGGACTGTTGGGGCCGTAGGAGGAGATCAATCTTTTACACCGCCCTTTAGCGGGCCAGCGGTGCTTTTTCTCAAAGCCAGCGGCGCCACACCTCCGGCGACACCACCTGTCGCGTCTCCGGTTGGTCATTGGAAGCTGGACGATGCAAATGGATTAATCGTTGCCGATGCATCGGGCAATGGTCTAGCGGGAGCCTTGGTGAACAGGCCTGTATGGACCAGTGGCTGGCTCGGCGGTGGCCTCAGCCTGAATGGCACAAATGACTATGTTCAAATTCCAAACCCAGGCCCACTCTCCCCACAAAAGCTGACCCTGTCTCTCTGGGTTAATCCCTCCAGCTTTGCCAATGCCAGCGGATCCTCCATGCTAGCCAATGTGGGAATCCGCGACGGAAGCGATGGGTCCTATGGGTTGGCGATCGATACGGCCGGTCGGCCCGTGGCGATGTTAAGCATTGGCGATGGTGAAGGGAATACCTTCTCCCTCAAGGGCTCAGCTCTCACCGTGGGGCAGTGGAGCCACCTGGCCATGACCTATGATAACGCGACATTGAAGCTCTACGTCGATGGGGTCGCCGCCGATCACCTGTCGATCAACCGTGTGCGAACCACGAGTCCTGCGCCGCTGGTGTTTGGGAGGGGAGGCGATGCCGCGCACTATTATAAAGGCATGCTCGACGACGTTCAGCTCTATAGTCAGGCTTTGAGTGCGGCGGACATTGCCGTGCTTGTGGGGAGCGCGTCTCTGCCCTCGCCGGCATCACTGCCAGCGACCTCGCAACCACTGGCTGGTGCAGTGACGCCATTAGCTGGGCTCTCGTCATTGGCCGGGGTTTCGTCTCTGGCCGCAGTTTCTCCACTGATCGTAGATTCATCGCAGACGTTTTCTCTCGCAGCGGTAACTACCTATAAGGCCTCAACCGATTTCTCAGGAGTGCAAGGACAGCGCGGCTGGTTCTACCGCGATTCGGCAGGTCGGAACATGACCTATAATTCCACCACGAGAATATGGCAGGGGGCTGAGACCTATTTGAGACTATGGGGCGGCAATAGTCATCCTGGAAATGGTGCAGATGCCGTACGACGCTGGGTGGCGCCATCCGCCGGCACCATCCAAATTACCGGAAATGCCAGCCATGGCGCATCTACTGGAGGGGTCACCGTCTCGATTCGTAAAGGTAGCACCATTCTTTGGCAACAGGCCCTGACAACCAGCACTTCCTACAACGTGACGACAACCGTCACGGCCGGTCAAGCGATCGATTTCCAGACCAACCGCGGGGCCGACGGCAACAATAGTAATGACACAACTGTCTTTGATCCAACCATCACGCTCACGACGGGTGGGACCGCGCCACCGCCACCATCTGGAGGAGGATCCGCGATCGTGTCATGGAACGCCAACACAGAATCAGATCTTGCAGGCTACCAGGTTTTTTATGGCACGAGTTCACGCAACTACCCCAACTCGATCAGTGTAGGGAAAGTGACGTCTGCCACAATCACTGGTCTGACGGTCGGGACGACATACTATATCGCCGTAAAGGCGTTAGATACGAGCGGGAATCTCAGTGGGTTTTCTGCCGAAGTAACCAAACGGCCCTAGGGCTCGTTTCGAGCATTTCCTCATGCCGTCCTCAGAGGGATAGGTCAAGCGTATGGCTTGACCTATCTCAATAGGGGATAACGTATCTCCCTATCTTGTGAACATGTTTCACATCAACGAGATTACACAATCGACTGCTTCGTTGATTTCTTTACCCATGTAAAGCCAGTCACCGTCTGTATAGGACTGCGACCCTTTTCTTGTGCCGGGTGGTGAGGGAGAGTGCGTGGTCTCGATGGAGATTGGCGCATCATGATGTTCGGGTTATTTTCACCGGTAATGTTGACCAGGGATTCAGGATAACGGCGTTGCAAACAACCTGGTTTCACCAGATCACATCGGCTACGTGTCGAGAGATCTCGAAGGTGTCATCGGCGTAAAGCACCAGTGCTCGGAGGTATGTATTCATTTTCTGTTTTTCAGGAGTTAGCCTGCTTCCACCTTTGCGGTGTAAGGCCGCTCCTCCCTCCCTTTTACTAGGTTCTGTTGACATTAACTTGATCAAAAAGTAACTAAAACCGCGAGCTGAATGAACGACAGGAAGGAGCGCGGTCTTGGCGTACCGTATTGTCACCAGACGGAAATACGTGAGGTACCCACACATCAATTCTACTAGATTGGACTCCTTGTACAGCGTGTTGTCGTAGTCGCGGAGGACTGTACGGTTCGACCTCGTGGGATCATCGCCAAGGCTCCGGTCTGTTGAATCCATTTGACCAGTTCATCCGCATCATAGCCCTTCGGGATGGGCAACCCTTGTCTGCCCACCGCGTCGACTTGCCAAAGTGTTCAAATTCTGTGGCGGTCGCGAAGGTCATCTGGGCGCCTCCTTGCTGGGGGGAGAGCCGTTTTCTGCCACAGCTCACCGGCAGAAAGAAAATGTATTCAGACGTTCCTCGGATGTGTCTCCTCGACGAGGGAGCTTATGCACGTGACGCAAGTGTGTAGATGTGAACAGCGAAAACGAATTCGCTGTATCGTGCTTTAAGCAGTATAGATATAGGTCTATTCACCATCAGGTATTCACCTACATTTGCCATGGAAGCATCTCATGGCAGTGTAAGGGATTGTCTGATAGTGCGCACAGCTCACTTTTAGTATAGTACAGGCTGTCCTCCGTCTTTTAGGCAAGATACACCATTCGAGATGCAATGATGCAGATCTGAGATGAGACTCATGGAAGGTAAATCTCATGATGGGCCGCTCGGTGCAACGGAGGTCTCGTCCCTGGATGGCTTGTCACACTCACAGAGGACGAATGGCAAGTTATCTGTGAGTCATGGGGAAACGATTTTGGTTGTAGAGGACGATCCAGGCCTTCGGACCATGGTGGTTATGTTGCTCCGATCGCAGGGCTACCAACTGCTTGAGGCATCGCATCCGGTCGAGGCGGAATCGCTAGTCCGGGACTGCATCGATCCAATCCATCTAGTCCTGATGGACGTCACGCTGCCGGGACTCAATGGCTATGAACTGGCTCGTATATTATTAGACATCCGGCCGTTTCCTGCCATGCTGTTTGTTTCCGGCTATGAGCAGGACTTCTTCGACTTAGACCGGACAGTCTGTGTTAAGAGTGAATTCCTATTAAAGCCCTTTGGGCTAAATGTTCTCGTTACAAAGATTCACGAGCTATTGGAAACTGTTCAGCCTGCATGATTTATGAAGGTGTGTTGCGAAAGCGTGCAGGTGCGGTGCGAGACGGGCAGCCGGAGACGTGAAGCCCTGAGGCTACGAGTGTAGTATGTCGAAGGGCTGAATGCCGAGATTGCACTTCACTGGCGCGTATCCGAGCTTGCAGTAGGAGCTTCATGAATTATGCGGGTTAGGAAGGGGAAACATCTTGTGCGATGTGAAACGTTGAATCAAGTAGGCCGGGTTGCCATATAGCCTCGACTGATGCCTGGCGGCACCTAGAAGCGCTGTCGTCATTTCCCGCCTCAAAACTCGGACTAAAACGTTGCATCAGAGGATCCGCTCCGATTTTCTTATAACATGTTTCTGTCTGGATCTGCGTCATTATACACTGCTGGTCTTTAGAACGTGTTCGTACGGTGCGAGGTGGGTAGAGGATGACGAGGTGTCAGCCTTCACGTTCGTGGGGGCCGAGCTGCTCCACCTCGACCAATAGGCATGATGGTCTACATGACAGTCTGAAATTTTGATGGCCTAGGCCAGTAGGTCCAGAAGGGAGACGTGCGTCCCACCTTCAAAAACTAAGATTTTTCAACAGCAAGACCATAGTTTCGAACGCAGACCCTTGTTTCACCGATCTTGTCTCCTGAGGACAAGGTGGCTGACTTATGATGGAGCTGTGGAAGGGGACGTAGAGCCATCGGAGGGGTGGGGTAAGGTTCCATCAAGGGTTTCATCGAGGATTCGAAGAGACTCATTGAGGAGGTCTGCTGCGCAGTGTAGCGTCACGTGAATTTGTTGGAGCGCTTCTTCCCACCGCTCTTCCTGGTATAACGATTGAAACCGGCGATGATGTTCCTCCACGATCGCTTGCTTCGCGTCCAACATAAGGCTATCGACAGCAGTCATAACGCCTCCCTTTCGTATAGTCGAGGGGGCACGATAACAAATCTTGTCTTTCAACAGCAATGATACGAATGGGTGGGTCAGTGAGCGACGCGATCCTAATCCGGGAAGTGAGATCCCTCAGTAGCGATTAACGCGTTCCCTCTCGCGTTGTGCCTCTGGACTGGCCTTTTATGTGATTTTTTATGAAGTGCCATACAACCTATGGGTTAGCGTCACTGAACGCGACGTCAAAAAAGAAGGCCTGGTGACTGCTCACGCGAACGCCGCAGTACCTCTATCTCTTATTCTTTTTTTCATCTAAACCCTCAGATTCGTAGGCCTTCCAGAAGACTCGCATGACTCTGTGCGGCATAGAGTTTACAGAATATTTACACGGAATTGACAGGATTGGAATGTCCTCCAGGTAGGCTGGAGACACGTGATCGCACCAATAATACAAACCACAATGGAACAGGCTCTTTCGAACAGTTGGTCCAGGCGATTCAGGGCTTTGTCGACGGCCTCTGACATCACCCGGGTTTGGGAAGCAGGTACGCGATTGATCCTGAGTCTGCTGACCTTGACGATTCTCCTTGGTTTGGCAGGCGGGGTGGTGAAGACATTTCTCGACCTACGGCTTCTCCTCTCTGCCAACGTCGAAGTGGCCCTACGTCAGGTATTGGTCGACACATTGACACTATTGGCCGTTGTCGAAGTGTTGAAGACCACCCTCGCCTACTGCTCTGAGGGGCGCGTCAGAGTTACCTTTATCATCGACACAGTCCTTGTCGTGATGTTGACGGAGGTTATCTCGCGCTGGTTCACGGGGGGAGAGTGGCCTCAATTTGCGATACTGGGCGGCATCTTACTGACGTTAGGTCTCCTGCGCATCGTGGCTGTCCGATATAGCCCAGCTCCAACGACGCTCTCGCAACAGGCCAATCAACTGGGCCTCTCGTTTTCATAATTTCACCAGGAGGTAGCGATGTCTATCAATGCACTTCTTGAATCAGTTCCTGAGGCTCATCCTATACGAGGCGAACAGCATTATACCGATACCATTACGGCGACCATTCTTGACCACCTCGATGAGCAGACAGTGATCAGCCTGGATTCGCTCGTCTGCCTCATGCCTCAACACACGTGGAATCAAATTTTTCAGGCCGTCGATCAACTCGCCCGATCCAATAAGATCGTGCTTCGCCGACACCGATTCGACTACATGCTCTTCTCGACCAATTTTGTGGCATAACCACATCGTGCCGATCCGCTAGAGCGTACCGCACTTGCGATGAGCCTGCTGTGCGGCAGGGAGTCGCTCTGACGCGTTTTGTCGAGGAATAACCAATCTGAAGAACCTGGAACGCTCAATCTTGAGCAAGACTTTCTTTGGAAGGTCCTGGCGGAGTGGTATGACGGATGATCTTGCCCTCCACGAGATAGACGACGAGCTCGGCAATGTTGGTGGCATGATCGGCCATCCGCTCGAGGTATTTGGCAATGAAGCTCAAGCGAATAGCGCGTGAAATCGTGCGCGTATCCTCCAACATAAATGACAGCAATTCTCGGAATATCTGTTCCATCAGGTCATCAACGTAGTCGTCGTCCGCGAGCACCTTCCTGGCGAGCTGAGCATCATCCTTCACGAATGCATCAATGCTGTGTTTCACCATCATCCGCGCCATATTGCCCATCATAGGAATATCGATGTAGGGCTTGAGCTGTGGCTCTTCGTTCAGCTCGATTACCCGCTCGGAGACATTCTCCGACAAGTCGCTGATTCGCTCGAGTTCGGTGGCGATTTTCATCGCGGTCGTGACCAACCGTAAGTCTCGCGCGGCAGGCTGATGGAGGGCGAGTAACCGAATACTCTCTTCGTCGATTTCTACATCCAAGGCATTGATCTGATGGTCCCGCTCGATGACCTCGCGAGCGAGGGCTGAGTCTCTCGTCACCAGCGCGGTGAGGGCTTGATCGATCTGATCTTCCGTCTGCGCAGCCATTCGCAGGAGCTTGGTCTTCAAGTCGGCAAGTTCTTCGTCAAAGTGGCGCTGTGTCATCATCGTCACCCAAATCGTCCAGTGATATAGTCTTCGGTCTGCTTCTTTGAAGGTGTAGTAAAGAGCTGTTTCGTGAGTCCGAACTCCACGACTTCGCCAAGGTACATGAACGTTGTCCAATCGGACACCCGCGCTGCCTGCTGCATATTGTGAGTGACAATCACGACCGTCAAATCCTGCTTCAAGGAAAAGAGCAGCTCTTCTATTTTTGCAGTAGCGACGGGATCCAACGCCGAGCAGGGTTCGTCCATCAGCAAGACATCCGGTTTGACCGCGAGTGCGCGGGCGATGCAGAGCCGTTGTTGCTGTCCTCCGGAGAGACCGAAGGCGCTGACGTGGAGCCGATCTTTCACTTCATCCCACAGCCCTGCGCCCTTGAGCCCCTCTTCTACAATTTGATCCAGTTGGCCACGGTTCTTGATTCCATGGAGACGCGGCCCATAGGCCACGTTTTCATAAATCGATTTCGGAAAGGGGTTCGATTTCTGAAAGACCATTCCAACCCTTTTCCTCAGATCGGTGATATCCACATCGGGGCCGTAGATATTCATGCCGTCAAGCAGCATAGTGCCTTCTAATCGAGTACCTTCAATCAAGTCGTTAAGCCGATTGAGGCAGCGCAACAAGGTAGATTTTCCGCAGCCGGACGGCCCAATGAACGACGTGACCTGATTTTGGACAATGTTCATATCGATGTTGAAAAGCGACTGGCGGCTTCCGTAAAAAAAGTTTACCTGATTCAAGGTCAGTTTGACGGCGTGAGCCTTGGAATTGTGGTCAGAAGACTGGTGAGGACTGTTCTGCACATTAAGCCTCTGTGAGTCGAGCCCGTGTGAGTGGAACGACTGCTGTGGCAAAACAGGAGTCGGGGGCATAACGTTCCTCCTTAGAGTACAGATCCCGCATACTTCTTGCGCAAGTGGTTGCGAAGGACAATCGCCGTCAAATTCAACAGCACGACGACGGTGATCAATACGAGAGTCGTGATATAGACCATTGGCTTCGCGGCTTCCACATTGGGCGACTGGAATCCCACGTCGTAAATATGAAATCCCAGGTGCATGAACTTTCGATCGAAGTGGAGAAAAGGCCAGGAACCGTCTATCGGGAGCGACGGCGCAAGTTTCACGACCCCTGTGAGCATAAGCGGCGCCACTTCCCCAGCCGCCCGAGCCATCGCCAAAATCAATCCAGTCAGAATGCCCGGCAAGGCTGAGGGTATCACGACTTTGAGCATCGTTTCCAACTTGGTTGCGCCAAGCGCCAATGATCCTTCACGAAATTCTCTGGGCACGGCGGCCAGCCCTTCTTCTGTGGAGACAATGACCACCGGCACTGTAAGTAAGGCCAGCGTCAGGGACGCCCAGAGAATACCGCCGGTGCCGAACGTCGGGGTCGGAAGTCGTTCAGGAAAGAAAAGCTGGTCGAGGGTTCCGCCGACGGCATACACGAAAAAGCCGAGTCCGAACACACCGAAGACAATCGAGGGCACGCCTGCGAGATTGTTGACGGCAATTCGTACAAGCCGAACCATGACGCCTTGCCTGGCATATTCTCGCAGATAGAGCGCAGCAAGCACGCCGAAGGGGACGACGACGAGGCTCATGATGATGACCATCATAACCGTACCGAAAATAGCCGGGAAAATGCCGCCTTCCGTATTCGCTTCTCGAGGCTCGGTGCTGAGGACATCCCAGACATTCGTGAGATAGATCCAGCTCTTGTGCATCAGGCCCATCTCGTTTGGCCGAAGGGCGCGAATAATCTGCCCGATCGGAATCTGTTTTTCTCGTCCGTTTGCATCCACCATCAGAGCAGAGTATTCATTAAATTGTGTGCGCAGCGTGTCTAGTTCCAGGGTTTTTTCCTGGTAACGGGATTCAGCATCAGCGACCTGGGCTTTGAGGCTCTCGATTTTCCCTCTATCCCTTGTATCGGGGGTGGAGGCGTTCATTTCAAGCGCGCGAATCTTCAGTCGGGCCTGCTCGATGTCCGCGTTCATCGCGCCGATCTCGACTCTCTCGATCCGTGTGATCCGTTGATGAAGGGCATTGGTGCTGTCGATCAGTGGAGCCAAGGCAATCCACCCACTGTCATTCCCTTCCGCCTGAAGCGTCTCTCCTTTGTAGATCGCCTTGATCCTGGCATACATGTTGCCCCATTCGCGGCGTTCCAAGAGCACGACGTCTGTCGGATAGGCTTGCGACACCACTTGATCGTCATTGACCCATTTGAAATCGAGTCCATAGATGTCGCGATTCCCGATCTTGACCCGAAGGCGGCTTTTCCCTTCGGGACGATCCGATGTGACAGAGCGAGGGATGACTTCGCGTCCAGCCAGTTGCCCCATCACGCGTTGTTGATCTTTCAGGGTGAGTTCGACGATGTCCGAGGTCCAGAAGTATCCCAAGCCGTTGATGGCGATCAACAGCAACAGCCCGAAGACCATGAGCAGGGATACCGAGACGCCGGCGGCGCATCCCCAGATGAAGATGTTGCCGGAGGCGAGGATGTTATTGAATGAGGTGCGCATTAGAACTGGCTATATTTCGTCCGCAACCGTTGCCGAATGATTTCTGCCACGGTGTTGATCAGAAAGGTAAAGATAAATAAGAGCACGGCCGCCAAGAATAAGATGCGATAGAGTGTGCCTCCGTAAGGGGCTTCTGGAATTTCTACGGCGATATTGGCCGATAACGTGCGAAAGCCATTGAAGAGGCTCCAATCCATAATAGGGGTGTTTCCCGTGGCCATGAGGACGATCATCGTTTCTCCAATGGCCCGGCCAAAGCCGATCATGAGCGCAGAAAAAATTCCTGGACTTGCCGAGACAAGCATGAGCTTGACCAGGGTTTGCCAGCGGGTGGCTCCCAGTGCAAGAGACCCGGCGATCAAATGTCGTGGGACGTTGGACAAGGCTTCCTCGGAAATACTGAAGATGATCGGAACGATCGCAAAGCCCATCGCACACCCCACCACAAGGGCATTTCGTTGGTCGTACCGGAGTCCCCAATGGGTGGCGAACCAGGCTTTATAGTCGGTTCCGAACAGGAACGACTCGATCGACTGGTTCAAGCCCAGACAGACCACGACGGCGCCGATGATGATGGGAATCAGGACAAACGATTCCATCCCAGGGCGAAGACGGCGAATGAGCACGGCTGGGAGATATTGCCAAAGAATTGACGCGACTGCGACGCTCACAGGCACAACCACAATCATGGCGACCATCGCAGGAAAAATCCGTTCGAGCGCAGGGGCCAGCCACAAGGCGGCCAAGAATCCCAGGATGACGGTCGGGAGCGCGGCCATGATCTCGATAGTCGGTTTGATCTTGGCTCGGAGATCGGGGTGCATGAACATCGACGTATAGATGGCGCCTAACAGGGCCAGAGGTACTGCGACCAGCATGGCGTAGAGCGTCCCCTTCAGCGTGCCGAAGATCAGCGGGAGGAGGCCGAATTTCGCTTCAAAATCGTCGGCGCCACTGGAGGATTGCCACACATGTGCCGGTCCCTCATAGCCTTCGTACCAGACAGGCTTGAACAGAGTTGCAAGGGTCGTCTCCGGATGAGGGTTGTGAATCGCATAGGTGAGTAATTCTCCCTGATCGGTAAGAGCCACGGCTCCATCGGCTTTGGGAGAAAATGTTAGGGTGCGAATCGACTGCCCGTTCCCTGGAAGCTTCAGTACAGTCTGTGCTGAAGTGGAGTAGTGGACAAACAGATTGCCCTGCCTATCGCCGGTGATAAATCCTTTATCGCGAAGCGATGGAGAGACCACGGTGACGGGAGAGGAATGCGAGTCGAACCGATGAATCTGTTGAAAGCGAGTGAGCGAACTTTCTTGAGCTTGCCGAACCGGCATCCAGACTGAGACGTCGCCGCCGCTGCTGCCGATGGCCAGCGACCGATCTCCGATCAAATAGGACAGGGCTGTGACTGACGCGCCGGCCTGAGTGACGGGAATGGTTTCGGTCAGACTCGGCTGGGCACCCTCTCGCACATCGTAGCGATAGAGGTTCCCGGCAGCGGTTCCAATCGACAGTGTTTCGCCACGGCTGTCAAAAATCAAAGCGGTGACAGGTTCAGCGCCGTGACCGGTCAGTGCAACAGGGGCGGGCGAGGACGATGGAGCGCTGTACCACAGGCGTCCTTGATTTGTCAGGGCTGCGGCGAGAATGCCCTGATCCGTTGGCTGGTAGGCCAAACGAATAATCTGCTCTTTAGCGGGAGTCAATTGTGCCGGGGGACCAAGGATGACCGTTGGAACGATGTGGCGTACCCCTGCTTCGAATCCGGCGGTGAATTCGATCGTCACAGGAATGAGGCGGCCATCGTCCGTGCCGAAAGCGAATCGATTGCCGGCCCCTACTGCTCGAGCGATGGCGGTGATGGAGATTGTATCCAACCCTGGAGGAAGATCACAGGTGATCGGTGCGCCGGATTGCGCATTGAAGAAGCGGATCTGGTGATCGGATCCTGCCGTGAGTTGATAGATAATCTCTTGATATTCATCCATTCCGACCAAGCTGGATTGAGGGAGGACGCTCGGTGGAGGGGCGCTGGCTACGTGTCCGGTCTGCGTTGCGTGAGGAGGAAAAAATACGGGAGCGACTTCTTTCACCAAGAAAATAAAGATACCGATAATGCTCAGGATGACGGCAATCCCACCGATGGTGATGACGACTTGAGCCAACCGGTCGAACATGCGACGCCACATCACTGCGGCTGAGTGTCTCGATATCGCCGGCGGGGGCGCAGAGCCATATACCCCTGCCGCAGGGGAGGGAACCAGAGCAGGATGGGGTTCGCTACTCAAGTTTCTTGAGTTCCTTCTGGGTCGTGTCGGCCTTCAGCGGGAAGAATCCGTCCTTGACCACGACTTGCTGCCCTTCTTTGCTATAGATGAATTTGATGAACTCTCCAACGATCGGATCCAATGGTTTATTGGGCTCCTTGTTGACATAGAGATAGAGGTGCCGCCAGAGCGGATAGGACCCATTATCCGCATTTTGTTGGTTGGCCTCATGAAACGGCATGCCCTCTTTCTCCGCCAGTGGAACGGCGCGCACGTTCGACGTGAGGTATCCAATGCCGCTATAGCCGATGCCGCTTTGATCTTCGCTTATGCTTTGGACGACAGAGGCTGACCCAGGCTGTTCCTTGACTTCATCCTTGTAATCTCCATTCTTCAGCGCATGCTCTTTGAAGAATCCGTAGGTGCCAGAGGCTGAGTTCCGTCCATAAATACTGATGGGAATATCGCCGAGGCCGTCTTCCACGCCGGCCTGTTTCCACACCTGAATATTTTCATTGTGGCCCCAGCGTCGGCTCTTCGAAAAAATTGCATCAACCTGTGCCATGGTGAGTCCTTTGACCACATTGTCTTTGTTGACGTAGACGGCCAGGGCATCGATGGCGACTGGAAATGCGGTTGGTTTATATCTGAATTTTCTTTCGAAGGCATCCATCTCAGTATTCTTCATCGAGCGGGACATCGGTCCAAGTTGCGCGGTGCCTTCGATCAAGGCTGGAGGAGCCGTGCTCGATCCCTTGCCTTCGATCTGAATTTTGACGTTAGGATATTGTTTGCGAAATCCTTCAGCCCAGAGCGTCATAAGATTGTTGAGCGTATCCGAGCCGATGCTGTTGACATTGCCGGACACCCCGCTGACTTTGACGTAGCCTTTCAAGGCTGGATCGAGCTTGATCGCCTCATCGGCATAGGCCGATGGGATTCCCGACGCAAGAGCACCAAGAAGTGCGACGCACCACAGGCTGGACCTGGCGAAAAATGTATTCATTGAAGCTCCTTTCATTATCCATATAAGAATGGTCGCCTTCTGTTACCAAGGCATTACACGCATGTTACAGCAGTGTTAACTCCCCTGATACTTCTGCTGGTTCCAAACGATTGAGCTGGAGAGACGGGCAGTCTGCCGCCCCTCCCAGAGATAATCGTTAAAAATTCCACTGCAGTTGAGTACGGATTATCTCCCCATCGCGTATGGGATAGGGCGCGTTTTGAGTATCGGTGCGTTTCATCCAGGCATAGGCAATGGTGAATTCCAGCGCCTTGCTGAATTGGTATTCCAAGCCAACTTCCAATTCCCGGACGACATTGAACGGTGAATTGGTTCGGTGCTTCTTTCCGCCGTTGTATTCTTGCCAACGGATGTAGGGAATAGCATCGTTCCACTTATACATGGCTTGCACATATCCGCCTTGGAGCGAGCCTTCCTGAAGGGCTGTTTGCGTGGCATTCAGTTCCGGGCCTCGGCCCCAGTTCCATTCCGCCTGGAGACCGAAGGGTTGAGGATACAGCACGAAATGTGCGCCGATGCGCTCGTCGTTGATATTCCCGCCATCCGGGCGCGTGGGAGTTACGGCGCCGATCGCACCGTTATTGACATTGATTAACCCGCGGTACGCATCCACTCCGACTTGCACGATTTGCCCATAGGGCAATTCGAATGGGTAAGTGGCATGCAGTACGACATGTTTATTGTCATTGGCTTCCGTGACATTGATGGTCTGACCGTTATACACCCCGACGCCTAAAACGCCATAGTCTCCTGACCCCTTGAGGCCTTTTTCAATCAGGTTTTTGAACACTTTTCTGGTCTCAACCGGTGTGTAATAGAGAAAGAATCCGAGGTCGCGCTCTCCTTGCACCGCACTATTGATGGCGTCTGTTCGGTCGAATGCGAGTCGATTTTGGCTGGATTGTAGACTTTCAAACCCGAACGGGACCTTCGATTGTCCTGCTCGAATACGAAACTCCTTATCCTTCGACAGGAACGGTAGGAAGATATCGGCATAGGCATCTCGGAGTTGGGCGAAGTTATTATTGCCGGTTCCTGAGGTGGCCCCAAAATCCGGCTGAAAGTAAATGGACAGCCAATCGGTGATATCACCGGAGATGACGAGGCGGACACGGCGGAGCAGGAAGCCTGTATTATTTCCGATGGAGCTATCGTACTCGCTCCGCAGATCGTTTTCGTCGGTCAGATAATTAAACCGCATTTGCGTATAGCCACGGATGGCGATCTTGTCGTACCAGTTTTTGAGCTGAGCGCGTGCTTGAATAACGGCTTCATCCTTTTCATGGTCGGCTTTGGTCTTGAGCCATTCTTCTTTCGTGATCTGCCCTTTCTCGTAGAGGATGTCCTCGATGCTGGCTTGGGCACTGTTGGCCTGAGCGATCAACCCAAGGCCGATCACGCAGGCGACGGTTGCGAACCACAGTCGTCTCATTCAATTACCTCCATTTCTTCTGTTGGGGCCTACCGATTGTCTTACGTGGGCGGGAAGGTAGCTCTAACAGATAATGGGGAGATGACAGCGGTGTTAAAGAATTGTTAATTTCGAATGGAGGTTCGAAGGATTTCGAGCAGGCAGCTAGAGGACGCGGTAGTAGAGTAGAGAACTTGCTCCTGTATTCTGGTCGCGCTGGAGCACTGCGGTCGCGTTTCTGGTCACTTCGTTCACGCGCACCGACATGCGAGCCAAGAAGAGATCGCTCTTGACGTCGTACAGATTTTGGGCACGGAGTTCTTTCCCAATATCTGCAAAACTACTCACGCGATCCAAGTCTTGAATGGTTTTGAAGGGGCGCGATATGGCAATGTCCGCAGCTACGCCTTGCGTAATGCTTGGATCGAGCGCCTGAAGGACAAAGGGGTCTGCGGTGTTCAGATTCAGCTTACTTTGTCCTTCTTGAGGATAGACGGTCACCAGCTTTGAGAGCTTTGCCATGATGTCTGGAGTCATCCCTTTAATCAGGCGCAATTCTAAAAGTGTCTGCAGAGGAGCATTGGCCGCCCGGTAAGGGGGACGCAGCGTTTGGTAGTAGAGGCTTTCTGCTCCGGCAGGTTCCGGCGTCTCGTCCTGATCCACCCAATCGACGATGGCATCCACCAGATCCGGCTTGATCTGCAACAGATCGAAGAGCCGTTTGACTCTCTGGACCCTCGCTTTCTTGGCAATGGGGTCACCGGCCGCTGCCAGGTCGTTCAGGTTCAGCTTGCCCCGTTCATCCTCGATCTGGGCGGTCAGCAGGCCGTCACCGATGACATAATTTTTGATGGGAAGAGCCCACAAATCAGTGGGGGCATCGAAGAACTGGCCCGCTTTCCTGTCTTTGGCAAGGTCTTGCTGTAAGGTGCCACGGGCTGCCTGTACTGCGGCACGCGCGAGCACCGTGGCTTTGAAGTTGTCGCGAAAGGCCGCGGCGTCACGGTATTCTCGCCTCGCCTCGGCGTCGAACTCAAGAATTAGCGCAACGAGGAGGGCGAGAACCAGGAGGGTAAGAAGAAGGGCGATACCACGTTCATCAGACCTTCGCATAGGTCACGATTCTCAGCGTTGCGTCAAGATTGACGGGATTATCGTATTTCGGTTTGATTTGCAGATGATGCACTTGAACGTCATAGGGTGCCCGTTCGATGGCCGCCAGCAGCGCGAGGAGCTGAGGAAGCGACACGCCATCGACCCGAAGATCGACCGCGGTTTCCTGATAGCCCTCGACGACAGTAGCGGCCTGCGGCTGCAGGCCGACGATGCGATCGCGAATCTGTGCCGTCGTCGTTGCTTCTTCCATGAACGCCAGCAGCGAAAACTGGGCCGGGGGGCTCGGCATGCGTTGTTCAACTTTGGTGATACGCGCCTGCTTGACCACGTACTCCTGCGCGACAAGTGCGAGTTCCTGACTGTCTTTCGCTTTCCGCTTCGCGTGCCGATCGAGCTTGTCGATCGAGGCCATGAGCGGATCGACGATCAGGAGAAAGAGGAGTGCGGCTATAACCATGGCGCCGCCGGCCGCCACGATGATGCGCTCGCGCTGCGAGAACTGCTGCCATCGTTCTTTCAGCATCTGCATCATGGCCGTTGCACCGTATAGGTGAGGCGAAACACGACTTGGTTCGGCCCAGCTCCGACGCGGGTATCGCTGATGGATACATCATGGAGAGTCTCGTTCGCCATGAAGGACTGCTTAATCTTCTCAACCGCATCGAACGTCGTGGTTTCTGCTTCCAAATGGATGCTCGTCCCGTCGATCGTCAATTCCCGTATCTTCAACGGGACGCCCTGGGGCACATGTTTCACGAGTTCTGCCAGGCCGGCCAGAACGTTATAGCGCGCACCGTCGACGATCGAGAGACCTTTTTCCAGCTGCGACACTCGATAACGCGCCTGGTCTAATTCATCACCCGGGTTTACGCCGGGACCAAACGTTTGCTCATATTGCGTCTGGAGTCCGAGCTTGAGGTCTTTGACCGTAGAATCTTTGAGGGCAACGCGTACGGCGAGATCTCCTAATACGAGAAGAGCCAGAATCAGTCCTCCCCATAGAGCCAGCCGTCGATCCCGTTTGGACACTTCCGTTGTGTCCGATGCGGCATCGCTGCTGGCTTTGAAGTCCAGGGCCAGATTCGATCCTGCCAGCCTGGATTTCCAGCGTGGGCGGACAATGTTTGGATGGATCGACAATCCAAACGCGATGGAAAACGCGCGTGGGCAACTCGATCCAAATCCTTGCCGTGGGCCGACCGGGAGTAAGCCGAGTTGCTGCGCCATATGCCCGCTGAGTTCTTTCAATTTAGACCCGCCGCCCGATACCCAACAATGAGTCAGCCGTTGATGGGCTGCGTTTTCGTAGGTATGGAGGGAGACGCGTAACTCTTTCATGACCGGTTCAAGCCAGGTCTCGATTTCCTGGACAGCCATGGCCCGCTTTCGCCGTTCCGCTTCGGCGAAGCTGCAGGCATAGCGCACGGCGAGCGCATGGGTGAGATGATTCCCTCCCCACAGCACAGTTCGTAACAACACGGGACGACCTTCGTGCACGAGACATAAGGTTGTCTTCGAGGCTCCGACGTCGATGATCGCCATGTCGCCGGGGACCTGGGCGCCTTCCTCTTTCAGAAACTGGCTGACAGAAAACAAGGCCATCCCGTCAACCGTGATGACAGAGGGGTTGAGATCGGCGGAGGCCATAAACCGCAAATGTTCGGCAATTTTGGCTTTGGGTGCTGCGGTGACCAGCACGTCGGACCCTTTGGCCTTTGCCTGTCCTTCCAGGGATTCTCGCGCCGGTAATAACAGGCTTCCGACGGTGACGTCCTCCAAAGGCATGGGAATCAGGTTTTCCATTTCGAACGGGACAATCTGCGCCAGCTTGGACGCATCTCGAAAGGGAAAGGAGAGGGTTCTGACAAATACATCCTGGCAGGGGAGCGCCGTGACGATCTCTCCACTGCCGTACAAGCCATGCTGCCAGAGAAAATCTCTGAGCATGCCCGCGCGATGAGCGGGCTCCGACTGTTCCGGTCGCCCATAGGGAAGGGGCCGGTGGAAATACTCGACCGATTCACGCCCGCTCAAGCGGCGGCGGAACCGCACGGCCTTCAAGGCCGTTTGCCCGATATCGAGCCCAACACATTCAGCAATCATCGACAACTGTGAGTGCTCCGTATTTCCATTATGCCCGGCCGGGATATTTCGGGAACGTGTACAACATGTGAGGCACTGAAGACCATTGAGGTTACGTGGAGCGATCGTCTACGTCTGTCTCGCATGATCTGTCTTTCGCGCACACTGCACGCCTGTTAGAGGGCGACCCGCGCCTGTATAATCGGTCCTACAAGTTTGAACGTCAAGGGGGCTCCTGGCTGGAACGGTGGCAACGAGAGGCTCGCCGCTTTTTGGGCGAACCCGGCGCCTGGAATCACCGTGACTGTGAGATCGAGAAGACTGTGTTGCAGAGGTTGCCGCAACGTCACATGTCCCTGGGCTGAAAACGATCCGTCCACGCCGTCTCCTTTCAAGTCCGTGACGTCGCAGATGCCGTCGCGGCAGGCGAACACAGCATGGATCTGGTTAAATGTGAGCGAAGAATTCGCGGGGGTGTTGGGCGCGATCCGTTCGACGACGAGATCCTTAATCTCAGCCTTCACAGTTCCTTCCCCATTAAGGGCAGCTTGTGCGCCTTGTGTGGTATCCCAGCGATGTACGAAGTCTCCCTGTATTGTTCCTCGGCTCACGTAGGGTTTCAGCACTGTTGTCAGATCCATCTGCTGGAGGTGGCCTTTGACGGTCAGAGGACCCTGTAACGACCATGCGGTTGAGGTCAGGGATCCAGAGGCTCGTCGCACTTCTGACTGCGCGACTCCCGGCAGCTGCAGGGTGTACTCTACCACTAGTTGGCCTAAAATTGCCTGAAAGACTCCAATTCCCGCGCGTGCGGTTCCAACGGAAATCGTTCCGATTGTCGGTCCAGTGAGGACCAGATCGCGCCACTCGATGGCCGCGGGTAGTCCCACTGACCAATCTGCCGCGCGAACCTCCAACCCGCTCGTTCGATTGAATTCGGTCAACAGTCGATGCTGGAGCAGACCATAGGGAAAGGTCAGGAACAGAAATACAATGAAGCAGGCCAGCGAGGCCAGTCCCCACCCCAATGGGCCTTTACGTGTCACTGTCGCAAGCCAGGGGAAAGGCCACGTCATTATGACGCCCCTATCGCGACCCATTGGCGAACCGTCACGGGCTCCTCTTTCCCTTGGAGCAGTGTCAGCTCAAGTAAGATCGCTTTAGGTGTGCCAGGCTTTCCTCGACTATCCCACTCATCCAGCCAGAGCCGGCTCTTTCCGTCGTAATAACGCACATTGAACCCTTTCACTTTGGTGGCAAGCTCAACTTTTTCAATGGATTCGTCTGTCAGACTAAAGAGATTTCTTCGGGAAAATCGAAGGAGACGATCGCCTTCTCTGGTGTAGACGATACGGACCAGCTCGGTATCTTTGGCCGAATCCGCCCCTCGAAACTGGCCCATCGTGAGAAAGGCGACCGAATCTGCCGGTTGACCGTCCCGCTGGTCGTTGATCCCCATCCAAGGGCCGGTTGCACGACTCTCGCTGACTGCCAGCTCATCAATCATAAGGCTTAACGTACGGCGAACGATTTGCTCATCAGCTGATTTCGCTCGTGCTGCGTCCATCGCGCTTGTCGTCACATAGAGAGACCCGAAGACTAACGTGGCCATCATGGCGATGAGAGAGACCGCCAATAGGATTTCGATCAGGGTAAATCCCTTTTCAGAACCCTGTGGCGCTTGTCGAAAAGACATAGGTGCTGACCTCGACCCTTTCTTCTATTTCCCCTCTCGGCCAGAGAACCTGAATCTTAATCTCCCGCACGACTGGTAATGGTGTGGGCGAGACGATCCGTTTCCATCGATAATTCGCCGGGCGATTCGTCATCTCGGGAGTGGCTTGAGACCCCAGCGGGGTCGGCAGAAATTCTCCGCCTGTTTCGCCAAGGGGTAAGAGGGCGCCCAACTCCGTCTCGACCAATTTTTCCTGTGCGAGGATCGTGGCTGTCGTGAGTTCACGGGCTCTCGCATGCAGGTCGAGATCCCAATTGCGCAGCCCTAATAAGATCGGCAGCGCCAGCGCGAGAATGCCGAGCGCAATCAGTACCTCCAATAATGTGAACCCCTGTTCACTCCTCATAGACGCACACTCGGTGGTGACACAGTCAAGGTTGGCGCGAATCCTTCACGACTTCGGTCATTTTGAGTAATGGCTTCACTCGATCGAGAATGAGAAGCGGCGTAGGGGGGGGAGGGTCGATCCGTTCATCGCTCATTCGAATGGCTCCTGTCACCGGCTCAATGGCGATGGCCAGAAGGTTGTTGCGTGTATCCACCAAATGCATCGTCATCGGATCGATCCTTCCTGAGGGGTAGAAGGACAGATCGACCCGACCGGAGCTTTTTATCACCTGACCGACCACCATATCTGAGATACGAAAGGGGGCCGGAAGGTGTAATGGTGTGGCCCATGTGGGGTGTTCGATCGGCACTTTTTCCTGGTCCCCATCCAGGATCATTAGCCAATAGACCCCTCGGTCAATATCGACGTACAGTCGGAGTGGCTTCTGGGTCACCATGGACAGGTCTTGGAGGGATCGTACCGTTCGGACCATCTGTCGCCCGACAGACCCCAGGTTTTCTTCCAGCGAAATGCGAGGCAGCACGATGCCGAGTAACCCGACGAATAGAAATAAGACGATGATGATTTCCAGAATGGTGAACCCACGTGTGGAGCGTAAAGCGTGAGGGGTGAGGGGTGGGGGGTGTCTTTCACCGGATGACAAGGAGTTGTCCCGCAGGACGCTCAAAAATGCTGTCCAGGAAGGCCGCAGCAAATGAAGATCCGAGGCGTACCCTCTGGGGTACGTTGAGGGTCTGAACGATGCGAAAACGCCGCTGGCGGCCTTTTTCAGCATCCTGCTATTCCTTATCCAGATTCCAATTGTTGATATCGGCATTGATGCCTTCGCCGCCTGTTTCGCCATCGGTGCCGAGCGAGATAACATCGTACTCACCTCTCAGGCTAGAGGTCTGCCCGGGATTCTGAATGGGAGTCTGACTGGGACTAAAATACTTGTAGGGGTTTCCCCAGGGATCTTCCGGGAGTTTTTGAATATACCCTCCGAGTTTCCACTTCTTGGGGACGACTCCCACCGAAGGTTTTTCGACCAGAGCTTTTAGCCCTTGTTCAGTCGTGGGATAGATACCGTTGTCGAGCTTATAGAGCTGCAAGGCGCCTTCGATATTTCGGATTTGAACTTTCGCCGCAGTGCGTTTTGCGTCATCGGTCCGCCCCATGATGCGAGGGACGACCAAAGCTGCGAGGATCGCGAGAATGGCCACCACGACCATGATTTCGATGAACGTGAAGCCAGCATCGCCCCTGCAGGCACGGGGAGTGAGGCGCAAGGCAAGGGAGCCTCGGCGCCTGCGTGTGCTGTTCCACAAGGTCCATATGTTCTCAGCCCAGGCTCGTCCACTCATCGAACACCTCCCGTTAGACTCGGTACCGATCATCTTCCAGTAATCGTTACTCTAGTAGGCTGCGGAAAGACCATTTCAGAGGATAACACTCCGAATGTGCCCTCGCGTGATACCACAACGGAATATTCCTGGAGGAGACTCAAAAGGCCGTCAGCAAGGCGCATCGAGTGAAAGCCCGAAGCGTCCCTCCAGGGTACGTTGAGGGTCTACACGATGCAAGAACGAAGCTGGCGTGATTTCCAGCTTCCTGCTAGCGCACCATTTGTCCCATCTCAAAGATGGGCAACAAGATTGCTACCACGATACAGAACACCAAGATACCCATGGCCAGGATCATAATGGGTTCCAAGAGAGAGGTAAATCGTGTAATAACCCGATCGACTTCTCCATCATAAATATGGCCGATGCGGCGCAGCATCTCTTCCATTTCGCCGCTGCGTTCACCGACTGCGATCATGTGCGTGACCAGCGCAGGAAATTCTCCGCTCCGCTTCAATGGCTCGGCAATCGTTTCCCCTTCCCGTATATTCTGTCTCGCCCCCTCGACGGCATACTCGAGAACGCGATTGTTCATCACACGTTTTGCGACGTCCATGGCATCCAACAGTTGCACACCGCTCGCCAGCATGGTAGCCATTGTGCTCGTAAGCCGAGAGATGGCGACCATACGGGCTACCTCGCCCATCAATGGCATCTTCAAGAGCCATCGGTCAGCCGTGAGCTGCCCCGCTTCTGTTTTTAACGCCCGGCGTGCCGCCCACACTGTGATACCCACCCCACCAAGTATCACCGCCCAATAGTCGGCAAGAAAATGGCTGATGCTCATCAGTACGACGGTCGGCCAGGGGAGGGCCTGCTTCAAGCTCGTAAAAACGGCGGTGATTTTTGGCACCACAAAGGTCATGAGGAAAAACAGCACCGTGACGCCGACGATCAGCATCAGGGCCGGATAGAGCACGGCATTCGTCACTTTATGCTTGAGCGCCAGCTGTTTTTCCAGAAACTCTGCAAGGCGGAAGAGGATCTGATCCAACGCTCCGCTGGCCTCGCCGGCGCGCACCATATGCACATAAATCTGAGAAAACTCTCGTGGATAGCGCTCAAGCACGGCGCTATAGGATGCTCCTCCACGAATCTCTTCACGGATATCGGCCATGAGACTCTTCACGGATTTCTTCTCGGTTTGATCCACCATCACTCCGAGCGCCTCGACGAGCGGTAGGCCTGCGACCAGTAATGTCGCCAGCTGCCGGGTCATCATCGCCACGTCGGTTGTGCTGAGAGCAGGAGACCGCCCGATTCCAGTAGTGGATCGTCCCGATGTGTTAGTGGATGAGGTGGTTGTGGCCAGGCCTTGTTCCACCATATCGGTGGGAAATACGCCGACCTTCCGCAACTTGACGCGCGCGACCTTGGGGCTCTCGGCATCGATGATGCCGGCCGCAGTTCCACCGTCGTTTCGATAGCCTTTATATTGATAGACAGGCATTGGCTAGCCCTCATTATTCATGACGGTTCGTCGCGAAATCACGGAGCCGCGTCGAGAGACCAGCGCGCGGAGCCGTAAGGACCCGATGCGTACTCGTGTAGTACGTTGAGGGTCCGAGGGGCGAGCCCGCTGGCCGAAGGCTCGTCGTAGCAGCTGATCGATGATTGTAGCAGAAGCGTTCATGAGTAATGCGGGCTATATCTCAACTTCCTGCTGGGTAATCCGCATTAATTCTTCGGTCGTGGTGATTCCGTGGAACACCTTGTCCGCCCCTTCGTCCTTCAAGGTCACCATCCCCTTCGCCGTCGCGGCTTGACGGATCAACCCCGAGTCTGCCTTGTTGCCGATGAGGCGGCGGATCTCATCGTCCAGCACAAGGAGTTCAAAAATACCTGTTCGGCCTCGATAGCCGGTTTGAGAACAGGCAGGACATCCGGCGCCACGATAGAAGGTGGGACGCATTCTTGGCGGGACGATCCCGAGGCGAATCAGTTCTTCATCGTCAGGATGATAGGGCTGCTTGCAGTCCGAACAGACCTGTCGTAACAGTCGTTGGGCTAAGACGGCGACCACCGAGGAGGCGACGAGAAACGGTTCGATGCCCATGTCGATCAATCTGGTGGCGGCGCTTGCGGCATCGTTGGTATGGAGTGTCGAGAAGACGAGGTGACCTGTGAGCGAGGCATGAATGGCAATTTCAGCAGTTTCACGGTCGCGGATTTCGCCGATCATGATGACATCAGGATCCTGCCTGAGAATAGACCGCAGCCCTGCGGCGAACGTCAGATTGATTTTGGGATTGACCTGCATCTGGCCCACGCCGAGCAGTTGGTATTCCACGGGATCTTCGACCGTAGGAGCTGGGGTAGCGTCACGCCGTCGAGCCGTAGATCGACAGAAGTTTCTTGATAGCCCTGGACGACCATAGGGGCCTGTGGCTGCATGCCGACGATTCGATCGCGGATCTTCACGGACGTCGTTGCTTCCTCCATGAACGCCAACAAGGAAAACTGGGCGGGCGGGTTCGGCATGCGCTCTTCGAGCTTGGTCATGCGAGCCTGTTTCACTGCGTAATCCTGCGCCAGGAGTGCAAGCTCTTGGCTGTCCTTCGTCTTTTTCCGCGCCTGCCGATCGAGCTTGTCGATCGACGCTAAGAGTGGGTCGACAATCAGCAAAAAGACCAACGCTGCTGCCAATATGGCGCCCCCCGCAGCCACGATGATGCGCTCGCGTTGTGAGAACTGTAGCCACCGTTCTTTCAGGACTTGCATCATGGCCGTTGCACCGAATAGGTGAGGCGAAACACGACTTGGTTCGGCACAGCCCCGACGCGGGTATCGCTGATGGACACGTCGTGAAAGGCCTCATCCGTCTCGAAGGCCTGCTTGATCTTCTCCACCGCATCGAAGGTCGTCGTTTCCCCCTCCAAGTGGACGTCTGTCCCGTCGATCGTTAAGTCTCGAATCTTCAATGGGACGCCCGGCGGCATATGCTTCACCATTTCCGCAAGGCCA
>NEWT02000023.1:0-58668 GCA_002869925.2 Nitrospira sp. CG24A
TTGATGGACTGCGAGATGCCGGAGATGAACGGCTATGACGCGACACAAGAGATCAGGCGGCAAGAGCAAAGCACGACCAATCATCTTCCTATCATTGCCCTCACCGGGCACGCGTCATCGGAGGACGAACAGCAGTGCCGACAAGCCGGAATGGATGACGTCGTGACGAAGCCAATAACGCTCCCAACCCTCCGCGCAAAAATAGAACGTCTTCTCGCACAGCCAGACTTCCGGCAAAGCTAAATCGTTGCCAGGATTTTCGCCAACAATCTGCTCTTCCTAGATGCATTCCCTATTAGGAGAAAGTATGATCGGCAGTTTTGATTGTGGATTTTGCTCGAGCTCGTCGGTACCATATGGGTGTGAAAGCAAAGGGTTGCCGGAGTCCAAAGGAGCATAGACAAGATGAATGACAGACTGAATCTTCTATATAGCGACTTCAACTGTCCGTTCTGTTATGCCATGCACGAACGGCTGCACGAGATGAATGTGCTCGCGCGCTGTGAATGGAGAGGTGTGCAGCACGCATCGCATCTGCCGATCCCGATGAAGCCGTGGCAGGGTTCGTTGGGTGCGGAACTGCGCCACGAAGTGGCGGTCGTGGAGCGGCTGGCGCCGGGCCTGCCTATTGCCCTCCCTCCTGGTAAGCCCAATACGAAGCCAGCGATTGAGCAAGCAGTGGCACTCCTCCGGCACGATCCATCGCATGCGATGACGTTTGTGCGTGAGACCTATCGGGCCTTCTGGTGTGAAGGGAAGGACATCTCTGATCCGGAGGTCCTCAGCCGATTGGTTGAGCAGGCAGGAGGCTCACCGGAGAGTATGGATTCGATCAACAGCGAGGATCGCAGGGTGGCTCACGAGTGGGAAGCGGCTTGGCATCTCACAGGCCAGGCTGGAGTTCCCCTCATCGTCTCGCCGGAGAATTATCTTCTGGTCGGATGCGCGCCTATCGCTGATGTCCAACGGTTTTTCAGCCGATAGGATTAGCTGATATCCAGACTCATCATGTAGTCCTGTAATTCCCGCCGATGTTCTTCCTCGGTGTTTTTGAGACGTTCAATGTCCTTGCGCAGGCTGTCCAGCTCGGTCTCCTGCTGGTCTAACTTCTTGACATAGCGAGTGTAGAGATCGGAGTTCTGCTGGAGTCGCTGCATATTCTCGCGGATGCGAGCATGTTCTGCCGTGATCTCGGCGATGCGCTGATCCAGGCGTGTCCGTTGGGCGCGCACATCGCCAAGCTTGTTGCGCAAGTACACCACCCGTTGGAGGGCCTCTTTCACTTTCGGGCTGACTTCCTTTGTTTGCTGGTAATAGGTGATTTGGTCGATACCACCCTCCGATAAGAGAATCGATTCCTGAATGGGGAGTGTTTCCTTGACGTGGAGCGTTACGTTTTTCCCCGGATCGACCGCGACACTAAAGCGGTACAGATTGCGCGTTCGTTCAGTCGATTCTTTTGGCTCGGCAAGTTTCCAGTCTGCACGATAGGGCTGTTCGATCAGAATGGTCTTTGCTTTCGTGTCACGATTCTTCACGAGATACGTGCGGTCTTCGACCGCACGGCGTGAGATGAGCATCGTGCCCTTTTTCAGCGAGACGGTGGCAAGTTCTTGCGTGCCCCCGTCGAATGCAGGTTCCACCTCGGTCTTGAGATCGAGTGCGTAGCTAATCAGCCGATCTTGCCCTGGAGGAAGATCTTCGATGCGCGCATCGCCGGCATAGGTCCCGTTGTCGAAGAGTGTAATGGGGCCTTGCATCAGATGAAGAGCCGAGGTGTTTTTCAGCCGATACCCATTCAGTGGATGTTTGGCATTGACGTGTTGGTTGTAGAGCGATACTTTTTGCCCCTGGAGTGATTGGCCAATGATAGGCAGCAGCGCACTCTGATGCTTGGCGAGGGTCACAGGCTGGTCGATACGATATTCGAAGAGCTCGCCCTTGTCTTCAGCCATCGCCATGGGTGTGACACCTTCTTCCAAGCGGCCCATCTCCATGTCCGCAATGGCATCGGCTTCTGCCGGAGCATTGGCCCGACTACTGGTAGCACCTTGGGTCATCTTGCCGAGCATGCGCTCTTTTTTCATCTCGTTGCGGGTTGAAGGGGCAGGAGCCATCGGTTTGAGTTCGTCCATGGCATCGCCGTAGGTCTGGGGTTTGAGGTTGGCGTAGAGCTCAGGCTGTACGACCGGCCGTGGGTTGTAGAGCGGTTGATACAGATCCATAGTGAAGGAAATGGGCCGTCCCGAAACAAGTGACAGCGTGACGTTGTTCCAATCCTGTGGAGTTTGATTTTCCACAATGGCCCAGCCTTGCAGGTAAGGAGCTTTGTCTTCATCTAAGACGAGTCGATAGCTGGTCTTCCAGACTGGGGTTTCCGTCAGGTAGGCGATACGGGCTTGGCGGTTACCGATCCCGTCGAAGGTGATCGAGACCGTCTTTTTCTGAGCATCGTGATTCGTCGCAAGTGTGGCCAGCGCCTGGTGCAGCTCAGCATTCAACGCGGGGTTGGTCAATTTAATGCGCTGCACGGTTGATAACGAGAGTGAGCGAAACCCGTCTTCTGTCAGGAGGGTGATATATTCCTGTTCCACCATACGGTGTTGTGAGCCTTCACCGAGGGACTCCGTTTTCTTTTCCACGCCTACCAATGTGCCGAAGATGGGATTGGGCGCGGTCACTTCGATTGGCTCTCCCCGAACCTGAGTCAGGATTTGTCCCAGGGTGGGATTGCCGTTCAGATTGATCCCGAAGCTGCCGAGTGTTTTAGTGATAGGATCGCGTGAGCCATAGGTCACAGTCGAGACCTTGCCGCCGCCGAAATCCTGTACGACCAGACTTTTCAGCATGTCGTTGATCTGATTCGTATGGAGACGGAGGTCGAGTTGCAGTCGGTTGTTCACCGTGCCGTCATGTTGAAAATAGCCCACGCCGCTTGAGTAGAGGACGATTTTTGATAAGGGAAGTGCCGCTCCATCCTCTGCGAAAACTGGCCAGGGGAGCAGAAGGAACGAGATGAGGATCAGCCGCCTCACGAGGGTGTCACCGGAGCCAATCGACCGCGCGCGCATAGAGACCTCCATCATAGAGTACTGCACCAGGCTGGAACGTCAATGGTGATATGACCTAGCTTACTCATATCGTCAAGGGTCAGATTCTTCCAGACTTATGAGAGAATTGTCCAAGCTATTCCACTCATGATACGGTCTACATCATCTGTTGAGGGGACTGAAGAATGTCTACCCAGTTGACTATGATCATCGATGAAATTCTGCGAGATTGCCGTACGATAGCTGTCGTGGGGCTGTCGTCGAATCCTGTACGGCCATCTTATCACGTGGCTGCCTATATGCAGAGTCACGGCCATCGAATCATCCCAGTGAATCCGAACGAGACGAACGTCCTTGGCGAGCAGGCGTATCCTTCGCTGGGTGCTGTGCCCGGGCCCATTGATCTCGTGAATATCTTCAGAAAATCTGAAGACGTTCTTCCGATCGTTGAGGAAGCCATTGCGCATGGCGTCAAAGCCATCTGGATGCAAGAAGGAATCAGCAACGAGCAGGCAGCCGTTCGTGCGAGAGAATCCGGCCTGCTTGTCGTGATGGACCGCTGCTGGCTCAAAGAACAGGCTGCTCGATCACATCGTGGCTGACCAGGTCACCCGTCTCCCTCGAAAGTCTCCATCTCCCGATTCTCAGCGAGAAGCCATGGTGGCGACGGCTGAATTCTTGGCCAAGATTCTGGATACCACCGTCAAGATCCCCGGCACGCCATTCTATGTGGGACTCGATCCGTTGCTCGGATTAATTCCCGGCATCGGTGACATGATTGCCAATCTTATCGGAACCGTCATCCTGATCTTGGCTGCGCGGCTTCGCGTGCCGCAGATCGTCATCGCACGGATGAGCCTGAATCTTTTGATCAATGGAACCGTCGGTGCGGTTCCTATCCTCGGCGATCTTTTCTCTATTTGGTTTCGGAGTCACGCGCGGAATGCGGAATTACTGCGGAGAGCTGCCACGCAACCCTATCGAGAAACACAACAGGCCAGGCTGTATGTGGCCGGCATTATCGGCGGCACCGTCGTGCTGCTTGCGCTCGCCATTGCCGCAGTCCTCTGGATCGTCATGAAGCTCTGGGCCGCAATCACCACGTAAATTGCTTGGCCGTGCCATGCCTGAGAAATTACGATAATCGTATTTCGGCCGCTTCTCGGTCGTTCGGCTCAACAGAGGGAGTCCGTGACCTGACGCGGTTGTTTTTTTGAGGTGCGAAGCTTTATAGTTTCTGCCCATTGGATATGTGTGGGTCTGGTGTCACGAATTTCTTCAATAAAAGCGGAGGCGGTTCATGAAAAAGGCACTTGTGTTGGTGGCGTTGCTTGGGCTTGTGGTTTCCCCGGCGATGGCCGCTCCACCTGTCGAAAAGGCTGTGAAGGAGTTGGCTCCGGTGCAGAAATCGAGTCAAGAGATACCTGCGTCGGTCAAACCACCGGAGGGGGCAATGGTGGTGGTGCCGGGGGGAGAGTTTACGATGGGAAGTGCGGCGGGAGATTCAGATGAACAACCGGAGCACAAGGTCTATGTGGATACATTTTCCATGGATGTGTATGAAGTGACGGTAGGGCAGTATGCGGCATTTCTGCAGGCGAAAGGGATCGAACTACCTTCAGACTGGAAGACGCTGAACCAGTCGTCGAATCAGAAACGTCCGGTTGCCAATATCGATTCGACGGAAGCGTCTTTCTACTGTAAATGGGTCGGCAAGCGGTTGCCGACAGAGGCGGAGTGGGAGAAGGCGGCGAGGGGAACAGATGGCCGTACCTATCCGTGGGGTAACGAGGCTCCGACGCCGCTTCATGCGAACTTTGGGAAATCGGAGTGGAACAATCATGCGGTCGCGGCGCCGGTGGGCTCGTTCGAAGCGGGCAAGAGCCCCTACGGCATTTATGACATGGCCGGGAATGTTTGGGAATGGGTCAGCGATTTATACGACTATAACTACTATAAGGTCAGCTCGCCGAAGAATCCGACAGGACCGGCGACTGGCGGGACCAGGGCGGTTCGTGGCGGTGCGTGGAACAGTAATCCTCGAGCGATACGTTCCTCGAATCGAAGTCTCATTTCGCCGACAGACCAGGGGCTCAACGGATTTCGGTGCGCGAAGAATTAATAGTCGCTGACTCCTGGATTTTTCGTTCGTACGTTCCATCAGGATTTATTAGTTCCTACAACCCGTTCGCTTCGTAGGGGGGGAAGGGTTGCAGGACGTAGACGAGGCGTAGGAATTCCAGGATCATATCCGGTTGTTTTTCTGAGGCGTGAGGCTTTATAGTTCCCGCCCATTGGAAGTTGCGAGGGAGAGGTGTCATGGTTTTTTCAGGAGAAAGCGGAGGCGGTTCATGAGACGGATGCTTGTACTGATTGCCTTGCTCGGGCTCGCGGCAAATACGGCGCTGGCTGCGTCACCCGACATGAAGGGGGCGAATGAGTTGGTCACGCAGCAGAAACAGAGTCAGGAGAATCCGATAGTGTCGAAACCGCCGTTGGGTTCCATGGTGTCGATACCGGCGGGAGAATTTACGATGGGGAGTGAGGATGGTGATGCAGACGAACGACCGGCGCATAAGGTCACCGTGGATAGCTTTTCTATCGATGTCTATGAAGTGACGGTAGGAGAGTATGGGGATTTTCTACGGTCCGGGGGAGGCCATCTACCTCCAGGTTGGGAGAAGATGAGCCAAACGAAATACCACAAGCGTCCGGTCATGGGGGTAGATTGGGCGGATGCGGCTGCCTATTGTAAGTCAGTCGGCAAACGTTTGCCTACTGAGGCGGAGTGGGAGAAGGCGGCACGACGAGATGAAGGATCAGGCCAAATCAGTCGAGGCATTCACGCGCTATCTCGAACTCGGGGGGAGCCATGCCCGTGCTCGAGCGGCTGTTGCATCGTCAGCACCCCCCGCTCCTGCCGTACCCTCAAAACCTTAAGGTTTTTCTCCTCCCTTGAGATAGCCCAGACCGATCTTGACCGCTTTCCGCGTGATTTCTGCCCAGCGCACTTGCGGGTATTCAGCAAGGACCGCGGCTGCTTTGGGATCTTGTACTTCCATGTTCATAATCTTAATGATACCGTCATTGATCTGAATGTCTGCCACGGGGATCCTCCTTACAGAGAACATTGAGACGGTCAACCGTTGATCGCCTGTTGCGTTGACTGAGGTAGGGGTGCATGTTAGCATGATTTCGTTTGGATTCTCGAACGTTTGTCGCTGGCATCTGCCACTGTGCCGTGCGGTTTCACTGTCCAGATCATCACCAAGGAGGCATGGGTATGAATAGGGTACTGGGATTCAGGTCGAGGTTAGTCGGGGGGGGAGTCGCTGTTGCCCTGATGATCGGACTTGTTGCTTGTGGCGGGCCTCCGAAGTGGGTCAAGCAAGGGTCAGGAGCCTTTAACGAGAAAGACAGTAAAGCCTTTTATGGCGTCGGGTCCGTGTCTGGTGTCAGGAATGAGCCGCTGGCTTGGGACACCGCTGAAAATCGTGCCAGAGCTGAAATCGCCAAGACCTTTGAAACCTATACCGGCTACCTGATGCGCGACTATGCGGCCTCCACGACAGCCGGAGACTTTACGAAGAACACGGAAGAGCAGAATGTCGAGCGGGCCATCAAGACGGTGACGTTCTCTTATCACACTCGCGACGGGAGCAGGAGAGGGTTTGTCAACAGCCTGCTAGAAAGACAGAGCTCTTCATTCGCGCGCGTCGTTTTTGCGGCTTTCTTACGGTACCTGTGCCAACAGCTCCAGGACCGCTTCATTCCACCCCGCCGGCCCAATTCCTGGAGCATGAATCATCCGAGGTAGTTGGATATCAGGGTCATAGGATCCGTCTGGTTTTTGGACGAGAATCGGATAATCCACCATCGCGAGCAAGGTAGCGTCATTGATGCTGTCACCGATCCCAATCGTTTCGATCCGATCCGTTTCTCCTTGCATGCGTTGTTGCCGGTGGTAGCAGCTGAGGAGCTTGGAGGCGGCCTTTCCCTTATCGGTTTCTCCTGTGAGATGAAATAACCGGCCACCTTTTGTCCATCGGAGTCCCCTGGTGACGATTTGACGGCACACTTCTTCAATGAGCGGCCTGGGGCCTTGTAGGAGGAAGGGTTCATCGTATTCTCGTTGCTTGGCCAGGATTGCGTCTGCGCGCGGGAGCCCGGTGACTTGCATAATCGTTTCTATTGACAGGTCGCCAAATCCTTGCAATGGCGTTTCAATCGCGTCTTCTATTTGTTTCAGGACATCTCGCAGCATGTGATATGGAAGGCCTAATTCCATGACTTGATAGGGAGGTCGCGTTCGCATGCGTTCCAAGGGGAAATCGAAAAATCCTTGAGGGATAAACACCGCGCCGCCATTTTCGACAATGAAAGGGTTCTGAAGGTCGAGGCGCCGTCGAATCGGCTCCATCTCCGCACGTGTTTTACTCGACGCCAGCACGAGGGGAATGCCTTGCTCGCGAAGCGCGGTAAGGGCTGGTAGAGCGGCTTTGTACGAATAGGTCGTACTGTCCAGGAGCGAACCATCCAAGTCTGTGAACACGATCAAGTTGGGCATGCTCGTGCGCCGTTACCAGTGATGGAGATCGTCATCCGGGTTGGCTTTGGATCGATTGATCAGTCGTCGCTCCAAGAGCTCTTTGGCAAGATCGGAGGCGCCAAGCCCGAATGCAATAGCTCCGGCCAGCACAATCCCTCCCCAGGTAATGCCGAATCCGACAACGACGATGTGTTGGGCAATGCCGAGTTGTTCGAGCGCCATGGCGGCCGCGAGGACCTGTATACCCCATCGAGAACAGGCTGCGATGAGTCGGGCGGGTGGGAGGCCGGCGTTGACCGCGGCAATCAGGACCGCCTGGGAGACAAAGTTCGAGAGAAAGTACCCGGCCAGGAGAATTACCGCTGCGGTGACCAGGTGCGGCACATAGGCGAGGAGTGACTGGGCGAACTGGTTGATCGGGGTCAGGTTGAGGGCTCCTAATGCCGCGATCGAGGCCATCACGATGACGGTCCAATAGATGCCTCGTCCGACAAGGCGAGAAGGATCGGTTTTGACTCCTCCGCGGAGGAGCGCCGCATTCATTCCTACCCGATCGCAAAAATGGTCGAATCCGATCACACGAAGCAGCCGTTCTGAAAAAGACCCGAGCGCCCAGGCCGTGAAGATCCCACCGAGTAAGATGATGCCCATGGCGAGCACATTCGGGAGTACGGTCAACACTTGACGTCCGAGCAGTTCCAGCGGTCCCAGAAGCGCCTGGTTGATGAAGTCACTCATGATCACCTCCTGCGTCGGTGCTGGTGTGATGCAATAGAGCCGGAGCGGCAGGTTGCGGCGCCGGCGGTTGCCAACGTTCAACCAGATAGGGTTTCATGCGTTCGAACGTGTGGCACAACGCTTCGATCTTCTGCTCTGCTTCCACGGACGTCAAGCCCTGAGTTGCGTGGACAAACGAGGCGGTCCGACCTAAGTACAGGGGAGTGAGGGCTTTGAGGAGGTGGTCGCGTCGTATGATTCGTTTGCGATGCGCAATCGCCGCATCGTAAACGACCTGAACCCACAGTTCATCGGGGATACGACAGTCGGTGTTGGACGTTCCCTGGAGATCGCGGAGTTGCGCGAATGTATCGTCGGCCAGAATCTGTCGCCAGATGGGCTCAAGATCGGTGAGGCCTTGTCGATAGTGCAAGACCATCCGTTCCATATTGACATGGACTGGTTCGACCCCCACCTCGTAGGTAAACCCAAAGAGTGGAACCGGCTGCGATCCTTCCAGCCGAGACCAGAGCACTTCATGTTTTTCCATGAGGGCAAAGAGCGCTCCCATCACCTGCGTCAACATGGCCGACAAGTCGGCTGATGGGTCCTTTGGATTATGGATTTTTGCGCCGAGGAAGCTTTGGCAGATCCGTGCGCCACTGGCAATGGCTTCCGTCGTCATCCAGATATCGATACCGAAGCGCGCGACTTCCGATTCCCAGACATGTTGGTCGAGATAGTGGGCCGCGAGCGCTCCGGAAAAACCAAACTCCCCGCCGATAGGCTGGCGCACCCGTCGTCCGTAGAGCGCCCTGGTCAGTGGGTAGGCGAGACTGTTTGTGATCGTGCCGTCGTATTTGTGGCGGAGATAATAGGGCGCGACGTAGTCGTATCCTTCCTCCAGGATGGGTCGGAGCAAGAGCTCAATCCATTCCGGAGAAATACTGCGGAGGTCCGCATCGACGACTGCACAGGCCCGGGCATTCAATCGTCGGGCAATCTCAAAGATCGTCCGGAACGCGCTGCCTTTTCCGGGAATCCCATGGTACGGCGTCACGATTCGATGCAGGATACTTTGCTGGTCGGCAATGAAGAGATGTTCGAAATCGATCGCGGTGCGGGCGACGATGGCCGGCGTCTGATCCGATGAGCCTCCGTCGGAATTGACCAGGACGGCTCGACGGCCAGGGAAATGTTTAGCGAGCCCCACGCTGACGGCCCGCACGACATGTGCAACCGTATCCGCGTTGTTATAGCTCGGAATCCCAACAAGCACCTCTGCAGAGCCAATTTCTTGGATGCGTGCTTCTGTCGGCGGAGTGAGTGGGGTGAGATTCGCGCTCATGAAGGAGTGGCTGCCGGCTCAGTTGTGGGATCCCAGACATGATCGGCTTCGACGGCTTCGACCAGGCGATCGAAAATGTCTGGCACGGCATGGGTGACGCGACTCCAGTTGGAAATCATGGGGACACCAAGCGGGTCCTCGAGAAACCCCTCGGTGGCGAGTTTCATGCCTTTCAAGAACACTTCGACGGCCGTGCGTTCCTGGTGTCGATCGAACGTGAGGCTATTGATGGACGCATCGTTTTCGTATCGGCTGATCGCTTCCTGAGCGGCCTGCAAATATGTGGCGCGCAAGGTCTTGAGGATACCGTCAGACAACACGACGCCTTCGCTCGCGAGATTCCTGAAGAGCGATTTCGTAATGTCGACACACATCTTGAGGAGGCCGGCATCGGGATTGTGGGCTGAGAGTTCCTGGTGTTTGTGGTCATAGGCGTCCGCAATATCGGCTTGGCAGATGCGGCGTAAGGCACAGTTTCGATAGACTTCCGCGAGAACGCCGATTTCAAGCCCCCAGTCCCCTGGAATCCTATTAGTCCAAGCCAGGTCCCTCACCATGGCAAACTCACCGGCTAGAGGATAACGAAAGCTGTCGAGAAAGGTCAGGAGTGCGTGAGGTCCCACAAGCTGTTGGAGGCTTCGGATCATCGGCGTAATAAAGAGGCGCGTTACTCTGCCATTGAGGCGGTCGGTTACTCGGCTGTAATAACCCTTGCAGAACTCATACCCGAGATTGGGATTGGCGATGGGATAGCAGAGGCGCGCCAGATATTCACGGCTGTAGCTTGTGATGTCACAGTCGTGGAGTGCGATGACTTGGCTGTGATTTCTAGCCAATACATAACCGAAGGCGGTCCAGCAACCCCGCCCTTTGCCCTGTAAGCCGATATCGAGGTTGTGATCGACCAGGACCTTGAGGATGGCTTGAATACGCGCACCGTCATTCCAGATAAGGCGAACCCGCTGGGGAAGGACAGAAAAGAATTGCTTCGCCAGACGAAATTCTAAGGCCGAAGCTCGATCCAGGGAGATGACGATTTCATTGAGATATGACACAGTTTTGAGGGTCTCTACGATGGCTTTCAATGCCGGGCGTCCCAATTCCGAGTAGAGGGAGGGGAGGACCAATGCAATGGGATTGACGCGCCCGTAACGTACCAATTCTTGCTCCAGTTGGTTGACATTTGGCTGCCCGAGGCGGTGAAGCACGGTGACCACCCCGTTTTGATAGAAATCTGACATTGGAGCCTCCGGTGATCGAGTCCATGGACCTGAACTACATCATGCCGTGTTGAAGGATGACCAGTGGTCGTTGTCGAAATCGTAAACCTACGCCCTAGGGCGGTATCGTTTCCGCATAATACAACAGTTGGGCGGGTGATGTGCCACTAGATAATGCTCATATCGGTAATTGTTCGAAGTGTGAACAGGTTAGAGAATTGAAGAAGATGGTGGGAAAACCCTTCACCTTCGTGGTCTTGTGCCCGAACGGATTGAGCTGTGCGAGTTAGTCTTTGCCGTATAGACGGAGCTTACGGAAGAGCGTTTTGCGGTGGATCCCAAGGATGTCAGCTGCCTCGCCGTGGTCCTGATGATGGGCCTCCAGCACCCGCAGAATATAATTCTTTTCCATATCGTGAAGAGTCTCCCATCCACGAGCTCGGGCTTGGATGTGAACAGGCGCTGTCCGAATCGTTTCAGGAAGATCTTCAGGCGTAATGATGGGATGGGGGGTCAAGGCAATAGCCCGCTCAATCACATGCTCGAGTTCACGGACATTGCCAGGCCATGCGTAGCGTGTCAGCAAAGGGATGGTGTCCGGTGAGAGCCCGGTGACCGGTCTCTCTTTGGTACGCCCGAATTTATCGACGAAGTACCGGCTTAAAAGCGGAATATCGTCAATCCGATCTCGCAAGGGAGGAAGGACAATGGTAATTACTTCCAGTCGATAAAAAAGATCCTCTCGAAAGGTCCCGGCTTCGACAAGTGGCTTCAAAGCTTTTTTCGTTGCGGCGATGATTCTGACATCGATGGCGCGCGGCGTTTCGCTTCCGACGCGCCGGATTTCGCGCTCCTGAATTGCACGCAGCAACTTGCTCTGCATCATGGGAGAGAGGTCTGCGATCTCGTCCAGAAAGCAGGTGCCGAGATTCGCCTGTTCCAACAACCCTTTTTTCGTTGCGATGGCTCCGGTAAATGCACCACGTTCGTGACCAAAGAGCTCAGACTCAAGGAGCGTCTCGGCCAACGAGCCCGTATCGATGGCGACGAATGGCCCGCCACTTCTACCGCTGTTGGCATGAATGGCGCGGGCGATCAACTCCTTTCCGGTCCCACTTTCTCCCTGGATGAGCACCGTGCTGTCCGTCTCCGCGACCCGGGCAATCATTTTATAGACTTCAACCATTCCGCCACTGCTGCCCACGAGGTTGTCAAACCGGTATCGATCGCGCAATTGTCCCCGTAAGGACCTATTTTCCCGTACGAGCTTGGTATGTTCGAGCGCGCGCCGGACCACCAACCGAATGTCCTCGACGACAAACGGTTTGCTGAGATAGTCGAAGGCTCCGGCTTTAATGGCATCCACAGCAGTCTTGAGCGATCCGTAGGCCGTCAACAACACCACCGGAATATCCGGCTCCTTTTCGCGCACGGCAGCCAGTAATGCGAGCCCGTCCATCCCTGGCATATGAATGTCGGTGATGACGAGTTCAGGCTGCCATTGCTCAAGTCGCCGCAGCGCGGTCTCCGCGTCCTCGGCCGTTTCGACCTCGAACCCTTCTTTGGCCACGATCTCGCGCATCAAGGCTAGCGTCTCGGCGTCGTCATCCACGACCATGACCCGGGATGGTCGCAGCATCAGCGCGCTCCTCCGTCGGCTGGAAGCTCAATCGTGAATCGCGAACCTTTTTGCAACTCGCTCTCTACCTTGATGTCTCCGCCGTGTGCCCGTACGGTTTCCAGTGCGCTCGCCAACCCCAATCCCGTGCCACGTCCTGCTCGCTTTGTTGTAAAGAATGGCTGAAAGATTTGTACAAGCTGTGCCGCGCTCATTCCGCAGCCTGTATCGATCAGTTCCACCGCGACCCATGGGCGATGAGCCGGCTGTCCGAGCGCAGCGTGAGGAGAGACTCGCACAACCAGTGTTCCTCCGTCAGGCATCGCGTCGAGTGCGTTTTCGATCAAACTGTGGAACACCTCATGGAGCTGCTGGGAATCGGCCTCAACTTTCTCGATCTGCTGGCTCCATTCTGTCTCCAGCGTAATCTTCTGACGATCGAATTCCGGCTGGAAGAGTGCGAGACATTCCGCGACACAGGCATTGAGATCGATAGGAGATCGCACCGGATCCGGTCTCCGGGCATACAAGAGGAGGTCTTGAATGATTTTTGACGTTCGTTCGATCTGGGCCTCCACGGTCTGTAACCGTCGTCGAGACTCTGTACTCAGAGTCTGGTCCTCAGCCAGGAGTTGAATATGGCCCGACAGCGCAGTCAATGGTGTGCCGATTTTATGTGCCACGGTCGCAGCGACCTGTCCTATAGCCGAGAGGCGTTGTGCGCGTGCAGCATCGCGCTGTGCCGCCGAAAGTAATTCGTTCGTCTGGGCCAACGCCCGATTTTTCTCCAACACTTCAGTGGTTGCCTCGATGACTTTCTGCTGAAGACTGTCGTTCATCTCGCGTAGGGATTCCGTCAATTGTGCATTGTCTTGAGTCGCTTCACGGATCTTCCTCACCATGTCATTGAATGTGCCGGCCAGTTCTCCGAGTTCATCCTGTTCCTCAACAGGGACGACCGACGTCATGGTTCCCTGAGAAACCGATTCAACGGCAGTGAGCAGTCGTTTTACAGGGCGATGCACCTTAAAGTACAGAAACAGATTGATGGCGACGACGATCGCCAGTCCCGTCTGCAATCGCCTTGTTCTGGAGGCTTGCAGGATGGACTCTAAGGCTTCATCCATTTGCCTGGTAGAGAACTCGGCATAGGTGGCTCCTACCACGACATTCTTTAAGACGATCGGGGCAGCCAGGAAGACACGATGGGTATTTTTCCTGTCCGCATAATCGATCAGGGGCCGCTGTTCCTCGCGCACGCGTTTAATAAGGTCAAATGCCCTCTCTTGCCTCGGGTGCGAGAGGAGCAGCAATTCCGTGGGACCTGCGCTGGTGATCGGGATAGGATTTTCTCCCAGTTCCGCTGGAAATTCGTACATCACAATGTTGAGAAGATCAGGCAGATTGGAAAAGATCTTCTCCAATTCTTTGGTTCGCGCCTCCCGGTTTGATAGCTGAGCACGACTGGTGACGTTCTGGTCGACGGAATATCCGACAGCCAGCGCCGCCGCACGAACATTGTCTTCCACGATGTGCTGGATCGAGCGGGCCTCGAGCCAGTCCGTCGCTCCTGCGGAGACGCCGACGATAAAAATGACGATCAGCGTCACCTTGATCTGAAGGCTGAGTCGGTGCCACCAGTTCAGCATGGCGCCATGGTAGTCCCTCGGGTTTTCTTGTTCAATCGAAATTCGAGACAAGATGTCTGCGGCGGGACAAGTTGTCTCTTGTTCTGGCAACCAATCCGCGACGTGTCATATCACCAGACGTGATCACAATTATAAAACATTCAATCTTTCAATGCCTTGCGACGGGAGACCTCGCTGAGTCTCTTGTGGCACCAGGTTTGCTCACTTCATCGCTCATAACAAGAGAATTATCGGATATCAGGAGTAACGGATTGTGATGGAACGAGTTGTTGTGGTCGAGGCCGATGTTGTGTTGGGCACTGTCCTTGCCGAAGTGCTACGGCACAGCGGGTATGAGGTGACGTTCGTCAGGACATTGATAGGCGAAATCGAGCGCGTCGATTCTGTGAGTGCGGTGATTCTTGATATCGACACAACGACTGCGGAAAGAGAGCTCGCCTGGCTCAGCTTGTTGGAACCCTGCAGCGACTCGCTGCCGATCATTCTGCTGGGCGTGCAAGTGTCCGAAGACCTGGTTCAACGTCTCAGATCGCATTCCCTGCCCCTGCAGAACAGGAATGTGGTCTGTGTGCAGAAGCCGTTTCGGAATGAAGAGTTACTTGCCGCCGTTCGACAGGCGCAAGAAGGCTGTGTATCCGGACAGGTAACCGGAATATAACTCCAGATTTTGTGAGTGGAGCAAGACACGTCGGGAAAGGAGGCCCCATGCGATGCGAACGGTGTGCTGGGTTAGTTGTGGCTGAACATGCCAGTGTAGGTGGGACATCCATCGGATGCGGGGCCTCTGTTGAATGGCGATGTGTCAATTGTGGTGCGATGGGCGTCTCCGCGCCGGTAAGCGGGCATCCTGTCGCTCAAGCCATGGCAGGAAAAGAAAAAATCGGCGTGCAACGTCGAGCCTTGAACACGGAACCTCGTCGGTCTTAACCGCCACCTGAGAATATCAGGATAGTGAGTCATGAATATGTATCTAGAATGGGTCAGAGAGTCGTCACGCTCCGATCTGCAGACTACAATAATGATGAAAGGAAGGTTCCAATGAGAATTGCTCAGGTTGCCCCCTTATGGGAAAGTGTTCCGCCGAAACTCTATGGAGGAACGGAACGAGTCGTGTCCTACCTCACTGAAGAACTTGTCCGGCTCGGTCATGATGTGACCTTGTTCGCGAGCGGAGACTCGACCACGGCGGCTCGTCTAGAAGCGATCTGTAGTCACGCGCTGCGTCTAAACGAAGGGATCTTTAACCGCGACGCACCGATGACGATGCTGATGGAGCAGGCGCTGGGAAAAAGCGGCGACTTCGACGTGATACATTCTCACCTCGATTTCCTAGGATTTCCTCTCGGGAGGCGGAATCCGATCCCGATGGTCACCACGTTCCATGGTCGGCTCGACTTGCCTGAGCTGCAACCGGTGTTTCGTGAGTATGCGGAGATGCCGATGGTGTCGATTTCAAATGCCCAACGAAAACCAGTCTCCTGGACGAATTGGCAGGCAACGGTCTATCACGGTTTACCAAAGGATCTGTATAGACTGAACCCGAACCCTGGCGGCTATCTGGCATTTTTGGGACGCATTGCCCCTGAAAAGCGACCGGATCATGCGATCGAGATTGCCAAGCGAGTAGGGATTCCGTTGAAGATTGCTGCAAAGGTCGATCCGGCGGATCAGAAATACTTTCAAGCCGAAATCGAGCCGTTGCTTTCTCATCCATTAATTGAGTTTCTCGGTGAGATTACAGACGCAGAAAAGAACGAATTCCTCGGAAATGCGATGGCGCTGGTGTGTCCCTACGACTGGCCTGAACCGTTTGGCCTCGTGTTGATTGAAGCGCTAGCCTGCGGAACGCCGGTGCTGGCCTATCGGCGTGGATCCATTCCTGAAATCATTGATAACGGCGAGACAGGATTCGTCTGCGAGGGGCTCGACGAGATGACTGCGGCCGTCCAAGGTATTGCTGGTATAGATCGTCAACGATGTCGGCATGCCTTCGATCAGCGGTTCAGCGTTGAACGAATGGCACAGGACTATCTCCGGGTGTATGAACAGCTGTCGCTTGGCAGCACAGGTGAACGGGAGACAGAGGGCGCCGGTTTTGCCTCCTGGCCCACGTTCTCCAGCAATGCGTAAAAGTGGAATCAGTCTTCTGGTGGAGAAGCCATGAAGGAGCTTAGTCATGACGCTGAGGGACGGGGCTCGATCATTCCTGTTCAGTGTTCGACAAACGACTGGAAGTTCTCCCTTCAAACTGTCTCCTTGACAGGGAAATGTATGGGATCACGGTGAGAGCTCTTCGTGTTTGTACGCGTGGCATCAGTCAGGGGGTTGAGTGAGAATTCTCCACGTGAGTACGCATGACATCAAAGGAGGGGCTGCTCGATCCAGCTATCGCCTGCACCAGGCGATGCAACGCCTGGGCCATGAGTCGACTATGCTGGTCGGCACTCGCCACAGCAACGACTCAGCTGTGACCGCCTTCGTGCCGGCAAGGGATCTTATGACTCGTCTGCGACGTCGCGTTCGACGGAACCGGATTGATCAAGACTTCGCGGCTCATGGAGCGAGCCGACCTACAGGTCTGGAACCATTTGGTGATGATCGAAGCATGCACGCGATCGATCTCATGAAGCACGCCCCTCCATGTGATGTGATCACGCTGCAGTGGGTTGCGGGTTTTATCGACTATCAAGCGTTCTTCAGCGCCCGACAATTAGAGGGTACCCCTGTCGTTTGGCAATTGCACGACATGAATATCCTGACCGGCGGGTGCCACTATGATGAAGAATGCGGTCGGCATCGAACTCAATGCGGGGCGTGCCCGCAACTGGGCTCGACCGATCCCGAGGACCTCTCACGACAGATTTGGAAGCGAAAGCAGGCGGTGTTTGGCGCGCTGGAGGCGAAGCAGCTTCATATCGTCGCGCCCAGTCGCTGGATGCTTGAATTGGTCAAAGAGAGTCCTCTCCTGTCCAGGTTTCCCGCGACGCTGATTCCCTACGGTGTCGATGTGGAGGAGTTTGCTCCACGCGACCGGCGTTTCGCGCGGGAGATGCTTGATATTCCTCAGGGAGCACAGGTCGTCATGTTCGTATCGGACAATCTGACGAACCGGCGGAAGGGCGGTTCCTACCTTTCGTCTGCGCTGTCAGAGTTGCCGCAGGCCCACAATCTCTTTCTGATTTCTGTTGGTAGCGGAAACCCGCCGGACACTGGTGCCATTCCATGTTTGCATATGGGCTACGTCACGGATAACCGATGGCTGTCGATGATCTATAGTGCGGCTGACCTATTCGTGATCCCATCTATGCAGGATAACTTGCCGAATACAGTCTTGGAGTCGATGGCATGTGGAACGCCTGTCGTGGGGTTCGATGTCGGAGGTATTCCGGACATGGTTCGGCCCGGAAGGACCGGCCACCTTGTTCCTGTTGGGGACTCAGTCGCATTACACCATGCGATGACGCAATTGCTTAACGCCCCAAGTGTACTCCGACAGATGGGAGACGAGTGCCGCAAGGTGGCAATGGAAGAGTATTCGTATGAATCGTCAGCCCTGCGGCATGCCACACTATACGAATCACTTGTTCGTCAAGCACCCCGTGGAATGGAAGGGTGTTTCCCTTCAAGCGCAGATGGAGACTCAAGTGAAATTCCTGCTGTCGACCAGTCTTCCCTTCGCGACTACGAGTGGCAGTTACATGGCGATTCTGGGAACTTGGGCGGAAGCCGGTCGTCTCGGAATGTTGACATTCGAAAGTTCAGGCAGGCGACGTAGCTCCGGTTCAGAAAAATAGAGGAGGAGGTTTTGAAGTGAGTGAACATGTCGAGGCAGTGAAAGGTCGGGCAGGATCCGGATGGGAATTGTTGAAGACAAGGAATTTTGCCCTTCTATTTTCAGGCCAGGTCGTATCCCAGATTGGCGACGGCATGAATAAGGTGGCGCTGTTGTGGTTCGTGTATGAACTCACAGGGTCGGCCTTCAAGATGACATTGATCGGATTACTCCAGACGATTCCCCCGTTGGTGTTTAGCCCGCTTATTGGTGTCTATCTTGATCGGATGAAGAAAAAGCCGGTGATGATCTGGGTGGATCTCATCCGAACTGGGTCGGTGATGCTCATTCCCTTACTCTACGCCTTTGATGCCTTGACGCTTGAACGGCTCTACGTGCTCGTGTTCTTGACGTCGATCGTCTCCACCATTTTTGGTCCCGCGTTGTCATCCGCTGTTCCACTTCTCGTTTCTCGCGCTCAATTGACCGGCGCCAATGCGTTAATTCAAAGCACAACAAACATAGGCCTCCTGATCGGACCTGCCGTCAGCGGGGTGGGGATTGCCATGATGGGAGCCCAAAATGTGTTGTACCTTGATGCGGCCACGTTCTTGGTATCGGCATTGTGCCTCATGCCGATTCGCCTGCGTGAGACACTGCAATCGCGTGTGGGTTCGGCCGATAGAGCCACGGTCTTCCAAGATATGATGGTCGGATTTCGATTTATTTTCGTCCAGCATCGAACCGTACTGCTCCTCATGTTTACCGCTGCCCTCTACAGTTTGGGCGTGAGCGCGTTTATGCTCTTGCTGCCAGTGTTTGCCACGCAGCTATTCGATGCGGGTTCCGTCGAACTCGGGTGGCTGTGGTCATCGCTTGGGATAGGCATGCTGGCTGCGTCCGTCTGGCTGGGTTGGATCAATCAGGGCGATCTCCAAAACCGCCTGCGATTGGTTGCCGCAGCTCTGGCCGTTGGCGCCATCGCGGTGTGCACGCTGGGGATGTTCCAGGCGCCGGTTATGGCCGCTGTTCTTATCATCATATTCGGCGGCAGCACCGCCATCTTCACGCCGGTTGTGTGGGCGATGTTGCAAGAATTGACGCCCGAACCTCTCTTAGGCCGTGTGTTTACCACCTTCAGCGCCGGTGCCATGGCTGCCGCCATGGTCGGGATGGCTGGATTCGGTTGGGTGGCAGATGCCATCGGACCTGCAACGAGTCTTGTGGGTATCGGGGTGCTGTTGTTGGGCACCGCGACCGTTGCAGCGGCGTTTAGTCGACGACGCCACGGCATGACGGCTCCCGACCTTATTCCGGCATAAATCGGTTCCATCGTGTTTCATCGCTTAGGCCGATTTCGATGGAAATGAACCTGAGAGATGTGAGATGGTCCCAGCTCATGGACATTGTATTGAGACAAGGGGCGGTGCTCCCGGCACTGTGCCTGTCGACCCTGCTCATCGCCCAGTTGACGAATCCGGTGCTCGCGCAGTGTGAGCAGCGTTCGATCCTACTAGCTCAATCATCTGCCGATCATAGTAAAGGCGTGGAATCCAAATCTCCTGCCAAGGGACAAAAGGAACTGCCTTCCACTGAACCGGCTACTCAGGAACCAAAACAGGCGCAGCCGAATACGCCGACAATCAAGAGTGATGAAACAAAAACAAAAAAGGAGAGCGGAGAAGAGGGGGGAGAGAAGGGGAAAGAGAGCACAGGGAGAAAAACTGTTTCTTCGCTGATTCTCACGGTCAAGCTCGCGTTGCTGGGAGATCCACGCCTCTTTCCATACGAGATCGAAGTGGAGGCCGGATCGGAGGAGGTGACGCTTATGGGGAAAGTGTCCACCGACGCGGAAAAGGCCGCGGCGACGGAAATTGCGAGCATGGTGGCCACTGTGAAATCCGTGTCGAATAAGTTAGAGGTGGTCAAAGAACTGCCGGAGATCATCGCGCACAAACATGACGACATCATTACACGCCATGTCAAAGAGCGGTTTGCCAAGAGTGCCACTGTGACCGCAGCCAACTTCGACGTCAAGACGGAACAGGGAGTCGTCTCACTCAGCGGTACCGTACGATTCCAAGTTATCATATTCGAAGCAGCAGAAGCGGCCAGGGAGGTTCTGGGGGTGAAAGCAGTGAAGACGGATAAGGTCAAGATCGAGAGTGAGGGGTGAAACCTTGGGCGATCAGTCCCACGAACCGCACCTCTGCGCACGACGGCACGGAGGAGCAGGTTCCCGCCGAGACCCGCCGTCCCCTGCTCCTTACTCGAAATTTTGGTTTGATATGGCTCAGTCAGTTGGTGTCCCAAGTCGGCGACGGCGTCTCGAACCTTGCCCTTCTCTGGTTTGTGTATTCGATTACCGGCTCGCCGGTGAAAACGACCATCATCGGACTCATTCATACGATTCCGCCGATCGTGCTCGGTCCCTTCATCGGCGTGTATGTCGACCGGTTGCCAAAAAAATTCTTCCTCATTGGATCGAACGTATTCCGGGCTGTGCTGATGGGCATCATTCCCTGCGCGGTGTCAACCGATACCTTCACCGTCAATCTCTTGTATGGCCTTGTCTTCCTCGATGCCATGGCCATGGCGATGTTCAGCCCGGCGCTGACGTCGTCGGTGCCGATGATCGTTCCTCGCGCGCAATTTACAGCCGCGAATGCACTGATTCAGAGTACGACCAGTCTGGGAATCATTTTCGGTCCGGCAGTGAGCGGCGTGGGGATCGCATTGTTCGGCTCGCAGGAAGTACTGTGTCTGAATGGGGCCACGTATTTCGTCGCAGCATTATGCCTTGGGATGGTACGGCTGGGAGTTGCCCAGCCATCTGCTGTAGAACCAGAGACGACCGGTGGGTCAGCGTGGCAAGACTTCAAAGAGGGCCTGGCCTTTGTTGCGACCAAGCAACGGGTTATTCTGCTGCTGATTTTGACTGCGGGATGTTATGGATTCGGCGCCAGCGCGCTCTCGACGTTATTTCCTGTTTTCGCGAGAAAGCTGTTAGGACTGGGGCCGGTCGAGGTAGGCTACCTGTGGTCGTCTCTGGGAATCGGATTGCTCGTCATGTCGGTCGTGCTGCTGTGGTGTACGGAACGGATTCTCGCCGACCGAGTCAATATCATCTTTTGGGCGAGTGCGGTGAGTGGGCTGGCAATCGTGGCGCTCGTCTGGATGAAAGACATTTATGTCGTCAGCATTCTCATGATCGTGATCGGAGGCGGGATGGGAGCCTTTACTCCCATCGCCTGGGGTGTAGTGCAAGAGCTGACGCCTCGCATGATGGTGGGGCGCGTTCTCGGGCTCTATGGTACAGGTGCGATGACAGCCGCTATCAGTGGAATCAGCGTGTTTGGGCAAATTACAGAGCGGTTTGGTGAATCGACGGGGATAGCAGGCATTGGCGCGACCTTTCTGCTGACAGCCTTCTTCGGAAGCTGGTTGAGCCGATCAATCCGAAACCGATGAGAGGCTCTTATGAAAACTATGTATCGTCGAAACGATCAATGTAGCATTGTCATCACGTCCTCCTCATTGACCGATGACCACATTGAAGTTCTGAAGCAGGGCGACACGTTCGGTGTGTTCGACGGAAACGGCGATATCCTTTCCATCAGAACAGGTTCGCAAGGCCTCTACCACGGAGGCACTCGCTTTCTGTCGCGGTTCGAGTTGGCCATCAATGGAGAGCGGCCATTGCTGCTCAGCTCGACAGTCAAAGAAGAGGACGTCTTGCTGAGCGTCGATCTGACGAATCCCACCCTGACCCAGGAGGGGCAGGGTGAGATCTTGGGCGGTGTGCTCCACCTGTCTCGGAATCGGTTCTTGTGGGAAGGGCACTGTTTCGAACGTCTTCGAATCCACAATTATAGTCTCCGCCCCATTCCGGTTCGGCTCTCTTTCTCAGTGGAGGCTGATTTTGCCGATCTGTTTGAGGTCCGTGGGACAAAACGAAACCGGCGAGGCCGCCGTTTGGAAGCCGTCACCTTTAAAGATGGAATGTCCCTGGGATATGAGGGGTTAGATCGTGTAGACCGATGGGTCACCATCCGCTGTGTACCGGCTCCGACTTCGGTCCTCCCCGGTGAGATCCACTGTGACACGCTCTTGCCGGCAGGGGAGGTGGCGCAGTGGGATCTCACAATATCTTGCGACATCGACAAACCACTGACCTGTGATCTCTCGTATGATGACACATTCGACATCGTAGAGCGCGCGCGCCACGCCGAGAAAGCCGATGATTGCCTTATCGTGACGTCGAATGAGCAATTCAACGCATGGCTGAGCCGCTCGTTTGCCGACCTCCACATGATGGTTGCCGACACGCCAGACGGCCCCTATCCCTACGCCGGTGTCCCCTGGTTCAGCACCCCATTTGGGCGCGACGGCCTCATTACCGCATTTGAATTTCTCTGGGTCAATCCAAGCATTGCCCGTGGTGTGTTAGCCTATCTGGCGGCGACTCAGGCGAGAGAGGTGGTTCCAGAGCAGGATGCAGAGATCGGGAAAATTTTGCATGAAACCCGCAAGGGAGAGATGGCGGCGCTCAACGAAATTCCGTATGGCCGCTACTACGGCAGCGTCGATTCGACACCGTTGTTCGTCATGCTGGCCGGAGCGTATTATGAACGGACCGGCGATCGGGCGTTCATCAGGCACATCTGGCCGAATATCGAACTCGCATTACAGTGGATTGATCGTGATGGCGATCTCGATGGCGATGGGTTCGTGGAGTACAGCCGCCGGTCGAGGGGGGGGCTGATCCATCAAGGGTGGAAAGATTCACGGGATGCGGTGTTTCACGCAGATGGCAGCTCGGCGGAAGGACCCATTGCGCTCTGTGAAGTGCAGGGGTATGTGTTTGCCGCCAAGCGGCGCGCAGCTGAATTAGCTTCGATGCTGGGCTATACGGACCAAGCCCGCCGTCTCCTCAAAGAGGCGGCCAGGCTCCGTGCTCAGTTCGAGCGAAGCTTCTGGTGCAACGATCTCTCGTCCTATGCCTTGGCCTTGGACGGGCTCAAGCAGCCCTGTCGAGTCAAGACATCGAATGCCGGCCACAGCCTCTGGACGGGGATCGCCACTCGACCGCATGGTATGAGAACGGCCAAGACCTTAATGACCGAGGCCTGTTTCAACGGATGGGGTGTCCGAACCGTCGCCGCGACGGAGATCCGCTTCAATCCTATGTCGTACCACAACGGATCTGTCTGGCCGCACGATAATGCCCTCATCGCCGCGGGCATGGCTTCCTATGGATTCAAACAAGGCGCATTGAAGATTCTTTCCGGTCTCTTCGACTCCAGCCGATTTCTCGATTTACATCGGCTACCTGAGCTGTTGTGCGGGTTCTCGCGCCGGCCCGGTGAGGGTCCGACGCTGTACCCCGTGGCCTGTAGTCCTCAGACGTGGTCTTCGGTGGCACTGTTTCTGCTGCTTCAATCCTGTCTTGGATTGCGAATTGACGCTCCGCTGGCCAGACTGTCGTTTTCACAACCGGTCTTGCCGCCTTTCCTGAAGCATATTGAGATAAAAAATCTCACGATTGGAGACGCCACAGTGGATCTCTCACTTGAACGTCAGGCGGAAGATGTTCGTGTGAATATACTGCGGCGCGAAGGTCGAGTCGAAGTCATCACCACGAAGTAATATTCGCTCCCCCCAGCATTCATTAACAACACTCATCTTTCACTTAGACATGTTGTCCCTGATGGACAAGATGTTCCTTCCACAGAGTCTCCTTGTATAGCGGGAACTTACGTATAGCCTGTCCTCAGTTGCATCCAACTAGTCCCCTCGGACGTCAATGCGTATAACCGAATACTGGACTGCGGTCATGAATCTACTTGCCTCTAGTCGTTGAAAGGATTGAGTGTTATCCGATGCGAGAATGTCGATGCGATGGAACGGTCTGAGTCTTGCATTTTTATACCATCATCATATGAAGCGCCCATGAGACTATCGGGCGCAGAAAGAGAGGGGCAATGAAAGAGACTCAACGTGTCCCGTCAGTGATGTTTCGCAATATCAAAAGGAATCAGAATATTAAAGGAATGCCGGTGTTGCGCGATGTGCAAGGCCCTCGCTGTGCGTATTGTGGGAGCTTGCGTTATTCCCTCGTCTTTCGCGTGAGCGAGGACGGCCGGAACGGAGTACTCGTTGGTCAATGCAGTAATTGCCGCAAACCTCGAGAGTTGACAGTGGGCGACATTGAAGGGGGGTGCCATGCCTGAATGGGAACGTCATACGCTAAAAAGAACGAGTGGAAAAGGCACGCTCCACACCTACCATGCACAGGGGTAAACCCAGCTTCTCGGGCGGCAAGTTGCCTCAGCGTGTGGAAGTTGGCAACGACTCAGACGATCTGAGGAATTCGTTGCGGGGCGAGACACATGCCATGGTGCGGTCTCTCACTGTGCCATGTAAGCCGCTGTGGGCGACCGTCTGTAATAAGTGCATGCTTCACCATACACGCGCTGTAGCCATAAATGTCGGTTGGAGAGAAAGCAGAAGAATAACCGCATGGATGTGTCAATAATTCCGAACCTCTCTTGCCAGGCATGAAAATTGGTCTGTCATGCCGGACAGCATGAGCGAACGAGGAGACGCTCGAGCCATGGATCGACAACGACTGATCGTCGTATCAAATCGTCAGCCCTACGAACATCGATGGGAGAGCGATCAACTTGTTTGCGCGCGGACCGATGGAGGGTTGACAGCGGCTCTGGATCCAGTGCTCCGCCGTCATGGCGGCACCTGGGTCGCCTGGGGAAGCGGGTCAGCCGATCAGAATGTCGTAGGCCCGGATATGTGCGTTGAGGTGCCTCCAGAGTCACCAGCCTATCGACTGCATCGTGTCTGGCTGACTCCAGATGAGATCAAGGGCGGCTACCTCGGCTATGCCAACCAGGTTTTGTGGCCGCTGTGTCATATCACGTTAGACCGCATTCACTATCTGAAAGCGTTTTGGCCGGCCTACCGATCAGAGATGCATCGTTTTGCCAATGCGGTGCTGGAGGAGCTGGATCGAGAGCCGCGGCTGGTGTGGATTCATGATTTTCACCTGGCGCTTCTTCCCGCGCTGATCAAGGCTGAGCGACCGACCGCGCCGGTATCGGTGTTTTGGCACATCCCATGGCCTAGTCCCGATGTGTGGCGCATTCTTCCGGAACGCCGTGAAATGCTGCTCGGATTGCTGGCGTCCGATGTCATAGTGTTCCAGACCTCCAGCCATGCGGAGGCGTTTTTCAATTGCACGCATACGTTCCTGGGCGCCATCATTCCCTCCTCTAGAGATCGGGTGTTATACAACGGTCATGAAACCAGGGTGAGCGTTCGCCCGATCAGTGTGGACTATCGGGTGATCTCCGAGCATGCGGTCAGCTCCTCCGTGGAACAGGCCGAATCAGTTCTACGGCAGCAGTTAGGTTTTCGTGCGGGGGTTCGATTGGGCCTTGGTGTTGATCGGTTGGATTACACGAAGGGTTTATTAAAACGATTGTGGGCGCTCGATGAGTTCTTTACGCAGTTTCCTCGGTATCGAGGAAAGTTTACATTTCTCCAAATCGCCATCCCCACACGCACCGAGATTGGTACATACCAGCTCTACGGTGATTTGATTCGAGAGACGGTAAACGACATTAACCAGCGACACAGTGCGTGCATCAAGGACATACCCAATGAGGGAAACGACTGGATCCCTATTCTCTTACAAGAAGGGCGGATAGGGTTCGACGATCTGGTTGCTTTGTATCGAATGGCTGACTTTGCATTGGTCAGTTCTGTCAATGATGGAATGAATCTTGTGGCGAAGGAATATGTCGCGGCGCAAGTTTGTGAAACCGGAGTGTTATTGGTGAGTCAAATGGCTGGAGCGTCAGAAGAATTGCCAGGTGCGAGCGTGATCAATCCGTATGAAATCGAAGGCCTAGCCGAAACCATCAAAGGCGCTTTAGAGATGCCGCTTGATGAGCGTCGACGAAGAATGCGGCGAATGCGATCGTATCTCGCCGCACACGATATCCATGCGTGGGTGGACGGATGTCTTCAGGATGCCCTGGTGGGGGCACAGACTTGAAGGGATGCCGCAAGAGGTGAAGAGGGCTTCTGCGTGGCTCTATCGTGATCGGTCTGCCTCTCGGCGCATCGAAGTTCGACTGAATCAGCGAAGGTGAAAGGGAGTATGTGAAACGAATCCAAAATCTTGACACTGTGCGCGGCATGCTGATGCTGTACATAGTCGGTATCATTCATGGGCTGTTCTGGTTGAATCTTATTCCTCAGTGGGCAAGCTCGTTGATGCTCTTTGAGATGCCGTCGATATTTATCGTGTCCGGATATGCGTATTCTCTTTATGAGAATTCAACGTGCAATGGAAACAGAAATCCGCTGAGTGTGAAGGCGTATTGTTCGTTCCTTGTCGCGCGATTCACCCGAATACTTGTGCCCTACGCTGTGTATGCAATGACCTGCATCGCATTGATCTATTTCTTTCCATGGATTGGAAAGGGAAACGATTACGCATTGAACGACCTGATTGTCGGCTGGATGAACCCGGCTAATTATGGAGAGGGCTTCTCTGTCGGATACCTAAATTATCACTTATGGTTCGTTCCCGTTTTTTTGATCGTGACAGCCGCAATGCCGCTTGCGACAAGATTCAGGCCGTTCAAGAATCCGAGTTTGTTGTTCTTGGTAGTCGGGGTTGCTATCGCTGAAGTTGCAATTTCTAAGGCTCATTTTCCAGGCCAGGAGATCATCAAGCAAGCGGTGTTTTATCTGGTCTTCTCCTTGCTCGGCTATTATATGGCGCGGGCCAACGAATACTTTAGCCGCGTCAATTTTGGCCAAGTTGCTATTGTTGCAGCGATATTGCTGATGATGATCGTGATTGCGGAAGGAAATTTTCACGCCCTGAATATGCATGTCAACAAATTTCCACCCAACGGCATATTTTTTCTGTTTTCCTGCCTGTGGGTTTCACTGTTTCTAATCCTCTGGGTCAAGGTCCCCTGGTTTCTGGAGACATTCAAAAAGCTTGGTGATGGAATTTGGTTGAGACCATTTATCACCGCTGGTTATTCGATATATCTATGGCAGGGCATTGGTTATACTGTAGCGGTTCAAGTAGGAATGGCGGCCCATCTACCAAAACTTGCGATGTGGTTGTTGGCGCTGGGGATTTCTGTTGGTCTTGGGCTTCTAGCCGCACCGGCTGAAAGAGTCAGATTAAACCTGAAAGTGCCGATCCCAGCGGTTAGCGCCACATGATTTGTTCCCGTGTTCGGAAACCCGCGTGATGCAGAACCCTTGGTGGCAGTGGAGTGCCGAGGATTGCAACTCACTCCATCCTACAGGCTGCACACCTCTCTTAGTGCCACACGTCCATGAAATAATTAGACGTATTCGCTTTCATAGAGATGTCGTCAAGATGGGTCGATACAAACCAAATTACATTGGTCGGAAACTTCTTTTATAGGGTCTGCACTATTCTCCATAAATATCCGACAGTCCGTTCTTCTGGGTAATGAGGATCCGGAGCGGTGGTCGTATCCGCGAGGATCCTAGTGCGGTCGGTGGTAATGATACCGAGTCGGAAATATTGCAACATCGAGGAGCATGCGCGCGAGGTTACCGGCTCGATACGTTCCCCAGCCCAAGTATTCGTTGCGTCACGTACGGTTGAAACTCTGAGTATAGGCCTATTCGTTTTTCTTGTACGGGCGGGCAATTCGATGCTGATCGCAATAGGCGTGGGCTTGCTGGGCAAACGCCTCGTTGCATTCCGGCCCCCCATCGGTTTGCAGGACCTCAACATGTCCCCTAAAGCGCCGGGACAGAGTTGTCTGTAACAAGGCGGCGCCATCGCCACTGGTCATGGTAGGTCGGATCACGCCCTTTACTCTCTTGATTAAATGTCGATCCCAGTTAAGGCCAATAAGTGTCTAAACGCCACGGTCGATAGACCCCACTGGAGATGGCCGCATGGTGAGGAAGGCTCGGGCCTATTGGGTCAATTTGGTAAGTTTGTGTAACCGAATAACTGGATAGACTAGATTAACCGCAGAAAAGTCGTCGTATGCCGACGGACAGTTTCATCACCCGGTTAGTCGCGCAGGACGATACTAAGGAGAGAGCTGTGCACATGGACGCCGCCATTGTACTTCAAGAATCCAAGCCTCCTGAACTTATTCATGAAGAAGCTCACCCGTGACCGCGTGGTGCCCACCATTTCGGCCAGCCGTTCTTGACTGATCTTCGGAATGATGATCTCCAACTGGCCTTCTTTTCCGAAATGAGCCATTAAGAGCAGTAGCCGAGCCAGCCGCTTCTCGCTTGAGTTAAAGAGTTGATCCACCAAATCCTCTTGGATGCGAATGTTGCGTGAGAGGAGATGCGTGAGGAACAGCTCCGAGAAGCTGGGTTCGTCGTGGAGCACACGGATCATCGCCTGTTTGTCAATGCGGATAAGAACGGAGCTTCCTATGGCGGTCGCCGTGGCCATGCATGTCAGCTGTCCGGCGAGACATCCTTCCCCGAAAAAGCTGCCAGGCTCCAGCATCGCGATGATGGCTTCTTTGCCTTGCTCAGACAGCACGGTGAGTTTGACCTGGCCGGTCTGAATGTAGAACACAGCTTCCGCTGCATCTCCTTGCGAAAAGATCAGTTGAAGTTTATTGGTCCGCAGCAGCGATTTGCCAGGGCCAATTTTTGAGAGAAAGATCGTGGGTGAAAACAGAAGTGGTTGTTTGCGAGGCATCGCAGACTCTCATCGAAGTGAAGAGCCGGCCCTGTACCTAAAGAGCGAGCCCTATATCACGCAGTTGCCTGGTACGTGCGGTGATTGTGAAAGAAGGACGCTGGTTTTGTCAATAAGGGGCGACCAGATGCCTGTGAAAGAAGGCGGGCCTCCGGAACCTGCATTTTTATCTCACGGCCCCGTTATTTCTTCTGTGGGATGACGTCATGTTTATTCGAATTCTTGGCTCTTTCAATCTCGCATTCACCCTTCTCGCAGACCTTCGCTTTTGCCTCTTGTCTCTCCGCACAAGACTTCTTATCCTCTTGGCTAATGGCAGTATTCAGACATTGTTTGAGCTGGTCCTGAGCTGCCTTGAGACAGTCTTCGCAAGGGTTTTGGGCAAATACAGGGGAGCCAGACAATAAGATAGAGAACAACGCCAACACGAGCATGACATTCATAACATGACCCTCCTGTGATACATGCCGAGGACAGATTCACAACGTGCCAATGAATTCGGCGCAATCGTTTTTGAACTATCGATGAACGTGCCTTTCCGCCTCTCAGCGGCGATCAGCCGAATTGATCGCCGCTTGGATCTCAGTGAGGACATTCAATTTCTGTGTCATCTCTAAGCCCTGAGATTCGGCAAGATCCTGGCCACAGAACTGCAGTGAGGAGATCAGCGTGCGGCACTCACCCCGCAGATGTTGATCGAAGGTGAATTGTCGCAGACTGGGCTCGACCATCTTGCGAGCTTCGCGTTCATACAGGGGGTCGGCATGATCGAGCCGGCCCAGTGTCTTCACATTCTGCTCCAACGCGACCTCAAGCTGTTTGATCATCGCCAGAAGAAAGTCCAACCTCAGGCGGCCTTCAGTCCATTGGGTGGCGATGTGCCCATCGAGAGGGGCATCGTGGGCGACCGTCTTGCGGATCGGACCGTTGGTGGCCCGAGTCCATACTCCCAGCCATTCACGAAATATCCCGAATGAATAATAGATTGCCGCGAAGGCGGCGACTGCACCCAGCAACCAGAATGATATGAATCCGACGTCCAGAGCCTGCATAGTTACGCCTTCCCTGTTCGCAGCCGTTCGCGTATGATCATGCCGATCAAAATCCCGCGTACAGATCAATTTTGACCCGACGATTCATGTGCCGCCCTTCTTCAGTCTCATTGCTCTCGATTGGCTAGTTATCCCCTTTCATCAAACACCAGGCCGACGGCGAATGCCAATCCCCTGACAAAAGACATTAGCGAAATGCTCTTTTTCTTGCCGGCTCTGATTTGAAGAGAGATGTGGCCGGTCATCTCTTTTTAGATTGTGTAGGGGATGCCTTATAGGCGAACATCATGACACCGAGCGTGATGAGCACAATCCCTAGAATCGCTATGGCTTCCACGGTCATGTCCTTTTCATGAGGTCGCCCAGCCTACTGCTTCCGAGCGGCGCTGGGCCAGGGCTTCGAGTCTGGACAGGAGCGAATAGTCGATTGCGACGCGAATGACCAGCTTGCCAAAATTCTTACCTTCGAGCAGGATCGAAATATGATCGCCAGGCAAGTTGCCGTTGTGGCTCATGAAGGCGGCAATGGCCAGGGATCTAATACTGCCACCCACCAGCGAGCCCGTTGATTTGATGCGCATGGCTATCTTAACCCTCATGAAAGTGACGTATTGTATGCCGACGCGCCCTCTCCAGGGACGATTGGGAAGAAGCGTTGAATCAAACGCGCTGGGTCCGCGTATGAGGCTTCTTCAGGCATCAGTTGGATGCTGACCACCCGAGCTGAGTCTCCACGATGATGGAGCCATCGTGACTTGATAGGGGAGACGAGGCCGAGAGCCCCTGGCGTCTGTCTCTAGATCAACGGCCATCACACCTTCGCTTCACCGGACAGCCGCTCACGCTCCCGTGATAAAGCAACCCGTCCAGCCTCGATCGCCTCGGTCACGACTGCCTGTTTGTCTTTCATGAACTCGCGTCCCTTGTCCACCGCCTGGTTTAAAGCCTGGGAGGTCGTATCGGCCATCTCATGGATCTGCTCTTCGGCGCGCTGTCCATACCCTCGCACCTGCTTTCGTGACTCATGACCGGACTGCGGCGTCAGCAACAGTGCCATTGCTGCCCCCACCAATCCTCCGCCCACAAACGCCAATCCCACCGCTCCCAATGAACACCCTCTGTCATCTGCCATTATTCGTCCCTCCTTCTCGGTGAATGTGTGTTTTGACGGCACCCGCCGTGGCCCTGAACCCCGCCACCATGCTGACCAGCTTGACCAGAAACGATCGGCTCGTACCCTGCATCGTCTCATGGACCCGTTGCACGGTGTCGCCCAGAGTCCCTGCCGCATGCAGCAGCACGGCAGCATGCTCGACCCCATCCCGTGCATGCTTGACCAGTGCGTTCAGATTCTCCATCGTCGCCCGCACCTCCTTGAGCAACAACGGCAGCTCGGCGTTCATACGGACTAAGAGGTATTCCGATTGCGCCACCGGTTTCCTGAGTTGTATCAACAGTGGGACCAGCGAGCCGACCAGCACCGCCAACGCTGCGACGCCCACACACAGGGCAATCTCGATAATCATAAGGTTCCTTTTGCGCTATCAGGTCCTCCACGTGCCGTCTTATCGAAGAACACCGAATGCCAGAGGACGACGAGCAACGTGAGCGGAACTCCCAGCAACTAGAGAATGATTGCTTTCCCCATAATGGCCTCTCCTTTCCTGCCCGGCTAACGACCCGGACCTTGAGCATACGCTTACGGGCCCAGCTCCTTCAGAAGGCTGGCGAGGTCCTCTGCATGCTCTTCTTCTTGTGCGAGAATTCCCTCCAAGACTTTACGCGTGGTGGGGTCGTCCGTGCCGACATAGGCAACCATTTCACGATAGCTGTCGATCGCGACCCGTTCGGCAATCAGGTCTTCCGTAATCATTTCCACCAATGACGCTCCTTCGACATATTCTGAATGGCTCCGACTCAGCATCCCTTCAGGGGAGAGATTCGGTTCACCTCCAAGTTGGACGATGCGTTCGGCCAATTGGTCGGCATGGACTTGTTCCTCAGTGGCATGCTTGAGAAACTCGCCCTTCACGCTGAGGGAACTGAGCCCGGTGGCCATGAAGTAATGGCGTTTATAGCGCAGGACGCAGACGATTTCTGTGGCGAGGGCGTCATTCAGCAACGTGATCACCGTCTCTGCTTTGGCCTTGTACCCCGCTGTCATCGCGCCGTCTTCAATCCCTTGTCGTGCCCGAGCCCTGAGCGTCTTCACATCGGTCAGCCCGATGGCTTCTTTGATGATTTTTTCTTGTCGGGGAGTGCGGGAGGCCGTTGTTCCAGGTTGCGCCGTTATCGTTGTAATTGCTTTCATAGTTTCCTCCTGTCGGGGGAGTGCCCCCGTTCTATTGTGTCGATCACGAATCGCCCAAGGCTTTCCGGTCATCCTCGGACTGCTTCTACCAAAGCCGGCTCGCAGAGTTGCAGCCGCTTCTCCACTGACTTCCAATCGATATTGGCGAAGAACGCGTCGATGTAGGACGACCTCTCTGCAGGCTTGTAATCGAGAAGATAGGCGTGCTCCCATACATCCATCACGAGAGCAGGAATGAAGCCGGCTACATTTCCATTTTCATGCAGACTGATCCAGTGATTCGAGAGTCGGCCGTTGCGTGGATTCACATAACAAATGGCCCAGCCCACTCCTCGCATTTTCCCCACGCTGGAAAAGTCCAATTTCCACATGTCATAGGTGCCGAAGCTGTCTTCTGCCGCTTTCACAAAGGCAGAGCCTTGATCGGGCTTGCTGGCTCCGCCTGTGGTCAAGTTCTCAAAGTAATATTCGTGCAAGACCATCCCGTTGTATTCAAATCCCAGCCGTCTGGTCAGCTCGGAATAGGCAGGCATTTCCTCCTGATCAATCCGTCCATCTTTGAGCATCTCGCCAATCTGGGTCGTGAGCTGGTTCGCGGCCTTCACATATCCCTCGTACAGCTTGAGATGCATCTCGAGTGTTCGATCAGAAATCCCGACCAGCCCCTGTAAGTCGAACGGCTTGACCTCGTACAAGTCTCCCTTGTTCATATGCCTCTCCTGTGTGTTCTTGATTGTTCAGAAGGTCTCGTCATTTCTTTCTGTGCTTCCCTTATAGCCACAATATGTCACCGGCTTTTCCCTATGACAGTTAAAGCACGCGTAGAAATGCCACCAGGTCCTGTTTCTCCTCAGCCGTCAACTGGGTTCCTAACACAAGATTGAAGAACTCCACGGTATCCTCTAGGGTCAGTAACCTCCCATCATGCAAGTACGGAGACGAATCCTTGATGCCTCGCAAGGGAAACGTTTTGATGGGGCCATCGGCGCTCGCCATGCGTCCATTGATCATCCGCGGCTTGTAGAAGCGCTCCACCTTCAAGTTGTGCATGGAATTGTCCGTGTAATAGGGCCCCTGATGGCAGCCAGCGCAGGTCGCTTTGCCGAAGAATAGGATCTCCCCTCGCTTCTCAGCCGAGGTGGCCTTTGAGGGATTCAATTTGCCGTCAATGCCTAGTTTGGGCGCCGGCGGGAAGTCCAGGAGTTCCTGGAACTCTGCCATGAAGTGCACCTGGCTCCCTCGTTCGAGAATGTTGGCGCCTTTTTTGGCCCCGATCACATGATCCCCGTCGAAGTAGGCGCCGCGCTGCTCAAACTCAGTGAAATCCTCCACGGTCTTCAGCGCTCTCTGCGAGCCAAACAGCCGCTGAATGTACAAGCCGCGTAACGTGGGGGTATCAATTCGATGACGAAACTCCTGCGGGCGGAGATCTCCAGCCAGATGGGTACTGGCGTTCGTGTGGCCATTCGCATGACACTCGAAGCAGGTCACGCCACGGCTAGGACGGACGGTACGACGGTCTTCCGTCTGGTTGAACTGCTGCTGCGGGAATGTGGTGACGAGCAGCCGCAAACCTTCGAGCTGTTTCGGATTCAGAATTCCGTTGAAGAATTCATAATAATTGTCGATGGTCACCAATTTGCCTTGTGATACGTCACCGAGATCAGGCCTGGTCGTCAGATAGATTGGGGGTGGGAACTCCGGTAAGAAATGGGCCGGCAGGTCGAAGTCCAGGTCGAAGCGCGTGAGATCACGGCCCTCCTGCTTCTGAATCTCCTCGATCTGGAACGTGGGGAACACCATTCCTCCTTCGGGATGGTTGGGATGCGGAAGTGGAAAGAATCCAGCCGGAAATGAATCCTTCTCCCGGATCTCTTCGGAGCTCATGGCCTGAAGTTTTTCCCAGGTCAACCCCTGCGGAAGTATGACTCGTATTCCTTCCTGAACAGGCTTACCGCGGGACATCGTGACATCTTTGGCCGGCCGGTTCGCGAGGTCATACCGCTCCTTGAGCAAATCCATCTGCCGCTTCATGATCTCAGGCTTTGCGGCTTTCATGCGAGCCATGACGACGGCAAAGTCCTCCTTGAGATCAACAGGAGCATAGCTCGTTCCTTTCTGTGGTAATTCTTGCGCGTTCGGTGTCTTTTCAGTGGCCTTACCCGAAACGGTCACTGGCGACGTGATGAGCATGGCTCCGATAACCAGAGTGGCGCAGAGTGTGACTAAGTAATGTGTCTTCATGAATCCACTCCTTGGCCGTTTACGGCCTCATCATGTGAAGGTATGCGCCAGTTAGCAATTTCATCGTGTGTAGCCTGGCCACAATTGCTCAGCTGCTCAGAATATCGTTTGAAGCACCTATAGAAGGGGCCTCCGTTGACTTACCCCAGTCAGACTGAATCCCGCGGCATTAGTCACGATCCTGAAGAAACAGGAATCATCGTTTTGCAATCGAATCTACATGGACGGAAGACGATGAACCCGTATCCGCGATGATTCTATCCCCCACGCGAATGTTATCGTTCCGGATGGTTGTAGAGTTTGATTGAAGGCGTATGTCCCTTCCCGTGAAGTCCCTGACCACGTACCCGTTCTCGTCAGTCCATACGACTTCCCCTTGGACGAGGTGAGGGCTGTCGAGTCTGTACATGGTCGTCACGTACGGGGCATCGGAAGGCATGGGATTCGTAATCGCCATGACCTTGTCTCCTCCCGTGATGTTCCGATCGAATCTGGTCGTGTTGTCCACTCGGAGATGCATGTCCCTTCCGCCTGAATCCCTGATGACGTACCCGTCCCCCTCAACTCGCACGACTTCCCCTTGAATGACGTTAGGATTGCCGAGTTTGTAAATACTGTACATCGAGGCATCGGACATCATCGTGCTCGTAATGACCACCACCCTGTCTCCTGTTCGGATGTCTCGATCGAGTCTAGTCGTGTTGTCCGTATGGAGACGCACATCCCTGCCGGAATTCTCTTTGATCACGTAATCGGTCCCGTCCTGCTGCTGGACAATACCTTCAACTGTTTGGAAGCGAGGCGAGGTGTTGGCTGAGGGAGAAGTCGGTTTCCCTGTGCCGCGTGTGATCGAAGTCGCATAGGCACTTGAAGGCAGGCCATCGAATCGTGCGGCTACGGTATCCCCGACCACGATATTATCTTTCACAGTTTTTCTGTCGAACGCGACACGTGTTTGTCGTCCGGATAGTTCCCTGATGACATAGGCGTTGCCTTCGTTCCGTACGACCTGGCCCTCGATGACCGGCAGTTGGGACTGAAAGACGGGTCTCATAGGCGCGTTCGTGGATGAAGGGGAGGTATCTGTCGCGCAACCTGCTAATCCAACAATCAGCAGAGTTGCCAGTGCAAAGTGTGTCGTAGGTTGGGTCATGACGTTACTCCTTCTTCTCAGAGTTGATTTATTTTTTATTGCCGATGTCGCAACTAGCAGCAATCTCCTTAGATGATCTGGCAGCGTTGCCTGCCTTGCCGGTACTGCAGCACCCCGCCTTTTCTTGCGTGGTTTCGTCGGAGACCGCTGATGCATCGGTCTGCTCACGCCCACTCTTACTCGCGGTGACTTAGCTGCGAGATCCTGCTCGAACTCCTGATACAAGATGACGGGGGCTCAGGTAGTGCATGTCTTTCTCTCCCATCTTAAACGTGGTGATGGAACCACAGTTTATGCACCGCAAGCCGTCATACATCCACGCCGATACATCAGTCGAGGAGCCGTAAAAATGCTCCAATATTTTTAGTCCTCCGCAACGTTCACAATTCATGATGTCCTCCTGGTTGGCAACTGCATATTCCGTGAAGATGTCATTTTTCAACGGAGTGATGGAGCTCTCAATTTGGAACTCATCAGTGATTCGACCAGCTGAACTTCTATGGCTGTTCTTCTTGACGGTCATCATGCTTACTTTGAGCATGCGAGAAATCGCATTGGATCTCACAACGCATGTTCTTATTAATGCTATGCCTCTGGGTGGAGCGAGTCTGGTCAGAATTGCTCAGTTTCGAAGAATCATGATGGGAACCGTAGGACTCCGTCTGGTTTGATGCTCACCGGACCTAGCAGGCTGCGAAACAACCATTTTGACATGCGAGAATCTCGGTTGTTCGCACATCTCGCGCCACATACGTAGCATGTGGCGCTGGCGGACTGTTTCAGCATCCTGCTCGGCCATATATTGATATTGGTCATGAGCCGGTACGCCTGGTCCTCCTTAGGTGACTTCGCGAATCGTATTTTCCACGATCGTTTTGATGATCTGCCGACGATCTTTTTATCCGCGTGCTGCTCCGTCGACAATTGCCAAGCTGTGTGGTGATCTTGGGAGGAGTGGCAGCTCATTTAGATCAACACCAGCTTGAACGACCGATGTGCCAGTATGGTTGAGGTGCTCCACCTAATCCGCGTTCCACCAGTTTTGAATTATTGAGAGCATCGTCAGCCAGCTCACAAGCCTTGGCCTCTGTCTGGCATCCAGGTGCGTCACCCAACAACCGAGATAATTCCCACGCTCTGGTCAATATTGATCAGCTTCTAAGACTCTGGAGCGAGTACCGTTCAGGTATGTGCTGTGTACATTTAACCGAGGAGGCTCCCATGGTATCTATTCCCAAAGTCGTCGGTGTCCTGTCGTGTAGTTTCGTGCTGTGCCTGGGTCTGTCGACTGTCGCGTCGTCTGCAGACAAGTTCAACATTGGTCAATCTGGAGGGAAGATATTTACCGTGGATGATAAAGAAAGATTTGTACCCGGCAAGGAGGTCAAGGGCGAAATAGTAAAGATCGATGGTGAAAACTATGTCGTCAGAGAAGCAACCGGGACTGAGGTGCGCATGCATGTTGATTCCAGTACTGAAAAGAGATCAAGTTTAATTCCTAAAGTCGGAGAACATGTTATTGCGAAAGTGGATGCGAAAGGTCACGCAGTGTCGTTATTTACGGACGCACCTGTTTCCCACTGACGCTTTTCTGCAATCAGCAAGGGCGCTTGAGGGGGTGGGAGCAGCGAGAGTCGGCAGAACGGTTCAGCATCGGACCATCTGCCGACTCCGACCAGGCCCCGTTCTGATTCACACAAGTCAGAGGCCATCGCTGCCGGTGTGCCAGAGAGGTTCAAGCAGCGAGCGTGACAGGTTTAGTAGCGCGAATGATGCTCTCGCAGGTGCTAGCCGGTCGATCTACGCCGAGGCTACAACATGAACGCGACCGCATACAGCATAAGTTGTTTGCGCTAGACCTTTGGCCTTTCCGCGTCATGAAGGAACGTGCCCTGATCGAATTGGTGGGTGACTAGCTGCGAATGCCTGGTTTCGTTCCCTCAATTGACGATTAGGGACGAGTCGGGGTCGCCATACAGACTCACAAAGAACTGTGAACGGAGACTCATTTCAATCAGGCGCAAACCATATGCATGAGACATACAGTTTCGCCGCCCCCCGGGGGGGCTTACATGCGGGACGAAGTGAGGTGATTCGCTGCCGAATCTTATTGAGGGAAAGCCAACTCAGGCCATAAGACGGAGCGGTCCGTGTGGCGCCGGATGTCTCAAGCTTACAATCTTCCCTTCCTAAAGACGCGTACTCAATTCCCACTTACCTGCTCGTCTTGAGCCTGGGCTCGGAGCGCACCACCCAACAATTGGGAAATCTCTGCGATCTGGTCAAAATTGCTCAGCGAGCAAGAGACTGGAGAGAGTATCGTTACAGGTGTGCATGTTGTCCATCTAACCGAGGAGGCTCCCATGGTATCTATTCCAAAAGTTGTCGGTGTCTTGTCGTGTGGTTTCTTGCTGTGCCTAAAGAAACGATGATATTCTACTTTCTTAGGTTGATTTGGTCTATCCCAAACCTACCCACATCGACGGAGGCGGCCTCCGATACCATCCTTTAAACTGCGCGCGTTGCGCGAGCACAGGAGACCAACAGACTATCCCCTTTCTTTTCGGATATCTTTCACTCCCTCCGTTTCTCAGCAGGGCGGCCTGTTTGGGCTCCCACTGCGCGTGTCGAACGAGCACCTTCCGAGCGTGCGCGTTCCACGAGCACAGGAGGCCAACAGGCTGCCCTGCCTCTCCCTTGACTGCCCTTTCCACCGGCTCCTATAATCCCCTCAAGTTTCTCTCTGTAACCAACTGATTCAACTATAAAAATGGCAGAATTTACGCACTTCAACGAGTCGGGGCGGGCGCGGATGGTGGATGTGAGCGCGAAGGACTCGACCGAGCGGGCTGCGACGGCTCAGGCCACAGTGTTTCTCCAGCCGGAAACCCTTGAAAAGATTCAACGAGGCAAGATTGCCAAGGGCGATGTCTTGTCCGTCGCGCAGGTGGCCGGCGTGATGGGAGCGAAGAAGACCCCGGATCTCATTCCTATGTGCCATCCGATTCTCCTCACCAGCGTCGATATCTCATTCAAAGAAGAAGTGCAGCCTGATCGGGAAGGCCGCTGTTCGATCACGATCTTGGCGACGGCCAAAACGACTGGGCCGACCGGGGTGGAGATGGAGGCGATGACGGCGGCCTCGGTGGCGGCGCTCACAATCTACGATATGTGCAAAGCGGTTGATCGCGGGATGAGTGTTCGTGACGTCTGTCTTCTGTCAAAATCAGGTGGGAAGTCGGGAACCTATTCGAAGCAAGGCTGAGGCTAATGGCAAGGCTGACGATGGTGACAATCAAATTATTCGGCATGACCAAATCGTTGGCAGGGGGGCAGGGATCCCTCGCGCTGGCATTCACCAATGGACGACAGGTCAAGGATTTGGTTGAGCTGCTCGACACCGGATATCCGATGATCGGGGAATTGATCCATAAGAAGAAAGTGCTGGTGTCGGTGAATCAGGAAATTGCTCATGAGGATACGACGATTCAGGATGGCGACGAAGTGGCGTTGTTGCCTCCTTTTGCCGGCGGGTGTCCAATAGATCCAGTCAGCGACGATGCTCAGTTAGTTCGCGTGCAACGGGAAGATTTTTCCGTCGATGCGGAGATCAATCGAGTGCGGGCGCGTTCGAAGCGCATCGGTGGCATTGCCACGTTTCTTGGTATTGCTCGCGATCGTTCCAAAGGGCGCGATGTGGACAGCATGACCTTTGAGCACTACGAAGGGATGGCCCAAACGAAGCTGCGTGAAATCCGCGAGCGGGCGTTGAAGGATTTCGACATCATTGAGGTCGCGATTCTCCATCGGTATGGCGAGATCGGTATCGGTGACAACATTGTGTTGATTGTCGTGGGGGCTGAGCATCGGGCCGAGGCGTTCCGCGCCTGCGAATGGGCGATCGCTGAATTGAAACGCATCACGCCGATTTGGAAACGTGAACACACGCCGGAAGGCGAAGTCTGGGTGGAGGAACACCCGTAGAAGTGTGAGACGTAAAAGGTGAGAAGTGAAACGCGTGGAAGACTACGGAAGTTGTCATGAGTGAATCAAATATGAGTGGGCCTCTTTCTGCGGTGGTCGATACCTTTGATCGCCCGCTCAAGAGCTTGCGTTTGTCTGTGACGGATCGATGCAATCTCCGCTGCTCGTACTGTATGCCGGAGCAGGATTATGTCTGGCTGCCGCGCGAGGATGTGCTGACCTTTGAGGAGATGGCGGTGCTGACCGGCTATTTCACCGACCTCGGCGTGGATCGTGTGCGGCTGACCGGCGGAGAGCCGTTGCTTCGACGTGATGTGCCTCAACTGATCCGGTTGTTGCTTCAAAACCGGCGGGTGACGGATATCGCGTTGACGACGAATGGCATTCTTCTGGCGGACCAGGCTGAGGCGCTGTATGAGGCCGGGCTGCACCGCATTACGGTGAGTCTCGATACGCTGAAGCCGGAACGATTTCGCCAATTGACTCGCCGTGATGAGTTTGCACGTGTGATGGAAGGGATTGAATCGGTGGCTCGGGCAGGATTCACAGGGCTGAAGCTCGATACGGTGGCCATTCGTGGGTTTAATGACGATGAGTTGGTTGCGCTGATTGAATTCGGCAGGCAGGTGCAGGCGGAGGTTCGGTTTATTGAATACATGGATGTCGGGGGTGCGAACGAGTGGTCTCAAGACAAAGTACTGTCGCAGGCAGCCATCCTCACGATCTTGAGCGGGCATTATGGGGCAATCGAGCCGCTGCCCGAGCGGGGGGCAGCGCCGGCACAGCGATTTCTATTGCGGGATGGGACGACCTTTGGGATTATTCCTTCGACGACCACGCCATTCTGTGCGGTGTGCGATCGTAGCCGGGTCACTGCGGACGGCATGTGGTACCGCTGCCTGTATGCAACGTCGGGAACGGATCTGCGCAAGTCCCTTCGCGCCGGGGTTTCGGCTGACGAGATGCGGGCCTTAATCCAGACCGGTTGGGAAGGCCGTCGCGACCGGGGCGCAGAAGAGCGCAAGGCGCTTGAACGAGAGGGGTTGCGTGTCGGAGGGCTTATCGGTGTTGAGAAACTTCGCGAAGACCCTCATCTCGAAATGCACGCACGCGGCGGGTGACGTTCCCGTTGTGCCGCTGACAGCGATGGCGCAGCATCGGTCCTTGTAGATCGCTCATGCTGGATACGGAATTCCTCACCATATTAGGGCTCGGGTTGGTCTTGGGGCTTCGCCATGCCTTGGACACGGACCATTTGGCTGCCGTCTCCACGATGCTGGCGCAACGGCCTTCGCTCCGGGCCTCCGGTATGATTGGCCTCAGTTGGGGGTTGGGCCACACCGTTGTCTTACTCTTGGCCGGGGCGGTGGTGTTGGTGCTGCGCGTATCGATTCCTGAGCCGATGGCGTTAGCGGCTGAATTTGCGGTCGGTATGATGCTCGTGTTTCTGGGAGGAATGCTCGCAATTCGTTTGGTTCGGGAACGCTGGCATGTGCACGCACATGACCATGACGGCGCACAGCACATGCATTTGCATAGCCACGCGCTGGTCGAGGATCACGGGCATGGTCACTGGTGGCGCGATTCCATCCGGCCGTTCTGTGTCGGGATGGCCCACGGTCTCGCGGGGTCGGCGGCGTTGCTGTTGATTGTGCTGTCGTCTGCGCGGTCGCTGTCGGAGGGGCTGATGTACATTTCGGTGTTCGGGTTTGGCTCGATTGTGGGGATGGTGCTGGTTGGGATGGTCGTGAGTCTTCCGGTGTTGTGGTCGCTGAATCTTGGGCGCCCGGTTTTTCTTGCGCTCCAGGGTTTGGCGAGTCTTGGGAGCGTGGTCGTCGGATTCACGATGATGTATCAGATCGCCTTCGGCGGCCAGCTTTTCTGATGCGAGGTGTGACCTTCATCGAGGGGAAATCCACGTGCGTCATGAGGGCGGCTATGGTATTCTGCCCTCCTCTTTGTCCATACGTCATTCGTCTTTCGTCAGAAAAAAGCGTAGAGCTGGTGGCTGATAGCAGGATCGTAGAGCAGGGAATAGAATCGTCTGTGTTTGCACGATACGTTTCACGCTGCACGCGTCACAGGTTCTTAGGAGGGGCGCCCCATGGCCTGGTTTAAAAAACAGAAAACAACAGAGCCTGAAGCTCCAAAACGGTCCAAAGTGTCGGAGGGAATGTGGCTCAAGTGCAACAACTGTCGGGAAATCGTCTTTCGCAAAGAAGTCGAGCGCAATAACAAGGTGTGCCCGAAGTGCGACTACCACTTTCCGATCTCTGTCCTGGAGCGCATTACACTCTTGGTGGACCTTGGCACGTTCAAAGAGTGGGATGCGGAGCTTGGCCCTCAAGACCCGCTGAATTTTCAGGACACGAAATCGTATAAGGATCGTGTGAAGGCGCATCAGGAGAAGACTGGCCGCAAAGATGCCATGGTCATCGGTGAAGGGATGATGAACGGCCGCCGCGTGGTGCTCTGCGTATTCGACTTCAGTTTTATGGGCGGCAGCATGGGGTCGGTGGTCGGGGAAAAGATCTGTCGGGCGATTGATCGCGCCCTGGAGTTCAAATTGCCGGTCATTTTGGTGACGACGTCCGGAGGGGCCCGGATGCAAGAGGGAATTCTCTCTTTGATGCAGATGGCCAAAACGTCTGCGGCGGTGGCCAAGCTGGGCGAGGCGCGACTCCCGTTTATTTGTCTATTGGCCGACCCCACGTTCGGGGGTGTCACGGCCAGTGTCGCCATGTTGGGCGATGTGATCCTGGCCGAACCGAAAGCGCTGATCGGTTTTGCCGGCCCACGCGTCATCGAGCAGACCATTAAACAACAGCTGCCCGACCAGTTTCAGCGTGCGGAGTTTCTGTTGGAGCACGGTATGATCGATATGATCGTGGAACGCAGACAGCTGAAAGAAACCCTAAGTACTCTCGTCTCGCATTTTTGAGCCCAGCAGGGTGTTGATAAACTATTCTGGCATGAGAGGCAGAGGGTTGAAGGAAGTCCTGCACAGCTCCAACAATGCCCGCAGGTTGTTCAAAAAGGCTGTCCAGCAAGGCCGCAGCGAGCGAAAAGGCGAAGCGTACTTTGTCTCGTACGTTGAGCCTTTGAGCGATGCGAGAACGATGCTGGCGGGCTTTTTCAACAACCTGCTAGACCCTTCATGAAGAATCCTAGCTAGCGTCCTCCTGCCGGTTACACCATGACCTATTCCTCCGCTGTCGCCTATCTGTATCGTCTGCAAAAGCATGGCATTAAATTGGGTCTTGAGACGATGACGGCGTTGACGGCGCGCCTCGGCATGCCGCAGAACAGGTATCGGACCGTGCACATCGCCGGCACGAATGGAAAAGGCTCCACTGCGGCCATGGCGGCGGCGATGTTGCAGGCGGCAGGGTATCGCGTGGGGCTCTATACCTCACCTCATCTTGTGGAGTTTCGAGAGCGGATACGGGTGAACGGCGAGATGATGGCTGAATCGCGGGTCGCGCAATTAACCGAACGCATTCAGACCGTCTGCCGACCGGACCTGTCGCCGACTTTTTTTGAATATACGACAGCCATGGCGTTCCAGCATTTTGCAGACTTAGAAGTTGATGTGGCGGTGTTGGAGGTTGGATTGGGTGGCAGATTCGATGCGACGAATGTGGTGACACCGATGGCCTGCGCCATCACGACGATTGCGCTGGATCATCAGGCGTATCTCGGGAGTACACCTTCTGCCATCGCGTTCGAGAAGGCCGGCATTATCAAGCCGGGTGTGCCGGTGGTGCTGGGACGGCTCGATGATGACGCGTGGCGGACGATTGAACAAGTGGCAAAGGCGCGGCAGGCTCCGGTGTTTCGGCTAGGCGAGCACTTTCACACTGAGGGAGAGGAGCCCCGGCAATTTTCCTATCGCGGTGTGGGTATGCACTATGACGGGCTGACCTGTGCTCTGGCTGGCCGCCACCAACTCGATAACGTTGCCTGTGCGTTGGCGCTATTGGAGGCGGCGGCTTCGCAGGGGATTGTGATCGCGTCTGAGGCGGCGCGAACGGGTTTGCAGGCGGTCAGCTGGGCCGGGCGATTGGAAGTGGTCGATCGCCGCCCGACCATTCTATTGGACGGCGCGCATAATCCTGCTGCGGCAACCGCCTTGGCCGACTTTCTCTCACACGCTGACCGATTGCATCCGTCCCGCCCTGTGATTCTGGTTCTTGGGATGATGCGCGACAAGGATCATCGAGGATTTGTCGAACCATTGAGACGCCTGGTGGATGAAGTGGTGCTGACGCAGGCGGATCTTCCACGCTCTGCCACCGCACAAGAACTTCAATCTTCGCTCGGAGATCTGTTGTCTCATCCGCATGTCGTGTCGTCGCTCAGCGGTGCAATAGCTCTGGCCAGACAGCTGGCGACGCCGGACGGTCTGGTCTGTGTGACGGGATCGCTCATGCTTGTAGGGGAGTGCAAAGCATGGCTCCATGGTCGTGTGTGTTCGCCGCTTCGGGGCTGATATGGCAGGGATCTCGACGCGGCTGTGGATGGGCTTGGTTGGTTGGTTGATGTTGGGAGTCCTGTTTCCGCACGTAGGAGGTGCCGCTGGAACAACGATCTCTCCTGAAGGCCCCCCCCTCGATATCACGGCGGAACGCATCGAGTACCTCCAGGAGTCAGAAACCTACGAAGCCGATGGTTCGGTGGTGGTCAATCAGGGCCCCCTGCGTCTGACGGCCGATCATATGACCATCCAGTCATTACCCGGTGTCTTGGTTGCCACGGGCCACGTCCGGCTCACCGATCCCAAAGCTGATCTTGTGACCGAGCGGTTGGAACTGAATGTGAATACTGAAGCGGGGGTGGTCACGCACGGACGGGTACACCTCAAATCCACGAATACGTCGGTGGAGGGGCGTCTTATACAACGGTTTTCAGAGGAGCATTACCGCGTCAAAGAGGGCCAATTTACGAACTGTGATGCGCAGGACGGTGAGACACCGGCCTGGCGGTTCAAATTCAAGGATCTTGATCTCCATGCCGGCGACAACGTGGCGTTTACGGGTGGATGGTTGTGCGTGAACGATGTCCCGATGGTTCCCCTTCCCACGTTGACGTATCCGCTCTCCAAGCGGCGCACTGGATTTCTGACTCCCACGATCGGGTATGACAATCGTTTTGGCGCGCACCTTCAACAAAGCTTCTTTTGGGCTATCAATCCGAGTCACGACCTGACAATTGCTCCTTCCTATTACAGCAGCCTCGGCTATGGGGGAGATATAAAATATCGCTATGCTCTAGACCGGCAATCGCGTGGACAGTGGCTCATCAGCGCCTTGAGGCAGACAGAGGCGCCGGATGTGTCCGGCGTCAGCCAGACGGGGCAAGATGCGGAGCAGACGCGGGCGGTGATCATCGGGACTCATACGCAGCAATTCACACCGGATTTGCTGCTTCGCGTCAATGCCAATCTGGTAACCGATCCGAATTATCTCCAACAGTTGAGCAATTCAGGGACACTGCGGGCTCTTCCCAGCAACGAGTCGAATTTGCTGGCAGCCTACCGCCTGCCGTATGGAAAGACGTACGTGCATAGTCAATATCTGCAGCCTTTGCAATCTGGTGGGGCAGATACGTTTCAGCGCTTGCCGGAAATCGGCTACAGCCTGCCGAATCTGTCCTTGTTCAACTCGCCGATCTTGCTGGGGACGGACATGAACTTCGTGAACTTTTATCGCGAGCAGGGATTCGCTCAGAATCGAATCGATGTCCTTCCTGGATTGTCGACCGACGTGCTTCATTTCGGCCATATCGTGGGTCTGACTCCCCAAGTAAAAGTGCGGGAGACCTACTATACGCGTGGGGTCACAAACCCTGAAAGCCAGCATCGCGAGACGTTGTGGGTGGGGCTCGATGCCACCTCGAAGCTGAGCCGTCGCTTTGGAACGAGTGAGGGCTCGAGTATGTTGCATACCATTGAGCCCAGCGTCATCTATGAATATGTTCCGCCGACGAATCAGTCTCAGTTGACGCAAATCGATCAGGTGGATGATCTGCCGAAGAAAAACTTGCTGACCTATTCGATTCGTAGCCGGCTGTTGGAGCAAGCGGGCGGCAATAGTTTCAATTGGCTGGATTTCACAATGGCTCAAAGTTATCACGTGGGCGCTGTGCAAACGAGAGCGCGGGATTTCACACCCGGCGTCGTTCCATTGTTCGGGTCCATCACTCAGCCGCTGCAGCCGGCGACGGTGGCGATCGAGGGAAAGAAATTGTCGGATCTGTGGATGCGGGTTGTGATCGGCAATACGACTCCTCAGTTCACGCAGGCGCAGTTAGCGGATGCCGCATTTGCTCAGGGCCTTGGGACGTTTCTCGCCCGGCAGCCTGCCACGAACCAGTATCTGACCGTCGATGCGTTTTTCGATCCCTACCGATCCTCGGTCAGTCAATTTAACACCACCCTTCGGGTTCAACAGTCCAACTACTGGTATCTTGAACTGGGGCAACGCTTCACGCACGATGGGAATCGTATACGCCGCGGAGACCTGTGGAACCCGATTTCGTTCAACGAGGTCTATGCTCCGACCCCTGAGATTCAATTTCTTACAGCGGGAGGGGCCTTTCGCACACCGTGGGGATGGACGGTCGGCGCAAAGGGTTACTACGATGTGAAGAACGGCAGGAGCCCGGAATATGATGTGGTGGCACTCTACCAGAATCCATGCAAGTGCTGGTCACTGGGGCTCTTTTATTTACAATTCCCGGATCGCCAGCAGTATAACTTCATGTTGAGCTTGACCGGGATCGGCTGGACGGAGAGTTTCGGCACGGCAGTGGTTCGAAATATCCTCGGTCCATTGCTGATCGGGGAGAAAGGTCTGCCATGGGCGACGCCTGGAGGGCCGTATGGGAGGCCACAATCTGATATGCCCCAGCCTGAGATGGGCGTGTATGGACGGTGAGCGAATGGTGCGAAGGTACGCGTGCAAAATGAGGGGGTGGCGTGTCTTCAGGGCTCTCTCCCGTGCACAGTGGAGTGCTGCTGCCCCGTGCAGGCAGATTTGACTCCTCAAAGAAGGCTGGTATACGATGCCTGAAGTTATTATTTTTATGGCGTACTCAGCAAGGAGGAATGTGACGTGGCAGGCGATGCACTAAAAGTTGAAGATGCAACGTGGGATGCAGAAGTTATCAAGTCTACAGAGCTTGTGATGGTAGATTTCTGGGCGGTGTGGTGCGGTCCTTGCCAGATGGTCGCTCCAATCATCGAGGAGTTAAGCAAAGAGTACGCAGGAAAGATGAAGGTACGTAAGCTCAATACGGATGAAAATCCTGAGGTCGCAGGTCGCTATCAGGTGATGAGTATCCCGACCATCCTGTTTTTTAAGAACGGACAGGTTGTGGAGAAGCTCGTTGGGGCGAGACCGAAGCGACAGTTCAAGGAACTGATTGATACGTTGCTGGCACAGCCAGCCGGTTCAGCCTAAGGATTATCGTTACCTGCTGCAATGCTCGTCGAGTTGCGCATTGTCAATTTCGCGCTCATTGAGCAACTGAGCCTTCAATTCCAGTCCGGGTTCACGGTTTTGACCGGGGAGACCGGGGCAGGTAAATCCCTCCTCATCGATGCCATTGCGTTATTGGTCGGTGGGCGAGCCTCGACCGACCAGATCCGTTCTGGAGAAGACGAAGCTCAGCTTGAAGCCGCCTTCTCTCTTCCCGAGACCCATCCACTCCTCCAACGGCTACGGTTACAGGACATCATCGGTCAGAACGAGTCTGAGCTGATTCTTCGACGCGTGCTCTCCCGATCTGGCCGCCATCGAGTGTATGTCAATGGCAGCCTGTACCCCCTGCGAGTGCTTGAAGAGCTGGGGGGTACTCTCGTCGATATCCATGGTCAACATGAGCAGCAATCGCTACTGGCGACCGCCAAACAATTAGAGGCTCTCGATGGATTTGGACGTCTCACCGAGTTGCGCGGGCAGTACGAGCACACCTACCAAGGGTGGAAGGAATTGCGCAGGGCCCTGGAGGTTTTACAGAATGACGTCGTTGACCGTGCAAGACGTGAAGATCTATTGCGGTTTCAGGTTCAGGAGATTGAACAAGCCAGCCTGTTGTCCGATGAAGAAGAGCAGCTTCGCAGTGAGCGGCAGCGACTGGTGCATGCGAACCGGCTCAGAGAATTGGCTCACGAGGCGCACCTGGAATTGCAGGCGGATGAACAGGCTGTGCTCACGAGGCTGGGACGAGTTGGACGAACGCTTACAGAGCTGGTTCAGATCGATCCGGCGATGGGTGATTGTGAACACATTGCGACAGAGTCAGCGATCCCGCTCAAAGAGCTTGCCGGACGGTTGCGTGACTACGCGCAACGAATAGAAGCCGATCCTGCCAGACAGGCTGTCGTGGAGGATCGGATCGATCTGATCCAACAGTTGAAGAAAAAGTATGGAGGATCAGTTGAGGCGGTTATCGCGACTGGTCAACGGGTGCAAGAGGAACTTCAATTATTAGACAACCATCAAGAGCGGACTGCTGAGTTGACCGCGCAGGTGGAGGAGAAATCCCATCGTCTCCGCACATTGGCGCAGCAGTTGTCACAGAAGCGAACTGATGCGGCCAAGCGGATGACGACATCGGTGAAAGCAGAGCTGGCCGCGCTGAAGATGGAGCAGGCGATTTTTCAGGTGATGGTCTCGAGTGATGAGTCGCCCGAGGGGATTGGACCGGCTGGGTGTGATCGAGCGGAGTTCCTTCTCTCGAGCAATCCGGGTGAACCGCCACGACCGTTAGGCCGGGTGGCATCCGGCGGGGAACTCTCGCGCATCATGTTGGCGCTCAAGACGGTATTAGCAGAGATGGATCAGGTTCCGATTCTCGTATTCGATGAAATCGATACGGGAGTCGGCGGGGCAGTGGCTGCAGCGATGGGAACAAAATTGCGCACACTCGGATCGTTCCATCAAGTATTCTGTATCACTCATCTTCCTCAAGTCGCGTCGCAAGCGGAGCACCATGTGCTTGTGGAGAAAGGACTGGACGGTCAACGGACATCTACGTCGGTGAGAACGCTCAAGGGGGTGGGGCGAGAAGAAGAAATCGCCCGGATGTTGGGCGGGTCGACCATCACGAAAAAAGTGCGTGAAACGGCAGCAGAACTTATCGCGGGGGCGAAGGGGAAGCGGTCGAAATGAACGAGCACATTTTGGAGTCACGCGGGCTACGGGCGATCGGTTGAGAGTCGTTTGGCGAGGCGATGGGCCAACCGGACCATGCCAGCTGAGCGATCGGCTGGATCCAACAGCACATTCATGACATGTAGATGGCTGGAATCAGCCAAGGCGTCGGTGAGCGCACGCTCGAATTCCCCTTGGGTGTTGATTCGTGTGCCGATTCCGCCACCGATCATGTCGCAGATCCGTTCATAGCCCCACTCGTGGACGTCGTTGAAGGGGCCTTCGAGAATCTCCCGTTCAGTGGAGTAGCCTCGATTGTTGAGCACGATCACGATCGGCGTCTGACCATACCGCACGGCGGTCGAGAGTTCCGTTCCCGTCATTTGAAACGCACCGTCACCGACCAGTACGATTGGTCTCAGCGAGGGATCGGCAAACGAAGCACCCACAGCTGCCGGGACGGCAAATCCCATCGAAGTGTAATAGGCGGGGGAGAGGAATTCGAATCGCCGATGGACGTGGAGATCGGCTGCTGCAAAAAGCGATTCCCCGACGTCGGCGATCACGAGCGTGTGCTCGTTCAACAGACTATCGAGGTGGCGGAACAGTCCATTTAAGGTTACGGGGGCATCCGTCGCAATGGTGCCTTGTGTCACGGGGAGCGGTGCCGGCAGCGGGCGAGAAGGAAACGAAGGGAGGGGGTTGGTCACCAGTGCCTTCACGAAGTCTTGGAACCGGATGGCATCGTAGCGGTGATGTTTGATCGCTACCCGATCGGCTGTCGCATGAATGGTCCGGCCTTCCGACAGCAAGGGCGAATCGGCATTGAGATCTTCAACATCGGACAAGATCGATCCCAGGATGAGCAGGCAGTCGGAGGCATTGATGAATTGCTGAACCTCGTCACGTGCAATGAGGCCCCCGTATACTCCGGCGTAGAGCGGGTGGTCTTCACGGATGACAGATTTGCCCAGCAGGGTGGAAGCGATGGGGACATTGAGTCGTTCGACCAGGCGGGTGAGATCGTCTTGCAGTCCGAACCGCCCGATCTCTGCGCCGGCTAAGATGGCGGGCCGGCTGGCCATGGTCAACATAGCCCGGACTTCGGCGATGGCTTCATCCAGTGCGGCGGTATCGCTTGGCTCATCGTCGAGGCACAAAGGCCGTAACGGGTGTGCCAGTGGTGTATGCACAAGATCGCGAGGGATTTCGATATAGATTGGCCGGCGATAGCGCAGCAACGCCGCAAAGGCTCGATCCATCTCTCGTTCAGCGGTTGAGGGATCGTCCAGGGAGATGGCTGCGACCGTAATCTTCTCGAACACCTCGCGTTGCGTAGAAAAATCACGCACCATGTGGTGCATGTAAGGCGTGCGAATACGCTCCGAGAGCCCCGGCGATCCGGTGAGCAATACTACGGGTGATCGTTCGGCATAGGCGCAGGCGATCGCATTTACGGTATTGAGTCCGCCGACGCAGTAGGTCACACAGACTGCTCCGATGCCGTTGATACGCGCATAGGCATCTGCGGCGAACCCTGCACAATCCTCGCGCGTGGTTCCAACATGCTGGATCGGTGAAGCCTCGATCAGCTGGTAGAGGTTGAGGACATAATCGCCGGGGATTCCGAAGATATGACGGACTCCCAACTGGTGGAGCCGATCGATCACGGCGGAACCAATGGTTGGTGTTCGATTCATCGTTGGATATCCCGGTTAATAGAACGGAAAAGATTCCCTGTTTCATGCATAGGCGCAGCAAACCACAGCGCAAGTCAGCCGTCAAGTAATCGAAGGCATCGGGAAAGGCTTGACGTTCAGGTCGTGCCATTGGATAAGTACGCCATGACATTTCATGATGACAGTCCCCGCGGACACGTTCGCCTTTCTCGCACAGCTTCGACCGAGGCGTGGGGGCATCTCTGGATCTATGCCGGGTATGTCGAGGAGGTCAGCGGTAATCTGGTTTCCGGCGATGTGGTCGATGTCATTGCGCCGAATGGGCGATTCTATGCCAGAGGTCTCTATAATCCTGAGTCCAAGATCCGCGTGAGGATACTGACCTTTGACGACGAACCTATTACAGAACAGTTTTGGAGAGGACGGCTTGCGCAGGCTGTTAGGCTACGTCGGCGAATGGTGACCGGCACGAATGCCTATCGCCTTGTCTATGGAGAAGCGGATCGATTGCCGGGCTTGATTGTGGATCGATTCGACGATGTCTTGGTCATGCAGACCCTATCCTCCGGGATGGACCATCGGAAAGACCAGTTGGCCGAGCTCTTGTGCCAGGAGTCTGGAGCCACGCGAGTGTATCTGCGCAACGATGCCAAAAGTCGCACCATGGAGGGTCTGCCGCTCGAAAAAAGATTCCTTCGAGGAGACGGTGCGACGATGGTCGAAATTCAGGAAGGGTCGGCTCGATTTCTTGTCGATATCGAACGAGGGCAGAAAACCGGTTGGTTTTGCGATCAACGAGAAAATCGCCTGGTGACGGCGCGGTTCGCAGCCGGTGCCGAGGTCCTAGAGGTGTTTGCTCATACTGGAGCTTTTGGGATTCATGCGGCGCTCGCGGGGGCGAAATCAGTGGAAGGACTCGATGTGAGTGAAGAGGCCTTGGCGCTTGCGCGCAACCATGCGCAGCTCAACAAGGTGGAGGATCGTTGTGTCTATCGAGCGGCGGATGCGTTTGAGGAAATGCGAAAACTGGAGCGTGCTGGGCGCCGCTACGACCTGGTGTTGCTCGATCCTCCGGCCTTTGCCCGCAGTAAACAGGCCGTGCCCCGTGCGTTGGCTGGATACAAGGATGTGAATTTGCTTGGGATGCGGCTCACAAAGCCCGAGGGATTTCTCGCCACGAGTTCCTGCTCCCACCACGTGACCGAACAGGAATTATGGACTAGCATTCGGCTCGCTGCGCGAGATGCGAAACGGCAGGTCCGTCTGCTTGAACAGCGGGGGCAGTCCAGTGATCATCCCATCCTTGCCACCATGCCGGAAACGCGCTACTTGAAATGTTTCATCCTGCAAGTTCTCTAGCCGGATGCGGGAAACCCATTTTGGCCCCGGAGAACTTCTATGGTCCACACGTATAGCACAACAGAAGCACCTTCGCGCAGGATGCTCAAAAAGACCGTTCAGCCAGGCCGCAGCGAGTGAAGCCCCGAGGCGTACCCTCGTGGTACGTTGAAGGTCTGAACGATGCGAGAACGACGCTGGCGGACTTTTTCAGCATCCTGTTAATCGCTGGGGGGTTCGAAGTGGCCCGACGGGCGATTCTGCCATGGGATTGTCGACTGTTTGGCCTGTTTGACGAGGCTGCGTAAATTCACTTCCGCTGCTCGGAGCAATTTGGGCTCGCCGCTTTGAATAATTGCTGTCAGCAGGACATACAGCGAACGATTCATCTGTGACCCCGCGAGAATGCGTTCTGTGACCGGATCTGGGCCTGCAGGAATGGAATCGGTATCTTCCTCTGGATCGTCAAATAGGGTGCGGAATGAGTTTGGGTGGCTGAAGAGCCAAGCTGGGGGGATCTTGAGAGCTGCAGCAAGTGCTTCGAGTCGTGAGAGATGGAGGTCAGTTTCTCCCGCTTCTATTTCCTCTAGCACCCGGGGCAGAAGAGATAGCTCGGTTGCCAAGTCGTCGACTGAACGACCTCGTGAGATACGCCACGCTTGAACCTGCTCTCCCAGTGCCATGGCGCAATAGTACTGAAAAATGGACTCTCTCCGCAACCTCCTTCTATGGGTCCGTGTCAGGATACGCCTTGAAACACAACAGTTTATGTGAAATTACTCTCACTGGAAGATGGGTGATCAAATCAGGTATAATGCGCAACAAGGTTACTGTCGATCCGGTGAGGAGGGGCATGATGTTAGGAACAGATATTCGTGGAATTATTGCAGAAGAAGAAGAAGTTCAGCGACGCAAAGATGCCTTGAAGTCGCTCCTAAGTATGCGTTCCAAGCAGTTACGAGAGTCGTTGGAACAACGGATCAAGCGGGCTCGGACGTGTGGGGATTGGATCCAGCTTTCTCAGGAAGAATGTGCCACGCTTCACAAGCGGGAAAAGCTTCATCTCAAGTCTCAGTTCGATAAGCTTCAGCACGAGCAGGATCGTACCAGAGGGAAGCTGACCGCACTGAAGCGAGCGAAGGCGCGAGCTCAACGGATTCGGGCTGCCGAAGCCGCATCTGGGCGGAAGCGCCGCTAAACTGGTTCTGTCTGCCATGATGCGCTAGCGTGACTCCCTCACCCCCCCTCCTGACGCGGTCGCAACGGGAGCACATTCGTGACCTCCTACGTGATAAGCACGTACGCACACGAGAACGTGCCTTCGTGGTTGAAGGCGCCCATGCTGTTCGGGATCTCCTGACTCGGCATCCTGAACAGATTCTCACAATCGTCACCGCGTCAGGTTACCTGGAGAAAGAGAAGCGGAACGACCGGCTACTTCGATTAACTGCCTCGACGCAACAATACTCCTGCCCAGACATTCAGTTCTCAAAACTATCAGACTTGGATACCCCGCAGGGCATCATCGCGGTCGTGCGGCAGCCGACATGGGATGAAGGAGAGGTGCTTGGACAGCCGAGTGTTTTGGGGATCTTTGGAGAACAGCTACAAGACCCTGCCAATGTTGGGGCCATTATTCGAACAGCGGCAGCGCTCAATGTAAGTGCGCTGTGGCTCACACCGGAATCTGCCGATGTTTTTCACCCCAAGGTGGTTCGTGCAACGAGCGGTGTGTTACTCGTGCTGCCGATCTTTGCTGCGAAAGATGTGTCCGGGCTGATCAGGCAGGGCTGTCAGATTTTTGCAGCAGAAACCGCGGGGAAGGGGGCCGGTTCAATTGATGAAATTCACCAGGCACCGAGAAAATTGGTTCTTGCTTTTGGCAATGAAAGTTGTGGTTTATCAGTTCAGACCATCGATCAGGCCGCCAGTAGATTTACTATACCGCTCAACCGCAGTGTAGAATCTCTTAATGTGGCGGCATCCGTAGCGATTGCCACATTTTTCTTCTCTCGGCTTTCCAAAGGGACCTGACTCAAGGCCTCTCCGCTCTGGCAATGGCCATGTCGCCTAGTCAGCAATCACAAAATTGGGTGTGAAGAATGGTGCCGAGGGACAGAATTGAACTGTCGACACCAGCCTTTTCAGGGCTGTGCTCTACCAACTGAGCTACCTCGGCATGATTCATGGCAAGATGAGGGAGGCACTGTTACAGGATTGTCAGAAAAAAATCAAGCGGCTGCACTATCCTCCTAAAATATCCGACACAGTTTCTCCTTCTATGTCAGGGTGCCCATAGCGGTGGTCGTTCGATGTGCGCAGTGAAGATCAATCCGCCTACTCTCTCTGAAGAAGTTGGGAAATCAGAAGACCCTTGACGGGACAAATGGCAGGTCTCGGACTTCGGCGAGCTCAGTCGAGCCGTGTGCCAGTGGGTGAGAATGACGTGCGCAGTCGGGACTATCTCAGCCACCCCTTGTAAAGTGATAGTTCACTACGGTCTTGCTGGATGGAATTTTTGAGCATCCTGGGACGTTGAACATTCAATTGTAGGGTAGATAAGGAGATTGCGATGAAGAAATTCAGACGCAGTTTTTCATTCGTTGTCGGATTACTGGCGGTGGTGGGGCTATTCGCTTGCAGCCAGGAGACCCCGGCGGAGAAGGCAAAGGCGGCGGTGTCCGGCAATGCGGCGACGCAAGCAGCCGGGCAGGCTGCGGTGGATGCCATACAGACTCCGATGGATCAGGCACGTCAGGCGGAAAATGTGTTGGAAAATTCGGCTGAACAAACAGCCGCTAAGATCAAGGAATCGATGCAGTAGCAGGGAGAGGGGTGGCCTGGTTGGCCCCCCGTGCTTACGGAACTCCCACGATGAATGGGAAAGGGGATGGGGGCTGATTGATCTTCTACTGCGCGCGTCCAACGAGGGGCGTCCGCGACCGCGCGTTGCGCGAACACGGAAGATCATCAGCCTCCATCCCCCTTCTCTTTGAAAGGGCAACGAGGAGTATGCTATACAGCGGTTTCCCTGCATGGTCGGACTGCCCAACAATTCCTTCGCTCATCTCATGGAACGAGACACCAAAACCTATGTGTTGAAGCGACTGGTTGACGAGGCCGTTCCCCGGAAACTCTCAATCGATTATGCGGCGGCGTTGAATAGCCAGCAGCTTGCGGCGGTGACGGCAGGCGAAGGACCATCCCTAGTCATTGCCGGCGCCGGCAGTGGCAAGACGCGCACCTTGGTCTACCGCGTGGCCTATTTGATCGACTCGGGGATCGATCCGTCGCAGATTCTGCTTCTGACCTTTACGCGAAAATCTTCGCAGGAAATGCTTGATCGGGCAGGCGAACTGATTGGCGTACGCAGTGAACGTGTTCGCGGCGGCACGTTTCATTCTGTGGCCAATATGTTACTCCGGCGCTATGGCCGGTCCATCGGCCTTGAGCCGGGCTTTACCATTCTCGATCGGGGCGACGCGGAGGACTTGATCGCCTTAGTTCGCTCGCAGCTGGGTTTGAACGAAAAAGATAAGCGGTTTCCCCGCAAGGGGACGATTGCGGAGATGTTCAGCAAATCCGAGAATACGTTGCGTCCGCTCGCCGAGATCGTGGTCGAAGAGTTCGATCATTTTTCCGACCATTTGGATGCATTGGAACAGTTACAGAGAGGATATCAAGCGTCGAAGCGCCAGCGTCAATTGGTGGATTATGACGATCTGTTGGTGTTGCTGCGTCGGCTTGTGATGGAGGATGAAGGAGTCCGGCGGACGATTTCATCGCTGTATCGGTACATCTTGGTGGATGAATATCAGGACACCAATCGCTTGCAAGCGGATGTCGTTAGGCATCTCGCCTCCACCCATCACAATGTGATGGTCGTGGGCGACGACGCGCAGTCGATCTATGCGTTCCGCGGCGCGACGTTCAAGAACATTATGGAATTCCCAGCGCTCTTTCCAGGCACCATTATTTATAAGCTGGAGGAGAATTACCGCAGTACCCAGCCGATCCTGAATCTCGCGAATACCATTATTGAAGCGGCGACGGAAAGGTACAGCAAGCATCTCTTTACGAGAAAACTCGATGGGCCGTTGCCGGTCCTGGTGGAGGCGGCAGGGGAGAATGCCCAATCGCGCTTCATTGCGCAGAAGATTTTGGAGTTGCGGGAGGAAGGGGTTCCGCTCAGCGAAATGGCCGTGCTCTTTCGATCGAGCTTTCACTCGTTCGATCTTGAAATTGAGCTCTCTCGTCACGGACTGTCGTTTATCAAGCGTGGCGGGGTGAAATTTATTGAGACTGCCCATGTGAAGGATTTGCTGGCCCATATGCGTGTCGTGGCTAATCCCTTGGACGCTGTGAGCTGGCATCGTGTGCTCATGCTCGTTGAGGGTGTGGGGCCCAAGAAGGCGCAGGATGTCATGGCTGCCCTTGTAAAATCAGACAAGCCGTATCATGCCCTTCGTGAGATGACGGGGCGATCCGGGAAAGGACTCAAGGATTTAGCCCTGACGCTCGAAAGTCTTGCCGGATCTGGAGATCTTCGGCCGGCCGAGCAAGTGAACCATATTTATGAGTACTACCTGCCGATTCTGAAGACCCAATACGACGACTATCCCAAGCGCATGCGGGATCTGGATCATTTGCAGACGATTGCGGAGGGATATCAGGAGGTTGAGACATTTCTCTCGGATCTGGCGCTGGAGCCGCCGGATGGGAGTGCCGCCGGCGTGGAGGCAACCGACCGAGACGACGAACGACTGGTATTGTCCACGATCCATTCTGCCAAGGGGCTTGAGTGGCAATGTGTATTTGTCATCTGGATTGTGGATGGAAGATTCCCGTCGGTCTATTCGTTTAGTGAAGATGAGGGGCTGGAAGAGGAGCGCCGGTTGTTCTATGTCTCCGTGACGAGAGCAAAACGGCATTTGTACTTGACCTACCCGATCAATGTGTTCGATAGGGGAAGCGGGATGATCCTGTCGAAGCCGTCCAGATTTTTGGACCCTGTGTCGCCGGGACAGCTGGATCAATTGGTCTTGATGGAGGAGGGTGGGCGGGCGGACTGGTATTCTCGGGACGATCATTGACAGGATGCTGAAAAAGTCCGCCAGCGCCGTTCTCGACTCATCAAAATCCTCAACGTACCTCTGAGGGTACGTCTCCGGTTTCGATTCGCCTGCGGCCTTGCTGAATGGCCTTTTTGAGCATCCTGTATGGCCATGAATAATGCGGACTGAGATCGATGATGCGTACGTTATGCAGAGCGGTCGCGACGGGATTCCTCATTGGCGGACTCTCCCTTGCCCCGAATGTGGGGGTGTCAGAAGACTCTCTGCCCTCTGTTGACCGGATGTGGCATCAGTTACTCGGCGAGGCCAACGCGCTACGTCTTCCGACGAAGTTCCTCCATACCATCCCACCGAGCTTCATTCAATTTGAGTTTGACGATTTGCACAGTTATGCGGCCGAGTATCACCCCGGAGAACATCGGATGGTGCTCAATCGCGCCCTGTCCTTTAATGGAGCTGGAGCCGCGTTGCGTCCGCTCGAGCGACTTACCCATCCCCAGATTGAAACGCTCTACCATGAACTGTTCCATGCGTATATCGATTACCTGGTGACAGAGGCGAAGGCTTCGCCTAAGAAGGCGCCGGATCCTGTGCTGGCTTTTGCAAGAGTTCAGCAGGGTTGTCGCTATGGAGCGGTGTTGATCACACCGGTTGCTCAGAGAAAAGGCGACACTGAGGAACGGTTTCTGACTGACCGAGAATCCTGGGAAGCGCTCAACGAAACATGGGCGGTGTTTATTGGATGGGCCGTGTGGAATCAGTTGGAAGTAACCAGCGGTGTAGGACGATCGATTCAGAAGCCTGGAAAGAGTCAGGATGAATGGATACGTCGACTTAAGCACGCCGATCACGAAAGGACTCTTCGTGGGTATTATGAACCGGAGGATTTTCGCGAACGGGCTGTCGCTCGAAAGCGGTACTTGGCTCCTGCTTCGCGTTTGTCGGAGCGAGAAGCCAAGATGCTGATGAAGGATGTTCTTGAATTTTCCCCGACTCTGCTCGCCCGCGCGAGTGAGGCGTTCTCAGGTGTTGGGGACGTCAGTCCACGAGACGGCACGTGTGGATCCTGGTAGTACGTATTTTCATAAGGTCATGAAATACCTGTAGAAATTTACAATGGTGCCGGAATAGTTTGCCTATAGCAGGACTATGAAGAAAATAAATATGAAAAAAAAGAGCCAGGATCGGCAATGTCAGTAAAGTTCTTATGGATAGGTGTGTTTCAAGAAAAACAGGATAACCCTGATTTTTAGTCTTGACTTCACAGTACTTCATCAATAGAATCCAGCGTTTCATAAACAAGTCTGTGTCCACAGCTCACCATATTCATCCTTATTCAATTAAGGAAGGGGAGCCGTGCGTGGACCGGCTTGCTTTTCTTTTTTCATCATGCTGATGGAAGAGGAAGGCAGTGATAAGGATACCAGATTTATTATTTCGTGTCGCATGCAAGGTGTTTCGGGCAGGTACCCAAGTGGCCAAAGGGGGCAGACTGTAAATCTGTTGCCATCGGCTTCCAAGGTTCGAATCCTTGCCTGCCCACCACAGAATGATGCAGGCAAGTGCTGAGCGAACGTATACAACCTGAACCAAAGAAAAACTCAGCGCTGAACTCGAGAAGGGCGGGCGTAGCTCAGTGGTAGAGTTCCAGCCTTCCAAGCTGGCTGTCGTGGGTTCAAATCCCATCGCCCGCTCCAATGAGAAGACGTGTGGCGTCAAACGTGAAACGTCAAGGCCGTCGCGTAGAGATGGTATGGCAGTCCGTCGTTTCACCTTTTGCGATTCACGTTTCACGGAGAGGGACGCCCACGTAGCTCAGTTGGTAGAGCACGTCCTTGGTAAGGACGAGGTCACGCGTTCGATCCGCGTCGTGGGCTCCATACAGGGCTTGCTCGATCCGCGAGCTCACACAGAGGGCATCGGAGACTTTTAGAAAAGGAGCGAGGTATGGCGAAGGCGAAATATGAGCGGCGGAAGCCGCACGTGAATATT
>NEWT02000023.1:58768-74616 GCA_002869925.2 Nitrospira sp. CG24A
CATGTGGTGCATGTGGTAGCAGGCGGATGCTTGAGCGCTGCCTACCAGCAAATGTAGCACATCAAGAGTTATCCATATTATACGAATAGTTTGGTTAGTTTACGGGGTCTGATGATAGGCACGCGGCTTCTGATCGCACGTGTTGTGTCCAACTTCGGTTCAATCGCATAGCGGGAATCATGAGCAACTGTAGTCGGCGCACACTAGTTTCTGATCTTGGTGCACGGCGGCGAAAAAAGAGAACGTGTTGGGCTATGAATTTCGCAAGCAAGGGCCGATGGTCATGGGTTTGACGGCACGTGTAGAGGACGATTGCGGGAACCCGAGTGCGTCTGCTAGCGGATTCTTCGGATCAGGAAGCCACGGCTGCCCGTCTTCCGCAGTAGGTTACTACTCGGGTGGATGAAGCTGTAGAGGAATGCGCAGAGGATGTTCTCAGACCCGTCGGCCAGAGCCTATGGGCGGCGTGCCGCAGCCTTGGCGAAAGAGGGCACGTTTCCAGCCTTCGAGCCGAAGCTGCTTTGGCGGAGTAGGCTAGCCGTGGGGCGCCACTGGTGTTCGGTTACACCACGAAGTTGTGACAGCTGAATAATTCTGTGAGAAGGCCATTGTGCCGAATAAGGCCTGGTTTAAGAGGTATCGAAAATATTGATTCGCTTGCCAACTCAGAACGATCAGCTACAATCGAGTTCGAATGATGACACTAAATAAAAGGTGTGCAGCGATCGTGTGCGGCAACATGGCAGTTCGACGTAAGGAGGAATAATTGTGCGTAGTCAAGGGGCCATGTTGTTGGCAGTGGGGATGGCAGTGACTACGTTGGTTTGGAATGTGCCGGCGAGGGCGGGGATTGAGGTAGAAGTAGCAGAGCACTTGATCAAGCTGGTGAAGATTGGCCGTGTGATTGTCTCGGAGCAGACGGAGACTATCAATGATGCGTCAAAGGCCGAGAAAGGGTTTACCGGCAATCACATGGCCGGCCAGATCCTAGAACGTTTTAAGAAAATCACAAAACTTGATCTGCGGATTCCCAATGTCGTGCCGCAAGCAAACCTCTATCTTGCGTTGGTACAAGCGGAAAAAGACGTGGTGGACGAAGCCCAACCGGTTATTAACAGGGCAGGTATCGCTTTCAAGGGGTTCATCCCTGCCGTGTTTGCTAAGAGGGTGGGTAGCCAGTTCTATGAGAAGTCTGGTATCCGCCTGAAGCTCACGGCCATCGATTATCGGAACACTGATAATAAGCCGGATGATTTCGAGGCAGAGGTATTGCGGATGTTCAGCGACTCGCGCCATCCGAAGGGACAGCCCTATGTGCGGAGCACGATGGTTGATGGGCAACCGGTCCTTCGCATGATGGACCCGGAGTATGTAGGCCCGACTTGCCTGGCTTGTCATGGTGTGCCGAGGGGGGCGCTGACTGTGGGTGGCATGAAAAAGGACGGATGGAAGGACGGGGATTTAGCCGGGGCGATTAGTATTATCCTCCCGTTGAAATAGTGTCAGAGGGCAGAACAGTGAGAATGTGTGAGAGCCCAGAATCATGATCTACATCTAAAGGAGCGCGAAACATGAGCAAGATAGTCGTCGTCGATGATTCGTACGCCGAATTGCAATTAATCGAAGGGTGTCTCAAGGCGGCCAATCATACCGTGGTGTCTTATCCTAACTCTGACAAGCTTGAAGACAAAGTCGCCAGCGAGAAGCCGGACCTGATCGTGATGGATGTCGTGATGCCTGGGCGCAATGGGTTTCAGGCTTGTCGCGATTTGAAGAGCGATGACCGGTGCAAGGGTATCCCCATCATTCTCTGCACGTCAAAAGGCAACGAGAGCGACAAGTTCTGGGGGCAGCAGCAAGGGGCAAACGGTTACATCGTCAAGCCGTTTAAGGCTGAAGATCTGTTGGCTGCCGTCAAGAAGGTGATGAGCTAACGTTGATGAATTCCGCACGGCATTCAATAGCCATCGATCGCGCGTTGATCGCACAGGGAACCTCTTCGTCAGAAGCCAGCCGTGCTCAGGTCGATGGAGCCTCGACTGTGCGTGCGGCGATTATCTCTCTGGCAGGAGAGATCTTTACAATCGAACTGAAAAACATACGGGAGGTGTTTGTCGTAGAGTCCGTCACTCCGGTTCCCGGAATGCCGTCCGGTTTGGTGGGAGTGACGAACTTGCGAGGGACGGTGATCCCATTGCTTGATCTTCGGCCGATGTTTTCCCTGAACGCAGACGCGATGTTGCCGTACGCTGTGGTCGTGAAGCACGGGAATTGGCAGGTCGGCGTCTTGGTGGACACGGTGCCGCAAATTCGCGCCCTCTCCAAAAACCAATTCCTGCCGGCTCCGACCGGTAGGGGAGAGAAGACGTTTCCCTTTGTGTCGACGGTGGTCAATCTCGAAGACCGATTGCGAGGAGTTCTGGAAACCTCAGCCGTGCTTTCTCATTTTGAGAGCGCAGGCTGACCATCGATCTTCATCTCGATGTGCGACGTGCATGCAACAATAGCGGGCTAGAAGAAGGAGAGATTTATGTTTGGGTTCAATCTCGCGCGATGGTTTGACGACTTAACCACAAAGTGGAAGCTGCTGACGGCATTCGGCATGGTCAGCATGATCATCATCATTATGTCGGCGCTGGGTGTGTGGACGACCGAACGCCTCAGGCAACAGGCTGAAGCAATTTACGTCGACTACACCATTCCGCTCATCGACTTCAACACGATGTTGTTGAATGTCGGTAAATACAATACGGCGCTGCAAGACCTTGCCAAGGATACCCGCTCCTCCGATTTCAAAGATGCCGTCGGCAAACTCGATGCGTACAAGAATGAGGTTGAGAAAACAATTGTCGCCTATGAGGGGACGCTTTTGCGTGTATCGAGCACGGGTCGCGACGAAGCGAAGGACCTTGTGGAGCTGAAATCCACTCTGGACAGTTATTTCACTCAAGCTCAAGCCGGTGTTGCGGCGCTCGCGGAAAGCTTCGAATCTAAATCCTTGAGTGCGTCGCAGGCTCAACAGATGCACGATCTGGGGCAGCAGGCTCTGACCGTGGGGATTGCCCCGGCGTATGCGCAGATTATCTATCGGCATGGCGAACAGATTAAGGACCTGGAGGCCGTTGCTAAAGACCTTAATGAGGAGGCCAAACAATTAGCCAAGCAGGGGATTGTTGAGTTGATCGTCGGCGGTGCGGTTGCGGTGTTATTGGGGTTGAGCATCGGGTATTGGGTCGCGCGCAAGATGGCACTCGGTCTAAGCCAGGTCGCACATGTTGCGCAATTGGCGGCAAACGGCAACTACCAGGCCCGTGCAAAGGTTAAGTCAAAGGACGAACTCGGACAGATGGCGGCATCGTTCAATGCCATGTTGGACCGTATCACGGCCTTGGTGACGTCGGAGTCCGAACGCGATGATATGCAAAAACGCTTGATGAGCTTTCTGGTCTTGGTGTCGGATGTCGGTAAGGGAGACCTCACAAAGCGCGGTGAGGTGACAGCCGATATGTTCGGTAACCTTGCGGACGGGTTCAACCTCATGGTGACTCGGTTCGGGCAGTTACTGAAACAGGTTCGAGAGGCCGCCGAACGTGTCAACAAGTCGGCTGGGACTCTCCGGGACAGCGCAGGACAGATGGCCGGTACCGCAAAACAACAGGCGGATGAGTCCAGAAAGACCTTGAATGCGGTCGAGCAGTTGACCACTTCCATGCGCCAAGTTTCGGCAACGGCGGGCGCTTCATCTGAATCCGCGAATCAAGTGTTGCAAGCAACGGAACGAGGCCGTGTCGCTGTACAAGAAACTGTGCAGGACATGCAAAGCATTCGCGCGTCCGTACAACGCATGTCGAAGCAGGTCAAAACGCTGGGTGATCGCTCGTTGGAAATTTCTCAGATCGTATCGACGATTCGCGATATTGCCAGTCAGACTAACTTGCTCGCACTGAATGCTGCCATCGAGGCGGCCGGCGCCGGCGAAGCTGGAGCTCGATTTGCCGTTGTGGCCGATCAGGTCAGAAAACTAGCTGAAAGCTCCACGGGCGCCACCCGCGAAATCGCGGACCTTGTGAAAGTGATTCAAACAGATACGCAAGAAGCGGTCGTGGCTATGGAACATGAAACTCAGGCGGTGGAAGCCGGATCGGCCTCTGCGTTGCGTACAGGTGAAGTGTTCAAGGAAATTTCAGGGATTGCCCAGCGTTCCTCGGAGTTGGCTCAGACCATCGCGAGTGCGGCGGTGAGTCAGACAGCTTCAACGGATCAGGTCGGTCGCACCATTAAGGATTTCGCCGGCGGCGCCTTGGAAACGCAAAAAGTCACGGACTCCGCGCGCGTGACCGTCGAGGATATGGCGAAACTCGCAGAAGGGTTGTCAGCCTCCGTCGCCCAGTTCAAATTGGTCTAGAAGGTCACGGAAACTCGACAGGGATGTTATGAGGGTGATGCTCGGTGATTTCCCCAAGGACCCTAGGGCTCATGGATAGGAAGGCTAGCGATGAGTTCCGAACTTGACCGGCAGGGCCTCGTCGATATCTTCGTGACAGAAGCGTTGGAAGCATTGGCTGTATTGACGAGTGCGTTCCATCCGCCTGATGGCTCGATGCCAACCCCAGCACAACTGCAAGCGCAATATGTGTGGGCGCATAAGATCCGAGGGGCGTCGGCGCTCTACGGCTATGAGGGGTTGGCGCTGATGGGGGCCTTGCTTGAATCAACGTTGGAAGAGGCGATGTCTATAAAGGATTCACGATGGCCGAAGACGGTCGAGATCCTTCGTGGGATGGTGATCTCGTTTGAGTCTCAATTGAAAGTCGTGGCGCGGGGAGGTGCTGAAGATCTATCGATGAGTACGCGTTGGAAGGATGAAGTAGGCGGTTTATTTTCCCCTTCCTCAGCTGTGGATCTGTCTGAGCCGGCAGTGTTAGCGGCGGACTACTTAGTTCCAACTCTTGATGCGGAAGTCCTATCGTATTTTTCTCCAGAAGCGCAAGAATATCTGGACACCATGGAGTCGTTGCTTCATCGTCTGCGCGAAGATCCCAAGGACGAAGAGTCGATCTATAAGCTCTATGGCATGGCCCACATGCTCAAGGAGTCTTCATCGACGATTGGATTTTCGGTGCTCTGCGATGTGGCGCGATCGGTTGAGGATTGTGTGATTGCGATCCGCGAGGGCCGAATTTTGCTCTCTTTGGAAGAGCTTGGCGTCATTGGTCGGGCTATCGACACGCTGCGGCTGCTGATGCGACGGGATGACGGGATGGTGGCCAGACTCCAACAGGATGTGCCGGAAGTGACTCAGTCACTGGCGAGGATCTGTGCCGGTGGACACATGGCGATGGCGCCCCAGGCGGTGGCAGCCATCGGTCCGGTTACCCAGGTCGTGACAGCCGTTATCGATCGTTCAAAGGAATCTGTCGGCACCGAGGTGAGGTCGCTTTCTGTCTCGAGTTCATTGACGGACGAGTATCTGATCCCACTTCTCGATGCTGAAGTGCTGTCGTACTTTGCCCCTGAAGCACAAGAATATATCGAGTCGCTCGAAGGTCAATTGCTTCGGATCGAAAAGGAGCCAGACAACTCGGCCGTGATCGATCAACTGTTCCGGACGGCTCATACGCTCAAGGGGTCTGCCTATACGGTAGGATTCCAGTCGCTCGGCGATCTGGTGCACTACGTCGAGGATTTTATGATGGCGGTGCGCGAGGGCCGTATCAAAATTATTCCCGGGCATACGGATGTGCTCTTGCGATCGGTCGATGTGGTTCGTCTGTTGATGCGGCGGGACCCGACGTCTCTGGACACGCTTCGCCAACGATATGTTTCAGCACTGGAAGGGCTCAAACACCTGGATCAGGCGACGATAGCCCAGGTCGGGGAGTCTCTCTCAGGTGTGTATCGCCCCGATGTGTCGCTGGATCAAGAGGTCCGAGAACAAGAACCTGTCGAGCCTGCTAAGACTGCGAAAGGTAAAACGGCGGATGGAAAAATCGTAGAAGATCGCGAAGTCATTCGTGTCAGCCGTGATCGCTTGGAACGGTTGCTGAATCTGGTCGGTGAGCTCGTGATCGGTCGAGGGCGGCTCGAGCAGCGGTTGCATATGCTGGAGCAACTCTCACAACAAGTATTGGCATACAAGGGACGATTGGTAGAATCGGTTCATTCGTTTGCGGAGAAGCATACCTTTACCCTTCCGACTGCCGCCTCAGGTTCGCCGACTTCCTCGGCCCAGGGATTTGATGGGGCCAGTGACTTTGGCAGTCTTGAATTCGACAAGTATGACGATTTCAATATCTTAGCTCGTCGCATCGGCGAGGTGGCGGCGGATATTTCAGAGTCGATGACCCAGTTGAGCGGCTCGATTCGCCGCTCACATGACGACATGAGTCACTTGGCGGAATTGACGCTGGGTATGCGGGATGAAATCGCTCGAGCCCGTATGGTGCCCGTGGGTACACCGTTTACACGATTCCACAGGGCCACGCGTGAGATGGCGCGTGCGACAGGAAAAGAAGTGGCGTTGGTCACCTCCGGTGAGCATACCGAGGTTGATACGGTCGTCGTGGAGCGATTGGTCGATCCGCTGATTCACCTCGTGCGCAACGCAGTCTATCACGGCATCGAGCCCGCAGCTGTTCGCGTATCGAAAGGGAAGACGGCAGCCGGCACGGTGTATCTTCATGCGGTGCATCGTGGGAACGCGGTGTTGATTGAAGTCGAGGACGATGGGGCCGGCCTCGACATCGAAAAGATTCGAGCCAAAGCGGTCGAGCGAGGGCTCATCCGCCTGGAGATAGCTCGTTCGATGCCCGAATCAGAAGTGATCAAGTTCATCTTCGTTCCAGGGTTCTCGACGGCCGACCAGATCGGCGATCAGGCGGGTCGAGGGGTCGGCATGGATGTGGTCAAGCGTGTCATCGAAAGCATGAACGGCCGCATCGACGTCGAGTCTGTTCGAGGAGTGGGGACGAAGTTTACACTCAGCCTCCCATTCACATTATTGATTGCGACAGCTCTTATGGTGCGGGTAGGGAGCGAGCGATATGCCATACCGCTTCAAGCAGTGCGGGAAGTCACCATGGTTACCCCTGGCGTGCATCAGCGGATGGGGGAGCGATCGATCTTACATATTGGCGACGAGGCGATTGAAGCACAGCCGCTCGAGCAACTCTTCAATCAACGCATCGTGGCGGTGGAAACCGGGAAGCCGGTCGTCATCGTGAGAACGGCTGTCGGGATGATCGGCATTGTTGTCGATGAACTACTTGGTCGCCAGGAAATCGTCGTGAAGCCGTTGGGGTCCCTGAAACCATTGGAACGGTCCAGCTTCGGCGGCGCGACCATCGATCCTGAAGGGCGTGTGGTTCTAGTGTTGGATCCTGCTCGATTATTGTCCCGCGAAAGCCACACTGCTGCCGTACCGGAGTTGTCGGTACAGGCGACGACGTCGGGCGATTCGCTGATTCCGTACGTCGAGACCGCAGAGTCAAAAGCGACAGAACGCCTGCTTCTGCTGATCGACGATTCTTTGAGTATCCGAAAGTTCGTGGGCCGAATGCTGGAGTCGGCCGGGTACGTTGTCCACACAGCAGTGGATGGGGAAGAAGGTCTTCGCAAGGCATCTGCGGAATGCTATCGGCTGATTATCACCGATCTTGAGATGCCGAAGCTCAATGGGTACGAAGTCATTCAAGGGCTGCGCAGTCGGGAGCAAACACAGCAAACACCGGTCATCGTCATGACGACGAGAGCCGGTGATAAGCACCGGCAAATGGCTCTTAATATCGGAGCGAACTCCTATGTTGCCAAGCCGGTCGAAGAACGCGCCTTGATCCAGGAAGTTGAGCGCTGGATAGGCAAAGATGCCGCTGTGCGCAACTAAGGATCCGTTGCGCACGATTATTGAGCGAGGCCATGGCACGGTGCGGTTGAAGCGGGTATTTCGAATATGAGTTTACGAGGCGGGCACAATTCTGAGAACACACGGATGGAGGTGGCCAGTTTCTTGGTTATCCGTCTTGGCGTGAATTATTTTGCTCTGTCTGCAGCTGGAGTGCGAGGGGTGTTGACGCAGGAAGAAGTAAGTCATGACGAGGCTGTGACTGTATCGGGGACCTCCTATCAATTGGTCGATCTTTCCCAACGGCTTTCGGTGGTTGCGAATTTGTCCGGTCCCGAGCGGAGGACGGTGTTGTACTCAACCGGGCGCTCTCATGGTGCGATCGGTGTTGAGCAGGTGGTAGGTTTGATGGAGATCGAACGGAAGGACTGTGTTCCGTTGCCGCCGCAGTTTCAAAGTGATGAGCGTGACTGGTTTAGAGGAATGCTGCTCTATCAGGATCAGTTGGTGTTGATCCTGAACCTTGCCTGGGTCATGGGAGAGCCGTCCGGCATTGTTTCTACACCAATTAGGCAGGCGGAACAACTGGTGAAGATAACTTCCGCAATGATGGGTGGGGTATGCTGAGGGCGGCGCGTGGGCAACAGCACACTCTGAATGCGAAACGGCTGTGGAATGTCGTGGTGTTTTCCGTCGGTGGAATGAAGCTGGCTGCACGGACTGAAGATGTGGAGGGAGTGTCGTCTTGGACTGAGACGATTCCGGTACCGAGTCGGACTCCATTCGTGCAAGCCATGCTGAAACGGGACAATCATGTGATGCCGGTCTACGATTTGGCAGCCAGGCTGAATCGTGCTGTGCAGGGAGCGCCGTTGCTGTGCTTGGTGGCACGCCATCTTGAAGGGCCAATGGCCATTTGCATCGATGCTGCCGTGCCGTCTCTCGAGGCAGTGAATCCGGCAGCGATTCGGCCGAACAACAGTGAGGATATTGAATCGCTGGGGTTGGTCACGATTGGCGCACAGGATGTGGTGATCGTGGCATTGCAGCGACTCGGTCGGTTGAGACAGGACACCGTCAGCAGTTAAAGGAATTCAGGGAAGGAATCTGCTATGCCGAACGTGTTGATTGCCGACGACAGTATCGCGGTCAGAAAAGTCGCCGAACGGTTGCTAATTGAGGCTGGGCTTGGCGTCACTCTCGTTGCGAACGGAGAGGAAGCACTGGCCTATTTAGCCAAAGAGACACCAGATCTGGTTGTATCCGACGTGATCATGCCGGATAAGAGTGGCTATGAGGTGTGCGCCTTCGTGCGTGGCCAAAGGACGCTCGCGAATACCCCGGTGCTCTTGATCTCAGGTATCGTAAACGATGATGTAACGAAGCAAGCTGAAGTGTGTCATGCCGATGGCGTACTGAAGAAGCCGTTCCAGGGTACGTCACTGAAGGATCGTGTGCTCGAATTGTTGGCGAAGCGGCAGAACGTTGCCGCGCCTGCTGTCAAGAGTGTCGAAAAGGCAGTCGCGTCCATCGATCAGAATCAAAGCGCGCGTGTGAGCGATGAACAATTAGAAATCTATCGGCAGGCAGTCGCACGATTGAAGCTGTTGGAGGAAGAAATTCTGGTTGAACGAGATCGCGCAACACGGAGTTCGCAGCGAGTGGCAGAACTCGAGCAACAGCTTGGTCGTGCCCAAGAGATTGAGTTGATGTTGGCAGGGGAACGAGAGCGGATTGCTCAGCTGAAGAAAGAACTCGCAGCGACCGATGGTATCGCCGCGCAGGTGCAGGAACTTAAGTCCGCACTCAAGGCTGAACGAGACCGAGTGGCTGAAGTCACGAACCAAGCATCTCTTGCGGAGAGTTTAGGTGGGCAGGTGAGAGAGCTGGAGGCCGCTCTTCGGAAGGAGAGAGAGAATACGGCCCAACAGGCCTCGCGTCTCACTGAGCTGCAGAAGAATGAGAGTCATGTCCAAGAGCTGGAAGCAACGTTGAACGCCGAGCGTCAAGCTGCGACGCAACTAGTTGACCAGATCACTGAAATGGAGAAGGAGGTGGCTCAGTCTCGGGTGTTAGCGCAGGAGCTTGTACAGGAGCAGGCGCGTACGAGTGACTTAACTTGTCGTTTGACTGAAACTGAGCAAGTTGCCGCACGAGTCAACGCGCTGGAGCTGGCTCTTGCCGCTGAGCAGGAACAACGTAGGGGTCTTGCCGTGAGTCTTTCCGATGCTGAGCGTCTGTTACAGACAATTCATGAAAGCGAAGCATTGCTTCAGACAGAACGAGAGCGAAATAGCCTGCTCGTGAAGCGTGTGTCTGAATCTGAGCAAGCAACTGAGCAAGCCACCAAGCGGTTTGAAGAGATGGCGATTAAGTTGGGGGAGATCGCAGGGTTGGCTTCTCAGCTTGGGAATGGGAAGCGACGGTCCTAATTTTGTTCAATCTCTTCTGCGAATCGTCCATCTTGTGAAGGACTGATATCATGGCCGCCGACACCGTAGACGGTTTTCAGAAAGAATTAGTTGTACTGTTCGTCCAGGAGGCGCATGAATGGCTCCAGAACATTCATGTCGCGCTCGATGAGTTGCAACAGAATCCAGTGCCGGAGCGGCATGCCAAGCTGATCGGGACAATTTCGGCTGGAGTCACGAATCTCGCTGGATCGGCTGCCACGATCAATCTTCCAGACATCGAGAAGGCCAGCGTCGAAGCGATTCCTTTTATTGAGGCCCTCCGAGACCCGCAGAAACAATTCTCCGTTCAAGACTTTCTCGCCCTCTGTAAGCAGTTGGGACAGATCCACACCGCCTTAACTCATGCGACGGGAATCTCCTTTGAAAATGATGGAACCGGTGCGGTCGGCGAGGCAGTGGGCCAGAGCCTTGCTCCTGTGGAGTTTCTACACGCGCTTCAATCACTGCAAAATAGCCAGCCGTCTAGTATGACGTCTGGGCACAACCTTATCCGCATCCTCATCGAGCAGATAGAGGGACAGGTTCAAGCTGGTGTGGAGCGTATCGACACCACCGTCATTCAAGGATATCTTGCTCGGGTGTCCGACACTGAAGAGTCATTCCTGAAGGCGATTGACCAGCGAGTGCCTGAAATTTTACGAACGATGAGTGATCTAAAAGAAACCAGGGATGATGCGTCATCAGGCAGTGTGGCACTTGAGGCCTCTCTTCAAAACATTGCACGATTGCGCGCTGCAGCGCAGCAAGTGAATGCGAGTTCAGCCATGATGTTTTTCACCGGCCTGCACAGTTTGTTGACCGTGGTGGCGCAGCGCCGGGTGTTTCTAGCTGCCACTCGGGTGGAATCGGTGAAGGGGCGTCTGCATACAATGGGGGTCGCCATTCATCAGTGGGTGGAGCATGGCCGAGCCCAGCGTGCCGCAATCAACCAGTTGCTTCCTGCCGGCCATTCGTGAGTTCTCTGTGCCGGATTCTCATACAGAGATTTGTCGAGATCCATGAGGTAGTTGGACCTTCCGACCGAAGATGACGGCATGATGAACGTAGAAGTCGACTATACGAGATATTGGGGGCTGAGCGCTCTCCCATTCGATAACGTGCCGGATCCGCGATTCTACGTCTCCTGCTCACAACATGAGACGGCTCACCGGTGGTTGAGTTATGGGATTCATACCGGCAAAGGCATACTCTTGCTTACCGGTGACATTGGGTGTGGGAAAACGTTGCTGAGTCGTCGTCTGATCGTGGGGATGATGCCGACTCGATATGATGTCGCGCTCGTCGCCAATCCTGCCTTGTCTCCATCTGAATTGTTAGATGAGGTGTTGTCTCAATTCGGACTTGAGCCTGTACGATCAAAGGCTGGGCGGCTGAAGATACTCAATGAACGCCTGGAGTTAAATGCGCAGCGTGGAATCCACTCGGTGCTGATTGTGGATGAAGCCCAATCGATTGAAAGCAATAAAGGGTTTGAAGAGATCCGCTTGCTGACAAACTTTCAGCTCAACGATCGATTTCTAATGACCGTTGTCCTGATCGGCCAGCCGGAACTGCGTCACCGCGTCGGGGGAATTCCGCAATTGAATCAGCGGATCGCGGTTCGTGCGCATCTGAGTCCGTTCACGGCAGAGGAGACGATGCTGTATATCACTTCTCGCATGAAGGCTGCGACAGATCGGACGGACGTGTTTACGAAAGAGGCGATTGCAGCCATATATGAACAGAGCAAAGGGATCGGGCGGCTCATTAACGCTCTCTGTGACCAATGTCTCTTTGCCGGAGCGATCGAGCATACTGTACAGGTTGATGATCGGCTTGTTCTACGGATTGGACAAGTCAGATGATGAATGCTCGAATCTCCTACGAGGATGTTCACGGGGTATGAACGAATACCGCACAACAGACTGGTATCGGATTGCGGAGGAACAATTGTCTGGCGTGGCTCTCGCTGTGCAGCAGCAGGGAGAACTCGACCTGGACGCGTTGTCTGCCCTCGCGGTGGAGATTGCGGGGGAACTTAAGCGAAGCGAGCAATTGCTGATTCAGGCCATGAGCGGCCCAGCCGGTCCATCACTCATCACGAATCTCGTGAATGTCGCAATATTGGCAACGACGGTTGGTGCGAGGCTGGGATATCATGGGAAGGAGCTGGATCGGCTGACCTTAGCAGGGCTTCTGCACGACATTGGGCTCTTTGCTGTGCCGCAGTCATTAATTACGAAGTCGGGCCGGTTGACGCATGATGAACGTACGCTTATTGAACAACATCCTGAACTCGGCTATCAAACGATTCGAAAGGCGGGTCAGAAATACGACTGGTTGGCACAAGTGGTGCGCCAAGCGCATGAGCGATGGAACGGACAAGGGTATCCGAATAAGTTGAATGGGCGTCAAATCTGTGAGTTTGCCCAAATCATCGGCGTGGTTGATATTTTCGACGCTCTCGTGAGTCCTCGCGGATATCGACGCCGATTCTTTCCGCACGAGGCAGTGCGAGAATTGATTGTGGCTGAAAGGACGGCGTTCCCTCGCGAAGTCGTGAAAGCCTTGGTTGAGCAGCTGTCGGCCTATCCATTGGGTACGTCTGTACGATTAACTACCGGAGAGGTTGGGGCGGTCATCCGAGTCAATCCGTGCTACCCACTCCGTCCGGTTGTATGGATTGAGGGCGATGTCGCGTATGGTCAGGAGCGGCGGCAGCTCGATCTGAGCAGTACCCCTCTCGTGACGATCGTTGAAACATTAAAGCCTCCTGACGTCGCACGTGCATCGGGTCCGGCGAATGGGACGCAGGCCAAGACCCAGGATGTCGTTCCCTCGGCATCCGATCAGTTTACGTCGCTCTTGGAAGGCTTAGACGCGCTGGCGAGTGCAATTCAAGGTGCCGTTGAGTTCAGGGCTTCTGTCCAGCAAGATGAGGCTGTTGCCTGTTCCGTTGAGCATCGATGCAGAGACCAACATTCTGTGCAGGGGGCTGCAGATATCAGTTTTGAGAAGGAAGTGATTGGGTTATTCGCCCTTGAAGCACACGAGTGGTTGGCACAAATTCAGACCGCAGTGAGACAGCTCGCTGAAGGGGCCAAGGGGGCGGCGCGCCAGAAGCTCTACGGGATTCTCTTGCAGGGGATTACTAATCTGGCGAAATCTGCTTCGACAGTGCAGCTTCAGACTATTGCGCAGATGGCGTCGAATCTACTTCCGATTCTCCATGATGTCCGGCGGCCAGAACCACGTGCGATAGCGGCGGCACTCCAGTCGCTTCAGCACGGGTTGGATCGGATCAGTTTGGCCGTGCGTGCCCTAGCAGGAGGGCGCGTGGGCGAACCTGCTGGACATGGCGATGTTCCTCTCGCGACGGTAAGTGATTCGTTGCAGGCTCTTCCTGTCCCTGTGACGGAGCCTTCTGTGGGTTCCCAGTTGCGGGTGCAGCCCCTCGCGAGTTCCAGTCCCACACTCATTCAAGCTCTTCGGGGCCTGCAACAGGCTCGTGCGCGCTCGACACAGCCGGTCCGCGATGTGTTGGAAGTTGTGATTCAGCGAGCCGAGCAGAACGCTGATCTACTTGATGTCGCCGGCGTCGGGCGCATCTTGGCAGAGCTTGACCGGCTCGACGACGCGTTTCTTCAAGAAGTCCGTCGGCGAGTTCCGATCATCAGTTCCGCACTTATACAGGTGCGAGCGAGTGATCTGACTTCTGTTGTGTCGGCATCCCAGCTTGATCCCATTCTCAAACAGATTGATGCCCTCTATGATTTGGCCAACCAAGTTCAGGCGACGATGATTATGACGTTTTTGCACGGACTCCGATCCTTTCTTATGGTAGCAGCCTATCAAAGCAATTCGACCGCAGCGCAACGACTGGAAAGCATCGAAGCGAGGATTCATGCATTGATTCCGATGACGGAGCAGTGGAGTAATATCGGGCGTGTCGAACGATCGGCAATTAGTGAAATCTTGGCAGTCTAGCCAAAAATGTTTATGGGAGTTTGTACGCCACCAGGCAGGCCCCAAGCGAGGGGAGACATATCGACTCACTGTGCGGACTGATGGATAGTGAACCCTTCCCTCAGTATGCTTGTCGTCACGGTGTTTTAGTTGTTGCAGTAGAAGTCTTTGTAATAATGCGGACTCGCATTGGTGCCAGGTGGAGTGCCAACAGTCGAGTGCAGTGACTGCTGGCCTGAGTCTCAATAACACACGTTTGGTTGAGCGCAGTATCCCGCCAGATACCTAGACCAGATATACAAAATTTGCTGATTGTCTGGTTGCCGATGTAGTAGGGACGGTCAAGCATTACAGCCAATGAGAAGGTTCTGTGCCACCCCGAATCTGAAGCAGACGGGAAAGGCGTATACATTCCATTCGGGCACCGAATAGAGTGGCCAGTGTGGAGGAGATATGTTTTTCATATCAGTATCTGGCACGATTGAGTAGGTTTTCTGCTGCCTGCAGCCGCACGGTCTTCTTTAGTGTAGATACAGATTTTGAAGGAGTCAGTAAAGCACACTGTGGCGGAGAGGGAGGGATTTGAACCCTCGGTAGAAGTTTCCCCCTACGGCAGTTTAGCAAACTGCTGCCTTCGGCCACTCGGCCACCTCTCCCCTAGTCCCAGTTCTATGCGGGGTTCCCAATCATCTGCAACGCGGGTCGATGACCATAGGAAGGCCAGCAAGCGATGGGTGATCTTACCCTAGGCTAGGTGGGAGGTACAAGCGGTTCGCACAGGAGATCAAGAAAAACTCTCCGAGGAAGACTGGAAGATTCATAGATCTAGCGGCTTAGTCCATGGAAGTACAATAGGTTTTTTCGCAATCCGGACAAGAGAGGATGAAAGGAGACGTGCCCATTGGCCGGCCGGTTTCATCTTGCACGTGGTGGCATGGTCCCATGAGGGTAACGGGAGAGGGTGGCTTTGATGCCCCAATACAGTCGGTTGCCTGCGGAAGGCGGTCGTATTGGCGATAGGTGTCGAGTAACGGAGTTCAACGTGGCTGAGTCTGACCACTCCGCTGACTGATAACATATGTAACGCGGTTTGTGTTTGTTTTCTGCGTGCTCTGCGCAATTTAAGGTATTGGATCGGGGAAGAGAAAGCGTGCATTGTGTGTTTCTCCTCTGTTGACGAGAGATGGAATTATTTACATCCAGAGCAATCGGCCTAGGTCTTTGTTAAATCCACGAGGGCGCTGGCATTGAGAACAGCGAGCGAAGAGTCCGCCAGCTTGCGGGTGCATATTCCCACGAAGTACGAGCTGATATTTATGGTTTCCGCAAGAAGGACAGGCTTTTCCGTCTAACTCTCGATGAATGGCTCCGATCTTCCCGATCTGTTTGTGCATCGATTGCCCTCCCAAACATGACACCCATACCGTATGCGATAGAAGGTGATATTGGGTCAGGGAAGAAATTTTGAAAATACCGAAGAGGTAGGTGAGACCGAACTAAAGTGGGGACGAATGCCAAAAAGAAAACCTCGATTCAAGGATTAATAAAGTAACCGCATTTTTAATATATATATTTAAACATTAACTATT
>NEWT02000024.1 GCA_002869925.2 Nitrospira sp. CG24A
TCATGGCGGGACAACGACTATGCCACTTGACTATCACCTCTCTCCTGCCAGCCTCTTGTTACGGCCAGACGTACCAGAGCGGGTTTTTTGTGACCCTAACCAATATGTTGCGTGCCAACGCATGCAGGATCTTCGGGAGCTTGGCTTCAGTCTGGATAAAGCGTTCTTGCCACGCTACAGGGCTGACATCGAAGCTGTGCCTGTCTATTCCGTATTGACCCAAGATGAAGTAGACGAACTTTTGACTCCTGCAGGCACGGTGTGGTTTCTCAGCCACGCAACCGAGCTTGATGTATGGGAGGCTTCACGGCTGTACGAAGCAGGCATCCCCTGGCCTCTTCGTCCACATGATGATGACCTGCAATGGGCCAACGGCTTCCTGAAGCAGGAACAGATTGATTACCTCAGCCGTCTCTTTCAGCCAGTGGGAAGACACGGACAAATTATCATCGAGTTAGAAGCGAACGGATGGGAAGCACCCAAGCAGCCCGATGGAGGGTCAGTGAAACAAGCTAGAGCCTATTGGAAGCACGTTGCGAAGGCAACGAATGAAGACATCCGCATGGTCAGATGGGTAGCCAGAAGCCTATACGACTACTACGCGTGCATCCGACAGTTTGTGAAGCAGCAACGAATGGACAGGAGCTAGGAGCACATGACGTAGGCTGTGATTATGATTCCGCTCCTGTTACTGAGTAGTGGCCCAGCGCATGCGGAGTGGGTGTCGATTGGTGAAAACTACAATGGAATAACGACATACGTGGAGCAGTAAAAAGAATAGTTGGGTCATAGGCAATCGGAATAACCGAACGTCTCAGGGGTAAACGATATGCCGTGGAACAATTCGATGGGGCTGCTCCAAATTCCAGGATTTCTCCTCACACTTGCGATGGGAATCGTCCTAGTCGCTGATACCATAGCGCTGCTCAAGGGCTTCGTCGGTTCCCTCGCTTATGGATTGTGGATCTTTGTTGTTCCGGTTCTTGCACCAGTTGCACTCCTTTTGCCGTGGTTTGATGCTTGGGTTTTCGGCACGGCTGTGAACCCTATGGTATTCTGGATCTGGGTTGCATGGCTGGTTCCGCTTGGAATCCTCGTAATCGTGGTGGGTCTTCCTGAATTAATCCGTCGATTCAAAAGTTAGATCAATTTGGGTCGTTAGGCTCAAACGACAACCCATCCCCAAAGCAGAGCTTATTTTTGTCATGACCGAGAGCCAAAAATTCTTTTTGTCTGCCAAGGAAACACTTGCAGAAGCCTGATAGAGGAGTTCATGTCGGCGTAGGTACTGTTCCTAAATCCTCCACGTTAAGCTCAGACCCCAGGGTTACCCTTCACTCAGCTTCGACCAAGTTTTCCAGATAATTTCCGTCCCGTCCCCCATACCCATGAGGCCGGACGGAAATCCAGGCAGGGCTAATGAGTCCCCACCAGAGGTTTCCCGCCAAGTTCTCGCCAGGTCCACGCGGACATTGAGCCTAATAAAATCTTCGTAACATGACGAAAACTAACCGCTTCCTCAACAAACTGTCCCAAAGTCCTTCCAAAATCATTTTTGCAACAAATCAGCCCCTTTTCCACTTCCCTTTTGATTCCCGCCAAAAATTTCAGGCCCTTTCCCGTGGCACTGTCAGCCTGGTGACATGAGGCTAGGGAGCCCCTACCGACCGGTGGTGTCCCAAGGGTGCACCGGGGGGGGGTCAGATAAGCTAACCGGGGTGTGCTAGCGTTGCGAGGGTCACACAAGTGTATGGGGAGGCAAATAACAGGCGAAACAGCACAGAACGAAAGGGGCTATGCCAGCGAGAACCTAACCCCCTCCCCTCGCTGTGTAACCATAATTGTAACCTTTCCCTTGCAACTACCTCACACTCAGCGCAAATGGACGCAATAACCAGAACTCGCTATTCCACGCTCCCATCAAGGCTTTCATCGCTTTTTCCGGTGGTTTGATTTGCATCACCTTCTGGCTGTGATT
>NEWT02000025.1 GCA_002869925.2 Nitrospira sp. CG24A
TCGTTGGTCGAAGAGTGGGGTGCTGGATCGCGTCTTTGCCCAGTTGCAACACACGCAGATCATCCGCGTGAAGATCGAAGCCGTGGCCTTGGACAGTACCATCGTCAAGGTTCACCCAGATGGCACGGGGGCGTTAAAAAAAACGGCCCGCAAGCCATTGGCCGGTCCCGCGGCGGATGGACCACCAAGATTCATCTGGTTGCCGCGGATGCTCGAACGGCCATAACGTTTGCCCTGTCCCCCGGCCAGGCCCACGATGCACCCGAGGGGCGCATGCTGCTGCAACGCTTCGGTCGCATCCCGCGCCCGATCCCTCTGTTGATGGATCGGGCGTATGAAGGTGATGCGACGCGGCACCTGGCCGTGGAATTAGGGTATGTGCCTGTGGTGCCGCCCAAGCAGAATCGACTCACGCCCTGGGAATACGATCGAGCCCTGTATAAGCGACGCAATGAGATCGAACGGCTGTTCCGCCGACTCAAGGGATTTCGGCGCCTCTTCTCGCGGTTTGAAAAACTCGATGTCATGTTCCTCGCGTTCATCACGTTCGCGTTGATCGTCGATGGCTTGCGGTAGTGTTAACAGGCCCTA
>NEWT02000026.1:0-32735 GCA_002869925.2 Nitrospira sp. CG24A
CTCCTCGTGAATACCGGTGCGCACTATGCCGTGGGCCGCGCAAAAGTGCAAGCGGACCTCAACGTCAGACCAACCACGCTCGTCATGAGGATCACGGGCGGGCCTCCAGCACCAGATTGAACGGCGTCTGTGTCGTGCGGCGGAATCGTGTGAATCCGCCTTTGATCACCACGTCTCGTAGTCTCGCCTCCCCGGCTTGGGCACCGAGGGCCGGGCCATTGGATGCCAGAGAAGCGGGCACGCAGACCATCGTCGATGCTGCGTAGAAGACTCGGCCCACTGGATTCAGGTTATCTTCGACGCGGTCGTTGGCGAATGGTTCTACAATCATCCAGGTGCCATTCTTCACGAGGGTCCTCTTCACATGTTTCGCAGCGCCGACAGGGTCGCCCATGTCATGCAGACAATCGAAGTGGGTAACAAAGTCATATTTCTTGCCTGGATAGTTTGTGGACTTTGCCGTGGCAAAGGTCACGTTCTTCAGCCCTGCCTCCTTGGCCCGTTTGCGAGCGGTCAGGATCGATGGCGGATGGTAGTCGAAACCGAAGAAGGTCGATCTGGGATAGGCCTTCGCCATGATGATGGTGGATGCCCCGAACCCGCAGCCGACATCCGCGACCTTCGCACCACTCGTGAGCGTTGTCTCTACGCCGTCGAGGGACGGAATCCAATTTTCTATCAGGTTGCCTAAGTAATTTGGGCGGAAAAATCTCTCTGTGCCTTCAAACAGCCGGTGGTCGTGCTGATCCCATCCGAGACCCTTACCGGTCTTGAACCGTTGTTCGATCTTGGGATTCGCCGAAAACGTGGCCGCAATGACTTGAAATGCGCCGGGGAGAAAACACGGACTGTTTTCATCGGCTAGGGCCATGGCTTGCTCTTCAGGGAGCCAATATCGACCGGTTTCAGCCTCATAGGTCACATAGCCGCCTGCTGCCTGATTGCCCAGCCATTCGCGGATGTACCGTTCTGCCGTTTTTGTGGCCTTCGCGAGTTCAGCCGGTGTGACAGGGCCCATCATTGCCATGGCTTTATAGAGACCCAGCTTGTCGCCAAGAAGCACCATGTTGGCGCTGAGCGCGGCGCCGATATCACCGATTGCCTTGCCCATAAATTCATTCAGCTTGTCTTGATCGACCGCCATACCACACCTCCCTGAAGTAACTTGGTACATTCTTCGCAAACTGTTCGCTGCTGTCAAGTCTGAACCAAAGGAGTAGAATGCCGGCTTTAAATGGAAGGAGGGATCGAGTATGAAAGACTATTGTGTGAAGCCTGGCTCACCACTCAAATTAGATCGGCATGATCCCGACCACACCGCCGCCTATAAGAAGACCGATCAAGGAAAAGATAAAGCCAAGGCTGTGACGGCAGAACTGACCGGGCGGCTTGGCGAACTCCAAGAACGACTCTATGCCAATGGGACTCGATCGCTGCTCATCGTGTTGCAGGGGATGGATACCAGCGGCAAGGATGGGACGATCAAGAGTGTGATGTCCGGGGTGAATCCGCAGGGCTGCAAAGTTGTGTCTTTCAAAGCTCCGTCGTCGGAGGAGCTGGGCCATGATTTTCTATGGCGTGTGCATCAAAAGGCGCCGTCCCACGGTCAGATCGGCATCTTCAATCGCTCGCATTATGAAGATGTGCTCATCACTCGCGTCCATGGGTGGGTATCGGACAAGGTTGTGAGGCAGCGGTTCGATCAGATCAAAGAATTTGAGGAGTTGCTCTATGAAAGTGGGACGACCATCCTCAAATTTTTCCTGCATATCTCGAAGGATGAGCAGAAAGAGCGGCTGGAGGAACGTATCCACGATCCGGAGAAGCGTTGGAAATTCAACGAAGGGGATCTCGAAGAACGAAAATTGTGGAAGAACTACATGGAGGCGTTCGAGGATATGATGGCGGCCACGAGTACCGATCATGCGCCATGGTATATCGTGCCAGCCAATCGGAAATGGTATCGGAACTTTGTGGTCGCCAATTGTGTTGTTGACGCATTGGAAAAGATGAAACTACGAACACCCACGGCTCCCGCAGGGGTCAACTTCGAAACGTTGAAGATTGTGTAACGTGGCGAGCAGGACACCCACCCGACAGCGACTCTTCATCCGGAATGAACCTGGGCAGGGCCGGCGAATCTGAGTCCCTGAATCCTGTGTGGCTATCAGGTTCATTTCGTATCTGAAGAGTCTGTTTCTTGACACCTTAGGCAGGGCTATATTAGCATGCGCCTCCGGATTGACGGGCGCGTAGCTCAGGGGGAGAGCGCTACCTTGACACGGTAGAGGTCGACGGTTCAAGACCGTCCGCGCCTACCACCTAGCTGATCGATATCTGTTTGCCTCTGGCAGACGGAGCGGGTGTGTTTTTTCTTGTGCGTGATTTGGTTGAGTGCAGGTCATGAAAGTTACGCTCAAAGATGGCAGTAGCAGGGATGTTCAAGCGGGCCAGACTGTCGGCTCTGCCCTGTCGGCTCTCGGTCTGAAGCTTGGTTCAGACATACTTGCGGCTAAAGTAAATGGTCACACCGTAGATCTCTCGAGCGTGTTAATGGAAGATGCTGAAGTGACTCCACTGAAATTCGACAGCGCTGAAGGCCGTGAGGTCTATCGTCATAGTAGTACGCACATTATGGCGCAGGCTGTCAAAGAGGTGTTTCCTACAGCACAGTTAACAATCGGTCCAGCCCTCGAAGATGGGTTTTTCTATGACTTTGCCTTTGAGCGGCCATTTACTCCGGAAGATCTTGGGAAAATTGAGGCGCGAGCAAAGGACATCGTGAAGCGCTCCCTTCCCGTCACACGGGCAGAATTGTCGAAGCAGGATGCGGTGAAGTTGTTTCAGGAACGAGGGGAAGCGTACAAGGTTGAGTTAATCCAAGGACTCACCGATGGGCAGACGATCTCCGTCTATAGTCAGGGTGAGTTCACCGACCTTTGCCGCGGTCCCCACCTTCCTACAACAGGCCATGTCGGAGCATTCAAGCTGCTGAACACGGCAGGGGCCTATTGGCGAGGCGACGAACGTAATCCCATGCTGCAACGGATCTATGGGACATCTTTCCCGACCCAGGCGGAACTCGACGCGCATCTTGCAAGGCTGGAAGAAATTAAGCGACGAGATCACCGCAAGGTCGGCAAGGAACTTGACTTGATCTCGATCCAGGATGAAATTGGCCCTGGCCTTGTGCTCTGGCATCCCAAAGGAGCAACCATTCGGCTATTAATCGAGAATTTTTGGCGTGATCAGCATATTCAGAACGGGTATGAACTGGTGTACTCCCCCCACGTCGCCCGGTTAGATCTCTGGAAAACCAGCGGCCATGTCGACTATTACCGCGACAACATGTTCGCGCCCATGAAGGTTGAAAATAGCGAGTACCAGCTCAAGCCGATGAATTGCCCGTTCCACATCATGATCTATAAGTCGCATTTGCGCAGCTACAGGGATCTCCCCATCCGCTATGGCGAATTGGGCACGGTCTACCGGTATGAACGGACAGGCGTCCTCCACGGTTTGTTGCGGGTTCGCGGGTTCACGCAAGACGACGCGCATCTATTCTGCCGTCCGGATCAGATTGAAAATGAGGTCAGCCAGGTGCTCGACTTTACGTTCTTTGTCCTTGGCACCTTCGGGTTCACTGAATTTGAAGTGTATCTTTCGACCAAGCCTGAGAAGTCCGTCGGCTCGGAGGAGCGTTGGGCCCAAGCTACGAGTGCGCTCGAAGCGGCATTGAAGGGGCGAGGAGTCGCCTACCAGATCGATCCTGGCGAAGGTGTCTTCTACGGACCAAAAATCGACATCAAAATCAAGGATGCGCTGGGGCGATCTTGGCAATGCTCAACGATTCAAGTGGATTTCAATAATCCTGAGCGGTTCGAATTAGGGTATATTGGAGAAGATGGCAAGGTGCATCAGCCGATCATGATCCATCGGGCACTGATGGGATCGATCGAACGATTTTTCGGCATTCTGATTGAGCATTTCGGCGGGGCTTTCCCGACATGGCTCGCCCCGGTTCAAGCGATGGTCATGTCGATCACGGACAATCAACGGCCCTATGTGGCGGAGGTTGTCGCTCAACTCAAGGCTGCAGGGTTTCGCGCCGAGGCGGACCTTCGGAATGAGAAAATTGGGCTCAAAATTCGAGAAGCGGAAAAAGCAAAGGTCCCATTCATGTTTGTGGTCGGCGACCGGGAAGTGCAGAGTGGAACGCTGGCCATACGAGGCCGGAGCGGAGCCAACCTTGGCAGCATGACCGTCGAGGGGGCGCTCGACCTGCTCCGTGCGGACCTTAAGCCGGTCGGGAAGCAACATTCACTAATTCAATAAGAGGTGTCTTATCGTCCCCAAACTACGAGTGAACCGGGAAATCAGAGTGCGCGAAGTCCGGGTAATTGGTCCGGAGAGTGAACAGCTTGGCATTCTCCTTACAGCGGATGCATTCAAACAGGCACAAGACAATGGCTACGACCTTGTTGAAGTCGCGCCCACCTCAGTGCCGCCCGTGTGTCGCATTATGGACTACGGGAAATACAAGTTTGAGCTGAGCAAAAAGGACCACCAGAACCGACGCCATCAAAAGTCGACACAGGTGAAGGAAATTAAGTTGCGCCCGCGGACCGATAAGCATGATTTGGAGATCAAGATTCGACAGATTAAGGGATTTCTCGCCGACGGGAACAAAACAAAAGTCCTCTTGACCTACCGCGGTCGAGAGATGGCGAATCAGGAGATGGGTCGCACTCTCATGAGTACGGTGATTGCAGAGCTGGGAGAGGTCGGCACCATCGAGTACGCCCCTCGCATGGAAGGGCGGAGTTTGATCATGATCGTGGCGCCGAAGTAAGACGGCAGCCCGAACGCTATTAGCCAAAGGAAGCACCGATATGAAGAACAGAAAGATGAAAACCCATAGCGGGGCCAAAAAGCGCTTCACCCGCACTGGTTCTGGGAAATTGACCAGACGAAAAGCAGGGAAACGCCATATCCTCACCAGCAAGACGCAGGACCGGAAGCGCCGATTAAGCGGGACGGTGCTCGTGGATAAAACCAAGACTCAGGCGCTGGATCGCTTATTGCCCTACAAATAAACTAGAATGTACGAATCGCGGTAACCAAAAGGAGTATTAACTCATGCCTCGCGCAAAAGGTGGTCCCAAAACACGACATCGGCGGAAGAAACGGCTGAAATTAGCCAAAGGACAGTATGGAGGGAAGAGCCGGCTGTTTCGCACCGCAACAGAATCGGTTGATAAGGGTCAGGCGTACGCCTATACAGGACGGAAAAATCGGAAACGTGATTTCCGCGTGTTGTGGATTGCGCGCATCAACGCAGCAGTTCGGGCACATGGACTGACCTATGGCCGATTTATCAACGCCCTAAAGAAGGCCAATATTCTCTTGGATCGGAAGGTCTTGTCCGACATGGCAATCAAGGATGCCACGGGGTTTGAGCAGCTGGTCGGTCTTGCGAAGCAGCAGCTTGTCCCTGCCGGAGCATAAACGCGGTTCCCACTGAGGATTCTGTTCAAAGAATTGGTTGAGATAAGGCTTAGCAGGGTGCTCAAAAAGGCCGTCCAGCAGGCCTAGCGAGTGAAGAGCTGAGGCGTACTCTCTGAGGTGCGTTGAAGGTCTGAACGATGCGAGAACGACGCTTGGTGAAAAGCGCGTCTCGGACTTCGACGAGCTCGGTCGAGCCGCGCGCCGGGGTTGGGCGGGTGAGAAAAGCGACTTTTTCAGCGTCCTGCTAGTTCCGTCAGATCGATCTCGAACGCTACAGCCGGAACCGAAATCTGCCAACGTTCGAGAACTTCCGGGTGTAGCTCCCCGATCACACCGATCTGTTTCCCTTCAGAGACAATGCTCCCCACTCGTCCGGCGAGAAATGATGGATGTTGGATCGGTTCCAAGCTGTAGGTCTGATTCACATAATAAAACAACGTATCTAGGCAGGAGTGGGCCTCTGAAAAATGTGTATCGGCATGGGCAATCATCCCGCCGAGCACTGTCACCGTGCGCGATCCGACTGACTGCGTGGGATCAGGGCGCGCTACTTCGCCGGCCTCGAACACTCGATGAGGATAAAAAGCCCGGTTCGATGCCGCCTCCACACGCAGCAACGATGGAAGCATCCATTGTCGAAGCGCAGAGAAGTTCTGGGACATGACATTATCGACTTCGACCAGTTGCCCCCACCCGGTCCCTTCCAATCGCATCGCATCGCGCAGGTCTTGGGGAGAACCGAGAATATTGGAAATAATCTCTTGAAAGCCCATCCCGACCATGAGCGTCCTCACACGATCGGAGACCTCTTCGATGCGCGATAATCCTCCGACCGTAAATTGCGAAGGCATTTCGGGTAAAAAATCTCCATACCCACGGCTGATCGCGACATCCTCGACTACGTCCATGGCATGCATGAGGTCTTGCCGGTAGAACGGAAGCGTCACCGTGATATGTTTGCCTTTCGTCGCCACGCCATACCCATAGGCCCGGAGGGCGTTCGCGACTTTCTGAGCTCCGAGTGCCTGCCCAAGGGCTTGTTCGATTGTGCTGATGGGAAGCTTCTGTGATTTCTCAAGATCTTGAGGAGTGACGACCCCTGTGCCAAGCACAGTTTTATAGGGATACCGTATCTCTATGGGCTCAATCACCGCGCCTCGATCCGCGAGATTGGCGGAAAAAATATTGAGGGTCAGAACGACCATTGAGAGGTCGGTACCGGTCACCTCGACAAAGAGCGCATCGTCTCCCACCCGCACTTCTCCCGATTCGCGGCTGTTGATGATCGGTGGGAAGGAGAGCGCCTGATGCTTTGCATCGCGCAGGAAGGGCAGACGATCCTGTCCTGCGAGGATCCCGCCGAACTCCAGACCCTTGGGGTGGACAAGCAGCATTTCTCCCAGCGTCATCACCGTATCCATCCCCAGCGGCGTGAACGACGCTTCGTCCGGCTTGACCAAATCGTAGGTAATAGGAAACTCGATTGCCGCGAGACGATAGAGTCCGATCGACACAGTCCGGCGTTTACGCCCGAACATCTCGGAGAGTTTCTCTTGCGTCTGGATCAGCTGTGCGAGGCCCTCCTGGGTCACGAGGTAGCCAGTTGCAGCGCAAGCTGCCACGTAGGGTCTGACCTTCTCCAGGCCTGGAGCCACGTTCAGTCGTTTTGGCGATTTCAATTTGGTCGTGAGAAAATCGTATTTGGAGAGCGCGCCCTGTCGCTTTGCCCGAAACTGCCGGGCGATTCCTTCGCAGCACCAGAGATCGGGACGATTACTATCTTGTAACTCGATGCGCAGTTCACCGGTGTCGGGATTCTGTCCCTTCAGTTCACCCTTCACGAGCATCAAAGATTCTTCAAGTTGTTCGATGGTGATCGGTTGGGGAGCTTCTCCGGGCCCGGCGAGTAATGTCTCGAGATCTTGCTTGAAAATAGTAATCGTCGGCATGTGAAACCTAAAAGGCTCCTCTTGTAGAGCGAATCAGATCAAGATTATCGGTGAATAACTCCCGAATATCATGAATGCCGAGCGCTACCATCGCCATGCGATCGAGCCCCAACCCCCACGCAATGACGGGAACGGTTACGCCCAGCGGAATGGTAACTTCAGGCCGGAACAATCCGGCTCCGCCAAGTTCCATCCATCCAAGCTTTGGATGGCGCACGTGCAGTTCGACCGAGGGTTCGGTGAAGGGGAAATAGGCGGGTAGGAATTTGACTTCCTTGGCGTGCGCGACTTCACGGGCAAAGAGATTGAGCAGGCCGAGCAACGTGCGAAAGTTGATATCTTCGCCGAGCACGATCCCTTCGACCTGAAAGAAGTCGGTTGCATGCGTCGCATCGACTTGATCGTAGCGAAAACAGCGGGCGATGGAAAAGTATTTTCCCGGTACGGCTGGTTGAGCGGCCAGTGTATGGGCAGAGACGGCTGTCCCTTGGCTTCGTAAGACCAGCCGTCGCGCGCGTTCCACATCGAAGGGGTAGCTCCAGCCGGTTGAGCCGGTTTCACCGCCATGTTGGTGGGCTTGTGCCACCTGTGACAAGAAGGGTTCCGCAATCGACGAGGCATGAGTCGGTTCCTTGACGAAGTAGACGTCATGAATATCCCGTGCAGGGTGGAACTGCGGCATGAAGAGGGCGTCCATGTTCCAGAATTCTGTCTCGACGAGCGAGCCACGCATTTCCTGGAATCCCATGCTCACAAGTTGTGTTTTCACCGCATCGAGAAATTCTCGATAGGGATGCCGTTTACCCGGTGCGATTCTTGGCGCGCGGAGGCTGATCGTGTATTTACGGAAGCGCTTTGCCCGCCAGCTCCCATCTTTCAATAGATCGGGCGTCAGTTGGGAGACCTCTTCTGCGGTTCCTTGCCGAGAGAGCTGCTGGGCTGCTTCAACTCCGGCCTCGGAAAGTTTGAGGGCTCTGGTCACTCGATCATCAATGCGGAACGGTTCCCGCGCATTTCCGCGCTTGACGGCGTGATCGTGAATGACTTGCCGTTGTGTCTCGGGAAACGCTCGAAGCTCACGAGGCGCTCCATGGAGCTGTTGCAGCAAGCCCCTCATCGCCTCCGCCGTCGGGCTCGGTCGACTGGTCGATTCGATACAGCCGCCTTGAATGATGAGAAGCGCCCCCTCTTTCTTGAGACGCCCGATCGCGCCGCTTACCTCCGACGGTTCGAGTCCCTCCCGTGATTGAATGTCCTGAATGGTGAGGCGCATACCAGTTTTAGCCGCGTCGCGAGCGACTGACAGGACTCGTTCAATCGGCGAATATTTTTCAAAGTAGAGCTCACCTGTTTTGGTGAGCGAAACGATCGGCGTCGTGGTTTCTGTATCGACCACAAGCAGCGACTTGGCGAGCAACCATTCAACAGCCATGCTGAGCTGAGAAGGCTCTAGTCCGGTGGACTGCGTAAGTTGTTCCGTGTGAAGGATTGCGGAAGGACTTGCTCCGAAGGTCGATAGGACTTTGATTTCGAGAGGATGAAGGCTTTCGATGAGAGAAGAAATATCCACCCGCGAGGCCTATCGGTGAGCGGAGACGCGCCGTGGCGTCTTGGAAGAAGGTTGGCCGGCTGCCCGCATCGCAGCAATCGTCGCGGCATAGTCCCGATTTGAGAAAATAGCCGACCCGGCGACTAACACATCGGCTCCTGCCGCCAGCACCTGTGCCGCATTGTCAATCTTGACCCCGCCGTCCACTTCAAGCAATGCGCGACTTCCAGTCCGATCAATCATGGCGCGAGCCGAGGCCGTCTTCTGCAGGCAGGACGCGATAAACGTTTGACCACCGAAACCGGGATTGACTGACATAATGAGAACCAAATCGACATCGGGAAGAATTTCCTCGATCGTATTGAGCGAGGTGGCTGGATTTAGAGTCACTCCGGCCTTGACCCCGCGCTCCTTGATCGATTGCACTGTGCGATGGAGATGCGGACAGGCCTCGACGTGCACCGTGAGGTAATCCGCGCCAGCCTCGGCGAACTCGGCGATAAAGGCGTCGGCATTGGTGATCATGAGGTGGACGTCAAGCGGGAGTTTCGTGACTTTTCTGAGCGCTGCCACGATCGGTGGGCCAATGGTCAAATTCGGGACGAAGTGTCCGTCCATAACATCGATGTGCAGAAAGTCGGCCCCTGCACGCTCCACAGCTGCTACTTCCTCCGCCAGTCTGGCAAAGTCAGCAGATAAGATTGAGGGGGCAATAAGAACGGGGCGTGACATCACAACACCTTCCTTAGTCGTGCGGCGTAAAACCCATCCATCGAGAACTGGTTGCCTACTGTCGAGAGGGCGCCTTGCTCAGTGACGAATCCCTGCGCGACAGGCGGGAGCCAGGAGACCACGGATTCACGTCGGAATTCCGCATGAGCACGACAGAATCGTTCGATGACGTCTTCGTTTTCTTCCGGTTCGGTGGAGCACGTACTATAGACTAGCACCCCGCCGGGTCGCAAGCATGAGGCAATGCTTTCGAGAATCTGACACTGGAGCGCCTGATGTCGAGGGAGGGCCTGCGCGTCTTTCCGCCATTTCGCTTCCGGATGTCGCCGTAACACACCAAGCCCGCTACAGGGCGCGTCTACCAAAATTCGATCAATAGAAGGTTCGCCCATTCTGGCCTGTTTCACGGAAGGCGGTCTCGTTGCCGTAGCAAGGGGAACCCACACACGCGGCTGTCGGATATCGCCGACGATTGGTTCGACAATTCGGACTCCAAGCCGACGACAATTACTTCGTACTAGATCCAGACGAGCCTCTTTTCGATCGACAGCGTAGATGATCCCCTTGTTCTGCATCAGAGCGGCCACATGGGTTGATTTCCCTCCCGGTGCCGCGCAGGTATCGAGCACGATGTCGCCAGGCTGAGGGTCGAGCAGAAGAGGAATGAGTTGCGCGGCTTCATCTTCGACATAAAAGGCGCCCTCATCAAACCCGGGAAGCGAAGGCACAGGTCCTCCTTCTTGGAGCTGAACGCCAAATGGGCTTACGCAGGTCGGCGTGGCTGCAATGCCGGCCTGAGCGAATGTGTCGAGTAGCGACGCCCTGGTCGTGACGAGCTGGTTTACCCGAAGCGTGAGCGGAGGCGTGACGCTGACCCCCTCGCAGGCACGTTCCGCGGAAGCCAGCCCCAGTCGTTCCACCCATCGACGACTGAGCCAGTCTGGAACCGAGTACCGAACGGCAAGAGTGCGTGCGGCGTCGAGGTTCATATCGGGCCAGGGCTGAGGCGGGTGGCGCAAGAACGCGCGTAACACCGCATTGACGAACCCACTCCAGTCTCTGCCGACTGTGCCGGTAAAGGCTTTGGCCAGATTGACAGATTCGTTGACTGCGGCAGACTGCGGAATACGATCCAGAAATAGCACTTGGTACGCTCCAAGCCTGAGCACCATTTGCACAGCGACAGGAAGGCGAGGCAGTGGCTTGTCTAGCACCGGCTCCAGCCGCCAATCGATGGTCGCACGGCGCCGTAAGACCCCATAGGTGAGTTCCACCGCGAGTGACCGATCCCTGCTGTCGAAGGGGCATTGTGCGAGGGCGCGTTCCAATAAGGTATCGACCCCCTCCTCGCTCGCGTCAGATTCCACCAACAAGTAAAGGGCGGTTGCACGGGCTGACGGTGCAGTTTGGGCAGTGAACAAGGACCGAGAGCTATGAGCCATAGAGGTGTGTGAGACGAAGATGCTCAGATTGTGTAATGACAGGCCTGGTGTCAGGAAAGAGCCGGCTCTCTCCCCAACTGCAATCCAACAGCAACAGGGTGGCCTGTCAAGTATTGTGCGACGGCCATGCGACGGCTATTCGCCGGTTGCAACTCCGTCACGGCAAGCACTCCATCTCCGGTCATAACATGAATAGCGTCAGTGGTGACTGCGACGACTGTTCCTGGGGGTTGCGTCACGTGGCCTGGAAGTGCCGAGGCTTGCCAGATCGCCCAACGGTCACCTCCCGCCACGGTCGTGTGTGCCCCTGGCCAGGGAGAGAGGCCACGGACCCTATTGGCCAGAACCATGGCGGGCAAGGCCCAATCGATCGCCCCATCTTCTTTTGTCAACAATGGCGCCAAGGTCGCGCGTGAAGCATCTTGCGGTTGCGGTACGAGGGTGCCGGCTTTGAGTCGGACAATCGTCTCGACCAACAGTTTGCCTCCGAGCTCGGCTAAGCGTGGCGAAAGAGTGCCGGCGGTATCATCCGGCATGATAGGTATGGCCTCCTGGAGCAACATGGCGCCGGTATCCATTCCCACATCCATCAGCATCGTTGTAATTCCTGTTTCTTTCTCGCCATTCATGATGGCCCACTGAATCGGACCAGCCCCGCGATATTTTGGAAGAAGGGAACCATGCACATTGATACAGCCGCGCGGTGGAAGCGAGAGGATCGCCGAAGGCAAAATACGCCCGAAGGCTGAGACCACAATCAGGTCCGGTTTCCATTCTGCCAGAGCATGGAGAAATTCAGGATCTTTCATCTTGAGCGGTTGCAGCAGAGGAGTCTGTGCTCGTTGAGCCAAAAGTTTCACCGGCGATGGCGTCAGAGTGTGGCCTCGCCCTTTCGGGCGATCCGGTTGAGTGACGATGCCGACAACAGAATCGTCAGAGCGCAACAAGGCCTCCAGCGATGCCGATGCAAAACTTGGTGTACCCATGAAAACGAGACGCATGATATCGCTTTAACATTGCAGGTGAGTGAAAGCAACTCGGCTGTGTGGCTTGGCTTGACTTGCCGTCCAGCCCTTGTTAGCATCCGTCTGCGGGGTGGAGCAGCCCGGTAGCTCGTTGGGCTCATAACCCAAAGGTCGAAGGTTCAAATCCTTCCCCCGCAACCAACAGTTTTGAGATACTTCTATACTATCCCCTTTTCGCTCCTCACACTGAACGGTCGAGTTGTCCGTGTTTCCCCCAATTAGCGTAAATCGCAGGCCTGTGTCCACAGCTCCAAGGTGTAGATTCAGTGGCAGACGGAGTGCGTTAGCATGCTCCACTGCTACGATATGCGCATGTGCACCATCGAGGAGTCAGTTTGCTAGACTGTTTGAATCTGAATCAGGAACTCATCAAGTAGGGCTTGTACTGGTGCCGGAAGTATGTGCTGGGAGATACGGTGCAGGAATGGTGAGAGCATGATGTGAGAGAGACGAAGAAGAGATTGTGGGTGAATTTAGATCGAGTTTTCTCAGCTGCGTGTTTGTAATCTTTGAGAGATGGTCCTTAGCCCTCGAATCGTTTCCGCTGATAGAATCGATTCCCGCACTCCCGGCAATGCCAAGGAAACCAGCCTGCCACTCGGCGGAGAAAATCTTTGACACTATGTCGTACCGACCGACGGCAGTATGTAGATCCACACGCAGGGCAGCTCACTGCTCTTGCCCGCGTGTGTGGCTTAACCCCGTGGCGGATGAAATGTTGGGTTGCCATAATCGTCTGGTGGGTAGATGAAACAATTCATCATACACCGATTGGTCGGCCTGCAAAACTAGGGAATATCCTAGGGGTGAAAATTTCGGACACGTGGGCAGATGCCGCTGCATAGCTCAGCTGGTGATATCTGCTCACACGGACGAGAGTTGGAATCCATCCGTCCTTCTTTCCCGTTCGTGACAGAAGAGAGCGGGATTCTCCGCCAACATCGCACAGATGTAGGAAGTTTCAACAGCCACCAGGAGTTGTAACTTTCCCTCAGCCCTTGTTTGTCGAGTGGCTGTGAACCCTTGCCTCAAAATACGCTAAGCATTTGACGAAAATCTGAGCGGTGATATAGTCGGCGAGGAGTTGGTGTGAGCCAGGGAGATGCAATGCACTTCGTTCGTATCGGCAAGAAAACCTTGAATCTCGATAGTGTAAACTACTGCGAAGCACAGATTTGGCAAGATGAGATGTCGCTAAAGGTCTATTTCACTGGGTCTGCGAACAATACTCCGTTGGTATTTACTGAAGACGACGCCAAGGAACTGTGGAAGTATCTGGAATACGTTGCTGAAAAACCCGTCTAAGGCCTCCTGCCTCTTTCTTAACTTTAGGATTGTACGATCCACGTCACATTTGACTCTCGCCGATAGCTTTTGCTCATGCCTTTTTGGAGGGATCTCTACTCTGAGCCTGGTGTCCCAGGAGCGACACGAGATCACCGGCGATTGATTAATATGGTCGGCCTGCATACACAGCTGGGGCTGCACTCACGACCGGGATGATCCAGCCGTCCTTCTTGTAACTCCGATAGTACACGAGCACTTTCTTTACATACTCCTGTGTCTCTTTGTATGGAGGAATCTTTCCATATCGATCCACCGTGTGCTCGCCTGCGTTATAGGCCGCCAGGGCTAACCGGGTGTTCCCATGGAATCGATTCAGGAGGTATCGAAGGTGCTTGGCCCCGCCATTGACGTTCTCGTTCGTATCGTAGAGGTGACGCACGCCATGGCGGATGGCGGTTTCTGGAACTAACTGCATGAGTCCCACTGCCCCAGCCTTAGAAATTACAATCGGATTAAAAGAAGATTCGGCTTTCATGACTGCCAGAAGCAAAGCCGGCTGCACGTGATGCTGCTGAGCTGCACGGATGACGGCCTGCTCAAGTTCCAGATTCGTCACACTACTGTGATATCGGGCGTTACGGTGAAATGTTGCAATGGGCTTGCTCGTCGGGATATTCGCGGGGCCGATTTGGCCGGCGTTGTCGGCGTATTCATAGGCCTGCGCATCCGCGAGGGCAAAGGGAGCCCAAGTTGCTGTCAGCACCAACATGACGCAGGTGGTATATCTGGCTGCCCTATTTTGCTTCACGGTCCGGTGGCCTAAGCCGTCAGGCTGAGATTGGTTATGATGCCCGACCTTGTTCATTTTTGTTTCCTCCCGTGCCAAAACCAGTGTAGCCATGCCGCACGTCTTCGTATGATAATCGGGAGTTGACCCTTATCCTGTGACACTATAAAGAAAAAGCAGGTTCTATGCCGTTCTTACGGGATGGCTAAATGCCTGACTTCATAGATATTACAATGATTTGTGGTTGCCGATGCGCTGGCTTTCGTAGGGAGATTCTGGTGAGGGCTTCCCTTGTTTTGGCCCTACTTGCCGCACTTTGCGGTTGAGTATGAGAGAGGATAAGGCTGCAATTTCTGATGGAGCAGACTCATCGAAGGAGGGGGACTCTCGCGTGCCGAAGGAGACTGTGGTAGTCTGGATTTTCCCCACTTCCTTTGACTGGAAGGAGTCGATTGCTGTGGTAAAACTTCGATACTGCGAGCGAGTTCCTACACAGTTCCCAGTTGTGTTCGCTGGGGAAGCCTATGTGGGGGAAGGGACTGTGCTTAACCTATCTGTCCCAGGCTGCGCCATCCACAGTCGAAAGCCCGTAGAGCCAGGTTCCTATCTTGAGATGAGAATGCTTGTCCCTGATATCACGCCTCCGCTCCGGGTTGGATTAGCCAAGGTTCGTTGGTGTGAAGGGCGTCGGTTTGGTGTAGAATTTATTCAAATGCCCGGTCAAGATCAAGTTCGCTTGGGCCGTCTCGTCAAAAATGAGGTCCCTCTCGCAGAGGGGCAACGGGGATGACGAGATGCCTTGTGCTTATGATGATATTGCTCCTGGCAGGCTGCGCTGAGTCCTATACCGTATTCCATAGCCAGACAGGCAACCCGATCATATTGGGTCGACGCGCGTATTCCTACGAAGATTGCCTCTCCACCGTACGGGAGGAGGCGACTCGACTCGGAGTCTCACTGAGTACGGTGCATGTGAGAGGTTCTTGGCAAGGGCGATCCCTCCTCTGGCCCTTCGAGCCGGGGTATGCCTGCGAAGGGGCTATTGGCCCTGAACGCCTTCCCAGCGGAGTCTATCGACACGGTCGCCCCTTATAGGGCAGGTATCGCCCACTTCTTGTCCGTACGCCTCACCGCATGACAATCTTGAATGGTCGAACTAACGCCGGTGAGGTTCGCCGTTGAGTTGAGCGCTCCGCGCAGGCTACACCAAGGTGCTTGGAGCCTGATTGCCGCTACGATTTGGTGACGACCTTGTTGGTTTGCCGTTGCTGACTCAGAACCGATTCTGCCTTTACCGAGGAGAGTGAGATGGTGCGTGAGGCTCATGTTGCTATGCCTGTCCGGGGTTTTGTCCCCGTGAGTGTGACACTGTGTGCTTACAATATTGTTTCATTTTCTTTGCCCTTCCTCGTCTCTTGGCTATAATAAATTTTTCGTAGTAGCCGGCTTCGTTGCAGACGAATCAGTCCAGACCTAGAAACGAGGAACCGGTGTAGGGGTCATACGGGGGGCGGAGGCGTCAGATGATCAAAGCGCTTCTCGTTGAAGACAATGATATCGACGCTCAGCTCACACAGGACCTTCTTTCTGAATGGAGCATCGAGGAGTTCAGGATTACCCGTGTAAAAACGCTCGGAGAAGGACTCACACTTCTCAGCCGTGAGCGATTCGATGCTGTACTCTTGGACCTGTCTTTGCCTGATGCGTTCGGCCTTCCCACGGTCAGGCAGGTTCATGCGACGAGTCCGACAATTCCCGTTGTCGTTTTGAGTGGTGTGAGCGATCAAAGTCTGGCTCTTCAAGCTGTTCAACAAGGAGCGCAGGATTACCTGGTCAAAGGGCAGGGGCATCCTGAGTTGCTTGCTCGTGCCGTCCGCTATGCGATTGAACGGAAACGTTCCGAAGAACATCTCACATACCTTGCGCAGTACGATCACTTAACCGGACTGGTGAATCGTACCCTCTTTCGTGATCGGTTAGTGCAAGCGATGGCTCGAACCAAGCGCTTGCAGCAACCGATTGGCCTCATGCTGCTCGATCTCGACCGATTCAAAGCGGTGAATGATACCTTCGGCCATGACATGGGTGACGAATTGCTCAAAGCCGTCACTGAACGGCTTAAGGTCTGTGTGCGGGAAGTCGATACCGTAGCCCGGATGGGCGGGGACGAATTCACGATTATTCTTGAGGGGGTCTTATCCGAACAGAACATCCTTACGGTGGCAACACGTATTACTGAGTCGATTGCTGCGCCGTTTGAGCTTAAGGGGCACCATATCTCTATCGGAGTCAGTATCGGAATTACAATCTATCCTCAAGACGATCATACTATTGACGAATTACTGAAGCACGCCGACACAGCGATGTATCGGGCCAAACAGCAGGGTGGCAGTGCGTTTCACCTCCACGAAGCCTCCAGAAATCACCCGGCCAATCTTCTCCCGTAGCACGAGACTGCGACCGACAGTGCCGATCAAGGCCAAGGAAGTCTTCCTGCTCCTCTCCGAGGCCGTGGTCTACCCTCTACACGCGGATTTCCTGATGATCGCGGGTTCGATATCCTGGTTTATCACCGCCCGATGTCCCCTAACGGCTGGTCTGTCACGATCACGGTTCCGCGTGGATTGGGCGTAAGCATGTTTGAGGTGTCGAGTGACTCTCGACCAGGAGTCGGGTGGCAATCTGGAGTGAGCACGATTCCCCAGTGCTGATTGTCACGGCACGTATTGTTGACGAGGAGTGCTTCTGCGTGATGAAAGAGGAGAATCCCGCTCAGCATATTCTCCCGGCACTGATTTCTCACGAGTTCAGGATGGCTCCCAGGGTCTCGCACCGCAATGCCGAAATGGTGGTTTGCACGACAGACATTCTCGGCGATTCTCGGTTGTGCGCCGGCAAACACAAAAATGCCTGATTCTCGGTTGCCACAGACGTCGTTCTCGATAAATGTCGGCCTCGACTGCGGGCCATAAATCACCACGCCGGACAGGACGCCTTCCGTGGCGCGACAGTGTGTCACTGTACAAGAGGAGTCGAGTAGGTTCATCGCCGAATGCTGGTCGCTTCCAACATAACGAAACGTGATGCCGGAGATACGACCGCTTGGGACTTGCTGAAGATAGAGAGGGCCCCCACGTCGGGAAAATATTTGCACCTCATCTCGACCGGCCCCCACCAAATGGATAGGCCGTCCTGTAATAAAGACTTTGTCTTCATAGATTCCGGGGCGAACAAACACTTGGTCCTGCTCTCCTGCATCGAGGAGTGCCGCACTGGGTCGCGGGTATGAGTCAGCGTCGTTCGCGTCGACGATTAAAGTTTTTCCCCCGAGCGGATTCGGCGGAGGCTCAGTCATCATGTTTTACTCCCGTCACCGCATTTCGTATTGCCAGAAATCTCCGTACTGTTCTGAGAATTCTGATCGGTCGGTGATTGAAAAACCATCCAGCACCGTTTCTCCTCGTGCATTCCCTCCATGCATTTCCTGGGATAGGCATCGGGCATTCACTCGTTGCGGTCTTGCTGAAAGGATTCGTTGGGCAGCGTGCGATCGCCCCATTCGATTGTGGCAACTGTGCGGATCATGGACGCGAACGCGTACCCACGCAATTCTTCCGCAACCCACCCAGCAATGGAGCGGCATTATTTCGGCCATAACCAGGCAAGTCAAGTTTCCTCACACAGCATTGGCTACAGCCACTTTGCTAGGGAGACGACGTGAGCTGTCAAGCCGGTAACGTCGCGAACAGATCGTACAAATCTGTCGAACAGGCGGGGGAAGCCACTCCAGACCTCATCGTATCGAACGACACCAAGCTCTTGGATTCTTGGCCCTTTTAACTGGGCTGGTTCGTTGCCTAGTGGCACGGCGATTGCGTTATCCGAGAAGGCAGGTGCCGCGACATTGCCGAGCACCTATGGAGGCAATATGGTGAAGCTGATGATGAGCACCCTGTCAGGAATGATCGTGCTGCTGTGTTCTCTCAATCTGGCCATTGCCGCCCCTTCCAACATACAGGAGTCGTCTCGACACCTCTATGATCGAGTGATGGAGGAGTTCAAGCACAGGGATTACGAGGCTGCGCTGGCCGGGTTTCGATTCTTTCTCGAACTCCACGGACAGTCCTCGCTGGCCGCGAATGCGCAATATTGGGCGGGAGAGTGCCAGTATCGATTGGGGCACTACAAGGATGCCTTGAAGTCCTTCTACCATGTGGTGTCCGACTATCCACTGAGTCCAAAGCTCGCGGCCTCGACGTTGAAGATCGGGCAAGCCTATACCAGACTGAAAGATCACGAGAAAGCTCGCATGACGTACGAACGAGTGGTCGGTGAATATCCCGACAGTCCTGAAGCAGAGTTGGCGCGGAAAGCTCTCGACACGATGCCGCTGCGGGATGAGGAGTCGGCCGCTCAACTGAGTGGCCATAGCGCCGCTGACTAACGTCGTCATAACACAATCGGTGGACGTGTCAGCAAGAGGCCGTGCGATCAGTCGTCATCGCTGACATCAAGCAGCTGAGCCAGTTGAGAGACGGTATAAGATGCGTTGGGGCTCAAGATAGTCAACGGGATGCCGGCTGCTTGCAGGATTGATTCGATCTCTCGCTTCCGAGTGGCCTCATGTGGCTGAGGAGGAGGATCTTCCTCGAGTAACACGACGCGATTCGCCGTCTTCGTTCCCGGGTGAACCAACACAAAGTCGAGTTGCTTGAGTGCGATCTGTCTCAATACCTGTGACCGAGTCGTTCGTTCCGCCTCAACACTGACGATAGACCAGAGTGGAACCCTTGCAAAGACAAAATAGTGATCTTCTACGGCCAGCCGTACGAGATTGTAGAGTAAGAGATCAGTGTCATTTAGCAGAGGCTGGGGGCGTAATGTGACGCCTGGAGGAAGGACGAAGGGCTCTTTTCTGACAGGCTCCACAGCGGATGAGGTCTTGAGCCGCCAAGCCAGGAAGGCTAGGGCAGTGAGGAGCGCGATGGCAAGGCCAATGACGACGATCTCCATCGTGCCGCTATCGCCTGGAAATGGATTCACGCCAGCGAGGTCCGTTCGGGACAATGGTGCCGAGTAGCACAGGATGGGTTGCACCCGTGACAGACGGAATGTTGCCCCACTGTCCAGTCACAGTTTGATAGGCCAATAGAGCGAAGGCCACCGCCTCAAACACTTTACTGTCCCACCCCAAGGCCTCAAACGTGGTGACTGGAATCGGGGCGAAGACCGTCGCGAGATGGCTCATGATCGCACGGTTACGGACACCACCACCACCCACCACCACTTCGTCGATTTCACCGGTAATCCACCGTCGCGCGGTTCCCACCGCCTTGGCCGTCCACATACTGCATGTCGCCAATACATCCTCGATGGGGAGGCTACGTTGCTGCTGAATTGCGATCAGCTCCTTGATGAGGTCAGGACCGAAGGCTTCCCGTCCGGTCGACTTGGGTGGCCGCTTGGATAGAAAGGGGTGCGCGAGCAGCTTGCCTAGCAGTCGTGAATCGACCTGCCCTTTCATGGCCAGTCTTCCATCACGATCCATCAACAACCGTCCGTCTGTCACACGTACCATGAGACTATCCAGCACCATATTCGCAGGCCCGGTATCGAATGCTTGTACTTCGCTGAGGTGTCCCCCTTTAGGCACATACGTGACATTACTGATGCCCCCAAGATTCACCACCAACCGCGCGCGCCGCGCATGTTTTAAGAGCAGCGCATGTGCGACTGGCGTCAGTGGAGCGCCTTGCCCGCCCGCGGCAATGTCGCGTGCACGGAAATTGGCCACAGTAGTAATCCCTGTTCGTTCGGCAATGACTGCCGGCTCAGCGATTTGGAGTGTCGAACGAATGGCGCCGACTCCCGGCGCCTGGATACCATGCGGAAGATGATGCACGGTCTGGCCATGAGAACCGATCAATGCCACGTTATTCGGCTGAAGGTGCGCCTGTCGAATCACATGCAGTGCCGCGTTCGCAAACCATTCACCCAGTAGCGCATTGAGGTGACAGATTTCCGCGACCGTTCCAGAAACTGAGGCAGAGAGAATGCGTTGCTGTAGCGAGCGTGGATAGGCCAGTGTGTGCGCTGCGAGCGTCCGCGCTTTCAACGAGCGATCTCTGCCCGTAATGTCCACGAGTGCCGCATCGACGCCATCACCGGATGTTCCAGACATGAGTCCCACGACATGCATTCTTTGGCTCCTCCAATGACTGTTTTATTAGGTGACTGGAAGTCGGCAGAGCGTGAGGATACTTGACGAGGCTGTCAGCAAGGCTGCCGCGAGCGAACGTATTCCGTATCCTACTCGAACTGTTAGACCTCTACGCTAATTGAACTCCCGAGCGGGGTCAAGCGGGGAAACATCATTAGTTCACTCCAGCCGCGCATGCGAACCGTTGCGTTGACAACGATAGGACCCGATGTTACCGTCCTCGCCCATGTTCATCGTCCGGCCCATCCTTTTCCTCTGGTGTTTTCTCGCCGGTATCGGCCTGATGGTCGCACCGTCTGCCTTTGCTGCTTCGCAGGCTGAGCCTCTCAACATCGTCGTCACGATTCCAGTCCTCAAGGATCTCGCTCAACAAGTTGGAGGAGACCATGTCAAGGTGACTTCTCTGCTGAACGGCTATGAAAACGAGCACACCTATTCGCCGAGACCAAGCGACTTGGTCGCAGTCCGAAAGGCCCGCTTGTTGTTCGAGGTCGGGATTGGGCTTGAAGTGTGGGTGTCCTCGCTGGTGAAGAACGCCGGAAGCCCGTCGCTTCGCATCGTCACGACCTCTCAAGGAATCGGCCTGATTCGTGACCATGCAGATCATCGTGATGGGATGCACCAAGGGGAAAAAACGGCCGGCTCAGGCGGCAACCCTCATATATGGATGGATCCGGAAAACGTCGCCATCATGTTGCGTCATATCACCGAAGCGTTGATCACGGTCGATCCTGCCCATGCTACGGACTTCCGAAACCGTCAAGCCATTTATCTTCAACAATTAGACCGGCTCCGCAAAGAACTTTCCGATCGGGTCAAGCAGTTACCAGATCGTCGGTTCGTTGCGCATCATCCTGCCTGGCCCTATCTAGCCAGGCGTTTTGGCTTCGATGTGGCGGCGACCATTCAGCTGCAGTCCGGCACAGAGCCATCAGCTCTTCAGCTGCAAACCCTGATCAGTAAGATCAAGAAAGATCGGATCAAGGTCATTGTGTCTGAGATTCAGCTCAGCCAAAAGCTTCCCGATCTCCTTGCCAAGGAGACCAAGGCACGAGTTGTCGTCCTGACGACATTACCGGGAGGCCTGCCTGGGACCGAGACCTACCTCGACATGCTCCGCTATAATGTGCTCCAATTGGCGAACGCCCTCGAGTTTCCTTAGAGCGGCTTTGGGGGTTCTCAACTCAGCGCCGGAAGGAGTAGCGGGTTTCGTGCCAGACTCCCACGAGCCTATCATTCGGTTCGACCACGCGTCGTTTGGGTTTCCCGGCGTCATCGCGCTTAAGGATATTTGTCTTTCCATCAACGCAGGTGAATTCGTCGGTGTCATCGGCCCGAACGGATCGGGGAAAACCACTCTCTGTAAAGCCGTACTGGGCCTCATGGCTCCTGTCGAGGGCCATCTCCATATTTTCGATTGTGCCTGCGATGCATTGCGCTGTCACCACCGGGCGAAGATCGGTTACCTCCCGCAAAAGGGCGTTGTGGACCGCAACTTTCCGGTCACGGTTCTTGAAACGGTGATGATGGGTCGCTATGGGGCATTGGGTTTATTCAAACGCCCGGGACTGAAAGATCAGGAGATCGCCATCGAATCTCTCACCCATGTCGGGATGGAGAGACACAGGGATACGGCTCTGGGCCATCTCTCGGGCGGTCAGCAACAGCGTGTGTTTATCGCGAGGGCGTTAGCCCAACAGCCGAAAGTACTCCTGCTCGATGAACCGACCACAGGGCTCGACATCACCGCTCAGCATAACGTGATTGAGCTGGTCGAGCATCTACACGACGAACTTGGCCTTACCGTGCTTTTGATTACCCACGATATCAACATGATCCGTTCACGGGTCGACCGGCTCGTGCTTCTCAAAACGCGCCTCTACGCCGCAGGGCCTCCCGCTGATGTCCTCAAGCCGGAAATCCTCAGTGAGGTGTACGGGAAAGACCTGGTGATTACGGAGAAAGATTTCGTCATCGTTGAGGATTATCACCACCACCATTGACCGTACCGTCCCATGTTTGAACTGTTCACCTACGATTTTATGCAACGTTCTCTCCTCGCGGCGGCGATGGTGGGGGGGCTCTGCTCCGTCATCGGCGTGTTCGTCGTGCTGCGAGGGTTGGCATTTGTCGGGGCCGGCACGTCGCATGCGGCGTTTGCCGGCGTGGCGTTGGGCTACCTCATGGGCTGGCCGCCGCTGGGGCTGGCGATCATCTTCGGTCTTTCCACCGTGTGGATCACAGGCTGGGTCGAAGAAAAAGGCCGGATGAAGCTGGATGTCTCGATCGGGATTCTCTACACCACCACGATGGCGCTGGCCATTCTCTTCATCGGCCTCATGAAAGGGTATAACGCGGAAGTGTACGGCTATTTATTCGGTAGTGTCCTGTCGGTCACGAGTGAAGAGCTGCAAATCATCGGCGGGCTGAGCATCCTGGTGCTCGGTCTCATTCTCTTGTTTTCGAAGGAACTCTACTTTATCGCGTTCGATCAAGAGATGGCCGAGGCCTCCGGCATCCCAGCGCGACGGATATTTTTCCTTCTGCTCACACTGGTCGCGCTCACCGTGGTTGTCTCATTGAAAACTGTGGGCGCCATTCTCGTGTTTGCCATGATTCTGATTCCTGCCTCCACCGCCTATCAACTCACATCCAGCCTGATGACGCTCACGCTCTATTCCGTCATCATCGGCGTCACGACGTCTGTCGCTGGGGTGGTGATCTCCGCCACCTGGGATGTGCCGTCAGGCCCTGCGATTGTCCTCCTCGCCACGACCGTGTTCTTCCTCTCTATCCTCGCTTCTCCCAAGCGACAACGGTTCGCATCAACCTAGTTCACACGATATTTTGTGAGAGCAGCGCGCCTGAATCGGTAGGTGTGGGCATCATGCAATATACTGAGAAAGAATTATTCTATTGCCTCTTGAATGCCCGTACACTTCTGTTTTAAGTTGAGATTATTACATTCATCTTTAACATCATAGGAGGTGTCATGGTACGTCGGAGAATGATGCACAGTGTTCTCGCGTTGGGTTTCGTAGTGAGTGCTCTATTGGTTTCTACGCCTGAGAGGTCCCAGGCACTCGATATCGTACATGAAGGAACTGCTCATCCGGGAGAGATCGTCGCAGGTCTGCGCGTGGGTCCTGGATTCAGCACGACACCAAGCCTGGATACAGTGGGCCCATCGCTTAGTTTTCAAGGTCTCTACGGACTGAACAAATGGCTTCGTGCCGGCATGACGCTCGATTGGGACCAACGCGGGATCGATGACCGCGTCACAAATAGAGACGGCTCACTTTCTACCATTACCATCCTGCCTGTATATTTGGAGTATCGCCCAGGGCATATCGGCAGTTTTCAGCCGTATATCGCATCGGGGATCGGGGTCAATATCAACAATAAGAACGTGTCCAACACGTTTGCATGGCGGGCTGCCGGTGGGTTTGACTATTATTTGACGAACTTATTCTCCGGCGCTCCCAAGGGGTTAGCCTTCAACACTGAAGTGAAGTACACTCGAAACGTCACCGAGGGGGAGGAATTAGGAGGCGTGGCGCTGCTCTTCGGCGCGCGCTGGTCGTTTGGTATGTAGGCTTGAATCTTTTCGAGCTGTGGGACACGTCGGGCACGAGACCCGACGTGTCCCTCGCACCCACTTTTTTATCTGGATCCCACATCTCCAATGAAGCCGTAGGCGAACGGCAATCACTCGAAGGCCGACGTCACCTGTCAGTTATTCTGCACGGGACTGTTTCGAGCGACTCCAGACCATGCCGGTCTGTTCGTTGGAGCTGAACCCTAGTTTTTCGTAAAAACCCGGTCGGCGCGTGCAAAGCCAAAACAGTTCAATTTTTTTGAGGCGCGGGTGGTTCAAGATTCGCTGGACGATATTCGATCCGACGCCCTGACCCTGGTAGGCCTTATCGACGATTACGTCCCAGATGGTTGCCCTGTAGACATAGTCCGTTAATACCCTGCCAAATCCGATCAGCAGGTCACTATCCCATGCGGTCACAGCGATATCGGTGTGGCGCAGCATCTCGCGTGCATCGTGAAGCGTCCGCCCTTTGGCCCATGGTGCTTGCTGGTAGAGGCGAACGAGTTTGGCTGGGTCAAGGTCCTTCCTTTCAGCAAAAATGATGACGGGCTTGAGGGTAGGGGGCATCTTGTACTAGATTATCTCCCAGCGACAGCGACTACGTGATACGAAGTGTACGAGGAACATTATGGCAACGCAAGTACGAACCTGCCCTAAGTGCGCACAGCTGATGTGGCTGAAAGAAGATCAGTACGAACAGCTGGATGAGGAGACCATCCGCGGAAAGTGCCCTCAATGCGGATCAACCGTTCGCTTCACGCTCGTCTCGCAGGGAGACAACGCTGCCGGCCCCAAGATGGGCCATTGAACGGGAAGTAGGGAAGGCATCCGGCCGATCCATCGAATTGCGAATAGACGTCCCTCCCGCCCCATCGCCTGTGACGAGCGTGAATCATTGCTCGAGTTTCCGAATGGGCCAATGCGGCCATTCGCTGAGCAAGGTATTGGTCCTTCGTCGTATCATGTCTCAATCGTCAAGCCCCTCTCGTCGCAGACGGATTCCAGATAGTTCACACCCTCTTTCTGCCCTGACGCTGGTAGCGGTCGGGACGAACTCGATGCAGATTACGAGGTTTTCGTTCCATACATGATTGAATTGGTTATACTGCGAGCAGGATCCCCTTGACTCTTCTTCCGGATTGCTGCTCGTGAGGAAAGTGGGCCGACAAGTCGTTCGGTGCGAACATTTCACGGTCGATGTCATTCTTTTCTAGCTGATTGAGGGAAAGGATATAGTCCGTGGCAGCGAAAGATTTCAGGTCCACCAGTGCTCCAAGCCTAGACCGCGAGGCCGCGATGGCGGAACGTCGGGGTCGCCGCCTCAGTTTGAGTTGCCGCCTATTCTTTTTTGGAGAGGATGACTTTGAGGGCGAGGCGACGGTCATGGATCTTTCCACGAACGGCTGTCAGGCAAAGTCCCTTATCCTGGTGCACGTCGGCATGACGCTCCGCCTATCTCTGTTTCTTCACGACCAGAAATGGCCTCTGCGTATCGACGAAGCCCTGGTGCGGTGGGTCAACGGCGGAATGTTCGGTCTCGAGTTTATCGGGATCAGACCGGCTCAGCGTGAACGAATTCGAGCCATCATTATGAAGGCCAATCTCTAGTAGGACGCGGTAGAGAGTAACCCTCTCACCCGTTCGACCTATTCGTTCCCAGCGGTGTTCGCTGCAGATCTATCCGGGAATCAGGTGAGGCACTGGAAAAGGCGGAATCGGGCTAGAGCAGGTCACCGATCAGCTTCACCGCCTCTTCGGGCGAGGCTGCGGCATACACAAGATGCGGTGCGAGACTTTTGAAGAGACCCACCCCGTCCTTGTCGGCCCCCAACAGAATGACGATCCTCTTGGCCTTCAGCGCCAGCGCAACTTCTGAAACCGTTCCAGTGCCGCCGAGCCCGCAAGCCACGACGATATCGCTGGACATCACGTTCACGTTGTTGCGTGCCTGGCCCAGGTCCGTGACGATTGCCACGTCCACATATCGAGACACCCGTGCTTTGCCATCCGGAAGAATTCCGATCGTCAAGCTGCCTGGCACCGACTTCGCTCCCTCACTGGCCGCGTCCATCACACCGCTCGCACGCCCTCCAGTCAACACCACCCATCCTTGACGTGCGATGAGCTCTCCTAGCGTTTTTGCATCAGTCAATTCTCGGGCGCCAGCCTTGGCTGGACCCATGACACCGATCACTGGTTTTCTGGTCGATTGTCGGATAGGGGGCATCACAGAACGAACCTCACTGGGTAAAGATATCGGCACAGGCTGCTTGGAATGGAAATATACACTGGGGGCGTGAGGCTTGTCGCGGGATTCTTGCGAACGGCCCGATGATCGTAAGGTTGCCGGTCCTACGCTATGGTTTCCCCCACAACGCGTCCAATCGCTGGGCTCGGCCGCAATTATATTTGTAGAATTTGTAGCGTACAGGGTTTTTCTTGTAGAAGTCTTGATGGTATTCCTCGGCCGGGTAAAACTGCGAGGCCATCACAATCTGCGTGACGATCGGTTCTTGAAATCGCTTCAATTGCTCGATCGACTGTTTGGAGGTCTCCGACGCACGCTTTTCTTCATCGGTCTGAAAGAAAATGGCGGAGCGATATTGGTTGCCGTGGTCGCAGAACTGTGCGTTCGGCGTGACCGGATCAACGTTCAGCCAAAAAGCATCCAACAGCTTCTTGTAGCTCACTTTGGCCGGGTCATAGACCACTTCGACCGCTTCCGCATGTCCCGTTCGTCCCGCGGATACTGCCTCATAACTCGGATTAGCGACCGTTCCCCCCATGTATCCCGAGATCACAGACGACACCCCATCAACCTTCTCGAAGGCTTCTTCCATGCACCAAAAACATCCTCCTGCAAAATAGGCCTTGCCAGGAGCGGCATCTGTCGCCGCCTGGCTGGTCGTGTGGACACTGTCGAAACTCCAGGCTCCGATGAGAAACACAGTCACGGCAAAAATGGATAGAACAGCTTGTTTGTTCATGACACGGCCCTCCTCACTGACTCAGTCAAATAGCGCGATGAATCCTTACACGCTCTACGGGCCTGGCGCGGCTTCGGATGTTCCTGTATGATTCGGAATCATGCGGACGGTTGCCCATTCTCTCGTGTGTGTGTTCTTCGTGACTCTGGTCGGGTGCGCATCTTGGCTGATGAAAGGTGAACCCCCTGAGGTGCTCGTGACGAATGTCACGCCTTTAGATGGAACCGCGTTCGAACAACGATTGCAAGTGGACCTCCGTATCCGAAACCCAAACGATTTCGATTTGCTCGCGACGGGCATCGACTTTACACTCAACCTCAACGGGAAACGGCTGGCTCGAGGATTGGGCAACACCACCATCACAGTCCCCCGACTCAGCGATACCGTCGTCTCAGTCCTGACCAGCACCTCGACGTTCGACGTGGTACGCCAGTTTCTCAGCTTTTCCGAGACGAAAGGTCTCTCGTACGACATCACGGGGCGGCTCCACCTGAAAGACGGTCGCATGCCCTTTGATAACTCCGGCATCCTCTTCGAAAAAGGCCAGCTATCCGGTGCACCGTCTCCATAGCCCATTACATTCGAGACCCAGCTGGAACGAAGTCGGCATGGGCCCAGGCCTTCTTGAAACGATCTTCGGCTTCTGCTGCGAGGTCCTCCTTCCGTTGGGCCTTGAGGCACTGGATCAATCCAATCAGCGCCCAGCCGTTGTCTGGATGCCGCAGAAGATCCGCGCGGTAGACCGTTTCCGCTTCGGTTGGGCGATGGGCCGATAAGAGCGCCGCCCCCAAATGATGCCGCACGGACAATGGCCAGAGCGGCGGCTCCGAATAGGGCAGCCCTTCTTCTATGCTGATCGCTTCCTCGAACAGCCGAACCGCGTCATCGTAGTGTTGGCGACGGGCGGCAATCTCTCCTGACAGGATCCGTTCAGCAATGTTGAGCAGTGCCCGTTCGGTCTTTTCTTCCGTCGCGCGATGGCGGCGGATCTGTTTTGTCAGGCCGGCAAGGACGACGTGTTCACCCTCAGCTCCGGGGAGCCGGCCGGTCGCAACGAGCGCGAGTCCTCGTCCTAGCCTCCACATTCCTTCCAATAAGCGCAATCCCTTGGGTGGTGGGGGTTCCCTGAGCAACTCGTCCCACCGGCCAAAGCGAATCATCGAAAAGATCGGCGTTGGTAAATAGAGCTCCTTCCCGCGGTCTTTGCGGGCTTCCTCCTCTGTGATCGTCGCCGTCAAATCGCGAGCCACCTTCAAGGCGTCGACACTACGCCCCTCCATTGCCAAGGATGCCCAAAGAAAATGGAGATTGTGCGTGTAATAGCCGTCGGCATACTCGCCGGTTGGATGTTGATCGGCCAAGTATTGCTCATCGACGTGGGCGGCTTGTTGATTCTGTTCCGCCGCTTCGTGGTACTTTCCCATCCGCATGTAAATGTGCGCAGGCATATGGACGAGATGGCCAGCGCCAGGCATGAGGCGCGGCAGCCGCTCCGCGCAAGGCAACGCCAGTTCCGGTTGCATCGACGCCTCGATCGCATGCAGATAGTAATGGCAGGCCCCGGGGTGGTCGGGGTTTCGTGCGAGCACGGCCTCGAGCGTCGTAACGATCTCGACTGTGCCGGGCTGCGGGTGCCCATCCGGTTTCCAAAAATCCCAAGGCCGTAAATCCATCAGCGCTTCCGCGAACAGCGTGGCCGCATCATCGTCTTCCGGGAATCGCTGCGCCACCGATCGCATGGCCTTCGTGTAGGCTTCATCGAGTCCTTTGCGCTTGGAGGATTTCCGACTCACATACCGTGCGGCCAACGCCTCGATGTAGGCCTGCTCTTCGGGCCTGGTGTGGTCGGCCAGTCGTCGAGCTTTCTGGATCATGTCAATGGCCCGATGTTCGGCGTTCTTCCCCATGGCGCTATTGATGTTGGGGCCGAGTGCCAGCGCCACCCCCCAATAGGGCATCGCCGCCTGCGGATCCTGTTGGATTGCCGCCTCAAACGACCGGATCGCCTCTTCATGGTTGAAGGCATACACGAGTCGGAGTCCTTGATCGAAATACTGTTGGGCCTGTTCCGATGTGGTGGTGATGGGATGGTGGAGGGAGCCGAGGTTATCGAAGAGCGGCGGAGCATCGGTCTGATCAGCAGGCGCAGAGTGCGACGGTGACCACATCATGAGCCAGCAGGCGATACCTATCGCCAAGCGCGTGGCAACCATCGATCCTCCCCTCACCCGCATGAAGCGCATTCTCCGTCCCGGGCTTGATTTACCGCACTCGTTCGCGCTGCTCAATGTTCTGAATAAGCATCGCACGCCCTTTGTGATCGATATAGGCTTCAATTCGGTCCCCGACGTGAGCGGGTCGATCGATTCGAGTATTTTCGTCATGTGCCACGCGCTGCTCGATGCCGCTGGCCTCTCGAATCACATAGGCGCCGCCCTCCACCGCCGTCACCTCGCCGGTTAACACCACGACATGTGGTGGAATGGGGAGGCGCCCATCGCCGGCCAATTGGGCGCCAAGCGTCCCCCGCACGATCCCTTGGCCAAGGTCCTCTTGCCCCGACGTTCTCGTCCCGTTGCAACCGGCCACGAACAGACTCACTCCCAGCACAGTCATCACACACCATTTCATCATATCCCTGTATGTCCCCCTCTCTTGTCTACCCGTGAGTTCCCCTCGAGTCAACAAATGGATGGGAACGTATCCCTCATGGCTGACGAACGTTAGAATCGAGTGACACTGGAAAAATTGAAGTCGCTGAGTGTCATCGCCGGCACAAGAAGTTTGCCTGTTTCGGACGTGATGGCTTCAGTGGGGTTGGTGGAAGCCTCGATCCGGTTGAACACTCGTAGCGGGCTTTCGTGAAAGCGAAAGTTTTTCACCGCCGATACAATGGCCCCATTCTCGACAAGAAACGTGCCGTCTCTCGTCATGCCGGTCAGAGTGAGATTGGTTGGATTGACTGTTCTGATGTACCAAAAGTTTGTCACGAGGATGGCGCGCTCCGTGTGCTTGATCATGTCCTGTAGCGTCGGCGGGGGTAATCCACTGGCTGAGAGGCAGGGGGCATCGAGCGTAGGAATGTTATCGATTCCCCGCGCCTTCGCCGTGAACCGATCATAGGAAAGCTGTGTGAGCACTCCGTCGGTAATCCAGTCGGATGCCACAGTGGGCAACCCGTCTGGGGTGAATCCGATACCGAGGAGGTCCTCGTGTGCCGGCACATTACGAAATGTCAGTCGTGTGTCGACGATCTGCCGGCCTAATTTCCCCGACAATGCACTCGTATTTTTCTCGTACGATTTCGCGTCGAGTGCCCAGAGCAGCGAGTACCACAGCCCTGCGACGGCAGCCGGCTCAAGAATGACGGTATAGCGCCCCGGCGGCAGCTCGCGCACCTCCAGGCCCCGCTTGGCTTTATCGATTGCGGTGAGTGTTCGCTCCTGGACCTTCAGATGATCGATAGACCGATGAGCGGCGGCGCTCCAGCCGGTGGCGTCGCCGGTCTGAACCGTCAGGCTGAATCGTGCATCGGTCCGTGCTTCATGGGCAAAGAGTCCAGTGCTTGCGGCCACGCCGACTGTCGCCATCGATGACGACACGATTCCTGCTGCGCCCAGGTTTTCCATCCGGCATTGTCCGATCGCTTCGCTGGTATATTCCAGCCGGCGGGCTGGCCCTGCGAGGGCCGTTTCGGGTCGTGAGGTAGGAGTCGTCACATAGTGTTGTGGTTTCACCGGCGGGAGGTATTCCGGATCGTCCGGTGATCGCTCTGCGATGTGCGTCGCTCTGGCGACAGTCTCTTGTACCTTTCCTGCAGAGAAGTCTGTGGTGCTTGCGGTGCCGTGTCGCTGTCCGAACGCCACCGTCACACTCACAGACCCACGCCTCATATCGACGTTCTGGACGATCTGATTGTTCGCAAACCGCGTCGTCCCGCTCTGCTGATCATGCAACGATACCAGCGTGTGATCGCCGGTCGAACGGTTCAGCACCAACTCCATAAGAAATCGGAACTCATCCTGGCTCGTCAACTTTGGCCACGTCTTGTGACTCGTCGTACTCATGAACCCGCCTGCCCTCCGATGACGTTGACGTTGCGAAACCGCGCATGGGAGGCCGCGTGGGTCATCCAGCCTGACTGGGCCGGCTGACCCTTGCCGCACGTGATAAACCCATACCGGCGGCGGTGCGACCGATCGGCGACTCCATCGCAGCTGCCCCAGAATTCTGGCGTGATTCCATGGTAGACGACATCACGAACCATGTGGGTCCGCCTCCCATTCTCGATCAACCAAAATGCATCACCCCCGAACTGAAAGTTATATCGTCGTTGATCGATACTGTAGGATCCGTGGCCTTCGATGTAGATGCCCCGTGTGACATCAGCGAGCAGCTCATCGAGGGTGGCGGAGCCCGGCTCAAGTCCAATGTTGGCAATACGCACGATCGGGACGGCGCTCCAGCTGTCGGCACGATTGGAGCCGCGCGAGCGCGTCTCGCCGATTTTCGGCGCGACCTCGCGGTTTGTACAATAGCCGACGAAGATCCCGTCGCGCACAATGTCCCATTGCTGGCAGGTCACGCCATCGTCGTCGTAGCCGGTGGCAGCGAGGGTCTCAGGTTCGCAGTTGTCAGCCACGAGATTGACGTGCGAGGAGCCGTATCGGAAGGTTCCTCGTGTGTCGGTCGTCAGAAAGCTGGTGCCGGCATAGTTGGCCTCATACCCCAGCGCACGATCGAGCTCGCTTGGATGGCCACAGGATTCGTGCATGGTGAGCGACAGATGCTCCGGGTCGAGGACGAGATCATACTGCCCGGGATCTGTGGTCGGCGCCTTCACCTTCTCGACGGCTTCAGATGCGATGCGTGGGGCTACGGCAAGGAAATTGGCGTCGTCGATCAATTCATAGCCCATCCGAAGATGCGGTGTATTGAAGCTCCGCGAGGCAAATCGTCCGTCATGAATCGCTGTGGCATCGAAATCGCCGCTCAGAGCCAGGAGGTCGAATTCCAGGCGCGACCCTTCGGTCGAGACAAACAGCTTACGGTCGCGACGAGCCCACAGGCTGGCACTGCTCCGCACAATGCCGGGTTGCCGATGGATAGACTCCATAGTTTCGAGCAGCAGCGCCGTTTTCTTGTCGAGGGTTACGGCAAATGGATCGATTCGCCTTGCGGTCACGATCCGGTCTCGATGGACCGGCTCATCGGCGAGTTTCACCCGTTCACGTGCAAGGGATGCGGAGCCTTTGGCAATATCGATCGCCAAGTCAGCCACGCGCGGGGCTTCTTCCAGTGACAGTACCGAGCTGGCCGCAAAGCCCCAGGCGCCATGATAGAGGACGCGGATCCCGAACCCGCTGTCCTGCGCGTCTCGAATGGACGCGATGCGGCGGTCTTCGCCGCGAATCGTCTGGGTCGTGCTGTCGAGGAGTCGGATATCGCCGTACTCGGCTCCGGAGGCCACCACGCGTTTCAGCGCGAGTTCTGCGAGTTCGTCCTGATCTGGATTCCGATGAGCATGCATGGTCTCTGTATCCTGACAGAGGCACCGACGCCGTTCAACTCAGCTCAACCCAGCTCGCTACGCTTGCATGTGAAGCGTCGTTCGTGAAGCGTGAAGCGCAGGATGGAATGAGGTTGAA